>CAWDUR010000017.1:0-308988 GCA_963805585.1 uncultured Chloroflexia bacterium | reverse complement strand
CGGCGGGCGCCGGCAGCCGGGCGCCCACGTGGCGCGGCTGAACCCCCCCGTGTCTGAATCATGGCCCCCTCGATGGGCGTGCAGGCCGTTTCCGGGACCAGACGGTTTCCCGCGCCAGCTCCACGCGGCAACACGCCCCGACCCTTCGGGCCCTGCAGCGCGCCTTGTGGGAGCAGCGTGGAATCGTTGAGCATTCGCGTCAGGAGCCCGACAGTGTTGATTGGCGCAGGACGAATACCCCGGCGAGTGCCTGGCCAGAAGCGTAGCCCTGAGGAAGGAAGCAGACCCACCACAGCACCCAGGTCCGGGCCGAGGCGGTGAGGCTCGCCGAGATGTCGGGGTCAGTCGATGCGCTCGTCCCGACCCGCGAAGTGGGAACGGCCGCGCGGCGCACCGCCTGCCTTGTCAAGCTGGTGGCGTGAACCGCCGTCGTCGTCCTGTCATGCTCGGCGCAAGGTCGAGAACCGCAACACGCCACGCGTCTGACGGGACGACGGGTGCTGGGGCTGGAAGGGGTTCGTGAACGAGGAGCATGCCATGACCGCCATCCCGACCATCACGCTCATCGACGGGCACGCCATCCCGCAGCTCGGTATGGACGTACCAGGTCCCGCCGGATCCACGGCCCAGGCCGTGCGCGCTGCCCTGGACGCCGGCTACCGTCACATCGACACGGCGCAGATGTACCGGAACGAGCGCGGCGTGGGCGAGGGCATCCGGGCTGCCGGCCTCTACCGCGGCGAGGTCTTCGTCACGAGCAAGCTGAGCAACGCGGCCCATCGGCCCGACGATGCCCGCCGCAGCTTCGACGCCACGCTGGCGGCGCTGGGCTCCGACTACGTGGACCTCTTCCTCATCCACTGGCCACTGCCGACGCTCTACGACGGCGACTTCGTGAGCACCTGGCGGCTGCTGGAGGGCTTCGCGGAGGAAGGTCGGGCGCGCTCGATCGGCGTCTCGAACTTCGCCATCGCGCACCTCGAGCGGCCGGCCGCGGAGACCGCCATGCTGCCTGCCGTCAACCAGGTCGAGGTGCATCCCTACTTCCCCAACGATGCGCTGCGCCGCTACGGGCAGGCGCACGGCATCGTGACCGAGGCCTGGGCACCGCTCGTGCAGGGTCGGGCCCTCACGGACCCCGTCGTCGGCGACATCGCCGCGCGCCTGGGCCGCAGCGCCTCGCAGGTCGTGCTGCGCTGGCACATCCAGCGGGGCGACGTCGTCTCCCCAAGACGATGTCGGCGGCCCGCATGCGCGAGAACCTGGCCATCTTCGACCTGGAGCTCACGACCGCGGACATGGCCGCTATCGCTGGGCTCGACGAGGGTGACGCGGGTCGCACGGGCCCTACCCGGACACGTTCGATTGGGTGCCCGCCTGATCGTCGTCATCGCCCCGCCGCCAGCGCGGCCCGGGCCATCGGTATCCTCTCGCCCATGACGTGGTCCGACCTGCCCCCGGGAGCGAGGGCCTTCCGCATCGCCCACATCGTCTGGGCGTGGCCGGCATGGCCAGCCTCGGGTACATCTGGTGGTCCGCGTTCGCCGCCGTCGCGACCACTCCTCGCTGCCTGCGTGGTCTTCCTCTCCATCGAGGGTCTGGCGCTGCTCGTGGGTCGCGGGGACTGCCCCTTCGGACCAGTCCAGTCGCGCCTGGGCGACCCGGTGCCGATGTTCGAGCCGTCCTGCCACCCCGCGCTGCGAAGGCAGCCGTTCCCATCCTCACCGGCATCTCGCTGGCCGGCTTCATCGCCGTGGCGCTGCGGGGCCCACGCTCGAAGCAGGCGCGCAGCCGCACAGGGGCGCGGTCAGGCGGGCGTCCGGCCGCCGGCCGGAACTCCACTCGCCACTCTCGCGACGGTCTTCGATCCCGCAGCCCAGCCTCGCCCGTCGGCCTGCACTGCCGCTTCAGGCAGCGGTGGGTCGAGCGCGCCGTGACAGGTGGCATCTCCAACGCTGGGCGCGGCAGCCCTGCTTCTCGTCGGATACGTGAGTGGCAGTTCAGCGGCCACCGTTCGCTCCGGCCACCCGGTCGATCCGCCACCGGCTCGATCCGCCGCATGGTCCACTCGCTGACGGGCCGATCCGCCGACGGGCCGACCGCCGGCCCAGTCCCAACGTGCCCGAGTAGTCGGTCGGCCGGGGGTTTCGCCCGATAGATCATCTGTTCTATCCTGTGGCGTCCATCCGGAGTAACAGGAGGCAGGCGTGATGGGCGAGCGACCGATGTATCGGCAGGGTGACGTGCTCCTCGACGGGGTGGGCCGGCTGCCGCCCGGGGTCGACGGTCCGCTCGGTGCCGGCTGAGCGCGGCCGGTTGGTGCTCGCCTACGGGGAGGCGACCGGCCACCTCCACTCGGTGCCGGCCTCGGCTGGTGAGCTGCTGGAGGTTACGCAGGAGGGTGGTCGGACGCGGCGCTTCCTGCGCATCGTGGCCCCCACGAGCCTGACCCACCAGGAGCACGCAGCCATCGATCTTGCGCCCGGCCTCTACCGGGTCGGGCTCCAGAGCGAGTACGTGCCCGCTCCCGGGTGGCACCCGCGGCGCCGCACGGTCCGGGACTGAACGCGGTCCCGCGGTCCGGGACTGGACGAAGCCAGGTGGCCGGCTCGCCCGACCGCCCACCGGATGCCCCGGGGCCACCGCGCGCGCATCGCCAGCGCCCGCGAGGCCTGGCTCGCCCGTGCCCTGGCCACCGGTCCGGCCGACCGTCCCGCCGTGGAGGCGGCGCTGGCGACGCTGTACATCCGCGCCGGCCTGCCGGCGCCGGTCGTCCTGTGGCGGCGATCACCCACCGCGGGCGCCCAGGCCGTGTCGCAGCTCCAGGGCACGGCGGCCGCCGACGCGCGTGTGCGGCACGGCGTCGGGTCGTTCGTGCTCGGTCGCGTCCAGGCTGGTGCGTACGCGCAGCTCGACATGGCCCTGCACGGCGCCAGCACCGAGCGCCTTCGGGTGATGCTGGAGCAGGAGGTCGGCGCGTGGCTCGCAGGGCGCCTGGCGCCCCTGCGCTCGACCATCGAGGATGGCGCGACGCGCCGCCTCGACCGACCGCCGGGCGTGCCCATCCGCGGCCAGCTGCCGGCATGGCCGGCGCCCTGGCAGCACGTCATGTCGGCGGGCCTTGGCCACCTCGACGCCGACCGGACCGCTCTCCACGACGTGGCCCGGCAGCTGGGCCTCCACCGTGACGTCGAGCACGCCGCCTTGCTCGACGCGCTCGTGGTCCTGGCCGGTTCCGGCTGGTGCTGGCCGTTCGAGGGGATCGTCGTGGTCTGCGAGCGCCCCACGGTCATCCATCTCGACGAGGCCATGCGCCCGCACGCGTCCGACGGCCCCGCGGTCGTCTACGACGACGGGCTGGAACTCTTCGCCTGGCACGGCACGCTCGTGCCGCGCCGGGTCATCGAGCTCGAGACGCTCACCGTGGGGGCCATCGTGAACGAACCGAACATCGAGGTGCGGCGGCTCATGATCGAGCGCTACGGCGTGGGTCGCTTCCGCCGCCACGCCGGCGCGGAGCTGGTCCACCGCGATCGCTGGGGCACGCTGTGGCGCCTCCGACTCCCCGGTGACGAGCCGCTCACGACGGTCGAGGTCGTCAACAGCACCCCGGAGCCGGACGGCCGCCGCCGCCGCTACGAGCTGCGGGTGCCACCGACCATGCGCACGGCCCTGGGCGCCGTGGCCTGGACGTTCGGTCTGTCGCCGGCCGCGTATGCCCGTCGCATGCGCCGCGAGACGTGAGACTTCGTGCGGGGCCTCGCCCTGCGCGTGACCCTCGCCGGTCAGGTCAGGGCAGCCGGTCGAGCGCACCCGCGAGCAGCACCTCCACGCCAGCGGCGAGCGCATCCGGCGGCAGCGTTCCCGAGGCCAGGGAGACGACGACCGAGACCGTGCCCTGGAGCACGTTGCCGGCCACCACCGACCGCTCATCGGGCCACGTGCACGAGGCCGCGCTGGAGGCATCGCCCAGGGCCGGAGCCGGCAGGGGCGTGCAGGTCGCGCCCCGGAATGAGCCGTCGCCGGCCAGCTCCAGCGTCGCGGCATCGTCACGCACGGACAGGAAGACGGCCTCCTCGTCGGCGACGAGGCCCACACACTGGCCGGGCCCGGCGTCCAGCAGCAGCAGGCGTCCGCTCTTGAGGTTCAGGGCGTCGGACACCGCCGCGTCGTCCACCAGCGCGCAGGGTGCATCGGTCACGCTCGGTGGGGCTGGGCTGGGGGTCGGCATCGGAGTGGGCAGGGGTCCGCGCAGCAGCGGTGTGGCCTCGAAGTCCACGGACGCCCGATACCGTCGCTGTCGGTCCAGGCGTTCCCGTGGACAACGGATCGAACCCGACAGGCGACCTGCCGCGTCCGCTTCGAAGCTCACGCTGCAGGCGTGCCCGTAAGCCGCCAGGTGCTCGCCGCTGTCACCGCCACCGTGGAGCGACCACCAGACCTGGGCCTCGCCCTGGGCCGCGGAATTGCCGTCGGCCGGTGTCGTGGAGGCTCCCGGGACGCCGGGCAGGTCGATGACCAGGCTGGCCACGTCCGGGTCCTCGAAGTGGAGGCTGATGGATGGCACGAAGTCGGAGCTGGCGTTGACGCCCCACAGCAGCGGCACCTCGAGCGAGCGACTGATCGGCGCCACGCAGCGTGACGTGCGCCTCGCCCACCAGGTAGCAGCGTTCGGGCTGCGCCTCGAAGGAGAGGCACGTGGCTGCCAGGGCCGGATCGGGACTCGCGACCTGGCTCGGGCTGGCCGCGACCGCCTGGCCGGGCGAGGCCGCGCTCGCCTGGTCGGGCGGAGCCGGTGACTGGGCGATGACCGGCATCGGAGCAACGACGACGCCGAGCGCCGCCAGGACGCCGACGAGCCCGGTCGTGGTCATGCGTGCGCGCATCCCGCATCTCCCCCATGGCGGCCGGTCCGCCCGGCACATCCCGAGTGTACGAGGCCCCGGATGCCAGTGACCCACGGCCCCGCCCGGTCCCTGGGTCCTTCTGCCCGGAGTCCCGGGGGAGTCCAGCCCCGGGACACTGTCGCAGCTCAGTGACTCTGTCAGGTCATCTGCTCCGTGATCCTGTCAGTCGGGTGGTGGTCAGCCGGCCGTTGACCGGCATCCTGCGCCAGGGATGGTCCGGGGCCGGGATGGTGCCCGACCTGGTGCTGCACTCGGGGCGGCGGAACCGATGTCGCCGCGGGCCGACTCGAGCGCCCGGAGCTGCACGGGATCGGCGGGTGCCGGCACCGCGAGCACCTCGCGCTCGCCGTCCCACACGACGATCCGGCCGTCGAGCCGCAGCTGGACCTCGACCCGTCGGCCGGCATAGCCCCGGCGGCCGGGTCCCGGTGGCAGCTGGAGGATCGTCGCACCCGCCCGGACCGTGTGGTCGTTGGCGACGACCCGGCGGTACTTGAGGCAGCAGATCCGCTCGATCCGGGTGCCGGCGGGCAACGGGCGCCAGGCGGGAGCCGGGTCCGCCGCGGGCACGCTGAAGCGCCGGTCGAAGCGGGGCAGGAAGCGGGCCAGGACCGCGTTCGGCGCTCGGCGAGGTCGTCCGCCCCCGCGAGGCGCAGCTCGGTGACGAGGCGGTCCTGGAGCGTGCCCCAGGCACGCTCGATGCGGCCCTTGGCCTGGGGGCTGCGGGCCGCGATCGAGGTGATCCCGAGCTCCTCGAACGCCCGCCCGAGCTGGGTCGGGGTCCGGGTGTCCGCGAGCTGCTCCTCGAGCGTCATGAGCGAGCCGCGCGGGGTCTCGAACAGGGTGTGGCGGTCCCGGTACACCGCGAGCGGGATGCCGTGCCGGCGGACCGTGTCCCGGAGCACGATGAGGTAGCCCGCGGTGTCCTCCTGCTCGCGGAACACGGCCCCGGTCAGGCGCCCGGTCGCGTCGTCGATCGCGCCGACCAGGGTCAGGCGCGGTCCCCGGCCCTCGAGCCAGTCGTGCCGGCTGCCGTCGACCTGGAGCAGCATCCCCGCCTGGGGCATCCGGTCCCGGCGGCTGCGGTGCCGGGGGGCGCGGCGGCGGCGCGGGCTCGCCTGGCCGGCCGCCCGGAGCAGGCGACGCAGCGAGGCCCGGCCGATCGCGATGCCCTCGTGCTCGGCGAGCAGCTCCGCGAGGTGGCAGTCGTTGGCCCCGTCGTACGTGGTCCGGGCCAGGACCAGGATCCGCTCGGCCAGGGCCGGATCGAGGCGGCGCGGGGAGACGCGTCCCCGGTTGCCGTGGACGAGGGCGGCCGGGCCGTCCCGCTCGTACCCGGCCCGGAGGCGGAAGACCTGCCGCTCCGAGAGCCCGAGGAGGAGCGCCGCCTCCCCGGCCGTCACGTCACCCACCAGCAGCCGTGTCAGCACCTGTGCCCGCTGCTGCTCCCTGCTCGTCATCGTGATCGTCTCCCACATCTGCGGAGACTGACAAAGTCACTGAGCAGTTGGCACTGACGGATTCATCGAGCAACAACACGGCGCCCCGGTGAGCTTGACCTGCAGGCGTACCCTCTTGCTCTCGCGATGATCGCGACCGCCGTCCAGACAGGCACTCCCGCCGAACGACGAGAGCGCCTCGGGACGGTGCCCATGGGGGGACAGGAGAGGAGTCAGCCCCATGCGGCGTCTTGCGTCCACCACCATCGTCCTGATGGCCCTGCTGCTGGCCACGCTGGCCGCCGCCCCCGGCGTCTCGGCCCAGGCCCCCGACGAACACCCGGCCGTCGGGGTCTGGCTCACCGATGGATCCCCGGATGACACCACGGACCCCCTCGACCTGCTGACCGTCGCTCCTGGCGGCATCGCCACGATCGCCCTCCCGGATGGGACCGGCTACGGCCCGTGGGCCGCGACCGGCGAGCGGAGCGTGGATGTGACCTTCCTGGCCTCGCAGCATGACCCGGAGGCGGGTGCCTCGTCGGGTACGCCACGATCCGCACCAGCATCGAGGTGGCCGAGGATGGTCAGAGCTTCGCGGGGACCTACACGATCGAGTTCCCGGCTGCCATGGCCGAGGCCATGGGTCTCCCCGTGGGCCAGCAGATCGGTCCGGGTACCGTGACCGGCCAGCGCATCGCCGTCGAGCCCATGGGCGAGCCGGTCCCGTTCCCGGAGGAAGGTGGTCCCGAGCCGGCGGAGTCCCCGCCGACCCCGGAAGCGTCACCCGCGGGCTGACCAAGCTTCGCCCCGCGAGCAGTGGCCCGTCCCGCGAGGGGCGGGCCTCCTCACGAGTCGGAGGATGATCGCGGCTCACGGGTGACCAGGCGGCGCACTTCGCCGCACTTTCCTCGCAGTCCGAACCAGCCCATTCGAAGCGTGTCAGCTTCCACGCGGCGAGACGTGTCGGGGACCAGACCACCACCCGCCCACGACCCGACCATCGCCTGAGCGTGACTGGGTCACCACCGCCCACGACGGTCGCCGCGACCCTGTCCATCTACAAAGGCACCAGCAGCACGGGCATCGTGGCGAGCGGCTGCGCTCCGCCTTCTGAGTGGCGGGTGCGTGCAGCGGCCCAGGACATGGTCCTGGCAGCCCGCCGCCACCTCACGCGCATCCGTCCACTTGCACCGACGGCTACGCATCTGGTGCAGACGGTCACTCCACCACGGTGGAGGCCGGGACAGCCGAGAGGCGGTCACCCTGAACAAGGTCCGCGACTACCGCGCCCTTGAGCGCGAGTACATCACCAGCCAGATCCCTGCGTGAGCTGTGCCGTCGCCACGGCATCAGCGCTCACTCGCTCGTCGTGGTCCAGGCCACGAAGGGCGACTGGCAGGCCAAGCGCCGCGCCTACCAGGCCCGCATGGCGTCACTCGCCGGGACCTCGTGGGTGACATGGAGCCGGCGCCAGTCCATACTCCCGGTCACCACACTGGGTCGGCGTCCCTGCCTTCAGGCATCCAGACGCGCCTCCCGAACCAGTCGGTATCCATGATCGAGGTGACGACGATGCTCTCCGAGTTCTTGGCGGTCACGACCCTGGTGGTGACGGACCTCGACCTCGCCAAGCCGTTCTACGAGGAACAGCTCGGCCTCACACTCCTCGAGGAGACCCCGGCAGGCTGCCGGTTCGGTGCCGGCAAGGGAGTCGCGGGTGCTCGATTCGGCGTGGGCAGACCCCTGCCGGTGGTCTGACGGTCATGCACTTCGAGGTCGAGGACATCGAGGCCGTCGTCCGCGAATTCTCGCCTACCACGGGGTGTGATCTTCGAGGAGTACGAAACACCCAAGACCGTCAACTTCATCGCCCGGTTCGGTCCGGCACGCGGTGCCTGGTTCAAGGACCCCGCCGGCAACGTGATCGGCCTGCGCGAGGGGCCAGTCCCGCCGCCGGGTAGGGTCGCCGCGCCAACGTCACCCGTGCTGATCATCCCCGTCAAGAACGCATTTCCGAGCGACGTCCGCCGCGCCTCGAAAATCGCGTAGGCGGCGGCGTTTCTCTCGTAGGGGTTAGACCCGGGACTTGTACACGTTGTACAAAGAGTTGGACATGCACAACTACTTCGTGCCTGACCAGCCAGTCTGAGACTCCCGCCGCCCTCGATGGTGCCCCGGTCAATCGTTCAGACGTCGCGGACGTCGCGGGATCGGTGACTCCTGCGGGGCCGGTTCGGCCAGCCCACGGGTCAGCTCGATGAACTCCCTGAGGGCATCGGCGGGGACTTCCGAGGTGACCGTGAGGCCCTGATGCTGGTTGATTGCTGATGGCCTGGTGAACAGCACCTGGAACCTGTCGATGAGGACATAGCGCGAAGGTCGCCCCCAGGACGACCGAGCCAGCATGGACGAGCAGGGTCGCGACGGTCACAGCCACGAGGACGGTCAGGGCCCGGTAGCGCGAGGCGAAGGGGAGCGCCATCAGCTCGGCGCGCTGCTCGTGGCCGAAGGCCTCGGGCTGCTGTAGGGCAGGCCAGGCCAGCGAGTGGCGAGATCGAGCGCGTCAGGGCGGCGATGGCGCTCGTGGCGGGTCGGACGTAGGCGACCCCGCCATCCTCCTGATAGGAGGAATGGCGAGGAGGCACGACAAAGAGCCGACTACTCGACCGTGACGGTGCCGGTCATGGAGGAGTGGATGGCGCAGTGATAGGTGTACGTGCCGGGCGTGTCGAACGTCTGGCTGAACGTGGCGCCCTGCGCCAGGCTGCCGCTGTCGAAGGAGCCGTCATCGGCGGTCACGGTGTGGGCGACGCTGTCCTGGTTCGTCCACGTGACCGTCGAGCCGACCGGGACGCTGATCGAGGCCGGCCCGAAGGCGAAGCCGCTGATGGTCACGGCGGTGGCCGGGACCGCGGGAGCCGTGCTGGGTGCCGACGCTGCCACGACCGTGATGGTGCCGGTCATGGAGGAGTGGATGGCGCAGTGATAGGTGTACGTGCCGGGCGTGTCGAACGTCTGGCTGAACGTGGCGCCCTGCGCCAGGCTGCCGCTGTCGAAGGAGCCGTCATCGGCGGTCACGGTGTGGGCGGTGCTGTCCTGGTTCGTCCACGTGACCGTCGAGCCGACCGGGACGCTGATCGAGGCCGGCCCGAAGGCGAAGCCGCTGATGGTCACGGCGGTGGCCGAGACCGCGGGAGCCGTGCTGGGTGCCGGGCTCATCGACATCGGGGTCATCGACGCTGCTGGCGACGCGCCCGTCGACTGAGCGGCGACGGCACCGGCGAGCAGGAGGGAAGCAGCCAGCGCGGCCGCGACTCCGGTCCAGGACCTGGTCTTCATCTCGTGCCTCCGGATCATCCCGCCACTTCGGGGTGTCATCGGGTCTCTGGCGGGCCGAGGCCTTCGAGGCTTGCTCCCCAGCGACCGCGTGGCGCATGGAGGGAGCACTGCTGGGCCGCAGGGTAGACCTGTCAACCTGAAGGATCGATGAAATGCCCCTTGACCTGTGTCGAAAGCATCACTTGACAAGTGCGCGAATAGAGAACACGGTGATCACCCCATAAGCGGACCGACAGGCGTCTAGACCTGTCCTCCGGGGTCATCCCTGAGGAGGGCATCCCATGCGCCGACTATCCGCCGCGACATCCATCCTGGCCATCGGTCTTCTGGCCATCGGCGGCTTCGCTTCGACCACCCTGGCGCAGGACGCCAGCGCCACAGCCGACAGTCCGCTGGTGGGCGCCTGGCTGCTCGACGTCGGCAACGACTCGTCGAGTGCCCCCACGACGGCCATCTTCCACGCCGACGGCACCTACATCCAGACCGACGGCGTCGGTGCCGGCATCGGCTCCTGGGCGGCGACCGGTCCGAGCACGGGCGACCTGACCTTCACCCAGTACCAGATCGAGGAGGCCGGAGCGGTCTACAGCGCCACGATCCGGGGCTCGCTCGAGGTGGCGGCCGACGGCACCTTGAGCGGCACATACAGCGTCGAGTACGGCGGCCCAGAGGGCACCCCGATCGGCCAGATGGGTCCCGCCACGGCGACCGGGACGCGCATCGCCGTCGAGCCCATGGGGACCGACCTGACCCCGATGGGTCCCGAGCCGAGCCCGGCCTCGTAAGCCCCGGCCCAGCCTGTCAGTCGCCCGTCTGGGCAGCTGGCAGGCTGCGCCTTCACGCCGGTTCGTCATGCCTTCCCGTTCGGGCCGAGGAACCTGAGCTGCGGGCCCCCGGTCAAGCCGTTAGGGTGCACCGCGAGGTGCGATCCCTGGGATCGCGGACGCCACTGGCGTGCTCGTTCTTCCAGTCGGGGCAAGCGACCGGTCCCACTCCGCAACGCCGAGCAGGTATGCCGCCTGCGCCGCGTTCAGGCAGCCCGTCCACCGATAGAGCCCCGACAGGTGCTGTCGCGCCGTCGTCTCGCTGATACCGAGCTCGTACGCCGCGGCCGCGACCGATCCGGCTCTGATGTACGCCCGCAGGACCTCGAGTTGGCGTCGCGTCGGGCGCTGGCGGAAAGGGGGGCAACGTTCATCCGGCCTCCGCGTACCAGTCAAGCGTGTGGAAGTCGGCGGTTCAAGTCCGTCCGGGGGCGCGATAACGGAGCGCATCCACACCGGCTGGACCCGGAGCCAGCGCTCCCGCCTCTCGCTAGCCGTAGAAGCTCTTGAACAGCTTGTAGACCAGCAGGGCCGGCCAGACGACGGCCTTGGGGAAGGCCAGGACGTAGTCCCAGCTGGACTTGGCGGCCTGGAGGAAGTAGACCAGCGCACCGAGCATGCCGATCCCGTAGACCGCACCGCCCCCGGCGGCGGGTCCACCCTGTCGCGACCGTCGGGCCTTCCGCCACGGCCTGCGGTCCTCGGGTCCAGCTTCAGCCTCAGCCATCGTGTCCATCGCCGCGACCACCTCCCGTGCGTCTTCCTGTGACGGCGTGTTGCTCGTCACCGAGACCCTACCCCCGGCGCAGGCGCGTGCCCAGCCCCGTGCTCGGCAGCTGAGCGTGCACGTCTGAGCCAAACACCGACCCTGAGTCACGTCGCCAATGGCGCCAGCGGTCAGGTGAAGTGCTGGCTCAGCCACCCAACCGTGGCCGCGGCCTACCGCGGTCGACCTGTAGCCCCCTCCATGTGGCGAAGGGATATCGTTCGCGTACGCTTGGCGGGACTTCGGAGATCGGAGGCGACACGGACCGGGCACCGATCCGTCGCGCTTGCGATCGTCCATCGTCCTGCGGCGGAAGGGAAGGCGACGAACGTGGTCCTCCACATCGATCCGACCGATGGCTCCGTCCTGAGCGAGATCGCCGTGGGTGTGAGGCCTCGCTTCCTCGCGGTCGGCGAAGGTGCCGTGTGGGCCATGAACGAGGGCGATGGCACGGTCTCCCGCATCGACCCTGCGACCGATAGCGTCACGGCCACCATCCCCGTCTCCTCGCGCCCGGTCATCGGTGGTGACATCGCGGTCGCGGCGGGTCCGTCTGGGCGCGCATCAGCGACCAGCTGGTCGCCCGCATCGACCCGGCCACCAATGAGGTCGTGGCCCGCTACGGTCCCCCCTCCGCCAACGGCAGCGTGGCTGCCGACGAGGAGGCGGCCTGGATCGCCTCCAATGTCGCAGGCCTCTGGAGCTGCCGTTGGAGTAGCAGGGTGGCACGAACAGTGGACGTGGCCTTCGGGTAGTCGGTCCCCTGGGCCGTGAGGAGGTTGCGAACCTCATCATGCCGGCATCCGGCCGCGCCGGGTGACGAGATGCGCCGCCCACCGCGACCGCCTTCGGGGGAGAGTAGGGGTCTCCCCATGCATCGTCAGGCCGTCTTGGGCGGGATGGTGATCGTCGTGTTGCTGGTCGCGTTACGCCCGACCAGTGGCGCGGCCCAGGACCAGACGCCCGCACCGACAGTCGGGGAGAGCGCCGTCGCCGCACCCGGCGCGAGTGATGCGCTCAGCGAGGTCCGGACGCTGGCTGGCAAGGTCCTCAGTTTGGGGACCTATCCAGGCTATTCGGTCGAGGTTCCCGAGGGTTGGTCGACACATGACGGCCGCTTCATCGTCAAGCAAGGTCCCATCGTCGTGGGCATCAGCGTCTGGGACGTCGGGCGGGTCCCGCGCGACCCCTGCCAGTGGAGCTCGACGCTGGAAGACCCGGGCCCGAGCGTCGACGACCTCGTGGCGGCCCTGGGCGCCCAAGCGCAGCGCGATGCCTCGGAGCCTTCCGATGTCCTGCTCGCCGGCCATCCGGGCCGCTATCTCGAATGGTCGGTACCCGACGACGCCGTGGTGACCGGCGATGGAGACTTCGAGGGCTGCGATGTCCAGGAGGGACACGCCGACTTCGTCAGCTGGTTCGGCGACGGGTACGGTGAGCGCTGGCAACAGGTCGCGGGCCAAGTCGACCGGCTGTGGGTCCTCGACGTCGACGGCCAACGCCTCGTCGTCGACGCGACCTACTCGCCCGATGCGACGGACGTCGACCGCGACGAGCTCGAGCGGGTCGTGGCGTCGCTCCGGTTCGAGTCGCACCAGGACTGACGCGGTTCGGCTCGACCGTACACGACCGTCCCGCTCTGGGGCGGGCCTCTTCTCCGGTCGGTGGATAGCGGCGACCCTTCACGACCTCCCATCTTTGAACCGCTCGCCACTCATCCCCGTCATACACGGTGAAGCGGGAGGCGATGACGCGCGGCCCACACCCTGGCCGCCGGGACCGCGCCGAGCCACTGGCGGACCCGACCCGCGCATGAGAGGGGGAGGCTTCCAATGAAGCGAGTCATCATCCTGTTGGCGGCCCTGCTGCTGGTGCTGTCAGCCATGCCGGTCGCCGCCGGTGGCCGGATCTTCGGCGGCAAGTACGACTTCTTCTTGGATCCCGTGACCATCGATGACCTGTGCGAGTTCGATGTCATCTGGGTCGGCCACCTCGACGGCTACTTCCGGTACGTTGCGATGCCTGATGGCACCTATCTGGAAGTCGATAACTGGGCCGAGCAGGACACCTTCACGGGGCCGACCGGGGAGACCCTGACGAGCGACTGGTACCACTACCGTATCTCGGGCAAGCTGGACGAGGACTTCAACATCATCTCCCAGACCGCGAGCGGCCAGATCATGGTCGTCAGGCTTCCCGACGGCGAGGTCTTCCGGAGCGCGGGCCTGGTCAGGTTCGACCCCCAGGAGGATGTCTTCGCCATCACGACCGACCACGGCCTCTCGGGGGACGTGGAGGCCTTCTGCGCGGCGCTCGAGTAGCCCGAAGCCAATGACAAGCAGATAGGGGAGGCCCGTGCCGCTCTGGGGCGGGCTCAGTTTCCCGAGTCGGCGGGTGACCGCGGCCCTCGCCGATGGCGACCCGTCCGCGATCACGACCTCCGACCCTTGAACCCCGTGGCAGTCCAGTGGCGTCATACGCGGTGAAGCGGGAGGCGTTGAGGCGCGGTCCACACCCTGGCCGCCGGGACCGCGCCATAGCCACTGGCGAGACCGACCCGCTGGATAGGGGGGCTATGTCATGAAGAGGCTGTTCGTCCTGCTGGCTTCCGGGCTGCTGGTGTTGACGTTCGCTGCGCCCACCGCAGCGGCTCCAGCTCTCGACATGAACAAGCATCTCGGCGAGATCACCATCGACTGCACCGACAGCGAGCCGGTGGACCTCGGGGTCTTCACGGTCGCGGCGAAGTCCACACCAGGCTGGCCGCTGGACTGGGATAGCGTCAACACGCCGATCCAATACCGCGCCTCCACGATCACCTTCTACGAGAATGATGTGGAGGTCTGGACTTTCGATAACGCACCACCGCCCGGGCTGGAGCCGAAGCTCATCGGCCCGTGCGAGTTCACATGGGTATGGGACGTGTACACGTGGGAGCACACGAACGCCTACTTCACGCTCCCGAGGCCTTGGGAATAGCCTTGATCTTGTCTAGGCATAAGCAGGCCCGTCCCGTGAGGGGCGGGCCTCTGCTGGTATTCGGGATGTGGATGCCGTGCTCCTGGCACGCGGCAAGCAAACGCCGGGGCGCTGGCCCGCCTTCACGACCTCCGACTCTTGAACCAAGTGCTACCGCTGTGGCGTCATACACCGTGAACGGGAGGCGTTGAGGCGCGGCCCACACCGTGGCCGCCGGGACCGCGCCGAGCCACTGGCGAACCCGACCCGCCCGTAGGCAGGAGACGGTCATGAAGCACATGCACATGGAGACCCGCGTCGAGGCACCCGTCGAGCACGTCTGGGACTTCTACTGCGACACCTCGCACTGGGGGGACTGGATGCCCCGGGGCAAGTTCTCGGAGTTCAGCGGGCCGGTGGACAAGGTCGGGACGACCTACGTCGGGGCCATGAAGATCATGGGCTACGAGATGAAGGCGACCACCGAGGTCAAGGAGGTCGAGCCGCTGCGGCTCATCCACGAGCACAGCGACTACGGCCCGGAGGACAACTACATCCGCTTCGAGCCCGACGGCGAGGCGACCAAGGTCGTCGTCGACAGCGACTGGGACATGCCGGGCAAGGTGCCGGGCTTCATCAAGGACCTCATCAACAAGGGCTGGATGGAGCGCAGCGCGCGCCAGATGCTGGAGGACTTCAAGGCCCTCGCCGAGGCGAAGGTCCCGGCACACGCCTAAGTCATCACTGTGCCCACCTGGAGCGCGGCATCATCACCGCCCGCCGCGAACGAGCCGGTCGCGGTGACCGGCAACGAGACCTGCACCATCACCAGGATTGGCGTGACGACCTATGAGGACGGGGTCGAGCGGTTCCGGGACCATCTCCTCGACTGCCTCGACACGATGAGCGACCCGCGTGTCAGCGGGCACTACACCAACCACTTCAACTACGACTGCTACGGCGGAGATGACTGCATCTTCTGGGGCACCCACGTCCTTGACGGATCGGATGGGGGCTGGGCCTGCTCGTATACCGGCACGACGAACCCGGCCAGGGCCTACGAGTACCTCGTGCTGCTGGTCTGTCCCGGCACCGGGAGTTACGAGGGCTTGACCTACACCACCTATCACGTCTTCAACATGAACGACGACAACGCCAACTTCGGGAACGGCATGTCGTTCGGAGGGCTGATCTACAAGGACCCGCCGCCCCCGTGGGGCCGCTGCCGACAGCAGCGAGCGAGTAGGAGGGAACGGTCATGCGCAAGTCCTCGACCGCAGGGGCGGCCATGTTCGTGTGCCTGGCGCTCGGCGGGCTGCCGGTAGCGGGGCAGGACGAGACGGAGGAAGCGAGCGCGGTCTGGGTGACCGGGACCGCCTCCTGTCCCACCGTCGATCCGGGCACCACGACCACCGTGGACGGTGTCGAACAGGTGCGCGGACGGGTCGCGGAGTGCACCTACACATCGAGCGATCCGCGAGTCGGTGAGCCGACGACCAACAACGTCAACCTCGACTGCTTCGAGTTGACGCCGGCGAGCGCCGGCCACAGTTGCTGGGGCTGGGGGACCATCGAGAGTCCGAACTGGACCGGGTACGGCACCATCGTGACCGAGGCCTCCGGGGGCTTCGTGAGCCACGTGACGATGATCGGCAGAGGCACCAACGCCGGCTGGACCTGGGTCGTGACCGACACCCCGGAGGGCTTCAGCGGCCTGCTCTACGAGGGTGACCCGCCGCCGTTCGAGTTGGCCCCGTCAGCGACGGGTGAGTAGGGGGGACGAACATGCGCAAGCTCTGGGCCGCGAGTGCGGCCATGATGGTGTGCGTGGCGCTCGGAGGGCTGCCCGTGGCGGCACAAGAGGCGTCGCCGAGCGGTCATGCGTGGGTGACCGGATCCCAGGACTGCACGCCCGAGGACGAGGGCACGTGGACCAAGGGGGCGGACTCCGAGCAGTTCCGTGGTCAGGTATTCAGCTGTGTCGTGGCAACGGGCGATCCGCGTGTGGACGGATCGGCCACGTACCGCATCGACCACGACTGCTACTGGCCACTGCTCGACATGCCCACGCGCTGGAGCTGCGTGTACTGGGGCACGACCGAGTTCAGCGGCCCTGCTGGCACGTGGGTCGGGGAGTTCCGTGGGGTGCAGGACCCGTTGGGCAAGATCGAGATGCTGGCGATCGCAGAAGGTGCGGGCGGTTACGAGGGCTGGACATTCGCCTCGCGCTCGTCGTTCTCGACCCACGAACCCGGAGCAACGATCGAAGGGTTCATCTATCAGGGCCCGCCACCAGCGCAGCGGCCGACACCATCACCGGCGAGCGAGTAGCCTCCTCGGCCGACTGGGACGGAGGCCCGTCCCGCTCTGGGGCGGGCCTCTGCTCGTGCTGGAAGAGGTTCGCGGCAGCAGCTATCACGACCAGCACCCGACCACCACCCGACCACCAACCACGCTGAGCGCTGCGAGTCAGATCGCGCTCGACCCGCTCTATGCTCCACCTCTTGAAGATGGGGGCGGAGTACCAAGGGAAGCGAGGTCGGACATGGCGATCAAGGTCATCGTCGAGCTGCGGGCCAAGCCGGGTCTGCGGGATGAGCTCGAGAAGCTGCTCGTGAGCCACGTCCCGGATGAGCCCGTCCCGGGTTACCTCGGAAGCACGCGCTACGAGGCACTCGACGATCCCGACCTGTTGGTGGAGATCGCCGAGTGGGAGTCACCCGAGGTGCGTCTGGCAGCGATGGCGGCCATGGCGGACAGTCCCGCGTACACACGCCTGCCAGAGCTGCTGGCCGCGCCCTTCAGGGCCACCGTCATCAGGGAGTTGCCCTGACCGAGGACGCCACCCACCGACCACCCGGCTCGCTCCTCGCCGCGAGCCAGGTCCATACAGGGATAGCCACCGACAGCAACGGCATCTGCCCTGCCTGCCTGTGCGCGACCGCATGACCGCACGGGGTGCCCCCGACAACAGCCGCGCTACCTCACGCGCATCCGCCACAGTTGCACCGACGGCTGCCATCTGGTGCAGACGGTCACCCCGCCACCGCGGAGGCCGGGACAGCCGAAAGGCGGTCACTCAGGTCCGCGACAACGCCCTCGACGCCATCGATGAGGCCGTCACCAAGTCCCGTTCTGACCTGAAGGCCACGAAGCTGGTCAAGCAGCCTGACGGCGCCGTCATCGAGGAGCCCACCCTTATCATGACGCCACGCGATCTGTGCCTCCTCATCGACCGCTTCCAGGTGCTCTTCGCGAGGCCCTCAGCGATCAGCCAGCACCAGGCCCTCACGGTCACCTCGGAAGTCCCCGCCGATGCCCTGCGCGAGTTCATCGAGCGCGACCCGTGGGCCAGGAAGATCGCCCTCGGTGGCTTCACCGCTGCCGCGAGCGCGGCGTCGGCTGGACCACTGACGATCGAGGAACGGGCCAGCTCGTGGACCGAGGTGGAGCTCGTCATGTGGAACGGTCCACCGTGCCGGCAGCCCTCGCGGGAGAAGGCTCCCATCGGCGCGGATGACCCACTGCCTGCGCCGTCGTTGAAGTCGGCGACACGAAAATGGAAAGTGCGAGCACTACATCTTCACTCGTACCGTGTAGAGGCCGAGATCGGCTCGGTCCTCACGAGAGCGAGGGTATGGACCTACGACCTCGTGGTCCAGGCGCAGCAAGGCGACCAGCAGGCGTTCGAGTCGCTGACGGTCGCCAACCACTCCGCGCCTGTATCGAGTGGCCTACGGCATCCTGCGAGACCGTCACCTGGCCGAGGATGCCACCCAGCAGGCCTTCCTCGACATCTGGCGCAACCTCCGCCGCCTCGACGACCCAGCCAGGTTCGACGGCTGGTCGTATCGGCTCCTCGTGCACGCCTGCTACGCCGAAGCGAAGCGGAGCCGAGATGGGCACCGCAAGACGACATCCAGGCCATCGCGCATGCCCGTCGCCCCCGACGAGTATGGCGCGGTCATCGACCGGGACCTGCTGGAGCGAGGCTTCCGTCATCTGTCGGTGGAGCACCGCACGGTCATCGTCCTGCGCTGCCTGCTCGACATGCCCATGGACTCAGGTCGCCGAGACGCTGGGTATCCCGGCTCGGCACCGTCGGCTCGCGCCTGAATCGTGCCGTCGAGCGCGCTGCGTGCCGCGCTGCAGGCCGAGTCCCGGCCGGTCGACCTGGCGCCGGTCCATCAGGAGGTCGCTCGATGAACGACGACGACCGACTCCTGCTGGAGGTCCGCTCCTGGCTGCAGGACGAGGACGTGGTCCTGCCTGATGCAGAGCAGGCGGGTCGGCTGGTAGCGGCAGAGTTGCCGCACACGCGCCAGCGCCGACGCAAGTGGTGGCCGCTGCCCAACCTCGGGCGGGTGTCGGCCCCGCCGACCACCAACCAGACCACAGACTTCCAGCCCGACGCCATCCCGGCCACCAACGGCCATACCCCCACCATCACAGGGAGGACCCAGATCATGTTCAGCCCAGCCAAGGCCATCGCCGCCGCCGCCCTCGTGTTCGGCATCGGCAGCGTGGTCTTCATCGCCCAGCCCTCCGGCCAGGGCGACGGCGTTCCCCTCGGAGCGACCACGGACGACGCCCAGCAGCCGCCCGTCGAGTTCACCGGGACCTGGTGCGTCGGCCCCGAGGTCGCACCCGACCGGGCCGGCACCGAGACGACCCTCGAGGTCGGCGACGAGCGCATGACCCTCCGCCGGTATCGCCTCGGGGCGTGGCGGAACACTGTCACCATGAGCGACCCTCGCCTCCAGGGGGACGCCTACCAGACCTATGAGAACGATAGGTACGCGCGCGTTCGGCCCGAACGTGGTCGCGGCCACCCTGAGCATCGTCAACGAGGACGGTGCCTGGGCGTCGACGGACTACGGAGCGACGCTCGCGGACGGCACGGACTTGGGGAACGGCCCGGTGGTCCTCGTCGGCGAGGGCGCCTATGAGGGGCTCATCGCCGTCATGGAACAACCCAGCGGTACGGGTGAGTGCGCCGATGTCCGGGGCGTCATCTTCGACGGTGCACCGGTCCCGGAACCGTATCTGCCTGAGTAGGTTGGACGCCGACCCACTGCGCCCACGTCCCAGCTGACACTGGGTCCCTCGGTCTTCGGGCTGAGGGACCCGCTTCGTGCACATCCGCCGGGCTGTGGCAGGCAGCGAGTTGAACGGGGGAGGGGAAGCCGCTCACCCGACCTTGAGGTAGTAGTCCAGCACGTTGCGTTGCTGGCGGGGGTCGGAGTCCATCCAGGGGCGCCAGGCTCACAACCGTGAAGAAGGGACCGGCCGGTGCCGTCCATCGGACGGGGCCCAGTTCCCGGTCTCGCGTTTCGCCTCCCTCCACAAGCATGAGGATGCGGGTGAGGACAGCCCCGACAGCGGCAGCAGCGCCACTCCTTGCCTCGTGAGTTGGCAGCCTGGCCATGGAGGCGCTTCCCGCAGCCGCTGCACGAATCCTGCTTGCATCCTGATGACACGCCCGTCATCATCCCTGCTCTTGGCCGGGGGCAGAGCAGCCATGACCATCACGGCGTGCCAGCGCTCCTGGGTGTCCTCAGGCGTTGCATTGCCGCAGCAGCATCGACAACGTGAGGCAACGAAGATGGCCAAGTCAGTCGGAGTCGTTCGGCGGGTATCCGCTCATCGCGGTCTGAGCGCGCTCGTCGCGGTCGGGGCCGCGTTCATGCTCGTGGCTCCCGTCACCGCGCAGTCGGCGGACGAGAGTGCGCCGCCAGGTCAAGCGGACGAGCTGAGCACCGACGGCGTGCGAGCCGGCTGGGCGCTGCACACGTTGGACGAGCCAGCGTTCTCGATCCAGCTGCCACCCGGGTGGGCCATCGATCCGGCCTCCGACGGACTTCTCGGCGCAACGGGGCCGGACGGCGAGACCCTCGTTGCGCGCCTCGACGAGAGCGCGACTGGCGAGCCCTTGGAGGACCTACACGGAACGGTCCTGGCGCGCGGTCAAGAAGGACGTGGAAGCGCTCCTGGCCGACGGCAGGAATGTCGCCGGCGGCACGCCCACCGAGCCGGTGTACCGGCAGGCCGCGGGCGGGCCCGTCGCCCGTCTCGGCGTCGCTCGGTCCGAGGACGAGGTGAGCGACGGCAGCCACGTGACGGCGCGCTTCCTCACGGCGCCGTGCGAGGACGGCGCGCGCACGCTCGAGATCACTGGGCCGGCTCCGCAGCCAGGGACGGACGGAGGGCCCGACGCGTGGGACAGCATCGCGGCCTCGGTCTCACCCTGCTCCAGCGAGCCGATGCCCGAGCTCGTGCTGGAACCTGAGGTGGTCGCCCTCCGAGCGGCATACGTGGCGGCCCGCGACGAGGTCTACCCCAGGCTCGTCGCGTCCGTGAACGAGCTCTTCAGCGGCGGGTCCTTCAAGAAGTGGGCGAAGGACTCGCGTCGCGTCGCGGACGTGTACGACGAGTACCTCGAGGTGTATCCGGGACTCCCGTGGACCGTTGAGACGCTTCCGCTATCGGAGGCTCAGAACGAGTACTTCCGTGAGCTCGGAGCCTTCTACCGCACGCAGATGGCCAACGCCAAGACGAACCGGGAGATCGACCGCCTGATCAAGCAGCTCGAACGCATGGATGCATCGGGAGTCGAGGCGACCGTTGCGGTTCGGCTGGCCCTCGGGCTTGCGGCCAGCAAGAGCTCACTGAAGGTCGGCGATGCGGACGAGTAGCGGGGCGCTCGGCCACACTTGACGAGAATGGTCGCTTGTGACGGACGCGCAGCTGGCGACCCGCCAGGAGATGACGAGCGGAGTAGGGGCCGCTCCTGGCGTCTCGCCTCCTGTCCGGAAAGGAGGGTTGACCGTCGGGCGTACCCTGCTCGCATCGCGATGATCGCGACCGCCGTCCAGACAGGCACTCCTGCTTGAACGATGAGAGCGCCTCGGGGCGGCGCCCCATGGGGGGACAGGAGAGGAGTCAGCCCCATGCGGCGTCTTGTTCCCACCACCATCGTCCTCTTGGCCCTGCTGCTGGCCATGCTGGCCGCCACCCCCGGCGTATCGGCCCAGGCCCCGGTCGAGCACCCGGCCATCGGGACCTGGATCATCGACTCGTCGCCGGAGGACCCGTCCAACCCACTGGAGCTGGCGACCGTCGCGCCCGGCGGCATCATCATCAATGCCTTCCCGGATGGGACCGCGTACGGCTCGTGGGCCGCGACCGGCGACCAGACGGCAGACGCGACCTTCGTGACCCCGGCCAATGACCCCGAGGCCGGCTTCCTCGGTTTCTTCACCGTCCGCACCAGCATCGAGGTGGCCGAGGACGGTCAAAGCTTCACCGGGACCTACACCATCGAGTACCCGGCTGCCATGGCTGAGGCCATGGGTATGCCCGTGGGCCAGTACGGTCCGGGCGAGGTGACCGCCCAGCGCGTCGCCGTCGAGCCCATGGGCGAGCCGGTCGGTCCCATCCCGCAGGAGGAGGGTGGTCCCGAGGAAGGGTCGCCGTCCCCGGCACCGTCACCAGCCGCCTGACCAAGCGTCGCCCCGCGAGGAGTGGCCCGTCCCGCGAGGGGCGGGCCTCTTCACGAGTCGGAGGTGGTTCGCGGCACGCGATATGCATAGCGGCGCCTTTGCCGCAGTCCAACCAGGCCACTGCCGTGTATCAGCTTCCACGCGGCAAGACGTGTTGGTATCGAATAGCCTCGTCGGCGTCCGGCCCAGCCATCAATGACACCCGCGTGCGCAAATTGGGAGAGATCCGATGGGCATCGAAGAGAACAAGGTGATCGTGCGACGTTTCATCGATGAAGTATTCGGAAAGGGCGACCTCGGGGCGGTCGACGCGCTGGTCGACCAGGACTTCGTGCCGCACACCTGGCCATCGACGGGTGACGGCAGAGGCGACCTGAAGCGGGCGATCGAGCGTGTTTCGAAGGGGCTCGCCGATGCCGCATTCACGATCGACGACATGATCGCGGAGGGCGATCGGGTCGTCGCCCGCCTGACCGCCAGCGCGACCCAGACGGGCGAGTTCATGGGCATGCCGCCGACCGGCAAGCGCTACACCATCGCGGAGATCCACATCTTCCGCGTGCGCGACGGCCACATCGTGGAGCACTGGCACCAGTTCGACCAGCTCGGGATGATGCGCCAGCTCGGTGCGAAGCCCGGACCTCCCTGACCGACCCCGGGTGGGTAACCCTGTCGCTGCCGTGAACGCCCCACCCATCAGGCCGGCAAGCCCTGCTTCGTCCTTGACCGGCGGGTCCATACTGATCGACCCGCCCACGTCATCAGGGAGAGCGCGAGATGTCGATCGAGCAGAACAAGGCCATCGTCCGTCGGTTCATCACCGAGGTGCTCGTCGGCGGCGATGTCGAGCTGGTCGACGACCTGCTGGCCGCGAGCTACGTCAACCGCGCCATGGGAGACATGGATCGCGCCGCCTTCAAGGCATGGCTGGCCGTCGCCTCGGCCGGTCCCGGGGGTGCGATGGAGATCAAGGACCTGGTGGCTGAGGGGGATGCGGTGGTCGCCCGCTTCGACTACGCCATCACGCTCCCGGGCGGGGAGAGGATCACCGCCCGAGGCCTGACCTTCTACCGTCTCGCGGATGGCCGGATCGTGGAGGACGATCCCATCACCTCGCCCGATCTCATGCAGGTGTTCGCCGCCCAGATGCCGCCGCCCGCGTCCTGATCCCGTTCGCTCCAGATCGACCATCAGCAGCCCGTTTTCCTCGGGCAGGCCGGTTGGCGTGAGCGCGTTGGCCGGGCTGAGGGCACCGACCCGGCACGTCGCGCGAGTCTCCCCGCGTTCGGAGATCGTAGCGCGCCCGTGAGCTCATCCCGCGGCACGGACCCGTATGCTAGCGGCCGAAACGGCGTCGGTCGGGCGACCATGCCTTGACCCGCCGGGATGCGCAGGGGGCCCCGATGAGTGTCCCGACCGAGGACCGCATGCTCGCACCCGCCGATTGGCTGGCCGCGCTACCCCTGCCCGCAGCGATCGTCGACCGCGACCTCCGCTTCGTTGCTGTGAACGCAGGTTTCGCAGAGTTGGACGGCGTGAGCGTGGCCGAACATGCCGGGAGTCTCGTCAAGGACGTGGTGCCGGAGATCCACGAGGACGTCTACCTCGCCTTCCGCTCGGTCATCGAGACAGGGGTCGGCGTGCCCGACCTCATCGTCGTAGCCGAGACACCGGCTCAGCCAGGCGTGGAGCGCTGTTGGCGCGGGCATATCGCACCAGTCACCGATGTGGACGGGAGCGTCACGAGCATCCTCGTGACCGTCGAGGAGCTCACCGCGCAGCGACAGATGAGCCACCAGCTCGAGTCGATCATCGAGGCACACGCCGCACTCACGCGTCTTGGCGGCGTGCTCGTGCGCGCTGCCACGCGGGAAGAGGTGATCACCTCCATCCTTGCGGGCTCGATGGTCGCCACGGGAGCCGACCGAGCCGCCCTCTTCGAGCTGCGGGACGAGGCGCTCGTCCTGGTCGATGCCAGCGGCTTTCCTGACGGCGCGATGGAGGCACTGCGGCAGGGGCCCCCCGTGGGTTCGCTCGTCAGCCTCGTCGCTCAGAGCGGCGACCCCTTTCTGCTCTCGAGCCTCGACGAGGTCAGGGAGCGCTTCGCGGGTGTCGTCCCGCTCGCCGAGGCGGCAGGGGATCGAGCCGTCGCCGCCGTCCCGTTGGCCACCGAGGACGGCGTGGTGGGCGTGCTGCGCCTGGGGTTCGATGGGGCACACCCGTTCCTGCCCGGCGAACGCGATCGTTTGCTGATGCTGGGCGCCCTCGCGGCACAGGCCCTCCTGCGCGCCGAGTCATTCGAGCGGGAGGCGCGCAGCCGGCGTCTTCTCGAGGAGGTCGTGCGCCAGATGCCCGTGGGGGTGAGCATCACCGATCCGGCGGGCGCCGTCATCGCGCGGAACTCGTACGTCGTGGAGGTCTACCGCGGTGCGCGCGAGAGCACGGGCATCGAGGACTATGCGGCGTTCCGCGGCTTCGGTCAGGACGGTCGACCATACGGCGCGCACGACTGGCCGGTGGCTCGGAGCTTGGAGCACGGCGAGTTGGTCGTGGGCGAGGAGATCGAGATCGAGCGCCTCGACGGCACGCGCGGCGTCGTCTCCATCTCGAGCGCACCCGTGCGCGACACTGACGGCTCGATCATCGCAGGTGTCGGGATCATCGTCGATGTGACGGCGCGACGGCAAGCCGAACGTACGCGCGACGCGTTCATCGCCACGCTCTCGCACGAGCTCGGCACGCCGGTGACGTCGATCGTCGCGGGCGCGGCCGTGCTGGCGCGGCGTGCCTCGCTCGATCCGGACATCGCCAAAGCGGTCGCCGCGGACGTCGCGGAGGAGGCGACACGCCTGAAGCGTCTGGTCGAGGATGTGCTCGTGCTCTCACGCATCGACCGGGGCATCTCGCTCGAGCGTAATGAACCCGTCCTTGTCCATCACGTCGCGAGGCGGGTCGTGGCTGACGAGGCAGAGCGCTGGCCGTCGCTCGCGATCGAGCTGGAAGTGGAGTCAGGGCTGCCCACCGCGTCGGGTGACGAGACCTACATCGGCCAGGTCATCAGGAACCTCCTGTCCAACGCGGCGAAGTACGGCGACGGCCGCGCGTACGTGCGGGTGGTGAAGCGCAACGGAGGTGTCGGGCTCGAGGTCAGCGATGACGGTCCGGGGATCGACCAGGCCGATCGGGAGCGGGTGTTCGACCTGTTCTTCCGGGCGCCGAGCAGCCGATCCGCTTCAGGCGCCGGCATCGGTCTCTTCGTGTGTCGTCAGCTCGTCGAGGCCATGGGTGGCACCATGTCGCTCGGCGACAGCCAAACCGGAGGCGGCGCTTGCCTCCAGGTGTGGTTGCCGCCATACGCGGCCCTGGACGCGCCGGCGCTCTCAGCCCCTTGAGCTAAGGCCACCGAGAGCGGCAGTCCAGAGGACGGCCACAGGCGTGCTAGCTATCTCAGGCGTGCCGCCTCGCCTCAGGTGAACCCCCATCGCGGTAGCGGCCCTCCGCTCGCTGCTGGGCTGCTCTGTGAGCCTCGTGAGCGGTGCGTTCGGCCTCGAGCGCAACGTGTTCGAGGGCGCGCCTCGTCTGGACGTCCTCCTCGCTGACCTGCAGGACCTTCTTGGCGGCCTCGGCTGCCGCCGCCGCGGCCCGGGACGCCTGGCCCGCGGCCTCCTGGGCAGCCTGGGTCGCGGTGGCGGTCGCCCAGGCGGCGTCCTCGGCCAGGCGTGCCGCTTCGACGGCCTCCTCGGCGGCTTCCCGCTGCACGGTCGCACGGACGGCGTGGCGTTCCGCCTCGCGCCAATCGCTGAGTGCCTCTCTCGTGGTCGGCTCCCGATCCTGTTCTTGGCTCACCCATCTTCTCCCGCTCTGGGTCGGCATCCTGGACCATGGCCCCAGCGCACCGGACGCACGCAGACCTCGCAACTGCGGTCAACCGCGGGGATAGTATGCCGTCGCGGGAGCTGCTCAGGCCGTCGTGAACCTCTCGCCTGTTGCCCGGCCGACTGCCGAACCAAGACGCCTGAGTCCCACGGTTCACCTGGAGCGTCAGGCCACGTTGGAGGTCCACATGCTTCACGCACACAGAACGGTCAGCGGCATCCTCGCTGCGGCCCTGCTCGCCACACCCAGCGGCGTGGTCCTTGCACAGTCCGAAGATGTGTCCACGGAACCACCGACGCAGGTCGCCGCTGCCCCGGTCGTCCCCTCCGCTGGCTGCGGCACGGCGACGGCTGCAGGACCCGCAGAGGCAGCGCCGATCGACGGCACTGGGTCGCTGGAGCTCGGTGGCCAGGAGCGCACGTGGCGCATCCATGTTCCCGTCGCGCATGACGGCGTGGCGCCGGTCCCGCTGGTCATCCTGCTGCACGGCCTGGGGGAGGACGCCGGTATCATCCGCAACTTCACCAGTACCGACGTTCCGGACGAGTCTGGTTTCGTGGTCGTGGCGCCACTGGGCAGCGGCATCGTGACCCGCTGGATGTGGGATCTCGCTGACAGTGAGTACGATCTCTCGAGAGCGAACCCGGACATCGCCTTCATCGAGGCGCTCATCGACCACCTTGGCTCCACGCTGTGCCTCGACGAGTCCCGGATCTACGCGGCAGGCTATTCGAACGGAGCCATCGGTGTCTCCGCGCTCGGCTGCGTGTTGGAAGACCGCATCGCCGCGATCGCCAGTGTGGCCGCCTTGACCGACTTCGGCGAGGCCTGCCAACTCGACCGGCCTGTGCCCACCCTGGGCATCCACGGGACGGACGACCCCTACGTCCTCTACGAGGGCGGCTGGGGACGCGGCATCGAAGACTTCATGATGGAGGACTTCGTGTCCTTCGCCGACCAGCCCATCACGAGCTGGCCGGGGTTCCAGGCCAGCATCCCCGAGCGGGCAGCCGGTCTGGCGGCTCGCAACGGCTGCCAGCCCGGGTCCGCGGCATCGACCATCGCCGAAGACGTCGAGTCACTGGCCTGGGATTGCCCGGTCGGTGCCGATGTGGAACTCATCACCATCGACGGAGGGGGCCACGCTTGGCCCACGCTTCAGATCGACGGCGCGACGGCGATCTGGGAGTTCTTCTCACGCCATTCCCTCCCAAACTGACGTCGCACGAGTCAAGTCGGAACGTGGGGCGAGCAGCCAGGAGTCCCACTCAGCCGGACGCGGCGTGATCGAACACGAGCCGCTCGCCCGCCTCGACACGCAACCCCAGGCGGTTCTCGGGAGGCGTGAGTGGGCATGAGTAGCGCGGGTCGTAAACGCACGAGGGGTGATAAGCCAAATTGAAGTCGAGGGTCCAGTCTCCGTCATCGTCGGGCTCGATGTCGAGATAGCGCCCGGCCCCGTACGTCTCGGTCCCGCTCGTCGCGTCGAGGAACGGCACGAACAGCGTCTCGCCAGCCTCAGCGTCCGCATTGGTCATCCGGTACGCGGTCAGGCGCTGCGGAGACCCCACCAGCATGAAGTGGAACACGCCCGCCCGCTCCGCCGGGCGAAGGCGCCCGTCGGTCGTCGGGATCTCGAAGTGCACGGGGTCGTCGCCGTCGTACGGTTCGAGCACAAGCCCTTCGGCGATGAACGACTCGTCGACCGGGAAGTACGGAATCCCCGGGAAGGCCGCCCGCTCGCCGACCGGCACCGGGCTGCCGCGCCCCGTTCGGAAGTAGGCGTCCTTGTCGGCACGGTACAGCCTGATCGCGTCCGCGTATGACAGCGAGTGGTGGTGCTCGACGTGCTCGGTCATGAAGGTTCCTCTGGGACGCAGCGAAGGCGGTCAGCATCGCACGGAACGGTCGCCGAATGAAGAGTGAACTGGCGCCGTCCAGCGCTTCAGACTGGCCGGGACCAGCCGCTCGAAACCCAGAGCGCTGCACCTTGTCATCGGGCTCTCGGGTCCCAGGGCTACACTGCTGTTCACGAACGTGAACTGGAGGGAGATGACATGATCAGCGAGCAGCCGAGGCAGCTCCTAATTTCCCAGGTGGCCCACGAGTTGTCGGCGCACCAGACGTACATGGGCATCGCCCTCCATTTCGAGCGAGAGAGCTTGAAGGGCTGGGCGAAGTTCTTCCACGACCAAGCGACCGAGGAGGCTGGCCATGGCTGGAAGATCATCACCTTCCTGATCGACAACCAGGTCGAGTTCAGCCTCCCCCAGGTGGGCGGCGCCCCGACGACGTACGGCTCGGCCCGCGATGCCGTCATGGCGGCTCTCACCAGCGAACAGCGCGTGACAGCGCAGTTCGAGGCGCTCGCCAATGCCGCCCGCGACGCGAAGGACAACAGGACGCTCCAGTTCGTCCAGTGGTTCATCGAGGAGCAGGTCGAGGAGGAGCGGACCATGACAGCGTTGCTCGACGTCATCGACAGCGGGATCAACCTGTTCCAAGCGGAGGCGCTGCTTGAGGGCATCAGCCGGTAGCCGTCGCGCGCGTCCTCGACCAAGCCCGTCGCGCCCGCTCAGGTAGGACTCGTCGATAGGCAGAGACGCCGCTGACAAGAGCGCCAAGTCGGCCGGCCGATAGGGACGGACGCCGTCGGCTCGCCGTGGGGCCACTGATCGCTTCTGTCACGAGCGTGATACGCGTGCCGACCTCGCTGTCGCCATGACTGAAGCCGCCCAGCCCGAAGATGCACGTCACGGTCGCCAACGCGGCTCGGTCGGGCGCGGAGCGACCCATCGAGAGGAGACAACCGTGAACGGTACGCGCCGCATCTTCCCTGCCGTCCTGAGCGCCGGCCTCGTGGTCGCACTCGGCGGCGTCGCCCAGGCCGTCACCATCCCTGACGGTGGCACTGTGGAAGCCGACCATGTTGGTCTCATCCATTTCCGCATCACCGAGGGATGTGACGGGGCGGCAACGGACGGCCTCGAGGTCACCATCCCCGATGGGCTCAAGCAGGTCATCCCCGAAGCCGTCCCCGGTTGGACCGTGGAGACTGAGACCGTCGAGCGGGATGGCTCTCCCGAGGTCTCGGTCGTGCGCTGGACAGGCGGGCCTCTCCCTGACGGGCAGCTGCTCGAGTTCGGGCTGCGCGCGACCTTCCCCGAAGACCCTGGCCTCGTCCTCGAGTTCCCGGCCGTCCAGCGCTGTGGCACCACGGCGCTCGACTGGACCGGTATCAGTGAGGATATGCCGGTGCCGGCCGTGCGCACCGCTGATCGGGTCGGCGCCACTGACCTCATCGCACTGGCCGATGCCGTCGCCAAGATGTCGACCACCATCGAGGACATCCAGACGCAGCTCGGTGACGTCGACGCGCCCAACGTGCGGTCCCGGGTCAGCGAACTTGAAACGACCGCAGAGGACATCACGACCAAGCTCGATCAGATCGATCGAGCGCCTTGACCAGCTCGAGGCGGCCGCGCAGTGATCGCGCCAGTGTGACCTGGGGAACTCCGGCCCGGGGCCTGAAGCTTCTGACCGAAGCCGCCCTTACCCACGATGCGGCGCTTCGGCGTCTGTCACGTCAGCCGGCACCAGCGGGACTCCCCGACCCGGGAGTGGTGCTGCCCGGGCCGGGGAGGTGGAAGGAGATCTTGTCTAGGGCCAACAAGCTGGGACGCGTCGGGGGCCCCCGACCAGTCGTCGTCAGCCCGCGGCCCAGCGTCGCTTCAGCGATCAGTCAGGGTTCGTCCACTCGGGCGCGCGATAGTCACTCGACCAGAACGGTGTGCAGCCGAAGTGGTTGAGGACCTGGCCGACGTATAGGGCATCGCTGAGCGGGCCCCGATGGGGAGCGAGGTCCACCAGGTTGTGGGTGGTCTTCAGGAAGACCGTGTCACCGGCGACATCCTGCACCACATCCACGGGCACCAAATGGCGCTCCCGCCCGATACCCAGGCCGAGGATGCCGTCGTCCGCGATCTCGAGGAAGCGGACGCGCCCAGCTTCGCTGTCAACGACGAGATCCTCGACGCGCCCCACCGTTTCGTTGTTGATGTCCCGGACGGCGTAGCCCTGGACATTCTCGGCGGCGAGGACAGGCATCCCTTCACCCAGGGTGGCCAACTGCGGCGGTCGTGTCTCCATGCCATGCATTTCAAACCTCCGGCGCCGCGGCCGTCTGCGAGTCTGACCACGGCACGCTCATACAAGCGTGCGTCAAGGTCGCGGTCATACGCGACTGCCTGCGTGCGTGTCGGTGTGGCAGTTGCATCGCAGGTGCGACACGAGCGGGCTCCTGCAGTCGGAGGACGGGCCGTCCGACCCTTGACCCCCTGACCTCCACGTCGATGATGACCAGTCGTAGCAGGAGGACCGACGCTTGAGGATACGGCTCGAAGGCGCTCTCGAATGGCGTGCCCCCGCCTGGCCGCTGTTCATGGCCGCCATCATCGCGGTGGCCCTGCTCGTGACCCTGGGAGCCACCGCGGCGTCAGCGGCCGATCCCGCGCCCTGTGCGGTCACCAACACGGGCAGTGGTCGCACCTACCCGCGGCTCCAGCAGGCGGTCGATGCCGCCAAGCCCGAAGCCCGCCTCGTCGTGAGGGGAACCTGCCACGGCGGCACGTTCATCGACAAGAGCCTCGTCATCAAAGGCGTCAAGACCCGCCAGACGGGCAAGACCGTCCTCGACGGAGACGGCAAGGCGCGGCTATTGACCATCAAGTCCAAGGTCGAGGTCAGCGTCCGCAGTCTCGTCATCCGTAACGGCAAGGCGACCCGCATCCCCAACGGCGGCGGCATCTCCAACAAGGGCAAGCTAACCCTCCGGGATGTCGTCGTTCGGGACAGCTTGGCGGTGCGCGGCGGCGGCATCTACAACGAGGGCACGTTGCGGATGTTGGGCCGGAGCGTCGTCAAGGACAACACCGGTTTGTACCCAACCTTCTTGACTGCCGTCGCCAGCGGTGTCTTCAACACCGCTCGGCTCGTCCTCGATGACCGCACCCGCATCACCTCGAACACGGGGGGTTCCGGGGTCCTCAACGCGGGCACCCTCGTGATGAACGGAAGCAGCAACATCAGCGCCAGCGACTTCGGGAGGGGCGTGTCGGGGGTCACCAACTCAGGGACCCTCGTCATGAACGACGCCAGCAGCATCTCCGAACAAGGCCCGGTGTCCAACTCAGGGACCCTCGTCATGAACGACGCCAGCAGCATCCATCACAACCGCATCACGGGCGGGATGTCCGGCTGCGAGACGGGACAGGGCGGGGGCGTCCGCAACACCGGCTCCCTCACCCTCAACGGCTCCGCCAGCATCCACCACAACTCCGTCTGGGGAGGCTGCAGTTACAGCCAGTCACCGGCCCCGTATGACCGAGCCCGAGGCGGAGGCGTCTACAACAGCGGCTCCCTGACGATGACGGGGTCCAGCCGCATCAACGACAACGAGGCCATGACATCCGGGAGCGGTGTCCGGGGGTTGGGCGGTGGCCTCTACAACGCCAGCGGCGGCACCCTCAGCGGCGTCGAACTGCGCCCCGCACACCTACGCCAACGTCTACGGCAACACCCCCGACGACTGCTACCTCGAGTCGCCCTAGCGGCCGCGGCATCGGCCAACGACCAGCCGATCGCGCTACAGCGACCCGTGTAGGTAGCGGAGCTCCTCCCGCACCAGTTTCCCCACGGAGTTGCGGGGGATGTCATCGACGAACTCGATCGTGCCAGGGAGGGCGTGCTGCGGTAGGCGCGTGCGGGCGAACGCGAGGAGCTCCGCGGCGGCGGCCTCGCTCCCGGGCGTGAGGGCGACGAAGGCGGCAACGATGTCATCATCGCCCGCCCGCGGGATGCCCACGACTGCGACATCGGCGATGGCCGGATGCTCGAGGAGCACCCGTTCCACGTCGCCTGGGTAGACGACCTGCCCGGCGGAGATGAACCGGTCGGCGATGCGGTCGACGATCCACACGAAGCCGTCGCGATCGCGGCGCGCTGCGTCGCCCGTCCTCAACCAGCCATCGGCGGTCAGTGCCCGGCGTGTGGCGACAGGATCACCCCAGTAGCCAGCCATGACGTTGGGGCCGCGGACCCAGAGCTCGCCCGGCTCCCCCGGGGCGACGTCGCTGGCCTCGCCATCGACGATTCGGATATCCACCAGGAGCGGCGGTCGGCCCGCGGACCCGAGCTTCTGGAGCGTGCTCGCCGGGTCGAGGAGGAGCACGACCGGGCTCGCTTCGGAGAGTCCATATCCCTGCAGGAGGAGGATCCCGTCTCTCGAGATAGGCGTGGATGAGTCGCTCGGGCACCGGCGCTCCGCCGGTGATCACGAAGCGGATGCTTGACAAGTCGATCGACGACCATCCGGCGGAGCCAAGGAGCGACCCGAGCAGGTCGGGGTTGCCGAAGCCGACCGTCACCCGGTGCCGTTCGATCGACAGGAGGATCCCGTCCGGACTCGAGTCCTCGGGCACCACGACCGTACCGCCCATGAACAGGACTGGCAGGACGTTCACGCCCGTGCCGCCGACGCGGAAGAACGGTGCGATCGCGAGGGTGACGTCGGTATGGCGGAAGTCGGCGACGCTCAGGAGGTTCACGACGTTCCACGTCACGTTGCCATGGGTGAGCATGACCCCCTTGGGTCGCCCTGCGGTCCCGGATGTGTGGGGCAGAAGGAGGAGGTCCTCGAGACGCACCGTCACGTCGACGGCGTCGTCCGACGAGCCCGCCAACAGTCCCTCGTAGGGCAGAGCGCCATCGAGGGCCCCGTCGATGGCGAGTCTGTGCCGGACGGACGTTGGCGTTCGGACAGGTCCCACGGTGTGGTGCTCGATCAGGACCGTTGGCTCAGCGTCGGCGAGGATCGCGGCGATGGCATCGGGTGTCAGGCGATGGTTCACGGGCGCGAGGGCACAGCCGAGCAGTCCTGCCGCGAAGAGGGACTCGAGGAACGCCGGGTGGTTCGGGCCCAGCCACGCGATACGGTTCCCTCGGACGACCCCGAGCTCGCGAAGACCGTTGGCGAGACGCCGGATCCGTTGGGCCAACTCCCCGTACGTGACGGGACCGGCGCCGGCGATCAGAGCGACGTGGTCCGGCGCGATCCGGGCCCGTCGCTCGATCCAGGAGCCCACCCCGATGTCACCCGCCTTGACGCCTTCCACGAGGTCAGGATGCCAAACATGAGCAAGCGACGCTTGACTCGGTGGTGGGATTCGATCCCGGCCGTGGCGGGGCCTCCCTGGTAGGAGTCGCCGGAGACGGATCCATGACGTGAGTCGTTGGCTCGATGACCTCGTCATCGATGCGAGTACGCCAGCCGCGCCTCGGGTGGCCGGGAGGCGTTGACGCAGGCGACTGTCCATCCGCCAGAAGCGGTGAGAAGATAGCGGCATGGCTGAGTACGGACGCATCGTCGGCCAGGGGAGCGGGGTGGGCGGTCGCAGCGGGGGCTCGGGCGACGTGACCGGCCAGATCATGGCCGCCGTCGGGGACATCGTCGACAAGATCGCCTCGCAGCCGCCGGAGATCCTGCTGGGCTTCGCTGCGGTCATGGTCATCGGGGGTTGGCTCCTGATGAGGCGCTGACGGAAGCCCGTTCTGGGATGAAGCATCGGATCTGGCCGTGGCGCCACATGGGGGTCGGGACCAGAACGGGCCTGGGTCTGGATCCGGCCAGGTGGGGCGTGCCTCCGACGCCTCCAGCCCCGGCCCGATCCCACCTGACGAGTCAACCCAGGTGGTCGCCACGGTGGCCCCCACGCGATACGCTGCGGGCATGAAACGACGAAACCCGCTCCAGCGTGCGATGGACCGCTTTGCGGCGGACCCGGCCTCGGTCAAGAACGCGGTCTTGCTGATGATCACCATCACCATCGGCATCGTGTTCGTCGGTGGCGCGATCGTCTGGGTGTTCGACAGGCAGGACTTCCCGGACCTCGGCAGTGCGCTCTGGTATGCGCTCCAGACGGTCACCACCGTCGGGTACGGCGACCATGTCCCGACGAACGAGATCGGGCGTGTCGCCGGGGCGTCCGTGATGGTCATCGGCGTCGCGCTCATCGCCATCCTCACGGCCTCCATCACGTCCGTCTTCGTGGAGGCCGCACAGCGCCGACATCAGGCTGCGCGCGAGGCCCAGGAGGCCGACCCTGTCGAACCGCTGCGCCAGCAGCTTGACGAAGTCATCGCCCGGCTCGCAGCCATCGAGTCGATGCTCAGCGCACGGCCCGACGCGGCTGTTCCCCCAGAAGAGTGATGGCTACGTTCTCCCGCCCGCGACGCTCGCGCTGATCGGTCGTGTCGACTGCCACACCTTGGCCATGCCCAGCACCAGTGCGACCGCGGCCAGCGCCAAGAGCGCGGCACCGACGTCGGGCAGCGTCCAGAGCAAGAAGCGCCAGCCTGCTACGACGTCACCGGGTCGCGTCGAGCCGGTCCAGCCGATGGCGACCGGCACCATCACCAGCACCACGATCGGGAGGACCAGATCGGCGACGGTCATCCGTGCCAGGAGCCACCGGGGATGGCGCGCTCGTCGCAAGCGCTCGCGCCAATGCCGTGCCCGCAGGAGGTGGACGCCGAGGAGGCTGACGAGCAGCAAGAGGATGAGGTCCACGACGAGATAGACCGACCAGACCGTGGGTCTTGCCGCCGCGGGCGGTCGTCCCTGGACCAGCTGCAGGACGTCGTGCGCGATCTCAGCAGCGCCACGCGGGAGGTCCATGAGCTGCGTCGGGTTGGCGTTCATCAGGACGAAGACGCCAAGATGCTGTGTTGGCGCGACGAGGATATCGGCATTGGTCGTGAGCGTGGCTCCGCTCTGGCCGCTCGCCGCTCCGGCGTCGAGGCTCGGGATGGATCGCCAATCCGTGCCGTACACACGCCGCGCTGATGATGGCCGCCCAGGAGCTACGATATCGACGCCCTCGAGCCGGCCTCCATTGCTGAGCGCCGCGACGTAGCGCGCCATGTCCTCGCCCGACGAGACCTGATAGCCGGCCGGGATCATCGCCGTGGGCATGGGTTCTTCCCAGGCGACGGGCAGGCCGAGGAGGTATCGGTAACCCGTGGCGAGGTCCGCCTGAGATGGCCCGGCATGTGCGGAGCTATCGACCATGCCAAGAGGGCCGAAGACATGGTCGTCCACGTAGTCGGCGTAGGACTGCCCGGAGACCGCCTCGACGATGACCCCGAGAAGGACGTAGTTGAGGTTCGAGTACTCGTAGGCGCCCGTGGGCTTGTGGAGCGCGACCTGCCTGAGCGACCTGGCGACGTCGGTCGATGTCAGCCCGGCCTCGTACCAACGCGGGTCCTGTCCGTCCGCAGTCGAGAGGCCGCTCGTGTGCATCAGCAGGTGCTGAACCGTCATGACCTCGGACGAGTTCGAGGCTCCTGCCACGTCAACCAGGGCAGGTATCGGCTCACCGGAGCCTCCAGGTCGAGCCGACCGGCTTCGATCAGTTGTCGCACGGCCAATGCGGTGATCGACTTGCCGACCGAGCCGATGACGACGCCGGTGTGCGTGGTCATCGGCCGCCCATCCGGACCGGCGATACCAAAGGCGGTGAGGTGCACGACCTCACCATCCCGGGCGACGCCGACGGTGAGGCCGGGGATAGCGGACGCGGCCATCTCGCGTCGCACGAGGTCGTCCACAGCCGCCAATGGGTTCTCCGAGCTGTTCGACGAGGCCGGCATGGTATGTCGGAGATCAACGGGCAGGGTGCTCGCCACGACGATCGGGACGGCCAGGAGGAGGGCTAGGGCAACGAGATGTCGGCGCACGGCTAGAGGCACTCGCGTCGGGCGGCTGGACCCTGGCATCATCCCATGCGGTCGGGACCCGAGCCAGGCCGACCCGCTCGAAATCGACCGGTCGCTGCCCGCCGTGGCCGGATCGAACTCCATCCGCACCGGGCACGCGGGGTGCCTGACCGCTAGGCTTCCGGTTGGTCCACCCAGTCGCGATAGGTCGGCCGCGGCTCTTGGTCGATCTTCGTGCAGCGGGCGGGCGTATCAGCAGCGGTGGTCAGGGGGGAGGGATCGGCCGTGACTGGATCAGGACTTCGTTCGGTGGCCCTTGCGCTCGCCGGCGCTCTTCTCACGTCGGGCATCAGTCTGTCCGCAGATGGATTGCCCGTGTACGGGCCGGACTTCGGCGACTACGAAACGGTCCCGCTCCTCGATGATGACGTCGCCTACACGGGCCCGCAGACTCCTGCGTCCCTCGCCGATGTCAGCGTCAGTCCACTCATCGACAGCCAGCTCTCGCCAGCAGCCCGCGAACGGCTGGCGAAGCAGGGCTTCGTCATCATCCCGGCTGACCTTCGGCTCTTCCACGAGGCCTATGAGGACCAGTCCGGGACAGGAACGCCGGTCTTCGTTACCACCGATGCCGCCTATCACGCGTGGCACCTGGTCTTCGACAAGACCCTGCGCGACATCGAGCAGCTACAGCTCCTGCCGGCGCTGGAGGAGCTCGTGGAGGGCATGGGCAAGAACGCCGCCAGGCAACAGGCCGAGCTGGCTGGCACACCGCTGGAGGAGGACACCGGCCGCGTCGTCGAGCTCATCGACGTGGTCGCAGCCGAGCTGGGGCTCCAGTCCGGCAAGCTCAGCCCACGGGCCAAGGCTGAGAAGTCGCTCATCGATAGCCATTCTGCGTCCGCCACGTCGCCCATCCTGGGTTCGGAGATGGACTACTCCCTGTTCACGCCGCGTGGTCACTACATGCGCAACGAAAGCCTGACGCGCTTCTTCGTGGCCATGTCCATCCTCGGTCAGCACGCCTTCCCGCTTGAAGGGAGCAGGATGGCTGGCGGCGACATCGTCAGCGGCGTCGCTGGCCTGCGCATCGCCCTGCTGGCCTCGCGCACGATCGTGGGCCATCCTGAGCTGGAGGCGCTGTGGCGCAAGGTCTTCGAACCCACGGCCTTCCTGGTCGGCTTCTCCGACGACTACTCGCCTTTCGAGCTGGCGGCCGCGATCGAGACCACGATCCCAGGCGGCATGGACAAGCCGATGATCGCGACGGACGACGAGACGCTCTCGGCGGTCACCAAGACACTGCTGGAGACCCGGCCGGTGCGCATCGACCCCGAGCGTCCCTCGGTCCGCTTGATGGGCACCCGCTTCGTTATCGACTCCTGGATCCTCGATCAGATGGTCGGGCCCAATGTGGGTACGCTGGCCGATCCCCGGGTGCTCGGCTCTCCGCTTGATCTGGCGGCGGCCTTCGGGTCCGACTTCGCGCTCGCCATCCAGGACGCGGCCGGAGAAACCGCCCATGCCAACTACCCGGAGCAGATGGAGGCCCTGCGGATGGCCGTCGCAGCGCGCCCCGAGGATGCCTGGGGCCAGACGGCCTACGACGCCTGGCTGGCAGCGGTCGAGCCCATGTGGTTGCCTCGTGGCCATGCCTTCCCCGACTTCATGCGGTCGGACGCCTGGCGGGCTAAGGATCAGCAGACTGGCTTCGGCTCGTACGCGGAGCTCCGGCACGACACCATCCTTTACACCAAGCAGGCCTTCGGCGACACGGGTGGGGGTCCGCCGGCGCGCCCTGTGCGCAACTGGGTGGAGCCCGACCCCGTGCCGCTGCAGCGGCTCGCGGCGGCGGCCACGCTCACTCGCGATGGCCTTGACAGCCGGGGACTGCTGTCGGCGCCGCTGCGCCGCCTCTTGGATGACTACGTCGGGATGGCCGACCGGCTCGCCGCGATCGCCGCCGACGAGCTAGCGGGCATGGGCATCTCCGAGAAGGACAACTGGGCGCCGGTACATCGGTTCACTGCTGGAGTCGGTATGGTGGGACTCGGCCGAGCGCAAGGGCCGCCTTGGGCCCATCGCGGCCGACGAGGATGAGGCGATCATCGCCGACATCATGCGCGGCCTCGATCCCCAGGCTGGTACGGACCAGGTCGTCGAATCGGCACCGGCTACGTCGACCGCATCTACGTCATCGTCCCGGACGACATGGGTGCTTTCCACGTCGCCAGCGGCGGTGTCTACTCCTACTACGAGTTTCCCCGGGCAACCACCGACCGGCTGACCGACGAACGCTGGCGCGAGATGCTCCGCGCCGGCGACGCCCCAGCGCGGCCAGCCTGGCAGGACACATTGTTCCCCGCCGCCAGCACCACCCCACCCAAGGAGCCACCGCCGAAACCGCGGCCGTCGCGGCAGGAGATGGAACGAGACCTCGGGTCGGCCATCGGGGGGGCCACCTGGCAACCCTATCGTGAGAGCCCGGCGCGAGCGGCCTTCGACCCATTCGAGTCGGGTGCCGTGGCAGCGGTCATCTTCGACGACCTGGAGCGCGAGCTGCATGGCTCGGTCGACTACGTCGCGCTGTTCCGCTTCCGCGACGCCGACCGACTCGACGGCTTCTGGACCTGGCGCGCGGACAGCATGGCCGTGCCCCTGCGCGCGGGGTCCTGCGCCGATGGTCGCCCGGGCTGGGACACCTGGCTGCACGGTGAGGTCGTCTGCGATGTCAACGATGACGGCTATGCCGCCTTGCGCTGGACCGACGAGCGAACCGACACGTATGGCGTCATGAACGCCGCGGCCGGATCAACGGATCTCGGCCGCCTTGTACGGTCACTGGCAGACGCTCCAGCATGGGAGCCGGCCTCCCTCCTAGGATGCCGCCATCCAGCCGACCGGAGCGTGGCGTGTCCGATGCGGACAACCCGCCTTGGAGACCAGAGGGTTCAGACGTCGGGAGGCGACCAGGCATGACCGCGGATGCGCGGTTATGCGGGACTATCCGGGTTCACGGCGTCAAGAGGTGGGCGACCGACCGGGATGGGCGACCAGCGCCGCACGGCTCGTGCGTCCCAGGAGCGTAGCCGCTCGACCGGGCAAATCGAATGCCCGAAGGAACCGCTCCGTTTCGACACGGCGGTCGCTGGCGACCTTGAGGTGAATCGCGGTCGTCGTCGGCCATCGCTGGACCGGGGTCCGTGATGACCTTGCGGTCACTCGGTATCTCGATCTCCACTCGACTCGGATCGCTCCCAGGCCGGGTGCCGGCGTGCTCAGCCCCTTCGGGCAAGACCTACGTTACGGTGCCGCTTCGTCCGCCGCAAGCGGGTTGTCCACGAAACTCGTCCGGGCGAGGACCGATCGTCCACCAACTTGCGGCCAGGGGATGAGCTGGTGGACAAGTCCGTGGACAGGCCAGTTGACAGATCAGTCGAAGCGGTCGCCAGGTCGTTCGTTGACGGGAGCTGGTGCGGCCGCGTCCTACGCGGAGAGCGGCCGGCCCCTCGTACCTGATCTTGACGCTGCCGTGCGGTGCTCCCGCTAGAGGATTCTCGGCGGCGAGCGTGTACATGCTGTTGCGGTCTGTCTCGCAGAGCGCCTGGCAGGCGCCCAGTTTCGCCGCGAAGTCAGGCATGCCACGCCAGGCGGCCTGGGCCGCGAGACTCTCCCACACCCCGAGCGATACGAAGTGGCGGGCATCGTTGACGTCTCGGTACAGGCGCCCTGCGATGAAGCCAGGCGCGATGGCGCGGGCGTACTCGAGGAACTCGCGCCAACGGGCAACGAACGCCTCCTCGCTCCCTGCCCGGACCTGCCAGTCGCCCGAGGTGTATGCCCCCGTGTCAGTCGTCGTGTCCATCATGCGGTCCGGATCCTCCATTGCTGACGTCAGTAACACGCGGCGCGCCCGCTAACCCTGCGCCCAGTGCGGTTCGATGTCCAGATGCATTTCCGCACCATCGTCAGACGGGGGCGAAGGGTGTTCCTGTCACGCTCCGTAACGTCTTGCTCGTAGCGTCGAGCGATCGGCTCTCTAGGCCATCCCCAACGCCTGCGCGAGGTCGGCGATGAGGTCGTCCGGCTCCTCGATGCCGACCGAGTAGCGGATGAGGCCCTCCGGGATGCCCATCGCCGCACGCTCCTCGGCGCTGCACTCGACGTGGCTCGTCGTGGCCGGCGGACCGGCGATGGTCTCGACCGCGCCCAGGTTGGCAGCGCGATGGGCCAGGCGGAGTCGGGGCAGCACGCGCTTGACAGCGTCGAACCCGCCGTTCAGGGCGAAGCTCAGCACGCCGCCGAAGCCGCGCATCTGTCGTGCGGCGATGTCGTGATGCGGATGGCTCTCGAGGCCCGGGTAGTTGACGACCGCGACGCCCGGCTGGGCCTCGAGCCAGCGGGCGATGCGGAGCGCGCTCTCGTTCTGCTGCCGGATGCGCAGCGAGAGCGTCTTCATGCCGCGGATGAGCAGGTAGGCGGCCATCGGGTCGAGCGTCGCGCCGTGGATCTCGCGGAAGTGGAAGACCTCCGCGACGAGCGCCGCATCGCCCGCGATGACGCCACCGAGTGCGTCCGCGTGGCCGCCCAGGAACTTCGTGGCGCTGTGGATGACAACATCGGCCCCGAGGGCCAGCGGGTTCTGGTTGATGGGCGTCGCGAAGGTGTTGTCGACGACGACGACGGCCCCCGCAGCATGCCCTGCCGCCGCCAGCCGCTCGATATCGAGCACCTTTAGGGTCGGGTTGGTGGGCGTCTCGAGATAGACGATCGCGCATCCCTCGGCGATGGCGGCCTCGATCGTGGCGTGGTCGCTCGTGTCGCGAAGGTCGACCTCGATCCCGATCCGTGGTAGGAACTCCAGGAACACACGGTTCGTGCCGCCGTAGGTGTCGCGCACGGATACCACGCGTTCGCCCGGGCGAAGCAGCGCGAACAGCGTGTTGCTGATGGCCGCCATACCGGTCGAGAAGCTGGTCGCTGCGTCCCCGCCCTCGAGGACGCGCACCTTCTCCTCGAAGGCGTGCACGGTCGGGTTCGTGTTGCGACTGTAGATGTGCCCGGGCTTGCGACCGAGCGCCACCGCCAACCACTCGTCCACGTTGGGGTAGCCGTACGCCGCGCTGTAGACGACGGGGATCTGCGTCGCGCCGTCGACGGTGTTCCCGCCTTCGCCAGCCCAGACGGCGAGTGTCGCGGGCGAGAGGCCCTTCTGCTCGGTCAGCCGGGGCGTGTCGTCAGGCATGTCTTGGCGTCCTTCCGATCCGGGGATACCTCACCGATCGCCCTCAGCAGAGCGGCCAGCAGAGTCGTGCGAGGGACGATCGAGTCCACGTCGACATACTCGCCGGGGGCGTGATCGAGGCCGCCGATGGGCCCGAGCCCGTCGACCGTCGGCACCCCGAGGCCGGCGGTCGTGTTGCCGTCTGACGCTCCCCCGGTGGCGGCATCGTGGATGGTGAAGCCGAGCTCTGCGGCCAGCTTGATGGCATGCTCCACGAGCCGCGCGGACGCTTCCGTCCGCTCCATCGGCCAATGTCTCGTTGCGACCTCCACGGTAGCGATGACATCAGGCACGGTTGAAGTCTCGGCGATGGTCAGGATGGCCGCCTCGACGGACTCGAGGTGACGTCGCTCGACGGCCCGCACATCGACCTCGATGCTCGCTCCCTCGGCCACGATGTTCGGCCTCGTCCCTCCGCGGACGACGCCAACGTTCACCGTTACGCCCGGAAATCGCCCATTGAGATCGTGGAGAGCCACGATCTTGTGTGCTGCCTCCAGCACGGCGCTGCGCCCCTTGTGTGGCTCGACTCCGGCGTGCGCGGCCCGCCCCTGGAGGTGGATGCGCAGGTCCGTGTGGCCCTTCCGAGATGAGACGATGTCGCCATTCTCGCGGGCCGCCTCGAGCACGAAGGCGACGTCCGCACGCGCCGCATGCTCGGCGATGACGGGCGTGCTGACGGGCGAGCCGATCTCCTCGTCCGGGTTGACGATGAAGACGAGGCGACCCACGGGCAGCCAGCTGACGCCCACCATGGGTGGGCCTGAGGCGGAGCCTGCGGCGGTAACGGAACGAAGGGCGGCCAGTGCGTAGAGGCCGGTCAGAAGCCCGGCCTTCATGTCGCTGACCCCGGGACCGCAGGCGCGACCATCCCGGATCGCGAAGGGTCGCTCGGCGACCGTCCCCGGTCCGAAGACGGTGTCCGTGTGCCCGATCAAAAGGACGGTCGGCCCCGCTTCATCACGCTCGAACGTGCCGACGATGGTGTCGCCCAGCTCGATATCGGCGTGACGGACGACCGACGCCCCCAACTCCTCCAACCGTTGCGCCGCCCAGGTCGCGATTTGGTCGACGCCGGACTTGGTGTACGTTCCGCAGTCGACGTCGACAAGCCGCTGTAGGTCGTGCAGGTAGTCGGGCAGGGCGGACTCGACGGCGGCTCGCAGATCCTGCAGTCGGGCGCGTGGCATCAGTGCTGCTCCATCGGCGGAAATGTCCCCTCGAGGATCGACTCGATCATCATGCGGCCGTCCGGCCTCGGCCATACTAGCGACCGTCACGAGGTCGGCGCAGCAGGTCCCCGTCCGCGTACAGTGAGGGGCCTGCTCCGGACGTCAGGGCGCCTGATCGAAGCGACGACAGAAACGATCATGGGTCGGAGAGGAGGCCATGTCAGCCACCATCGAAGAGGTCGTCACACGCGCCCTGGCGGACGATGTCCGGCTCGTGCGGTTCCTGTACTGCGATCCGTCTGGCGTCATCCGCGGTAAGGCGGCGCACGTCGACCGCCTCGCGAGTCGGATGCACAGCGGCATCGGCGTGACTCGTGGACAGAATGCCGTCAACATGCTTGAGGCCTTCGTGCCCATCGAGGGCATGGAGCCGGTCGGCGAGATCCGGATGATCCCGGACCCGGACACCTACGCGGTGCTGCCCTGGCTGCCGCGGACCGCCAGCCTGCTGTGCGACCAGCTCGGCCACGACTTCCAGGACTGGGGATCCTGCACCCGCAGCTTCCTGAAGCGTGCCATCGCCGCGGCCCGGACGATGGGCATCGAGGTCATGGCGGCCTTCGAGAACGAGTTCTACCTCGCCCACGTGGTGGACGGGCGAGTCGAGCCCTGGCAGGACGGACCCTGCTACTCGTCCGCGGGCATGGACCGCGTGGCCGACGTCATGGATGACATCGTCTCCGCGCTCGAAGCCCAGGGTCTCGAGATCGAGCAGGTCATCAACGAGTACGGTCCCGGGCAGCAGGAGATCGCCGTGCGCTATGGCACGGCGCTCAAGGCGGCTGACGACCAGATGCGGCTCCGTGACACGATCCGGGGTGTCGCCGAGGTGCGCCACGGCCTCATCTGCTCCTTCGCCCCGAAGCCCTTCCCGCAGGGAGTCGGCTCCGGCGCACATGTCCACTTCAGCCTATGGTCCCCCGATGGGCAGCGCAACCTCATGTATGACGACGCTGCCGGTGACCGGCTCCTCTCCGAACTGGGACGCCACTTCGTGGCCGGCGTGTTCGAGCACCTGCCTGCCCTCGTGGCCCTGACCTGTCCCAGCTTCAATTCGTACGAGCGACTGCGGCCGGATGCGTGGGCCGGATCCACGGTCTCGTGGGGGATGGACAACCGCGAGTGCGCCGTGCGCGTGGCCTCGTCCTTCCGTGGCCGTGAGATGGAGTCCACCAACGTGGAGCTCAAAGCCTGCGACCCCAGCTGCAATCCCGTACCTGGCCCTAGGCGGCCTCATCCTGGCGGGGCTGGATGGCGTGGCCCGCGGCCTGCAGCCTCCGGAGCCGGCACGCCTCAACCCGACTCGCCTCTCCGAGGAGGAGCGCCAGCGCTCGGGCATCCGGCCACTGCCCGGCTCGCTTCGTGAGGCGCTGGTCGAACTGCAGGCCGACGAGGTGCTCTTCCCTGCGCTTGGCGACCTGCTCGGCCGGTGCATCGTCGGGGTGCGCACCGCGGAGATCGAGGCGCTCGAGCAGATGACCCCGGATCAGGCGCGCCTGGCGCACCTGCGCGTCTTCTGAGACCACTGAACAGCAACGAGGACTGATTGATGATCGGAAACATGCGGGTCGTGGACCTGACCCAGCGAATTGACGAGCACACGGTCATGTGGCCGGGTGCTCCCAGCCCCAAGGCGGAGACGATCCTGACCATCAGCCACGATGGCTTCTACAACCGCCTGCTGACCTTCACCGAGCACACCGGCACGCACGTCGACGCTCCCTGCCACATGGTCGAGGGGGCCCAGAGCGTTGACCAGGTCGATGCCTCCCAGCCTCGTGCGACCCGTGGCCGTCATCGACGTCGAGCGAGGACATGGCCGGCGACCCGGACGCATCCTGACGCTGGCGCAGGTACAGCGCTTCGAGGGCCAGCACGGACGCATCCCGGATAGCCTCGGCCGTCTTTCTGCGGACCGGCTGGGAGGATGTCAACACGGACGCCGCGCGCTACGCCAACGCACCAGGGACGCCACGTTTCCCCGGGTTTGGTCCCGGAGGCCGCCCGCTTCCTCGTCGACGAGCGCGCTGCGGTCGGGCTGGGGGTCGACACCCTCGGTATCGACCCCGGCGCGGACGCGGACTTCGTGGTCCATCGCCAGATCAGCCACCCGCGGGGCGTCTGGCACCTCGAGGGTCTCATGAACCTTGCCCAGCTTCCACCTCTGGGTGCCTGGGTCGTTGTCGGTGTCCTGCCGCTCACGGGCGGTTCGGGCGGTCCCGCCCGCGTCCTCGCTCTCGTCCCCTGAGCAGCGGCCCCGCATCGTCGTGACGACCGCCGCTGACGCCATCGAGCAGTCCGGCCTGCTCGATGGGCCGCATGCAGAGGTCAACGACTGTCTGCAGGAGGCGCTCTTCGTCGACCACCACGTGCACAGCATCCTGGCCGGTGCGCTGAGCACGCGAGCAGCTCGTGGCGGGACTCAGTGAGACAGGCCTGCCGGAAGCCGCCGCCGCAGCCGGTCTGGACCATCAGCTCGGCGTGGCGGTTCGGCGCTGGTGTGCCCCGCTGCTGGGCCTCCCGCCCCACGTCGACGGGGACGTCTGGCTACGACACCGTTCGACCCTGGACAACGCAGCCGCCGCTGCCGACCTCCTGCCACGGGCTGGGCTGGAGGCGCTCTACGTGGACACTGGCTTCCGGAGCGCCGAGCTGCTGCCGGTCGATGAGCTGGCTCATCTGGCCGGTGCCGGTGCCGCGCCCGTTGTCCGCCTGGAGTCGCTGGCGGAAGAGGTCGCGGGCTCAGGCGTCTCGGCCGCCGGGTTCGCAGCCGCCTATCGCGACGCCCTCGCCACCGCCACCCGGGACGCCGTCGGCGTGAAGTCGATCATCGCCTACCGCGGGGGGCTCGACGTGGATCCGTCCCCGCCATCAGAGGCCGATGTCGTCGACCACGCAGGTCGCTGGCTGGCCCGCATCCCCGCCGGTGGGGCACGCCGGCTCACGGACCGGGTGATCCTGCGGTTCGCGCTGTGGTGCGGCGTGGAGACCGCCCTGCCCCTCCAAGTCCACACCGGCTACGGGGACACCGACCTGGAGCTGCAGCGCAGCGACCCACTCTTGCTCACGGGCTTCATCAGGGCTACGCAGGGGCGCACGCAGTATCCTCTTGCTGCATACCTATCCCTACCACCGCCAGGCTGGCTACCTGGCCCAGATGTTCCCCCACGTGTATACAGACATCGGACTGGGCGTCAATCACACGGGCATCCAGAGTGAGCAGCTCGTGGCCGAGATGCTCGAGGTGGCGCCGTTCCGCAAGATCCTCTTCTCGTCGGACGCGTGGGGGCTGCCCGAGCTGCACCTCCTCGGCAGCTGGCTGTTTCGGCGCGGGCTCAGCCGGGTCCTCGGCCGTTGGGTCGCCTCGGGCGACTGGTCGGTGGACGACGCGCGGCTCGCCATCGACCTCATCGGGTCGCGGAACGCCCGCCAGGTCTACGGGCGCTGACGGTCAGGTCCAATTCGGCAGCAGGTCTCCGGTCACGAATCGCGGGGGCCGCACGCCACGATCGACGCTCACGAGGAGGCGGGTGCGCTATCGTGTCGGTCTTGTCGGGCGACCCTCGGGCCCGACCCTTGAAGGAGGAACCAGGATGAAGAAGGCCCCTGGGGTACTGCTCTCGGCCGCATTCCTGGCGGCCATCGCCGCCACGGCGCTGGGCTCCGTCGCCAGCGCGCAGGCCGAGCCCATCAAGATCGGCGGCGGGTTCGCCCTCACCGGTGCCGAGTCGGCACTCGACGTGCCCGCCTACAACGGCGCCACGCTCGCCGTCGAAGAGATCAACGCAGCCGGTGGCATCAACGGCCAGCAGCTGGAGATGGTCACGCACGACAGCCAGTACGACATGGCGGTCACCGCCCAGACCGCGCGGCAGTACGTCGAGGAAGACAAGGTCCAGGCCATGATCGGCTACACGGACACCGACTCCGTGCTGGCCTCTGGGCCCATCTTCCAGGAGGCCGGCATCCCCTTCATCACTGTCGGCGCCACGTCGCCGCTCATCCCCAGCCAGGTGGGTGACCTGATGTTCCTGGCCGCCTTCGGCGACAATGTCCAGGCAGCCGCCGGCGCTGAGTACGCGTTCGACACGTTCGGCGATTCTGCGTACCTGCTGTGGGACAAGGGCCAGACCTACACGACCCTCCTCGCCCAGTACTTCAAGGAGCGCTTCACTGAGGCGGGCGGCACCATCGTCGCCGAGGACACCTACGAGAGTGACGCCACGGACTTCGCGGCCCAGATCGCCAAGATCAAGGCGCTGCCTGAGCAGCCCGACTTCTACTACGTCGCCGCGATGCCCGGCAACATCGGCATCGTCGTGAAGCAGATGCGCGACGCCGGGCTCGACCGGGCCGATCGTGGGTGGTGACGGCTATGACACGCCGGACCTGCCCGCCATCGCCGGGCCAGCCTCGAACAACGTCTTCTTCACCACGCACGCGCTCATGGATGCCAACGGCGGCACGGACGCCATCAAGGCCTTCATGGCGGCCTACGAGGCCAAGTTCGGCCACCCGGTCGAGAACGCCTTCGCGGCCCTCGGCTACGACACCGTCTACCTGCTCAAGGACGCCATCGAGCGTGCCGGCTCCATGGACGGCCAGGCCCTCAAGGGTGCCATCGAGACCACCACGGACTTCCCGGGCATCACTGGCTCCATCACTTTCAGCCCCGAGACTCGCATGTTCCCCAGAAGGGCGTCACGGTCATCGAGGTCGAAGGACGGTGCCTTCACCCTGGCGGCTGAGGTCGTGCCCACGTCCGTACCGGCCCCCTAACCATCCGGGCTCGTCGAGGAGCCCATCCGTGCGAACAGACTCGACCCGCGCTCGACCCAGGGCGCGGGTCGACGATTCCCCGGCCCCGGCCCGTCTGGCCTACTCATCGTCGCGCGCCCGGCATCCCGGTCCCGGCGCAGCGGCGCGAAGAGCCGGTCGAGGGAGATCTCGCGCTGGCCCATGATGCCGGCCGGCCGGAAGATGAGCACCGCGATGAGGACGGAGGCGATGATGATGCCGCCGATGCCGTACAGCTGCGTGGGGTCCTCGAAGCGCCGCAGCGCCTCTCCCAGCCCGAGCATCACGGTCGCGCCGATGACCGAGCCGCTGACCGAACCCATGCCTCCCACCACGAGCATCGTCACGACCTGGAAGGTGGTGTCGAAGTAGAAGGCATTGGGTGAGAACGAGCCCAGGAAGTGGGCGTACAGCGATCCCGGCCACGGCCGTGAAGAAGGCGCTGATGACGAACGCCTGGAGCCTGGGCCGCAGCACGGAGACGCCCACTGAGTTGGCTGCCCAGCGGTCGCCGCGCTGCGCGAACATGGCGCGGCCATAGCTGGAGCGCTTGATGCGCCACACGACGTACACGGTCATCACGGCTGCCCCGAAGGCCAACCACAGGTCGGTGTAGCGGGTCACGTTCGAGAACGCCCGCGAGCCGCGCGTCAGCGTGTCGGCGTTGAGGAGCACGACCCGCACGATGACCAGGAACCCCAGCGTGGCCACGGACACGAAGGGGCCCGAGAGGCGCATGAGCACGGCGCCCACGAGCGCCGCGATGCCGCTCACCAGCGAGCGCGGCGATCAGCGTCGCCGCCAGCCATCCGACGGGAAGCCAGCCGACGGTCTGGTCCAGCGAGATGCCCGCCAGCCAGCCCGGCAGGTCCGGCAGGAAGGCAGCCTTGGCCTCCTGGGGAAGCGTCAGGATGGCCGAGATGTAGGCGCCCAGGGCCATGAACCCGATCTGTCCCAGGGTGAACACCCCGGTGAAGCCATTGGCCAGGTTGAGGCTCACGGTGAGTACGATGAAGATGGCCAGCGTGATGGCGAGGCCCTGCCAGAAGGCCAGACCGGACAGCTGCAGGGCCACCAGGGCGACGACCAGGCCGGCCAGCAGGATGGACCCATCGCGGACGCGCGGCGACAGGCTCACGGCGTCTCCTCGCGGGCTCGCCCGCCCAGCAGCCCGTTCGGCCGGAACAGCAGGATGACGATGAGGACGACGAAGACGAAGGCGTCCCGGTAACCCGACAGGTGGGCGGGGAACACGGCCGCGATGAGGTCGTGCAACTCGGGCGGGATGGAGCCAGCCGGGATGATGTCGGCGATGCCGAAGAGGGCCGTGGGCAGGACCTCCAGGAAGGCCAGCACGTAGGCTCCCAGGACGGCGCCTGCGAGGCTGCCGAAGCCGCCGATGACGGCCGCGATGAAGGCCTTCAGGACCGGTGTGAAGCCCATATACGGGTTGATCTGGCCGGTCTGTGCCGCGTAGAAGAAGCCCGCGATGGCGGCCAGTGCCGCGGCGATGGCGAAGGCAACGGCCACCACGAAGTTGATGCGGATGCCCATGAGCCTCGCCGCGTCGAGGTCCTCGGCGGCCGCGTGCATGGACAGCCCGAGCCTGGTCCGAGAGACGAAGGCGGTGAGCAGCACGAGCACGACCACGCCCACGACGAAGCTGCCCAGGTTGACCTTGGAGATCGTCAGCGTCCCGACGTTGACGACGCCGCTGAGCACGTCGGGAGCGGGAAAGGCGATCTGGATCGGTCGGCCCGACAGCCTCGTCAGGAGAAGCACCCCGTTCTGCAGGATCTGCCCCACCGCGAACGAGGTCAGCAGGAGCGCCACCTCCGGCGCCCCGCGCAGGGGTCGATACGCGACGCGCTCGATGAACAGGCCGATGACGATGGTCCCGAGGATCATGGTCACGATCGCGACGGGCAGCGGCATGCCGGAGGCCAGGCTGAACACGGCGATGTAGGCCGCCACCATCATCACGTCACCGTGCGCGAAGTTGATGAGGCGCAGGATCCCGAAGATGAGCGCCAGGCCGACCGCCATCAGTGCGTAGAGGCTGCCGGCGCTGAGCGCGTTGATGACCTGCTGCAGCAGGTACTCGTTCATGCGCAGCGGCTCACGTGCGGAACCCCAGGTAGGCGCTCTCGACACGTGGGTCGTGCCGAAGGTCGGCGGCTGACCCCTCGAGCGTGATCCGGCCGCTCTCCATGATGTAGGCGCGATCCGCGAGGTCGAGCGCATGGTGGACGTTCTGCTCGACGAGCAGGATGGTCAGGCCCTCTGACTTGAGCTGCTCGATGACCTCGAAGATGTGCTCGACCAGCATGGGCGCCAGCCCGAGCGACGGCTCGTCGAGGATGAGCAGGCGCGGCTTGGCCATGAGCGCCCGTGCCACGGCCAGCATCTGCTGCTCGCCACCCGACAGCGTCCCGCCGGGCTGGTCGAGCCGCTCTGCCAGCCTGGGGAAGAGCTCCCCGACGCGGCGGATGTCCGCCCTGACCTCACTCGCGGGTCGCCGCACGCCGCCCAGGACGAGGTTCTCGCGCACGCTGAGGCGGCCGAAGATGCGCCGCCCTTCTGGGCAGTGGGAGATCCCCAGCGAGACGATGCGGTCCGTCGAAGCGTGGGTCACGTCGATGCCGTCGTAGGTGATGGTCCCGGATCGCGCGCGCATGAGCCCCGAGATGGTGCGCAACATGGTCGACTTCCCGGCGCCGTTGGAGCCGATGACCGCGACGGCCTCGCCCGTCCGGACCTCGAGAGAGACCCCGTGGAGCGCCCGGATGTGTCCGTACGCCGCGTGCAGGTCGACGAGTTCAAGCATCCTTGGACTGGCCGATGTAGGCAGCTACCACCTTGGGATCCGCTCGAACCTCCTGCGGCGCACCTTCCGCGATGAGCTCGCCGAAGTTGAGCACCTGGATGCGGTCGCACAGGTTCATGACCAGCGGGATGTCGTGGGCGATAAGGATGATGGTCACGCGCAGGTCGTCGCGGATGCGGCGGATCAGGTCGAGGAGGGCATCGGTCTCCACCTGGTTCATCCCGGCGTTCGGCTCGTCGAGCATGAGGATGCGGGGTTCGACGGCGAGCGCGCGGGCGATCTCGAGCCGTCGCTGGGCGCCGTAAGGCAGGCTGCTGGCCGTGCGCGACGCGCTCGATGCCAGTCCGACCAGGGCCAGGAATCCCTGGGCCCGTGCCTCGATTTCAGCTTCACGCAAGCGGAACGAGCGCCGGCTGAGCAGGGTCGCCATGAAGTCCTCGGGATGGTGTGCCTGCACGCCCACCTTCACGTTGTCGAGCACGGTGAGGTCGTCGAAGAGCCGGATGTTCTGGAACGTTCGCGTGATGCCGAGACGGGCCACGCGGTCCGAGGACACGTGGGTGATGTCCTGTCCGTCGAACTCGATGGTGCCCGTGGTCGGCGCGACCATCCGCGAGAGCAGGTTGAACAGCGTGGTCTTGCCGGCCCCGTTGGGCCCGATGACGCCATGGATGGTGCCCGCCGCCAGGCGCAGGTCGTAGTCGGCGAGGGCGACCAGGCCGCCGAAGCGCTTGGAGAGCCCGCTGACCGTGAGAATGGGCGTCGTTTGGGTGGCCGGGGATGCGGGCAAGCTCAGCACCGATGGCTACTCCGGGGATGGACGGCTCGACTTCGACGCAGAGGGCGTACCCGCGGGCACGACCGCCAGACCGAACCCGAATATGGCACAGCCTTTGAACGAGCGTCAAACCGCTGTAGCGGATGGCGCAGATCGCGGAGAGCACCCTCGCGGGAGGTCGCTCGGTGACCGAAGTCGCAGCTCAGCCGGCGAAGTCGACGACCTCGAGGACCTCGTCCTGGTGATACGGGATGGGCGTACCGCGCATGAAGCCGCGCGAGGAGGTCGCCACGAGGTACAGCTTGCCAGCCTCGAGGATGGCGACCACGACCTCGCGGCGATCCTGGCTCTCGACCTGGCCGACCTCATCCTGGCGCACGGTCTCGTCAGTCTGGTGTCGGAGGCGGAAGATGCGGCGCGGCGTGACCGGGAATCCGTTGTCGCGGGCGAAGCGCACGACGGCCTCGCGGTACTGCTCTGCCTGCTCGGGCGAAGCCGCGCCCGGGAAGAACCAGGCAGGGAGATGGTCGGTCGGCGCCATGTCGTCCACCCAGTCTCAGCCGGGCTCCAGGAAGGCCGCGCGCAGCTGCGCCAGGTCGTCTTCCGCAAGCCCCAGGCCCTCGACCAGGTAGGTTTGCACGGTCCCGTAGCTGTGCCGGACCTCGTCGAGTGCGGCTTCGAGATAGACCGCTCGGGCACTCACGATGGGCTCGATGACGCGGCGGTCGCCGCCCTGCGCCACGAACTCGTCCACGATGGACCCGAAGGCCTCGCGGATCTCGGCGTCGCTGCGCAAGTAGTCGGCCATGACCAGCTCCTCAGACACGCCCAGCCAGAGGAGCAGCAAGGCCACCCCCCAACCGGTGCGGTCCTTGCCTGTCGTGCAGTGCACGAGGGCGGGGCGGGTCTCATCGCTGGCCAGGCTGCGATACAGCTGGCCGAAGGCGGACTTGGCGCTGGGCAGGCGCACGAAGTCCAGGTAGGTCATCACGAAGAATCGCTCGGACGCGCCGTCAGCCAGTTCCGCACTGGCTCGAGGTGGGTCGCGCATCAGCTCGTAGAACGCGGCTGGGTCGGCCTGGCCGGAATCCGCAAGGACGTCAAGGCTCGAGCGTCCGGGCACCCGGCGGCGGGTGGCTTGGCCGCTGCGTCCGCTCCGGGGCGGTGCGCAGGTCGATGACCGTGCGGATGCCGAGACCAGCCAGCCAGGCACTGGCCGCGTCATCCAGCCCCGAGAGGTCCACCGAGCGGTACAGCAGGCCCGTCCGGACGCGTCGGCCGTCCAGCGTCGGTGGCCGCCGACATCGCGGAAGTTGGGGATGCGTGTCCGGCCAGACATGGCCGCTCGTGCCCAGATCATGTCGGCTCAAGAGTCTAGCCTCGAGCCGTCGCGACGGTCGTGTGTCAGCACCTCCGGCGCCGATCGGGAATGCCGATCACCGTGCACGATCCCACGCCACGCGGGACCGGCGCACGTCGTCCCTGTCCCAGGGTGTGACCGGCTCCTCTATCCTCGACGAGGCCGGGCTCGACGACCGCCGTGGACCGTCTGCTCGGCCTGGCCCTGGCCCTGACCCGATCGACCCATCACTGACCCGATCTCGCAGCGGAGGACCGTTCGACCATGACGATCGCAGCTGAAGCCACCAGCCTCGCCCAGCGGCGCCGGTCCCCGTCGAGGACGTGACCCGCTGGCACGCCGCCATCGCCGACGAGCTGCGCGAGGCCTTCGAGTCCTGCCTGCCGGCTCATCGCTTCACGCTGGGACCGAACCTGCGCGACTTCGAAGCGGAGTTCGCGGCCTACTGCGGGGCCACGGCCGGCGTCGGCATCAGCTCGGGCACGGCGGCCCTGGCCCTCGCCCTGCGGGCCCTGGGCATCGGTCCCGGTGACGAGGTCATCACCGTGCCCAACACCTACGTGGCCACGGTCTTCGCCATCACCTACGTGGGCGCCCTGCCGGTCTTCGTGGACGTGGACCCCCTGACCGCCAACATCGACCCGGCCCGGGTCGCGGCCGCCGTCACCCCGGCCACCAAGGCCATCCTGCCCGTGCATCTCTACGGTCAGTGCGTGGACATCGACGCCCTGCGCGCGGCGGCGCCCGGCATCCCCATCCTCGAGGATGCCGCGCACGCCCACGGCGCCACCTACGGCGAGCGGCGCGCCGGCAGCCTGGGTGAGACTGGCCGCCTTCAGCTTCTACCCGTCCAAGGTGATGGGCGCCCTGGGCGACGGCGGCATCATCACCACGTCGGACCCGGAGCTGGAGGCTCGCCTGCGCCAGCTGCGCTACATGGGCCAGACGAGCGTCAAGCACGAGCACCTCATCCTGGGCTACCAGGAGCGCCTCGACGAGCTGCAGGCGGCCTTCCTGCGCGTCAAGCTGCGCCACCTCGAGGACCAGGTGGCCGGCCGTCGCCGGGTCGCGGCGCGCTACGCCGAGCTGCTCGCCGACACGCCCCTCGAGCTGCCCGCCCACGACGTCACGGGCCGTCACGTCTACTACATGTACACGGTCATGGCGCCGCGCCGCGAGGAGCTGCGCGCGCACCTCGAGGCCCAGGGCATCGGCACGCAGGTCGTCTATCCCAAGCTCGTGCCCGACCAGGGCGCCTACCGCGACCATCCGTGGCGTGCCGCGGACGACATGGCCGTGGCCCGCTCGTTCGTGCCCCGGCTGCTCTGCCTGCCCATGTTCGCGGAGCTGACGCGACGACGAGATCGATCGCGTCGCTGAGGCCATCCGCGGCTTCTACGGCGTCCGGTGAGCGCCAGCCTGCGCCTCGCCGTGGTGGGCGGCAGCGGCGCCTCCACGCCGGAGCTCATGGATGCCATCGCCGCCTGGCCGGGTGGCGCGGACCGCCGCCCGTCGCTGCAGGTCGTCCTCCAGGGCCGCTCCAGCCAGAAGCTGGGGCTCGTCGCGGACGCCTGTCGAAGCCGCCTGCCGGCTTCCGTCCAGGGCGTGACCGTGACCACGGAGACCTCGCTGGACCGCGCCCTCGATGGGGCGGATGTGGTGCTCATCCAGGTCCGCGTCGGTGGCCTGGATGCCCGCGCCTTCGACGAGACGTTCCCGCGCGCCTTCGGGCTGCCCGGCGAGGAGACCATGGGGCCCGGCGGCTTCGCCGACGCGCTGCGCACGGTCCCGTCCCTCGCCGACACGTGGGACCGCCTCGCCGTGCGGGCCGCTGACGCCTTCATCATCAACCTCACCAACCCCTCCGGCATCGTCACGCAGGCCGCCACGATCCACACGGGCCTGCGGTTCGTCTCCGTCTGCGACGGACCGGTGACCTTCGTGGAGGGCATCGCGCGCGCGACGGGCCGCGATGCTGCCGCCATCCGCCTCGACTACGCGGGCATGAACCACTGCGGCTTCTGGGTGGACCCCCAGGCGGACGTCCTGGTCTCCGCGCTGCCGGCCACGAGCGGGGCGGACGCGGCGGACGTGGAGGCGCTGCAGGCCCTGCCCACCCCGTACGTGCGCTTCTACCTGCACCCGGACCGTCAGCTGGAGTCGCAGCTGGCCGCCGGGGAGAGCCGTGCCCAGGCCCTCAAGCGGATGGAGGCCCAGATGCTCGAGCAGTACGCCAGCCATGTCGGGTCCGAGCAGCAGACGCGGCGCGGGGCGCTCTGGTACCGCGTCTCCATCGTGCCCCTCATCGACGCCATCGTCCACGGCGGTGATGACACGGTCATCCTGGGCCTGCCCAACGAGGGCGCCGTGCCCTGGGCGCCGGACGACGCCATCGTGGAGCTGCCCACGGACATCGCTGCCGGTGGGGTGCTCACGCGCCGGCCGGCCGTCGAGCTGCCGCCACGGGTAGCCGACCTGCTCAGGCAGCACGCCACGTTCGAGACGCTGACGGCTCGCGCCCTGGCCGGCAGCCGGTCTCGCGAGTACCTGCCCAGTCGCCGGCCGGCCCTCGTGGAGGCGCTGGCCGCGAACCCCATGGTCGGGACGGAGGAGCTGGCGGCGCGGCTCGTGGACGAGATCCTCGCCAGCTCGCCGTCCTGAGGCGAGTCGGATGGCCGCAGCGCGCCGTCGCGGCGCTGATCCCGTGGGCGGTCGCCCCGGGCGTCCCGGGTGCACCCGTGCTGGCACTCGATATCGGCGGCACCAAGACCATCGTGGCAGCCGTCGATGGCATGCCCACCGACGGCCTTCGGCCGCTGCGCCGACCGGTCACCTTCGCCACGCCGCGCGATCCCGAGGCGTTCCTGTCCGCGCTCGGCGAGGCGGCCGAGCGGGTGCTGCCGGCGGGCGCGCACCCGGCGGCGATCGGCATCGGCGTGCCCGGACCGCTCGACTCGCGGGCCGGCATCGTGGAGTACTCCACGAACCTGGGGTGGCGGCACCTGCCCCTGGCGGCGCTCGTCTCGGAGCGCTTCGGTGGGCGTGCCCACGGTCATCGAGGACGACGCCAACAGCGGCGCCCTCGGAGAGGCCATCGCGGGCGCCGGTCGCGGGGCGGACCCCTTCGCCTACCTTGCGCTGGGGACCGGCCTGGGATCTGGTGTCATCGTCGCCGGGCAGGTCGTCTCCGGGGCGCACGGGGCGGCTGGGGAAGTGGGCCACATGGCCGTCCACGACCGGGAAGGGCCGTACTGCAACTGCGGGCGACACAACTGCGTGGAGGCCTGGTGCTCCGGCATCGGCCTGGCGCGGCGAGCCCGTGAGACCTGGCCGGCCGCGCGCCTGCCGGATGGCTCGGCGGCTCCGCGCGACGCGGCTGCCGTCTTCGCCCTGGCCCGCACGGGGCGATGCCGACGCGCTTGCCCTGGTGGCGCGCGCCCGTCACGCCTTCGCCATCGGCATCGCGGCCCTGCTCGCCAGCCTCGATCCGGCCACCGTCTCGGTCGGTGGCACCGTCGGTCTCGCCGAGCCGGACTTCGTTCGAGACGCCTTCCGCGAGGCGGGCCAGCTCGTCCACTGGGCCACCGGCCGGCGCGTCCGGCTGCGTCGCCCGCAACTGGGTGGCCGAAGCGTGCTGGCCGGCGCCGCCGTCATCGGCGTGCGGGCGCGCGAGGGGGCCGGGGCGCCGGGCTATGCTGCCGGGCATGACTGACGCCGCGCGTCGCCATCGCTGCCCCCATCGCCCCGGCTGCCGACTTGACGGCGCGCGCCGGCCTGCCGCTCGCCCTGCGTGCCGGCCGGATCCGCCACGGAGCGGACGTCGTGGTCGAAGAGGACCTCGTGCGCCGCCTGGCCGACATGCGCGACGTGGTGGCTGACAGGGTCGGTCGGCGTGGCCGCCGCATCGAATACCACATGCTCAACGGCGTCCGGAAGCGTGAGGACACGCACCTGGCGGACCTCCCGCTGCGCTACGAGCTGACGGCCCTCGCTGGCCACGCCATCGGCTGGGAGGCCGCCAAGACGCTCGGGCACGTCCACGTCTGCCCTCCGGGCCTCTCGGTCGGCTACCCCGAGGTCGTGGAGGTCCTCCATGGCGTGGCCGGCTTCCTCGATCCAGGACCTGGCCGATGGTCCGGACGGACCGCAGAGCCGGCGAGCCTGGCTGGTCCGCGCCGGGCCGGGCGACTGGGTGGTCCTGCCGCCGGACCTGGCCCACGTGACCATCGACCTGGGAGCCGGGCCCCTGGTCTTCAGCGACGTCATCGACCGGCGCGCCCGTGGCATCTACGCAGGCGTCGCGGCGAGCTCGCGGATTCGGCTGGTACGTCGGCCGCCGACGGGGGCCTGCGCCCCAATCCGCGATACGCCCGCCCGCCGCGCCTCGAGGAGGTCACGGCCGCCGACTGGTCCGGGCCGGCACCGGCGCCGTTGTACCGCGCCTTCCGCGACGATCCCTCGCGGCTCGAGTGGCTCTCCGACCCGTCCGTCCTTCGAGACGTCGCACCGGCCCTGGCAGCTCGGATCGCCGGCGCCGCTCGGCCTGATCCGTCGTTCCGGGCCGCACGGCCTTGACAAGGCGGAAGCCGGCGCCGCAACGTAGGGCCTGGATGCGGCCGGGCCGTCCACCGGCCTCTACCGGAAGCGGAGCCCGACCGTCACGAGGAGGGAACCATGCGTTCTCGCACCCTTGTCACGTTCGCGGTGTCGGCGAGCCTGCTGGCGGGCTCGGCGGCCGTCACGGTGGCACAGTCGGAGCCGCTGCCGCAGATCCGCGTGGCGGTCTGGAGCGGTCCTGAGGCGGACAACCTGCGCAAGGTCGTCGAGGCCTACACGGCGGAGACCGGCAACCCCGTCGAGATCGACGAGATCGCCCGTGACGGCTACGACGCCGCGCTGCGCACCTCGATCGTCGGTGGTGGCTCGGACTGGGACGTCGTCTACGCGTCGGCCGACTGGCTGCCCGCCTTCATCGCCGCCGGTGGCCTGGCGCCCATCGACGAGTACATCGCCAGCATGCCGGCCGACTTCCTGAACCTGGCCGACCTCGAGCCGGGCGTCTCGAACCTGACCTTCGACGGCCAGGTCTACGGCTTCCCGTCGGAGGGTGACACGGCCTGGCTGTTCTACCGCACCGACCTCCTCGAGGCCGCCGGCATCGAGCCGCCGCAGACGATGGACGAGATGCTCGCCGCGGCACAGGCGCTCACCACGCCCGAGCGCTACGGCCTGGTCATCGGCTCGCGGACCGATGAGGCCTGGTGGGACTTCATGCACTACTTCTGGGCCTTCGGCGGCCAGCTCTTCGACCCCGAGACCATGGAGGTCACCGTCAACGACGAGGCCGGCGTGGCCGCGCTGACCTTCTACTCCGACCTGCTCCAGAAGCACGCCGTGGTCTCACCGGACGTGACGACCTACGGCTTCAACGAGATCCTCACCGCGCTCGGGCAGGACAAGGCCGCCATGGGCGTCGAGTGGATGGCCGCCACGCAGGCGCTGACCGACTGTGAGCAGTCGCCCGCTCGTCTGCGACAAGCTCGCCTACGAGCTCATCCCGCCGGCCGTGGCCGGCGAGTACGGCTTCGGCGGCAGCTCGTGGGGCTGGGTCATCCCGGCCACGGCCAGCCAGAAGGAGGCCGGCTACAAGTTCATCGAGTGGCTGGTCGGCGGCCCCGGCGCCAAGCTCTGGGCGCTGAACGGCGGCATCCCGTCCAACAAGGCGGCCCTGTCCGATCCCGAGGTCGTGGCCCAGGTCCCGCAGTTCGAGCTACTCGCGGAGGCCATGCCCTACCGCCACATCACGCCGCTCCTGACCACGTCCGATCAGATCGTGCTGGCCATGCAGGAGGCCGCCGCTGCCGCCGTGGCTGGCGCCAAGACGCCCCAGCAGGCCATGGACGACGCGGCCGCAGCCATCGAGAACGCCCTCACGGAGGGTGGCTACAAGTAGCAGCAGCTGAGGGCCGCCGCTGCCGCCTGGCAGCGGCGGCCTCCGCATCATGACGAGCGCCTCGTCGGCCCAGGGGCCGACCGGCTCGAACGACCCACGTGCCCGCGTCCGCGGTCCCCGTGACCGGACGTGGGCCGTTCCTCGTGCCCGCCTACGGCGCCATCCTGGCCGTCGTCGGTATCCCCGTCGCGTACAGCCTGTACCTCAGCTTCCACCAGTGGAAGCTGGCCACGTTCCAGAAGGGCGTGCCCTTCGTGGGGCTCGACAACTACCTGAAGGCCATCGGCGACGACGGCTTCTGGCACTCGTTGCAGCTGACCCTCGGCTTCATGGTCGTGGCCCTCTCGATCGAGATCGTGCTCGGCATCGCCCTGGCCGTGCTGCTCGACCAGGCCTTCAAGGGGCGTCGGACGGTCCTCATCCTCCTGCTGCTGCCGATGTTCGTGACCAACGTCGTCATCGGCCTCATCTGGCGCATCCTGCTGAGCTACGACTTCGGGGTCGTCAACTGGCTGCTCTCGCTCCTCGGCCTGCCCAAGGTGGCCTGGCTGGGCGACCCGGGCCTGGCGCTCTGGTCGCTGGTCATCGTGGACGTCTGGAACACGACGGCCTTCGTGGCACTCCTCGTGCTGGCCGGCTTGGCGGCGGTGCCCGACGAGCCGCGGCAGGCCGCGCGCGTCGACGGCGCCTCCTCGTGGCAGACCTTCCGCCTCATCACGCTGCCGCTGCTCCGGCCCGTCATCTTCGTGGCCGTGGTATGGCGCACCATCGACCTCTTCCGCATCTTCGACGTCGTCTACAGCCTGACCGGCGGCGGTCCCTACAACGCCACCGAGACGATCAGCCTGTACGCCTACAACCAGGGCTTCGCCTCGTTCAACCTGGGCTTCGCGTCGGCCGTCTCCTACCTCATCATCCTGAGCCTGGCCATCGTGCTGGCGATCGAGTACCGGCTGCTGGGCCGGAGCCGCACGTGAGGCAGACGTCGTGAACCGGTCGCGTCGGGCGACCGTGGCCGTCTATCTGCTGGCCGTCCTGGCGGTCGTCGTCTTCATGCTCCCCATCGTCTGGCTGCTCTTGACGAGCATCAAGCCCAGCCAGCTGACCTTCGCCTACCCGCCGGCCCTGACCTTCGAGCCGACGCTGCAGAGCTACCAGGAGGTCCTGGGCCAGTCCGACTTCCCTCGCTACCTGCTCAACAGCATCATCGTGGGCGCGTTGGCGACGGGGGTGGCACTGGCGCTGGCGCTGCCGGCCGGCTACGCGCTGGCGCGCATGAAGACGCGCGGACGGGGAGCCCTGCGTGCCGCGGCCCTCCTGCCGCAGATGCTGCCGGTCATCGTGGTGGTCATCCCCATCTACATGATCTTCCGCAGCGCCGGCCTGCTCGACAACGTCTTCTCGCTGGCCTTCACGTACCTGGCCCTCACGGTTCCCATCTCGGTCTGGATCCTCTCCCGGTTCATCGAGGACCTGCCCGTGGAGCTCGACGAGGCGGCCCTCGTGGACGGCGCCAGCCGCTGGCAGATCCTGCGCCTGGTCGTGCTGCCGCTCGTGCGTCCTGGCCTGGCCGCGGCCGCGGTCCTCTGCCTCCTCTACACCTGGAACGAGTTCCTCTACGCGCTCATCCTCACGAGCCGAGACGCCAAGACGGCACCGGTGGCCATCGTCGGCTTCATGACCAACAAGGAGATCTACTGGGGGCGCATGGCTGCGGCCGGGACCGTCGTCCTGGTGCCGGTCCTGGCCTTCGGGGTCCTCGGCCCACCGCCATCTCGTGCGCGGCCTCGTGAGTGGCTCCGGAAAATAGCCCGCCGCGCCGATGGGGCGGGTTTCGCGGTCACCCCGCCGCCGGGACCGGCTTGAGCACTCTGCCGAAGGCGCCCGCCTGTCGAGACGACGACGAGGAGGGCGCTCGAGTCCGGGCTCCAGGCGGCCGCGGTCGGTCAGCCCGAGCAGTCGCGCCGGGTTCTCCGTGACGGCGCGCAGCGCGACCCCGAGGTCGATGCCGTGGCGCACGGCGCTGGCGACCATGCCGTCGAGCAGGAGACGGCTCCCCGCCAGCGTGCCATCGGGGTGTACGGCGCGACCGCCCTCGATGTGCGCCGAGGAGCCCGGTGTCAGGATGCTGCGCAGCCGGCTGCCCGCCAGCGGCAGGGCGTCGGAGACGAGGACGAGGCGCTCGTCCCCGATGGCGCGCGCGACAGGCGCCAGGAGGCCCTGGTGGACGTGGATGCCATCCGTGATGAGCTCCACGAAAGGTGCAGCGGCGAGCGCCGCACCGACGGGTCCAGGATCACGGGCGAGCAGTGGCGGCATGCCGTTGAAGCAGATGCGTCGTGGAGCGAGCCCCGGCCGCGTAGGCGGCCACGGCGATCTCCATGCTGGCGTCCGTGTGCCCCACGGACACGACGATGCCGGCGGCTGAGAGCTGACGCACCAGGTCAAGGCCGCCTTCCAGCTCCGGGGCCAGGGTCACGACGCGCACCATGCGCCAGCCAGTGGGGTCGTCGACCTGCGAACGAGCGAGGTCGGCCGGTTGGGTGAAGGCCGTCGGGTCATGACCGCCGGAGCGGATCGGCGAGAGCGCGGGCCCCTCGAGGTGGAGCCCAAGCAACTCGGCCGCTGGCGGCCGCGGGTCGTCCTGGCTGCTGCCAGGGGGGCTTGCCTGGAGCATCCGGGCCACCGACATGAGCTGCGCGATGGGCGCGGTCGATACCGCAGCCACGACGGAGCCGACTCCGTGTCGCAGAAGCGTGACGTTCATGCGCTCGAGGGCAGCTGGCCCTGCCGAGGACATCGCCTCCACCTGCTCCATGGCAGTGGATATCGATGAAGGCTGGCGCCAGGATGTCGCCTTTCGACAGCACGATCGTCCCGGAGACATCGCGGCGCAGCGCTCGCAGCAGCGCCGGTGACGGGTCCATCTCCAGCCCTGAGATGCGTCCACCATGTACGTGCACGACGGCCGGCTCGAACCGCCCGCCGGGCAGCAGCACGGTGCCCGCGATGCGTGCAGAGAAGGGCAGCTCGACGATCACACGGCTCAGTCTAGGGTCGCCCGAACCGGCCGGGTCGACCCTCACGCGCACTTCCGGCTCGGGTACGCTGCGTGCATGCCCGACCTGCGCTACGCCGTCGATATCGCCCCGCTCGGCGACCTCTCTGACCCGCGTGCCATCCTGCGCCTCGCCGTGGCGGCCGAGGAGTCCGGCTGGGACGGCCTTTCCATCTGGGACAGCCTCGGGCTGTCGATGGGCACGGTGGCCGTCGATCCGTTCGTAGCGCTGGCGGCCATCGCGGCGCGCACGCAGCGTCTCAAGCTCATCACTTCGATCGTGGCTCTTGCCCGGCGGCGGCCGCAGCTGGTCGTGCAGGCCGCCGGCTCGCTCGATCGACTCAGCGAGGGGCGCCTGATCCTCGGCGTGGGGGCAGGCGTGGACCCGCCCGACTTCGAACCCTTCGGCGACCTGTCAGATCAGGCCACGCGGATCGCGCGCATGGACGAGGCCATCGAGATCGTGGAGGCCGGCCTGCGCGGCGAGCGCCTCGACCACGCCGGACCGCTCTTCCAGGCAAGCGGCGTCGTCCTGGGACCCTCACCGCTGCAGTCCCCGCGCCCACCCATCTGGCTGGGCGCCTTCAAGCCCGGCGGCATCCGCCGCGCGGCGCGCCTCGACGGCTGGATCGCGGTGGCCATGAGCGTGGAGGGCAGCGGCATGAGCCTCTCGGCGGAAGCATTCGCGGACCTGGTGCGCATCGCGATGGCCGAGAGGGAAGCCCTTGGCAGGGCAGGGGAGCCATTCGACGTTGCCGTTCTCGGCCTGAGCGAGGGCGCGCACCAGCGCGCCAGCGGGGCCTTCGCGGACGCGGGTGCCACGTGGTGGCTGGAGTCCTTGTCGCCGATGCGCGGGTCGCTCGAGGAGTTGGAAGTCATCGTGCGCAGCGGTCCGCCGCGCTAGCCGGGGGAGGGGGATCCGTGGCGCTGGAAGCCTTCACGCGCGTCCTGCCCATCCTGCTCCTGGTGGGGCTGGGAGTGTTCATCCGCCGCCGCGGGCTCCTGACACCCACGACCATCGACGACCTGCGGCGGCTCATCGTGACCATCACGCTACCGGCCACCCTCTTCCTGGCCTTCCTGCGGGTCGACCTCGAGCCGCAGTACGCCGTCATCGTCGTGAGTGTCTTCCTGGCCTGCGTCGCGGTCCTGGCCGTGTCGCCGTGGCTACGCCGTGGTGCCAGCATCCAGGCCACGTCGATGCCCAACCTGATGGCCGGCTTCGAAGCGGGCATGCTGGGCATCCCCCTCTTCGCGGGTGTCTTCGGCGCAGCTGAGCTGTACCGCTTCGCCATCGTGGAGATCGGGCAGGAGCTCTTCGTCTTCTTCGTGCTCGTGACCGTCGTGATCATGCGCGCCAGCGGGCATCGGCCGCCGCTGCGCGAGACCCTCGGGACCTTCCTCCGCCATCCCGTCATCCTGGCCATCCTGGCCGGCATCGGGGGCAGCATCATCGGGCTGGCGGACACGCTGGAAGCCAACGTCTTCGGGGAGGCGCTCCTGACCACCATCGGGATGCTGGCCGTTCTGACGACGCCGCTCATCGCCATCGTGCTGGGCTACTCCACGACCCTGCGCCTGGGTGTCCTGCGCGATCCGGCGCGCACGCTGGCCGTCCGACTCCCCATCTGGATCGGCCTGGCCATCGTCTTCAACATCGTGGTCATCGATGGCCTGCTCGGCCTCGACCGCCTGTTCCAGGCGGCCGTCATGACGATGGCCATCCTGCCACCGCCGTTCGTCGTGCCGCTCTATATGGCCCGTGCCCTGAAGCACGATGCCGAGCACGATCCCGAACACGCCTACACGGTCAACACGCTGTCACTGGCCACGCTGGTGACCCTGGCCGCCATCGTCGTGGTGGGTGTCGTCTACGCGGGCTGAACCCCGCGCCGCCCCCCTCAGTGGCCCACGATCTCGGCGAAGCGCTGGTGGTACTCCGGCGGCTCCAGCGCGCTGGCGAAGTAGTAGTCGACCGCCATGACGCTGCCGGCATCGAGCTTGATGAGGGCCACGATGTGATCGGGCCCGTGATCGCCCGCGGCGTCCTCGATGACGCCCTGGCCGATCCATGTCTGGCCCTCGCCTTGGACGCGACGCCACTCGATACGTGGCGGTTCACCCTTGCGGCTGCGATACATGCCCATGATCCGGGCGCGCCCGTTGAAGCGCTCACCCATCTGCGGGCGTCCCTCCACGGCGCCCGGCGCGAGCAGCGACTCGTACGTGTCCAGGTCCCATTCCGCGAAGGCGCGCAGGAACTTGCGGGCGACGACGCCCTCTTTCATGTTGCTGGTACCTCCTAGGCGCCCATCGTAGCCGCTCTGTGCTTTGCCCATCGGTGCCGGACTGAGGCAGGTCGGACGGGCGTGGCTGGCATCGTCGGCCCGGGCGGAGCGGGCCAGCCCGGGGTCGAGCATGACCCCCGGACCGCGCGAGGGGGTCCACCGGCCCATCCGGTGCGCCGGCTCCCAGCCGATACCATCTCGAGCACGATGAGCGAAACCACAGCCACCCAGACACCCGTCCAGGTCCCACCCGCCCCGAGCCCGCGTCCCGCGCGCGGCTCGCTGAAGACCTTCTTCAAGCCTCGTTCGGTGGCCCTCATCGGTGCCACCGAGAAGCCCGGCAGCGTCGGCCGCACGATCCTCTCCAACCTGATCGCCAGTCCCTTCGGGGGTACCGTCTACCCGGTCAACCCGAACCGTCCCAGCATCCTCGGCGTGCAGTGCCACCCGAACGTGGCCTCCATCCCGGAGCCCGTGGACCTGGCGGTCATCGTCACGCCGGCCCCCTCGATCGCGGCCATCATCGGCGAGTGTGGCGAGGCCGGCATCCCCACGGCGGTCGTCATCTCGGCCGGCTTCAAGGAAGTCGGGCCGGAGGGCCTGGCCTACGAGCTGGCGGTCGTGGAGCAGGCCCGCCGCACGGGCATGCGCGTCATCGGACCCAACTGCCTGGGCGTCATGAGCCCCATCTCCGGCCTGAACGCCACCTTCGCGGCGGGCATGGCCCGCAAGGGCCGCGTCTCCTTCATCGGCCAGAGCGGCGCGCTCATCACCGCCATCCTCGACTGGAGCCTGCGCGAGCAGGTCGGTTTCAGCTCCATCGTCTCGCTGGGTTCCATGGCTGACGTCGGCTGGGGTGACCTCATCGATTACCTGGGCGACGACCCGGACACCGACGCCATCGTCCTCTACATGGAGACCGTGGGAGACGCACGCGCCTTCCTGTCGGCCGTGCGAGAGGTGGCCCTGGCGAAGCCCATCATCGTCATGAAGCCGGGTCGCTCGGAGGAGGCCTCGCGGGCCGCGGCCTCGCACACGGGATCCATGACCGGCTCCGATGAGGTCCTGGATGCAGCCTTCCGGCGCACCGGCGTCCTCCGCGCCGACCGCATCTCCGACCTCTTCTACTTCGCCGAAGTGCTCGGCAAGCAGCCCCTGCCCAAGGGTCCGCGGCTGACCGTGCTGACCAACGCCGGCGGTCCCGGCGTGCTGGCCACGGACGCCCTCATCCGCGGTGGCGGCAAGCTGGCGCCGATCTCGGAAGCCACCATCGAGTCGCTTGAACCCCGTCCTGCCGGCCAGTTGGAGCCATGCCAACCCCATCGACATCATCGGCGACGCACCGCCTGACCGCTACGCGGCGGCCCTCGACATCATGGCCAAGGACCCCGACAGCGACGGCCTACTGGTCATCCTGACGCCCCAGGCGATGACCGATCCGACCAAGACCGCTCAGCAGCTCATCCCGTACGTGTCCGCTGCCGACAAGCCCATCCTGGCCAGCTGGATGGGCGGCAGCGACGTGGCCACCGGCGAGCGCATCCTGAGCGAGGCCGGTGTGGCCACGTTCCCCTACCCGGACAGCGCGGCGCACATGTTCACGGAGCTGGTGCACTACAGCGAGAACCTCAAGTCGCTCTACGAGACGCCCGGCCTGACGCCCGACTGGGTCCGCCGACCGCAGCGCGACCGCGCCCGCCAGCTCATCGAGCAGGCGCGCGCGCAGGGCCGCACGACCCTCTCGGAGCCGGAGTCGAAGGAGCTCCTGGACGCCTACGGCATCCCCGTGGCGGAGACGCGCACCGCGGCCAGCGTGGAGGAGGCCGTCTCGGCGGCCGACGCCATCGGCTATCCGGTCGTCGTCAAGCTCGTGTCACACACCATCACGCACAAGTCGGACGTGGGCGGCGTGCGCCTGGACCTGCCCGACGCTGACGCGGTCCGTGATGCCTATGCGGGCATCGAGCAGGCCGTCGCCGCCAAGCACGGGCCAGGCCACTTCGAGGGCGTCTCCGTGCAGCCCATGATCACTCGTGACGGCTACGAGCTCATCATCGGCAGCAGCGTGGACTCGCAGTTCGGTCCCGTCCTGCTCTTCGGCCTGGGCGGCGAGCTGGTGGAGGTCTTCAAGGACCGTTCGCTGGGGCTGCCACCGCTGACCGCGACGCTGGCGCGCCGCATGATGGAGCGCACCAAGGTCTACACGGCCCTCAAGGGCGTGCGCGGCCGTCGCAGCATCGACATGGCTGCCCTCGAGCAGCTCATGGTCCGCTTCAGCGAGCTGGTCGTCGAGCAGCCGGCCATCGCCGAGCTGGACATCAACCCGCTGCTGGCCTCCCCGGACCGCCTGCTGGCGCTCGATGCCCGCGTCATCCTGCACCCGGGCGACGTGGCGGACGCGGACCTGCCGCGTCCGGCCATCCGTCCCTATCCGCGCAAGTACGCCAAGCCCTGGAAGATCGCCCAACGGCGCGGAGTTCGTCATCCGGCCCATCCGTCCGGAAGACGAGACGCTCGTGGTCGACTTCCACGGCCGCCTCTCCGACGAGACCGTCTACCAGCGCTTCTTCTCCAAGCTCGGCTACGAGCAGCGCGTGGCCCACGAGCGCCTCGTGCGCGTCTGCTTCACCGACTACGACCGCGAGATCGCGCTGGTCGCGGAGCAGTTCGACCAGGAGTCCGCCAAGGTCCGCATCGCTGGCATCGCCCGCATGGTCCGACGCCGCGACTCGGCGGATGCCGAGATCTCGCTCGTCGTCTGCGACCAGTGTCAGGGCCAGGGCCTCGGTTCGGAGCTCGTGCGCCGGCTCGTCGAGGTCGGACGCGAGGAGGGCCTGGAGCGCCTGGTGGCGGACGTGCTGAGCACCAATGGCGGCATGATCCGCATCTGCGAGGAGCTCGGCTTTGAGATCACCGCGGAGGACGACGGAAAGACCGTCCAGGCAGAGCTGCGGCTGAAGGGCTAGCTGCCCACCCGCAGCGGCACGGGGCCGGCAGTATCACTGCCGGGCCCTTCCCACGCGATCCGTCTCGCTGTGGACTACTCGACGGGCTTGGAGCGGTAGCGAGTCACGAGCTCGCGGGCGGCGACCTGGTTGCGCACCGGCGGCAGGCCGCGCGCCATGAGGTCGAGGTCGTCGAGGACCATCTCGCCGATCTCGTGGAAGGCGGAGGGGATGCCCCCGGCGCGATGCGCCGACAGGACCATGCCCTCGAGTGTGCGCGCCGGGTGGTCCGCGGGTGCGGGTTCCTCTGGCCAGACGTCCGTGGCGCACAGGAAGCGGCCCTCTGCCACGAAGCGGACGAGCGCGTCGAAGTCCACGACGGCGGCGCGGCTGGAGAGGATGACTCGCGCGCCAGCCGGGATGAGGGTCATGTTCCGGGCATTGAGCAGGTGCGTCGAATCCTCCGTCACCGTGGCCAGGATGAAGAGGAAGGTGCTCGTCGAGAGGACCTCCTCCAGCGGAGCCGGCAGCATGCCCGCGTCGCGGATGACCGCGTCGGGCAGCCAGGGGTCGTAGCAGCGGATGGTGGCCGGCCGGAAGGGCTCCAGCAGGGGCAGCAGCCGGCGGCCGATGTTGCCGTAACCCAGGATGCCCATCTCCGAGCCGCGCAGCAGGATGGCGTCCTGGTTGCTGGCGGAGACGTACTTCTCGCGACCTTCGCGGAAGGCGCGATCCTCGCGGCTGATGCCGCGGGCCAGGTCGATGGCCAGGCCCAGGGCATGCTCGGCCACGGCCTGCGCGTAGACGGGCATGCAGGCCACGACGTTGACGCCGCGAGAGAAGGCCACCTCGTAGTCGACGTTCTGGAAGAAGTTGCCCTCGACGTTGAGGATGCCGCGCAGCTTGGGCGCGCGCAGGAGTCGCTCTGCCGGGAGGTCGGGCTGGCCGATGATGGCCATGACCTCCGGCAGACAGGCCTCGATGGCCTCCTCCGACGGGTCGGCCTGGCCGTCGATGACGGTGTAGCGCTCGTTGAGGCGGCGCAGGGCATCCTCGCTGAAGATGCGCTCGATGATCTGCGGCGCTGGGCGCAGCAGCACGACCGGCTTGTCGTTGATGGCCTGTTCCGACATCGTGCTAGACCCCCTCATGGTAGCCGTTCTGAACGTGATACGGTGTCTGCTGCGTCTACTCCATACCCTCGTTTGTGACACTCTCAAGGGTATGCGACGAGGGTAAGCCTAGCCGGTCAAGGCGGCCTGCATGGCCGTCGCCGTGCGTCGCTCGGACGCCTTGGTGGCGTGGCATAGCGGCGGGAGGCGAGCTCGCTCCAGCGCCACCTGACGTCGTGAATGACGTCCTTGCTGTGCAGGGCCGCCCCGGGGCGTGTCGTAAACAGTAGCCGACGTCCTCCATCGGGCGACCGCGGCCAGGCGCAGCTCGACCGCGCCGGCCGGGGCTCGCGCAGGACCGGTCAACGATCCGTCGCGGCACGGTGGGCGTCGTCGCGGCCTCTTGTCGGCGCGGGCTCGTCGCTTCGATGCGCCATACTGGTGTGCCAGTCCGCGACCACGATGGAGCCACCGCGGCCTCGTGACTACGCGAGCGTCCGTTCCGCCGGATCGAGGCCCAGGCGAGCACGCACCGACGGTCGCCGCAACGGCGGGACCGTGGCTGGCGGCTGGCGGCGGGGTGGCAGCGCCTCGAGGAGGTGCGCTGTGGCGTGAGCGACCTCGGCGACGGCTGCATCGAAGGCGTCGCGGGTGCTGTCGTTCACCGTCGTCACGCCGCTGACCTTGCGCACGTACTGACGGGCGGCGGCCTCGATCTCGTCGGTGCTGGCGACGGGCTCGAGCCCGCGGAGGATCGTGATGTTCCGGCACATGGGACCGCAAGGATACGGCCGATGGAGGAATGGACGGATGAGCGGGCCTGCGTCCGATCGCGGTGCATCGGGTCCGGGGCCTGGGCGGTGGAAGCCAGCCGGGAGCCCATCGAGGTGGCGGGTGGCGGTCGATCCATCGTGGCCACCGCGTCGTGGACGGCCCGACGATGACCTCGCCCGGGGTCTTCTACCAACGTGTGCGACGGATGCGAAGGCACAATTCGAGCCGGTCTTCGGCGCTCGACGCGTCCTTCGGGCTCTTCGGTTGGAGGCGCGATGAGGCCCGCCCCGGACGCGACGAGGCCCGAGGTGACCGCGTCGCTGTCGGTGACGTTCCGGACAGCCATCGTCAGCTCGGCGCCTCCCGCACGACCGAGCGGGGGTCCTTGCCGCGGTCGATGCCCTTGTAGCTCGCTTGGCGGACCTTGCCGTCACCGACCCATCCGGCGAACTCGGCGCGGATGACGAGCTCGGGCCGGACCCAGGTGCTTCCGGCAGCGAGGCGCCTCGGCGGCAGACGGCGAGAACGGCGGCTCGTCGGTGACGAGTGGTCGCAGGGCCGCGAGCAGCTCGGCGCGGTTCGCGCGCGTGAACCCCGAACCGACCTTGCCCGCGTAGCGGAGGCGGCCGTCCGGTGGACGCCGACGTGGAGCGCCGCGAGCTCCGCCGCAGGCCCGATGCCTCGTGTCCAGCCGCCCACCACGAGCTCCTGCTCGGGTCGGATCTTCACCTTGCGCCACGCGCGGGAGCGCAGGCCCGGCACGTACGGGGATCGACGGTCCTTGGCCACGATGCCCTCGAGTCCCCGCTCCACCGCCGCGGCGTGGAAGGCGAGGCCCTCGCCGACGACGTGCTCGGTGAAGCGGACGCGCGGGTCGGAGCGCAGTCTCGCTTGAAGGAGCGCCTTTCGTTCCTCCAGCGGCCAGTCGAGCAGCGACTTTCCGTCGACCCACAGGAGGTCGAAGACCTGATAGAGGAGGTGGCCACGCGGGTCACCGAGAAACGCGAAGCTGGGTTCCCCTGCTGCGTCGAGTGCGATCACCTCGCCGTCCACGATCGCCTCGCTGGCGTCGATCCACGTGGGCGGGACGAGGAACGGACCGAAGTACCCCTCCGCGTCTTGGCGGCCGCGCGTCCAAGTCCGCACGACGCCGTCGCTAACGACCGCCTGGACCCGGAAGCCGTCCCACTTGATCTCGAACAGGAAGTCCGGATCGTCGAAGGGTCGCGGAACGAGCGTCGCGAGCATCGGTTCGATGAACTCCGGCATCGCGGACATGGTCGGAGTCTGGCGACGATGTCAACCGATCGCGACGGGCTCGAGCTGAGCGGTACGCTCCGAGGGACGGACGACGTCAGCCCGGCTGGCCTCCAGCTCGAAGTGGCGGGTGTGATAGCCCGCGATGCGATGGACGAGACGCACGAGGATCCCCTGGAACACGCGATGCTTCGCGTCGACCAGCGCTGAAGCGCGCTCGTCCTCGGCACCCTCCAAGAGGCGCGCCCGTGCTCGTATCGACGGTCCCGAAGCCGTGCCCCGGATCGTGCTCGGCGCGACCTCCACCTTCTGATCGCGTGCTAGGCGCTTGAACTTCCAGGTCTCCTCGTACGTGCGGAAGTACGCCTTGTCGCCGGCGACCGCGAGGTTGACCGCGGTGCCGACAGGAGTCCCATCGCGCTTGTATGTCGTCAGCCGTACGGCCCATTGGTGGGCGAATTGCGCAAAGGGGCTCGCTGGCCCGTGGCTCACAGCCTGCCTCGCCTCAACCAACGACTGTCCACTCACGGGTCGACGATAGCGACGCGCCCATTGCCGCAGCGTGTGTCCATCGACCGCGGGGCTTGCAGGGTCGTGGCGCGGCCCAGCCCTCCGGCACAAGCCGTCGCGCAACGACACTCGACGACACCGAGGCTCAGCGTACCGTCCTTCCGTACGGCTTCCGAACAGGCGTGCGGTGTCTCGCTTGACCGGGTGACATGCCCGGTGCGACTACCTGGGCGTGTCGAGCCCTTCATGGAAGCCGCTAGTGGGCCACGGCGACCATGAAGAAGCGCCGGATCATCGTCGCGTTGGTGGCGTTCATCTCCTCGAGCAGGGTCTCGCCCGCCTGCAGCCCGAGGTCGGCGGCGAACCGCCGGAGCTCGGACGCCGAGAGGAAGCTGTAGGGGTCGACGCCCTCGGGGTACTCGTCGCCGAAGACCTCGCGCCAGATGCGCTCGTCGACACGCGACGCCGGGGCGCTGGAGGTCCTCTCGAACTCGGCCCGCCAGTCGGTCATCGTTCCATCGCTCACCCCTTCCGACATCCCTCCGTCACTCGCCGCTCGTCGTCGGGCAGTGCACCTGGTCACGGCGTGTGAGGTACCCGAGCGACGGGCTGGCGCAGCAGCGTCCGGACCTTCTCGGGCGCGACGCGCCTGGGGTCGCCCAGGTAGAGCTCGTGGTGGCGCCCAGTCGCTTGGAGGCCCGCATCGGCGATCCCGGCGTGGAGGCGCTCGATCGAGGGGCGCTCTGCAGCATATGGGCCCAGGTGGAGCAGCTGCGCGACGCGGCCCTCCGCGAACGGCTCGATCCGGAGCTGCTCCCGGTACGGCGACTCCAGCTTCGCGCGGCCGCCTTCGAGGGCCTCGACGAGCTCCTCGGGATTGGCTTCCTCGGGCAGCGCGATGAGCAGCGTCCAGCGCCAGGTGCCGCGGTCGTCGCCCAGGATGACGTCGAGGTCGGTCGAGCCGTCGGTCGTCCACCACAGTCCCTCGAGCGGCCCGACGCGGGTGACGACGCCGCGTCGCTTGAGCGCGAAACGGAGACCCCAAGCGGTCGCGTAGAGGCCGGGCATGCGCGGCGCGAACGCGGCCTCGCCGGCCGGGCCCTCGCCGTCGATCATCACGAACCGTCGAGCGGGCAGGTCGAGGAACCGCAGGGCACCGGGCCTGCCAGCGAGCTCCTGGTCACGGGTGGTCGGACGTTCGAAATCCGGGACGGGCTCGGGCATCGGTCACCCTCCGGCTCCTCCGATCCGTCCACGGTACCAGCCCGACCGGTGGGGTACCCTCGTTCCCGAGGGATGCTTTCCCGCTGGCGCCGCGTATCTCGTGTGCACGGCCGGGTCTTGCCATTCTTCCCGGTCCACCCGCGTGACCTTGTCCTGCAAGAGAATAGGCCCGCCCCTCGCGGGACGAGGCCCGTCGGTTTCGTGGACGCACGCGGGACGTCCCCGACGAACAGCTCGCGTGTGGCCTTCATCCCGCGCGTCCTACGGGCCGAAGGACCCTGTCCCTTCCTGGATGCCGGATGACGATGCGCCGGGAGGTGAGGATTGGAGGTCATGGTCGCCCTGTTCGCGTTGGTCATGGGCATCGCCATGGCCGGCATCTGGACACTGGACATCCGCGCCGGGCGTGGCTTCGAGCCTTCTGCTGGGCTCATCCACGCCCGTGAGGTCGGGACGGGCAGCCGCCTCGTCTGGCACTGGCTGGCCGAGTACGGGACGGCGGCCACCCTCATCGTCGCCGGCCTGCTGTTGCTCATGGACGCGGCGCTGGCGTTGCCCGTGGCCTTCATCGGCCTGGGGGCGCTCGCCTACAGCGCCTGCAACAGCCTGTCCTGGGCGCTCGCCCGACGGAGCGACGCCCGTATGCCGTCCCGATGGTCGTCGGGCTCATCGGTGCCCTCATCTCCGTCGCGTCGCTCCTATCCCTCGGCTAGCGCGGAGTCCGTCGCCTGAACCGACGATCAGGCCGGTCTCTGCGAGGACAGCCATCGGCCGCCCGGGGCACCAGCATGGAGTCTGGCCAGTTCACTCCTGGCTATCTCCCGGAGGCAAGCATGGTCGCCGCTCCCTCCCGCCCGTCCTGTCGCTGGACTTGATCGTCGTGTCCGCAGGGATGGCGCAGGCGGCCCCGTCGGGGAAGGGGGGTCGTGGCCGGCGACCGATAGGGTGTGGCCACCACCATCCGGTGATCGGGCGTCTACTCGCGACGGTCTTGTGGCGCGATGCTCAAACGGGCGATGGGCCGGTCATCCCCATCGACCAGGCGCCACTTGGCGCCAAGCGAGGCGTCCTCGCCAGCGACGACGACCTTGGCGATGGCGCGAGCGATCGAGGCAGGCTCCTTCTCAGTGCCCACGGCTGCTTCGATCCTCCGCTCGATGGCCAGCCTGGCGAGAGCTGCCTCGCCATCCGCGATCTCAGCTCGTGCGATGGCGTCCGCATCAGGTACGCCGGCACGCTCCAGGCGATCGGATCAACTCGTGGGCTCGCTTTCGCCTGGGCGGTTCGAGTCCCGCCAGCCAGGCAGGCTCGGGCGGCTCCTCCGCAGCCGGAGGTCGGCGCCGCACAGGGCGTTGCCTGGAGGCCTTCGTGCTGCCCTTGTCGCTGCGCCGCTTCGGGCTGGCATCGATGCGCGCGGCCAATGGCGACTGCGGTGGCGGCTGCTCTCGCGCCAGGGCGATGGCCTCCTTCGCAGCGCCGAGCGACGCGAACGGCCCGCGTACGAGCGGCAAGCCGAGCTCGTCCGTCTGGGTCGCGTCGACGACCATCCACGTCCCCGACTGGGGCTCGATGCTGAAGCGCTCGTCTCGGGTCTGCCAGCGGCCTCCCCCAACGCGGCGGAGCGGCTCGGCGTCGGACATGGGTGAAGTATGGCCCCCGTCATGACCATGCGCGTGGAGCGCTCCTCGCACACGGGCGAGATGGTGTCGCGACCTCGACACGACCAGTGTCAGCCCGGAGTCACTTCTCCATCTCGGCACCGGGCAGCTCGACGCGGGGCACCCGGTCAGGCGGATCGAAGGTTCGGATCTGCGGGTGCCGTGCGCACGGCACCATCGGGCGAAGACAGCGAGTCGGGACCACGGTCCGGTCGCGAGGGTGGTCGGCTACGCTCCGCGGTCTCGCCAACGCGTCTGGCTGAACGTCGCGCCCTTACCGAACCCGAACGCCTTCCGCGCGCGGACCTCGAACGCCGCCGGTTCGTCGGGGGACCCGGGCGATCGCAGGCGGCCATCCTCGAGCCGGAAGCCGAAGTAGTCGGCGTACTGTCCTGGAACGCCTCGACGACCCGACCGAGGCGGGCTGCGTCGACGACCTGGAGAGCGTCCCCTTCTACGACGATGTCGAGACCCTCCCAGCCGTTGCAGCCGGTGGTGACGACGACATGGGCGTTGCCTGCGGCGAGGTTCCGCGCCTTCTGCTCCGACCGGCCGGTGACGAAATGCAAGGCCTCGTCGACCCAGACCCCGGCCACGGTCGTGACGTGTGGACGTCCGTCGACACGCACGGTAGAGAGCCATAGGTCTGGGCGGCGGAAAGCTGCTCCCGGGCGCTGGCCCACGGCGTCGCGATCGCGTCCGAGCTGCTGAACCGCGGGTCGAGCGTGCCGCTATCGGGTTCCATGTGGCATCCAACTCCTTCGAGGGTCCCGCCGAGCGGTGTGCCACGCGACGGCAGGGCAGTCACTATCGTGGAGTCGTCGCCCCGCCGACCCGACGAAGGGGTCGCCAACTATCACGGCCGTGCATCCGACCGGAGCGATCGCGGCCTGGTTCGAGGGCAAGCCGGAGCCGTAGGCGGGCCGCTGGAACCACAAGGTCGTGCTCCGATCTCGGGGCGACGCTCGCAGCCGCTGGCTGGCCGACCTCATCCGTCAGGCCTACGAATACGGCGCGGGCTGACCTACACCGCATCCAGCCTTCAGCCTTCGGAGAAGCCGCCTTCCTCGACGGCCTGCGAGTCGATCGAGAGGATGGCCAACTTCGCGCCCTCGTCCTCCTCGTCGATGTAGGTCTTCGGGAGCCTGCGGCGTCGGCCGCTATCGTCCTTCAATAGCACAGAGTCGTGCGAACAGATCCACGACCGTGCCCAGATCATGCCCGTCACTGGTGCGGACCTTCCATCCGCTCTGGATGTAGCTCACGCCCTTGTCCATCTCTCGTGGTTCCTCCTATCGTCGCCCTCGATGCCTGGATGGTCTGCGTCACTCGGACTCGAGGCCCGTCTCGGCAGCAAGACCGGCATCCAGATCGAAGGTGTCGATCTGGTCCGCGACGAGGACGGGATCGCCCTCCCACGGCGCGAACAGGTCTTCGTTCAGCACGATGCCGAGCCGTTCCGCCAGCGCGACGCTGTTGAACGTGTCGATGGTGCCCACGATCCGCAGCGCGCCCTCGGGCGAGATGAGCTGGACGAGGTCCACGGTTGGGCCCCCGAGGGTCACGGCCGTGCCATTCACGATCGTCGCGGGCGTCAGCAGGACGAGCAGCGGTTCCTCGCTCCGCTCGTCCGTGACGGTCACCGCCGACTCGGTGAGCGATACTCGTCGACCCGGCCGGACAGGCTGACCGTCTCGCCCTCGGGTTGGACCGATGCCTGCCCATCCTGGACGTCGTCGACGTCCACCTCCTCGATCGGATCGGCGGCGCAACCCGCCACGACGAACGCGCCGGCCAACAGGATCGCGGCGGCCATGCAGCCCTTCGCTGAGCGACGCCCGGCCGGGAACTCCGCGGGGGAACCGGGCGCGGGACCTACTGAGCCCCCACGGCGTTCGATCCGTGCGTACCGGGGATGGTTCATGGCGCACACCTCCGGCGGCCGAGACCGCCAGTGCTAGCAAAAGGATGGCGTAACGACATGACGACCGCGACACATCCGGTCCCAGACTTGGTGTCAGTTTCGTACCGGGTGGGGCGGCCTCGAACAGCTGATTGAACGCCGACCAAGGCAGTGGGCCAGCCGGCAGGCCGATGGCGATCGTGCCGCCACGGCTCCTGGGCCGCGACGGCAACTCTGGAACTGCGCGGAATCACGGGGATGAGAGGGCATTGACATGCCCCACACGTCCCGCTGCCTCACGCCCGTAGCGGGTAGTGGGCGAGACTTCGCAACGTCGAGGTCGGAGCCAAGCCCGAGGACGTCAGGAATGGCGACCACGGACTGTGTGTCCCGGCCTCGACGTCTTTCGGCGCCCGGCGCCGCCGCTCGCGATGATGCCACCGGATCCGATGAACGTCAAGGGCTGGTGACCACCGTCCCGGGCAAGAACCGCTTAGAAGCCGCCCCTTGTGACCGGCTGGACGCGCGGCACCGGGTCCATGTACCCCTTCCGTGCGATCAGAGGCCGAGGACCGTCGGGCGTGGGGCGCCTGTCACGTTTCCCGAGCCGCGCGTCCTCGGTGGCTGGCGAGATTGTCGGAGGTAGGGTTCAGTCCGCGTATGTGGCCTTTATCTCGTCGGCCTCGAGGGTCTCATGCTGGGCTTCCCAGCCCTCGACCTCTTCTGCGCTCGCGATGTCCCAACGGGAGTCTGGAGCCCCGGCATCGATGAGGATGCCCTGCCGGATGTCGGCGGCAGAAGCACCGGTCAGGGTGACCTCCGCGACGCCCTCCAGGCGCAGGACGCGGAGGCTATCGGGGTCGTGACCGACCCCGGCCTCATCAAGACTGTCGAGGAGGTGGGCGGCGATGAGGGCCTCGATGTCGGGGTTGGTGAACGGGTACGGGCCCCGGAAGGCGAGCCGGTGGCTGAGCCTCTCCGGTGCTGGCTCCTCCGGCTGCCCCGTGACGGCGTTGATGCTGCGTTCTCTGGCTGTGGGCATCGGCGGCCTCCTTTCGTCTGATTCTTCCTCTTCGCCTCGGGTCAGAACAGTCACAGCCCCTAGCGCTTTCGGTCGCCTCTCTTGCGGGCCTCCATCATTCGTGAGCGACGCCGAGTCGTCGATCAACTCGGAGCCGAGGACGTCCACAAAGAAGCGGATGGCCGGGTCGTACTTCCTTCCCCGCACGGTGGTGGCGGTTTGCCCCGCCGCCGGGCTGGTAGAGGAGTTCGTCTTCGTGGGGGCATAGGCTGCCCTACGCCTGACGCCGAAGGGTGCCCACGTCGTGCAGCAGATGGCGATGAGCAACGAGCACGCCGCCATCGCGAGACTCCAACGCGCTGCTGGATTCCTCAAGGGCCGAAATGGCGGCTCGCTAGCCTCGCGCGCCGCGAGATGTCGGAATCCGAGGGGTTCCACGCGACGTGATCCGGTCTCATACTCGAAAGGAGAGAGAGTCCTTCGTCACGCGCGAGGACAGACCGTGCGCACCGCGATCCTGAGCGGAGCGATCCTGTCTCGAGACCGTCCCATGACCACGGACGCTCGGATCGATGGACGCACCGCGCTCGTGACCGGAGCGACGTCGGGCATCGGCCGCGCTGTGGCTGAAGCGCTCGGCGACGGCCGGCCTGACCGTGGGGCTCGTCGCCCGGGATGCGGTCAGGGGCGAGCGGACGAGGACCCAGATCGCGGACGCGACCGGCAACGAGCGGGTCGAGCTCTTCATCGGTGATCTGTCCAGCCTCGCGTCGGTCCGACGTCTCGGAGAGAGCGTGGCCAAGGCGTACCCGGCCCTCGACCTCCTCATCCACTGCGCCGGTGTCTACACGCGCCGGAGGACGGTCACACGCGACGGGTTCGAGACGATGTTCGCGACCAACGTCCTCGGTCCGTTCCTCCTGACGGACCTCCTCCTCGCCCCGCTGCGAGCAGCACCAGCGGCGCGGGTCCTGCTCCTCAGTGCGCCGTCCACCGGTCGCCTCGACTTCGACGACCTCCAGGGCGAGCACCGCTTCCGCTCGCTCACGTGCGTTCGGCGCCTCCAAGGCCGCCGGCCTGCTGTTCACCTTCGAGCTTGCCCGCCGCCTCGAGGACAGCGGCGTCACCGCCAACGCGGTCCACCCAGGGCTCGTCCGGACGAACCTGATGCGCCAGGCGCTGGCCCCGCTGCGCTGGGCCACCCGGCTCGTCTCCGCGCCTCCGGCACGGGCCGCAGCGGCGATCGTGCCGCTCGCCCTCGCGCCCGAGTACGAGGGGAAGACCGGGCGATTCTTCAAGGGCGGTCGCGAGATCGAGCCGCCGCCGTACACCCGCGATCCCGACGTCGCCCGCCGCCTCTGGGACGTGTGCACATCCCTCACCAAGCCCGGCGAAGGAGTCCCGGCATGAGTCTCGCTGCTTCGTGATCCGCGACACCCATCAGCTGACTGGAGCCACCTCGATGCCACCGCTCTTCGGCTATCACATCCCGAGCTTCACGTTCCCGGCGACACCGCCGGATCGGCTGTTCGAGCGGGTGGTCGAGCTCGCCGTCGCGGCGGAGGCGGCGGGCTTCGGCCTCGTGACGGTGATGGACCACTTCTACCAGATCCCCGGGGTCGGGGCGGAGACCGAGCCCATGCTCGAGGCGTACTCGACGCTCGCCGCGCTCGCGGCCCGGACGACCTCGGTGCGCCTCGGAGCGCTCGTGACCGGCGTGACCTACCGCAACCCGGCCATCCTCGCCAAGACCGTGACCACCCTGGATGTCATCTCGGGAGGTCGGGCGATGCTCGGCATCGGGGCTGCCTGGAACGAGGACGAGCATCGCGGGTACGGGGTCGAGTTCCCGCCCGTCGCGCGAGCGCATGGATCGACTGGACGAGGCGCTGACGATCTGCCGCGCGATGTTCACCGAGGAGCGGCCGACCTTCGTGGGGCGGCACTACCGGGTCGACGCCGCGCTCAACGTCCCACGACCCGTCTCGCCAGGCGGCCCGCCGATCCTCGTCGGCGGTGGTGGCGAGCAGCGGACCCTGAAGATCGCGGCGAAGCACGCGGACATGACCCACTGGTTCCCGCTCGGGCTCGACGTGCTGCGGCACAAGACCGAGGTGCTGGAACGCCATTGCGAGGCGGTCGGCCGTGACCCCTCGACCATCCGGCGCACCATGGCCACGCCGGTCCTCGTCGCGGCGAACCAGCGCGAGGCCGACGCGACGCTGGAGCGCCTGCCCCCGGAGCGCCGCGCCCACGTGTCCATCGGCACGCCGGAGCAGGCCGCCGAGGCGCTCCGTCCCTATCTCGACGCTGGCTTCTCGGGCTTCACCTTCAACAACCCGGTCCTGCCCACGCCTGAGGCGATCGGTCTCGTCGGCGAGCTCCTGCGATTGCTCGGCTAGGGATCGGGCGATGGGCCGGTCATCCCCGCGATGGCGAGTGGTGTTGTGTCTCCGGTCCGACCTGGTCGATGGCAGGCTGGCGCCTATGACGAAGGTCGACGAGCACCGCGTGACCCTCTGGCCGTCCATGCTACCTGGGAGCCGTATCTGGTTGACCACTCTTGGCTCCTGGAGAGGGCGACCGAGATCGAGTCTCGACCCGTCACACTGAACCTTCGGGCGCGCGCCAGCGGCGAGAGGCAGGTGTCGATTTGGTCTGTCTGGCGCTTCCCGATGGAGTCGCAGTTACTCCCCCGCTGATGCGGGTGAGGGCGCCCCGTAGGATCAGATCAGCCATCGCGCAGTACGCCATGGCGCTGCCCTGCAATACGCGACCGCTGGTTCGTAGGTCGGTCGCAACCTGTCACATGGGATGGTCCGGGTCGTCACCCCGACAGGAGACCAGACATGGCCGACACCGATTCCCGCTCCGCCAGCGGCGCACGACCCGATCAGGGACCACATGGCGCGACGACGGAGGGGTCCAAGTCTGGGGTCGTCGAGCGTGCCCGGGCGTGGATGGAGGGTACCCGCCAGGCTCTCCTGGCGCGTCCGTGGGTGCGTCTGGTCGTGTCGGTCAACGAGGAGTACAACGCCGCGGGTGGCGGCCTGGTCGCCTCCGGGCTGGCCTACTCGGCCCTGTTCGCCCTCATCCCCGGCCTCCTGCTCGTGGTGAGCGTGCTGATCGTCCTGGTCGACGATGCGACGACGCGGCAGACCGCGATCGACTGGCTGGTAGGCCAGGTGCCGCCGCTGCACGACGTCGCCTCCGCGATCGTGGGGACCGTGGCATCCGATGCCCGGGTCGGCAGCCTGCTCGGTCTGATCCTGTTCTTGTGGGGAGCGAGCGGGTTCTATCTCGCACTCGATAGCGCGATCGATCGGACCATCCCGGGAGGCCACCCCGAGAATCTGGTCCTCGCTCGCGTCCGCGGCGTGGCGGCGGTCGGACTTGTCGTCATCGCAGTCCTGTTCGCGTTCAGCCTCAGCGTCCTGGGCTCGGTGGTGTCGCTAGGACCGTTGGTGGCCTTCGCGTCACCGCTCCTTGCGGTGGCGGTCTCATCGCTCCTGTGTCTCACGATCTACTTGGTTCTGCCCAACGAGCGGCCCACGGTCCGGGATGCGGCGCCGGCGGCGCTCGCCGCGGGGATCGGCATCGGCCTGCTCACGACCGGCTTCGGGACTTTGGCACCGCTGCTCGTCCAGGGATTCATGGCGCTCGGCGTGATCGCTTCGGTGTTCGTGGCCCTCGTGTGGTTCAACTGGACCTTCCAGATCATGCTCATGGGGGCCAGCTACGCCCGATTGCGCCGCGATCGCTCGGGCGCTCCGACCGACCGACCGCCATCACGCGACTAGAGGCGATCGGCGATACCTCGAGGCAGAAGCGAACGGGCGGGCTCCGCGATGCCAACGGCCAGCCCATCTTCCAGCCCTCCCGCACGGCGGGGGCGAGCGCGGTGGATGACCGTGCCCTTGGTGGACCCGAGCGTAGCGCACGCGCGGACCCGGTCGGGGCCGGCCTCGCTAGAATTGGCGCCCATGCGAGATCTCCGTGCGCCGGGCCGTGGGCCGGGCTGCTGCCCATGACCACCGAGGCCCGCGAGCCGGGCCGTGAATCGGAGCGTCGAGGTCGCCAGGCGCCAGCGATCCCCGAAGGGGCCAGCATCGCGCCACCGGACTTCATCGGCGTGGGCGTCCACAAGGCCGGCACGACATGGTGGTGGGCGCTGCTGGCAGGGCACCCGCACATCGATGTGGTGGTCCGCCGCAAGGAGCTGCACCTGCTCGACCGCATGCGCGAAGGGCCCATCAGCTCCGAACAGAAGGAGTGGTACTACCGCCAGTTCCCGCGCCTGCCCGGTCACGTCGCGGGAGAGTGGACGCCGCGCTACATGGCCATGCCGCCCATCGCCGGCATCATCGCCGAGGTGGCGCCTGCAGCCAAGCTGCTGACCATCGTCCGTGAGCCCGTGGAGCGTTACCGCTCGGGGCTCAAGCAGTGGCAGGAGCAGGCCCGGCGCCGATCGCTCCGGCGCAACGACAGGGCCGGCAAGCGCGAGGCCCTCATGCGGGGTTTCTACGGCCGCCAGGTGAAGCGCCTGCTGGAGGTGGTGCCGCGAGAGCAGCTACTCGTGCTGCAGTACGAGCGTTGTGTCCGCGCTCCGGCCGAGGAGTTCGCGCGCACCCTGCGCTTCCTGGGCGTCGCCGACTGGTCGCCCGACCCGCGGCAGCTGACCATGCGCTACAACCAGACGCTCGGCGACAAGGGCGCCCTCGCGGCCAAGGAAGAAGCTGAACTGGTCGCCGCGTACGAACCGGAGGTGGCACTGCTCGCGGAGCTGGTGCCCGACATCGACCTGACCCTCTGGCCGCGCTTCAGCCACCTCGCCGGCGACTCTTGACCCGTCTGGAACCAGACCGATAGCGCCAGGTTCGAGGCGGTCGGCCTCTGTCAGTACCTGGCTCACGGAGCCCCTGGATGACCTGCGATACGCTGGTAGCGCCGTCACCCTCATGGGAGTCCAACCACAGCCATGATGCTCTGGGGTCTCTACCTCGACCCGCTCTACGTCCTTCTCTTCATCGCTACGCTCGTCATCTCGGGCGCCGCGCAGCTCTTCATCCGTTCCACCTTCGCCAAGTGGAACGCGATCCCCAACGCTGCCGGGCTGTCGGGGGCCCAGGTGGGTGAGCAGCTCGTCATGCGGGCAAGCTTCGGTGGCGCCAGTGGGTCGGCCACCGGTATCAGCTTCAAGGTCGTGCCTGGCGACCTCTCCGATCACTTCGACCCGCGGACCCGCCAGGTCGGTCTCTCAGCTGAGGTGGCGGCGCGCCAGTCGGTGGCGGCCATGGCCGTGACGGCCCACGAGGTCGGTCATGCCCAGCAGCATGCCGAGGGCACGGTGGCCATGCGAGCCCGCGCCTTCCTGGTGCCAGCCGTGACCTTCAGCCCGATGCTGAGCTACCTGCTCATCTTCCTGGGCCTCATCTTCAACCTGACCGGGCTCTTCTGGCTGGGCATCATCGTCTTCGGACTGATGGTGGTCTTCAGCGTGCTGACGCTGCCCGTGGAGATCGGGGCCAGCCGTCGTGCCCTGGTCATGCTGCGCGAGTCAGGACTGCTCATCCAGTCGCAGGATGAGACGGGAGTCAAGCGGGTCCTGACGGCGGCTGCGATGACGTATGTGGCTGCGGCCGTGACATCGATCCTGACCCTGCTCTACTACATCTCGCTGGCACGACGCTGAGCCGCCCGACGACCGGCCCCGGCATGCCGCCGCCCGAGGATGGAACAGATGACGAGGGATCCTCATCCCTCGATCGGGATGCTGGTGGCGGGCAGGAGCAGGCCGGCCAGGTAGCGCCGGAAGTCGACGACGAGGCTCAGGGCCAGGACATCCCGGGGAGGGCTAGGCGGCGCTGGCTCAGCCCTGCCTCGCTTGGCACCGCCCTCCTGTTGGCCATCATGGTAGGTGCCGGGATCCTCGCCGCGATCATGGTCACACCTGGCCCTGACGAGGAGACCCTGCCGCGTCCCTCGAACGCCGACGCGGTCATCGCCGCGGCCGCTCCGCTCTCATGGGACCCCGCAGCCATCTCGGACTCGGAGTCCGCGCAGCTGCTCTCGCAGGTGTTCGAGGGTCTCACCGTGCTGGACGCGAGCGCCACCCTGCGCCCCGCCCTGGCCGAATCCTGGGTCGTCGAAGACGATGGCCGGCGGGTCGTCTTCACGCTCCGTGAGGGCCTGACTTTCAGTGACGGCTCGCCGCTCGACGCGACGGACGTGCGCAGGTCCTGGCTGCGCCTGCTGGACCCGGCCCGCCCCAGCCCGCTGGCAAGCCTCCTCGACGACGTGGAGGGTGCTGCTGCCTATGCCCGCGGCGAGGGAGAGGCTGACGCAGTGGGCATCCACGCCGACGGACGTACGCTCAGCATCGATCTGGCCCGGCCGGCCGCGCATTTCCCGGCCGTGGCCGCGGTGCCCTCCCTCGCCGTGGTGCCCGAGTCGATCGACGCCCTGGCCCGCGGTCCCCGTCGCGACATGGCCTTCGTGGCAACGGGGGCCTTTCTCCCGGATGCCAGCGAGCCAGGCGAACTGCAGTTGCTCGCCAACCCTGCCTACTGGGCCGGTCCGCCGCCGCTCCAGCGCATCACCGTGGTGACCGACCTGGGTGGTCGCAGTGAGGTGGACGTCTTCGAGGACGGGGCCGTCGACTGGACGCGTATCTCTCCGCTTGACGCCTCCTGGATCCGCTACGACCCGGCCCTTGGCCCACAGCTGCGCCAAGCCGACGAGATGATCGTGGAGATGCTGGGCTTCGACACGACCCGGCCCCCCTTCGACGATCCTCGCGTTCGGCGCGCCGTGTCCATGGCGGTGGACTGGCACCGCCTGGCCGAACACGATCCGGCCGGTTCCGATGCGGACTCCATCGTGCCTCCCGGCGTCGAAGCTCGCGGTTCACCGGAAGGTCGACTACCGCACGACCCGGAAGCGGCTCGCGCCGAGCTGGCAGCGGCGGGCTACCCGGGTGGCGCAGGCTTCCCCGCGGTGTCAATAGCCACCTACGGCATCGGCCCGGCGGCTGCCATCGCGCATGAACTGGATCGCGAGCTGGGCATCGACGTGACCGTGGAAGAGCGCTCCTTCGGTGATCATTCGGCTCTCCTCGACGCTGACACGCCGGCTTTGTGGACGCTGGCCTGGAGTGCCGACTACCCGCACGCGCACGACTTCCTCGGGCTGCTACTGCGTAGCGACAGCTCGGCCAACGTCGGGGGTTGGTCGAACGAGGCCTACGACGCGCTCGTCGATGCGGCCGCGGCCACGGCCGATCCCGGCCAGCAGGCCCAGCTGTACGCTCAGGCGCAGGCCATCGTCCGTGATGAAGCGCCCTTGATCCCGCTCGCCTACAGCGGCTCGTGGGCCCTCAGCCGTGAAGGCCTGCGCGGCGCGGCGGTCTCCGGGGTGGGTCTCCTGCGGTTCGCCGACCTGGCGTGGCGCGACATGACACACCCGCTGCCAGCGCGATCAAGCCGCTGGCGCGCCACCGGTCTGGCGCTGATGCTGGGGCTGTCTGTCCTGTTGGTCGGGGCCCTGCTCAGTGTCGGCGGCTGCCGAGGTCCGCTTCGATCCGCCCAGCGCCAGCGGTGCATTCGGCCAGACCATCAGCTTCGAGACGACCTTCCGCGCGGAACAGGCACCCGTCCGCGTGGAGCTGCTGACCTGGCTGCCAGGGGACGAGATCCGGACGGTGACCGAGGCGGCCGTCGAGGAGACCAGCCCCGGCATCTGGCGGGCGGTCGTGCGGCAAGCCGGCCACGTCGTGCCCAACACGACCTATGACTACCGCTTCCGCGTCGTCACCGCCGATGGCGAGAGTCTCGGACCATCGGCCAGCCACCGCGTCATCGATGAGCGGCTCGATTGGCAGCAGTTGCGCGGTGACGGCGTCACCGTGTGGTGGGATCGTGGCGACCGGGGCTTCGCGGAGCGTGCCCTGGGCATCGCAGAGGAGGCCCTCGCCTCGGCCACGGAGCTGCTCGGCGTCGAGGACCCGGCGCCCGTCGACTTCCTCATCTACTCGGACGACCGCGAGTTCCGCGAGGCGCTTGGCCCGGGAACGCGTGAGAACGTTGGCGGCGAGGCGCACCCGTACATCCACACGCTCTTCGGGCTCATCGAGCCGCAGCAGGTGTCTTCCGGCTGGGTGGAGGAGCTGGTCGTGCACGAGCTGACCCACATCGTCTTCGACGAGGCGGTCGCCAACCCCTACGGCTACCCACCGCGCTGGCTCAACGAGGGCCTGGCCGTGTATCTCGCCAAGGGCTACGACGACGGCGACCGTGTCCAGGTCGCCTCGGCGGCCCAGGCGGGCTCACTCATCCCGCTGGAAGGCCTGGGCTGGCAGTTCCCGACGCGCGCCGGTCGCTTCAGCCTGGCCTATGCGGAGAGCGTCTCGGCCGTCGACCACCTCGTCGAGACGTTCGGCCAGGACACGCTCGTCGCGCTCATCACCTCGTTCGCGGATGGACTGACCCTTGACGAGGCGTTCGTGGCCGCAACGGGGGAGGGCTTCGAGGGGTTCGAGGCAGGCTGGCTGGCGTCACTCGGGACGGAGCGCCCCGAGCCCTACGGGCCCCGCCCGGCCGAACCTGGACCGCTGCCCGTGGCGTGGGCCTCGCCAGCTGCCGCTTTGCTACCCTGAGGTAGCCCATGCATGACCTGGCGCGTCGCGCGCTCGACACGGCCACCCATCTCGGTGCCAGCTACGCCGATGTCCGTATCGTCAGGCGGCGCGACCAGCACGCCGGTGTCAAGGCTGGCCTCGTGGACGCCCTCAGCCTCGGCGAGACGGAGGGCTTCGGCGTCCGCGTCCTGGTTGACGGAGCGTGGGGTTTCGCCAGCTCCGGTCGCATGGAGGGCGTCGCGGCGGACGAGGTGACCGGCCTGGCCGTCCGCATCGCGCGCGCCTCGGCCCATCACGCCCGTGGCGTCATCCGCCTGTCCAGTCGGCCGCCGGCCGTGGGCCGTTACGAGACCCCGGTCATCGAGGACCCCTTCGAGGTGCCCATCGACCGCACGCTCGACCTGCTGTTCGAGGCCGAGCGCGGCATGGCCGCCATCCCCGGCGTAGCCACGACGAAGGCCGACTACCACGCCCTTCGCGAGTGGAAGGGCTTCTACGACACCGACGGCTCCGCCGCCGAACAGGTCATCACGTACGTGGGCGCCGGGCTGGAGGTGCAGGCGGCCAGCCCCGACGACCTGCAGCGGCGCAGCTTCCCCGAGTCGGGAGGCTACCGCGCCGCCGGCTACGAGCACGTCCGCTCGCTCGGTCTCGTGGAGCGGGCGCCATCCCTGGCCGAGGAAGCCGTGAGCCTGCTCTCGGCCCCGGTGCTGCCCCCTGGCCGCCGCACCATCGTGCTGCACCCATCGCAGCTCTACCTGCAGATCCACGAGTCCTGCGGTCACCCCACGGAACTCGACCGCGTCTTCGGCACGGAGGCGGCGTACGCCGGCACGTCCTTCCTGACCACGGACAAGCTGGAGTCTGGCTTCCGCTACGGCTCTGACCTGGTGACGCTGGTGGCCGATGCCACCACGCCCGGCGGCCTGGGCACCTTCGGCTGGGACGACGAGGGCGTCGCAGCGCAGCGGGTGCCGCTCGTCAGCGAGGGCATCTTCAGCGGCTACCTCTCCAGCCGCGAGACGGCCCCCCGCATCGGCCGTGCCAGCGGCGGCGCGGTGCGCGCTGACGGCTGGAACCGCCTGCCCCTCATCCGCATGACCAACATCAACCTCGAGCCTCGTCCCGGCCAGAGCCTGGAGGACATCATCGCCGACACGGACGATGGTCTCTACCTCGAGTCCAACCGCTCCTGGTCGATCGACGACCGACGCCTGAACTTCCAGTTCGGCGTCGAGGTGGCGCGCGAGATCAAGGGCGGCCAGCTCGGCCGGCTCTACCGCAATGCCACCTATACGGGCAGCACGCCGCGCTTCTGGGGCTCCTGCGACGCCGTCGCTGACGAACGCTCCTGGCAGCTCGTGGGCGTGACCAACTGCGGCAAAGGTCAACCCGGCCAGGCCATGCACGTGGGTCATGGCTGCAGCGGCGCCCGGTTCCGCGACGTCGAGGTCGGGGTCGGCAACCGATGAGCACCCCCGAGCGCACCGGCCTGGAGATCGCCGAACGCGCCGTGGCCATGGCTCTGGACGCTGGCGCGTCCCAGGCAGAGGCGGTCGTGATGCGCACTCGCAGCGCCCTGACGCGCTTCGCCAACAACGAGCTCCACCAGAACGTGGCCGAGGAGGACACGGTCGTCAACCTGCGCTTCGTGGACGGCCAGCGCGTGGGCGTCGCCTCGCTCAACCACCACGGCGAGGCGGCCCTAGCGCGGCTGGCGGCAGCCGCTGCCGCCACGGCACGGCTGCAGCCCGAGCAGAGCGACTTCCGCTCACTGCCGGCGCCGCGCCCCACTCCGCTGGTGCACGGCGCGTTCGCGGCCAGCACCGCCGAGGCCGACCCGGAAGTGCGCGCGGAGGCGGCTGCGGCCGTCATCGCCGCGGCCGAGGCGGTCGGGGCGCAGGCCTTCGGCTACGCCCAGACCGGCAGCGAGGAGATCAGCATCGTCAACTCGCTGGGCATCCGTGTCAGCGAGCCGCGCTCGCGGGCCCAGGTGCTCGCCGTGATGATGGGACCCGGTGGTGGCACCGGCTACGCCGAGCAGGTGGCCGTGGATGTGGCCGCCATCGATGCGTCGGCCATCGGCCACGAGGCGGCCGGCCGCACGGCGTCCATGCGCGACCCCGTGGCACTGCCCGCCGGGACTTACCCCGTGGTGCTGGAGTCCTACGCCGTCATGGACTTCACCGACTGGCTGGGCTATCTGGGCTTCTCCGCGCTTGCCGTGCAGGAGGAGCGCTCCTTCTACGAGCCCGGCAAGACCGTCGCCTCACCCCTGGTCAGCATCAGCGACGATGCCGCCGATTCCTCCGGTACCCCGGCTTCCTTCGACTTCGAGGGGGTGCCGACCCAGCACGTGACGCTTCTGGAGGCGGGTGTCTGCCGCGATATCGTGCATGATGTCCGCACGGCCGCGCGGGCCGGTCGCGAGTCCACCGGACATGGACTGCCGGCGCCCAACCCGTGGGGGCCCTTTCCCCTGCACATGAGCATGGCCGCCGGCAGCACGCCGCGCGATGAACTCATCGGTGGCCTCGAGCGTGGCCTGCTGGTGACGCGCTTCCACTACACCAACGTCGTGCACCCCAAGCAGGTCGTCATCACGGGCATGACCCGCGATGGCCTGTTCCTCGTGGAGGCTGGCCGCGTGACGGCGCCGGTGCGCAACCTGCGCTTCACGCAGGATTACCTGGCGGCACTGGCCAGCGTCGATGCCGTGAGCGTCGAGCGCCGAGCCTTGGAAGGCTTCCTGGGCACGGCCCTCGTGCCAGCCCTGCGCCTGCGCTCGTTCGACTTCACCGGCGTGACAGAAGACATCTAGGGCACGACCCACAAGGACGGGGGTCTGGAGCCCAACATCAGCCAGGCGGGCACGAGCTGCTGGAGCCACCAGGTCGCCTGGACGGTCCCGCGTGTCACGCCCCCCGGATGGCCACATGGAGTCGTTGGGTGCCGGAGAGGCCCTTGAGCTCGACGGCTCCGATCTCGTTGAACCGCACCTCCGGACCGACCGCGAGGTCTACCACCGCCTGGCTGACGATGACCTCGCCTGGGCGAGCGTAGTCGGCGATGCGGGCGGCGACGTTGACCGTCCGCCCGAAGTAGTCACCGTCCTGGAAGAGGACCGGACCAGCGTCCAGTCCGACGTGGGCAGGGGGAAGGCCGGTCGCCCTCGCGGCCTCGACCATGTCAAGGGCGGCGATGACCGCGCGGGCCGGTTCGGGGAAGTGGAACATCACCCCATCGCCGAGCCACTTGACCGGCTTGCCGCCGTGCTGATTCGACGTCCGCTGGACCATCCGTGCGAGTTGGTCCGCGAGCAGCGCGGCCGCCTCGTCGCCATGCTCCTCGGTCAGACGGGTATAGCCCGTGATATCGAGGAAGCAAACGGCTGGATGGGAGCGCTGGGGCCGTTTCTGGAGGCCCGCCGCAGAGAGCGCGCTCTCGATGCCTTCGAGGATGTTCCTCATCCAGGCGGCGCTCTGATGGGCGTGGTAGAGGGCGAGGATGGCCGCATCGCTTCGCCGCGACAGCTCCGGGGACTCCTGACCGGCGAGAGCACCGATATCGGCCCAGCCTTGGCCGGCCGCCAGCCGCGGCGCGACGACGTCCGTCTCCCACCAGCCCGCCTCGGTCTCGGTCATCCGGCGAAGGCTTTCGCCGTAGACTCGGAGGGCGCGCTCGATGATGACGGAGCGGAGCCCGAGCCCGAGCTGGAACTCGATGAGCGGCACGACTCGCAGCTCGTCCTCGCGGACGCGGTCCTGCGGTCCGGGCATCGCCGACCCCGTCGCTTCGCGGATGACCATCAGGAGCTCGATCGGGATACCGGTACGGTCGCTGAGTCGCTGGAACGTCTCCCCGCTGTAGGAGGCGAAGCGTTCGGCCGTCGCGACTTCGACCAGATCGAGGGGCAGGTCGCCGCTGGCCATCATCGCGGCCATCCCTTCGAGCGAGATCCCCGCTCCATCGAGTATCTGGATCATGCGGACCCTGCGGACGCCACCCTCGCCGAAGCGACCGTCGTCGTCGGCCAGCAGGATCCCGAGTTCGACGAGGCGGTCGACGAAGGAGCGATCGACACCAGCTCGATCCGCGACTTCTTGTCTCGAGAGCCCGCCCATGTCGGGCGCCAGCCTAACCGGTCCGTAGCGCCGTCGTCCAGCGGCTCGTGTGCTTCTGCCACGAGCCGCCTGCAGGCCGAGACCGTCACCCGAAGCGACCCGCCCGCCGTCGCGGTCGGCCTCACCCCCGACGAGTTCGAGGACTTCGTCACGGTCGTCTCGCGCCCCGAGACCACGCAGGGCTTGACGATCATCGCGAGGGATCCCCGGTCGGGGAACATGGCGGGGGGCGCTGCCGGATCGGGTCGTCACCTCAACGGTCGTCGTGGTCGATGACCACTCCCGCCCGACCGGTATGCGGCTACTTCTCGATGTAGATCGTCACTGGCGGGATCATCCCGTACCGCTCCATCGCCGCCGCCATCTCGGGCGAGGCTGCGCTCTGGGCCGCCTGGAAGGCCTCCATGTCGGGGACGTCCCAGGTGCTGGCAACGCGGTTGCTGCCATCCGTCGCGACATAGCTCGTCCCGTCCGAGGCGACGGCGGACATCTGGGCGATGAGCTGCGGCTTGAACTTCAGCCACGCCTCGACATCCTTGACCGCCGATGTGACCACGATCTTCGGCATGCCAACCTCCTTCCAGGGAGGCGCGCCCCTGCTGCCTGATGGCTGGAGCGCCCTCCCGGTGCGAAGGCGGCGAGTATAGGAGTGAGCGTCCGTGAATGTCCCAGCCGAGGCCAGCCGGTGTCGCATCCCGGCAGCCGCCGTCTACGCGGTCTTCCATGGTCCTTGAACCAGGCACCGCGCGCCGGACCGAACTGGGCGACGAAGTCGACGGTCTTCGGCGTCTCATACTCCTCGAAGGTCACGCCACGATTTCCCTGGCGGATGCGCGGTCGGGTTCGCCCGACTCCTGCGCGGGTCGGTTTCGCTTGTGGCTCGGCGCGGTCCGGGGCGGACTGGGTGTCGGCCTACTCACTAGGCGGCGGTGGGCCCTCGTAGATCGATCCCGCTGACATTGCTGTCGTCGATGAGGCTGACGTAGGTCCACCCGGCATAGGCCCCGGTGCCCGTGGCGACCCGGTACGTGTCCCTCTCGCCGTCGGCCGTGATGAAGCCGCGATCGGCGCCCTCCCACGTGCCGTCGGGCCCGGTCACCACGAAGTCGGACCAGACGACACAGCCGATCGGCGATGCGTCATCCGCGTCGCCCGTCGCGAGCGGGTAACGGCAGTCACGGTTGTACGCATGCACGCTCAGTCCGCTCACCCGGGGGTCGCTCAAGCTCTCGCGACATGTCACGGTCCAGCCGCGCCACTGCCGGACGCTGTCCACGGTCTCGTCCGTGCCAGCTTCCACCTCGCAAATGCCAAGGATCATCCCCGTCACCGCCACCGACTCGCCTGGTAACGCCGATGCGTCCTGAGCAACCGCCGGCAACCCGCCAAGCACCAAGCAAACGAAGATGGCTGCTGCGGCGGCCCAGAGCCTGCGCATATCGTCCCCTTCTCATGCGCGGGTCGGTCCCGCCGGTGGCTCGGCGCGGCCTCGAGCTTCCGGTAGCGGTTGCCGAGCGTGAGGCCTTCCCGCAAACGTGAGTATGACCAGGACCGTGGGCTACCCGCAAGAACCGGACGGACCGATCACAGTTGACGATCTGGCGTTGGCAGCCCCCGGCCAGCGGTCAGACGGTCATGCATCTCGAGGTCGCTGACATCGAGGCCGTCGTCCGCGACCTCATCCAGGCGTCCTGCTCGCCTGGGGCGAGGCATCGCCCCGACGCCTGAGCCCGGCCTGGCGCATCGACTCGTCAGGAGGCGACGGTGATCGCGCCCGTGGTCGAGTCGATCCTCAGGGGCACCTCCGTCAGCGGCCTCGGAGCCGGGCCCGACACGACTTGCGCCGTCGTGGGCGGCGTCAAACGTGGCCCCATGGCAGGGACATTGGAGCAACTCCGAGCGGCTGTCGTAGTTGGTGACCGCGCACCCCTCGTGCGTGCAGACGAGATCGTAGGCCACGAATGTCCCGTCGGAGAGCTTGATAAGGCCACCAGGATCGCCGGAGGACGGCACAGTGAAGCCGATCGCCGAGGTCGAAGCGAGATCGTTCACGTTCGCGATGGCGTTGCCAGTCGCCGGAGAACCGCCAGGAGCAGGCGTGGCCGGGGCGGGTCCACTGGTCGGGCTGCTCGTTGGGCCGGGAGCTCGCGATGGTGCCGGACGTCGTGCCGGTGGGAAGCAGCATTCGAAGCGCCCCGGCGACCGCGCCGACGAGCAGCGTTGCCGCGCCGAGGAATAGGACTCCGAGGAACAGGCGGCGGCTGGGCGAGTCGATCTCCCCGGCTCCGGCCAAGCCCGGCCGCATCACCGTCGTGGTGCGGTGCAGCCCGGCATTCCGTTCGAGCCACGGGCCGAGAACGAGCACTCCTCCCGAGCCGGCCGCGGCCAGGGTCACCCAGCCCAGCAGGTACGGCAGGTCGTTGCCGAGGTAGTAAGGTCGCACCGTCCACGATGCCGTGAGCAGCAGGGTGACGGAGATGACGGCACCACCGGCCGCCGCGAGCCGGTAGGCGAGTCCGGTGAGCGCGCCCAGGCCCACCGCGATCTCGCCCAGGGCCATGAGCACGCCGATGGGAACCGGGAACGGCAGCGCCACTGCCTGGATCAGCGGTGCCAGCGGCGAAACGCGGGTGAACCCCTCGAGCTGCGCCTGGATCCCGCTGGGCGATGCCGGGTCGAGGAACGACGGGTCAAGCAGCTTGTCCAGGCCGGCGTACAGGAAGGTGGCCCCGAGGAAGAAACGGAGTGGCAGGAGTGCCGCTGCGCTCACTGTGCCCTGCAGGCGCTGGACCTCCATGCTGCGGTCCTCCAAGGACAGGCATCCGGCGAATCGGCGCGGCTGGACCGCACCAGCTACGCGATCATGTTACGGCCGCCACTCGGTAGCCGCCAGCCGGAGCCGCAGGCCCTGAGACCCTTTCTGGATGCCGGGGACCGGAGCCACACAGCTGACGACTCTGCGCACCCGGCGCGGCTAGCGCCATCCGAGTTCAGGGGCCACGTATCTGAGGATGCTCTCGATCGCGTGGGCGTTGTACTCGACGCCGAGCTGGTTCGGGACCGTCAGCAGCAGCGTGTCCGCCGCCTGGATCGCCGTGTCCATGGCGAGCTCCTTGACGAGGACCTCGGGCTCCGCGGCGTACGAGCGGCCGAAGATCGCCTTGGTCTGGGCATCTAGGTAGCCGACGTGATCCCCCTCCTGGTTGTTGCGTCCGAAGTACGCGCGGTCGCGGTCGTCGACCAGCGCGAAGATGCTGCGACTGACCGACACCCGCGGCTCGCGCTCGTGCCCGGCCGCCTCCCACGCCTCACGGAAGAGCCGGATCTGCTCGGACTGGAGCTCGTGGAACGGAACTCCAGCGTCCTCCGTGAGCAACGTCGACGACATCAGGTTCACGCCCTGCTGGGCGGCCCATGCCGCCGTCGCGCGTGATCCGGCTCCCCACCAGATCCTGTCGCGTAGCCCGGGCGAATGCGGCTCGGGGCGGAGCAAACCAGGCGGGTTCGGGAACATCGGGGAGGGGTTTGGCTGGGCGAACCCGGCGCCGGACAGCGCCTGCAGGAAGACCTCGGTGTGCTGGCGGGCCATGTCGGCATCGGTCCCACCCTCGGGCGGCTGGTAGCCGAAGTAGCGGAAGCCATCGATGACCTGCTCGGGGGATCCTCGGCTGATACCCAGCTGCAGGCGACCACCCGAGATAAGGTCGGCGGCGCCAGCATCTTCGATCATGTAGAGCGGGTTCTCGTAGCGCATGTCGACGACAGCGGTCCCGATCTCGATGCGCTTGGTGCGAGCGCCGATGGCCGCCAGGAGCGGGAACGGCGAGGCCAGTTGCTGGGCGAAGTGATGGACGCGGAAGTAGGCACCGTCGGCACCAAGGGACTCGGCCGCCTCGGCGAGCTCGATCGACTGGATGAGCGCGTCCGAGCCCGAGCGCACTTGCGAGTAGGGCGATGCCGACCAATGTCCGAACGACAGGAAGCCGATCTTCTTCACACGCTGATTCTAGGGTCCGCTTCGAATGCGAGTGGCAGCGCGGTCACCTCGACCGTCGCGGGCGCGGTCCCTATCGTCGGATCGGTCGACAGCGACTTCTTCAATGACCACGCGCCTCGGGGGAGACCGTGTGGATGAGCCGACATCTGGGCCGCTCGCGACCGTCGCGATAGCCGACGTGCACCGCCGCTCGAGGCCCTGGAGGAGTCGTCGAGGTCCTCAGACCACTTGCCGTGAGCCACCGACCGAAGCACACTGCTATGGAGTCGCTCGGCTTGAGGACGCGAAGGGGGCGCCATGGACGGCTCGGGTTCCAGCGTCGAGCTGCCGGAGCAGCAGCCAATAGCGGAGCAGGGCGCGCCTTCCCGGGCCATCCCGGTCGGCGCGGACGCTCCGATCATCGAGGTCATGCGGACGACGCGGGCGATGCGCCACCTCGCGCCCGAACCCGTGCCGCCTGACCTCATCCGCGCGGTCATCGAGGCCGGCACGTGGGGGCCGTCCGGCGGGAACGCGCAACCGGCGACCTACGTGGTCGTGACCGACCGGGCGACTTTGGCACGACTCGCACCGCTCTGGGGCCGTGTGATCGATGACTACCGGTTCGCGATGGCGTCCTCGGGTGCCTTGCAAGGCTCGGGCCCCTCGCGCGAGCGGATGCATGCCTCCATCGAGTACCAACGCGCACACTTCGCCGAGATCCCCGCGCTGATCGTCATCTGCGAGGATGCGCAGGCGTTGGGGGTCGCGCGTGGCACGGTCGGCACGATCTGGACGATGCTCCGGCGTGGCGGCGTGCGGCGAGCGCTGCGCGTCATACGCGCCTATCCGCGGTTCCGGCGCGGCGAGGCGGCGTTCTACTACCCCGCCGCTGAGAACATCCTCCTCGCGGCGCGCGCCTATGGGCTGGCGGCCTGCTTCACTTGCTGGCATCTCTTCGCCGAGGACGAGTTCAAGCGCGTCATCGGAATCCCGAAGGACGTTCGGACGTGGGCGATCATCCCGATCGGGTACCCGCTCAAGAACTTCGGTCCGGTCAATCGTCGCCCCGTCGATGAGGTCCTCCGCTGGGAGACGTGGTAGGGGTCGGCGGGGAGCGATAGGGTCGCCTGCGCGCGCCGGGGGTGTCTCCGCGTGCTTCGGCGAGCCGCTGGCCCGTCTCTCGTTACGCGTGCCCCGATGCTTGGGCCTCGCCACCAGCCGAGCGCCGGATGCAGCCGACGGATACCACTATCCTGTCCTCCATGCTCGTCGTCCCGAACATGGTATCTGCGCGCATGGGCGCCACGAGACTCCCGATGGACCCCGGACGGTGAGCACGATCATCGAGCAAGTCGACGACGCCATCACCGTGGAGGGCGGAGCCGACCTCGGCCAGGCGCGGCGGGTCCTGCGCAACCCCAGGTTCCTGGCTCTCTTCGGTTCGCAGATCCTGACCCAGGTCGGCGGCAACATGGTGCTCTTCGGTCTGACCGTGACGGTCAACGGGCTGACCAACTCGAGCACCGCGGTGAGCGTCCTGCTGCTCACCTTCCTTGTCCCCGCGGTCATCTTCGGCGCCATCGCCGGCGTCTTCGTGGACATGTTCGACCGGCGCTGGATCCTCATCTCGACGAACTTCGCGCGCGGCGCGTTGTTCCTGCTGCTCGTCTTCTTTCCCGACCAGCTGGCGCTCATCTACGTGGTGACGGCCATCGTGGCCACGCTGACGACGTTCTTCGCACCTGCCGAGGCGGCCATGATCCCGGTCGTCGTCGCACGGAGCCAGCTGATGACGGCCAACAGCCTCTTCATCCTGGCTCTGCAGGCTTCCTTCGTGGTGGGCTTCGCGGTCCTGGGTCCGCTCGCCTACACCCTCCTCGGCGAGCAGCTCCTGGTGCTCACGGTGGCCATCGCCTATGGCGCTGCGGGTCTCTTCTGCTGGGTCCTGCCGTCGGTCCCGCCGAGCAGCGCTGGCCAAGCCTCACTGGCCTCAGCGCGCAGCGCCGTGGGGGCGACCATGGCGCAGCTTCGCGAGGGCCTCGGCTACATCCGGGCCCACCACAACATCCTCTGGTCGCTCATCTACCTGACGCTGGTGGCCTCGCTCATCGGCGTCCTTGGTGTGCTCGGCCCGGACTTCGCCAAGACCACCCTGGGGCTGGAAGGGGGCGGCCTTGCGGTCGTGCTGCTGCCGCTCGGAGCGGGTCTCATCGTCGGCATCGTCATCCTCAACCTCGTGGGCCGTCATCTCTCGAGGCGCCGGCTCATCGAGGGCGGCATGCTCGTGCTGGCGGCCTCGCTGGTCATCCTCGGATTGGCCCAGAACCTGCCAGGGCTCCAGGATGGGGATGACGTCACGGCCCTGCTGCTGGTGGTCGTCGTCGTGGCGTTCGTGGCCGGTGTCTGCTACGCCTTCGTGGCCGTGCCGGCCCAGACGTCCCTGCAGGAGGAGATCGAGCCGGAGGTGCGTGGCCGCGTCTTTGGCGTCCTCAACATGCTCGTCAGCCTGGCCTCCTTCGTTCCCATCATCATCGTCGGGCCGCTGGCGGACGTCGTCAGCGCCGCGGCCGTCATCGTCATCTCGGCGATCACCGTTGGCGTCGCAGGGGTCATGTCCATCGTCTTCGCGCATCCCCGGATGACCGGCTCCGCCCAACCGACCAACATCGAGCCCGTGGACCCCATGACCATCACCACCGCTTCGTCCACCCTCAACCGGCCCATCCGGCTGCGCTACATCGCCGACGAGGATGCCCAGGAGGCGCCCATCCACATGATCGCCAGCCCCGTGGTCCCAGGTCGGGCCGGTCCGGCGCCGCTGCCGCCGCCGCGGCCGCCGGCCTGAGGAGGCGAGCGCCGGCGCATGCCTGACGAGCCGTTCGCGACCGGCCTGGTGCGAGCCGTCCGGCCCCACGTGGTCGTCATCTTCACGGGCGGCACCATCGCCATGCTGCCCGACCCGTCGACCGGCGCCGCAGTCCCGGCGTTGCGGGGCGCGGAGCTCCTCGAGCGCCTACCGCAGATCGCCGGCGCGGCGGAGCTGGAGGTGCTCGACTGGGGGCTCGTCCCCGCCTCGCACCTGCGATTCGCCCAGCTGCTGGAGATCGCCGACCGCATCCGCGAGGCGGCCGAGCGCCCGGAGGTGGCCGGCGTCGTGGTCGTGCAGGGCACCGACGTCCTCGAGGAGACGGCCTTCGCCTGGGACCTGCTGCACACCGTCGAGACGCCGGTCGTGATCGTGGGCGCCATGCGCAACGCTGGTGCGGACGACTACGACGGCGCTCGCAACCTCGGCGACGCGGTGCTGGTGGCGTCGGAACCACGGATGCGCGGGCAGGGTGTGGTCGTGGTCCTGGGCGGGCTCGTGCTGCCCGGCGACGACGCTACCAAGATGCACAGCCGGTCACTGGATGCCTTCGCGGCCCCCAACGACGGGCCCCTGGGCCAGATCAGGGATGGCCGACTGGATCTGGAGCGCCCGCGCGGCGTCCGACGACGGATCCCGACACGGCCCGAGCGGGCTGCCGAGCCCATCGCCCTCCTGACCGCCGTGGTCTCCACGGACGGTGGACTGCTCCGTGCCGCCGTACAAGGCGGGGCCGTTGGTGTGGTGGTGGAGGCCACCGGCTCCGGCAACACGGATCCCGACCTGCTGGCTGCGGCGCGAGAGGCCATGTCGGCTGGCATCCCGGTAGCGCTCGCGAGCCGCTGCCCGGCGGGCGGCGTAGCCCCCATCTACGGCTTCGCCGGCGGAGGTCTCTCCTGGCAGTCCGCCGGCGCCATGCTGGCCGGCACGCTCAGCGGTCCCAAGGCACGCGTGGCGCTGGCCCTGGGGCTTGGCGCAGGCCTGGACCGTGCCGCGCTCGCGGCGCTGCTCGCGGGCAACGAGCATGCCTGAGCCACGGAGCCCGGTGGATCTCGTCGTCAGCGGGCGCATCGCTACCCTCAACGGCAGCGATGGTTTCGGCTGGGTCGAAGCCCTGGCCGTGTCGAGAGGTCGCGTCGTGGGCGCCGGACATCAAGCCGACCTGGAATCGTTGGCTGGGCCTGAGACAGTGCGTTGGCGACTCCGAGCCGGCCTGGTGGTGACGCCGTCGCTGACCGACAGCCACATGCACCTCGTCATGGCCGCCCTGGCCGCCGGTCAGCCGGATCTCACGGGCCTGGACCTGGCCGGAGTCCGGGCAGCGATCTCCGCCGCACATCGCCGGCTGCTGGAGGAGAGCGACGAGACGGGCTGGCTCCTCGGCCACGGCTGGTCCTTCGACGCTCTCGGAGGTCGGCCCAGCGCCCGACTCCTGGACGAGGTGGCCCCGGGGCGACCCGTGGCCCTCTGGGCGCACGATCACCACTCGCGATGGCTGAGCAGCGCCGCCATCGCGAGTGCTGCCATCGGGCAGCGGGCGGACCCGCCCGCTGGCCGGATCGAGCGGGACGCCCAGGGTCGACCCACCGGCATCCTGTTCGAACATGCCGCCGGTCTCGTCGACAAGGTCATCCCGGTACCCACCGCGGCCTCGATGGAGGCGGCTCTCATCGGCCTACGCTCGCGAGCTGGCGCGGCTGGGCGTGACCTCCGTCCACGACCCGGGCGGAGTGACGCCGGACCCTGACCTGCACGCCGGGCCGACGTTCTACCGCTCCCTCGCCGCGACTGGCAGACTGCCGCTGCGCGTCATGGCCTGCGTGCGCCAGGAACAGCTCGAACGGGCCATCGCGATGGGCTTCCGGACCGGCCGGACCGAGGGTGCTCCAGACTCGGGACGCTATCGGGATGGCTGGCTGAAGCTCTTCTCGGACGGTGCCCTGGGCAGCCGGACAGCCGCTCTGCTGGCGCCCTACGAGGCTGACGACGCGGCCGGCCCGCCACCGGGAGGCCCCACCGGGATGCCGCTCCTTGACCGTCGACAGCTGGCGGAGCTGGCCGGACGCGCCGCCGAAGCGGGCATCGCCAGCCAGATCCACGCCATCGGTGACGGAGCCGTCCGCACCGTCCTGGACGTGCTGGCCACGCTGCCCGTGGTGTCAGGCGCGCTGCATCGCGTCGAGCACGCCCAGCTCGTCGACCCCGCGGATGTGGCCCGCTTCGCGTCACTGGGCGTCGCCGCTTCCGTGCAGCCTTGCCACCTTCTCAGTGACGCGCCGGCCATCCGGCGAGCCTGGGGCAGCCGATCGAGGTTCGCCTTCCCGCTGGCCGACCTCGACCGTGCCGGCACGCTCCTGCCCTTCGGCACGGACGCGCCCGTCGAACCGGCTGACCCATGGCCCGGCATCGCCGTGGCAGTGACGCGCCGAGGGCCAGGCTGGCCGGACCGCGATGCCTTCCACCGCGAGCAGGCCATCAGCCTGGCCCGGGCCCTGCGAGCCGCCTGCCTGGACGGTCCTCGCTCGGCTGGCGTCGCCGACCAGGGCCATCTGGGCATCGGCGCCAGGGCGGATCTCCTGGTCTTGCCAGGTGCTGCCTTTGGTGGCACGCCAGGGACCGTGTCAGGCGGGATGCCGGTCGAGGAACTGGGCGAGCGGCTCCGTACACTTCGGCCGCTGGTCACCCTGCTCGATGGCCAGCCGGTCTGGCGCGCCCCGGACTTCGATCCGTAGCCGGAACGACACTCAGCCCGGCAGCGGTCCCTGCTCGGAGGCCCAGCCCCGTGCGCGATCGACGGCCCGTCGCCAGCGCTCCAGCAGTCGTTCCCGCTCCGCATATCCCATGGTCGGCTCGAAGCGCCGATCCAGCCGCCACGTCGTGGCGAGCTCGTCCGTCGAGTCCCACACGCCGGTGGCGAGGCCGGCCAGGAAGGCGGCTCCCAGCGCGGTCGTCTCGATCACCTGTGGCCGCTCGACCGGGACGTCCAGGATGTCGGCCTGGAACTGCAGGAGCGCGTCGTTGACGGCAGCACCGCCGTCCGCGCGTAGCACCGCCAGACGACCACCGGCGTCCAATGCCATCGAACTCAGCACGTCGGCGACCTGGTAAGCCATGGCGTCGACGGTGGCCAGCACGATGTCCTCCAGCCGAGATCCCAGCGTCAGGCCGGCGATCGTGCCGCGGGCGTCCGGGTCCCAATGGGGTGCGCCCAGGCCCACGAAGGCCGGCACGACGACGACGCCCGACTCGCGGTCGCCGCGGGCGGCCAGGGCTTCCACGTCCGAGGAGTGCTCGATGGCCCGCAGTCCGTCTCGCAGCCAGCGCACGGCAGCGCCCGCCACGAAGACCGCTCCTTCCAACGCGTAGGTCAGCGGCGCGCCGTCACCGAGCTGCCAGAGGACCGTCGCGAGCAGCCCGTGAGCAGAGGCGACCGGCTGGTTGCCGGTGTTGAGCAGGGCGAAGGCGCCCGTGCCGTAGGTGTTCTTGGCACTGCCGGGCGACAGGCAGGCCTGACCGAACGTGGCCGCCATCTGGTCGCCGGCGATGCCGCCGATGGGCAGGCTGGCGCCAAGGATGCCGGGCTCCGTCTCGGCCAGCAGGGCCGAGGATGGCCGTATCTCCGGGAGCATGGCCATGGGCACGCCGATCGATCTCGCAGAGCCAGGCATCCCAGCGCCCGGCGGCGATGTCGAAGAGGAGCGTACGGCTGGCGTTCGAGACGTCCGTGAGATGGGCGCGGCCACCGGTCAAGCGCCAGACGAGGAAGCTGTCCACGGTCCCGAAGCAGAGTTCGCCGGCCTCGGCGCGCGCCCGGAGGCCGGGCTCGCCGTCCAGGATGTGGGCGACCTTGGGACCGCTGAAGTAGGCATCCAGGGGCAGACCCGTGAGGGCCCTGACCCGCGGCTCGTGCCCGGCCTGGCGCAGGCTGGCGCAGCGCTCCGCGGTGATGCGGCTCTGCCAGACGATGGCCGGCGCCACGGGACGGCCCGTGGCGCGCTCCCAGACGATGGTCGTCTCGCGCTGGTTGGTGACGCCCAGCGCCGCGATGCTGGCGATGCCCCCGGGCACCTGGTCGAGGGCCTGGCGTGCCACGGTCAGCTGGCTCTGCCAGATGTCTTCGGGGTCGTGGGTCACGTGGCCGGGGAAGGGGTAGCCCTGCGGGTACTCCTGCTGGGCGGTGGCGACCGGTCGGCCGGAGCGGTCGAAGACGATGGCTCGCGAGGAGGTCGTGCCCTGATCGAGGGCCAGGATGAGTCCGTCGCTCATGCCCGCCGGCCTCCGCCGCCTTCGGGCTCTGCCGGCGGCACGTCGTACTCGCGCCTCGCCGTGACAAGGAAGGCCTCCACCTCGGCCACCTGGCGCGCCTCATCCCAGTCCAGCTCGGCGGCCATGATGGCCGCCACGCGAGGCGCGATGCTGGCGCAGCGATCCCGGCGCGCCATCGAGAGGCGCATGCGCCGCGAGAGCACGTCGTCCAGCCCCAGGGCCATCTCGTGGCGCACGGCCCAGATCACCTCTGCCTCGAGGTGCGGGATGTCGTCGGCCAGCGGTCGCAGCAGGTCCCGCTCACGGGCCAGCCGCATGACGTCGCCAGCCTGCGTGCCATGTCGGTCGACGAGGGCCGTGGCGCGGGTCGGGTCGAGCTCGCCGGACGCGCCGAGATCAGAGGCCAGTCGCTCCAGCTCGTCTCGCGGCGCCGCACCGAGCAGAGTGAGCGTGGCCGTGGCGGACGGAGGCGCGGGGTCCCGTCCTTCGAGGGCGACATCCAGGGCATCGCGGGCCATGAGCCGGTAGGTCGTGTACTTGCCGCCGGATACGCGCACCAGGCCGGACGCCTCGCGGTGGATGGTGTGCTCCCGGCTGATGCGTGCCGTATCGCCGCCGGGCAGGCCGACCAGGGGCCGCAAGCCGGCGTAGGCGCCCACGGCGTCCTCGCGTCGCAGGTCCACCTCCAGCACACCGTTGACGGTCTCAAGGATGTGGTCCACCTCGTGGCCGGTCGGTGCCGGCCGATCAGGTGGACCGCTGTCGGGCTCGTCGGTGGTGCCCACGATCCAGGCCCCGGGGGAGGGGATGAGAAAGAGCACGCGGCCAGGGATCTTGAGCGTCATGCCCGTGCGGATGGGGATGCGCTCCACTTCGAAGAGCAGGTGCGTGCCGCGGCTGGGCACGAGCTTCATGGTCGACCCGCCCAGGCGGGCCTCCGGGTGACCGAGCCAGACGCCGGTGGCGTCGATGACCCGGTCGGCCTGCACGGTCAGCTCGGTGTCGCCCAGCAGGTCCCGGACCGTGAGGCCCGTGACGCGGCCGTCACTGCTGCTCAGGAGGCCGGTGGCACGTGCGCGGGTCACCGCGGTGGCACCCTGGGCGACGGCCGTGCGGGCCACGGCGATGCTGTAGCGCGCGTCGTCCTCCACCCCGTCGCAGTACGTCACGCCGCCGCGCAGTCCACGCCGCGAGATGGGCGGGATGAGCTCCGCCACGGCTCCGGCGCCCAAGTGGTGCGCGCGTCCGCCATCACGCGCTGCCCCCAGCACGTCATAGAGCGTCAGGCCCGCGCTGAACATGGCGCGGTGGACGACCGGCCAGCCATAGACCGGGAAGAGGAACCGCTCCAGCCGCACCAGGTGCGGTGCCAGCGTCATCAGCCTGGAACGCTCCGCGAGCGCCTCGCGCACGAGGTGGAGGCGCATGTCCTCCAGGTAGCGGACACCGCCGTGGATCAGTCGCGAGGAGCGCGACGAGGTGCCCACCGCCAGGTCGTCCTGCTCCACGAGCGCCGCCCGCAGGCCTCGGGAGACCGCGTCCAGGAGCACGCCGGAGCCGACGATGCCGCCGCCGATGACGACGACATCCCAGCGCTCGTCCGCGAGACGCGCCAGCGCCGCGGCACGGGCCGTCAGGGGCGTGGGCGTCGTCACGGTCGCATCAGCCATGGGCCAGATGGTAGGACGGCCATGGTGCCCTCGCGGGTCGACTTCGGCAGGGCTGGGTCCATTTCGGGCGGTGATCGATCCTCAGACCTGCACGGACCGCAGGCGCTCGGCGGCTTCCTCCGGCGAGATGTCCCGCTGCGGCTCGGAGAGGAGCTCGTAGCCGACCATGAACTTGCGCTTGGTCGCTTCCAGGAGAGGCGGCATGAAGTGCGCGTGGACCTGCCAGTGGTCGGCTGGCCCGGGCTGGTAGGGGGCCTGATGCCAGCCCATGGAGAAGGGCATGGGCTGCTCGAAGAGACCGTCGTAGCGGCGCATGAGGCGTTGCAGGACGCGGGCCAGCGCGTCGCGCTGCTCGTCGTCAAGATCTGCCAGGCGGGCGGCCGGGCGGCGCGCGATGAGCAGCGTCTCGAACGGCCAGACCGCCCAGAAGGGCACGAGGGCCAGCCAGTGGCGGTCCTCGTCGATGACGCGGACCCCGCCGCTTTCCTGGGCCGCCACGTCCAGCAGGAGCCGTCGGCCGGTCTGCTCGTGGTGGCGGTGCTGGGCAGCCTCCTCTCGGGCGGCGCGGTCCGGCAGTGCCGATCCGGCCCAGATCTGGCCGTGGGGGTGCGGGTTCGAGGCGCCCATGGCCTCGCCCCGATTCTCGAAGATCTGCACCCAGCGGTTCTGCGCCCCGAGCTCCGTGGATTGCGAGGCCCAGAGGTCCACGACCTCACGGACCCCCGTGGGCGGCATGTCAGTGAGCGTCAGGTCGTGGCGTGGTGAGAAGCACAGGACCCGGCAGGTGCCGGTCTCCGCCTCGGCCACCAGGAGACCGTCGTGGAGGTGCTCGTCACCGGCATCGGGGCGCAGGGCCGCGAAGTCGTTGGTGAAGACGTACGTGGAGGCGTACTCGGGGTTCCGGGCTCCACTGGCGCGGGTGTTGCCGGGACAGAGGTAGCAGCCTGGGTCGAAGGGCGGCCGCCCGTCGACGGCGCTGCGCCGCTCCTTGTGCCCAAGCCAGGGTCGCTTGGTGCGGCCGGCCGAGACGAGTACCCACTGGTCGCTCAGCGGGTCGTAGCGACGGTGCGGACCCTGCGGTAGTCCCACCTTCAGGCGCCCACGGCTTCGGCCGCATGGCGCGCCAACGGCACTGTGGTCGGTTCTTCGGGACCGGCCAGGATGAGCGCGCCCACCTCCGCGCGCAGGACGGCCTGCGCGGTGAGACCGAGCTGACGGTCCGAGATGACCACGTCCGCGCGAGCCAGGCGGGCCATGGTGCTCACGCCGGAGATGCCCCACTTGGTGTGATCGGCGGTGATGACGAGGCGACCACCGGCCTCGATGAGGGCCTGGTGGGTCTCCGATTTCGAGCAGGTTGGGCGTGGTGAAGCCGGCACGCTCGGTCATGCCGTGGACGCCCAGGAAGACGATGTCGACATTGACATCGCGCAGCGCACTCACGGCGAATGGTCCCACGAGGGCATCCGAGGGTGTGCGTACGCCACCCGTGAGGATGACGGTCTGGTCGCCGCGCCCCCCGTGGTAGAGGACCTCCGCCGCCGGCACCGAGTTGGTGATGACGGTCAGGCGCGGCACACCGGTCAGACGTCTGGCGACCTCGTAGGTGGTGCTGCCGGCCGAGATGGCGACGGCCATGCCGGGCTCCACCAGGGACGCAGCGCTGCGGGCGATGGCCACCTTGGCCTCGTGTTCAAGGGCGCGCTTCGTGTCGAAGCCAGGCTCGTGCGCCGTGGACTCGCGCAGCAATGTGGCGCCACCGTGGACTTTGAGGAGGTGCCCCTGCCCCTCGAGGAATTCGAGATCGCGGCGTACGGTCATGTCCGAGACATCCAGGGCACGCATCAGCTCGGCCACGCGCACCGCTCCATCAGCACGCAGTCGCTCCAGGATGAACGCGTGTCGCTGTGGTGCCAGCATCCCTATCCCTGTCCAGCTTGTGTCTAAGGATCCTGTGGCCCGTTGCCACAAAAGTCAACGAGGACGCACATGATAGCCCCGCGATGTGGCGAGCTCAAGTTGACGTACCGTCGCAAGACCGTGCACGATCGCGTGGAACCATGTCGGTTTCTGTTGGACCATCCAGGTTCACAGCACAGGCCCGGTCGCAGACCGTCAGTCCTCGACGAAGCCGGCCCCGCTCATGGCCTGCAGGGTCCACAGACGCGGGTTCTTCCCGGTACGAGCCGGATAGTCCCGCTCGACGCGATCGCGCAGTGCCTTCACGGCATCGGGCCGCACCAGCGACACGGTACAGCCGCCGAAGCCGCCGCCCGTCATGCGTGAGCCGATGACGCCGGGCACGTCCACGCTGATGGCGACGAGCTCGTCGATCTCCGGGCAGGTGATGTCGTAGCGGTCTCGCATGGAGGCCTGGCTGCCGGCCATGAGCTCGCCGAGGGCGGCGTGGTCATCTGCCTCCAGGGCAGTCACCGCCTCCAGCACGCGGTCGTTCTCAGTGATGACGTGATAGGCACGGTCATAGTCGACGGGGTCAAGTCGGGCCCGGTAGTCGTCCAGCCTGGCCAGGTCTACGTCGCGCAGCAACGTGACCGCGGGATCGTCACGGGCGATGACGGCCACCACGCGCTCGCAGGCGGCTCGCCGCGCGTTGTACTCGTTGTCGCCGTGGGCGTGCGAGACCCCGCTGTGGATGACGACGAGGTCGAGGTCATCGGGGAGGGGCACGGCTCGCCACTCCAGGGAGCGGCAGTCGAAGAGCAGGGCGTGCCCCGCGACCCCGCAGGCGGAAGCGAACTGGTCCATGAGCCCGCACTGCACGCCGACGTGCCCGTTCTCGGCCCGCTGCGCGACACGCGCCAACTCCAGCGGTGACAGCGCCGGGCCACTCGGACCTGACAGCGCCCAGGCCGACACGACCTCGAGCGCTGCCGACGAAGACAGCCCGGAGCCGATGGGCAGCGTGGTGACGACGATGCCGTCGAAACCGTGGGTCGGCTGGCCGGCCTCCTGCATCGCCCATGCCGTGCCGGCCACGTAGTCGTGCCACTTGCCGGTGGCGGGCGGGATGGCGCGCAGGTCGACCTCGGCCGAAGCTCCCGTGTCGACGCGAGTCAGGCGGAGGCGCGGCTGGTCGACCGGCCGGAGGGCGATGCGTACATCCATGTCGATGGCCACGGGCAGCACGAAGCCACCGTTGTAGTCGGTGTGCTCGCCGATGAGGTTGACGCGGCCGGGTGCGCGCGCGACGAGGACGTCGGCCCGCGACTCGCTCGTCGCGGGGTACGCGGCTGTCCAGACGCTGGGCAAGGAGGGCAAGCGAGGTGCCGGTCGGTGTCGTCACGACTCCGATGGTAGGGCCCGACCGGGCCACGCGCTGACGGTCCGTGGTACCTTCATCACTCGTGAAGCGTCCGCGAACCGTCCCCGCCCTCGGCGGAGCCGTGGTCCTGGCATGGCTGTTGGTGGCCGCCACGTTCCCGTCCGCCGCCGCTGCGGCCAACGAGGTGGACGGACGGTCAGAGGCGACGCTGCCCAGACCGTCAGCGGTCACCTTCAGGATGGGCGACTGGCAGCTCCAGCAAGTCCCCTGGCGGCGCCTCCCCCTGAACGGCGGCCCTCCCATGCCGATCGAGACAGTGGGACCCCAGGACCGCGATGGGATCCCCATGCGCCGCTTCGGCCACAAGAAGGAACTCGTCTACAACCCGACCGTGCTGGCCCAGCAGGGGATGAAGCGCCTGGACGCCTGGCGGCAGACGGGGGACCGGGCCCACCTGCGCATGGCTCGCAAGATCGTCGAGAAGCTGGACGAGATCTCCCTCGAGGTCCGCCAGCGGCGCTGGCAGCCGCACGCGTACGACCTGGTCGAGCAGGAATCGGGCTGGGTCAACGCCAACTCGCACGGGCTGGTGCAGTCGTTGCTCTCCCGCTTCTATGCGCTCACCGGGTCCGCAGGGCGGCTCAAGGATGCCCGGCGCATGATGGCCGCCTACCAGCAGCGGCCCGGCGACCCCCGTTGGTTCACGCTCGTGAGTCGCAACGATTACCTCTGGTTCGAGCATTGGCCACACGGGCGCTCGGTCCACACGCTCAACGCGCACATCAACGCGCTCTTCGGCCTCTACGACTACTGGAGCCAGACTGGCTCGCCCAAGGCGGCGCGCTACTTCCTGGGCGGCGCCAAGACGGTCCGAGACCAGTTGCACCGGTTCCGGCGCAAGGGGCACCTGTCGCGCTACAGCCTGAGCAGCAAGGCTGCCAACCTGCACTACCACCACACGCACATCAGGCAGTTGCGCAGCTTGGCCCGCATGACCGGCGACGACTGGTTCGCGCGGCAGGCGCGGTTCCTCGTGCGCGACGAGAAGCTGTGGCGTGCTGCCGGCCGCCCGGATTAGTCGAGCGGACCCACACGGCGGCGGCCGAGGGCGTCGTCCGGGAAGCACACTGCGGGCTACGCGGGCGTTAGGATGGTCATGGTTGCACAGGGTGGCTGACGGGCAGCCACGCGGAGAAGGCACCACAGGAAGGGATCGACATGCTTCAACGTGGTATCGGCATCGCCGTCGGCGGCCTCGTGACCCTGGTCCTCCTGCTCATCACGAGCGCGGATGCGATGGAGGACTACATCATGCCGCTCGTCGTCGGTGGCGTGGGCGCCTTCTTCTGGCCGATCGTGATCGCCTTCTGGCTGGGTCGCCGCGCCAAGCAGCGACGCGAGGACCAGGTCTCGGCAGAGGTGCAGCGCCAGCTCGACCAGCAGGGCAAGGGCGGCTGATCCGATCGCCACAGGACCGGGCCGCGTCTGTGTGGGCCCGGTGACGGACGGAGGCTGACGAACCGACACGCAAGGCGACACCGTCAGCTCCGGGCCGGGGGACGGGCGCCGGTCGGTTCACAAGGAGCGGACGGGGCGTGTGACGGCGCACGACGATAGGGCCTACTTCCGCCCTGACATCGAGGGCCTGCGTGCCGTCGCCATCGGCATCGTGCTGCTCTATCACGCCGGTGTGCCCGGCGCCGCCGGTGGCTTCATCGGAGTCGACGTCTTCTTCGTCATCTCGGGCTTCCTGATCACCGGACTCCTGGTTCGCGAGTGGTCGTCCAGCGGCCGCATCGGCCTGCTCACCTTCTACGCGCGGCGCTTCCGCCGACTGCTTCCGGCGGCCCTGCTGACGCTCGCGGTCACGACCGTCGCCTCGTACCTCGTCCTCTCCAGCCTGCGCTTCCCCGCTGTGGCAGGGGACGCCGCGGCTGCCGCGCTGTACGTCTCCAATCTTCGCTTCGCGGCCAACGCCATCGACTACTTGGGCGCCGAGGCGGCGCCGTCGCCGGTGCTGCACTTCTGGTCGCTGAGCGTGGAAGAGCAGTATTACCTCTTCTGGCCCCTGCTCATCGTCGTGGCACTGCGCCTGGTGGCCCTGCGCTGGTTGGGCTTGCTCATCGGTGTCATGGTCGCTCTGTCCTTCGGGCTGGCACTAGCCTGGACCGACCTGGCCGCGCCGTGGGCATTCTTTTCGCTGCCCACGCGGGCCTGGGAACTGGGGGTCGGGGCGCTCATCGCGGTGGGGATCCTGCGCCTGCCCCGAGGGACACCGCACGTGCTGGCTTCGGCCGCCGTGTGGATGGGCCTTGCCCTCATCGCTGCCGGCGTGGTCGTCATCGATGCCAGCACTCCGTACCCGGGGACCGCGGCCCTCATCCCGGTGTTGGGCACGGCCCTCGTCATCGTGGGCGGCAGCTTCGCCCAAGCGCTGCCAAGCCGGCTGCTGGCGATGCGCATGCCGCGGTGGATCGGGCGCATCTCCTACTCCCTCTACCTGTGGCACTGGCCGATCCTCGTGCTCGTGCCCCTCGCGCTGGGCGTGGAGAGCCTGGCCCTGAACCTCGCGCTCGTCGGCGTCGCCGTGATCATCGCGGCGGCCAGCACGGAGCTCATCGAGGTTCCCATCCGGTCCGGGCGAGCCCTGCCTCTGCCGCCACGTGCCAGCCTGGTGGTGGCCGGGACAGCCTCCGTCATCGTGGCGGTGGGCGCCATCACAGCGGGCGCCATCGTGCTGGGTCCGGCCACCACGCCGGTGGTGGCGGATGGGGTCCCAGCCGTGGACGATGAGCTGCCCGCCGGTCGCCTTGCCGGTCCCATCCCGGGATCGCTGACACCCTCGCTCGAGCAGGCCTACTACGACGTGCCGAGCGGCTACGGGGATGGTTGCCACCTCGACTATGCGACCGTGGAGCCCCCAGCCTGTCTCTACGGCCCGCCTGGGGCGTTGACCCCGGTCCTGCTGCTGGGCGATTCGCATGCCCAACAGTGGCTGCCCGCGCTCCAACGCCTGGCTGACGAGCGCGGCTGGCGCCTGCGAGCCGTCACCAAGAGCGCCTGCCCGATGGTCGATGCCACGGTCTGGAACGGGCCCTTGAAGCGCGCCTACCGCGAGTGCGACGCCTGGCGGGAGCGAGCCCTGCGCCTCATCGACGAAGAGCAACCGGAGCTGGTGCTCATCGCTTCCGCCGACATGTACGACGTCCTGGACGGGCAGGGTCGGCTTCTCAAGGACAGCCCGGGCGGCTCGTCAGCGGCAGCCGCGGCCTGGGACGCCGGTCTGGCGAGCTACCTCGCGCGGGTCGCCGAACTCGCTCCGCATGTCGTGGTGCTGGCCGACACGCCGCGGGTCGGCTACTCCCCGGCCGAATGCCTGGCCACCGAGTCGACCATCGAGGCGTGCGACGCCAGCCGGGAGCGCATGGTGGACGATGCCTACGCCGCGCGGGAGTCACGCGCGGCCGCTGAGGCCGGCGCGGACGTCGTGTCGGCGACAGCATGGCTCTGCTCTGACGACGCCTGCCCGCTCGTTCGTGGCCCCTACCTCGTGTATCGTGACGCCCACCATCTGACGGCCACCTTCGCCGAGCAGCTCGGGTCGCGAGTGGGCGCGGCGATCGATGCGGTGACGGGGAACGACCTTGCACGAGACTGACGCGGCCCCGAGCCATCGAGCGGCTTGGCACCGGGACCTGCCCCGACGCGCGGCCCCGGCACTGCTGGCCTTCCTGCTGCTCGTCCCGACGCCGGCGGCCGCCAGCACGGACGGCGACGGGGATGGCCTGCGCGATGCTTTCGAGGTGCGCTGGGGTGCTTCCGACCCGGGCGACCCGGACAGTGACGGCGATGGCGTCGTCGATCCCTCGGAGGATGGCGACGGCGACCGCCTGAGTGATCTCGGTGAGCAGCGCTTTGGGACGAACCCGACCGCCCGGGACAGCGACGGCGACGGTCGCGCGGATGGCGCCGAAGACAGTGACGGCGACGGTCGAGCGGATGCCCTCGATCAGGACCAGCGCCCACTCCCGACCGGGTTGCAGCCGTCGCTGGACCACGCGCCGCGCGACCTCTGGCGGAGGCATGACGACTGTGGTGGTCCCCGCTGGGGCGAGACCGAGCCTCTGCGCTGCTGGTTCGGCGACCCGGATGCGGCCGTGACGGTGGCGGTGGTGGGCGACTCGAAGGCGACGATGCTCATGCCGCCGCTCATCGCCGCGGCGCGCCAGCGCGGCTGGCGCGTGGTGACGCTCCTGAAGGGAACCTGCTCACCCGTACTCGCCACTACCAACGCGCAGCAGTACGCCTTCGACGCCGGACGGTCCTGCGACCGCTGGCGCCGGCGGGCCATCGACTGGCTCGGGACGGCCCGTCCTGCGCTGATCGTCTACGCCCACTCCGACGACTATGGGCTCGTCGGTGCCGCCGGCGCCACACTGGCGGGGCGCCGCAAGGACCTGGCCTGGGAGCGAGGAGCGGCAGCGACGGTGGCACGTCTGCCCCGATCGTCGGAGGTCCTCTGGCTGGGCGACGTGCCCCGCAACGACGGCAACCCGGTGCGCTGCCTCCGGGACCACAGGGGCGACATGTCCGCCTGCGTGACGCGCCGTGAGCCGTCCTCAGCGCGGAAGGCCGAGACGGCCCTGCGGCGTGGTGTGACGATGGCAGGCGCTCGCTTCGTGCCGCTGTACGACCAGGTCTGCACCTACGATCCCTGTCCGCTCGTCCACGGCGAGACGCTCCTGTGGCGCGACGATGCGCACCTGACGGCGACCTTCACCCGCTTCCTGGCGCCGTTCCTGGGGTCGCAGCTCGATGCCGCTCTCCCTGTGGCCGGGACCATGGCGCTGCCGCCCGCACGGTGATGAGCGCGCTCTGGAGTCTGGTCCGGCGATGCCGGCCGAACTGGTCGGCCGTCCTGGCCCTGGCGGTCGTTGTCGCGGCGCTGATGCCCTGGCCGGTCGTCGCTGCGGGAGCGGACAGCGATGGCGACGGCCTGTCCGATGCCTTCGAGGCGCGCAGTGGTGGGCTGCTCGACCCCATGGCGGGTGACACGGACGGCGATGGCGTGGTCGACCCCGCCGAGGATCCCGACCACGACGGCCTCTCCAACCACGGCGAACAGCGTTCTGGCACGCTGCCGCATCTGCGCGACAGCGATGGCGACCGTCGCCTGGACAGCCACGAGGACGCGGATGGCGACGGGCGCAGCAACGCCGCCGAGCAGGACCACCGTGCCGTGCCGACCCGGCTTCGGCCATCACTGGACGGTGCCTTCCTGGACGTGCCCTTGGAGCGCGACGGGTGCACGGCGTCGAGCGGCGTGGCCGATGTCACGGCCTGCGAGTACGCGGCGGAGCAGCCCGGGCGCTTCGTGGTCCTCATGGGTGACTCGCACGCCACCATGTACATGCCGGCGCTGCGGCCCATCGCGGCCGAGAAGTCCTGGCGACTGGTGACGCTGCTCAAGGCCGCCTGTATGCCGGTCATCGGCGTACACAACACCACCCAGGGCCACATCGACGGCGGCGACAGCTGCCGCCAGTGGCGGCGCAACGCCCTGGCATGGCTGGCGGCGAGCCCGCCGGACGTCATCATCCTGGCCTACTCGGACAACTACGAGCTGGTCGACGCCCAGGGCCGGCGCATCGCTGCTCGCCAGCGGCCGCAGGTCTGGGCGGACGGGATGCGTCGGACCCTGGCTGCGCTGCCGGACCGCTCTCGGGTGCTCGTGGTCGGGGACGTGCCCAGCAACGCGGGCAACCCGGTCCTCTGCCTGCGGCGCCACCTGGGCAACCTGTCGGCCTGCCAGCACCCGCGTGAAGCGCCCGCACACCGGCTCGTGGAGGTCGCCATCCGTGCCGCCGCCAGGGAGAAGGGCGCTCGGTTCGGCACCATCCACGACCGGGTTTGTACCTACGATCCCTGCCCGCTCGTGCAGGGTGAGATCCTCATGTGGCGCGACGGTAGCCACCTCACGAGAACGTTCGTGGAGCAGCTCACCCCGTCCATCCGGGAGATGCTCGAGGAGACCGTCGGGGTCTCCGGCTCACATCGGTCGCGGCGGCGGTGAGCCATCACGGGAAGGCTGGGGGGCGGCGCAGGTGGCTACTGGTGAGCCTCCTGGTCCTGGCCGTGACCGGGGTCCCTGCCACCTCCGCCGGTTCTCCCACCCCAGAGCCGGCGGCCTCCGCGCTCGCGGGCGAGGGCGCCGACAGCGACGGCGACGGGCTGCGGGACGTCCTCGAGCTGGCATGGGGCGTCACGGACCCATGGGCTGCCGACAGCGACGCTGATGGCCTCATCGATGCTGCCGAGGACGCCGACTCGGACGGCCTGTCCGCCCTGGGCGAACAGCGATTCGGGACCGATGCAGGGCTGGCCGACAGCGACGGCGACAGGGTCCGTGACGGCGACGAGGACAGCGACGGCGACGGCGTCTCCGACGCGGAGCAGCAGGATCGGCGGCGGCTGCCGGCTGACATCCGTCCGACGCTGGAGATGGCCTGGTGGGATCGATCGAGCAGCTACGACGACCGCTGTCACAACGATGCCGTGGACGCGGAGCTGCGCACCTGCGCCTTCGGCGACCTCGAGGGAGCGACCGACGTCGTCCTCTTCGGCGACTCGCATGCTCTCCAGTGGCTGCCGGCGCTCGTGGTGGCGGCCGAGCAGCAGGGATGGCGGGTGACCACGCTCACGAAGGCGGCATGCCCACCGCCCCAGGTGGCGTTCGGACGCAAGGAAGCGGGAGCTGCGGCCTCGTGTGATGCCTGGCGAGCCGATGCCCTGGCCTGGCTGGCTGAGCAGCCCCCCGACCTCGTGCTCCTGACCGGTGCCGGCCGGGCCTACAACCTGCTTGACGCGGACGGTCAGCCTCTGGGGGAGGACGACGCTCTCGAGGCATGGCAGGCGGGCCTGGCAGCCACGCTCGCCGCGCTGCCCAGGACGACGAAGGCTGTCGTGTTGGCCGACACGCCGCTGATGCGCCGCAACCCCGTCTCGTGCCTGGAGGATGACCCTGGGGACATGTCCGCCTGCCAGACGCCGCGTTCGGCCGCGCTGGGCTGGGCGCTCGACGCGGCCGAGCGACAGACCGCGGAAACGGCGGGTGCCGCCTTCGAATCCCTGGGCGACCTCGTCTGCCCCTACGACCCCTGCCCGGTCGTCATCGGCGACGTCCTCCTGTGGCGCAACGCCGACCACATCACGGCGACCTTCGCGGAACGCCTGGCGCCGGCCGTACGCGCTTTGATCGAGCGCCATCTGCCGCCGGCGGACTGAGACTAGCGAGCCCCCGGGCGTGCGTCCGTGCGGGGTGCCAGGGGCATCAGGACGGGCTGCCAGTCGATGCCGTTCCGATCGCGGTGCCAGAAGACGATGGCGTTGTAGCGCCGGGCCAGTGACATGACGAAGCGGTAGTCGCGCGGGTTGATGGCGCCATACGGCACGTGCCCGGCGTCGACGTCTTCCACCTCGCCTCCCCGCTGCCGGACGGCGCCCGGCGGTCGGGCACGTACGATCTCCGGCCTGCAGATGGTATCCGGGCTGCCGCTCGACCGCCCGGTCAACGTGCCACCGCAGTCATGCGGCGACCCGGCGGTTACTCGGCGGCTGCGGCGTGCGCCAGTCCGCCGACGATGGCTTCCTGCTCCTCTTCGGAGAGGTTGCCCTGCAGGACGCGCAGGTACTCCGACTCCTCAGCGATGTGCGTCTTCACCAGAGCGTAGAACTGGATCGATGAAGCGGCGCAGGGCCAGGGCGTCGGTGGGATTGAGGTGTCCGGCCGCCACGCGGTCCAGGTAGGTCCCCATGGACTCGATGAGCGTGCCCAGCTCCGCGTGCTCCCGGCGCATGGGCGCCATCGCGTGGCGGTTCTGCATGAGCCGCTCGAGCTGAGGGTAGAGGTTGCCCTCGACCGCCTCGACATGTGGCCACAGGGTGCCCGTGATGAACTCGTACTCCTTGGCGAAGCGCGGGGCGAATGTCGGCGGCACGGGTCGCTGCTCGAGCATGTCGAAGAGCTCCGGCAGCCGGTCGACGTGCTCGCGGATGCGCTCATGGTGTTCGTGACCTGCGTGTGGCAATGACGACATCTCGACCCCCATCGACGGATCTCGGTCCGTGGGACCGCGGCAAGCCTTCCTGCTGACGCCACTGGCGAGGCGCCCGTTGGGCGAGCCTGCATGTGCTATCTCTGCCTCGACAGAGCCGAAGGGACCCAATTCGGCCCAGGCCCGCCGGCGGTGGCGCCTGGGCAGAGGCTCTGCTATCGTGCGGACGACCGGGGCGGCTAGCTCAGCTGGTTAGAGCACTTGCTTGACATGCAAGAGGTCACTGGTTCGAGTCCAGTGTCGCCCACCACCCGACCCGCGGTGCAGACGTCGTCCGACCGCGCCTGTGACGAGGGACCTGGGCATCTCCAGCAGCCGTGACCTGGGGGCATCGATGCGGGCCGGCGGGCCCTACCCGCTGGGTGCCACGTACGACGGGCTGGGCACCAACTTCAGCGTCTTCTCCCGCGTCGCCGAGCGGGTCCAGCTGTGTCTCTTCGATGGGCAGGGCAGGGAGACACGTCTGGAACTGCCCGAGATGACCGGCCACAGCTGGCATGGCTACCTGCCCGGGGTCGGACCGGGTCAGCGCTACGGCTTTCGCGTCCACGGCCCCTGGGATCCCACCACGGGACGGCGCTGCAACCCCAGCAAGCTGCTCCTCGATCCCTACGCCCGGGCCATCGACGGCGACATCGCCTGGGGGCCGGCCATCTTCGGCCAGGAGACTGGCACGCCGTCGCGGCGCAACGAGGTCGACAGCGCGCCCTTCGTGCCGCGCTCCGTCATCCTCGAGAACGGCTTCGATTGGGGTGGTGACGTCCGACCGCGTATCCCGGACCACGACACCATCCTCTACGAGGTCCACGTCAAGGGGTTCACGAAGCGTCATCCCGGTGTTCCGCCGGAGATCCGCGGGACGTACGCCGGGTTGGCGCACCCGGCCGCCATCGAGTACCTCCGCTCGCTGGGTGTGACTTCCGTGGAGCTGCTACCCATCCACCACTTCCTGCACGACGGCTTCCTGCTGCAACGTGGCCTGCGCAACTACTGGGGCTACAACTCGATCGGCTACTTCGCTCCCCATGCCGAGTACGCCGCGGCGGGCTCAGGGGGCGGCCAGGTCGATGAGTTCCGGGCCATGGTCAAGGCGCTCCACGCGGCCGGCCTGGAGGTCATCCTCGACGTGGTCTACAACCACACCGGTGAAGGCGGCCATGACGGGCCGACACTCTCGCTGCGCGGCCTCGACAACCAGGCCTACTACCGCCTGCTGCCCCATGACCGCAGCCGCTACATGGATTACACCGGCTGCGGCAACTCGTTGAACATGCAGGAGCCGCACGTCCTGCAACTCATCATGGACAGCCTGCGCTACTGGATCGAACAGATGCACGTGGACGGCTTCCGCTTCGACCTGGCTTCCGCGCTGGCGCGCGAGCTGCACGCCGTCGACCGTCTCTCCGCGTTCTTCGACATCATCCAGCAGGACCCCGTCATCCGCACCGTCAAGCTCATCGCAGAGCCGTGGGACGTCGGCGAAGGCGGCTACCAGGTGGGCAACTTCCCGGCCCACTGGGCCGAATGGAACGGCCGCTATCGGGACACCGTGCGGGACCTCTGGCGCGGCCAGCCGGACGTGCTGCACGACTTCGGCAGGCGCTTCACGGGCAGCGCGGATCTCTATCGGGACGAGGGTCGGCGACCCTCAGCGAGCGTCAACCTCGTGACCTCACACGACGGCTTCACCCTCGCCGACCTGGTCGCCTATGAGCGCAAGCACAATCTCGCCAACGGGGATGGTGATCGGGACGGCGAGTCGCACAACCGCTCGTGGAACTGCGGCGTCGAGGGACCGACCGACGACCCGGCCGTCCGCGCATTGCGCTTCCGCCAGCAGCGCAATCTCCTGGTGACCCTCTTCCTCTCGCAGGGCGTGCCCATGCTCCTGGGCGGCGACGAGCTCGGCCGCAGCCAGTCCGGCAACAACAACGCCTACTGTCACGACTCGGAGCTGTCGTGGTACGACTGGAGTCACGTGGACGACGCGCTCGTCGAGTTCACGCGACGGCTCATCGCGCTGCGCCGGGCGCACCCGGTGTTTCGCCGCCGCCGCTGGTTCCGGGACGGGCCGCCGGACCCGGAGGTCGCGCCCTCCATACCGGACATCGACTGGCGGCGGCCGACGGGTGCCCGCATGCGCGACCAGGATTGGCATTCGGATGGCGCCGCGGCCATCGCCGTCTTCATGTCCGGCCAGCACCTCGTGGACGACGACGGGCGTCCCATCAGCGACGACTCGTTCTACCTCTGTCTCAACGCCGGCGCGGCCGACCTGGAGTTCCGCCTGCCCGGCCCGGAGTTGGTGACCAGCTGGCAGCCTGTCCTCGACACAGCGGTTGCCGAGCCCTTCGGACCCTGGCGGGATCCGCATGTCCCCACCGGGAGCGCCCTCCAGATCGCGGCGCACTCCGTCGTGCTGCTGCGTTCGGCTGGGTCGGCCTGAAGGACGCCAGCGCCCACCACCGGTGCCTGCGATGGGGAGGCACTATCCCGTGGTGGCATCATCTGCAGGTTCGTAGCGCAGGGGACTGGAGGTCGACAGCGGTGCTGGGCGAGGACGGTGCGTGATGGGTGCAGGTCGCAAGCGGCCGACGGGGCCGCACGGACGCCTGAGCACCGGGTTCGCCCCTGACTCGCAGTGGTATCGCGACGCGATCATCTACGAGGTCCACGTGCGAGCCTTCATGGACGGCGACGGGGACGGCGTCGGTGACTTCACGGGTCTCACGGCCCGGCTCGACTACCTGGCCGACCTGGGCGTCACCGCCATCTGGCTGCTGCCCTTCTACCCCTCGCCACTGCGCGACGACGGGTATGACATCGCCGACTACACGAGCGTCCACCCCGACTACGGCAGTCTCCGCGACGTGCGGGCGTTCATCCGCGAAGCCCATCGTCGCGAACTGCGCGTCATCACCGAGCTTGTCTTCAACCACACCTCGGACCAGCATCCCTGGTTCAAGCGCGCCCGTCGTGCTGCTCCTGGATCGGCCTACCGCAACTGGTACGTGTGGAGCGATTTGCCCGAGCGCTATCGCGACGCGCGCATCATCTTCCGGGACTTCGAGACCTCCAACTGGTCGTGGGACCCGCTGGCCGGCGCTTACTACTGGCACCGCTTCTACGGCCATCAGCCGGACCTGAACTTCGATGAGCCCCGCGTGGGCCAGGCCCTTCTCGAGATCGTCGACTTCTGGCTGGAGGCCGGAGTGGATGGCCTGCGCCTGGATGCCATCCCGTACCTCTTCGAGCGCGAAGGCACCAGTAGCGAGAACCTGCCCGAGACGCACGCCTTCCTGAAGCGGCTACGGCGCCACGTCGACGGGCACTTCGCGGATCGCATGCTGCTGGCCGAGGCGAACCAGTGGCCCGAGCTGTCGGCGGCCTACTTCGGGGATGGCGACGAGTGCCACATGGCCTTCCACTTTCCGCTCATGCCCCGCATGTTCATGGCCCTGCGCATGGAGGACCGCTACCCCATCGTCGACATCCTGGCGCAGACGCCGGACCTTCCGGAGACCGCCCAATGGGCACTCTTCCTGCGCAACCACGATGAGCTCACGCTCGAGATGGTCACCGACGAGGAACGCGACTACATGTATCGCGTCTACGCCGCGGACCCGCAGGCCCGCATCAACCTCGGCATCCGGCGGCGACTGGCGCCGCTGCTGGGCAACGACCGGCGCCGGCTGGAGCTGATGTACGGGCTGCTCTTCTCGCTGCCGGGCACACCGGCCATCTACTACGGCGACGAGATCGGCATGGGCGACAACGTCTACCTGGGGGATCGCAACGGTGTGCGCACGCCGATGCAGTGGTCCTCCGACCGCAACGCGGGCTTCTCGACGGCCGACCGGCAGCGACTCTACCTGCCCGTGGTGACAGACGCCGAGTATCACTACGAGGCCGTCAACGTGGCTGCCCAGCAGTCCAACCCGCAGTCGCTCTTGTGGTGGATGCGGCGCACCATCGCCTTGCGCAAGCGCCACCCGGCCTTCGGGCGAGGCTCCCTGCGCTTCCTGCATCCGGGCAACCGGCGCGTCCTGGCCTTCATCCGCGAGGACGGCGAGGAGACGCTCCTGGTGGTGGCCAACCTGTCTCGATATGCGCAGTGGACGGAGCTGGACCTGGCCGCCCACGCGGGCCAGGTGCCGGTCGAGCTCTTCGGCGAGGTCGAGTTCCCGCGGATCGGAGCACATCCCTACCACGTCAGCCTTGGACCACATTCGTTCCTCTGGTTCCGCATCGTGCCGGACCCCACGGTCAGCCAGGGACAGGCTTGGCATGAGGGCGACGTGCCGGAGCTGCGCTGGGGCGGCGACCTGGCGGAATTGCTGGGCCGGCGCGGCGACGCGGTGGCTGATGTGATCCTGCGCTGGATGCAGACCCGAAGCTGGTACCGCGGAGCCGGACAGCCCGTACAAGCGGCCCGCATCGCTGAGGTCCTGGTCGTCCCGTCCGACCGGCCGATGGCGATCGCCGCTGTGGAGGTCCGCTACCGGCACGCTGAGACGATCACCTATGTCGTCCCCCTGGCGACCCGTGTCGCCCCCGACGGGAGCGACACGCCGGATGCTCCTGCAGAGGCCGTCATCGCCCGGCTGACCGCTGCTCATGGGTCTGCGCAGCTGCTCGACGGCAGCCAGGTCCCGGCCGTGTTCGAGACGCTCCTGCGGCTGGTGGTCGGCCGACGGACGCTGCGGATGCCTTCCGGAGCGCTCGAGGGTCGCCGCGAGCCTGGCCTGAGCTCGCAGGCAGGTCGCGCCGCCCGCGACCTGCGCGCCTCCCCCATCCGCGGGCAACCGTTCACCTCGAACAGCCTGGCTTCGTTCGGTGACCGCTTCGTGATGAAGCTCTATCGCGTGCTCGAGGATGCTCCCAACCCGGACCTCGAACTGGGTCGCTACCTTGGCCGCCGCGGGGTCACGTGCGTGCCGGCCGTGCTCGGCTCCCTCGAACTCACGCGCGGCTCACGGACGGCCGCGTCCCTGGCCATGGTGCAGTCCTACGTGCCTCACGAGGGCGACCTCTGGCAGGCCACGCGCGACGCCGTGGAGTCCTTCCTGCATGATGTCGAGGCTGAGACGGAGCCGCCCGAGTTGGGCAGTCGGGGACGGGGCTTCCTCCTCCATCTGTCCCAGCGGGAGGCACCCGCGAGCGCCGTACGCCTGATGGGCGCATCGCTGGCCATCGCCGAGACACTCGGGCGGCGCTTGGGCGAGATGCACCGCGTGCTTGCATCGGCCGATCCCAGCGACCCGGGCCTCGCTGCAGAGCCCCTGTCGCCATTCAACGTGCGGTCCCTGTACCAGTCGATCCGCGGCCGAGTCAATGAGGCGAGGGAGGCGCTCCAGGCGCGGCGCACCGCGCTGGCACCGCGCGAGGCCGCGGCCGTGGACGCGGCCATGGCCGCACAGCCCGACGTGGACGACCTGCTGGTCACCCTGCGCGACCTGCGACTGGACGCACAGCGCATCCGGGTCCACGGTGACCTGCACCTGGGACACGTGCTGGATACCGGTGGTGACGTCGTCTTCCTTGACTTCGAGGGTGACAGCGGGCGTCCGCTCAGTGAGCGACGCCTGAAGCGACCGGCACTGGTGATCTGGCCAGCCTCGTGCGGTCCATCCACTTTGCCGCACACTGGCCCGCAGTCTCGCGCGAATCGCTCGGTGCGGACGCGGAGGGACCGCCGACCCGGGCGGCCTGGTCTATGTTCTGGTTCCAGTGGATGTCCGGGGCGTGCGTGCGCGGTTACCGGATGGCGACGGATGGTGCCTCCTTCCTGCCCCTCGACGACGAGGCCTGGTCGGTCCTCTTCGAGAGCCTCCTCGTCTCCCGGGCCTGTGACCCACTGTCCTCTCGGCTGGGTCCGCGTTCCGACTGGCTGGGCGCGCCGTTGGCCGGCGTCGACGAGCTGGTGGGCCGGCGGAGCTGAGCCCCGGGCGGCCGCATCGAGGTCGTGCCCTGATGTACGATCGGCGACACCGGCGAACCCCCAACCGACAGCCTTTCGGCGCCTCTCGACCGCGGTGCGGGGCGAGGGGCGCTCACTTCGATCGGAGCGACCATGAGCGCAGCAGAGCCTGGCGACGGCCCCCCGGTCGCCTCGAACGCGGACGATGACCTCGGGTTCCAGGCGGCCCGGAAGGGGTCGGCGGATGAGCTCCTGGATGCCGACGCTCACGATCCCCTCGACCCCATGCGCCATTCCGCCGCTCACGTCATGGCTGAGGCCGTCATGGATCTCTTCCCGGGAACCAGGCTGGGCATCGGGCCGGCCATCGAGAGTGGCTTCTACTATGACTTCGAGGTTCCCCGCCCCCTGACCCCGGAGGACCTCGCGTCCATCGAGGCCCGCATGGCGATGTCGATCGCGGCGGACCATGCCTTCGAGCGGCGCGAGTGGGATCCCGACGAGGGCCGCGCGTTCCTGGAAGCGGCGGGCCAGCCATACAAGGTGGAGATCCTCGACGACCTGCGGACCGCCGCCGCATCGCGGGGAGAGCCACCTCCGCCGGTCTCGACCTACGCCCACGGACCCTTCATCGATCTCTGCCGCGGCCCTCACGTCGAGTCGACGGGCCGCATCGGCCCCTTCAAGCTGCTCTCCGTCGCGGGCGCCTACTGGCGCGGCCGCGAGGACCGGCCCATGCTGCAGCGCATCTATGGCACGGTCTGGTCGAACCAGGAAGAGCTGGACCTCTTCCTGTGGCGACGCGAGGAGGCCCGCAAGCGTGACCACCGCCGCCTGGGCGTGGCTCTCGACCTCTTCAGCTTCCATGACGTCAGCCCAGGATCGGTCTTCTGGCATCCCAAGGGCCAGCGCCTCTGGCGCACCCTGGAGACCGCCATGCGCGAGCTGCAGGAGCGTCGCGGCTACCAGGAGGTGAGCACTCCGATCCTCGTCAGCAAGCGCCTCTGGGAACAGTCCGGCCACTGGGATCACTACGCCGACAACATGTTCCGCGTGGAGTCAGAGGAGCAGGTCTTCTCGCTCAAGCCCATGAACTGCCCTGAGTCCACATTCATCTACCGCAGCCGCGTGCGCTCCTACCGCGAGCTGCCACTGCGCCTCTCGGAATACGGTCGGCTGCACCGCAACGAGCGGTCCGGAACGCTGTCAGGGCTGACCCGTGTGCGTCAATTCATCCAGGACGATGCCCACGTCTACGTCCGCCCGGACCAACTGGCCGACGAGATCGAGGCGCTCCTGGGCGAGGTGCGCGAGTGCTACGGTTGGTTCGGCCTCGTGCCGCGCTTCGCCTTCGCCACCCGGCCGGACAAGGCCCTCGGCGACCCGGCTGCCTGGGAGCGCGCCGAGGGCCTCATGCGCTCGGCGCTGGAGACCAGCGGCGTCCAGTACGTGGTGAAGCCCGGTGATGGCACCTTCTACGCGCCCAAGATCGACATCTACATCGAGGATGCGTTGGGCCGCGAGTGGCAGATGGCCACCATCCAGGCGGACATGATGATGTTGCCGGAGCGCTTCGACCTCGACTACATCGACGAACACGGCCAGGCCCAGCGGCCCATCGCCATCCACCGCGCCATCTACGGTTCGTTCGAGCGCTTCATCGGCATCCTCGTGGAGCACTTCGCGGGCGCGTTCCCGTTCTGGTGCTCTCCCGTCCAGGCGGTCGTCATCCCGATCGCCGACCGCCACGTCGAGGCCGCCGGCGAACTGGCCGGGGTGCTCCGCGCGAAGGGCATCCGCGTCGACGTCGATGACAGCTCCAACCGGATGCAGAACAAGATCCGGCTGGCCCAGGAGCAGAAGGTGCCCTACATGCTCGTCCTGGGTGATCGCGAGATCGAGGCACGCACCGCCTCACCGCGCACCCGGGCGGGGGAGCAGCTCGACCCGGCCGGCTGGACGGACCTGGCGGACCGGCTCGCCGAAGAGGCGGCGGCTCGGCGCGTATCCTGAGGCCGGCGCAGAGGAGCGGGCTTCTCCCGTCCGCCAGTGACGCGCCGGTCGGAGGCACCACCATGGACCGAACGAAGGCCAGCTGGCAGGGCAGGGGAGCGGGTTCCCGGTGGCCGTCTCTCAGCCGGCGGCTGTTGCCAGTCGCTGGCGCCGTCGCCATGACCGCCTTGACGGCCTGGTCCGCCGCAGCCCAGGCAGAAGAGCCCTCACCTGACGCGTCGGCAGCGCCGAGCGCCAGCGCCTCTGCAGGCAGCTTGTCTGCAGACATCGCCTCGCCGAGCCCGTTGGCGGCGAGCGGTCCGGGCATCCTCGGGGCGGGAGTGGCTCTCTATGAGGATGACTTCGACGACGCCGCCAGCTGGATCGACCTCGGCAAGGACGAGAACGGCCGCACCGCCGTGGAGGACGGAGGCCTGCTCATGTCCATCAAGGGCACGAACGTCAACTACCGCGATTGGTACGAGCTGGCCGAGCCGGTCGCGGTCCTGCGCGTAGAGGCGCTCGTGGACATCGATGAGCGCGCCGGCACGGGCGGAGGCGTGGCCTGCGGTTCCGCCCTAGGCCTTCCGCGCTGGTTCATCGCCGGGGTCAACAACGCCGATGAGTGGTACTTCGCCCGCCAGATCGAGGGCCGTTTCCAGCTGGTCGACCGCGGCCCGCTGATGCTGCCCATCGAGTCGTCGACGTCAGCTGTGCGGGTGGCCATCGAATGCGCCGTGGCGCCCGACGCCGGTGGCGACTACGTGGCCATCAGCGTGGACGGGCGCCCGGTGAGCGTGGCGATGGGGCTGGGACGTCTCGACATCCCGGTGGGACCCTTCGGCCGCGCCGGCCTCTACGTGGCTACCGATGAGGGCACCGGGAGCGCGCGCTTCGATGACATGACCGTGCACATGGGCGATGCCTTCGTACCTGCGCCGATCGAGCGCGACGCCGACCGAGCGAGCCAGTGAGACGGGTCGGCCGAGCGGGACGGTGTGCTATATTCCGCCGGCGACCCGCGCCGGTCGTGGCTGTGCGTCGCGTCCGCGCGGGGCGACTGATGGAATGCTGCAATGATGAGGGACTAGCCTGAGCAAGGACCTGCGTGTCAACGAGATGATCCGGATCCCGCAGGTGCGGGTCATCGACGAAGAGGGGAACCAGCTGGGCGTCATGCCTACGCCACGGGCCCTGCAATTGGCGCAGGAGCGTGGATACGACCTCGTCGAGGTCGCCCCCATGTCTAGCCCGCCCGTCACCCGCCTTCTCGATTACGGCCAGTTCAAGTACGAGCAGGCCCGCAAGGAGAAGGAAGCCAGGCGCCACCAGCGTTCAGTGGAGTTCAAGGAGGTCCGTCTCAGGGTCAAGATCGGCAAGGGGGACTTCGACACCAAGGTGCGCCGGGCCATCACCTTCCTGGAGGCGGGCGACCGCGTCAAGGTGACGGTCCAGTTCCGCGGCCGCGAGGTCAGCCACGCCTACATCGGGCGTGATCTCCTCGACCGGTTCGCGGCATCGGTGGCGGACTACGGCAGCGTCGACCGGCCGCCGATCCTGGAAGGCCGGTCCATGACCATGGTGCTGACCTCCAGCCTCAAGCCCGGGGCGCAGGTCCGCAGGCCGGACGGTGAACCCAGGGCAGACAGCGCATCGATGACAGATGCAGAACCGAAGACACCCAGCAACCCAGATGCGGCACCCGCTGAGATGGTGCCGCCGGTCGCCGCAGCCGGGTCCGACGCTCCGACCGCGGCCAGCACAGGAGGCTGACGCCAGTGCCCAAGATGAAGAGCCACAAGGGTGCCCAGAAGCGCTTCGGCGCCACCGGCAGTGGCAAGGTCTACCGAGTCAAGTCCTGGCGCGGTCACCATCTCGAGATCAAGCCGTCCCGGCGCACGCGCCGGTACGCCGGCAAGACCATGCTTGACGCGTCCAGCGCGAACGCCGTCAAGCGCATGCTGCCCTACCTCTAGGAGCCCATCGTCCCATGGCACGAGTCAAGCGTGGCGTCACCGCCCACAGGCGCCACAAGCGCCTCCTCAAGGCCGCAGAGGGCAAGCGCGGCACGCACTCCACGCTCATCAAGTCGGCGCGCGAAGCGCAGCTGCACGCCATGGCCTATGCGTTCCGCGGTCGCAAGGAACGCAAGCGCCAGATGCGTGCGCTCTGGATCACCCGTCTCAACGCGGCGGCACGCCTGAACGGCCTCACCTACGGCACGCTCGTCAGCGGCTTGAAGTCGGCCGGCGTCACGCTGGACCGAAAGGTCCTGGCTGACATCTGCGTCCGCGATGCCGCCACGTTCGCGCGCATCGCCGAGGTCGCCAAGTCCCAGTAGCGACGAGCCCTCAGCCCGTCGTGGACGTCGCCTCGTTCCAGGCCGAGCTCGACGAGCTCCAGGAGCGCGCCATGGCCGCCATCGCGGCGGCCGCCTCGCCTGAGGGCCTCGAGGCCGTCGCGTCCGCCATCCTGGGTCGCAAGGGTGAGTTGCGCGCGCTGCTGGCTGGCATCGGGGCACTACCCGCTGAGGATCGGCCACGCGTCGGAGCCCTGGCCAACCCCGTACGCGAGGCCGTGGAGGCTGCCATGGCCGATCGTCGGGCCGGTCTTGAGACGGCGGCGCTCGAGGAGCGCCTTCGCGCCGAGGGGGACGACGTCACGCTGCCCGGCCGCCCACTCTGGCGAGGCTCGTTGCACCCCCTGCCGGAGACCGAGCGCGAGATCGCGCGCATCTTCGGGCAGTTCGGATTCGTCGTCGTGGAGAGCCCGGAGGTAGAGAGCGACGCGCTCAACTTCCAGGCCCTCAACATCCCTGCCGACCACCCTGCGCGGGACCTCTGGGACACCATCTACGTGCAGCGCCCCGGGTCCGCGGCAGGCGCCGGCGACGCGCGAAGACGAGCACCTGCTGCTGCGCACGCACACGTCGCCGGGCCAGATCCGCGCCATGCGCCAGGCCAGTCCGCCGATCCGCATCCTGACCCCCGGCCGCTGCTATCGCTACGAGGCCGTTGATGCCAGTCACGGCTTCGAGTTCTTCCAGGTGGAAGGCCTCATGGTCGACGAGGGCACCAGCATGGCCCACCTGCGCGGTCTGCTCGATGCCTTCGCCCACGCCATGTTCGGGGCCCAGCGGGCGACGCGTTTCCGGCCCGGCTACTACCCCTTCACGGAGCCCTCCGTGGCCTTCGACATCGGCTGCGTCGTGTGCGAGGGTCAGGGCTGCCCGGCCTGCAAGCGGACCGGCTGGATGACCATCCTGGGCGCTGGCATGGTCCATCCGGTGGTCTTGCGCAACGGTGGTATCGACCCGGAGCGCTACCAGGGCTTCGCCTTCGGCATGGGCACAGACCGCATCGCCATGCTGCGCTACGCGATCATGGACATCCGTGCCTTCCTGGCCAACGACCTGCGCTTCCTGGAGCGTCTCTAGATGCGCGTCCCGCTTTCGTGGCTGGGAGAGTTCGTCGATGTCGACCTGTCTCCCGAGGGCCTGGCGGACCGCCTCACGCTGCTGGGCATGGAGGTCAGTGCCATCGAGCGCATCGGTGATGACTGGCGGCGTGTCGTGGTCGGCGAGCTTCTTGAGGTAGCCCCGCACCCCAACTCGGAGCGGCTCTCCCTGACGCGTGTCCGTATCGGCGAGGGGGAGGCGGAACTCTCCATCGTCTGCGGCGCCACGAACATCGCGGCTGGCCAGCGGGTGCCGGTGGCGCTCCCAGGTTCGGTGCTGCCGGGGGACCGGCGCATCGAGATCACGACCATCGCCGGCGTGCCCAGCCAGGGCATGCTCTGCAGCGGTGACGAGCTTGGCCTGAGCAGCGATGCGGATGGCATCCTTATCCTGCCCCCCGACACGATCGTGGGCCGCGCCCTGGCCGAGCTGGCTGGCGATGTCGTCCTGGACGTGGACGTCAAGCCAAACCGCGGCGACGCCCTCTCCATCCTCGGCCTGGCCCGCGAGGTCGCTGCCGCGACCGGGTCAGCCTTGCGTTGGCCAGACCTTGCGGTGGCGGAATCGGGTGACCGCACGACTGATCACCTGGCCGTGCAGGTCGAGGAACCCGACCTCTGCCCGCGGTTCGTGGGTCGCTTCGTGGAAGGGGTGCATGTCGGTCCTTCGCCGTGGCACGTGCAGCAGCGCCTCATCTCGGCTGGCATGCGGCCCATCTCCAACGTCGTGGATGCCTCCAACTACGTGCTGCTGGAGCTGGGAAAGCCCATCCACACCTTCGATGCGGACGCCGTCCACGGGGGCCGCATCGTGGTGCGTCGGGCAAGGCCCGGCGAGCGGTTGGAGACGCTCGACCATGTCGACCGCGAGTTGACGACGGAGACGCTGCTCATCGCCGATGCGCACGGGCCCCTGGCCATCGCAGGCGTCATGGGCGGTGCCGCCAGCGAGGTCGGCGACCAGACGCGCAACGTCATCGTCGAGTCGGCCATCTTCGACCCCGTCAGCATCCGCCGCACGGCGTTCCGCACGGCACTCCGCAGCGAAGCGAGCCTGCGCTTCGAGAAGGGCCAGGAGCACGCCATGGCCCTCGCCGGGGCCGACCGGACAGCTGCCCTCCTGCTGCGCTGGGCAGGTGGTCGGGCGGCCGTTGGCGTGGTGGACAGTCAGCCGGTCGGTCCGCAGCCCGCGCGCATCACGTTCCGCCCTGGCGCGCGTCAGCCGCCTGCTGGGTGAGGCCATCCCGCCTGCCGAGCAGCGCTCCCTGCTCGATCGCGTCGAGATCCGCACCGAGGCCGCCGCACCCGGGGCGGGCGTACCCATCATCTCCGGCGAGGCTCCGGTGCCCCTGGGCGAGGTCGAGATCGCCGAGGCCCTGGTGGCCATCGTGCCTTCGCACCGGCGAGACCTGGCCATCGAGGCCGACATCGCCGAGGAGGTCGCCCGGGTGCGCGGCTATGAGACGGTCAGCGGTCGCCTGCCGGACACCGCCATGCCCGGCTACCGCCCGGATGGGCGGCGCACGGTCGATGGGATCCGTGACACGCTCGCCGGCGCCGGCCTGGTCGAGATCGTGACGCACGGCCTCATCGGTCCCGAGGACCACGCCCGACTGGGATGGCTGCCCGGCGATCCGTCTACCGTCCGGGCGGCCAACCCGGTCACGCTGGAGCACTCGGAGTTGCGCCGCTCGCTGCTGCCCGAGCACCTGCGCGTCCTGGTGGACAACGAGCGGCAGCGCGACCCGGACGTTCACGTCTTCGAGGTCGGGACCCTGCATGCGTGGCAGGATGGTCAGCCGGCCGAACGTCAGGTGCTGGGCATCTTCCTGGCCGGTCGCGAGCGACCCTTGACATACGACCGTGCCACGACGACCACGGACGTGGCGTTCATGAAGGGTCTGCTGGAGATGCTCGTGGCGAGGCTTGCCGGCGCCCGGCTCGTCTACGAGGCCACGACGACCCGCGAGGGGGTAGAGCATCCGGGTCGCACGGCCGCGATGGCAGCGATCTCTGGTGATGGCAGCCGGATCACCATCGGCCGGGTCGGGGAGCTCCATCCGGGCCTGCTGGCCGCGTACGGCGTTCGTGCCGACCATGTCATCTTCGCCGAGGTCGACCTCGATGGGCTGACGCGCCTGCGCCCGGAGCGGATCCGCGTCGGTCGCCTTGAAGCCCTGCCCGGCGTGGACCGGGATATCGCCGTCGTCCTGCCGCCTGAGCGGACCGCCGGCGAGGTCGAGGCCGTCATCCGTGAGCAGGGTGGTGCACACCTGCGGGCCGTCCGCCTCTTCGACGAGTACCGCGGTGCGCCCCTCGAGGCAGGCGAGCGCAGCCTCGCGTACCGACTGCGCTTCGAGGCCCTGGACGGTGACCTCAGCGAGGCTGACGTCGACGGCGCGGTAGAGCGGGTGGTTGGGGTGCTGAGCGAGCGACTTGGCGCCCGCCTCCGAGCCTGATAGCGTAGTGGCGTGAGGTGGCGCCCTTGACCATCGGGACGATGGACATCTACCTGCTGGTCATCATCGTGGCCGCCTTGGTGGTGGGCTTCTTCTGGGGTGCGGTCCGCAGCCTCATGCTGCTGGCGGCCTGGCTGCTGGCCTTCGTCAGCGGCGCCTACCTGCAGCTGCAGCTGGGTTCCTACCTGGCGGGTCAGTGGACGGACTACTCCGCGGGGTTCAGTGAGATGGCGGCCTTCGGCCTCATCTATATGGGGATGCTGCTGGCAGCGCCCATCGTCATCGTCGCCTCCACGCGCGGTTCGCAGCGTTTCTTCGCCCACCAGGCCCTGGACGACGTGACCGGTGCGCTGGTGGCCATGTCCGTGGCCGTCCTGGGCATCGCCGGCCTGATGATCGTGCTGGCGACCTTCTATGGCAGCGGCGAACCATTCGTCGATCCGGCAGGCGGCCCGGCCTGGACCGCACAGCTGTACCAGTCGTTGCTCGACTCGACGATCGGGAGCGCCATCGACGAGCGGCTGATCCCGATCCTGGGGGCGATCCTGGGGCCGATCCTGCCGCCGGACGTTCGCGAGGTCATGGCTTGACCGAGACCGCGCGAGCCGCGGATGACCCCCCGACCCGGAAGCCCGTCCCGACCGTGACATCTTGGCAGCCGGTCGACGGCGCCCTGCTCGTCGGCACGCCAGCCACGGTGGCCCGAGACCTGCTGGGCGCGATCGTGGTCCGCGACGACGGTGCCGGCCGCCGCGCCGGACGCATCGTGGAGACCGAGGCGTACGGCGGTCCCGAGGACCGCGCCAGCCATGCGCGAGTCGGACGCACGTCACGGACGAGCGTCATGTTCGGGCCAGCCGGGCGGGCCTACGTGTACCTCGTCTACGGCATGCACCACTGCCTGAACGTGGTCTGCGGGCCGGACGGTGAGGCTGCCGCCGTGCTCATCCGTGCCCTGCAGCCGATCGAGGGCATCGAGCGCATGCGCCTGGCGCGCGGCTTGGCAGCTGCGGGCACCGCAGGCGCCGACAGGACGGCTCCCGGCACGAAGCGGCGGGCGGCCTTGGAGGGCGATGAACGCCTGGCCGCTGGACCGGCACGCCTCTGCCAGGCCCTGGGCATCGACCGCTCGCTCGACGGCCTCGACCTGCTGACCGACCATCGCCTGAGGCTGATGGCCCCGATGGCCGGGAGAGCCCGCCTGGGGGCGCGCGAGCAGGTCGTGGCGGGCCCCAGGATCGGTGTCGCCTACGCGGGAGCGGAGTGGGGCATGCGGCCGTGGCGGTTCGGCATCGCCGGGCACGCCTCGCTGAGCGGACCGTTCAAGCGCGCGGGCTGATGGACACTCGCTCCGCGGAGCTGCTCGAGTTCCCGCTCATCCGTGCGCGCCTGGCCGCGTACGCGGCGTTCGAGCCGTCCCGACGGCTCGCCCTGCTCGTCGAGCCTTCGGCGGACCCGCTCGTCGTGGCGCGCCGCCTCGACGAGACCGACGAGGCCCGCTGGCTGCTCACCGTGCGGCCGGACATCGGCATCGGCGGCGCACGGGACATCGGTCCCATCGTGACGCGTGCCGTGCGCGGGGGTCGCCTCGACCCGGGGGAGCTGTGGGCCATCGTCGAGACCCTCATGGCGGCCGGTCGCCTGGCCGACACGCTGCGCGAGGTGGAGCGGCCGTTGCTCCATGCGCTGTACCGGAGCCTCGACCCAGTGCCGGCCCTGCGCGTCCGCCTGGAGGCCAGCGTCGATCCGAGCGGCGAGGTCCTGGACACGGCTTCTCCGGCGCTGGGCGGCCTGCGCCGCTCGGTCCGACTCGCTCATGAGCGGCTGCGCAGCCGGCTGGACGCCCTCGTCCATTCCGAGATCTCGGGCGCCTTGCAGGAGCCCATCGTCACGTTGCGCAACGGCCGGTACGTGGTGCCGGTGCGGGCCGATTCGAAGAGCCGGGTGCGAGGCATCGTCCACGACCAGTCGGGCAGCGGGCAGACCCTCTTCGTCGAACCACTGGTGGCCGTGGAGCTGTCCAACGCCTGGCGCGAGGCGCAGCTGGCGGCCCAGGCCGAGGAGGAGCGGGTCCTCGATGAGCTCTCCGCACATGTGGGTGCTCACGCCGAGGCCCTGGGCGGGGACCTGGAGGTCCTGGCCCAGCTTCGACCTGTGGCTCTGCCGCGCACGCCTGGCCGACGAGATGGACGCCGTTCGCCCCACGTTGGCGCCACGGCCGGCGGTCACCCTTCTCTCCGCGCGGCATCCCGGCCTGAGCGGACGCGTCGTGCCCATCGACGTGCGCCTCGGCGGCGAATACACGGCGCTCGTCATCACCGGTCCCAACACGGGAGGCAAGACGGTGGCCCTGCGCACCGTCGGTCTGCTGGTGCTCATGAACCAGGCCGGGCTGCACGTGCCGGTGGCGGATGGCAGCGCCCTGCCGGTCTTCCGTGACGTCCTGGCGGACATCGGGGACGAGCAGTCCGTGGCGCAGTCGCTGTCCACGTTCAGCGGTCACCTGCGCACGATCACCCGGATCGTGGAGGCAGCTGGCAAGGGCACGCTCGTCCTGCTCGACGAGCTTGGCGCCGGCACCGATCCCACCGAGGGCTCCGCGCTGGCCCAGTCGCTGCTCGACCATTTCATCCGTGCCGGTGCGCTCGTGGTGGCCACGACCCACTATGCCGAGCTGAAGACCTATGCGCACAACGAGCCGGGCGCCCGCAATGCATCCGTCGACTTCGACCTGGCCACGCTGGCGCCCACGTTCCATCTCTCGATCGGCCTACCGGGCACCAGCCAGGCCTTCGCCATCGCCGAGCGACTGGGGTTGCCGGCGGCCCTGGTGGAGGACGCTCGTGCCCGCCTCTCCGTGGCGCAGCAGGAGTTCGAAACGACGCTGGCGTCGATCCGTCGCACGCAGCTGGACATCACCGCGGCGGAGGCGCGCACGGTCGAGGCCGAGCAGCGGGCACGAGTGGCCCTGGCGGAAGCAGAGGAAGAGAAACGGCGAGCTCGCGCCGAACGGCGCGTGGCCGCGTCGGAGGCGCGGCGCCAGGCAGAGGTCGCTCTGGCGGCCATCGAGACCGAGATCGCCGAGATGCGTGGCGCGCTGCAGCGCGAAACGCTCACCGCGGCGCGGCTCGACCAGGCCATGGCGCGGATCGACGCCCGTCTGGCCGTGATGCCCAGGGTCGAGGACGCCCCTGGAGCCGACGTCCGTGGCTCGCGAAGGGTGGCTGGTGGGTCAGCGTGCCGCCACGTCCACTGGCTGGCTGGGCACCCTGGTGGCCGTGGATGAGGCACGCCGGCGAGCCACCCTGGACGTCAGCGGCATGCGGCTCGAGGTGGCGGTCGACGAGCTTCAGGCGGCCTCCACGAGCGGGCCGGCCCTGGCCGGCAGCGGAGGTCCGGCAGGCCCGCCACGCACGGGCAGGCGCGGAGAGTTCGGGGCGCCGGGGCGCAGCCACGCGGGGGCCCTGCCTCCAGCTCGCGGCTCGGTCGCTCGCGCCCGGCCTCGGGCCGTCGCCGCCAGTCTGGACCTGCGCGGCGCGCGCGTGGAAGAAGCGCTGGCCATGCTCGAGCAGTATCTCGATGATGCGGCGAGAGCCGATGCCGGGCGGGTCACGATCATCCACGGGCACGGGTCGGGGGCGATGCGAGATGCCGTCAGGAGTGCGCTGGGTGAGCATCCCCTGGTGCGCGAATGGCGGCCGGGGGAGCGCGGCGAAGGGGGCGACGGCGCCACGGTCGTGTCCCTGTAGGGCGGCGGCCCGTGTCCGCGTGGCGAGACGGGCTCAGGGTGAGTCGGAGGCCACGACTCCGGGATCGGCGGCCTGGCCGGCGGCCCCGGGCGTCAGGCTCGGCTGGCCAGCCGAGCCGATGGTGGCCTCCGCGAGCGGCGCGACGCTGGGGAGCGGGCTGGGCGTGGGCGGCGCCGTCGGCTCCGGAACGGGTGTCGGCTCGGGTGTTGGCGCCAGCGTGGGCTGTGGCTCCGGGGTGGGCTTCGGCTCCCGCGTGGGCTGCGGCTCCGGGGTGGGCTTCGGCCGTTCGGTGGGCGCCGGCGTGGGCTCCGGTGCCAGGGTCGGCGGTGGCGTGGGAGCCGGCGAGACCTGCGGGGGAAGCGAGGGCAGCATCGACGGCAGTGCAGACGGTGACGGCGACGTGCTGGGGCTGGCCGATGGCGCGAGGCCACATGAGCGGGACGGCGCGAAGGGGCCGCCCCACGTCTGGCCATAGGGCTGGAAGTAGGGCTCGAAGAAGTAGGCCGTATAGGTGCGCTTGACGTCCGAGACGTCGGCCCCGATCCCTGGGCCCTTGCGGGCGCGCTTGATCCAACCACGGACCGCCTCGTTCCAGCTGGGGAATGCCGATTCCGCCTCGTCGAGGACCAGGAAGCCCCGCGTGCGTGGCTGGCCCTCGCATCCCTCCTCCCAGAGGTAGGTGCCGCCATCGGCCCCACGCACGACCTGCTGTCCGCGCAGATAGGGGTCCGGGCCCGGGCTGGTGCCGCGCAGGAAGTACTCGGTGGTCTGCTCACGGGACCACTGCGACGGCTCGTGGCCGGTGAAGACATCGACGCTGGCGGTCGTCAGGCCGTCCGGTCGCGTGAAGTCGTGCACCTCCCAGCCGCGTGTCACCTCGGTCAGGAAGGCATCCCAGATGGGTGCTGCCACGTCCAGCGAGAAGACCGGGTTGGCCACCGTGGTGACCGGGCTGGCATCGCTGTTGCCGGCCCATACGCCCACGCTCAGGGCGTACTCACCGCGCTGCCGCCCGCGTGACGAAGGCGGCGCGATGTAGCCGTAGGCATTGAGGTCCTTGGCGTCGTTCGTGGTGCCCGTCTTCAGGGCTGCCGGCCGGCGCTGCCCGGTCGGAGTGGTGATGCGGCTGGTGGCCCAGATGGGGTTGACCGTGGGGTCCGTGTTGCCGGCCAGGATGTCGGTGACGACGAAGGCCGCCTGGTCGGAGATGACGCGCTCGCCCTTGGGTGGCGTGTGCGGCGGAAGGACCTCCTCCCCGGCGGTGTTGGTGACCCGCAGGATGGAGGTGACGCCCGCGTCGCGTCCATCGTTGGCCAGCGTCGCGTAGGCACGGTTGAGGTCGAGCGGGTGGACCTCCAGGCTGCCCAGGGCCATGGCCAGGCCGGCCGTCGGCCGATCGCGCTGGAACTCCATGCCGAAGGCCTGGGCCCGCTCGAAGACGTCCGCCTCACCCACGATGCCGAGGGCCTTGACGGCCGGGATGTTGAGCGAGAACTGAAGGGCGTTGCGGACGCGCAGCGGTCCGCGTTCCTGGCCGTTGAAGTCCGTGGGCACGTATCCGCCGAAGTCGGTGGTGACGTCCATGAGCATCGTGGAGGCGGTGAGCGAGCGCTCGTCGATGCCGGTCGCGTAGGTGAAGGGCTTGAAGGCCGAGCCCGGCTGCCGCCAGCCCGCAGAGAGGACGTCGAACTGTGGCTGCATGCGGCGGCTCGTCTTGCGGCGCTCGAAGTAGTTGGCCGAGCCGACATAGGCGATGATCTCGCCGCGCTCGTAGTCCAGCGCCGATAGGGCGCCGTTCCAGACGTTCTGTGTGCGCAGCCGGGAGATCCAGGGTTCATAGGAGACACCCAGCTCTCGGGCGGCCGCGACCGGGTCCGCACGGTGAGGCACCAGGGTCGCCGCCTGGATCCACTTCTCGCCTGACTCCTGGACGTCCATGTCCAGCGTGCTCACCACGCGCAGGCCGCCCTGCTCGAGGGTGTCGCAGGTCTCCGCGTCTCCGCAGAGGCGCTCGCGAAGCTCCTCGCGCACGTACCACACGAAGTGCGGCGCCTTCCAGGCCGGCTGCCCCTGCGGCACGATCTCGAGCTCTTCCTCCTTGGCGGCCAGGAAGTCCTCGCGGGTGAATGTCGAGCCGGTGAGCTCGCGGCGTGTCGGGTCGTTCGCCAGCAGGTCGAGGATCATGTCGCGGCGGGCCACGATGGCCGAATCGGCAGGCACCACGAGGCGCCCATCCTCCAGCTCCACGGCGTTGCGCACGAGGTCGTAGGTCGAGGGCGCCTGCGGGATGGCGGCCAGCGTGGCGGCCTGTGCGATGGAGAGGTCGTCCAGGTCCGCGATGCCGAAGTAGGACTTGGCGGCGGCCTGCACGCCGTAGCTGTTGTTGCCGTAGAAGTTCTGGTTGAGGTAGGCGGTCAGGATGGCCTGCTTGCCCTCGCGACCGCGGTAGGCGTCAGTGACGCGCACCGACTGGATGAGCTCCTTGATCTTGCGCTCGCCCAGGCGGGTCGACTCCTGCATGACGTCCTCGGGCAGGAGCTTCTGGCGCACCAACTGCTGGGTGATGGTGGAGCCGCCCCTGGCATCGCCCGTGAGGGTGTCCAGCGCGGCCGATGCGATGCCGAGCGGATCGATGCCCGTGTTTGCCCAGAAGGTCTTGTCCTCCACGGCCGTGACCGCGTCGGCCAGGACGGGGGGCACGTTCGGCCAGTCGATGACCCGGCGGCGCTCACCACCCGAGGAGATGCGTGCCAGCACGGTCGTGCCGTCACGGGCGTAGATGACCGAATCCTCCGGGAAGACGATCTCCTCGAGGACGGTCGGTTCGGGCAGGCCCCGGCTATAGACGACGGCGCCTCCCACGACCGTGACGAAGCCCAGCACCGCAAGCAGCGTGAAGCCGCCGAAGACCAGGAGGACCAGTGTCCGCAGCGTGGCCGACCGACGCCTGCTCGGAGGCCGGCGCGGAGAGCGCCTGCCGCCGCCGGCCGTCGGCACGACCGGCGGGAGCCCGGGCGGCGTGCGTGGCGGTGGGGGAGGGAGGGTATGTGCAGGGCGGGCCGGCGGGTAAGGGGGCCGCGCGCCGCCACGAGGCGTCGATGGCATGCGCCAGCGACTCTAGCATCGCGTCCTGAGGGAGGCGGACCGGCGTGGACCACCTGCCAGCGGCAGCCACGCTCGACGGTGGCTAGCATGAAGGCATGCACACGAAGACTTATCCCTGCCCCTGGGCGGGCGCATGAACGGCGCGGCTCTCTTCGAGGAGCTGCGCTGGCGCGGCCTCGTCCATCTCGCCTCGGAGGGCCTGGAAGAGCGCCTGGCGCGCGGCGCCATCAGCGGCTACATCGGGTTCGATGCCTCCGCCACCTCCCTGCACGTGGGACACCTGCTGCAGGTCTTCCTGCTCACCCACCTGCAGCGCGCCGGCGGCCGGCCCGTCATCGTCATCGGTGGTGGCACGGGCATGATCGGCGACCCCTCCGGCAAGTCCAGCGAGCGCAGGCTTCTCGACGAGGCCACCATCGAGGCCAACTCCGCCGCCCTGCGCCGCCAGCTGGAGCGATTCCTGGACTTCTCGCCGGGACCGGCACAGCCGCGCATGGTGGACAACCGAGACTGGCTGGCGAGCATGTCCGTCATCGACTTCCTGCGTGACATCGGCAAGCACTTCACCGTGCCCTACATGCTGGCCAAGGACTCCGTGCAGGCGCGCCTTGCCGCCGGCATGAGCTTCACCGAGTTCAGCTACCAGACCCTCCAGGCGACCGACTTCCTGCACCTCCATCGCCACGAGGGCGTGGACCTGCAGATGGGCGGCGCCGACCAGTGGGGCAACATCACGGCCGGCCTGGAGCTCATCCGTCGTGTCGAGGGCCGTGGAGAGACGACAGCGGACGACACTGACGGTAGCGCTGCGGAGCCCACGGCCTTCGGGCTCTGCAGCCCGCTGCTGCTGACGCGCTCCGGTCAGAAGATGGGCAAGTCCGAGAAGGGGGCCGTCTTCCTGGACGCCACGCTCACCCGCCCCTTCGACTTCTACCAGTACTGGATCAACGACGACGACGCCCTCGTCCTGGATCACCTGCGCTGGCTGACCACGCTTGACCAGTCGGCCCTCGAAGGCATCGCGGTCGAGCACGCCGCGCGACCCGAAGCACGCCCTGCCCAGCAGGCCCTCGCCTTCGACCTCACGGCGCGCATCCACGGTGCCGACGAGGCGCAGCGGCAGGTCAGGCTGGCGGAGGCCGCCTTCGCCAGCCGCGTCGACGACCCGGAGGTGCTGGGCTCGCTGTACGAGGCACTGGGCGGCTTCGAGTTCGGCCCGGAGGCGCTCGCCTGGACGACGCTCGATGTCGCGGTCGCTGCGGGCGGCGGGTCGAGGGCGGAGGCCAGGCGACTCGTCACGCAGGGCGGACTCTCGGTCAACGGCGAGCGCCTCAGCGACCCCTCCGCGGCCGCACCGGCACTCATCTCCGACCGCTACTGGTGGGTGTCGCTCGGGAAGAAGCGGCGCGTCGTCGGGCGGCGCTCCGATCGGTTCCTGGACTCGAGCAGCTGAGACTGCCGCGCTGAGGGCTCGCCCTATCGTGCGTGGCGCCGCCTGAGCGTGTCCACGAACTCGCGCGGCTCGAGGCCGCGCTCGGCGCACAGCACCAGCGAGTGGTACAGCAGGTCGGCCAGCTCGCCGGCCAGCTCGGCGTGCCTGCGGGGCGTCCCTGAGCGTTCGGCCACGGCGTCGTCCTTGGCTGCCATGACGACCTCGGTGGCCTCCTCTGCGACCTTTCGGGCGACCGCGTCCACGCCGCCCTGCACGAGACGGCTCGTGTAGGAGCCCTGTGGGCGCGTGCGGGCGCGCTCGTCGATCGTCGCCCAGAGCGATTCGAGCCAGGCGAAGCCCTGGGGCGCGGCATCGGGCGTCGTGTCGGATGTGCTGGGCGCATCCTCGAAGCAAGAGCGCGCGCCGGTGTGGCAGGTCGGACCGGCCGGACGTACCCGCAGAAGGACGGCGTCCGCGTCGCAATCCAGCTCCATGGCGACGACGGCCAGGGTGTTGCCGCTCGTCTCACCCTTCCGCCACAGCGTCCCGCGCGAGCGCGAGTGGAAGTGCGCCTCCCCGGTCTGTCGCGTCGCCTCGACGGCCTCGGCGTCCTGCCAGGCCACCATCAGCACGCGTCCGTCATCGGCGTCCTGCACGACCGTGGCCACGAGACCGTCCGGACCGAAGCGGATGGCGTCGGGGTCGAGGGGTCGGGGGGTCGGTCCAGGCATCAGGCACTCGCCTCCGTGAGGCGGACGGGGACCCCGGCCGCAGCCATGTCCGCCTTGACGGCGACGATGGAGTGGATGTCGCGGTGGAAGATCGAGGCGGCCAGGACGGCGTCCGCATGCCCCTCCACGACCGCGGCCGTCATGTCGGCGGGTGAGCCGGCACCGCCGGAGGCGATGACGGGAACACGGACTCGCGAGGTCACCGTACGCAGCAGGTCGAGGTCGAAGCCCTGGCGTGTCCCATCACGGTCGATAGAGGTGAGCAACACCTCGCCGGCGCCCGACTCTACCGCCCGCTCGATCCAATCCAGGCCGTCGATGCCCGTGGGCGTTCGGCCACCCTCGACCACGACTTCCCAGCTGCCGGGCGCCTCGGGCCGGGCCCGAACGTCCACGCTGATGACGACGCACTGGCTGCCGAAGCGCCGGGCGCAGGTGGCGACGAGAGAGGGGTCCCGCACGGCGGCCGTGTTGACAGCCACTTTGTCAGCTCCAGCGCGGAGAACGTCGCGCATCTCCTGCGCAGTACGCACGCCCCCGCCGACGGTGAGAGGTATGAAGACGCGGCTTGCCGTGCGCTCCACGACATCCAGGAGCGTGCCGCGGCCCTCGGGAGCGGCCGATATGTCCAGGAAGCAGATCTCGTCGGCGCCGGCAGCCGCATAGCGCGCGGCCAGCTCCGGCGGGTCACCCTCGTCGCTGAGGTCGACGAAACGGACGCCTTTCACGACGCGGCCGTCCTTGACGTCCAGGCAGGGGATGACACGGCGCAGCAGCATCAGGCCGCTCCTGCAGCGTGCTCGGATGGGGACGCATCGTCAGCCACGTCGCCACTGATGAGGGCCAGGCTATTGGCCAGCATGCGCAGGCCGTCGTCGCCCGAGCGCTCCGGGTGGAACTGGAAGCCAAGGATGCGCTCGTGGGCCACGAGGCTGGCGAAGCGACTGCCGTGCTCGGTCTCGGCCACCACGACCTCGGGATCGGCCGGTACGGGCACGAAGCTGTGCACGAAGTAGGCCGGTGTGCCGTCCGCGAGGCCGTCGAGGACCGCGTGTGGGCGGCGCATCTCGAGCCGGTTCCAGCCGATGTGGGGCAAGCTGGGAGCGTCCGCGATGGGCACCACGTCACCCGCCAGCAAGCCCAGCATGTTGGCCCCATCTTCGTGGGAGCGCTCGAAGAGCAGCTGCAGGCCGAGGCAGATCCCGACGTACCAGGTGCCGCCCCGGACGCGCTCCACGATGGGCTCGACCAGCCCCTGGCGGCGCAGGCGGTCCATGGCCGGCCGGCTGGCACCCACGCCGGGCACGAGGATGGCATCGGCGCCTGCAAGGTCGGAGGCCGACGTGGCGGCGACCACGGATGCGCCCATCGCCTGGAGCGCATTGCGGATGCTCACCAGGTTGCCGGCGCCGTAGTCGACCACGGCGACCCGGAGCGGCCTCGTCACGTCTGTCCCGAGGAGGCCGGCAGGCTGCCCTTCGTGGAGGCCACGCCGTCGCGCCGAGGATCGGGCGTGACGGCCATGCGCAGCGCGCGTGCGAGGGCCTTGAAGGCCGCCTCCGCGAGGTGGTGGTCGTTGCGGCCGGTGGCATCGAGGTGCAGCGTGGCCCCGGCCGCCTGGGCGAAGGAGGCCAGGGCATGCTCGACGAGCTGTGTCGAGAGGGCGCCGACTCGCTCGCCGCGGAAGGGCAGGTCGATGACTGCGTAGGGACGCCCTGACAGGTCGAGGGCGCACTGGGCGAGCGATTCGTCCATGGGCACGCGGGCGGCCCCGAAGCGCGTGATGCCGGCCCGGTCACCGAGCGCCTCGGCGATGGCGGCACCCAGCGTCAGGGCCACGTCCTCGACCGTGTGGTGCTCGTCGATCTCGAGGTCGCCGACGGCCTTGATCTCGATGTCGATCAGCGAGTGGTGTGCCAGCGACGTCAAGAGATGGTCGTAGAAGCCGACCCCGGTGGCGATGCTGGCGGCGCCACTGCCATCGAGGTCGACCGACACCGCGATCGTCGTCTCACGTGTCTCGCGCACGCGCTCGGCGCGCCGTGTCTCCGTCATGCTGTCCTCTCCCTCCAGGCGGCCAGCGCCGCCACCAGTCGTTCGTCTTGCTCGCGGTCGCGCACCGTGAAACGCAGGTGGCCGCGCAACGGGTGACCCGCCCCGAATGTGCGCGGTACGATGCCCCGCCGCAGCAGGTGCTCCGTCGACCGTCTCCGCGACTTCGTGGTCCCCCAGGCGCACGAGCAGGAAGTTGGTGACGCTCGGGTAGGCTGGCAGGCCGATGGCTGCCAGCTGCGCAGCCAGCCAGTCGCGCTCCGCTCCAAGCGCGGCGGCGTTGGCGGTGGCCAGCTCCGGCCGGCGCAGGGCGGCCGCACCGATCGCGGCCGAGATCGTCGAGAGGCTGCCCGGCGGACGCACGCGCTCCAGGCGCGCGACGGTGGGCCGTGCTGCCACGGCGTAGCCCACTCGCAGGCCCGACAGGGCGAAGGCCTTGGAGAGCGTGCGCACCACGATGAGGGCCCGGTAGCGATCGCGCCAGGCGACGACCGAGCCGGGATGGAACTCGATGTAGGCCTCGTCGACGACGACCGCCGGGCCGCCGCCAGGCAGCCGAGCGCCGGCGTCCAGGATGGCCTCGATGGTCGTCCGCCGACTCCGCTGCCCCGGTGGGGTTGTTGGGCGCGCACAGCCAGACCACGCCAGCCTCTGGGAGGCGCTCGAGGATCGCAGGACAGGTCGATGGCGAAGCCGTCGTCCGGTCCCAGGCGTGGCACGGACAGCGGCCGCGCGTCGCGCTGCGAGGCCAGCACGGCGTACATGCCGTACGTGGGTGTCGGCACCAGCGAGCCGCTGCCCGGGGCCAGGAACGTCTTGGCGATGATGTCGAGCACCTCGTCGGCGCCGCAGCCCACCAGGATCTGGGAGGGGTCCGCGCCGACGTATGCGGCGGCCGCCTCGGCAAGCTCCGCGTACGTCGAGTCGGGATACTCGTTGAGGCCCGGTTCCCAGGGACCGGCCAGTGCCTCGTCCACGAGGGCTGGAGGGGCCGGCGAGGTGTTCGTGTCGAAACGCAGGATCTCCGTGGCCGCCAGCCCGTAGCGTGCTGCGATGACGCGGTCCGGTGGCTCCCAGGTGTAGACGTTGGAGGCCGACACGATGGCCTCGGTGACCGGCAGCGACATCAGCGCGCGTCCTCGAAGCGGATCTCGACCGCCCGGCGGTGTGCCGTGAGGCCCTCCGCCTCCGCGACGGCCGCGACGGCCGGCATGATGCTCGCCAGGCCCTCCCGGGTGATGCGGTTGACCTGCATCCAGCGCCCGAAGGATTCCACGCCCAGCGGGCTGTAGGCCCGCCCGGCACCGGCCGTGGGCAGGACGTGGTTGGATCCGGCAGCGTAGTCGCCCGCCGACTCGGGCGCGAAGGGGCCCAGGAACAGGGAGCCGGCGTGCCGCAGGCTGGCGAGCGCGGCATCGGGATCCGCTACCACGCAGGAGAGGTGCTCGGGAGCGTACTCGTCGGCGAAGGCCAGGGCCTCCGCCACGTCGTCGGTCAGGACGATGGTACCCGCGGCCGCCAGGGAAGCCGCCAGCGTCTCGCGGCGCAGGAGCGTCGGCAGCTGGCGGGCCAGCTCATCCTCCACCGCGTCCGCCAGGGCCGATGAGGTGGTCACCAGCAGGGCCGGCGAGTCGGCCCCGTGCTCGGCCTGGCTGAGCAGGTCGGCGGCCACGTGGACCGGGTCGGCCGTGTCGTCGGCCACGACCATGACCTCCGTGGGGCCAGCCGGCATGTCGATGGCGCAGCGGTCCAGCACTTCCAGCTTCGCCGCGGTGACCCAGGCGTTGCCGGGACCGACGATCTTGTCGACGCGCCCGATCGACTCTGTCCCGTAGGCCAGGGCACCCACCGCCTGGGCGCCGCCCATGACCCAGAACTCGTCAACCTCCATGAGTCCCGCGGCGCCCAGCAGTGCGGGCGAGAGCCGGCCGTCGGCGGAGGCCGGGCTGGCCACCACGTAGCTGCCGACGCCGGCGAGCCGGGCCGGGATGGCGCTCATGAGCAAGGAAGACGGATAGGCCGCCGTGCCGCCCGGGACGTAGGCAGCCACGCGGTCGAGGCCACGCCACACGCGGCCGACCTCGATGCCCGGTGCCACGTCCACCCACTGCTGGGCGGGTGGGACCTCCACGGCATGGAAGCGTTCGATGTTGGTGGCCATGACCTCGAGGCCGTCGCGAAGCGGCCGCGGCAGCTGGTCACGCGCCTCACGCAGGCGCTCCGCTGGTACGCGCAAGGCCGGCTCACCGGCCGACACGAGGAGACCGCCACCGAAGCGGGCATTGGCCGCGCGGAGCGCCGCGTCACCGCCATCCCGCACCGACTCAACGATGGCCCGGGCCCGCGCCCGGATCTCCGGCGTGGCCGTGGAGGCGCGCTCGGTGAGGTCGCGCCTCTGGGTCGCGGAGAGGTCCGACAGGCGCACCCGTCGCAGGGTCACACGGGGCGTGGACGTCATGGCAGCAACTTCTCCACCGGGATGACGAGGATGCCTGTCGCACCGGCCGCGCGCAGGGGCACCAGGATGCGGTGCACGTCGCCGGCCGAGACGACCGCATGCACGGCCACCATGCCCTCGTGGGCAAGCGGCAGCACGCTGGGCGACTCGAGCCCGGGAAGGATGGCCTCGATGACCGGCAGGGCCGTGCGGGGCGCGTTCATCATGAGGTACTTGACGCCCCGGCCGGCGATGACGGCCTCGATCATGGTGCGCAGCTCGGCGGCCTGCAAGGCGGTGGCAGGGGCCGGGTCCCTCCGAGCCACGAGGATGGCCTGGCTGGCGAGGAGCGGGCCCAGCGAGCGAAGGCCGTTCATGATGAGCGTCGAGCCGCTCGAGACGAGGTCCACGATGCCATCTGCGAGGCCCATGCCAGGGGCCACCTCGACGGCCCCGCTGATGGTCACGATGTCCACCTGGACCCCCAGCCTGGCGAAGGACGAGGCCGTCGAACGCGGGTGGCTCGTGGCTAGCCGGCGTCCGGCGAGGTCCCCGAGGGTCTGCACCGGCGAGGCATGCGGCACAGCCGCCTCGAGGCGGCAATGGCCGTAGCCAAGCTCGGCCAGCACGTCCAGGTCTACGCCACTTTCGACCAGCAGGTTGGTGCCTGTGATGCCCAGATCCGCGACGCCGTCGGCCACGAATTCGACGATGTCGTCGGTGCGCACGAAGAGGATGTCGAGCGGTTGATCCTCGACACGGCTCGTGAGCGCCCTCGTGCCGTCCTCGAAGCGCAGGCCGGCATCGTGCAGGAGCTGCAAAGTGGGCGGCTGGAGTCGCCCTTTGTTGGGAACGGCCAGGCGCAGGCGCCCGGGGTCGTGCAACGTCGTGTAGGTGGTCCTGGTGTCGATGCTGAGGCTCACCGGGGCTTCCCCGGTCCGGGCTGCCGAGCCAGCGCCTCTCGATAGCCGCCCGTACCGTGGTGCAGCCAGCCGGCGATGCGGGTCACCGTGGCGGTGCTGGCGCCGGTCGTGCGTGAGATCTCCGAGTAGGGCTGGCCGGCATCGAGCAGACGCACGACGTGCCAGCGCTGGGCGAGGTCGTGCAGCTCGCGGAGCGTGCACAGGTCACGGAAGAACCGCTCTGCCGCTCCGCGATCGGGCAGGCCCAGGATCGTGTCGAGGAGGTCGCTGCTGGCGTCGGTGCGCCACTCGGCTGGGTCGAGGCTCATGGTCTCCCTGCTGGGTGTCTCTGACCGTTGTTTTCAAGTAGCATGGTAACATAGTAGCATGGAACTCATCCCGGCCATCGACCTGCTGGGCGGGCGGGTCGTGCGACTCTCGCGTGGTGACTTCGACGCGGTCACCGACTACGGTGACGACCCGGTGGCCATCGCCCGTCGGTGGGCAGACGAGGGTGCCACGCGGATCCACGTCGTCGACCTGGACGCAGCTCGCGAGGGCAAGCCCTTGCAGGCGGCGGTGGTGGCGGCCATCGTCGATGGGGTGGGCGTCCGCTGCCAGGTAGCCGGCGGCATCCGCGGAGCGGACCAGGCGGCGGAGGCCTTGGCTGCGGGCGCCGACCGTGTCGTCCTCGGCAGTGCCCTCGTCAGCCGGCCCACGCTGGGCCGCGTACTCGTCGAGCGCCACGGCCCCGATCGCATCGTGGCCGCGTTGGACGTGCGCGATGGTCGGGCCGTCGGGGATGGCTGGGTGGCCGGCGCCCGCGGGGCGGACGTCCTGCCGCTGGCGGAGGCCCTCGCGCGAAGCCGGCCTCCGCTGGTTCGCGGTCACGGCCATCGCCCGCGATGGCGGTCTGGCCGGACCGGACCTGGAGCTGCTGGAGCAGGTCCGAGGTGCCGTGCCCACTGCCGCCATCATCGCCTCGGGAGGCGTGGGCAGCCTGGCGGACATCGCGGCGCTCGCGGGACGTGGCTTCGACGCGGCCATCACGGGTCGCGCACTCTACGAAGGCGCCTTCAGCCTGCCGGAGGGGCTGGCCACCGCCGCTGCCTCAGCAGAGGCTTGGGCTCGGAGCGACGAGCGCGGCTGAACGCCGGCTCCCGCGCCCGCCCATGAACGCAGACCCCGGCGCTCCGAGCGCCGGGGTCCCTCGACCGTCAGGGTCGGCCGCGTGGGGTGAGGGGAGGGTCAGTCGTCCTCGGCGGCCACGGCCTTGTGGGCCTCGATGACCTTCTGGGCCACGTGGGCGGGGACCTCCTCGTAGGTCGACAGTCGGGCACTGAAGGTGCCGCGCCCGCCCGTGATGGAGCGGAGCTCCGTGGCGTAGGTGAAGAGTTCCGCCTGGGGCACGAGGGCCCGCAGGATCTGCAGACCGCCGTCGGCGTCCATGCCAAGCAGGCGGCCGCGGCGAGTGTTGAGGTCGCGGTTGACCTCGCCCATGTAGACCTCCGGCACGCGCACCTCGACCTCCATGATGGGCTCCAGGAGGACCGGATCGCACTCCGCGATGCCCTTGCGGGTGGCCATCGAGGCGGCCAGCCGGAAGGAGAGCTCGTCGGAATCGACGGTGTGGAAGGAGCCGTCGTAGAGGACCGCCTTGAAGTCCACGACCGGGTAGCCGGCCGTGGGGCCCTTGTCCGCCACGGCCCGCACGCCCTTCTCCACGCCGGGGAAGAACTGCCTGGGCACCACGCCCCCGACCACCTTGGTGTCGAACTCGACGCCGCCGCCAGGGTTGGGCGAGATCTCCAGCCAGACGTGGCCGAACTGACCACGGCCGCCGGTCTGCTTCTTGTGGCGCCCCTCGACCCTGGCCGAGCTGCGGATGGTCTCGCGATAGGGCACGCGTGGCGGGTGCGTCACGATGGATGTGCCGAACTTGCGACTGAGGCGCTCGCCGGCCACCTGGATCTGGTTCTCGCCCTGGCCCCACATGAGCTGCTCGCCCGTCTCCACGTTGCGCTCCACGCGCAGGGTGCGGTCCTCCTCCTGGAGGCGTGTCAGGGCGCCGCTGAGCTTGTCCAGGTCCGCCTTGGAGGCAGGCTCCACGGCCACGGGCAGCGTCGGCTCGGGGAACTGGATGGGCGCCATGGTGAGGGGCCGCTCTTTGCCGCTGAGCGTGTCGCCCGTGACGGTGTGGACGAGCTTGGCCACTGCCCCGATCTCGCCGGCACGGATCTCGTCCACCGGCTCCTGCTCCTTGCCCTTGATATAGAAGACCTGGGCGATGCGCTCCTCCTCGCCGCGACTGGCGTTCCAGACCTGGTCGTGCGCCTTGATGGTGCCGGACCAGACGCGGAAGTAGGTGAGCCGGCCGACGAATGGATCGGCCGTGGTCTTGAAGACCTGCGCCACGAGAGGGCCGGACACGTCGGGCGGAAGCTCGACGATCTCGCCGCGGTTGTCCGTGACCTCGATGGGAGGCTCTTCCGTGGGGGCCGGCAGGTAGCGGATGATGGCGTCGAGCATGGCGCTGACGCCGATGTCTCGGTGCGCGGAGGTCATCATCACGGGCGCCAGGACGGAGTCCCGGACACCCTTGTGGAGGCACAGTTCGAGCTCCTCGTCGGTCACCTCCTCGCCGTCAAGGAACTTCATCAGCACCTCGTCGTCGGCGTCGGCAGCCGCCTCCAGCAGCTGCTCGCGGCGTAGCGCGACCTCGGCCGTCAGCTCGTCCGGGATGGCCGTCTCCTGGCGCTTGCCGTCCTTGTAGACCCAGGCCGTGCGGTGTACGAGGTCCACGTAGCCACTGAAGCTGTCGGCCTTGCCCATGGCCACCTGGAGCGGCGCGATCTTGGCGCCGAAGGCCGTGCGCAGGGCGTCGACGGCGGCCATGGGGTCCGCGTTCTCGCGCTCGCAGCGCGTGATGACGAAGATGGCTGGTGTGTGCGTCTGGCGGCTCAGCCGGATGGCCGTCTCCGTGCCAGCCTCGACCCCGCCAGAGGCATCCATGGTGATGAGCGCGCCGTCGGCGGCCGCGAAGCCGGAGATGACCTCGCCCACGAAGTCCGCGTAGCCCGGAGTGTCGATGAGGGTGACGTGGCTGCCGTCGCGGTCGAAGGTGTTGGCGGCCAGCGACAGCGTCAGCTTGCGCTTCTGCTCCTCTGGCTCGAAGTCAAGGCTGGCGGTGCCATCGTCCACGCGACCCATGCGGCTGATGACGCCGGCCTTGTGGAGCAGGTGCTCCGCGATGGTCGTCTTGCCGGAGCCGGTGTGACCGGCCATGACGACGTTGCGAAGTCGCGAGATATCGACGTGGGGCACGCGCAGACCTCCAGAACGGGCTAGGGGTCGGCGGAGGCATCTGGGCGGGCCTCATCCCTCAGGCCGACCGAGTCGGTTTCGTGGCCGCAATCATATAGAATCCTGAGCCATGTCCGGTCATTCCAAGTGGTCCAGCATCAAGCGCCAGAAAGGCGTCAACGACGCCAAGCGTGGCGCCGTCTTCACCAAGATGGGCAAGGAGATCAGCGTGGCCGCCCGAGTCGGCGGTCCGGACCCTGAAGGCAACTACCGCCTGCGCCTGGCCATCGACAAGGCGCGCTCCGTCAACATGCCCGCGGAGAACATCAAGCGTGCCATCGAGCGGGCGGCAGGCGGGGACAAGGCGGCGGTCTTCGAGGAGATCGTCTACGAGGGCTATGGGCCCGGGGGCGTGGCCATCCTCGTGGAGACGGCCACGGACAACAAGAACCGCACGGCCGCCGACGTGCGCTCCATCTTCGCCAAGTCCGGCGGACAACTGGCTGGCAGCGGCTCGGTGGCCTGGCAGTTCGAGCCGCGCGGGGTCGTCAGCGTCGAGCTGGGCGGCAGCGGCGTGGATGACATCGCCCTGCTGGCCATCGACGCGGGGGCCACGGACGTGGATACCACCGCGGACCCGCTGGAGGTCACCACGGAGCCGGGAGACTTGGAGACCGTACGCCTGGCCCTCGAATCGGCCGGCCTGAAGGTCGAGTCGGCGGAGATGACGATGCAGGCCAAGGCGCCCATCGCGGTCGATGTCGACCGGGCGCGCCAGAACCTCCGCCTCATCGAGACGCTCGAGGACAACGACGACGTGCAACGCGTCACGGCCAACTTCGAGCTGCCGGACGAGATCCTGGCCGAGGCCGCCGCGTCGTGATCGTGCTGGGGATCGACCCCGGCACCGCCCGCACCGGATACGGCCTGGTGGCCCGCCAGGGGAGCGCCCTGCGCATGGTCGACTACGGTTGCTTCGAGACCATCCCGGACCGTTCTGCGGCCGCTCGTCTCCTGCTCATCCACGAGGCCATCAGCGATCTGATCGAGACGCATCGACCGGAGGCCGTGGGAGTCGAGCGGCTCTTCTTCAACAAGAACGTGCAGACGGCCTTCGCCGTAGGCCAGGCGCGCGGCGTGGTCCTCCTCGCGGCGGCCCAGCATGGGCTGCCCGTCTTCGAGCACGGTCCCCACGAGGTCAAGATGGCCGTCACCGGCTATGGGCGGGCCACCAAGGACCAGGTCCAGCGCATGGTGCAGCTGGTGCTATCGATGACGGAGCTGCCGCGTCCCGACGATGCGGCCGATGCCCTGGCCGTGGCGGTCTGCACGGCTCACGCGGCTGCGACGTTGGCGGTGGCGGGAGGGTGATCGCCTCGCTGGAGGGCGTCGTGACCGCCCTGACGGCCACCTCCCTCGTCCTCGAGGTCGGCGGCGTCGGCTACCGCGTCCATGCCGGACCCGGGGACCCTGGCCGGGCTCACGCTGGGCGGCCGCGTCAAGCTGCACACCCACCACCTGGTGCGCGAGGACCAGCAGGCCCTGTACGGCTTCCGGAGCACGGAAGAGCTGGGCTTCTTCGAGCTCATCACCACCGTCAGCGGCGTCGGCCCCAAGGTCGGCCTGGCCATCGTTTCGTCGAGGCCCGTGGCGGACCTGGAGCTGGCCATCCTGCAGGGCGATGAGGCCATCCTGGTGGCCGTGCCCGGCGTGGGCAAACGACTCGCGGGGCGCATCGTCCTGGAGTTGCGCGAGAAGGTCGCGGTGGCAGGGGCGGGCGCCACGAGCGACGGCAGCGGGGAGTCGGAGGTCGTGGCGGCCCTGGAGGCCTTGGGGTACACGTCACGCGAGGGACGGGAGGCGGCCCGGGTCGCGGTGGCCGGTCTGCCCGCATCAGCCGGCCTCGAGGAACGCGTCAAGGAAGCTCTGCGTTCGCTGCGTCGCGACTGAACGACCAGGGCAGGCGTCGAACGTCTGTTCCATTCGACGCTGGTCTCTGGTAGACTGACGGCCCATGGATGACGAGGCACGCTCTGTCGCGCCGGAACTGGCGCGACCCGACGAGAACAGCATCGAGACGTCGCTGCGCCCGCGCCAACTGGACGAGTACATCGGTCAGGGCCAGGTCAAGGAGAACCTCTCGGTCCTGCTGGCCGCAGCCAACGGCCGACGAGAGGCGGCTGACCACGTCCTGCTCTACGGACCACCTGGGCTCGGCAAGACGACCCTGGCCAACATCGTGGCCCGGGAGCTCGGGGTCGCCATCCACACCACGAGCGGGCCGGCCATCGAGCGTCCCGGGGACCTGGCCGCCATCCTCACCAACATCGACGAGCGGGACGTCCTCTTCATCGATGAGGTACACCGGCTCAATCACTCCGTGGAGGAGATCCTCTATCCGGCCATGGAGGACTTCGCCATCGACGTCATGATCGGTCGTGGCCCAAGCGCGCGCAGCCTGCGGCTCTCGCTCAAGCCGTTCACGGTGGTCGGCGCCACGACGCGAGCAGGCCGCATCAGCTCGCCACTCCGGGACCGCTTCGGGGCGGTCTACCGTCTCGACTACTACGCGGAGTCAGAGCTTGCGGAGATCGTCTGGCGCTCGGCTGGCATCCTTGGCGTCGACATCGACGAGGCCGCCGTGGCCATCCTGGCCGCCCGGGGTCGTGGCACCCCGCGCATCGTCAACCGCCTCCTGCGACGCACCCGGGACCATGCCCAGGTCCGGGGGGACGGGCGCATCACTGAAGATCAGGCCAGGGCAGCCATGGAGAGCCTGGACATCGATGCCGTGGGCCTGGATACCACGGATCGCAGGCTCCTGGCGGCCATCGTCCAGAAGTTCGGGTCGGGCCCGGTGGGCGGGGCGGCCATCGCCGCGGTCATCGGGGAAGAGGTGGAGACCGTGGAAGACGTCTATGAGCCGTACCTCCTGCAGCTGGGCTTCCTCGACCGTACCCCGCAGGGGCGCATGGCCACGGAGCTGGCGCGCGAGCACCTGCGCTCGCTCGGCTATGAGGTGCCACCGCCACGGCGGGCGGAGCGGGACGACCCAGGGCTCTGGGACGGCATGACGGCCGAGGGCCGCCTCGGCGCGGAAGAGCCGGCCGGATGATGGCGCTGCTGGCCTGGCTGGGTCGGTGAGCAGCCGCTTGGGACGTCGCTCGCCCATCCGCTTCGAGGCCGCCCCTGCTCCGGCCGCCGGGCAGACCCGGGCACGCGCGGGACGGCTGGAGACACCGCACGGCGTCGTTGAGACCCCCATCTTCATGCCCGTCGGCACCAACGCCACCGTCAAGGCCCTGGACCCCGACGACCTGCGCGAGGTCGGCGCCACCATCATCCTCGCCAACACCTACCACCTCTCGCTGCGCCCGGGCCACGAGCGCATCGCCAGGCTGGGAGGCTTGCACCGGTTCATGGCCTGGGATCGTCCCATCCTGACCGACTCTGGTGGTTTCCAGGTCGTCAGCCTTGGCGACCTGCGCCGGATCGACGAGGAAGGTGTCACCTTCCGCTCGCACCTGGACGGGGCGCTGCTGCACTTCAGCCCGGAGTACGCCATCGCCGTCCAGGAGGCCTTGGGCGCGGACATCGCGGTCTGCCTGGACCAGCCCGTGCCGCCGCACGCCTCCTCGCGGGTCGAGGTCGCGGAGGCCACGGCTCGCACGCATCGCTGGGCGGAACGGTGTCTGGCTGCGCATCAGCGTGAGGACCAGGCGCTCTTCGGCATCATCCAGGGTGGCCTGGAGGACGACCTGCGCACCGGACTCCACGCAGGCCATCACGGGCCTGCCCTTCGACGGCATCTGCATCGGCGGTCTGGCCGGCGATGAGACGCCGGCCCAGCGGCGAGCCGTCCTGGACGTCGTCGTGGCGCTCCTGGCGGACGATCCGCGACCGCGTTACCTCATGGGGCTCGGTTCGCCCATGGACCTCCTGGACGCCGTGGATGCGGGCATCGACATGTTCGACTCCGTCCTGCCGGCGCGCGTGGCACGCAACGGCTCGCTGTGGGTGCCGCGAGGGCGCCTGAACTTACGCAATGCGGGCTACCTGGACGATCCGCGCCCCGTGCAGGAAGGCTGTCCGTGCCGCCTCTGCCGGACCTTCTCACGAGCCTACCTGGCCCACCTGTTCCGGGCCAACGAGCTGCTCGCCTACCGGCTGGCGACTTGTCACAACCTCACCTTCACCCTAGACTTCATGGCCAGGATCCGGTCCGCCATCCGGGCCGGCACCTTCCCTGGACTGAGGCAGTCGCTTCGTGACAGCCAAGCTGACACGAATGGCGCTGAGACTGCGGACGAAGGGAGGGTGAAGTCGGAGTGAAGTCCCGCCGCCCAGACTAGGCGGCACCAGTCGGAGGCGTGAGGAACGATGGCCGGAAAAGTCCCCTCTCGCCGTGAAGCCAAGAAGCCCCCGAAGTCGAAGAAGACCAAGGTCAAGCTGGAGTCGTTCTCCGAGCCGCCGCTGCCCTCCGTCGAGGAGATCAAGCCCAAGCGGAAGCCGCGTGAGGAGGAGGACGCAACGGAGTAGCGCCTTTGGACAGATCGGCACGGTGGCAGCCTCGGAGGTGCACCAGGCATGACCGTCACCAGCGCCGGTCGGTCGACCGGGACAGACAAGAGCTCTGCGAATGGGGCGCGTGACGCCCAGCGCAAGGACCGCCAGCAGGCGGTGGAAGCCGCCATCCTCTCGATAGAGAAGCAGTTCGGGCAAGGCTCGATCATGCGCCTCGGTTCGGACGAACGGCAGCAGATCGACTCCATCCCCACGGGCTCCATCGCCCTGGACCTCGCTCTCGGCGTGGGCGGTCTTCCGCGTGGGCGCATCACGGAGATCTTCGGTCCCGAGTCATCGGGCAAGACCACCGTCTGCCAGCACGTCCTCGCGGAGGCCCAGCGACTCGGCGGCGTCGTCGCCTTCATCGACGTCGAGCACGCCCTGGACCCGCAGTACGCCCGGGCCTGCGGCGTGGACGTCAACAACCTGCTGGTGAGCCAACCGGACACGGGTGAGCAGGCCCTGGAGATCACGGAGACCCTCATCCGCTCCGGCGGCGTGGACTGCGTCGTCGTGGACTCCGTGGCGGCCCTCGTGCCGCGCGCGGAGATCGAGGGCGAGATGGGTGACTCCTTCGTGGGCATCCAGGCACGCCTCATGAGCCAGGCCCTGCGCAAGCTGACCGGCATCGTGAGCCGCTCCAACACGGCCCTCGTATTCACCAACCAGCTGCGCGAGAAGATCGGCGTCATGTTCGGCAACCCGGAGGTGACGCCGGGCGGCCGCGCCCTGAAGTTCTACTCCAGCGTGCGCCTCGACATCCGCCGCATCGAGACCATCACGACGGGCTCGGAGGCGGTGGGCATCCGCTGTCGCGTCAAGGTCGTCAAGAACAAGGTGGCGGCGCCCTTCCGGGTCGCCGAGTTCGACGTCATGTATGGCAGCGGCATCTCGCGCGAGGGTGGCCTGCTGGATGTCGGCGTGGCTTCTGACGTCGTGCGCAAGTCGGGAGCCTGGTTCAACTATGGCGAGACCCGCCTCGGACAGGGCCGCGAGCAGTCCAAGGAGTTCCTGCGGGCCAACCCGGACATCGCGTCACTGCTCGAGACGGAGATCCGCGGCCGAGTGGCCACCATCGATGTCCCGGTGGAGGGCATCAAGGAGGCTGAGTAGGCACGTCGGCTGACCCCAAGGCGCCGATCAGACCGACGCGACTCGTGACGCCCCCTCCCGGCCGCGACGCCGTCGATCGGCGCCAGGCCGCTCTGGATCGCCGCGCCCGGCGCGCGGCGGTGACCGACCCGGAGATCGTCATGGAGGCCGCAGCTGTGTTCCTCGCGGTCCGGCCTCGGTCGGAGGCGGAGACGCGGCGCCGGCTGCGCGTGCTCGGATACCCGCCGGCCCTCGTGGATGACGTGGTCGAGCGGCTCCTGTCGGTGGGCTACCTGGACGATCGTGCCTTCGCACGGGCCTGGGTGGAGAGCCGCGATCGATCGCGCCCGCGCGGCAGCCTGGCGCTGCGCCGCGAGTTGCACCAGAAGGGCGTGTCGCGAGACATCGTGGACGAGGTCCTCGCGAACCGCTCGAAGACACCGGCGGCCCACGCTCCCCGAGACGTCGATCCGGGAATGCTGGCGGATCGTCGCGCGGGCCGGCAGCTCCTGGAACGGCACGCGGCCCGGCTGCAGCGAGAGGCGGATCCAAGGCGCCGGCGCCAGAAGGCGTATGCCCTGCTGGCACGCCACGGGTTCACCCCGGACATCTGCGCGGAGCTGGCCGCCTCGCTTGCCGGAGGCCTGTCACTGAGCGACGACGAGGGCGTTTGACGCTCTCTTCATTGGCCGGGTAGGCTAGCTGATCTGACCACGGACGGCCAGCGCCGTGGCGGGCCGTTTTCGTCGGCTCGCCGCCACGCCGGGCGGACCGTCAGCGGCGGCACAGGGAGAGCCGTCGTCCGACCACCGCGAGGTGGTGCCACAGGATCGTGATTCACGTCCAGCCGTCGGCGCTGGATGGGAGGGACAGATGAACGAACCCGTCGTCATGGCGGTCATCCTGCTCGTGGTGGCCGTTGGCGGGCTCGCGGTCGGTTTCGTGGCGCGTGGATTCGTCGCTTCGCAGTCCATCAAGGCTGCCAACGAGAAGTCCGAGCGCATCGTGGCCGAGGCGCGCGCCCAACAGAAGGAGCTCATCCTCCAGGCCAAGGAGGAGCAGGTCCGCCTCCATCGTGAGCTCGATGAGGAGGGACGCTCCAAGCGCAACGATCTGGCCGCCCTCGAGCGGCGCCTCCTGGCCCGCGACGAGCAGCTCGACCAGCGCACCGACATGCTCGAGGAGCGCGACCGCAAGCTGCTCATCCGCGAGCAGGAACTCGAGTCGCAGCGCGCCGAGCTGGCGGCCGCTCGTAGCGAGCAGGTGCAGGCCCTCGAACGGGTCAGCGGCCTGTCTGCAGAGGAGGCCAAGGCCGTGCTGGTGGAGCAGGTGCGTGAGGAGGCCGAGCATGATGCCGTTCGCCTCGTGCGTGCCATCGAGCGGTCGGCTCGCGAGAACGCCGAGGACAAGGCGCGCGACGTCGTCATCACCGCCATCCAGCGGGTCATGGTCGACCACACCGCAGAGGCCACGGTCACCATCGTGCCCATCCCCTCCGATGAGATGAAGGGTCGCATCATCGGGCGCGAGGGCCGCAACATCCGGGCCCTGGAGCAGGCCACCGGCATCGACCTCATCATCGACGACACTCCCGATGCCGTCATGCTCAGCGGGTTCGACCCGGTCCGACGCGAGGTCGCCCGCCTGGCGCTGACCAAGCTCATCTCCGATGGTCGCATCCATCCCGGACGCATCGAGGATGTCGTCGAGAAGTCGCGGGCCGAGGTGGACGTGCTCATCCGCGAGTCAGGGGAGGCAGCCGCCTACGACTGCGGCGTGCCCGGCCTGCCGGTGGAGATCCTCACCCTGATCGGCCGGCTGCGCTACCGCACCTCCTTCGGCCAGAGCGTCCTCAACCACGTCAAGGAGACCTCACACCTGGCGGCCGTCATCGCCGCCGAGCTTGGCGCGGATGTCCAGGCGGCCAAGCTGGGCGGTCTGCTGCATGACATGGGCAAGGCCATCGATCACGAGGTAGAGGGACCGCACGCGGCCATCGGTGCGGAGATCGCACGGCGTCATGGCCTATCGCCCAAGGCCATCAACGCCATCGCCGCGCACCACCAGGAGGTCGAGTACACCTGCCCGGAGGCACCCATCGTCCAGATCGCTGACGCCATCAGCGCTTCGCGTCCTGGTGCCCGCGGCGAGACGATGGACACCTACCTGAAGCGTCTCACCGACCTGCAGGCCATCGCCGATGCCTTCCCCGGGGTGGAGAAGTCCTTTGCCGTGCAGGCCGGCCGCGAGGTGCGCATCCTCGTCAAGCCGGAGGAGATCGACGACCTCGCGTCGGGCCGACTTGCCCGCGACATCGTCCGCCAGATCGAGGAGACGCTGACCTATCCGGGCCAGATCAAGGTCACCGTCATCCGCGAGACGCGTTCGGTGGAGTACGCCAAGTGACCCGGCCGCCGCGGCGCGGCCCAGGCAGGTCCGGGCCGACCTGGACGTGACCCGGCGAGAGAAGGCGCGCACGCTGGCGGCTGACCAGCTGCCGACCCTGTCGCTCACGCCGGGCGCCGGGGTGCTCCGCGTCCTCATCGATCGGGGACGTCATCGGACGCCCAGGGCGTGTGGCCCTGGAACGCAGCCTGCCTGGATTGCGCGACGAGCGCGGCGTGGACCTCGTGACCGCAAACGGCGAGAACCTGGCGGGCGGCATGGGTCTCACGACCTCGACGGCCGCCGCGCTGTTCGGATGTGGAGTGGACGTCATCACGAGCGGCAACCACATCTGGGACAAGCGCGAGATCATCCCGGAGCTCGATCGCGACGAACGCATCCTGCGACCGCTCAACTACGGCAGCCACGGGGTGCCCGGCCGAGGCTGGGGCATCTTCCACGCCGCCGAGGGCACGGAGGTCGCCGTCGTCAACGCCCAGGGCCGCTCCACGATGATCCCCATCGAGAACCCGTTCACGGAGATGGACCGCCTGCTCGACGAGGCCGCCGATGAGCTTCCATCCGTTCGTCTCGTCGACTTCCACTGCGAGTTGACCAGCGAGAAGACGGCCTTCGGGCTCTACCTCGACGGGCGCGTCAGCGCGGTGGTGGGCACGCACACCCACGTCCCCACGGCCGATCAGCGCATCCTGCCGCGTGGCACCGCGTTCACGGCGGATCTGGGCATGACCGGGCCACTGGACAGCGTCATCGGCTTCGCGCCAGAGACGGTGCTGCCGCGCTTCATCAACGGTCTGCCCACACGCTTCGAGGTGGGCAGCGGCCCGGTCGTCCTGAACGCCCTGCTCGTCGACATCGACACCGCCAGCGGGCGTGCCCGCAGCGTGGAACGGATCGCGCGCATCATCGAGGCATGACGACGCCACGCCGCGGCGAGATGGACCTGCATCCGCGTTCGGCGAGCTCAGGCGGACTGTCGCTGCCGGTGCTCGACACGCCTCCACCCTTCGCCGCTGCGCCGCGCCAGGGTGCCCAGCCTGCGGCGGCCCTCCAGGAGTACGCCACGGATGGTCGACTCCTGCCGGCCTTCCACATCTGGACGCTGGGCTGCCAGATGAACGCCTCGGACTCGGAGGAGATGGCCGGCGCCCTGCTGGCCGTCGGGTGCCCGGAGGCGTCGACGCTCGAGGAAGCCCGACTCATCGTCATCAACAGCTGCTCGATCCGCGAGGCTGCCGAGCAGAAGATCATCGGTCGGATGGGCCTGCTGGCTCGGCTGAAGGCGGCAGATCCCTCTCTTCGGGTCGTCCTCACGGGCTGCTCGGTCCGGGCGGACAACGAGGCCATCCTGGCGCGGCGCTATCCGGCGGTGGATCACTTCCTGCGTCCTGACGAAGAGGCCGATCTCGTCGCCCGCCTCGGCCTGGGGGGGCCCACGACGCCAGGCGCGCTGACCGGGCCGGGGTTCCAGCGAGTCGGACGGTCCGTGGCGGCTGTGGCCGACCGGCTGCCGTCCACGCGGGCCGCGGCCGTGGAGACTGGACGCATCGCTCGGTCGGGTGGCACTCGGGCGTGGCTGCCCATCGTCTACGGATGCGACAAGACATGCACGTACTGCATCGTGCCCTTCGCTCGGGGACCCGAGCGCAGTCGCCCCTTCGACGACATCGTGGCCGAGGCCATGACGCTGGCGGCCTCGGGATGCCGGCAGGTCACCCTGCTCGGACAGAACGTCAACTCCTGGGGCCATGACCTGCCGCCTGACCCACGCTTCGAAGATGTGGCTGGGCAGCGTCAGCTGGGACGCGCCCAGGCCCGTGATGGACGCCCGGACATCGCCGCCCTGTTGCGGGCCATCGATGGCATCAGGGACCAGCACGGACGGCCGGTCGTCGACCGCCTGCGATTCGTGACCTCCCACCCCTGGGACCTCACCGAACGGCTCATCGCCGCCATGGCCGAATGCCCCTCGGTCTGCGAGCACCTCCACCTGCCCGTGCAGTCCGGTTCGGACGAGATCCTGCACCGCATGGGCCGCCAGTACGAGCGTGGCCGCCTACCTCGACCTGGTGGCACGCCTGCGTGAGGCGGTACCCGGCATCAGCCTCACGACCGACGTCATCGTCGGCTTCTGCGGTGAGACGGAAGCGCAGTTCGAAGCCACGCTCGACCTGCTGCGCGCCGTGCGCTTCGACCAGGTCTTCGCGGCGGCCTACTCACCGCGGCCGGGCACCCCGGCCGCGCGCCTGCCCGACGATGTCCCGGCCGTCGAGAAGCGCCGCCGGCTCAACGCCCTGCTGGCGCTCCAGGAGGACATCGGTCGCGAGCTGAACGACGCCTGGCTCGGCCGTCGGACGGAGGATCCTCGTGGAGGAGGCTCGCCGGCCTCGTTCTCACGAACACCACGACCATGACGCCAGCGATGAGGTCCACCACTCCCCAGAGCGTGGCCCGCGCCTCGTGGGGCGCAACCGCCAGCACAAGCTCGTCCATTTCGACGGCCCGGTCAGCCTCGTGGGGCAGCTCGTGGATGTCGTCATCACACGGGCCGGTCCCTACGCGCTCGCGGGCCGCGTGGTGGGGGAGGGTGGCCACGGCTGAGTTGCCGCCCCTCGTGGTCGTGGCTGGCGCCACGGCGACCGGAAAGACGGCGCTGGCGCTCGCGCTGGCGCGACGGCTGCCAGGGGCGGAGATCGTCTCGGCCGACTCTCGCCAGGTCTACCGAGGCCTCGATATCGGCACCGCCAAGGCGACGCCGGCCGAGCAGGCAACGGTGCCCCACCACGGTCTCGACCTGGTCGACCCGGACGCGCCATTCACGGTCTCCGACTACCGGCGTGCGGTGCTCGGAGCGCTTGCGGCCATCGCGGCGCGCGGCGGACTGGCGTTCCTGGTCGGTGGTACGGGCCTCTACCTGCGGGCCGTGGCCCGCGGGTTGCCACTGGAGACCGGCACGACCGACGCCACCATCCGTAGGGACCTGGAAGCCCGCCTGGCCGTGGACGGGCTGGCGGCCCTCGTGACCGCGCTGAAGCAGCGTGACCCGATCGCTGCGGCCGCCGTCGACCAGCGCAACCCCCGCCGCGTCGTCCGAGCCCTCGAGCGGGTGATGCTGACCGGGTCGGGCGTGCCGCCGCCGCCGCTGGGCTATGGGGCCCCCCTCATCTGGTTGGGTCTTGCCCGCGATGCCACGGAGCATCGCGCGACCATCAGCGCCCGGGTCGACGAGCAGTTCGCCCATGGGCTCCTCGACGAGGCTGCCCGGCTCCGCGCGCGTTTCAGAGAGGACCTGCCGGCCTTCAGCGCCATGGGGTACCGGGAGGCCTTCGACGTGCTCGCAGGCCGCCGCGACCTCGGGTCGGCGAAGGCCCTCGACACGCAGCGCACCTGGGCGTACGCGCGCCGCCAGCGCACCTGGTTCCGCTCGGAACCAGAGGTCCAGTGGCTGGCCACGGGGGAGGGGGTCACCGCTCGCGCGTGGGACCTGCTGGTGCCCTTCCTTCGCGGACTCGGCCGCGGCGGCTATGCTGGCCAGCCATGACCCGAAGCGACCTCATCGACCTCGCGCCACCCCTGGAGCGAGCGTTCCTCATCGCCGTGGAGACCGGTGCCGACGTGGGCTGGACCGCCGAGGACTCGCTCGCCGAGCTGGCCAGCCTGGCCGACACGGCCGGCGCCGACGTGGTCGGCGCGGAGTGGCAGCGGCGTCGACACGTCGACCCCAACTGGTACCTGGGCAAGGGCAAGGCGGAGGAGCTGAAAGCCGCCAGGCAGGAGACGGGCTTCACCCTCCTTGTCGCGGACGATGAGCTGTCACCCAACCAGCAGCGGGCCCTCGAGGAGCTCCTGACGGTCAAGGTCCTCGACCGCAGCGGCCTCATCCTGGACATCTTCGCCCAGCACGCCCAGACGCACGAGGGGCGCCTGCAGGTCGAGCTCGCCCAGCTGCAGTACCAGCTCCCGCGCCTGACGCGCATGTGGACGCACCTCTCGCGCACCGGCGGTGGCATCGGGACCCGCGGCCCCGGTGAGACGCAGCTGGAGACCGACCGGCGGGTCATCCGCGGGCGCATCGCGAAGCTCAAGGAGCGCGTCGAGCAGGTCCGCCAGCAGCGCGAGACGGCGGGCCGTTCGCGCGACCGGCGCCTCGTGCCGAGCCTGGCCATCGTGGGCTACACGAACGCCGGCAAGTCGTCGCTCCTCAACGCGCTGACCGGCCGAGAGGCGGCGCGCGCCGAGGACCGGCTCTTCGCGACGCTCGACCCGACCAGCCGCCAGGTGAAGCTCGGGGACGGCCAGAGCGTCGTCCTGACCGACACGGTCGGCTTCATCCACAAGCTGCCGCACCAGCTCGTGGAGGCCTTCCGAGCCACGCTGGAGGAGGTCACGCGTGCGGACGTCCTCATCGAGGTCGTGGACGGCTCGGATGCCCACGCGCGCGAGCACCGCCAGACCGTGCAGGAGGTCCTCGACGAGCTCGGTGCCGGGCCAGAAGCCCCGCATCGTGGCGCTCAACAAGGCCGACCTCTTCGACCCGGCGGGGCAGCGAGCCGACGCCCTCGCGCCGGTCGTGGGTGACGCCGTGCCGGTCTCCGCCCTGACCGGCTACGGCCTGGACACGCTCCGAGTGCGCATCTCGGCGCTGCTGGCGGATCTCTGGGAGGACGTCGACGTGACGCTGCCCTATGCCGAGGGCGAGCTGCTGGCCCGGGTCCGCGAGCGCGGTACGGTGGACGTCACATACCAGGATGCCGGGGTGCGCGTGACGGGTCGCGTCATCCCCTCACTGGCCGGCGAGCTGCGCGCCGCCGCCCGCCGCCACGCGCCCGGTACGGTGACCGTTTCGTGAGTCAGCCGGTGACGATCGTCTGCCGTCCCACGCCGACCGGCTTCCTGTGCGAAGTCGTGGTCGGGCGGGACGCCGCGGCGACGCACCACGGCGTGACCGTAAGCCGGGCCGACCTGGCGCGCCTGGCCCCTGGCCACTACGACCCGGAGCGGCTCGTGGCAGCCTCCTTCGACTTCCTCCTTGCCCGCGAGCCACGTGAGGCCATCCTGCGCAGCTTCGACCTGCCCGTCATCGAGCGCTACTTCCCAGGCTACGAGACCACCATCGGCGAGCAGCTGGCAACCTGAGCGCGGGCTCGCGACCGGCCGTGGGCACCCACGGATGCGTTCGCGGGTCCGGTGGCGCGTGCGGTGCTATCGTCTGGGGGACGCGGCGCCGTCGGGGAACTCAGGTGGCCGTGCGGACCAGCACGTCCAAGGGAGTCGACCATGGAGCTCATCTTCGCCTACATCGATCCGGGATCTGGCAGCCTGATCATCCAGGCCCTCATCGCCGGGCTGGTGGCCATCCCGATCTTCTTCAGACACCAGATCTCGCGCTTCCTGCGTACCGTCCGCGGGGGCGAGGAGAAGAGCCCGGCGACCGTCGCGCCGACGGATGACCGCGACCGCGAAGCCTGAGCCGGAGGCCCCAGCCGCAGCCCGGTCGACCGAGCCCGCGCCTGACGTGGGCGAGCATCCTGGCGTGGCGCGCGACCCTGGTTCCTACCGCGACCCGGCGGGCTTCGTCTTCCGCAGGTCGGGCACGCTCTACCGCCAGGTCCAGGCCACGTTCGCGGATGACTGGGATCACTTCATCGGCTCCGGGCTCTACGAGCGACTGCGGAGGGAGGGGCTGCTCCTCGGACACGAGGAGGTCGCGGTCGAGCTGGCCGCGGCTCCGCCGGCCTACCGCGTCATCCGGCCGGAAGCGCTGGACTTCGTCTCCTACCCGTACGAGTGGTCGTTCAGCCAGCTCAAGGACGCCGCACTCCTGACCCTGCGCGCGCAGACGCTGGCTGCCGAGGCCGGCATGACGCTGCGCGACGCCTCCGCCTACAACGTGCAGTTCCAGCGTGGCACGCCGGTGCTCATCGACTCGCTCTCCTTCGAGCGGGCCGAGGACGGGCGGCCGTGGGTCGCCTATCGCCAGTTCTGCGAGCACTTCCTGGCCCCGCTGGCGCTCATGGCGCGCGTGGACATCCGGCTCGGAGGGCTGCTGCGCGATCACCTCGAGGGCGTACCGCTCGACCTCGCGGCGCAGCCTGCTCCCTGGCCGGACGCGCTTCTCGCTGAGTCTCGGGCCGCACATCCACCTCCACGCCCGCGCGCAGCGTCGCCACGCTGACGACGGCCGTGCGTCCGGTGAGGCCACCCGAGCGCCCTCCGCGAGCATGTCGGCATCGCGCCTGGCCACGCTCGTCGAGTCCCTGCGCAGCACCATCGAGGGGCTCGACTGGGAGCCCGTGGGCACCGTCTGGGCCGACTACGCCGACCACACCAGCTACGACGACGATGCCACCGCCGCCAAGGAAGCCACGGTCGCGAGCGCACTGGCAGTGGCAGGTGGCTCGATCGCCTGGGACCTGGGCGCCAACACGGGGCGCTACAGCCGGCTGGCGGCTGAGCGGGCTACCGCGTGGTGGCCCTCGACGTCGACCCGGGCGCTGTCGAGCGCCACTACCGCCGCCTTCGTGCGGAAGGCCGCCAGGACACCCTGCCGCTGCTGGCCGATCTCACCAACCCCAGCCCTGCGCAGGGGTGGGGGAGCGCCGAGCGCGCCTCGCTCCTGGCGCGCGCCGACGCGGACGTCATCCTGGCCCTGGCCCTCGTCCATCACCTGGCCATCGGCGCCAACGTGCCGCTGCCCATGATCGCCTCGCTCTTCGCGCGCCTGGCGCCGCAGGCCGTCGTGGAGTTCGTGCCCAAGGAGGACGCCATGGTGCAGCGTCTCCTGGCCTCGCGGCGCGACGTCTTCCCGGGCTACACGGTCGAGGGCTTCCGTGAGGCCTTCGCGGCCGGACTTCGATCTCCTCAGCGAGACGCCCATCGAAGGCACCGCGCGCACGCTCTTCCATGTTCGCCGCCACGGCTGACCTCCCTGCGACGCTCCTGAGGACCTCGGAGGCGGCCACGAGGATCGGGAACCAGGTCCCGGCGCATGGCGTCGCAGCGGAGCACGGACCCACCCCGCGCGGAACCCACGCAGTCAAGGAGACATGATGAGCCTCGCCCCCGCATCGACCACCAGCTTCGTGACACGCCTGGCCCTGGTGGCCAGCCTGACCTTGGCCCTGGTGGGCCTGCCGGCTGCCGGCCAGGCCCAGGACGCTCGACCCTGGGTCGGATGACGCCATCTGCGCGGCGGCTGACGCCTCGGCCACGGACTGCGCTCCGGTGGCCACGCCGATCGAGCCGGACGCGTCGGTCATCGACGCCACGCCGACCGCCTGGGACCACATCGTCGTCGTCTGCCGACGGCCGGACCCTCGAGGTCTACTTCTGGATGGGCGTCGAGGACTGCTACGGCCTGCACAGCGTCGAGGTCGCGCCAGCGCGACAGCGGCCTCGAGGTCACGCTCCTGACCGGGATGGCCGCCGATGCCGCGTCTCGCCTCTGTATCGCGCTGGCACAGCTCTACGTCGACCACGGTGACGCTCGAGGCTCCGCTCATCGCAACGTGGCCTGACAGCCACCATCCGCCCGGCTCGCCTCGCCCGGCGGATGGCGTCGTCAGGCCGACCGGTCGAGGCGGCCTCCAGCGCCTCCAGCTCGTGCGCGGGGGAGGGGTACCTTCTCGTCGCCGCGCTGGCTGCAGATCCAGCGTGCCGCGAGCTGGGCTCGTCGCAGCGATCGCGCCAAGCATCGAGCTCCTCGACCAGGTACGAGGCCAGGAAGGTGGCGGCCAGCGTGTCACCGGCACCGTTGGTGTCCACGACGGGCCACTCGGGCAAGTCGGCGGCCGGGTAGTGCTTCACGTGCCCGTCGCGGGCGATCAGGCAGCCCTTGTCGCCGGCACCCACGACCACCACCGGCCCGGACGCCGGGAAGCCAGGTCCGAGGGCCGACCCGGGCCGGGTCGGAGAGGTTGACCGCCGAGAGGAAGAGGACGTCCGCGGCGGCCACGAAGTCGGCCCGGTAGGCGTCGTCGGCCGACGGCGCATCCTGGAGGTCGCAGCTGATGCGCAGGCCCTCTCTGGTGCGCCATGGGCAGCAGCTCGACGGCACCAGTCGTCGAGGTGGCAATGCAGCAGGGCCGGCGCCGCGCAGGGTCGCGCCGGCAGGCCTCCGAGATCGACGCCGACCGCTCCTGCGCCTCGGGCGTCGAAGTAGTTGCGTCGCGTACCATCACTGGCCGACGAGGTTGACGCTGCGGTGCGTGCCCAGCGGATCGCGCAGCTCGGTGACCGCGATGCCGGAGCGGCCGAGCTCGGCGCGGATCGGGCGCGCCTGGGGGTCATCACCGAGCGCGGCGATGGCTCGGGTCGGCAGACCAAGGGCGACGAAGGCCCGGGCGCTGTAGCAGCCGGCCTGTCCCGGTGCATCGACGACGTGCGCGAACGTGACCTCGGCGCCGACCCGCTCGCCGAGCGCGATAGACGTTCGTGTCGATGCCGAAGCCACCGGCCACGACGACGGGCGACTGCTCAGCGCATGCCCACCGACAGTAGACGCCGGCGCGCCCGTCTGCAGCTCGGGGTCTGCTTCGTGAACACTTCCGATAATGCAAGTTATGTAACATGCGGGACGGAGGACGAGGCTCGCCCCTTACGGCAGGGTGACGGTGACAGCGGACGGCACCGTCCTCAATGGCTCGCCCGGGCGTCAGCGCGGGTGGCGCACACGCGGTAGCAGGTCTGCCCGCGGTCGTCCGGCGGCGCAGGCGCACCAGCCAACGAGGTCCGGGCGGACACCGAAGAGGACGAAGGTCCGTTCGCGCCGAGGTGATGCTGGGCGCAAGCCGCCCGCCGTCCGGAAGCCTGACGGCGTCCTCGGCGATGAGTGCCGCCGAGGGAGCGGCCAGCCCATCAGCCCCGCGGGATCGGATCCGCCGAGCCGCTGCCTGACAGGCGGGCCAGGTCGAGCGGTCCCCCGTGAGGATCGCGACGGGCAGGTGTGGCTCCCCAACCGGCGGAGCCGGCAGCTCGATGGCCCAGATGGCACGACGGACCCCATCGAGGTCGGCCGGGTCGGTCGATCTCCTCGTGGCGCAGGAACTCCGCCCAGGCGCCGTCGGCAGTCTCGGCCAGGTAGGCGACCGGGCCCTCCCCCGCTCCGTGCCAGCGTGCCTCGGGCTGCTCATCCGACTCCCACAGGAACGGTGTGCGCGTGTCCGCGTTACGGAAAGCGATCACGCCGCCGAGCCTGGGCCTGCGAGCGCGCGAGCGAGATCGGCGACGGCGAGCACCGACGGGTCGTCCGGATCCCAGTCCTCCCCGAGGGCGGCTCGTGGCGAGCGACCCTGGAGGACGCTCCGAGGCCGCTCCCACCAGCGCCGCATGCCGAAGTCGTTGTAGGAGCCCGCGAGGTCGGTGGTCACGAGCGCCAGGAAGTGAACGCGGGCCGCGACTGCGTCGGGCACCACGCGGGTGCCGGTCGCGTAGCGGCGCAGGCTGGCCGATGAGATCCCAAGCAGCTGACCCAGGCTCTCGTGGCCGTAGGTCTTCATGAGGCCCGTCAACTCCCGCCTGGGCATCGGTGACCCGGTGAGTGCGTCCGCCAGATGCTCGATGAGGGCACTCCAGCGGGCAGCGGACATGGCTTCGCCCGTGTCCTCGAGGATGGCCAGCGCGGTCCCCAGGGCGACGCCCTCCGAGAGGCTGCTGCGCGCGATGTCGCGGATGAGATCCTCGTCGATCCGCTCGATCGTCGCGCCCTCGGGAAGTAGGCCCAGGCCGTCGGCGATGAGCACCAGGTGGGTGGCGGCCCGGCGCACCGAGGGTGTGTCGAATGGAGCGGAGACGGATGCGATTCGGACCGTACTCATGTTCCGACATTACTCCGCGACGCGTCCGCCGGTCAAGTCCATCATCGCCAGTGGGCCCGCCCGACGTCACTTGCGTGATTGCGCAAATGATGGAATCATACGCAGGTCCACGTCGTCAACCTGAAACGGAGGGTTCCGTGTCCCGCGTCCTGCACCCGCTCCTCGTCCTGGCCCTGGCCTCGGTCTTCTTCGTCGGCGCCTGCAGCGGCGGCGAACCAGGTGCCGCCGCGGATGCCGTGCGAGTGGTGGCCGCCGCGGATGCCGTCAAGGTGCTCGACGAGCGCACTGTCATCGACGTGCGGACCCCGGAGGAGTACGCGGCTGGGCACGTGGCCGGTGCCATCAACATCGATGTCGAGGCGTCGGACTTCGCTGGGAAGATCGCCGCGCTAGATCCGGAGGATGACTATCTCGTGTATTGCCGTACCGGCCGGCGCAGTGCGATCGCCGCGGAGGCCATGACCGAGGCTGGCTTCACCGACATCATCGATGCGGGCGGTCTAGACGCACTGGCTGCGGCTGGGGCACCGATCGAGTGATGCTCGCGGTGCCCCGCTGTGCCGGTCGACGCCGGCTGGTACCGTCTGAGGGTGGCGCCTGACAGCGGAAGCCTCGTGATCCGTCGCATCCGCGCGCCGGAGGGTCCCCTCCTCCGAGCTCTGCGGTTGCGAAGCCTGGCGGACGCCCCCGACGCCTTCGGCCAGCCACTGGCTGAGGCCATGGGGATGTCTGCCCAGGAATGGCACCGCAAGGCGATGCAGTCCGCGCACGGGGACGAGCGCAACTGGCTCGTGGCGCTGCGCGACGAAGACCCCATCGGGCTTGTGCACGGACGCCGCCGCCGCCCATCGACGCTGCTCCTCTTCAGCATGTGGGTCGATCCCGGGTCACGACACTCGGGCGTCGGCCGGCTGCTGATCGCGGTCTCTCGAATCATGGGCTACGCGTTGGGGTGCCCGGGAGACTGTCCTGTGGGTGATGCGGGACAACGAGCGCGCGCTCGGCTTCTATGACCACCTGGGCTTCGAGATCGTGGAGGTCGGCGTGGACGCCGAGACGGGGGCAAGTTTCGGCGCACTGGCACTCCGTCGTGACATCGGGAGCGCCGGCGACTGACCGCGGCTATCGCGAAGTGGTGGGTCGGAGGCCGTATCCGTCTTTGCGCAAAGACAGTCGGGCTCTGTCAGTCGTGGGAGATGACCGGCCCATCGTCGACCGACACCCAGACCCGATCGAGCAAGAGGTGGATGACCGATGCCTGACGCGACAGGATGGCCTGCCGCAGTGCGTCCTCGAAGTCCGCGTCGTTCGTGACGCTGAAGCCGAGGGCACCCTGCGCGCGGGCGATCGCGGCGAAATCGACAGGACCGAGGTCCGAGCTGGCCGAGCTCCAGCCACCTCGCGATTGGCTTGAGGCGATGGTGCCGTAGCGCTCGTTGTCGAAGACCAGGCGATGGGATGGGCGCCCTCGCGCACCGCGGTCTCCAGTTCCATCGCCGACATCCCGAAACCGCCATCGCCGCAGACGGCCACCGCGATGCGGTCGGGTTCGTGTAGCGACGCCGCAACCGCGGCAGGTAGGCCGAATCCCATCGCGCCGGAGGCCGGGCCGATGAACGTTCCGGCGCGACGGAAGCGGAAGCCGCGTGCCAGCCACCCGCCCATGTTGCCGGCATCGGTCGTGATGATGGCATTGTCCGGGAGGACGCGCCGCAGCATGTCAACGACGCGTCCGGGGTGGACGCCTGGCCCACTCCAGCTCCCCTGCCCCACGGAGCTGGCGGCACGGTAGGCTTCGCGGTCAGCGGCCGTGCGAGCCTCGCGGCGGCTGCGCATCTCGTTGTCCAGCGCGGCTGCGCGCAGGTCGGACCAGGCGGCGTCCAGGAATCGCGAGGCATCCGCTTCGATGCTGATCACAGGCGCCGGCAGCCAGGACGGCTGATCTCGGCTGAACGTCCACCTGCGCCCAGCGGGTATCCGGACCCGGGATGACGTACTGGTGGGTGGTCGCCTCGGACAGCCGAGCGCCGATGAAGACGATGACGTCCGCGTCCTCGAGGCGGCGCAGGACGGTGGGCGCCGCCCAGGGCCCGGCCATGCCAAGGTAGTTGGGATGGTCGTTGGGGAAGACGTCCGGCCGCCGCCAGGCGGCGATGACGGGGACCGCCAGGGCCTCCGAGAGGGCCACGAGGCGCTTGGTGGCCCGAGCGCGCAGGACACCACCTCCGGCCACGATGACGCCTCGCTCGGACGCCGCCAGGAGCTTCATGATCCGTCGCACGGCGGCCCGGTCGGCGGCTGGTCCGCGGGAGCCCGTGGGACCGGCCGAGGGCGCGTTCCCGACCTCGATCTCGACGTCCAGGACGTCCCGGGGCAGGGACAGCAGGATGGGTCCCGGGCGACCAGTGGTCAGCCGCCGCGTGGCGCTGGCCAGGATGCTGACAGCCTGGTCAGGGTCGTCCACCTGGCTCGCCCACGTCGCCAGGCTGCCGATGCCCTTCACGAGGTCGCTCTCCTGGAAGGCCTCGCGTCCGATGTAGGCCCGCTCCACCTGCCCGGCGAGGACGACGAGCGGCGCCGAGTCCTGGCTGGCGGTGTGGATGCCGATGGCGGCGTTGGAGGCGCCGACCGAGCGCGACACGGCTACCAGCTGCGGTCGACCCGTCGACTGGGTCAGCGCCTCGGCCATGAACGCGGCGGCAGCCTCGTGTCGCGTGGTCACGACGCGGATGCCCTCAGCGGCCAGGTCTTCGAGGAGCGGCAGGACCGCCTCGCCCGGAACCGTGAAGCAGTAGCGGGCGCCAGCGCGCCTGAAGTGCCGTGCCACCTCGGCCGACACGCTGCGGCGCATCACGGCTGGCGCGGGCGCATCCTCGGGGAGAGCTGCCGGCTGCCCGGCATCGAGCGCCCCCACTTCGGCCAGGCCCGCCACCCGCTCGGCGGCCTCGTCGGCCAGTCTGTCGGGGCCGCGCATGTCCTCATCGGCCACTGCTCGGTCATCGGTCTCATCGGATGCGCTAACGCCCCCGGCGTCGGCGGATCCAGCGGTCGCGATGGCCGGCTCGGCCTCGGCCTCGGCCGTCGATGTGTCCCCTTCGGTCAGCTCGGCATCGTCGGGTTCGTCGAAGTCCTCGCCGGCGGCAGGTGCGTCCAGCAGGTCGGACGGTCGGAGGTCATGGGATGGCCCGGCGTCCGCAGTCTCGAAGATCTCCTCCGCGGCTTCCCCGGGCAGCGGCGGCGAGGCATCGGTCATGTCGTTCACACCTGCACCATCGTGACGATGAGCGCGACGATGACGATGGTGGCCAGGACGGCCAGAAGGAAGCGCGAGGTCCGGCTCTCGGTCATGCTCACAGCCTACCGGTAGTTGCGGAACTGCAGCGCGACCGGGTATTCGTCCCCGATCTCGCGCAGGCGAGTGATGAGGAGTTGCAGCTCATCCTTGGACTTGCCGCTGACGCGCACCACGTCTCCCTGGATCTGGCCGTGCAGCTTCGGGAACTCGTCCCGGATGAGCTTGCTGATCTTCTTGGCCACGTCCTCCGGCAGGCCCTGGCGCAGTGCGGCTCGCTGCCGGAAGGACATGCCGCCAGCAGGTTCCACCTTGCCCCAGTCGAATATCTTCACCGAGAGACCCCGCCGGATGGCCTTGCTGATGACGAGATCGGCGATGGCCGCGGAGCGCATCTCCGAATCGGTGACGACGACGAGTTCCTTCTCGGTCAGGTCGATCTGCACCTTGGCGCCCTTGAAGTCGAAGCGCGTGGCGACCTCGCGGCGGACCTGATCGATGGCGTTCACGAGCTCCTGACGGTCGAACTCGCTGACGACGTCGAATGAGACGTTACCGGCCATCCTGTCCCTCCCCGGCGTCTGCCGGCCCTTCTGCATCCCCCAGTGGGCCCCCGCCGGCCACAAGACGGACGGCCGGCCAGGCTCGCAGTCGTGAGATGAGCCCGGCAGCGTCGATCTCGACGACCATGAATCCACGCTCGCGCCAGCGTTCCTGAGTGCCGGCCTGCGTGTAGGCCGCGTGCCAGCTGGCCAACACGCTGCGGCCGGACACCCAGATACGCTCAGCATCGAACTCGACCTCGGTCTGCTCCGTGACGATGCGGTTCCAGTGCTCACGGAGTTCCACCGACCCGCTCAGGGTTGGCTCGAACGGGTCGCGCCGGTACTCCGCGTCCGGTGCGAACAGGTCGAGCATGCCATCCGGGTCGCGATGCTCGCGAGCCCGCTTGAACCGGGCGAGCACATCCTGCCCAGCGCCGGGCGTCAGGTCATGAGGCACCCCGGCATTCTACCTGCCGTCCCGTGCCTCCAGCAGGGCCACCAGTCGGTCGGCGATGACGTAGGAACGCCCGCCTCCCATGGCCAGCACCACGTCGCCGGGCCGGACCTTTGCGGCAAGGTGATCGGCTGTTGCCTCCACGCTGCCGGGTGCGGCGACGTCCGGGCCGCCCAGCCGGGACACGGCCGCGGCAAGCACGGCGGCGCTGGTGATGCTCGTGTCCGGATCGCGACCGGCCCAGATATCGGCGACGACGACGTGGTCGGCCGTGGCGAGCGCAGCTGCCAGGTCGTCGAGCATGGCCGCCGCGCGGTGGAAGGTCAGCGGCTCGTGCGCGACCCAGATGGGACGGCCGGGATGTCGGTCGCGAGTGGCCTGGATGGTGGCACGGATGGCCGTGGGATGGTGGCCGTAGTCGTCGATGACGAGGACACCCCAGGGTTCACCCTTGACCTCGAAGCGACGGCCCACACCGTCGAACGAGGCGAGGCCACTGGCGATCTCCGCGAGGTCCAGGCCGAGGAGTGCGGCGGCGGCGGCCACGCAGGCGGCGTTGGCTGCGTTGTGCTGCCCGGGGAGCCGCAGGTCGACCTGGATGCCCGGATCGCCGGGTCCGAGCAGACGGGCCAACCGCAGGCGCGAGCCGTCGACCCGGTACACGGGACCATCCGCGCGGCGTCCGGGCGTGCGGGCCATGGCCGGGTCGGCCGCCAGGGGCATGTCTGGCCTGTCCGCGGACCGCACGGGTACGACGCGCGTCCCCCAGTCACCAAGGCGACGGGCAAGTTCCGCGCCGCCGGCATCATCCGTGCCGATGACCACGCGCCGCCGCTCCGCTCCCGGACCCCGCAGCCAGGCCTCGAAGGCGTCCACGACGGCCGTCCGGTCGGTGAAGACGTCCGGGTCGTCCCAGTCGGCGTTGAGGACGATGGCCACGTCCGGCCGGTAGGGGTCGAAGTTGCCGGCGTACTCGTCGGCCTCGACGACGAAGACGTCCCCCCTCCCCCAACGCGCCGTGGCCGGTGGTCCCCCGGTGAGCTCCGACGGCAGGAGCGCACCGACGAAGGCCGTCGGATCTCGGCCGGCGCCTGCCAACATGTGTACCAGCCAGCCGGACGACGTGGACTTGCCGTGCGTGCCCGCCACCGCGACGAAAAGCCCGCCCCGGGTGGCGGCCACATCCGCCACGACCTGTTGCCAGGGCTCGATGACGATGCCTGCCCGTCGTGCTGCCATGAGTTCGGGGTGGTCGGGCTGTACCGAGGTCAATGCCTTGGTGACGGCAAGTCGTGCTGGCGCCGGCTCCCACCGCAAGACGTGGTCAGCATCGTGGACAGTGGCGACCCGGATCCCGCGGGCCTCGAGGGCCGCCGTGTAGGCCGTCGGAGCACCCGGATCGCAGCCGCTGACCTGAGCACCCGCGGCCGCGGCGAGCAGGGCTGCCGCCGACGCCCCCGCGCCAGCCGCACCGACCACGTGGATCGCCTCGCCCGGGACGATGGGTCGCGGCTCGCGAGCCGGGGCCAGGCCCTTGCCGATGGCATCGGCGCCTCGGATCACGCTCATGGCCCTGGCTGCAGTGGATCCGCCTCGAGCACCGCGATGAGCAGCGACAGGGCGGCAGCCGCGCTCCAGGCTTGGTTGGCGTCGCGATCCCCATGCCAGTGGTGGCGCTCCACTCGGTGACCGTCCAGGCCAGCCACGGCCACGTAGGTCAGACCCACCGGCTTGGCGTCGCTGCCGCCCGCCGGACCGGCCACACCGGTCACCGCCACCGCGAGGTGGCAGCCGAGCCTATCGCGTAGGCCCTCGGCCATGGCCACCGCGACCTGGGCCGAGACCGCACCATGCCTCTCGATCATCGTGGCCGGCACGCTCAGCATCTCGACCTTGAGGCGGTCGGCGTAGCTGATGACTCCGCCGACGTAGTAGGCGCTCGAGCCAGGCACCGACGTGATGGCATGCCCGACCAGCCCGCCCGTACACGATTCGGCCGTTGCCACCGTCACGCCTTGGTCGATGGCGATCTGCTGGAGACGCTCGGCGAGCCCGCTCAGCGCAGGGCGGTCCGATCCGGTCAGGAGAGGGGCGCCGGCTTCTTGCCCTGCTGGATCTGCCACGTCATGGCCTCCGCCTTCTTGCCCATGGCACCGTAGTCCACGCCGTCCACCGTGACGTGGGCGGCTCGGGCATTGCCCACCTGGAGGAGGACGTCCGGGTCCACCCGGAAGGTGCGCGACTGACCTGGCTCCAGGCGGATACCGTCCGCGACGACCTCTTCATCCGGGCCAACGAGCTTGACGCGGGTGAAGCCCTCCACCGCGCTGATGGTGAGGAGCATCTTGTCAGCCAGTGACCGGACCGGGATGGTGGAGATGGCTGGCGTGCCCCCATCGATGGCGGCCGCCACGGAGACCTGCCAGCGTCCCTTGGGCATCTGCACTCGCCCGCGGAAGACGCCTTCCTCGACCGGCAGCTCCATGGGCTTCGGTGCAGCGCGCTCACGTTCGAGGTTGCCCAGCCACTGGAGACTGACCACGACGCTCTCAGCGTCGCTGGTGCCCTCTACCTTGACGCGGCCATCGGCCGACTGGAAGCCCGCCTGCGGCGAAGTCAGCACGAGCTCCGCGGACGGAGTCCCGGACAGGTTCGAGGTGTCCACGCCCTCCGGAAGCGCCGGCGCCTCGTCACCCACCACGCCGGGCAGGTCCAGGACGGGCACGGTGGCGATGACCTGCAAAGGCTCCAATTCGCGGGCCGTCTCGGCATCCGTGGTGGTGAGGGTGAAGTCGTTGCGTCCCTTGGCCACGGGCAGGTCCAGCGTCCATTCGCCGCGCCCGTCGGCCGTGGTGGTGCGGAAGGTGTCGTCCGTGCCCCGTGCCGTGACGAGGGCACTGGGAGTGCCCCCGCCGCTCAGCACGACGCGCTCCGCGCCGGGCTGGAGTTGGCGGATGGAGGGTCCGTTGAGCGAGATCTCGGGATTCTGCGTGAAGCGCACCAACTGCAGCCCGATGTAGCCGACGAAGGCGAAGACGACGGTGGCCAGGGCGAGCGCCACGATGAGCCCAGTGGTGACCTTGAGGCGGCGGTCGGGAGCCGTGATGGGCTGCGGGGGCGGCTTGAGGCGCGGCGTGTCCGCCGCGCTGGGCTGGTCGATCTCGCGCCGCCAGCGGGCCAGCATCTCGTCAGCATCCAGGCCCAGGTACGTGGAGTAGTTGCGCAGGAAACCCTTGGCATAGACGAGTGCTGGCAGACCGGCCACGTCGCCGCTCTCCAGGGCGGCCAGATGCCGTGCGCGGATCTTCGTCTCACGCTCGGCACGCGTCAAATCGACCCCCTTGCGTTCGCGGGCGGTCTGAAGGATCTCACCGACATGGGGGGCACGCTGCGTCTCGTAAGACCAGCGGGCTCCGTCGGTCGCACGAGATCCGACGCGTGCTTCCTGGCGCGCGGTCATCCGGCGATGGACCCCTCACTCAAGATACGGCTCCGCCTCGACCACGGCAGTCGTGACGTGCCGCTCAGTCTAGCGGGTCGGAGCCATCCGTGACCAGCCCCGGCTCGCCGACGGGCGCCCGGGAGGGTGGCTTGGTGCGCTTCGTCACCGGCGTTCGGGTCGCTGGCATGACGAGCCAGGCCGCGGGGGCGGTCCTTTTCGTCAGGCGCGGGCACGCTCCACGGAGTAGACGTCCTTGAGCTGCTCGAGGTGGCCCATGACCCTCGACAGCTGGGCCACCGAGGAGACCTCCAGCGTGGCCTGGACGATGGCGCGGTGATCCTTGTGGACCGCCACCGTGGCAGCCACGATGTTGATCTTGTCGTCCGCGACGAGGGTGCTGATGTCGCCCAGCAGCCCGGTGCGGTCGTAGGCTTCGATGAGGATGGCGATGGGGTAGGTGCGCTGGGCGGCTGTCTCCCACTCCACGTCGATGAGCCGCTCCACGGCCCGCTCGTTGACGACGGTGGCGCACGTCGCGAGGTGCACGGTGACGCCACGCCCGCGCGTGATGAAGCCGACGATCGGGTCACCGGGGATGGGGTGGCAGCACTTGCTGAAACGGACCAGCAGGTCGCCCACGCCGCGCACGCGGATCCCGCCCGGGGTCGGCGGCGACGGTGCCACCTGGGGCAGCTGGACCTGGTCCGCGTCGTCGACCACGCCCAGGCGTGAGACGACCTGCTGGGCGCTGATCTGCCCGTAGCCGATGGCAGCCAGGAAGTCGTCGATCGACTTCATGCCGTAGTGGTCGAGCAGGCCATCCAGTTCGCTATGGTCGATGCGGTCGAGCGTGGTGCGCGCCAGACGTCGCAGCTCACGGTCGAGCAGTTGCCGGCCGTGGGCGATGTTCTCGTCGCGCTGTTGGCGCTTGAACCATTGACGGATCTTCTCGCGAGCGTGGCTCGTGGTAACGATGTTCAGCCAGTCGCGCGAGGGCCCATGAGCGCTCTTCGTGGTGACGATGTCGACGATATCGCCGTTCTTGAGCTTGTAGTCAAGGGGCACGAGGCGGTTGTTGACCTTGGCCCCGATGCAGGCGTGACCGACCTCCGTGTGGATGCGATAGGCGAAGTCGAGCGGCGTGGCGCCGGCGGGCATGTCTTTGACGTCACCCTTGGGGGTGAAGACGAAGACCTGGTCCTGGAAGATGTCGAGCTTGACACCCTCGATGAACTCGGTGGCGTCGGAGACGTCCGTCTGCCACTCCATGAGCTGTCGCACCCAGGCCAGCTTGGCGTCGTAGGCCCGGTCCGTCCGGGTGCCCTCCTTGTAGCGCCAATGGGCGGCGATGCCGACCTCGCTGACGCGGTGCATGTCGTGCGAACGGATCTGGACTTCGAGCGGCTTTCCGTCGAGGGCCACCACAGCGGTATGGAGGCTCTGGTACATGTTGTTCTTGGGCATGGCGATGTAGTCGTCGAACTGCCCAGGGATGGGCCGCCACAGGGAATGCACGATACCAAGCGCGGCATAGCATTCCCGGACATCGGCCACCAGCACGCGCAGTGCGTGCACGTCGTAGATCTCGCCGAACTCGGCCCGCTTGCGCCGCATCTTCTTGTAGATGCTGTAGATGTGCTTGGGTCGACCGGAGAGCTCGGCCGTGATGCCGGCCTCGGCGAGGGCCTCCTGGAGTTCCTCCATGGCCCGGCGAACATAGGCCTCGCGGCCTTTGCGATGGCTCTCCAGCTGCCCCGCGACCTCGTGGTAGGCGTCGGGGTCCATGATCTTGAAGGCGAGATCCTCGAGCTCCCACTTGATCTGCCAGATACCCAGGCGTTCCGCCAGAGGCGCATAGATCTCGGCTGTCTGACGGGCGATGCGCTGCTGCTTGGCGGGTGGGAGCGCCCCCAGCGTGCGCATGTTATGAAGGCGGTCGGCCAGCTTGATGAGGACGACGCGGATGTCCTCCGCCATGGCCAGGAACATCTTGCGGATGTTCTCCGCCTGTTGCTGCTCATGGGTCAGGGTGCTGAACTTGCTGAGCTTGGTGACGCCGTTGACGAGGCGGGCGACGTCCGTGCCGAAGTGCTCCTCGACGTCGGCGAGCGAGTACTCCGTGTCCTCCGGGATGTCGTGGAGAAGCGCCGCCGTGACGGCCACTGGGTCCAGACCCATCTCCGCCAGGATGCGGGCAACGGCCAAGGGGTGGGTGACATAGGGCTCCCCGCTGGCCCGCTTCTGCCCTGCGTGAGCCGCGTGGGCGAAGTCGAAGGCGGCCGACACGGGAGACAGGTCGGCCTGCGGGTAGCGGCCCTGGAGCTCCTGCTCGACGTGCCGGAGAGTCCGCTGCATGCCGTCCGTGGAGTGGTCCACAGGCGCCGCCGGTCGGGCGCGCCGAGTGGTCCGGGCCTCAGCCGTGCTGGGCTCGCCGGGGACGGTGGTACTGGCTCCGGACACTGAGCTGCTCATCAAGCTGAGTGTAGCGAAGGCGTGGTGACCCCCGCGTCCAGCGGATGAGTCGACGTGAGCCGGGTGCTAAGGCGGATGGTTCAGGGGAACGCACCGCAACGAAACCGCTCGGGATCCCTGGCGGGTGCGGGGCAGGGTGTACCGTCAGCGCCTGTGACGCCGTGGCTCGCACGTCGCCCGCCGGGCGCCGTCATCTCTCTGCTGTTCCTGGCCCTCTCGACGGGCCCGCTGCTGTCGTGCGTCTCCATCCGCGAGCGGACGGCGGCATCCGAGATCGAGCCGCCGGCTGCCACTGCCAGTGCCAGCGTACCGACGCGACTCACTACGCAGTCGCCACCGGGCGCCAGTGCCTCGCCAGTGCCGACCCCGACGGCGCTGCCCACGACCATGCCCCGTCCCTCGGGGACACCCGTGCTGCCACGCGACCACCCAACCGCAGCCATCCCCTCCTCTGCCAACAGAGGCGCCGGGGCAAGCGGCTGCCACCCTGAGCCTCGATGCCGCCACGCAGCGAAGATTGTCGGCCATCCTGGAACGCACCACCGGGAAGGGACGGGTGGCCGGCCTGCAGGTGGCGGTACGGCTCGCCAGCGGTGAAACGTGGCTGGGCAGCTCGGGCAACGCCGAATTCCTGCCCGACCGTGCCGTCGACGACGACACGGTCTTCTCCGTCGCCAGCGTCAGCAAGACGTTCATCGCGGCTCTCATCCTGGAGTTGGCGCAGGAGGGCAAGCTGGACCTCGACGTGCCCTTCGGCCGATACTGGGCGGACGCGCCACGCAAGGACAGCGTCACCATCCGTCAGCTCCTCAGTCACACCAGCGGCATCTACAACTACTTCGAGCATCCTCGCTATGCACAGGTCTCGCGCGCCTGGCTACGAGCCGTGTCGGCCCCGGGTCTGGCCTCCCGGGAGCATATGTGGACGTATGACGAGATCATGGACCTCGTCAAGACCGGCTACTGCAAGGCCGGCGAGTGCTACCACTACTCGAATACCAACTACGTGATCCTGGGCCGCATCGCGGAGGTCGTGGGCGGCGCGCCCCTCCACGAGCAGCTCAGGCAACGCTTCTTCGAGCCGCTGGGCATGAGCGGACACGGTGTATCAGCCGGCAGAGCTGCCTCCGATGGATGCTGCCCACGGGCACTGGGACTACGGCACCGGCTACTCTGATCACACACGCGATGCACGCCTGCTGCCCTTCGGCGCGGCGCTCACCGTGGCTGACGCCGCCGGCGCCATCGCCTCGACCGCGAGGATCTCTCCACTTGGGCCGCTGCCCTCTACGGCGGCGCGGTGCTGGCTCCCGAATCGCTGGCACAGATGACCACGATGCTCTCGCCCGGGTTCTACGGTCTCGGCACCGACGTGGCCGTCTTCGCGGGGCACCGGGCGTATGGCCATCGCGGCGGCCTGCGGGGGTTCGAGGCGTCCATGTGGTACTTCCCAGACGAGGGCGTGTCCATCGCGCTGCTCTCCAACCAGGGCAACTGGCTCACAGATGCGCCCATGGAGAAGCTCGCCGCGGCCGTCCTGGGCAGGGCCGGCTGACTCAGCCGGTCAGCGCCCGCAGGGCCGCCCGAGCCACCGCGGCCTCGTCCCAGGGGATCTCGCCGCCAGCCACCTCGATGGTCTTCTCGTGGCCCTTGCCGGCCAGAAGCACCACGTCACCGGGTCGAGCGCGGTCGAGTGCCACGCTGATGGCCTCGGCGCGGTCAGGCACGAGCAGAAGTCCCTTGCCGCGGCGCAGACCGGCAGCCTCCGCTCCTGCGGCGATGGCCTCCAGGATGGCCATGCGGTCCTCGCCGCGCGGATCCTCGTCGGTGAGGATGACGAGTCGACAGCGCTCCCCGGCCACCCGGCCCATCTGGGCACGCTTGGCCACGTCGCGCTCACCCGCCGAGCCGAAGACGACGATGAGCCCGGCCGACTGGTCGGTCGGGGCCAGCTCGTCGAGGACCTTGCCCAGGGCCTCGGCGGTGTGCGCGTAGTCGACGACGACACCGAAGGGCTGGCCCTCATCGATGCGCTGCATGCGACCCGGCACGCCCTCCACGCGTCCGAGCGCCGCTGCTGCTGACGCCATGTCCAGCCCAAGAGCTGAGGCGACACCCAAGGCCGCGAGGGCATTCGATACGTTGAAACGCCCCGCGAGCCGCAGCTCGAGTGGCCCCGACCAGCCGGGCGCCCGCGTGGCGACCCGCAGCCCGGACGGCGTCTCGGCGACGGCCATGGCCGCGATGTCCGGGAGGCCGCGACGATCGATGGCTGGAGCGCCGCGTCCGCCCCTGACCCCGTCCGCCAGGCCGTAACGCAGCACGCTGGCACCGGCGGCCGCGGCGACAGCTGTGACCGCCACGCCTTGCGGGTCATCGGCGTTCACCACGGCGTGCTTGCCCCAGCCCTTCTCGGGATTCTCGTCGCTGCGCTCGAGCCGCGCGAAGAGGCTCTGCTTGGCCTCCTGGTAGGCCTCCAGGGTGCCATGGAACTCGAGGTGCTCGGCCGTGACGTTGGTGAGCACGGCCACGTCGTAGGCGACACCGCCGACGCGCTGCTGGGCGAGGCCGTGGGACGTCGACTCCACGACGGCCCAGACATCACCCGCTGCCAGCATTTCGGCCAGGTGGCCCTGCAGCTCCGGTGCCTCCGGCGTGCTGGCACGCGCCACGTTGCCGTGACTCCGGCCAGCCGATGATGACGTCCGTGGTGCCGACGAAGCCGGTCGGCCGCCCGGCGTCCTCGAGGATGGCCCGCACGAGATACGCGGTCGTCGTCTTGCCGTCGGTCCCGGTGATGCCCACGATGCCCATTCGACGAGAAGGGTCGCCGGCCCGCCAGGCAGCGGCGAGGGCCAGGGCGCTCCGCGAATCGCGAACGATGATCTCCGGGACCCGGATGCCGGGCACGGGCCGCTCCACGATCACGGCCGCGGCGCCCGCGGTCGTCGCGGCAACGACGTGGTCGTGGCCGTCGGCGTTCTGCCCGCGTCGGGCCACGAAGAGGTCGCCGGGTTCGACGAGGCGGGAGTCATAGCGGACGGCCCGGATGGTCGGATCGGGCGCGGCACCGTGGGCCGGGAGACCCTCGTTGGCCAGGAGACCGCGTCGTTGGAGGAGCGCCGTGAGTGTCGTGAGCCTGGCGTCGTCCACGTGGTCAGCCGTCCTCGGCAGGTGCCTGGGTCTCGCGGTTCACGGTCTGGTCGGGGGCCGTCTCATGGCCCGGCGGGCCATCCGCGGGTGATCCTGCGGCGGGCTGAGGGCCGGCGGGTCGCGGGTCCAACCCGCGCCGCCGCCGGGCCAGCCAGACACGGGCGCGATGACCTCGCTGCACGAGGGCGTGCACACCCGGGTTCACGACCAGGTCCCAGGCCCCGCCGTACTCGACGACCCGCCCGCCAAAGCCCTGCTTGAAGTGGGCGATACCGGGCGTGGAGCGGCCCCACATGTCGAAGACTCGGGCGCCTGCGCCCTTGCACCGCAGGATCGCCTGCCACTCGAAGAAGTGCCCGGCTCGGATCTCAGCGCCTGCGTCCGTGAGGCCCCCGTACAACTGGGAGGCGCGTCCCCCGCAGGTCAGGATGAGCTTGCTCGAGACGTCCGTGCCATCCGGCAGCGAGCCGATGAGCAGGAGCGTACGGCCCTGCGCCGCGAAGGCGCGGTAGACCGCTCGGTAGGCATCGAAGGCGCGTGGGATGAAGCCGCTGCGCACCGCCGTCTCCACGAGGATGTCGTAGAAGACCGGCAGATCCGACTCGTCGCCTTCGCGAACACGGCAGCCGCGCTTGCGTGCGCCGTTCGCGTAGCGGCGGCTCGACTTGTAGACATCCGACCAGAGTTCCTCCTCGCCTTTCGTGAGGTCGATGATCTGGGTCGAGGTGAGCTGGACGGCGGCTGTCGGCCGCCAGCCAGCGGCCACCAGCAGCGCCTCATGAGCGTCGCCCTCCAGCCCCGGGTCTGCCGTGACATGCGTGAGGCGCCTTGCGCGCGCGACCGCCCGCAGTGCCTCCGTGAAGGCCACCACGCTGGCGGCGTCGAAGTCCCTGGCCACCGGCCCGCGTGGCAGGTAGCCCATCGAGAACGGCCCCGGCCCGAGGCGCCGAACGAGGAGTTGTCCGCCGATGGGGCCCGAGCCACCATCGGCCACCACTCGTTCCGCCTGCCAGCCAGTGGCTGCCTTCGCCGTCGCCCAGGCGCTCAGCTGCAGCGGGAAGTCCGTTTCTGTCGACTCCACGAAGGCGTCCCAGGCCGTGGCATCGACCCTCAGGCGATCGAGGTCTGCCTCCATGCCTCCGGCCTCCTGCTGGCTGATCGTCGATGTGGCCCCGAGCGGAGCCTGCGCGGCTATCTTCCCACCCTGCGCAGGGCGTCGACGAGGCGGCGCCGGCCGCGGGCCAGGCGCTCCGCGGCTGGGCGCAGGACGATCCGGCGCGGAGGCGCCCGCTCGACCCAGACTGCCCCGAAGCCGCGCTTGTGCTCGTAGAGTCCGTGTCCGGGCTCACCAGCCTGCGGCGGACGGCGCTGGCCGGGCAGGTCCACGCCCCCTAGCTCGATGGCCGAGGCGCCCTCCGCGAGGGCATCGCGGATGGCGATCCAGCGCAGCAGGTGCATCGTGCCCGGCAACGCGTCGCGAGAGGCGGCATGGTCGGCCGAATAGGCGGTGGCGTGGATGCCGCCCTGTCGGAAGAGGAATAGCCCACCGACCAGGACGCCGTCGTGACGGGCCAGCAGGAGCCGTGCCAGGCCAGCCCCGAGCAGGGCGCGCCAGCCCCGCAGGTAGTCGCTGTCCGAGCGCAACGGGATGCCCAGGGCAGCGGCGCGCTCGCGCATGAGCACCACGAACTCCTCGAGCCGCTCGCCAGCCAGGTCGTCCACGACGCGGGTCCCTCCGCGCTCGGCCGCCCGCACTCGCTGGCGAGTGGACTTGGAGAGTCCCGCGAAGAGCCCGGGCTCGTCGATGCCGGGCGGGAAGTCGAGGCGCATCACGTGGATGGACGGTTCCAGACCCGCATCCAGCCGAAAGCCGGCGGCGTCCATGCCTGCATCCCAGGCGCGGTCAGCCGGGCGCTCCGGGTCGAGGAAGAGGTCGCGCGCGCCCTGGCCACGTGCCCAGTCGGCGAGAGCGCAGGCCCTCGAGACGGCGAGGGCGGCCACCTCGTCCAGGTGGGCGGGTCCACGGCGCACGGTAACCTGGGTGCCAGGCAGGCCGCTCGTCGCCCGCAACGTGGCCAGGGCCACCCGACCGTCGTCGAAGGTCAGGAAACGCGGCTCGTGGCCAACACTTTGGCGGTAAGCCGCCCAGGCCGCCGACTGCATGACGTGTCCGCCGGTGACGCGGACAGCTCGTTCGTCCCAGCCCTGCGGAGCCCGGGACTCGTCCGCGACGACGAGCCGCGGGGCGGCCGGATGGCTGGAGGGGTCCGCGCCGCTGCCTGTCATGCCGTCACCTCCGGGTCGCCTTGATCAACCGGGGCGCAGCGCCGCGCGCAGCAGCCCGATCGTTCGCGGCAGCTCCGGCAGGCGCAGGAGCCGGCTGTATGCCAGGTAGACCGTCAGTGCCGCAGCGGACGCCAGCAACAGCTCCAGGCTAAGGGTGATGACTCGACCGGTGTCACCAGGAACGGGCAGGACGGCGAGGACGGCGGCGGCCACGAGCCCGGCCGCGAGGGACCCGACCAGTGAGCTGATCCCGACCCGCACGACCGGGGCCGCCCGCACCGACGCATGGCGCCGCGCCAGCAGCAGCGTCAGGCTCACCGCCTCGAACCAGGCACCGACCGCGATGCCCAAGCGCGAGGCCTTGGAGGCCGAGTCGATCGACCGTCGCGAGCGAGACGAGGACATTGACCCCGACCGAGGCGATGGCCACGCTCACGGGGGTGATGGTGTCCTTGCCACTGTAGAAGGCGCGGGCAAGGATGATGTTGAGCGCGTGCGCCGGCAAGCCCAGCATGAAGACCCCGAGGGTCATGGCCGTGGCCTCCAGGGCGGTCTCGTCGAAGCCCCAGCCAAAGAGCAGCTCCGTGACCTGGTCGCGCGTCACGATGCCCACCGCCGAGACGAGCAGCATGGCCCACAGCAGCATCCGCAGCGCACTGACCACGGTCCGCCCGAAGGTCGTCTCCTCACCGCTGGCGAGGGCGCGAGAGAGCGTCGGCAGCAGGACGATGCCGAGCGGCAGGCCGATGACCCCGAGCGGGATCTGCAGCACGTTGAAGGCCACGTTGTAGGCCACCACCGCACCCACGGCCAGCGTGCTGGCGAGAGCGGTGTTGACGAGGAACGTGATCTGGTTGGCGCCCATGCCCACGGCCCGCGGCAGCATCAGCCAGAAGGCCTGCCGGGCGGCCTCGTCGCCGACGTCCGCCCGTGGCGTGTAACGGAAGCGCCCGCGCAGGGCCGGCACCTGGACGATCAGGTGAGCACCGGAGCCGACGACGACACCGATGGCGGCCGCGAACACACCCAGCCAAGGCGCCAGGAGCACGGCGCACGTGATGATGCCGAGGTTGTAGGCGACCGGCGCCAGGGCCGCCGCGCCGAAGCGATCCTCCGTGTTGAGGATGGCCGAGACGATGGCGCCAGCCGCCAGGAGGACCGGGGAGATCAGCATGAGGCGAGTCAGCTCCACCGTGAGCTGTGTGGTCTCGGCATCGAAGCCAGGCACGAGTAAGGGCACCAGGGCGGGAGCGAAGACGGCCAGGAGGGCGGCCAGCACCAGCAGCGCACCGAGCATGAGGTTGAGGACGGTGGAGGCGACGCGCCAGGCACGCTCACGCTCCCCGTGGGCCGTCAGGCCAGCCAGGACCGGCACCAGGGCAGAGGCGATGGCACCTGCCGCCACCAGCTGGAAGACAAGATCCGGGATACGGAAGGCCGCGTAGTAGGCATCTAGCTCCGCGGTCGCGCCATAGAGGTTGCCGAGCACGACGACGCGCAGCCAGCCCAGCATGCGCGAGGCCAGGAAGGCCAGCGTGACGATGAGCCCCGCCCGGGCCAGCGCATTGCGGCTCACGACGATGGCTCAGGCGGGTCATGGCTGTCCGGCCCGGCGGGCGGCGAGGCCGAGATGGCCCGGGGATGTGCGGCCCGATAGCTGGAGCGCAGCCGGCCCGGACTGACGTGCGTGTAGACCTGGGTCGTGGCGAGGCTGGCATGGCCAAGCAGCTCCTGGACGACGCGCAGATCGGCTCCCCCTTCGAGCATGTGCGACGCGAAGGAGTGGCGCAGCGTGTGCGGCGTGGTCCGCTCGGGCAGCCCGGCGCGACGGACGAGGCGGTCGATACGCATGCGCACGCCGCGGACCCCGAGGGCGCGACCGCGTGTACCCAGGAAGAGGGCGTCCGAGCCATCACCCCCGGCAGCCACCGCGAGGACCGGACGTCCATGGCGCAGGTAGGCCTCCAGCGCGTCCCGCGCCGGCCCGCCCAGCATGCCCATGCGCTCCTTGCGGCCCTTGCCCAGGACGCGGATCTCGCCTCGGTCCACATCCACGTCCGTCAGTCGAGCGGCAGCCACCTCGCTGATGCGAAGGCCGGCCGCATACGTGACCTCCACGATGGCTCGGTCGCGCAGCTCCATGGCCGCCGCGACATCGTCAAGCCACGGGATGCCCACGGCATGGCCGGCGGATCCGGGAACCACGTCGAGGAGTTGCTCGACGTCCGCTATCTCCAGCACCCGGGGCAGTCGGGACGATCGGCGGGGCGTCACGATGGCCGACCATGGGTCGCCGCTGACCCATCCCTGCCGTCGGGCGAACCGGTAGAAGGAACGGAGCGCGGCGATGCGGCTGGCGATGGTCGAGCGTGCCAGGCCCCGCCCGTCCAGCTCCGCGAGGTAGGCGCGCAAGGTACGACGCGGCGGACGCTGCCAGGTCACGCCCGTGACACCCGCCAGCCAGTCGAAGTACTGTCCGAGCGCGGTGCCGTAGGCTCGCCGTGTGTGGACCGATGCATCGCGCGCCTCCAGCGCAGCGAGGAACGCCGCTGTGGCCTCCTGTCCGTCCGGCTCCTCCCCCGCAGCGGTCATCGCTTCTGGACCGGATGCTCGGTCATCAAGCCGGGTGCGAGCCCGGTGCGGCCTTGGAGCCGCGTCCCTTCGCTGCCCGGCCCGCGGTGCGTGGGCTGCGGGAGTTGCCGCGACTGGTCGCCCGGCGCTTGCGCGCCGGCGCGAGCGCCCCCGGATCAGGTGGCCCACCGGGCAGCTGGCGGCCAGGCAGCCCTGCGCGGTCGGTCGGCAGGTCCACGCTCGCTCCGCAGCGCAGACATAGACCGCTCTCATCCTTGAGCGCCACGGCGCCCGCGTCGGCGTCGTGAATCGCCCCGAGCGGTTCCAGGTTGGTGGTGAAGTCGCAGGCTGGATAGCGCGAGCAGCCGTAGAAGACGTTGCCGGTGCGGCGTGCACGGCGGGCTGTCAGTGTGCCCTGGCCGCAGGTCGGACACTGGACCTCGAACGGCAGGGGGGGCGGGGGTGGCGGCCCGGTGCGATGGATGTAGTCGCAGTCGGGATAGCGTGAGCAGCCCGCGAAGACGCCGAAGCGCCCACGCCGGGCGACCAGGCTGCCCTCACCGCACGTGGGACACGCCTGTCCCACGCCTTCCACCGCTGGCAGCTCCTCCTCCTCGCCCGGGATAGGTCTGGATTCCTTGTGCTCGGGGTAGAGAGAGCAGGCCAGGAAGCGCCCGTTGCGACCCAGCCGAATGACCATGGGGTGGCCTTCACTGCAGACCTGGTCGGTCTCCTCCGTGGTGAGGTCGCGCCGGCGCAGCTCGCGGCGCTTCTCGTCCACGAGGGCCTTCAGGGGATCGTAGAACTCGCGCAGCAGCGGCACCCATTCACGCTCGCCGCGTGCCACCTCATCGAGCTCTTCCTCCATGCGAGCCGTGAAGGCCACGTCCACGTAGTCGCCGAAGTGCTCCACGAGCACGTCCGTGACGATGCCGGCCACGACCTCCGGCCGCAGGCGTCGGTCCTCCACCCGGACGTAGCCGCGATCCTGGATGGTCGAGATGGTGGCTGCGTACGTGGATGGGCGGCCGATGCCGTGCTCCTCGAGAGCCTTGATGAGCGTGGCCTCGGTGAAGCGCGGCGGGGGTTCGGTGAAGTGCTGGTCGGCGGCGACGTCCTCGACCTGGGCGGCGTCCCCCTCCGCGAGGTCAGGCAGGCGACCTTCCGTCTCGTCATCGGTGCCGTCGTCACGTCCCTCCGTGTACACGCGAGCGAATCCCTCGAAGACCGTGCGGGTGGCGCTGGCGCGCAGTCCGAAGCGCCCGGCCTCTAGCTCCGCCGTGGTGGTTTCGAGCTGCTTGGGCGCCATCTGCGAGGCCAGCGCGCGCTGCCAGATGAGCCGGTAGAGCCGCAGCTCTTCTTCCTTGATGCGCCCTTTGAGCGAATCGGGGTCGCGCAGGAAGCTCGCGGGGCGGATGGCCTCGTGGGCCTCCTGGGCGCCCTTGGCTCGATTGCGGTAGCCCCGCCCACCCTTGACCGCGTATTCGGGGCCGAAACGTTCCGCGATGACGTCGTGGGCCTCGTGCTGGGCCGACGTGGCGATGTTCACCGAATCGGTGCGCATGTAGGTGATGAGGCCGGTCGGCTCACCATCGATGACGATGCCCTCATAGAGTCGCTGGGCCACGGACATCGTGCGGCGGGGGCCGAAACCCAGCTTGCGGCTGGCCTCCTGTTGCAGGGTGCTGGTGGTGAACGGTGGCGCAGGGTTGCGCTTGCTGCTGCGCACGCTCTGCGAGCTCACGACGGCGCGCTGACCGCGCAACTCCTCCACGTACGTGTTGGCCGTGGCTTCGTCCGGGATGGCTACCTCCCGGCGACCGATCTCCCCGCTTCGAGCGACCGCGGTCCCATCGACGCGCACGAGGCTGGCCGTGAAGGGCTCGAGACGTGCGCTGCGGAGGGTCGCCTCCAGCGTCCAGTACTCGCGCGCCACGAAGGCCTCGATCTGGCGCTCACGCTCCACCACCAGCCGGACCGCCACCGACTGCACGCGGCCGGCGGAGAGGCCGCTGCGGACCTTCCGGGAGATCAGCGGGCTGAGCGTGTAGCCGACCAGGCGGTCCATGATGCGCCGGGTCTGCTGAGCGTCCACGAGGTCCATGTCGATGTCGCGCGGCTGGGCGAACGCGGCGTCGATGGCACTCTTGGTGATCTCGCTGAACGTGACGCGCCGGGTCTTGTCACCCGGGATCTCAACGGCCTCGACGATGTGCCAGGCGATGGCCTCCCCTTCGCGGTCAAGGTCCGTGGCCAGGTAGACCAGATCCGACGAGGCAGCGGCGCGGCTGATGTCCCTGAGCTGCTTTCGGCGGTCCTCGCTGACGACGTACTGAGGCGCGAAGTCATGATCCACGTCCACGCCCAGCTTGCCTTTGCCGGGGTTCTCCGGCAGGTCGCGCACGTGCCCATACGAGGCCAGCACCTTGTAGCCATCGCCCAGGTATCGCTCGATCGTCCGCGCCTTGGCGGGCGACTCGACGATCACCAGGTTCTTGGTCATGGCCGGCGAGTGTAGCACCGGTGCTTCGGCGCACCAGCCTCTCCGGCAGCCGGCCGGCTCATGCCTCGCGGATGCGGCGGAGCAGCTCGGCGTCCGGCTCGAGATGCTCCAGGGCCTCCTCCTCCGGCGTCGCCTTGGCCGAGCCGGAACCGCCCGGGGGCGGCGTGATGATGACCGAGGGATGCTCCAGGACGCCGCTCGCCTCGGCTGGCAGCTGGGCGGGTCTGATGGGCAGATCCATGCCCAGACCAGCCTGGTCGATGGAGGCGCGCGGGATCTCGATGAAGCGCAGGACGTTGTAGGGGATGAGGAAGACCGAGTCGAGGAACTCCGTGGACAATGGCTTGCGACCCTCCAGGGTGCGCAGGTTGGTGCAGAGGAGCCCGGCATCGGCTGCCGTCGGCAGCGACTCGATGTCCGCCTTGAGGGGCAGATCGTTGTGAAGGTGCAGGATGACGTTGCGGATCATGGTCCCATCGTACGCTGGCCTGGGCCTCGTCGGCCGCCCTGCCGACCGCCTGCCATGGCAACGCCGCACCCGTGATCAGGACCCTACCCGCCGGTCTGGTCCAAGCAACGGTCCCACCGGCAGCTGGAGGACCCCCAGCGACGTCGCCCAGCCGCGCAGCTGGAGGAGCGTCAGCGCCGCCGCCACGACACCGGGTGGCTGGTCGCTGGCGCGCGCCAGGGCGTCCACGGTCTGTGGTCCACGGCAGAGGGCCTCGGCCACTGCGCGCTGAGGGCCCACGAGAGTCTGCAGAGCCGTCGCAGTCGAGAGTGGGGCGTTCGGCGAGCGGGGGCCACCCACGCTGTCATCCAGGCCAAGGTCCACGAGCATCTCGTCCAGGCCCGTGAGCGGTCGAGCAGGCGAGTCGCGCAGCAGGGTGAGGTTGCCAGCGACCGCTGGATCCAAGGGGCGGCCGGGTGCCACGAGCAGGAGACGACCCTGTTCCAGGGCATGACGGGCCGTGATGAGGGCGCCGCTTCGTGCCGGCGCCTCCACCACGACGGTGGCCTGCGCGAGGGCACTGACGATCCGATTGCGCCGTGGGAACGTGCCGGCCGTGGGTCGCACGCCGGGCGGCTGCTCGCTGATGACGGCACCGCGGGCGGCGAGGCGCCGGGCCAGGCGGCGGTGGGCGACAGGCCCCGGCTCGTCCAGGCCGCCGCCCACGACGGCGACACTCTCGCCTCCGGCCTCCAGGGCAGCCCGATGAGCCGCACCGTCGATGCCCATGGCCAGCCCGGAGACGACGGTGACGCCGGCCTGCGCGAGGCGGGTGCCGATGCGTACGGCCAGGCTGCGACCGACGCCCGTGGGATGCCGCGTGCCCACGACCGCCACGGCGCGTGGCGCTACCAGGCTGAGCTGCGATTCCCAGCCCGAAGATGATGGGCGGCGGTTCCTCCAACTCGCGCAGCACGGCCGGCCAGGCACCGTCCAGTGGCGTGAGCACCCAGCCGCCGAGGGCCGTCATGGTCCGCTCCGGGCGTCCAGGGTCCGCGGCGGTGGCGCGGACGGCGGCGGCCAGCCCGGCTCTCCGGCGCAGCCCGATCGCACCCGCCAGCTCTTGGTCCGCGCGCCCGCGGTCCAGCCGTGCGACGGCCTCGAGTGCGGTCATGGCATCACCCCAGGTAGCCAGCAGGCGCTCGAACGTGACATCGCCCACTCCCGGCGTGCTGGCCAACCCGATCCAGGCATCGCGGGCGTCAACCACTCCCGGCCTGGTCATGCCGCGACTCCTGTCTCCAGGGACCGGTCACGTAGCGATGCCGCCGCCAGGATCTCTGTGCTGCCGACCGCGCCGAGATCGCTTGAGGTCAGCGATGGTGCGCGCCACCCGAAGGACACGGTGGACGCCGCGGGCGGTCAGCTCCAAGCCCTCGGAGACCTCGGCCAGGGTCCGCCGCGCTGCGGCATCCATGGCGCAGGCCTCCAGGAGGCGGCGGCCGCGGAGGGTCCCGTTGGGTCGCCCGCCTCCTCGTGCCATCGCCTGCTCCCAGGCATGGCGGATGCGCGCAGCCACGCTGGCGCTCGCTTCAGGTCGTGCGTCCGCGACGAGTTCCAGGGCATCCACTCTCGGCATGACCACGCGCAGGTCGATGCGATCCAGGAGCGGTCCGCTGACGCGACGCAGGTAGCGCTGTGGATCCCGTGCCGGACATCGGCAGGCGCGCTCGGGATCGCCGTACCAGCCACAGCGGCATGGATTCATGGCGGCGATGAGCTGCAGGCGAGCCGGGTAGCGCACCGAACCATGGGCCCGCACGATCTCCACGGTGCCGTCCTCCAACGGTTGCCGTAGCGCGTCCAGTACGTCGCGATCGAACTCCGCGAGCTCGTCGAGGAAGAGGACGCCGTGATGCGCCTGGGTCACCAGCCCTGGCCGCAGGGCCGTGCCGCCCCCCACGAGCGCGGCATAGGACGTCGTGTGGTGCGGAGCCAGGAACGGCCGGTCGAGCCAGTCGCCCCCCGTGGGCTCCAGGCCGGCCACGCTGCGGATGACGGCGACATCGCGGGCCTCCCCCGCCGTCAGGGGCGGCAGCAGGCCAGGCGTCGCGCGCGCCAGCAAGGTCTTCCCGGCGCCCGGTGAGCCCAGGAGCAGCAGGTTGTGTCGGCCGGCCAGGGCGACTTCCAGGGCCCAGCGAGCGTGCTGCTGACCGCGCACGTCTGCCAGGTCCGTCCAGGACGCTGAGCTGCCCGGTCCGCTCCCCTGCTCTCGCGACGTGACCTGGCTGGAGGCCACCCGGCTGACCGGGGCGCCTCCCGAGATACGGATGGGAGCGCGGCGACGCGCGGCCGCCGCCAACCGGCCACGCGGTCCGGCCACCAGGCGAGCCACGTCGTCCAGGCCATCCGCACCGACGACGTCGACACCCGACACCAGCTCCGCCTCCTGGAGGTTCCGAAGCGGCACGCAGACGCGACGGTGCCCGGCATCCCTGAGGGTCGCGACCATGGGCAGGACGCCGGCCACGGGCATGACGCCACCGTCAAGCGAGAGTTCCCCAAGCAGCGCCCAGGATCCGCTGGAGGCGCGGATCTGCTCCGAAGCGAGCAGGATGCCGATAGCGATGGCCACGTCGTAGGCGGCACCGTGCTTGCGCCGGTCGGCCGGGGCCAGGTTCACGGTGATACGCGACAGGGGGTAGGCGAAGCCGATATTGCGGATGGCGCTGCGAACGCGCTCGCGTGCCTCCGAAAGCGACGCGTCAGGGAGGCCCACGATCTGGCAGCCCGGCAGGCCCGGCGCGACGTCCACCTCGACGCGCACCAGTTCGCCGCGCAGGCCGCTGACGACGGCTGTGTCCAGGATCGCGAGCATGCCGCCAGTCTGGGTCGCGGCGCTTCATGCGCTCTTCGTCGGCACTTGCCCGATCATTCGCGGGCACATGGCTACGACTACCCGTCCGCTTGGCGGGTGGGTGGCCCTATGTGCGCCTCTCCTTGGCACGGCGGAGCGACGGAGTCTTGCGCCCTCGATGGGGAGACTCGGATGAAGGCTGCGCTCAGGCCTGGTCGGGAGCGGACGCGGCAGGTTTGGCCGCGGCGGACGGCTCGCTCGGTGGCGGCGCGTCCGCTGGCACGTCCGGGACCTTGGCGAGACGCACGTCCCGGCCGGATTCGAGTCCACTGTCGAGGAAGTTCCCCAGGCGCCTGGCCAGGTCGGTCAGCTCGAGCGGGATGATGTACTTGGTGGCCGCTGTGCTGCCGAGCTGCTTGAGCGCATCGAGGTACTGCAGGGCCATGGTGCGGTCGTCGATCTCCCGGGCGGCCGAGAAGATGCGTCTCAGGGCCTCGCTGTACCCCTCGGCCTGCAGGATGGCCGCCTGCCGCTCGCCCTCGGCCCGCAGGATGTTGGATTGCTTGGCGCCCTCGGCGACGTTGATGGCCGACTGGCGCTCGCCCTCGGACTCGGTGATGACGGCGCGCCGTGTCCGCTCCGCGGTCAGCATGCGGTTCATCGAATCCTGGACGCCGGGCGGCGGGATGAGCTCGCGGATCTCGACCGTGGTGACCTTGCCGCCCCAGCGCTCCGTCTGCTCGTCGAGGCGCGCGCGCAGGACGTCGTTGATCTGGTCGCGCTTGGAGAGCACGTCGTCGAGGTTCATGTCGCCGATGACCGCGCGAAGGGTCGTCGTGGCGATGCCCCGCAGCGCTGATCGGAAATTGAAGATGTTCACGACGCTGGCGAGCGGGTCGACGATGCGGAAATAGATGAGGAAGTCGATGTCGATGGGGGCGTTGTCCTTGGTGATGTTCGTCTGGCTGGGGATCTCGTCGAAGTCTTCGCGCACGTCCACCTTGACGGGTCGGTCCACGACGGGGATGAGGAAGCGCAGGCCAGGCTCCTTGACGAGGGCGGGCCGCGTCTTCCCGAGCCGGAAGACGACGAGGCGCTCGTACTGATTGACGACGCGCACGGACAGGTACAACACGATGGCCACGATGACGAAGAACAGGAGCAGTGGAACGATGATGCTGATGAGCGTCCCGTCCATCGGTCAGACCGTCCTTTCAGCGCGTGTCTCGTCACGGGGGCGCAGCCGCGGGGAACCCACGGCCGCCCGGCCTGCGACGGGGTCAACATCGGGCAGGCGCTCCACGATGAGCGTCAATCCATCATGCCCCACGACGCGCACCGGCGTGCCGCGCGCCAGCGTGCCGCCGTCCTGCGCGAGCGCCGTCCATTCCTCGCCGGCCGCGTAGACACTGCCGTCGGGCAGGAGGTCGCGGCGCACCACCGCCTGCGTGCCGAGTGGAACGAGCGGTTGCGTGATGTGGCTGGCACCCATGGCCAGCTGCGGTGCGCGACGGTTCCGAATGACGAGCACGACCAGGCCACCGATGACCAGGGCCGTCAGTCCGGTCATGACGGCGATGATGGGCCAGGCCACCGCCACCGTCGGTGCCATCGGATCACCCGGCTGCGTGTAGAAGGCCGATGCACCGAGCGCGAAGGCCACGAGGCCGCCGACGGCGAGCAGGCCATGGCTGGTGATCGTCATCTCGAGCAGGAAGAGGATGAGTGCCAGGCCGACGAGCAGCAGCCCGGCGATGTTGAGGGGCAGGCTGCCGAAGCCGATGAAGGCCAGGATGATGGCGAAAGCGCCCAGGATGCCGGTCACCCAGTTGGGGTTCTGCAGCTCGAAGAAGAGTCCGTAGAAACCCAGCGTGAAGAGGATGAAGGCGATGTTGGGGTCGGAAAGCAGGTGCAGGAACCCCTGGAGCGGGTTCATGTCCACTCGCTCGACCGCTGCCCCGGCCGTCTGAAGTGTCGACTCGCGGCCGGCCAACTCGACGACCCGGCCATCCGCCTGGGCCAACAGGTCGTTGATGGAAGTGGCCTTGATGTCGATGGCTCCCGCGGCCAGCGCTTCGTCCACGGTGTAGGAGGCGGCTTCCTTGACGGTGCTGACGGCCCAAGCGACCGGGCGTCCCCGCTCCTCGGCGATGGACGTGATGGTGGCGATCGTGTCCGCGAGGACCTTCTTGCCAAGGTCGTCGGGGATGTCCGAGCCATCGCTCGAGATGGGCGTGGCGGCACCGATGTTGGTGGCCGGAGCCATGGCCGCCACGTGGGCCGCCAGGGTCAGGAAGGTCCCTGCGCTGGCAGCACGACTGCCGGACGGGCCGACCCACACGAGGACCGGGATCTGGGCGTTCAGCTGCGCCTGGACGATGTCCCGCGTCGCTTCCAGTGAGCCGCCGGGCGTGTCGAGCTCGATGACGACGGCGACAGCCCCGCTGGCATCGGCCGAGGCGATGCCCTCCCGGAGGTAGCCGGCCATGACCTGGTCGACCACGCCCGTGGCGGGCAGCACGACCACGCGGCGCTCGTCCTGTGCCAGCGTCCCGCCGAGCAGCAACGCCAGTGCGCCCACGAGGAGCAACGCCGCTCGGACGAGCCTGATGCGTAGCGAATGATGGTCGGCCATGGGTCGCTCCTTGACACGGATTATCCCATCACCTGTCCGCCGGGCGGTGCCTGCCGTCATTCACATCCAGCTAGAGGCCGGTCGGTGGCGACGCTGCGGGATACACCCTGTGAAGCGGGCCGTCCGGGAGGAAGCGCCTAGCTCCGCCGCTCGCCCGGCTGCACGAAGTCGAACAGGAGCTGACTCCATGTCTCTAGGCGCTCGTAGCCGCGCCGCACCTCGGGAAGCTCCGCGAAGGCCCCGGAGAGCTTGTGGGTCTCACGGACTGACACTTCTCGACCGGCTGCGTCGGTCTCGAACACGATGCCCAGGTGGACCCGTCCGACAGGCGTGCGATCGTCATTGAGCAGCCCCAGCAAGCGCAGCTGGGGCTGCCAGTCGGCCACCAGCTCCTCGCGGAACTCGCGCTGTAGGCCGGCCTCGATGCTTTCGTCCTCGGGCCCCAGGTGGCCGCCTACCCCGATGGACCAGCGCTCGTGGAGGCGGGCATCACCGCCGGCCTTCGTCCTCCGCATGAGGAAGATGCGCCCCCCGTCGCGCAACAACAAGTACGGGATGACCTGCTTCCAGGTTGGATCTTCTTCCGCTTCGTCGCGGGGCCGATACTCACCCTCCGCGGCGATACGGGCCAGCGTGGGCATGACGTCCACGTCTCGGACGCCCGTCCACGCATCGCTACCCAGCACGCGGGCGCGCGGCAGGCCCAGGACGAGTTCCCCCCGGGCGTCGCCCGCGGGTCGGGAGAGAGGACTCACGGCCGGCTGGGGCGCCCATCCACGCGGGCGCCCGGAACCAGCATTCGATCGGTGCTAGACGGCAGGGATGGTCTCCAGGGCATGCTGGATGCGCTCTTCGGGCAGCTCCAGATCCTCGAGCTCTCCGGCCAGGAAACGATCGTACGAGGAGGCGTCGAAGTGGCCGTGACCGCACATGTTGAAGAGGATGACCGGGCTCGTGCCCGCCTCCGTGGCCTTACGCGCTTCGTCGATGGCGACGGCGATGGCGTGCGATGGCTCCGGCGCCGGCAGGATGCCTTCAGCCTGCGTGAAGATGCGCGCCGCTTCGAAGGTGCGGCTCTGGAGCACTGCGCGCGCCTCGATGATGCCCTGGTCCTTGAGCAGGCTGACCTGCGGCGCCATGCCGTGGTAGCGCAGCCCGCCGGCGTGGATGGGATCGGGCACGAAATCGTGGCCCAGGGTGTGCATCTTGACGACGGGTGCCATCTTGCCGGTGTCACCGAAGTCGTAGGCGTAGATGCCGCGTGTCATGCTGGGGGCGGCCGCCGGCTCAGCGGCGATGAACCGGTAGTCGGCCTCGCCGCGCAGCTTCTGACCGATGAAGGGGAAGGTCAGGCCAGCGAAGTTCGAGCCTCCGCCCGTACAGGCGATGAGGATGTCCGGCTTCTCGCCGGCCATCGCCATCTGCTCCATGGCCTCCTGGCCGACGACGGTCTGATGCAAGAGGACGTGATTGAGCACTGAGCCCAGTGCGTAGCGCGAGTCATCGCGGCCAGCGGCGTCCTCGACAGCCTCACTGATGGCGATGCCCAGCGAGCCGGGGGTGTCCGGCGTCTGGGCAAGGACAGCGCGCCCGAAGACCGTCAGCTCGCTAGGGCTGGCGACGACCTCACCGCCATACATGTGCATGAGGTTGCGGCGCCCCGGCTTGGCATCGTAGGAGGCCCGCACCATGTAGACCATGACCTCGAGGTCGAAGAGCGCTCCGGCCAGGCAGAGGGCCGAACCCCACTGCCCGGCGCCGGTCTCCGTGGTCAGGCGGGTGACGCCCTCCTCCTTGTTGTAGAAGGCCTGCGGGATGGCGGTGTTGGGCTTGTGGCTGCCGGCCGGGCTGACGCCCTCGTACTTGTAATACATGTGCGCTGTGGTGCCCAGCGCCTTCTCCAGTCGGTGGGCGCGGAAGAGCGGCGAGGGTCGGTACATGGTGTAGGCCTGGCGGACCGGATCGGGGATCTCGATCTCTCGATCCATGCTCATCTCCTGGCCGATGAGGGCCATGGGGAAGAGGGGCAGCAGGTCGTCGGGACCGACCGGCTGCAGGGTTCCCGGATGTAGCGGCGGTGACAGCGGCACGGGCAGGTCCGCGTTGATGTTGTACCAGGCGCGCGGGATGCGCTCCTCGGGCAGGACGAACTTCGTGCGGGTCAGTGCCATCGATCGACTCCCTCCTGGCCCGCCAGGGCCCGGCTGCCACAGCCGGTGACCCGGCTCACTCCCCTGCAGCGTACAACGCGGCCTCGTGGAGCGTTTCGTATCGGGCGCCAGTTGGCTGGAGATGGCTGCGCAGGAGCGTCAGGCGGTCGGCCCGCCAGCGTGCATCGGGACGCCCCCAGCGCTCGGAGGCCAGGTCGTCGATCACTACGCGATCGGTGCTGCGGGCCACGGTGAGGTGCGCTGAGGGGGTTCGGCGAGGGGGACCGCTGGTCGGCAGGTCGGCCGGGCAGTCGATGGCGAGATGGCTGGCCAGGCTCAGGACCTGCCCGGCGCCCTCGTCCACCGGCAGCCAGGCCACGGCCTGGCCGTGTCGCTCCCGGCCTCCGCCGCCTGCCACCGCCACCCTGAAGGGTGATGTCGATGCCGCAGCGTGGTCGACGATGGCAACGAGCTCCTCGATGCGATGGACGCTCACGGAACCGATGAACAGCAGCGTGAGGTGCCAGGACGCTGCCGGGATCCAGCGGACGGCGCGATGGCGCTCGCGGTAGGGTGCCAGCTGCGCCCACAGGGAGCGCCGCGCCTCAGCCGGCAGCGGCAGGGCGATGAAGAGCCGCCAGCGGTCGGGCTGGTCGCCGACCCGTGATGTCGTGGGGCTCAGCGGCCGGCTCCGACCAGCTCTGCGGGGCGTGCGATCGCGAGCACGTCGAGCAGTTCGGCGAGGTCCGCGATGACGGTCACGCCATCAGTCGGCGTGTCGGCGCCGATGGGCGGGTGCGCCCGGCCGTGCCTGTCCACGAGGACTGCTTCGATGCCGGCCCGGCGGGCACCGAGGACGTCAGCCCGGGGGTCGTCGCCGACGTGGATAGCCTGGGAAGCGTCGACACCAAGCAGTTCGAGGGCGTGCTCGAAGATGGCCGGATGGGGCTTCTGATAGCCGACTCGAGCACTGATGCTGAGGACCTCGAAATGCTGCGCCAACTCCAGGTTCTGCAGGAGTTCCGGGGCCGCCCAGCCCCAGTTGCTGACCACGGCCAGCCGCAAGCCGGCAGCGCGCATGGCCCGCAAGGCAGGGATGACGTCCGGAAACACGTAGAACGCCGAGCGCCGCCGGAAGGCGAGGTCGACGTCGCGGAAGAACGACTCCGGCAGGTCCGGGTAGCCGAGGCGGTCGAAGACAAGCCGGTCGAGCGCCATGAGGCGCTGGAAGGAGGCTTCCTCGCTGGCCTCGAAGGGGCCCTCGTGCTCCCACTCCCTCCAAGCCTCGCGGAACGCGGATTCGAACTGTTCAGCCGTGGCCGCGATGCTGTGGCCGGCGAAGACCGTGGCGTAGATGTCTCGCCACGACGGGTCGGGGCGCACCATCGTGTCGCCCACGTCGAGCAGCACCACGCTCGGGCGGGTCGTGACGGGCAGCCGCTCTGAGGACTGGGGGCTCATGCCGGCAAGTCTATCGGGAGCGCCCCACCCTGGGCGGTCCCCCCTCCGTCGGTCAGTCGTTGTAGAGACGCTCCTCGATGAGCTTCTCCATGACCGCGCGGCCATTGGGGTCGAAGCAGGAGTACTCGAAGAACTTCTGGTACTCCAGGTCGATGGAGTTGGTGCCGCTACGGTTCTTCTCGACGGTGGCCACCACCCAGTCGCGGAAGCGTTGCGCCTGGTAGGGGTTGAACTCGATGTTGACCTTGGCCACGATCTGATACTTCTCGTTGAGGATGAGGATGATGTCGGCCTCGTAGTTGATGGCCGATGATCCGCGCAGATGGTGGTTGCGCAAGCGGGAAGCCTTGAGGCCTTCCTTGTCCGCGGCCACGATGGAGATGAGCGGCACCTCGTAATTGAGCGCGAGAGTCCTTGAGGCCCTGCACGACCGTGGTGACCTTCTCGACCTCGTTGGCCGGCTCCGGGTGCACCGGCACCTTCTGCATGTAGTCGATGAAGACCACGAGGCGGCGGTCGCCCGCCAGTTCCTTGTAGCGCTGCACGAGCGCGCTCATGTTCTCGACCGTGCTGGTCGTCTGTGAGCCGCGCAGCAGGTAGAGGTTGGGGCCGTAGCGGTTGACCCGCTCCAGGGCCGGACGCAGGCGTGGGTTGCTGCCCAGGTCGGCGTTCTGGCCTCCGGTCGCCATCCACGTGCCCAGGATCTCCTGGCGCACGTCCACGAGCTTCACTCCGCCTGCCCGGTTGGGTAGGCTGGGCAGCACTGATTCCTGGGCGATGATGCGGTTGAGCAGGTACTCCTCGTCGTGCTCGAAGCAGATGTAGAGGACGCTGGCGAGGCCGCTCATGACGATGTTGCGGGCCATCTGCAGGGCCATGGTGGTCTTGCCCGTGCCCTGGGCGCCACCGATGAGCAGCATCTCTCCGGCACGGATGCCGCCGCCGATCGACTTGTCCAGCGGAGTGAACCCGAGCGGCACCGGCTGGTACTGCGTGACGTCGCCCTCGGCCACCTTGCCGGCCAGCGTGCTGAGCACCTGCGTCGCGCTGCGTGGCTCGACGACCCCCAGGCCTGAATCGTAGGCCCAGGCCTGGCCACCGACGGTCTCATCGGTCGTCCCGATGGCGCTGGGTCGGCGCGGGTCGCTGCCCGGCTGGGACAGCTGTGGTGCGAGGCCGATCTGCTGTGAGGTCGGCATCGCCCGGCTTGGCGGCAGTGGAGCGAGGGCGGGTGCGGGCGGCCTCGGACCCGGGGGCTGGGGACCGAGCTGCGGCGGGTAGGCAGGCGCCGCCGGTGCGCCGGGCGGCCCGACCGGAGAGGGGTTCGGCGCAGCCGGCGCAAGCGGACTGCCAGCGGGCTGGCTGGTCGAGTGCCGCGTCGCGGCGTCAGGGGCATCAGGGACGGTCATGGCGGCGTCGGAGGCGCAAACCCCCAGGCTCCCTTGTGACAGGCTTCTGTGCCGTGGATGCTACCAAGGTCGGGGCCATGTCCACGGCGACCCATCCATCCTAGGTGCCCACGCCCATGGGTACTAGGGTCGCAGCCCGCCGTCCTCGGCCAGGGCCGCCCAGTAGCGTGCCACCGTCCTGGTGCCACCCTCGTAGTTGGCGAGCACCAGCGACTCGTTCGGTGAGTGGGCATGATCGTCGGGGTTCGCGAAGCCGAGCAGCACGGCGGGCTTGCCCAGGACCTCGTCGAAGCTGGCAACGGCCCCGATGGAGCCGCCCTCCCGGATGAAGAGTGGCTCCTGTCCGAAGACCTCGCGCAGGCAGCGCGCCGCTGTCCGGGCGGCGGGATGTTCGACGCTGACGACGAACGGGCGCATCGTGTCGTGCAGGGTGACCGTCACCTCTACGCCGGGAACCTCCACGGCCAGGATGGCGTCGCGGAGCCGCTCGTAGGTGCGCAGCGGGTCCATGTCCGGCACGAGTCTGGCCGACAGCTTGGCGTGGGCGCGGGCTGGGATGATGGTCTTGGTGCCCTCGCCCTGGAAGCCCGCCCAGAGGCCGCAGATGTCGAGGGTCGGCCGCGTGCCGCGTCGGATCACAGGGAGGATGCCCGGCTCGCCGAAGAGCTCGGGGACCCCGATCTCAGCCGCCAAGGTGGTCTCATCGAACGGCAGGCTCGCCAGAGATTCGTGCTCGACCGGCGTCAGGTCGCGCACGTCGTCGTAGAAGCCTGGCACCGTGACGCGGCCCTCGCCGTCACGCAACGAGGCCAGGATGCGCACGAGGGCGTTGGCCGGGTTCTGGACGATGCCCCCGAAGCTGCCTGAATGAAGGTCCTGGCTGGGACCCCTGACGTCGACCTGGAGGTACGTGTTGCCGCGCAGGCCGACGGTGACGGCCGGCTGGTTGCCTTCGAAGAAGCCCGTGTCGGTGACGACCACGAGGTCGGCTTCGAGGCGCTCGCGGTTAGCCACCAGCCAGGCCTGGAAGTTGGGGGAGCCGGCCTCCTCCTCGCCCTCGATGACGTAGCGCACGTTGAGGGGCAGGCGCCCGGCCGTCTGCAGCCAGGCCCTGGCCGCCCAGAGGTGGAGGTGCACCTGGCCCTTGTCATCGGCAGCGCCACGCGCGAAGATGCGCCCCGACTCGACGCGTGGCTCGAAGGGCGGCCGCAGCCACTCGTCCAGCGGGTCGACCGGCTGCACGTCGTAGTGCGCGTAGACGATGACCGTCGGGGCATCGACGGCGTGAAGCCAGTCGGCGTAGACCACCGGGTGGCCGCCGGTCTCCGAGACCTCCACGTGCTCCAGGCCGATGGCGCGCATGCGTGCCGCCAGCCACTCGGCGCCGGATCGGACGTCGTCCTGGTGAGCGCTCAGCACCCCGATGGTGGGGATGCGCAGGAACTCGACGAACTCCTCGAGTCGCTCGCTAGCGCTCGCGGCCAGGTAGGCCTCGACAGCCTCGATGGGCGTCATGACTCCCCTCCCCCGTGTGCTTGGTGTGGCCCGAGCAGTCGCTCAGGCAGGCTGCGGCGTCGGGCCGGGCGCCGCCAGGGGAGCCGTCGGTGGGAGCTCCTCGGCTGGCTTCTCGGCGGCCTCCGGGTCCGAGATGCGGCCGGAAGCCAGTGGTGAGGCCAACTTGGGCGTCGGCGAGCCACCCGGCTCGTTGCGGGGTTCAGGCAGGTCCGCGAACATGGCCGCGAACTCGTCGCCCTCGATGGTCTCCTTGGCTACCAGCGCCTCGGCCAGCTGGGTCAGGCGGTCCCCGTAGGTGGTGAGCACGTCGGTCGCGCGCAGGTAGGCCTTGTCGATGATGGCCCGAACCTCCTCGTCGATCATGCGTGCCACGTCGTCGGAGTAGTTGCGCTGTTCGCCGATCTCGCGGCCCAGGAAGATCATCTCCTCGCGCTTGCCGTAGGCTCGTGGGCCGAGCTTGTCGCTCATGCCGAACTCGGTGACCATGCGACGCGCCAGGTTGGTGGCCTTCTCGATGTCGTTCGAGGAGCCGGTGGTGGTGTCGCCGAACATGAGCCGTTCAGCCACGTTGCCGCCGAGCATGCCGGCGATCTTGTCCTCGAACTCGGACTTGGACTGCAGGTAGCGGTCCTCCATGGGCAGGCCCATGGTGTAACCGAGGGCCATGCCGCGGCTGATGACGCTGACCTTGGCCACCGGGTCGCACTTGGGCAGGATGCGCTGCACGAGCGCGTGGCCGCCCTCGTGGTAGGCGATGATGGTCTTCTCTTCGTCGCTGATGATGCGGCTCTTGCGTTCCGGGCCGGCCACGACACGCTCGAGCGCCTCGCTGAACTCCGGTGTGCTGATGGTCTTCTTGTTGCGGCGAGCGGCCAGGATGGCGGCCTCGTTGACGAGGTTGGCGAGGTCCGCGCCGGAGAAGCCGGGCGACTGCTTGGCGACGCTCTGGAGATCGATCTCCTTGTCGAGCGGCTTACCCTTGACGTGCACCTTGAGGATCTCCAGGCGGCCCTTCATGTCCGGACGGTCGAGGATGACCTGGCGGTCGAAGCGGCCGGGTCGCAGGAGGGCGGGGTCGAGCACGTCGGGCCGGTTCGTGGCGGCCACGACGATGACGTTCGTGTTGGTGTCGAAGCCGTCCATCTCGACCAGGATCTGGTTGAGGGTCTGCTCGCGCTCGTCGTGCGAACCGCCCAGCCCGGCGCCTCGCTGGCGACCCACGGCGTCGATCTCGTCGACGAAGACGATGCAGGGGCTGTTGCGCTTAGCCTGATCGAAGAGGTCGCGCACGCGGCTGGCGCCGACGCCCACGAACATCTCTACGAACTCCGAGCCGGAGATGCTGAAGAAGGGCACGCCTGCTTCACCGGCCACGGCGCGAGCGAGGAGCGTCTTGCCGGTGCCAGGAGGACCCACGAGCAGCACGCCGCGCGGGATGCGCGCGCCCAGGGAGTTGAACTTCTCGGGGTACTTGAGGAATTCAACGACCTCCTGGAGCTCCGTCTTGGCCTCGTCCACGCCGGCCACGTCGGAGAAGGTGACGACCGTCTTATTGCCCAGGAACATGCGTGCGCGACTCTTGCCGAAGCTCATGGCCTGGTTGTTGCTGCCCTGCGCCTGGCGGAACATGAACCACAGGAAGACGCCGATGAGAAGGATGGGGAAGAGCATCGAGACGAGGAGTCCGAGGAAGGCATTGCCGTCCTCGGCCGGCTCGCCGCGGAACTCGACCGCATCGCAGTCCGGGCCCGTTGCGCAGGCGGCATTGATGTCGGCCTGGACCGATGTGGTGAACTGCGCCGGCACGAAGGACTCGACGACGCGGTTGTTGCCCTCCGCATCCTTCTCCTTGAGAGTGACTTCCAGCTTCTCGCCGCGCATGAGGACGGAAGCCACGCGTCCCTCCGCGACGGCCGTCAGGAAGGCGTCGTCGGAGCCGCTGTAGGGCATCGTCTGGGCTGGCTCGTCGTTGAAGAGGAAGAGGTACAACATCGCCGCGGTACCCACGATGAGGACGAGGGTGACGAGCCCGTTGCGCATGAAGCGACTGTTCAAGAGAGGAACCTGCCTTCAGCCTGGAGCCGTCCGCGAGGTCCGGACGGGAAGGCGATTATAGGCCGGGCTCGGCGAGCAGCCATGAAAGTCTGATGACGAGCGGCACCGAGCCGGCCAGGCGTAGTAGCTGTGAGGATGCGTGGCGGGCCGGGCGGATGCGCGAGAAGTGGTAGCAGGGACAGGATTCGAACCTGTGACCTAGCGATTATGAGCCGCTTGCTCTGCCGCTGAGCTACCCTGCCACGGCTGCTCGACCGCCGGTCATTCTAGCGTGCCAGACTGCGAACCGGCGCTGACCTCAGGCGGCCGCGAACGGATCGCGCTCCTCGAGGGCGATGGGTGCGGCCCGCACCAACCGTCCGGCCGGTCGCTTCGCGCGGTTCCGGCCTTAGGGCATGACTCCACTGATCAGGGACTTCAGCTGGGCACGCTGCTCGGTCCCACTGAAGTCCAGCAGCGGGTCGCTCGCGAGCCGCGCATCGGCATCGACGCGTCCGTGACGGCGCACATAGACGACCGGATGGATATCGCCACGGTCGTCCGTCTCGACCGTGACGGCCACGCCGTCCGGCCCGGGCGCATCGATGAACTCAGCCAGGGAGACGATGCCCTCGTCGCGGACCAGGCCGTCGGGGTCCCGACTGATCGCCCGCGCCAGGTACGACTTCTGGTGCCACAGCTCCGGTGCCCTCGCGACGGCGGCCAGCAACTGGTCCGCGACGTCGTCCGGCGGCACGACCGGCCTGGGACGCGCCATGCCGAAGTGCTGCGCCGCGAGGTCATCCACGACGAGGCGCGTGTTGTAGCGGTGGCCGTGGACGGCTCCCGAGTTGGCCGAGATGCCGTACTTGCGCAGGCCGCCCACGGCCTGTCCGATGGTGCCCGCGAAATAGATGCCCGGGGCTGACGTGGACTGGTAGGCATTCGTCATGGCCGGCAGTCCGCTGCGGCCGAACAGCGTGACGCCGACATCCTGGAGGTCCAGGAGCGGCGCGCGGAAGCCGGTCGCGGCGATGACCTCATCCACCTCGGCGACGAAGGGCTCGGAGGTGTCCGTGCGCCGGGTGTGAACGGCCAAGCCGCTGCTGCGGGGCTCGATGCGCTCGATGGCAGCGTCCAGGATGAAGACTCCGCCTCCGACCGCCGCGTCCTCCCAGGGCTGGATGTAGCGAGCTCGGACACCCCCCAGCGAGTGCAGGTTGACCGAAAGCTGCGCCGGACGCGGCGAGGCCAGGATGATGGGACTGGCCCACTGCAGGAGGCCGCTGGCCAGCTCGAAACCGGAGTTCTGCTTGCCGATGATGAAGAGGCGCTTGCCGGCGTAACTGGCGGCGTCGCGGGTCTGGACGTAGTGCGCGGCATGCTCGATGCCCGGCGTCTCCGGCAGCAGGGGCTCGGCGATGCCGACCGCGAAGATGAGGACTCGAGCACGATACTGGCCCGCAGAGGTGTGCAGGATGTACCCGTTGGCGTCGCGGCCCGTGCCCTGCCAGGTCGTCCCGTAGCGCACGCGCAGGCCGGTGCGCTCGGCGAAGCGCCCGATGCCCTCTGCCATCTCGGCCCGCGATGGGAACTCGGACGAGCCGTCCATCAGCGTGGCCATGATGCCGCGGTGCTCAGGCTCGAAGGCCACCAGACTGTTCAAGTCGTAGCATTCGTACTCTCGCGAAGCGTGAGCCAGGCGGGCATGCGGCTTGGTCCAGGACAGTAGGCGCTGGAAGAAGGGGTACTGTCGGAACATGCCACCCGGAGCCGGGTCGGCGGAGATCACGGCATGGCGGATGCCCAGGCGCGACAGGTAGTAGGAGGCCTGTAGACCGCCTGGCCCGCTGCCTACGACGACGACGTCGTAGGTGCCGGGTGGGTGTTCGTCGGCGAGGGACGCAGAGGACGCCGGGTGGGACTCGTTCACGATCGCGCCTAGCCGCGCCGGTTGGCGCGCTCCAGGCGTCGGCTGACCGCCTGCAGCATGCGGTACATGACGGTCGGGTAGGCGAGCAGGAAGGCGCGCAGGTCAGGACCCGCGAGCTGGATGGCCGTTACCGGGCCGACCGCCACGACATCGGCCACCGGTGCTTCCCCGAGCAGCAGCGATGTCTCGCCGAAGAACTCCCCACGACCCAGCCGGGCGACGTCGGTGCCGTCCACGCGGACAGTCACTTCTCCGCCCAGGATGACGAAGAAGCCCGAGCCCGAGATGCCCTGTCGCAGGATGCGCTGCCCGTCGGTGAATGAGTCCTCCGCCATGGTGTGCGCCACACCTTCGAGCTGCGGGCCGTCGAGGTCGGCGAAGAGTGCCAGCCCTGCCAGCGCTTCGAGGATCTGCGATTGGTTCATGCCCTCTCCCGTTCCCGGTTGGTCTCCGCTCAGTAGCGTAGCTGCTCGTCGGCCTGGCGCAGCCGGCCGGCCAGACCGCGCAGCAGGTTCAGGGTCAACTCGCGATCGTGGCCGACGAGGGCCAGGAGATCCCACGACGCCAGGGCCAGGCAGATGGTCGGCCCCTCTGCGATCGCGCTCGCCGTCCGCGGTCGCTGGTCGATGACGGAGAGTTCACCGACGAAGTCGCCCGCGCCCAGACGACCAAGTTCCCGTGTGCCGGACACGATGCGCACGCTACCCGAGACCACGATGAAGAGGCCGTTGCCGACTTGGCCCTGCTGCACGACTGTCTGGCCGTCCTCGAACGACTGCTCGGTCGTGACGTCGGCGACTGCCTGGATGACCTGATCGGAGCAGCCCTCGAAGAGCGGGACCTTGGCCAACCACGCCACCTTGTCCTGCCTCCTGAGCGCCATGGCGGCCTCCCTGCACGGATCGCGCCGCGAATCGTAGCGTGGGCAGGGACGGAGGTCCAGCGTTCCCCACCCCGGTCCGCCGCCGATGCGCGGTCGTGGCACACTCGTGGTCATGAGCGATCTGAAGCGGAGCGTGCTGACCACCACGGAAGCGGCGTTGCCGCGGGGCAGGGTCATGCGGCTCAGGGTCCGGCTCACCGTGGATCTCGTCGTCACGGCCGCCATCACGCTGTTGGCCGTGGGAGCCAGCCTTGGGTACCAGTTGATGCGATTGTGGGCGTCACGTTCCCATCGACCATGACATCCGGCACGGCGTGAGGGCGGAGGAAGGGCCGGACCGAGGTGACCAGCCTCCCCTGCCGCCGTCGCCTGCCGTCCCTTCCGGGCCGATGCGGGTGGGCGCCATCCTGGAGACGGCGCTGGCCAGGCTTCGTCGCCGCTGGCAGGCCGTCCTGCTGCTGGCGCTTGCCTTCGCCGGGCCGGCCGCACTCTTCACGGCGACCGCAGGCATCCGTTTCAACGAGGTGGTCCTGGATATCTTTCCCGGCCTAAGCCAGGGCATCATCTCGGATACGCCGTTGCTCACCGCGTCGCAGCTGGAGCGCCTCGGAGGCGCGTTCCTGGAGTACGTGGTGGCCGCACTGGTGGCCGGTGTGCTGGGCAGCTTGGGTGCTGTCGCCCTGGCCTTCACGGTCCTCGACCGGGAGCGACCACCGGGCCAGGCGGTCGGTGCTGCCGTGCGCACGGCACTGCGCCGAGCGCCGAGCGTCCTCGTCTTCATGTTGGTCACGTCGGCCATCATCATCGGCCTGCTGCTGGTCGGGCTCATGGCCATGGCCTCGGCCATGGCAGTCCTGTCGCCTGGGCCCATCAGCCGGGGAGGCCCGGGTGTCTTCGCGGCCCTCGTCGTCGGTGTGGCCCTCGTCGTGGCCCTGGCCTGGCTGACGATGCGCTGGGCGCCGGCCTATCCGGTCATGGCCATCGAGGGCGCCGGGTGGCGGGTCGCCCTGCGGCGCTCGTGGCAGCTCAGCCAGGGCAATGCGTGGCGCATCGCCTTCGTGGTCATCCTGGGGGCACTGCTGACGGCTCTTGGTGCTGCTGTCATCTCGCAACTGCTGGCTATCCTGGTGGTGGACCTGCTGGCTGACGCCGTGGGCTTCGACGCCATGGTGGCTGAGAGCCTGGTGGCAGCCCTTGGCAGCGTCCTGCTGGCGCCCCTCTCCCCTGCCATGCTGGCCGTCCTGTACGTGGATCTCCGAGCTCGCCACGAACTCCTGAGCGGGGCCAACCCACCTGGCGCCGCTGGCACGGAAAGCTAGGCGCCGAAGGAGTCGCCGAAGAGCAATTCCAGCCAGGCCTCCAGCGGGGCGCCGGGCACGGCTGGCTCCGTGCGGTCGCCCAGCGGCACGATGGGCTCCGGAGAGGGCGCTCCGTCGGGCAGGCGGAAGGGCTGTTCACCGCGCTCCCCATAGCCCACCACGCGCGCCTGCTGCTCGAGGAAGCGGTCACTCCTGAGGAACTCGACCTCGGCGTTACCGGCCGCGAGCCGGTCCTCGAGCGCCGCGACCTCCGCGCGAGCACGAGCGGCTTCCTGCTCGAGCTCCGTGGCGCGCGCCAGCGTGCCGGCGAAGACGAAGACGATGCCCCCCGCCACGAACAATCCGAAGACGATGGCGGCGGCTCCGCGCCGCTCCAGGAAGCCGTTCCGCAGGGTGGACATCTCTTCCGAGCCTAGTGAGGCGTGATCGGGCCTGTCAAGCGCGAGTGCAGGCTGGTAGACTCGCACGAACCGAACGGATGTGCGATTTGTGAGGTCGACCATGCGATTGCATCAGCCTCGTTCCACGCTGGATGCCCTGGACCGCCTGCTGGCGGAGCCCGACATGCGGGCCAGCCTCGCGGCGCGGCACGTCCTGCCAGCCCAGCCGGCCGAGCACGTGCCCATCCCGGACTGGCTGGAGGCGCGTCTCGTGGGCGCCCTGGAGCGACGAGGCATCAGCGCGCTGTACAGCCATCAGGCGGAGGCACTCGAGGCGCTGCGAGCCGGGCAGGATGTGGCCATCGTGACGCCCACCGCATCGGGCAAATCGCTCTGCTACAACCTGCCCGTCCTGCAGGCCATCGCGGAGGATCCCGCGGCGCGGGCGCTGTACCTCTTCCCCACCAAGGCGCTCAGCCAGGACCAGCTCGCTGAGTTCCGGGACCTGGCCGGGCTGGCCGGCATGGACCTCTCGGCGGCCGTCTACGACGGTGACACGCCTGCCCCCATCCGGGCCGTCGTGCGCGAGGCAGGCCAGGTAGTCGTCACCAATCCGGACATGCTGAGCACGGCCATCCTGCCCCACCACACCAAGTGGTTCCAGCTCTTCGAGCAGGTTCGCTACGTCGTCATCGATGAGGCGCACACCTACCGCGGCATCTTCGGCAGCCATGTCGCCAACGTCCTGCGCCGCCTGCTGCGCATCTGCGCCCACTACGGCTCGGCACCGCGCCTCGTGTGCTGCTCGGCGACCATCGGCAATCCCGGGCAGCTGGCGGAGACCCTGACCGGGCGCCCCTTCCGCGTCATCGATCGCAGCGGGGCGCCCCAGGGCGAGCGGCATGTGGTGGTGCTCGATCCGGTCCCTCTCGACCGCCGCAGCGGGGTCCGCCCGGGGCCGCATGGGCTCTCGTATCGGGCCGCGCTGGCATTCCTTCGGGCGGGCCGCCAGACCATCGTCTTCGGTCGTGCTCGCGTCGCGGTGGAGTTGCTGCTGACCTCGCTGCGCGAGGCCATGCGCGAGGGACGAGGCCCCATCGATCGCGTCCGCGGCTACCGCAGTGGCTATCTGCCCAACGAGCGTCGGGCCATCGAATCCGGGCTCCGCAGTGGCGAGATCGCTCGGCGTCGTCAGCACGAATGCCCTGGAGCTGGGCATCGACATCGGCCGACTGGACGTCGCCATCCTGGCCGGCTATCCCGGCACCATCGCCGCGACCAGGCAGCAGATGGGCCGGGCCGGTCGGCGCGGCGAGCCCAGTGTCGCCATCCTCGTGGCTGGCGCTGGCGCCCTGGACCGATACGTGGCGACACACCCGGAGTACCTCTTCGAGACGACCCCGGAGGAGGCGCGCCTGGACCCGGAGAACATCCACGTGCTGCTGGCACACCTGCGGGCGGCGACCTTCGAGCTGCCCTTCGACCCGGGCGAGCGTTTTGGCAGCGCCCCGGCCGACGACCTGCTGGCTTTCCTGGCGGAGGAGAGCCACGTCCGCCAGGCGGACGATGGTCGCTGGTACTGGGCCAGCGAGAACTTCCCCGCCTCGGAGATCGACCTGCGCGTGGCCGCGCCGGAGAACGTGCTCATCATCGACACGGGTCCCGAGCGACCGCGTGTCCTCGGCGAGGTGGATCTCTTCGCGGCTCGGGTGCTCGTGCACGAGAAGGCCATCTACCTCCACGACTCGCGCCAGTACCACGTGGACACGTTGGACTGGGAGGAACGCAAGGCGCTCGTCCGACCCGTCGACACCGACTACTACACCCAGGCCGAACTGGCCGTGACCCTCAAGCCCCTCGAGGTCTTCGACAGCGCCCCTCGCCGAGCCGGCAGCCGCCAGCACGGCGAGGTCATGATCAGCTCCATCGCCACCATCTTCAAGAAGCTCAAGCTGGACACCCACGAGAATGTCGGCTGGGGCCACATCCATCTGCCGGAGATGGAACTGCATACGACGGCTTGGTGGCTGGCTCTGGACCCGGTCGCCGTGGCGGCCTGGCGGCGTGACGAGCTGGATGCTGCCTTGCTGGGTGCGGGGCGTGCGCTCCAGACGGTGGCCAGCGTGCTCCTCATGGCCGATCCACGCGATCTGGGCATGGTGGCGCAGGTCCAGTCGCCGCACGCGGAGCGACCCGTCGTCTACCTGTGGGAAGCGGCGCCCGGTGGCGTGGGCCTCTCGCCACGCCTCTTCGACCGCACGGACGAGCTCCTCACCGGCGCCCTGGACCTGGTGATGGCGTGCGACTGCGAGGTCGGTTGTCCGGCCTGTGTGGGACCGCGAGGCGAGAGTCGCCTGGACGGCCGCGCCCTGGCCACGCGCCTGTTGCGCGTCCTGACCGGGGCCGATGACGTGGCCGGGAGCTCATCGGGGATGCGGGCCGCGTGACGTCCGAGCTGGCACGATCGCGCCCCAGGGTGGGAGATGTGGAAGACCTCGAGCTTGGGCCATTGCGTCGCTCGCGCCTTGACCGGCTGCGAGCGGCCACGGCAGGGGGGAACGGCGCCCACAGCACGATCCCGCGACCGGAGCAGCGTCCGGACCGAGCCGAGCGGCTGGCCCGGGCCGTCGGCGGCAGGGTCCAGGAGACTTCGGGGCGGCCCATCGTCGTGGTGGAGCGCAGCTTGCCGTTGGTGGCACGGCTGGAGGGACTGGCATCCCTACCGGACCCCGTTGATCCGCGCCAGCCCCTCATCCTCATCGATACGGAGACGACCGGCCTTGGATCCGGGGCTGGCACCCTGCCCTTCCTGGTCGGGATCGGGCGCTGGCATGGGGACACCTTCGTGACCCGCCAGCTCCTCCTGCCGGAGCAGTCGGACGAGGCTGGCTACCTCACCGCCGTGGCCGGCCTCATCCCGGCAGACGCCTGCCTGGTCACCTACAACGGCCGCAGCTTCGACTGGCCGCTCCTGGTGACCCGCTTCCGGCTGCACGGTCGGACCGCGCCGGCACATGCTGCCCACCTCGACTTGCTGCCCCTGGCACGTGCGCTGTGGCGCCATCGACTGGTCGATGCGCGCCTGGCAAGTGTGGAGACAGCTATCTGCGGGGTGCGGAGGGCGCATGACCTGCCCGGGGGCCTGGTCCCGGCCCGCTACCTGGACTACCTGAGGTCGGGACACGGGGGCCTCCTTCGCGAGGTGCTCGAGCACAATCACCAGGACGTCGTCTCCATGGCGCTGCTGCTGGGCGTGCTGGCCATGGACCTGGCCCCAGCCAGCGCGACGCGGCGGGCGCCCGACTCGGTGGATCCAGGGGACCTTGGCGGGCTCGGGCGTGTCTACGCCCGCCGCCGGCGCCACGAGGAGGCACTGGCCTGCTTCGACGCCGCGCTAGAGCGGCTGGCTGATGCCCGGGATGCGCGTCGTTATGAAGAGGTCGCCATCGACCGCGCCCGGGCGCTCACGCGCCTCGGGATGCGAGCCGAGGCCGAGGGAGCTTGGCACGCCATCGCACTGGAGGGCGGTCGTCACGCCGCGCTGGCCTGGCTGCACGTGGCCAAGCACCGTGAGCATGACGGTCGCGACGTGCCCGCGGCCCTGGCTGCCACGGCTCGGGCGCGCACCATCGCTGAGCGCAGCCGGCTCTTCGGGTACCGCGACCACGTCGTGGAACGCGACCTGGCCCGGCGTGTGCCACGCCTCAGAAGGCGGCTTGGGAACGCCATCGCGGCCGCCTGAGGGGCAGCGTCGGGCCGGACCCGCTGGTCGCTTGTCCGCTCCCGAGGAGGTCATGCGCTACTGTCGAGAGTGATGGGTGACGAGCGCGTGACGCCGGCGACCTCGAGCGGGGTGACCATCGAGTTCGACCATGTCAGCAAGCAGTACGCCCCAGCCACCCGTGGCGCCACGGCGCACGGAGCCGTGGAGGACCTGACCCTGACCGTGCCCGCGGGGCGCGTCTGCGCGCTCGTGGGTCCCTCGGGCTGCGGCAAGACCACGACCCTCAAGATGGTCAACCGGCTCATCGAACCGAGCGCTGGCCGCATCCTCATCGACGGTCGTGACATCGCCACTCGTGACGTCACGGATCTGCGACGAAGCATCGGCTACGTCATCCAGCAGACGGGCCTCTTCCCACACCAGACCGTGGCCCAGAACGTGGCCACGGTGCCCCGCCTGCTGGGCTGGCCGGCCGCCCGCCAGCGGGCCCGCACGGACGAGCTGCTGGGGCTGGTGGGCCTTGAACCCGGGCAGTACCGCGAGCGCTTTCCGAGCCAGCTCTCGGGCGGGGAGCGGCAGCGCGTGGGAGTGGCCCGCGCCCTGGCCGCGGACCCTCCGGTCATGCTCATGGACGAGCCGTTCGGCGCGGTCGACCCCATCGTCCGTGAGCGTCTCCAGAACGAGTTCCTGCGACTGCAGGAGGGCCTCGCCAAGACCATCCTCTTCGTCACGCATGACATCGACGAGGCCATCAAGATGGGCGACCTCGTGGTCGTCATGGAGCAGGGCGGGCGCATCGCCCAGGCCGGTGCCCCTGCCGACCTGCTGGCGCAGCCCGCGTCGGAGTACGTGGCCCGTTTCGTGGGCGCCGATCGAGGCCTCAAGCGCCTCTCCCTGTACCGGGTCGCGGACATACGGCTGGGCGAGGCGCCCCTGGCGCGCATCGGCGAATCGAGCGCGGAGGTCAGGGTCCGTGCCCGCGAGGCAGCCGATCGCTACGTCCTCGTCGTCGACGCCGCGGATCGGCCGATCGGCTGGCTCGACGTCCGACACCTGGGGCAGGACGGCCGCGTCAGCGCGACCGATGCGGACGCTGCGTCCCCGGAGCTGGATCGGCGGACCACCCTCAAGGACGCCCTGTCCCTGCTGCTTGACGAAGGAGTGCGCAGCGGCATCGTCGTGGACCGGCACCGACGCGTCATGGGACTGCTGACCGTCGAGGCCGTCATGGCCCACCTGCGCGACGATCGCTCACGGGAGGTGCCCCCGGACATCGCCGAGGCCGTGGCCGAGGTCGAGGCGCATCCGGGCGGCGCCCACGAACACGAGCCAAGCGACATCGCGGCGCCATGATCGAGATCCGATGGGACTGGATCGTGGAGCACTTGGACGACGTCGCCGAGAAGGGCTGGCAGCACGTCCAGTTGCTGGTCATCCCACTGCTGGCAGGGTTCGTCATCGCGTTGGCGCTCGCGCTCCTGTCGGTGCGCCGGCCAGGCACCATCGGGCCAGTGACGGCCGTCACCGGCCTCCTCTACGCGATCCCCAGCCTGGCGGCCTTCGCGGTGCTCATCCCCATCACGGGTCTCTCGCTCCTGACCGCCATCATCCCGCTGACTGCATACACGTTGTTGATCCTCTACACGGCCACGATGGCGGGGCTGCGCTCCGTGCCGCCGGACGTGCGTGAGGCGGCCGATGCCATGGGCTACACGCCTCGGTCGCGCCTGCTCCACGTGCAGCTCCCTCTGGCCGTTCCGCTCATGATGGCCGGCGTCCGTGTGGCCGCTGTCTCGACGATCGGGCTGGTGACCGTGGCGGCCATCCTCGGAGGCAACCGCTTCGGTGGCCTGGGCCAGTTCATCACGGAGGGTCTGCAGACCGACTTCGACACCAAGATCTACTTGGGTGCCTTCGGATCGGTGGTGCTCGCGTTCGTCGTCGACGGGCTGCTGCTCGCCCTCGAGCGTCGGCTGACACCGTGGGCACGTGCCACCACGGGAGTGTCCTGAGCATGGACTCTCTCCTCGGGTTCTTGGCCGACGCCCAAAGCTGGCAGGGAGGCACGGGCATCTCGAACCGGCTCCTGGAGCACATCCTCCTGTGCGCCCTGGCCGTGGCTGCGGCGGCGGCGCTGGCCCTGCCGCTGGGCTTCTACATCGGGCACACGGGCCGCCTCCAACTGCTCGGGATCAACCTGGCCAACGTCGGTCGTGCGGTGCCCTCCTATGCCGTCATGGTCATGCTCCTGCCGGTCATGCTCGGGCTGGCCCCGGTCCTGGGCTACGATCCGGGCCTGGGGCTGCGCTTCCTGCCGGTCCTCCTGGCGATGGTCCTGCTGGCCATCCCACCTATCCTCGTGGCGACCTATGTGGGCATCCAAGGGGTGGACCGGGACGTCGTCGAGTCCTCGCGGGGCATGGGCCTCGCAGAGTGGCAGATCCTGGCGCGGGTCGAGGTGCCCCTCGCGTCGGGGGTCATCGTGAGCGGCTTCCGCATCGCCATCCTGCAGGTCATCGCCACGGCCACGATCGGCGCCTATCTGGCCGGCGGTGGCCTCGGGCGCTTCATCATCGACGGCGTGGCGCGTCGCGATGACGGCATGCTCTACGCCGGCGTGCTCCTGGTCGCAGGGCTGGCCATCGGGACGGACGTGCTCCTCGGTTGGCTTCAACGGCGGATCACGCCACGCGGCGTGCGCCTCACGACGGACAGCCTGCCTGGTCGCCCAGGCGTCTGAGCACCTCCCAGGTGGAGTCGCGGCGCCGTTTCGCCGGGACCGGTAGCCTTACCGCGACCGTCGTCGCCCAGACGTGCTCGGTCAAGTAGGTCAAGGAGGTACCCATGCGGAACAACCGCAGGCTAGCTCTCGGGGCATCCATCCTGGCGTCGCTCGCGATCGCCGGGTCGATGGGTGGGAGCGTCGTGAGCGCCCAGGAGCAACCCACGATCATCGTGGGCTCTGACAACTTCTACGAGCCCACGGTCGTAGCGGAGATCTGGGCCCAGGCACTGGAAGCCCAGGGCTTCACGGTCGACCGGGCCGGGCTGAACATCGGCGAGCGGCCGGCCCGGTTGGCCGCCTTCGAGTCGGGCCAGATCAACCTGATGCCCGAGTACGTGGGCTTCGGCCTCGAGTACTACACGCAGGCCCCCGACGCCTCCCCGGAGGTGGCCGCCGTAGAGACGAGTGGCGACGCCGCCACCGACGCGGCCAGCCTGGAGACGGTCCTCGGCCTGGTGGGCCTCGACGCCAGCGTCCTGGGCGTCAGCTCCGGCCAGGACACGAACGCCGCGGTCGTGCGACCGGATACAGCCGAGCAACTCGGCCTCGCTGCCATGAGTGACCTGGCCGCCGTCCAGGATCAGCTGCGCTTCGGCCTGCCCCCGGGCTGCGAGTCCAACCCGCCCTGCCGTGGGGCTCTCGAGGAAGCGTATGGCATCGCCTGGCCACCCGCGCAGCTCGAACTCCTGCCGCCGTGTGGCGCCGAGATGGCGGGCGCGCTGGAGGGCAACGCCATCGACGTGGCCTGGCTCTGCTCCACCCAGCCGGTCATCGCGGAGAAGGGCTGGCTCGTGCTCGAGGACGACCTCAAGACGCAACCGCCCGGAAATCTCGTGCCCGTGGTCCGCAACGATCTGCTGGCCCAGGTCGACGGCGGCCGGGATGCCCTCGCCGCCATCCTCGATCCCATCTCCGAGCAGTTGACGACCGAGGTCCTGACCGAGATGGGTGTGCGCATCGCCATCGACCAGCAGGACCTCGAGGACGTCGCGGCCGACTTCCTGGCCAACCTCGAAGGCTGACCCTGGGCTGTCGCGCAGGCAGCGCCCTGGCATCGGCAGGTGCAGGCGTACGCACTGGAGGCCCCGGGTGACCCGGGGCCTCCAGCTTGCCGGCGGCCGTTCGGGATGGGCTCTAGAAGCCCCGCTCTGCGAGCCACGCGCGATTGGCCGTGTGCAGGGCCAGCAGCGCCTCCGGCGTGTCGGCCGGCTTCAGGAAGCGGTCCTGCTCGATGACGACCCAGCCTTCCCAATCGCGGGCCTTGAGACCCTCGAGGAAGTCGTCCAAGCCGGCCGTGCCGAGGCCCAGCTGGCAGAAGACACCTCGATCCCAGGCCTCCATGAGTCCGCCGCCCGAGCGTGCCACTTCGCCCAAGACGACCCGGGTGCAATCCTTGACGTGGACGTGGCGCACGCAGCCCGAGTAGCTGTCCAGCAGCTCCAGCGGATCCGCGCCACCGAAAAGGGCATGTCCGGTGTCGAGGCACATACCCACAAGAGACGTGTCGAGGGCATCGAAGACGGCGTGGATCTCGGCCGCTGATTCCACGTAGCTGCCGGCGTGGAAGTGCAGCACGGGGTCGAAGCCGCGCTCCCGGGCTGCTTCCCCGGCCCGATGCAGGTTGTCGATGAGGACCCCGAAGCGCTCCTTGGGCAGGGCGGCCTCAGGGTGCTCCGGGATCTGGCCCGCCCAGCGCATGCGCTCCGGCTCGACCGAGGCATCAGCCAGCACGGCCTTGGGCATGACGTCGTCCGGGCGGCCGGCGGCCAACAGGTCAAGGACGCCGATCATCCACTGGCGGTCCTCGTCGGCATGCTCGGCTCGGCTGAAACGCTGCGGCAGGAAGGCGCCGACCAGCGAGAGGCCGCGGGATCCGAGGCGTGACCGGAGTTGCTCGGCGTCGCCGAAGTAGCCAGGCGGGCCGAGCTCGGTCCCGGCGTAGCCGGCGGTGGCCATCTGGTCGAGCATGACTTCCGGCGGCAGCTGCAGCGGGTCGTCCTCCGTCTTCTCGAAGACTCCCCACGAGCAAGGTGCTGCCGCGACCTTGACGCCGCCTGAACGCTCCGAGCCGCTCATGAGAGACCCCCTTTTCGTGGCTTGACGAGACGCAGCGCCACACTGACGCCTAGACGAAGGAGCGCTCGCGGGCCAGGTTGGTCTCGTACGCGAGGCGCGCCGCCCGGACACGCTCGGACGTGGAGACCTCGGCCACGGGCACGTCCCACCAGGACTCGTAGTCCGGCACCGACGGTTCAGGCTCGACCTCGACGACGATGACCACTGGACCACCCTGCATGCCTGCCGCGGTGGCCAAGGCGGCCTCCAGCTCGGCCGCCGAACCGGCCGTCATGACGCGGGCGCCCAGGCTGGCGGCATTGGCGGCGAAATCGATGGGCAGAACCTCGCCCGTGAAGGTGCCGCTGGCCGGGTCGCGGAAGCGGAAGTCGTTGAAGGGATTATCAGCTCCGCAGGCAGCCGAGAGGTTGCGGATGCAGCGGTAGCCGTGGTTGTCGAGGAGCACGATCGTCATCGAGACGCGCTCCTGGCAGGCGGTCAGGATCTCGTTGGCAAGCATCAGGTAGGAGCCGTCGCCGACCATGACGAAGACGCGGCGGCCTGGTTCGGCCAGGGCCACACCCAGGCCGCCGGCGATCTCGTAGCCCATCGTGGAGTAGCCATACTCCATGTGATACGTGTCAGGGCCGCTGGCGCGCCAGATCTTGTGCATGTCACCGGGCAGACCGCCGGCCGCGCAGACGACCACACCGTCCGTGCCAGCGGCCTCGTTGACCAGACGGATGACCTCCGGCTGGGAGACGTGTTCGCTGGCGGCCAGGTGACGGACGCGTTCGACCTCCGCGTTCCACTCGACGCGAAGTCGCTCCACGCGGCCCCTTCGCTCAGCGGAGGAGCCACTCCAGCCCCGCGCCTCCAGGGCCTGCTGAAGCTCCTCGAGGGTGACGCGCGCATCACCCTGCAGGGGCAGCGCGGCTGCCTTGGCCGCGTCGAGCTCGGCCACGTTGATGGCCACGAAGGCCACTGCGGGATCCTGCCACGAGGACCAGCTCATGGTCGGGAAGTCGGAGAGCCGCGTACCGATGGCGATGACGAGGTCGGCGTCGCGCGCGATCCTGTTGGCGGCCATGCCACCCGCGGAGCCCAGCGCTCCCAGCTGCAAGGGGTGATCCCAGGGCAGGGCGCCCTTGCCAGCCTGCGTCTCCGCGACCGGGATCCCGAAGCGAAGTGCGAAGGCGTCCAGGGCGGCGCTGGCGTCGCTGTACAGGACGCCGCCGCCGGCCACGATCATGGGGCGTTGCGAGGCGGCGATGCGCTCGGCCGCCAGTGCCATCAGAGAGGCATCGGGGCGTGCTCGAGCGACGATCCAGGTGCGCGGCGCGAGCAGTTCCTCCGGCCAGTCCCAGGCCTCGGCCTGCACGTCCTGTGGGAGCGCCAGGGTCACGGCGCCGGTCTCGGCGGGCGAGGTCAGCACGCGCATGGCGGCCGGGAGGGCGTCGATGAGCATCTCCGGCCGCTCGATGCGGTCGAAGTAGCGAGACACCGGGCGCAATGCATCGTTGACCGAGAGGTCGCCCGCCTCCGGCCGTTCGAGCTGCTGCAGCACGGGCTTCACGCGCCGCGTGGCGAATCGATCGCCGGGCAGGAGCAGCACGGGCAGCCGATTGACCGTGGCATTGGCAGCTCCCGTCACGAGGTTGGTGGCACCGGGGCCGATGGAGGTCGTGCAGGCGAAGGTGCGGAGGCGGCGGCTCTGCTTGGCGAAGGCTGCCGCCGTGTGGACCATGGCCTGCTCGTTGCGCGTCTGGTAGTAGCGCACGCTGTCCTGCGCGGCTTCCAGTGCCTCACCCATGCCGGCCACGATGCCGTGGCCAAAGATGCCGAAGACACCCTCGAAGAAGCGCTGGCGATGGCCATCCCGCTCCACGTGCTGGCTGGCCAGCCACGTGACGATGGCCTGGGCGACGGTGGTTCGCGGCATGTGGCCCCCTCCTGGCTCGGCTGGTGTCCCTTCAGGCCTTGACGTCAGGGTTGGGGACGAGCAGGTCGTCGATCATGGCCACGAGCTCCCAGTACGAGGACACGAAGGCCCGCAGTGTTCGCATCGTGGCGCCGTAGGTGTCGAACTCGGGCACCGACAGGGCGTCAGGCTCGTAGGCCTTGACGAACTCCGGGACCCGCGCCTGGAGTTCCTCGACGTAGGCCGCCGGGACCGGGTCGTGCCAGCGGTCCCTGACCTCGACGGCAGACGCGTTGAAGAGCCGCTGCCAGTTGGCCGGGATGGTCATGGAGACGTCGCCGCCGATGAGCTCCGACCAGTGGAGGTGGTGGCGGTAGGCAGCCGCCAGCAGGCGCGCCCGGTAGCCTCGCTCCTCGAAGATGGCGGCAGCGCGCTTGAAGACGGCGATGCCGGCCCAGTCCGCAGCTCCCGGGTAGATGGTGATGCCGTCCCGCTCACACGACTTCTTCACCCAGTCGTCCGTCCGCCCGATCATGATCGTGCACGTGGGCGACATCCAGGACGTGTCGTGCCCCTCGGCCTCGCGCCGAGCCAGCGCGCGGTCGACGGCGGCGCCGACGGCGAGCGCCTGCGCCACGGTGAATGACACCGTGGCGTTGATGTTCATGCCTTCGTAGGTGGCCTGCTCGATGGCCTCGAGGCCGGCCGCCGTGGCAGGGAACTTGATCTGGACATTGGGAGCCAGCGTGTCGAAGTGGCGCGCCTGCTCGAGCATCCTGGCTGCGGAGCGGTTGAGGGTCGGGTCGATCTGGATGGAGAGGCGGCCCTTCTGTCCGTGGTGCTGCTGGTAGATGGGCTCCAGCATCGCCCAGCCCCGGATGGCCATCTCCTCGATGATCTGCCAGGTGACCTGCTGGTCCGTCCAGTCGGCGTGCTCGGCTGCGATCTGCCGCACGCGCGGTGCCCAGGTGGCGTACTCCTGCTTCATCACGGCGCCCACGATGGTGGGGTTGGTGGTAGCCCCCACGGCGCCGTTCTCGATGGCGTAGCGGAGTTCGGCCTCGTTGCAGGAGTCGTTCCAGTAGTCGGTCGGGAAGTCGGTGGCAGTTCGCAGCAGCGGGCTGGCCATCATCGTCGTCGCCATCGAGTCGCTCCTTGTGGGTGGGTGTCAGCGCGTGGGGTGATCTTGGCGTGGGGTGCTGGGATCCCAGTCCATCAGCCAGGCATGGTCCCTGTCGAGGGTGAAATGCCATGCCCGATGGGGGCCAGCCATCACGTTGAGGTAATAGGCATCGTATCCCGCCGGAACCCCGACGGGATGGAAGCCGCGGGGCACGAGGATGACATCGCCGTCGCCAGGGCTGAATGACTCGTCGAGCGAGCGGTCCGACGTGTAGACGCGGGCGAAGGCCCAGCCTTCCGGTCGGGCGAAGCGGTAGTAGTAGAGCTCCTCGAGGTAGGCCTCGCGAGGTGGATCTTCCGTGTCGTGTTTGTGGGGCGGGTAGCTCGACCAGTTGCCACCGGGCGTGAAGACCTCGAAGAGGATGAGCCGGTCGGCCGGTGCCGTGGGCGGCAGCAGGTGGTGGATCCGGCGCTCCGTGACGCCGTGGCCGCGACTTTCGACGTGGATGTCGCGGGGCTCGATGAGTCGCTCATGCCGTTCCCCTGCGCCGGGTGCGCCGGGTGCGTCGGCAAGCACGACCGTCGCAGGCATCTCGGCCACGATCTGGAGCTCGGTACCAGGCGGGAGCAGGAGCACCGGTGCGGGCGGGCCGTCGAAGACGGTCTCCCGACTGCCCAGTGAGGGGTACCGTCGTCCGCCGGCCCGGGCGTCGACCGCGCCCTCCACCACGACCACGGCGACCTCGTGGTCGTCGGCGGGGCGGTCCAGCCCGCCCCCCGCAGCAAGGCGATGCTCGGAGAACCCCACGTACTGCCAGCCGGCGTCTGCCGGCCGGATGTCGTGGACCCGTCCACCCCCGGGCCCGGCGGTCTGCCCCGGCGGTGCAGAGAGGACCCCGGGCTCGTCGACATGATGGGCGCGCTCCTGTGGCAGGCTACGAGACTCACCCGGGGGACAGCGCAGCCGGGGGCGGCTTGACGCACGCCTGCGGGCGTCACCATGATAGGACGTCAGGAACGCGGACTCGGCCGTCCGCGCAGCCGGCGCGGCCCAGGGAGCTCACGAGCGACGAGGATGAGTGCAGGCAAGCCGGCCACCGTCCGGGATGTCGCCGCGCGTGCGGGCGTCTCCATCGCCACGGTCAGCCGCGCACTGCGGGGGCACGCCAATGTGGAGCCGGCCACGCGCCAACGCGTGGAAGAGGCTGCCCGTGCCCTCAGCTACCGTCCTTCAGGCGTGGCCCGCTCGCTGCGGCTACGCGCGACGCGCACCATCGGCCTCATCGTCACCGACATCGAGAACCCCTACTTCCCGCAGCTCGTGAGCGCCGTCGAGGATGCCGCCCGCGAACGCGGCTACTCGGTCCTGCTGGCGGACGGTCGTCGCGATCCGGAACGTGAGATCGAGTCGCTCGAGGTGCTCGCCGAGCGCGAGGTGGATGGGCTCATCATCGCCAGCACGACCCTGACCCTGCGACACCAGGTGCGCATCCGCGAGGTGCCTTGCCCGGTCGTGATCGTCAACAGTGAATTGTCGGTCTCCGCCGTGCCGGCCGTGCTCTCCGACAACGTCGGCGGTGGCCGGATGGCGGCGGAGCACCTGCTGGCTCTCGGGCATCGCCGGCTGGCCTACCTGGCAGCGCCTTCCGCGCACGACCGAGCCGTCCATGAGCGCATCGAAGGCGTGCGCTCGGCGCTCTGGGCGCAAGGCCTTGGTCGCGGCACGCTCACCATCGTGCCGGCTACCCCGGGCGTCGACGGCGGTGCGCTGGCGGCGGTGATGGCCATGGGGGCAGAGGGTGACGTGAGCGCACTGCTCTGCTCCAGCGACCTGACCGCCATCGGCGCCGTGCGCGGCCTTCGCAGCCTCGGCCTCCGAGTGCCCCGGGACGCCAGCGTGGTGGGCTTCGACGATATCGAGATGGCGGCCCACGTGGACCCACCGTTGACGACGGTGCGGCAAGCCACGGACGAGATGGGGCACTGGGCCGTCGCCAGCCTCCTGCAGCGCATCGACCGGGGCCGGGAGGCCGCGGCAGGGCAGGTCGGTGGCACACCCGGGCGAACCGTCCGCCTGCCGGTGAGTCTCATCACGCGAGCGTCAACGGGACCATGCGGCCGCGCCCGTGCCTGAGCGCCGGGAGCATCGGCCGCGACCCGCGGAAATGGCTCTTCGGGCGCCCGTTCGAGGATGCAACGCGGGTAGGCCCGCCGTATGCTGTGAAGACTGAGGACGACTCGTGACCGGCTGATCTCGCGGGTCGCCGCCCGCCTTGTGATCGACCGATAGCGAGATGAGGAGGTGGAGCGGGTGAAGGTCGCGCTGTTTGGTGCTGGTCGCATCGGACCACTGCACGCACGGACGCTGCTGGGCACGGGTGCGGTGGACCAGCTGTGCATCATGGACGTCGTTGACGAGCGTGCCGCGGCCGCGGCTGAGAAGCTGGGTGGCAGCGTGGCCAGGCGCGTGGACGAGGCGCTGGCCGACGCTGACGCGGCCATCGTGTGCGCCTCGACCGACGACCATCCGACGCTCATCCGGGCCGCCATCGAGCGCGGTGTGCCCACCTTCTGCGAGAAGCCGCTGGCGGCCAGCCTCGAGGAGTCCATCGCCGTGCGGCGAGACATCGAGGCCTCCGGCGTGCCCTTCCAGCTGGGTTTCCAGCGGCGCTTCGACCCGGCATACGTGGAGGCGCGGCGCCTCGTCGAGACCGGCGCCCTCGGCGACATCCACCTGATGTCGCTGCGCAGTCACGACCCTGAGCCGGCTTCCGAGGAGTTCATCGCCTCGTCCGGCGGCATGTTCCGGGATCTCTCCATCCACGACCTGGACGTCCTCCGCTTCGTCTCCGGCCGAGAGGTGGACGAGGTCTACGTCATCGGCTCCGCGAAGGGCTTCCCTCTCTACGAGAAGTACGACGACCTTGCCAACGCCGTGGCCGTCATGCGCCTCGATGACGGCACCCCGGTCGCGCTCAGCTGGGCACGCCATGACCCGCTCGGTCACGACGTGCGCACGGAGGTCTTCGGCTCGCGTGACAGCGTCGCGGTGGGACTCGGCCCACGCATGCCCATGCGCTCGGTCGAGCCCGGGGTGCCAGCGCCGGCCGGCCCACCTTGGCACATCTTCCTGGACCGCTGGGACGATGCCTATCGCGACGAGCTCATCGCCTTCCTGGACGTGGCTCGCGGCACGCGAACCAGCCCGTGCACGGCCAGGGATGGTGTCGAGGCGCTGCGCATCGCCGAGGCTCTCACGGTGTCTGCGGCGGAGCACCGCCCCGTAGGACTGGCGGAGATCACGGCGTGACCGCGGCTTCCTCCCCGGCAGAGCCGTCGCCGGCCATACCGGGGACCACCCCGGGGGCTGAGGCACCCATCATCGAGGCCCGCGGCATCTCGAAGCGGTTCGGGCAGGTCGTGGCGCTCAGCGACGTCAGCCTGGCCCTCCAGCGCGGTGAGGTCCTCGGAGTCGTTGGCGACAACGGCGCGGGCAAGTCGACGCTCATGAAGTGCCTCTCCGGACTCCACCCGCCGAGCGCGGGCGAGATCCTCGTGGAGGGCCATCCAGTCCGTCTCAACAGCCCTGCCGACGCCCGTGTGCTGGGTATCGAGATGGTCTACCAGGACCTGGCCCTGGCGGGGAACCTGCGCATCGACGAGAACATCTTCCTGGGCCGCGAGCTGACCCGACGCATCGGACCCCTCCACATCGTGGACCACAAGGCCAACCAGCAACGGGCCATCGAGCACCTCGACAATCTGCACATCGAGGTCAAGTCCGTGGCCCAGCGGGTCGAGCAGCTGTCCGGTGGTCAGCGCCAGGCTGTCGCCATCGCCCGTGCCACGGCCTTCGAAGCCAAGGTCGTCATCATGGACGAGCCGACAGCGGCGCTGGCCGTGCGCGAGGTGCGCAAGGTCCTCGACCTCGTCAAGGACCTGCGCACGCACGGCATCAGCGTCATCTTCATCAGCCATCGCCTGGACGACATCTTCTACGTCTGCGACCGCGTCATGGCCCTCTTCCACGGCCGCAACTTCGCCGACGCGCCGCTCGTCGGAGATCGATCGCAACGAGGTCATCGGCTGGATCATGGGCAACAAGAGCGGCTCGGACGTGCCGTCCGGCCTGGACCTCAACTGAGGGATGAGGGCATGACCGACGCGATGAGCGCGGGGGCCGGGTCGGACATCGGCGACGTCGGCGCGCGCTCGGTGTGGACCATCCGCGCCATCGGCTGGTTCGACCGCTGGGGCGTCCTCCTGATGGTCCTCATCATGGCCGTCCTCTCCTGGCTGGCCCAGCCCGACGTCTTCCTGTCCGAGCGCAACATCTTCAACATCTTCCGCCAGACGGCCTTCTACCAGATGCTGGCCCTGGGCGAGTTCATCGTCATCGTCACGGCCGGCATCGACCTCTCGATCGGCTCGGTCCTGGCCCTCGCCATGATGTGCGCGGCCCTGCTGGCCGACGGTGGGGCGGCCTGGCCGGTGGTCATGCTGGCGCCCCTCCTCGTCGGTGCTCTTCGTTGGCGTCATCAACGGCCTGGGCCTCACGCGGCTGCACATGCCCCACCCATTCATCATGACCCTGGGCATGATGTTCGTGGCCCGCGGCGTCACCTACATCATCTCAGACGGGCGACCCATCACGGGCATGCCGCCGGAGGTGACCTGGCTGGGCTCCGGGAACATCGATGTCCTGGGGCTCCACATCCCGGTCAGCCTCGTCGTCGTCGTCATCATGTTCGTCGATCGCCTGGTTCTTCCTGCAGCACCTGCGCACGGGGCGGCACATCTTCGCCCTGGGCGGCAACCCACAGGCAGCCCGGGTCTCGGGCATCAACGTGGACCGCACCCTCGTCATCGCCTATGCCCTGTGCGGCTTCATGGCGGGCTTCGCCGGACTGCTGCTGGCCGGACGGACCAACTCGGGCTTTCCCAACGCCGGCGAAGGCGACGAGCTGGTGGCCATCTCTGCGGTCATCATCGGAGGAGCCAGCTTCTTCGGCGGCCGCGGCACGGTGTTGGGCGTCTTCGCGGGCGTCCTGGTCGATCGGCATGCTGCGCAATCTCCTGAACCTCTCGAACGTGCAGGTCTTCTGGCAGCAGGTGCTCATCGGTGTCGTCATCATCGCCGTGGTTGCCTTTGACGTGTTCCGCCGACGGCTGGCTGCGGCATCGTGATCGACGTCCGGCTTGTGACCGGATCGACTCGGGCACGTCTTGGCCGGCAACCCTGACGAGGCCAGGCTGTGAAGGGAGGTGACAGAGCACCCCTGAGACGCCATCATTCAGGCAGCGGGCAGTCCGGGCTTCGGCGCTCGCCGGGACCTTGAGATAGGAGGAGACATGAAGGACACACGCTTCCTTGCGCTCGGTGGGGCCGCCATCCTGGCCCTCGCCGTCGTGGGACCAGTCGCGGCCCAGGACGAGAGTCCGGCTGCGGCGAGCAAGGACCCGGGTGCCGCGGCAGGCGCCAAGCTCTTCGTCAACATGAAGGGCCCGTCGGCGGGCAACCCCTTCTGGGCGCTCGTCGAGCAGGGCGCGGTGCAGGCGGGCGCGGACTACGGCGTGGACGTCCAGGTGGTCGCCCCGTCGGCTGAGTCCGACATCCCCGGGCAGATCGCGCTCATCGAGGACAACACGGCGCAGGGCGCGGCCGGCATGGCCATCGCCGTGACGGACGCCGTGGCCCTCCACCCGGCCATCCAGGCCGCCATGGACGCAGGCGTCAAGGTCGTCTGGGTCGACTCGGGCGGTGACAACGAGGGCGTCACGTACATCGGTACGGACAACGCCGTCGGCGCCGCGCTGGCCGGCCAGTACCTCTGCGACAACCTGGAGCCCGGCAGCAAGGTGGCCATCCTCCAGGGCCTCATCACCACCACGACCGGGCAGGCCCGCGCCGAGGGCTCCAAGGCGGCCGTCGAGGCCTGTGGCCTCGACCTCGTCATGGAGGTCCCGGCCGACTGGGACCGCGCCAAGGGCCTGGCGGCGACCGAGGACATCATCACCCAGCACCCCGACCTGGCCGGCATCTTCGGCAGCAATGACGAGATGGCCCTCGGCGCGGTCGAGGCGCTGCGCGCCGCCGACCTCCTCGACCAGGTGACGGTCGTGGGCTACGACGCCAACCCGGACGCCCGTGAGGCTGTCCTGGCCGGTGACATGGAGGCCACCATCGCCCAGAACCCCATCAACATGGGCTACTTCGGCGTGGAGAGCCTCATCAAGCTCATCAACGGAGAGACCCTCGAGCCCACCATCGACACCGGTGTCGAGCTCATCACCGCGGAGAACGCCGCCGGGTAAGGACCCGACCGCCTGGCTAGCGCCGGGCACGCGCACGTTGCACCGCCGGCACCGCAAGGTGCCGGCGGTCCCCGTTCAGGAGTAGTTCCAGCGTGGCGTTGGCACTCGATCTCAGCGCTCAACAGCGCGCCAGCCGCTCCTTCAACTGGCCGAGGGTGGGCACCGAGTTCATGCCCGGTCCCTCCACGAGCAGGCTGCCCGCCAGGGCGCCGAGATGCAGATCACGACCCAGGCGATGACCGTCCGCTCCGCCGGCGACCCGGGCCGCCACCAGGCCGGCCAGCATCGTGTCCCCCGCCCCGGTGGCATCGACCTCGATGGGCGACGGGACGCTTGGGTAGGCGCGTGCCTCCACGAGCCGATGGTCCCGGAACCCGACGAGCAGGCCGCCCAGGAGGCCGGCCGTCAGGAGCAGTTCTGCCGACGGCGGTAACCATTGACCGATGCTGCGTAGCGGCAGGTCGCCTGGGATGTCATGCCGGCTGACAGCCAGGATGTCCGCGCGGCGGACCAGGGTGGAAGGCCCCGGCTCCAGCGGTCGCACCCGGACGCCGGGCTCCAGGTGCCGGAGGATGCCCTGCCAGGCCAGGGCCACGCAGGCATCGGCGGGCGGCGCGCCCGCCCATTCGTCGTGGATCTCGCTGGCCACCGGCGCCAGCACCCACGTGCGTACGTTGGCCCAGCGCTCAGGCAGGGCGGCCGTTGGAACGGGGTCGCTGGGCCCGTTGCAGGTCTGCACGCGCCCTGCCAGCGTCTCCGTGTTGCGGAACACGGGGCCCCTTGCCAGGGGCACCTCCACGATCTCTGCCCCGGCGTCGCGGATCAGGTCGAGTTCCGGGGCCGCGCGCGCTTCCTCGTCGAGTCCGAGCAGGACGCCCGTACGAACGCCCAGGCGCGCCAGGGCGAGTGCCCCGTAGGTCACGCCACCGCCCAGCAGCCAGCCACGCGGCGCCTCGTCGTTCAGGTCGCGCGTGGCCGCCCCGACGATGATCACATCCGGCCTGCGCATCCACCCTCCGTCCCTGCCTGCCCTGCCGACCGCCACAGCGTGCCTCGTTCCGGGCGGCCGTCCGGCGAAGCCTATACTCGTGCCCGTGACCATGCGCGACGGCGACGTACCCCTGTTCTTCTACGAACTCCATGAGAGCGACAGCGACATCTTCGCGGACATCCTCCTGGCCCACGAGGTCGAGTACGACGAATCGGAGTTCCTGGAGATGGTGGTCGCCTCGCGCACCCGGGTCATCGAAGGGTTCCGCGAGGACTCGCTCATCGAGGCGATCGCCGCCGATCTGGCTCAGAGGTCCGGCTTCCTCGTCATCGACGATTCCCAACTGCGGGTGGCCGTCAATGTCTCGGCCATGGATGACGGGACCTTCGTGTCCGACGTCACGGTGGCGCGCCGGGGCGCGTCCGAAGCGCCGGATTACCGCACGATGCTGGTGGACGTCGAACCGGACGACGCCGTCTGGGGCGACGACCGGCTTCCCTGACCCGCGGTCAAGTCGCTGGACCGGTCCGCCGCCGGATCAGACATTGAAGAGGATCTCGATGACGTCTCCGTCCTGCACCTGGTAGGTCTTGCCCTCCGAGCGGACCTTGCCGTGGCGTTTGGCTTCCGCCATCGATCCGAACTCGAGTAGCTCCTGCCAGCCGATGACCTCGGCGCGGATGAAGCCGCGAGCCAGATCGGAGTGGATGGCGCCCGCGGCGTCCACGGCCGAAGCGCCCTGATGGACCGTCCAGGCCCGTGTCTCATCCGGGCCGGCCGTGAAGAAGCTGATCAGCCCCAGGAGCGAGTAGCTGGCGCGGATGACTCGTTCCAGGCTCGAGCCCTCCAGTCCGAGGTCCTCGCGGAAGACCCGCGCCTCGTCCTCGTCGAGCTGGCCGATCTCCATCTCGATGCGGGCAGACAGCGACACCACGCTGGTCCTGGCGTGATGGATGCCAGCCTGAAGGTCGCCCGCGAGAGCGTCGGCGCGAGCGAGGTCGATCTCGCCGATGTTGAGCAGCACGAGGACCGGCTTCTCCGTCAGGAAGCGGAAGCCCCGGACGCGCAGCTCCTCGTCGGCCGATAGTGCCAGGTCGCGGATGGGCCGACCCTCGGTGAGGGCCGGCAGGATGCGCTCGAGGACCTCCAGCTCCCGGTCGTTGGCCTCCCGCTCCGCCGGCGTGCCGTGGCGGCCCGAGGTGCGCAGCTTGTCGACGCGCTTCTCCACGACGCCCATGTCGGCCAGCGTGAACTCCAGCTCCAGCTGCTCGAGGTCGCGCTGGGGGTCCACTCCCAGCAGCGGGTGCGGCACGGTGTCGTCGGCGAAGGCCCGCACCACGTGCAGCAAGGCATCGGCGTTGCGCAGGCGAGCCAGCTGGTCTGCCGGGATGTCCGTGTGCGGTGCTCCCTCGGCGGCCAGGGCGGGTGCCGGCAGGTCCACGTAGGTGACGTCGGCTGGCACCTCACGCTTGGGGCGAAAGACGCTGGTGAGGCGGACCAGACGCTCATCAGGCACCTTGACCACGCCCGTGTTGACGGTCAGGCCGCCGAAGCCGCCGGTCTCCGCCGTGCCGCGGGTCAGCGTATTGAAGACGGTCGTCTTGCCGGAGCGGGCAAGCCCGACGATGGCGATCTGCATCTAGTAGCCCGCCTCCCGATCGACGACGTTAAGCAGCTCGCGCCCGTCGCGGTAACGCGCGAGATTCTCACAGAAGAGCTCGATGCTGCGATCGAGGACTCGCCCACTCGACCAGGAGGTGTGTGGCGTGATGATGAGACCCGGTGCGTCCCAAAGCGGCGAGCTGGGGGCAGCGGTTCTTCCCAGAGCGTATCCAGAACGGCGCCGCCCAACGATCCGCTTCGCAGAGCCCGAAGCAGGGCGGACTGGTCCACGAGCCGGCCGCGTGCCACGTTGATGAGCCAGGCACCTCGCTTCATCTGGCTCAGGCGGCGAGCGTCCATGAGCTTGTCAGTCGTGCTCGTGAGTGGCACTGCCAGGACGACGAAATCCGCGGCGGCCAGCAGCTCCGGCAGCTGGTCATGGGAGAGGATCTGGTCGAGTCCCTCGGGGATGGGCTCGCGGCCATCGAACCGTTCAGGATCCGCGCCGGGTGGCGATGACCCGCGCTCCGAAGGCCACGGCCAGGTGCGCCACCGCCCGACCGATGGACCCGAGCCCGACGATGCCGATGGTGACCTGTCGCAGTTCCCGCGCCGGCAGCGGCTGCCAGGTGCGTTCCCGCTGCAGCTCCAAGAGTTCCGGTAGCCGCCGCACGACCGCCAGGATCATCATCATCGTGTACTCGGCGATGGGCTCGCTGAAGACACCCCGCGCGTTGGTGATGACGAGGCTGCGGCCGGCCGCCTCAGCAGTCAGCAGGCGCTCCACGCCGGCCGTCGCCGAGTGCACCCAGGAGAGCCGCGGGCTTCGCGCCAGGAGACGGTCGAAGCTTGCCGCCGGCATCGGCCCGCGCAGCAGCACCTCGACATCATCGAGCGCGCTGTCGGACAGTCCTTCGAGCGAGACGCTGACGAGTCGCGCTCCTGGTGCCACCGCGCGGATGCGGGCCAGGTCCTCCTCGCGATAGCGGGCCGACAGGATGGGCGTCAAGGCGATGGCGGCTGGCTCGGTCCCGCGAGGCATCGTCGGCGTCAGGTCCTCCCTGCTGGTACGTCGGCAGCCGGCACGTCCGACGGCCAGCCACCCAGGGTCGGCATGACGCGTGCCAGCCAGGCGGCAGGGTCGTCCAGTTCCGCTTCGTTGGGAAGTGTCTCAGGTCCGTCCCACAGGTGGGCGATGGCTGCGCTGCCGCCGAGCGAGTGGACGCCGGCCACGAAGCGCTCCCCGCGTCGGTACTGTGCCAGCTTGAGGTCCAGACCAGTGATCCTGGCGAGGATGCGGTCGATGCCCACGCCGACGTTGGCTGCGACGCAACTCGAAGCGACGGCGTATGGACGCCACATCCGGGATGAGCTCCGCGCCGACCTCGTCCATGACCCAGTCGCTGAAGCCCTCCATGAGGCTCATGACCGCCTGTGTCTCCCTGAAGAGCGTTCGCTGCTCGGGATCGAGCAAGCCGCGCCACGATCCCTCGGCGGCGGCGGCGCGCCAGCGACGCACGATGTAGCGCAGCCCATGTCGCTGCAGGTGCCGCGCCTGCTCTGCGAAGAGCGACACCTGTCGCTCGAGGCGTTCACGCAGGTAGGGACGCAGCCAGGGATGGGCTTCCATCTCGAAGGCATGCGTCGTCTCGTGCAGGCAGACCCAGAGTCGGAAGGTATCCAGGGGTATGCCGAGGGCGCGTGCCGCCGAGCGGATGTTCTCCTCCACGTAGAGCAGGCGACCGGGAGCCTGCTCGGCGGAGAGCAGCGCCACGTCGTACTGGCCCAGCACCCGGGTACCCAGGTAGCCGAGCAGGAGCCCCACCTGGCCGGTCGTCAGCAGACGGTTCGCCGCGACCGCGACGCCGACGCGCAGGCTGCCCTGCGGACCACGGGGCCGTAGGCTCGGCTCGAGATGTGCCACGAGTGCCTTGAAGGTGTCCATGTTGGCGTCCGCCCACTCGGTGCGGCTGGCCACGGCATGACGCTCCACGACACCCGGCAGGTCGGCCCCCAGGCGGCGCTCGAGCAGGGGAACGACCCGTGCCATGTGACGGGCGTAGGCCGGGCGCGTGGCCCGCAACTGATGATCGGTGAGGTGTCCTTGGGCGCGGATGAGCCGCCGACGCGCCATGCGCTGCGCTCGTTCCCAGTCGACGAGCCCTTCCGAGGGCTGCAGCGTGGCGCGTGCGGCCACGGCTCGCGCTGCCAGCCCCGTGCCGATCGCCAAGCCAAGTCGAACCGACCGGCTGGCCAGGAGTCGGTCGGCGTTTCCGGTGATGGTCACGGCCGCGCGCCCGACGAGAGCACGGAGGCGCCGGTCGGAGCGAACGGGCGAGGCGCGGCCCCGGCCGGGAGGTCGATGGCCTGCACCTCTCCGAACCCCTCACCAAACAGGACGCCGAGTGGTGTGGCGGAAGGCATCCATGCCGCCGGTCGTGAGCGTGAGGTGACGTCCCCGCGGGCGGTCGGGCGCACCGAGGTCGTGGACCTCCATGAGGCTGGCGAGAGCGCTGGCCGTGGCCGACGCGGAGTCGATCACGGCGATGTCGTCGCCGACGACGCGCCTGATCACGGCACCGAGCAGCGGATAGTGCGTGCACCCCAGCAACAGCGTGTCGATCCGGGCACCACGTGGCATGGGGAATACGAACGAACCATCACCTGCCGCGCCGCCGACCGCCTCGGACCCCAGGAGCGGGGCGAGTGATCGACGTACGACATCCTCCACCTCCGCGCCATCGAGCCTGCCCGCCTCGACCAGCGGCACCAGGTCCGGGGTGGCGTGCTCGTAGACCTCGACGAAGGGGTCCTCTTCCTTGATGGCTTCGAAGTAGGCATGCGAGCGCACCGTCGCCTGGGTGGCGATGACGCCGACCGTGCGCGTCCGGGTCGCCAGGACGGCCGCGGTAGCGCCGGGCCGGACGACGCCCAGGATGGGCAGGGCGTAGCGGCGTCGAAGGATGGGCAGGGCGATGGCCGTGGACGTGTTGCAGGCGACCACGATGGCCTTGACGTCACGCTCGGCCAGCACATCCAGACATTCCGTGCTGAAGCGCACGACCTCCTCGTCCGGGCGAGGCCCATACGGCGTGCGAGCGTTATCTCCCAGGTAGACGGTGTCTTCGAGCGGAAGCCGTCGCATGACCTCCACGAGGACCGGTCAATCCACCGACCCCCGAGTCGAAGAAGCCGATGGGTCGCGGGTCACCCATCAGGTCAGGCGAAGGAGGGAGCCAGGCTCGGAGCAGGCTGGGGCGCCACGGGCTCGGGTGGCGCCATCAATGTCTGGGCGATGCTCATGATGCGCAGGCTGGCAGGCGCCGTGGGGTGGGCCATGACGAACGGCACGCCCTCAGCCGTGGTGGCCTTCACGAGTGGCTGGTCGTCGGGGATCGCCACATCCGGCAGGCGCCCCAGCTCCGCCGCCATCTGCTCGGGCGCTGATGCCAGGCGTGCCGGCGCGGTTGAGGACCAGCATCATCTTGTGCGGAGACATGCCGGCAGCGACGAAAGCCTGCCCGGCGAGACGGGCAGCTCGCACCGAGTTCCGGTCCGGCGTGACGACGGTCAGGATGCCATCGGCGTCATCGAGGTAGACGAGTGACGTGTCCGTGATGGCGGGTGATGCGTCGACCACGATGACGTTGTAGATGCGCCGCAGCAGGGATAGGACCTTCTCGACGTCTCGCGCCGTCACCATCTCGGACTGCTCCACCCTGGGTGGGGCCAGCAGCAGGTCGATGCCAGAGGGGTCGCGCCACAGCACGGAGGCAAGGTCGCTCTCGGAGATGCGGTCGGTCGGCAGTTGGAGCAGGGACGGGGCGGCGTCCGGGACGCGCAGCAGGCCGCGCAGATCGCTGAACTGGAGGTCACCGTCGATGAGCGCCACTCGGACGCCGGGCATCTGCCCGAACGACACCGCCAGGTTGTAGGCGATCGTGGTGCGGCCAACGCCACCCTTCCCGGAGTAGACGACGTACGAGCGCGACATAGCGCTCGGGCGCAGTGGCCCGATAGCGGCTGCTGGCGTGGTTCACCGCGTTCATCAGCTCGAAGCCCGAGAAGGGCATGGCGAGCACTTCGATGATGCCCATCCCCTCCCCGACCTTGACCGGCTTCTGGGGCACGGTGACGATGATGATGGGGATGCGCAGGCCGGCCTGGCGGACCTGCTCGGCCACCTCGAGACCGCTGGTCTTGCCCTGCAGGAGTGCGTCCACCATGAGCACGTCCGGACGCAGCTCGCGGATCCGGTCCAGCACGACATGGCCGTCCGTCAGCGTATCCAGGAGGCGGACCGGCTTCTGATGCTGCAGGAGGTTCCGCACATACTGCGAGACCTGGGCGACATCCTCGACCAGCAGCAGGCGGATCTGTTCTGAGGTGGCCACGGCCGGACTATACCAACCGCGCGACCACGATGGCCCGGTGACTTCCGGAACCATAGGGCATGGATAGATGGTCCCCCCAGAGATCGACCTCCCCGAAGCCGGATCGAGTCGCCAGATCGACCAGTCTCGCGGGCGGGACGAGGTGCAGGATGTCCGTCCGGGCCACGCGAGAGAGTGTGCCGCCGTGGGCTGGGGTCCACTCGAACACCTGGCACAGAGACACGCTGGCGACGTCCGGGTCGTGTCGGGCGCTGGCCAGCTTGGCCACCAGATCGCCGCTCTCCGGCTCGTGTCGCAGCCACTCGAGCTGGAGCGCGTCCGTCGAACGAGGCCAGCTCGTCCTCGTCCGGCGTGCTGACCTCGATCACGGCCACGCCGCCTGGTCGCAGCTGCTCACGCATGGCACGCGAGCAGCGCGAGGCGCGCCGAGTCGTCCTCGGTCAGCAGGAAGGTGTTGACCGCGACGAAGACCATGTCGAACCGGTCGCCGACTCGGAACGACGTGAAGTCGGCCTCATGCAGGCTCAGCCGATCGCGCTCGATGGACCCGCGAGCGCTGTCCCAGGCGGCCGAAGCGCGCTCGAGCATGGCGGCGTCGTGATCGACGCCGACGACCCGGTGCCCCGCCAGCGCGAGGGGGATGGCCAGCCGCCCGCTGCCGACAGCGAGTTCCAGGACGGACTCGCCAGCCTCGTGGGCGAGTCGCTGATACAGCTCGGCGTCGTACGACACGTCCAGCACGTCCAGGTCGTAGAAGCGCGCCAGGATGTCAGCGCCCTTCCGTTCGCTCAGGCCGGCGGCCCGCGCCTCTGTGACCCCGTGAGGTCGGCTTCGCCGCTGTCGACATGCTCCGAAGCCTATCGTGACCAGGTCAGCGGCGGGGCGTCGATCGAGCTGGGCCACGTGGTTCGCGGTCCCGCTCATCAGCGTCGTAACGTCAGGGCGAGCTCGACCATGACTGCCCCGATCAACAGGAAGAGGACGACCGGCACGGAGACCGCGTCAAGGACGCGAAGCACGACGAGGATGCTGATCACGAGGCCGATCAGGCCGGCCCGCCGTCCTGCCGACACCAGCGAGCCAGGCGCTCCACGGCGCATCGCCCACAGCAGCGGCCAGGCGGTCAGCGCCACCGCGACTCCGAGGCTGATGGAGCCCAGAAGCTGGACGCCGGCATCACCCTGCGGCGACAGCGTCAGGAAGACAAGGACGACGCAGAACCAGGCGACCAGCGCCGACACCACGAGGACCAAGGTGATGCTTCGCTCGCGGACCGACACCGTCCGGAGTGTAGACGCCCATCACGCTGCGGCAGGGCAGATGCGTCGGTACGGACACCAGTCGCACACCGGGAAGCCAGGCGATGGCTGGAACGAGCCGGCGCGGATGCCTTCGGCGGTTCTGGCGACCTTCTGCGCCGCCCGCTCGAGTTGGCGATCCGTCGGCGTCACCCGGCCCACGACGTCTCCCTCAAGGAAGTGCAACTCCACCGCAGCCGGGCGTCCACCGTGCTCGGCTTCCCAGGCCAGCGCGTAGATCTGCAATTGCAGCGCGTCCCTGGCCCGTTGGCGCGCCCGTTCCTGGTCACGGACGTCACCGGACTTGTAGTCGGTGATGATCGTGGCGCCATCGACCACGCGCACGGCATCGTAGCGACCGCGCACCCGGGTGTCGCCCAAGAGGACGGAGAAGGGCTGCTCCACGGCCAGGACTCGGTCTCCGGGGGATTCGGTGGAACGCTGCAGGAAGCGCCGCAGCGCTACCTGCCCACTGGCGAACCGTGCAGACTCATGCTCCGCTGAATGGAAGCCCTCACTGCGCCAGTGGGCCTCCAGGGTGGCCAAGACGGCGGCCTCGTCCGGGTCCTGACCCCGCATGGTGGCCAGGTTCGCGACGGCCACGGCCTGGTGGATGGCGTTGCCGAACACCAGAGCGTGGTGCGGCGGTACCGGGACGCCCACGACGTGCCGGAAGTGGTACTTGCGCGGACAGGCGAGGTAGTCGTCGACCTGCGTGAAGCTCAGTGTGAGCGCCGTGCCGCGGCCACGCGACCGGGTGACCGCTCGGGGGGTCATCGAGGGTGGCTCAGGCGGAGGCTCCAGGCGGACTTCATCCTCCGTCCCGAGGTCATGCGTCGACCGGGCGGCCCATCGCCTCGGCGAGGAAGCCGGAAGGCCGCCGCTGGCGCCCTCCATGTGCCCCGCGGATGGCGTGGCTGAGGATGAGCTCATCGCGAGCACGCGTCATGGCCACGTAGAACAGCCGCCGTTCCTCCGCACGTTGCCTGTCGGGGTCATTCGAGGCCGGTCGTCCAGTGAGTGCCGCGGGGAGTGCCAAGGCGTCCCGGCGAGGAGGCAGCGGGAACCGCCCTTCCGCCATCCCGACGACGAAGACCGTGGCGAACTCCAGTCCCTTCGCCTGGTGCACGGTGAGCACCGACACGGCGTCCACCTGGTCGACGGGCGTTGCCACGGTGGGGTCCTCGCCGGCGTCGATGAGCGCCTGGAGCGTGGGCACCAAGAGAGGCAGCCGCGGGTCGCCCAACAGGTCGGACTGCGCCTTGACGACCTCGAAGAACCGGGCCACTCGGCGCAGGGGGCCGTCGTCACCGCTCTCGGCAAGCGCTACAAGCATCTGCAGCCAGCCGCTCTCCCGCAGGTACTCGTACAGGACCGCCGGAGCTGCACGTTCATGCGCGGAGGCCAGGGAGGCCCGCAACAACTCGACGCAGCGATGCAGGCGAGTCCGCGTGTCGACAGAGAGACGCAACAGACCCGGCTGCTCGAGTAGCTCGGTCACGACGGACCAGAGGCTGCGCCGACGACGGTTGGCCAGGTCGCAGATGGCAGACAGATCCTCTCCGCCCAGCCCGTGGGGTGCGGCGGTCAGGACCGCGTAGAGATCCTCCGATGACGCGGGAGAGGCCATGACGCGCAGAAGACTGAGGACGTCGCGGACCTCACGGTGGGAGAACAGGCCAGAGGCGCCTGAGAAGCGCCGTGGGATGCCACGCACATCAAGGCTGGCCAAGACCGGCTCGGCGTCAGCGTTGGTTCGCACCAGGACCGCCACCGACCCAGCTCGCCGCCCCTTCCGAAGCAGGTGCTCGATCTCCACCGCGACGGCGTCGGCCTCGTCCTCGGTCGTAGCGAAGACCGCGTGCCTGACGGGGGCTGGCCGCGTCGCCCGGCGCACGGCGGTCAGGGACTTGTCCACGCCGCGCTGGACCTCCAGGCGGTCGGGGTCGTTGCAGCGGATGAGACGCCGGGCCGCATCAAGGATAGGCTTGCGGGAGCGATAATTGCGCCGCAGCACGAGGTCTCGCAGGCTGGGGTATGCGTCACCCAGGCTGGTCAGCCCCTGGCCGACCGCTCCGCGGAATGCGTAGATAGCCTGGTCGTCGTCACCTACGAAGGTGACATTGCCGGACTCGCCGGCCACGAGGCGCACGAGCGCCAGCTGCTGCGGATTGGCATCCTGGGCCTCGTCCACGACGATGGATCGGAAGCGCTGGCGCAATGCCTGCCGGACCGCCGGCCGCTCCTCAAGCAGGCGCACGGCCTCAGCCACCTGGTCGCCGTGATCGACGAGCGAGCGCTCTGCCAGCATCTCCTGGTAGCCACGGTACGCGGCCGCCAGTTCCGTCTGGGAGGCGGCCTCATCCAGTAGAGCGGCCACGGCCTCCTGCGCCGGAAGGCCTTCAGGCACCGGCGAAACCGACCTGGCACCGGCTTCCAATTCGGTCAGCATAGGCTGCCAGGTCAGCCGGTCGGAGGCCCTCCTCCTTGGCCCGGGCGAAGAGATCCACGAGCGCTCCAGCGAAGCGTGTCGGATCACTCAGGGGACGGTAGCGGGACAGCCCAAGCTCGAAGATCCGATCGCGGACGAGGACCACAGCCTCAGCACGCCCGATGACCCGCGGGTCCATCGGACGCCCGATGTCGTGGCCGTGCTCCCTGAGCAGCCAGTCACCGAAGGCGTGGAAGGTGTGGATGGCAGTGTCTGCCTGGCCGTAGGGCACCAGCAGATCCACGCGGGCCTGCATCTCGTCCGCGGCGCGCTCCGTGAACGTGAGCCCCAGGATCTGCGACGGGCGCGCACGCCGGCTGGCGATGAGCCAGGCGATGCGGCGCGTGATGACCTCCGTCTTGCCCGTCCCCGGGCCAGCGATGACGAGCAGCGGCCCATCACCATGAGTGACAGCCAGGCGTTGACGCCGATCCAAGCCTGAGAGGAGGCTCCGGATGTCCTCGATGGCGACGGGGGCTCCACGATCGGGACCGTACCCGGAGGGAAGGAGGGGGCCATCCAGAGGCGTGCCGATCGCGGTCATCGAGCACCACCCTGCTGGACGGCCGTGACAGCTTCTTTGTCACACCGTGGGCGTGATCCCGGCGTTCTGCATCGCACGGACCTCTTCGTCTGAGAGCGGGGAGTCGGCGACGCCTCGGCGAATGGCCTTGATGTAGAGGCGCGTCGCCTGGCGGGAGTGCAGGCTCGTCAACACGACACCGTCACCGTCGTCATCGATGAGTGCCAAGGCGAACGACTGGGCGCCCCCAGCATCCTCGAAGGCATCGAAACGAACGAGGCCCAGGTGCGAGACCGCGACACCCGCGCCGCGCACCGTGCCGGTCGGCGGTAGGGCGGCCCCCGTCACGCCTCGCTGCGCGTCGACCTCTGCCTCCACGACATCGAGACGCTGGCCAAGCTGACCAAGTCGGCGCTCGAGCCCGGCGGTCCGGGCTCCCGGCGACGGCCAATCGGGCGTCTGTCGCCCTTGGCGGACCACCAGGACGAGGGCGATCGAGGCCAGGACCAGTGCCACGACGGCGACCACTGGCGCGAGGATGCCGGCCGCTCCCTCCATATCCGGACTGTAGCAGCGGACAGCCGGGCGGCGCGACCCGACACGGTGCTATCCTTCGGCCCGACCGACCGACCGACATACAAGGAGAGCAGCTCGTGGCCAAGCGGGTTCGTGGCAGCCATTCCACCCACCGACCCGGCGGTCACGTCCCGGTGCGCCAGCAGAAGCCGCTCGGCAGCACCTCCCTTCGACGTCGACGGACACGACCTGGGATCCCGGCATCGACCAAGCCATCGACTCGCTCGTCCTGGAGACAACGGAAGTCACGATCGAGGACCCCGTGGCCCCGGCAGCGGCGCCGGGTCGAGCTCAGAAAGCGGTTCATCGTGAAGCAGGACAGCCTGCAGGCTCGCGTGGCGGCCGAGAATGTCTACGTTCGCGAGGACCTGCGGCGCATCGCGACGGTGTCCGGCATCCTGGTGGCCGGCCTCGCGGTGGCCTGGTTCCTGTTCGTCATCCTGGACCTGTTCGGCCTTTACTGATCGGGTCTCCGGGAGCCCGCCGCGGCGGGCTGCAGCACGCAGCGTCGAAGCGACCTGACTGCCAGCCGCAGCGCCCGGGAGCCAGCGCCGGAGCTAGACCTTGCCCTTGAGCGGACCCGTGCGCAGCCAGCCCCACGCGGCCAGGACGACGATGGCGCCGACGACGGACCCGATGAGGCCGCTGAGGGAGATGTCGAAGTCCCCCTCGATGAGGCTCAGGAGTGTGCCGCCCACGAACGAGCCGATGATGCCGGCCACGAAGAGCTCCCAGGGCTGGAAGCCTTTGCCCTTGCCGACCAGGAAGTTGGCGATGTAGCCCGCCACCAGCGCGATGACCACGAATGCGAGAACGATCATGTGTGCCCTTCCATATGCGTGTCCTGAGCGCGCAGTCTAAGGGCTCGACCGGCAGACCGTGGGCCGTGCCGTTGCTGCGTCTTCAGAGATGCCGCTGGAGCGTCCGTGTCGGAGCCGGCCTCGAACTCCTCTTGGTCCCTAGGTTGCTGCTCCCAGCCCATCTGCTCGGCGTCTCGCGCCGTGACGTTGAGATGGACGGCGCCACTGGTCACGTTGGCGATGAACGAGACGGGGACGTACAGGTCGGCGGCGAAGCCGGGCCGCGAGGTCAGGATGTAGTTTTGCCCGACCGCCTTGATGGAACCGAGGCGCCGGCCGTCGTTGCCGAGCACCGCCCAGCCCGTCCGCAGGTCAGTCATCCGCATCGTGGCGCCGCTCCCCTCATGTCACCGAGCATAGCGGTCGGACGAGGCGGGGTCGCCGGCGGGCTGGCGGACCTTGCTGGCGGCCGCGCTGGCGATGCCTACCCACTTCCCTGTCGGTGCTTCCTCGCCTCCATCAGCGCGTCCATGCGCTCCTTGATGCGCGCTTCCCAGCCCTGGTCCGGAAGGGTCGTAGTAGCGCCTGCCCGACGAGGGCGTCGGGGAGATACTGCTGTTCGACATCCGCGTCCTCGTAGTCGTGGGGCAGCTTGTACCCCACGCCGATGCCGTGGCTGCGCATGCCACGATGCGGCGCGTTGAGCAGATGCTTCGGCACCGGCAGAGAGCCGTGCTCGCGCACGTCGGCCAGGGCTGCCCAGTAGGCTTGGCCGGAGCGGTTCGACTTGGGAGCCGTCGCGACATAGACGACCGCCTGCGCGAGGGCGTACTGAGCCTCGGGCAGACCCACCCATTCAAGCGCCTGGGCTGCCGCGATCGCGATCTGCAGGGCCCGCGGGTCCGCGTTGCCCACATCCTCGCTGGCGGCGATGACGATGCGGCGCGCGATGAACCGGGGGTCTTCCCCTGCCGCCACCATGGTGGCCAGCCAGTAGAGCGCAGCATCTGGATCGTTGCCGCGCATCGACTTGATGAATGCCGAGACGGTGCCGTAATGGCCGTCCCCGGCGCGGTCGTAGGCCAGGACGCGCTGCTGGGCAGCAGTCTCGATGTCCTCAAGGCTCGGCGACACGGGCAAAGCGTCCGCGCCATCGCCGCTACCAGCCAGGGAGGCCGCCGACTCGAGGATGTTGAGGGCAGCTCGAGCATCGCCTGCGCTGATGGCCACGAGGTGCTCGCGAGCCGGCTCGTCCAGCGTGACGCCGCCGCCGAAACCGCGAGGGTCGCGTAGTGCCCGATCGACGATAGCGGCCACGTCGGTATCGGACAGGGGCTCCAGCCGGAATACCCGCAGCCTCGACAGGAGAGCGGCGTTCACTTCGAAGTACGGGTTCTCCGTGGTCGCTCCGATGAGCGTCACCACCCCCTCCTCGACGTGCGGCAGTAGGGCGTCCTGCTGACCCTTGTTGAAGCGGTGGATCTCGTCGATGAAGAGGACCGTGGCGCTGCCGCCCCGGTCGAGCCAGTCGCGCGCCTGGGCGACCGCGGCGCGAACCTCCTTGACCCCGCTGGAAGTCGCCGAGAGTGTGTCGAACCGCGTGCCCACCGCCTCAGCCAGCAGTCGGGCCAGAGTGGTCTTGCCCACGCCTGGCGGGCCCCACAGCACCATGGAGGCGAGTCGTCCCCGCTCGGCCATGCGGCGCAGGGCTCCGCGCTCGCCGACGAGCGGAGCCTGGCCCACGAACTCGGCGAGGTCGCGCGGTCGCATGCGTGCCGCCAGGGGTGTGTGGGCAGCCTCGCCCCGTAGGGACAACGATTCCGGGCGTGCGCCTCTGTGAGCGGCACCATCCGCGCTGTCCATCCCGGAAGTCTAGTGCGCACCCCACGCGTCGCGACTACCATCTAGGGCACCCTCGCCCGTTGACTGAGTGGCGCGCCCGTGTCCGCCACGGCAGAAGGAGACCCTCGTGCCGCCCCAGAACCTGCGAATCGCCGGCCCCACGCCGCTTCCTCCTGCTGTCCGGGAGGCCGGCTCGCGGCAGATGATCAATCATCGAGGCCCGGAGTTCCAGGAGCTGCTCGTCCGCGCCAGCGCCGGCATGCGGCCCTGGTTCGGGACACAGAGCGATGTCATGATCCTGACCTCATCGGGCACGGGCGGCCTCGAATCCGCCGTTGTCTCCTTCCTCTCGCCCGGCGACCCCGTGCTGGCTGTGAGCATCGGCAACTTCGGTGAACGGTTCGCCCGGATCGCGGACATCTACGGAGCTGATGTCACGGTCCTCGAGGTCGAATGGGGTCAGGCAGCCGACCCGGACTCCGTCCGTGAATCGATCCGCGCCATGGCATCAGAGGACCGCAGTCCCAGGGCGGTCCTGGTCACCTTCAACGAGACCTCCACGGGCGTCACCAACCCTCTCGCTGAGTTGGCTGCCGCGATCCGCGAGGCTGCCCCGCAGGCCCTCATCGTCGTAGACGGCGTCAGCGGCATCGGCGCCATGCCCTTCCACATGGACGCCTGGGAGATCGACGTCGTGGTGACCGGATCACAGAAGGCCTGGATGATCCCGCCGGGTCTGGCCATGGCGGCCGCATCGGAGCGAGCCTGGGAGGCGGCCACCACGGCCACGATGCCTCGCTTCTACTTCGACCTGGGTCGACACCGCGAGGTGCTGCCCAAGGGCCAGACTCCCTGGACACCGGCCGTGGGCCTCGTCTTCCAGCTGGAGGCCGCCTTGGCACTCATGGAGGCCGAGGGCATGGAGGCCGTCTTCGCCAGGCACGCGGCCTGTGGCGCTGCCTCACGGGCGGGCCTGCAGGCATTGGGCTTCGAGCTCTTCGCCGACCCGGCCCATGCTTCCGACAGCGTGACTTCAGCCCGTGTCCCCGAGGGCGTCGAATGGTCCGCCGTGAACAGGGAGCTGCAGGCACGCGGCCTGGTGCTGGCCGGAGGCCAGGGCAAGTTCAAGGGCAAGATCTTCCGCGTCGGCCACCTGGGCGACGTCAGCGTCGATGACATCGTACGTGCCATGACGGTCCTCGAGGAAGGTGCAACGGCAGCCGGGGTGCCGGTCACGCCGTGGCGTCGCGGCGGAGGCTGCCCGCCAGGCAGGCACCAGCATGGTCGCGAGCGCGGCCTCGAGGTCCTGACCATGCGGGTCCTGGTCGCCGAGAAGCTCGCTCGGGAGGGCGTCGAGCTGCTGCGTGCCCAGCACGAGGTCGACGTCCGCACCGGCCTCCCGCGCGACGAGTTCCTGGCCGCCCTGCCCGACTACGATGCGCTGCTCGTGCGCAGCGGCGTCAAGGCCGATGCCGAGGCCATCGCCGCAGGGCGGCGCCTCGTCGTCATCGGCCGGGCCGGGGTCGGCGTGGACAACATCGACATCGCCGCCGCCACCGCGGCCGGCATCATCGTCGTCAACGCGCCAACGGGCAACACGGTGGCCGCGGCGGAGCACACCCTCGCGCTCTTGTTCGCCCTGGCTCGCCGCGTGCCGGCCGCCGATGCTTCCATGCATGCAGGTGAGTGGAACCGCGCCGCCTTCATGGGCCGCGAGCTGGTGGGCAAGACGCTGGGCGTGGTGGGGCTCGGCAAGATCGGCATGGCCGTCGCCGACCGTGCGCGCGCCCTGGGCATGGAGGTCGTGGGCACGGATCCCTTCGTGACCGCGGAAGCCGCCGCACTGCACGGCATCACGCCCCTGCCGCTCCCGGAGATCCTCAAGGTGGCAGATGCCATCACGGTCCACGTGCCCAAGACGAAGGACACCACCAACCTCATCGCTGCTGCCGAACTGGCGACCATGAAGCGCGATGCCTATGTCATCAACGTGGCTCGCGGTGGGGTCATCGATGAGGCGGCCCTGGCCGAAGCCCTGACAGCCGGCATCATCGCAGGGGCGGCCGTGGACGTGTACTCCAGTGAACCACCCGCGCCCGACAATCCGCTGCGCACGGCGCCCAACACCATCCTGACGCCCCACTTGGGGGCCTCCACGGAAGAGGCCCAGACCCGGGTCGCCGTGGAGGCCTGCGAGCAGGTGCGCGACGTGCTTGCCGGCCGCCCGGCTCGCTACGCGGTCAATGCTCCACTGATGACGCCGGAGACGGCCGACGCCCTCTCCCCGTATCTGCCGCTGGCCCGCACGCTCGGCCAGTTCTATGCGCAGTTCGCCGATGGCCTGAGCGGTCTTGCGCTGGAGGTCGCCGGCGAGCTGGCCGACGTGGAGTCCGCGCCCCTCGTGGCGGCCGCCCTGGGCGGCATCCTGGAGACGCATACGGAAGAGCGCGTCAACCTCGTCAATGCACCAGCGCTGGCCAAGGCCCGCGGCATCAACCTGGCCGTGCACAAGATCCCGGAGTCGGGCCGCTACTCTTCGCTCCTCACGCTGCGCGGCGACCGCTCCGTGGCTGGCACCGTGGCGGCCGGCGAATCACGCCTGGTAGCCCTCGACGGCTACGAGATCGACCTGGCACCTTCGGCGCACATGCTCGTCTCTCGCCACCAGGACCGCCCCGGCGCCATCGGTCTCGTAGGCCAGACGCTGGGCGAGGCCGATGTCAATATCAGCGCCATGCACCTGGGCCGCTCGGACAAGCGCTCGATCGCATTCATGATCCTGGCCCTCGATGAGCCCGTCCCCGAGGAGACCGCCGAGCGCATCCGCTCCTTCGATGCCATGCTCGACGTCTGGCTCATCAGCCTCGACTCCCCGGGGTGACTGCGCCCGCCATCCTGGCGCTCGTGAGGCATGGTGAGTCCACGTGGCTGGCGGAAGGGCGCTTCCAGGGCCGCGGTGATGTCCCGCTGACCGACACAGGGCGTCGCCAGGCCACCGCCATCGGGGCGCGCCTGGCGGCCCCCGCGGCCGCCCCATCGGTGCCGGTGCCGGATACGCCGCCCGTGGCCATCTGGCATTCTCCGCTGCGCCGCGCCACCGAGACCGCCCAGGCCATCCACGAAGCGCGTGAAGCGGATGCTCCCCTGCGCCCGCTCGACACGCTCGTGGAGCTCAGCCAGGGCGAGTGGGAGGGGCTCACGCTCGACGAGGTCCGCAGCCACTATCCCCGTCAGCTTCAGGGCTGGCTCGAGGACCCGGTCCGTCACCACGCGCCCGGCGGCGAATCCCTGCCGGCAGCCTTCGAGCGGGCGCAGAGGACCCTGCGCACCATCCTCGCCACCCCCATCGTCAGGGAGCCGTCGGCTGCTCACTCGCCCGCGACGGTGCCTTCGAGCGCGCCTGTGCGATCGGCCGATCCCGTGCTGGGCTACGAGCGTGCCAGGGGCTACGTCCGTCCCCCGGCGTGGGCCATCGTGGTCGGTCACGATGGCATCCTGCGCTGCCTCGCGCTGGGCCTGTTAGGCATCGGGCTGGAGCACTTCTGGTCATTGCCTTTCGCCCTTGCCGCCGTCAGTGTCCTCGATACGGGCGAGGGCCTGCCACGCCTGCTCGCCCACAACCTCGACGAGCACGTCACGGCCCTCACGCGCCGCTGACCGCCCCCGGGTCGATGCCTCCTCCTAGCGGCCGCCTCTCCAGCCCAGGCGCAGCAGCGCCGTCCTGATCCGCGCGTACGCACGCCGCAACGCTGGCCGTCGATGGCCCGCCACGGCCCGACGGCCGTAGCGCTTCGCCACGCGGGCCTCGGCGACGAGATAGAGGTCCTGTCGGACCGACGGCAATACGTCCGACAGGCTGGCGGCGTACTCGAACTCCGTTTGCGCGGGATGCGGGCCGTAGCCCAGGCGAGCGGCGAGACCGGCGATGCGGCTGTAGGCCAGGGCCTCGTCGGCCCCCGGGAGACGGCGAAGGCGCGCGATCAGCAGGGCCACCAGGATGAGGAGCCCGAGCGCCGCCAGCCCCAAGCCGGGCAACAGAGCGGACCAGGGGTCGGCGCCGGCGTCACTCGGCTGGACGGCGGCCCCAGCGGGAGGTGACGGGCTGGGGGACGCATCACCGTCGGCCGCGTTCAGTCGCGCTCGGCGTCGGGGCGTTGGCGTCAAGACTCGCCGAGGCGACCGGCTCACCCTCGGCGAATTCGGTGGGGAGCTGTGCGAAGCGTCGCAGCTGCTCTCCCGGCGTGGGGTCGAAGCGCAGCCAACCGACGCCGACGAAGTAGGCCTCCACCCAGACGTGCGAGGCTTGCAGTGGGACATCCCAGCGACCGTCATCGGCGCGCTCGCCCGGCAGGTAGCCGCTCACGAGCCGAGCCGGCACTTCCATCTCGCGCAGGGCCATCACCATCGTGCTCGCGAAGTGCTGGCAGAAGCCCGTCTCTGTACGCAGCAGACACTCCGGGACGTTCTCGCCCGGCTGACACAGCCCTGCCACTGAGGTGGAGTACTCCATCGTGCGTAAGCGGTCCTGGAGGAGCAGCGCCTTGTCGTACGCGCTGTCAAGCCCGGCACGCTCGGTGAGCAGGGTCGATCTCGGCGGCCAGGCGCGCGGTCCGAGGTCCGGAGGCTCCGTCGTCGACGCGCAGGTAGCGGTCGATCCAGGCCGGGTAGTCGGTGCCCGACGCACGCAGGACGGCCGCCGTCAGCGAGCGCTCACCACCCTCGTAATCGTGGATCGCGGAGTCCACGGTGTAGCTGGCGCCCCGAAGGACCTCGTCCCTGAAGGTGATCTCCGTCAGCCCTTCCCTGTCGCCGAGACTACGCACTCGAGTGTCGCGGCTCACGACCCGGGGCTCGCTGGGAGCGATGAGCGTGCCCAGGGCCAGCGCGGAACGCCGTGGCGTCAGCGTGACGACGACGTCGAAGGGTCCGGCGCCGCTGCTGTCGGACGGCAGCTCGAGAGGCGCCAGGGCGGCTACCTCGTCTGTGGTCGTGTCGGCTCGCGACCAGGCCTGTCCGTCGAAGTCGGAGAAGGCCGAGAGCCACCAGTAATTGCCGCGCAGACCGCCCTGCAGCTCCACGCTGAAGGCCACGCCGCTGCCCGGCTCCCAATCGTCGGCGACCCGGAGCCGGTCGTCCAGCGTGGTCGATGCCTGGCTGTTCACGTCGACCGCGACCAGGCGAAGCCAGCGATAGACCTCCTGGCGCAGGTCCTCGAGCGGCCCTCGCAGCAGGCCCTCGTCGACGGGTTGAGCCGGCACCCTGGCGACGGCCGCCAGGGACGTCGCTGCGGCGATGACCAGCGACCACGAAGACCCCGCCCAGCTGCAGGTATCGGCGCTCGACCTCGGCGCTCGCCACGATCTGCCGCCTCGACCACCGTCCGGCTTGAGCCGTGTACTGGAGTCGTACAAGCAGGAGCATGGCAGGCAGGGCGAAGAGCGTGACGGCCCACAGGAGGGGCAGGTCATCGGACGATCCGGCCGCGGGCGGCAGGGCCTCGTTCAGGAGGAGGAGCGATCCGCTGGCGACGATGGCAGGACCAGCCCGTCGGTAGCGGAACACGCTGAAGGCGCTGAACTGCCCGATCGACCAGGCGATGGCCCCCAGGAACAGGCCAGCGAGGACCACCGGACGCGTCTCGTCAGTGCCCAGGAGCATCCGCACCTCGGACTGGACCCTGTCACTGAGCCTCGACCAGCTGCTCATGGATCAGGGCCAGGCTCGGCGGGTCAGGATCGCCCGGGCCGCCCCCCTCCAGCGTTGCCGCCGTCGCCAGCAGCAAGATCACGGCTCCAGCCAGGGCACCGATGAAGTGCGCTCGCACCAGCCCGATCCGGCTCCTCGCCAGCAGGGTGCCCACCAGGCCTGCCGAGACGATGACCACCAGCGGCATGAGGCCATGGTCAGTCGAACCGAGGACTGGCGCGCGAGCGTCCACGACTGCCAGGCCGACCACCAGGAGCATGCCCAGCAGGAGCAGCAGGCTCGACCAGCCCGACACTGGCCGGGAGAGCACGGGCGGTCGGCGTGGTCGGCGCGGGCTCACGCAGCCCTCCAGTCGTGGACGTCACGTCCGGTGACCAGTTGCGTGCCCAGCGGCCGCCCGGGCCCCACCACGTGAGAGCGAACGTCGTGCTCCGCGAGGCTGTGCAGCAAGGCTCGAGTCTCTCGTTCGAGCGGCTCCCGGATGGTCGGGGCTGGCTCGACCCGTCCTGTCAGAGCCGATCCAAAGGTGACGTGTGCCAGTGGATCGATGAGGCACGCCACGGGCGCCATGCCCTGACCGCGCAGGGCTGCCAGGGGCCGTACCCAGGACGCGTCGAGCGAAGGCGTGATGACCACCACCGCCATGCCCCGTCTCGCCCGACCAGCGCTCTCCAGGATCATCTCGACGAGCGGCGTCGACCCTTCCGCCTCCGCCACGGCCAGGAGTCCCAGGATCTTGTGTCGCTGGCGGGCGCCGCGATCGGCGGCGATGACGGCCCGGCGCATGCCGACCGCCTCCATGCCGACACCGCGCCCATCTGCCAGTGCGTGACCAGCCAGGGCCGCCGCGACGCTCACTGCACTCTCCACGGTGGCGGCCTCTCCGGCTCCCACGTGTACGTTGCGGTGCAGGTCCAGGAAGATCCACAGGTCGGCCGAGGGTTCGATGTCGAACTCCTTGACCAGCAGTTCCTGGTGACGGGCGCTGGAGCGCCAATGGATGCGATTGAAGGCGTCCCCTGGGGTGTAGGGCCGCACGCTCGTCACGACTGGCGTGAGATGAGGGCCGTGCCGGCCACGCGCCGACGAGGCCTCGACAGCGGCCGGCGGAAGGTGCCATGCAGGAAGCGGCATGACCTGGGGATAGACGAGGATGTTGGCCCCCGGCCCGACGCTGGCCACCGATTCGAAGAGTCCCAGCGGGTCTCCTGTGCGGACCACGAGCGGATCGACACGGTACTGACCACGCCTCGGCAGAAGCACCCGGGCGGCCCACGTCCGTTCCGTCCGCGCTCCCAGCGAGACGACCCGGCCCGGGATGGCCAGCGGCAGGGTGGATGGGCTGTGGACCTCCAGCCAGGGCTTGGGCAGCCGCGCCCGCGAGCGCAGCGTGTACGTCACGGTCAGGACGTCACCGACCGTGGCGTGCCGGCGATCAAGCCAGCAGCCGGCCTCCAGACCGCCAAGGCCGCGACGGGCGAGCAGGTGGGCGCCCCCCACTGCCATGATCACGAGCCAGGCAAGGAAATACACCAGCGTCGAGCCACTGACGAGCGCGACCGCCGCCACCAGGCCACCGGCCGCCACGAGGCCCAGCTTCGTGCGCATCAGCCGTGCGGGCGTTCCGGCGATGCCGTCTACGCCCGGCGCACTCCCTGGCCTTCGGCATTCGGCCGCGGGGTCCCGACCGGAACGCTCATCAGCATCTCGCTGACCAGGCTTCGCCCGTCGAGCCCATGGATGGAAGCGGCCGTCTTGACGATGATGCGGTGCGCCAGGGCCGCTTCAGCAAGGACCTTCACGTCATCAGGGATGACGTAGTCGCGTCCCGACATGGCGGCCCACGCCTGGCTGGCCCGGTAGAGCGCGAGTGAGCCCCGTGGTGACGCGCCAAGGTAGACATCCGGGTGGCTGCGGGAGGCGCTGACCAAACGTACGATGTAGTCCGAGATGGCGGGGTCCACGTAGATCTCGCGGACGGCTTGCTGCATGGCCAGTACCTCGGCAGCGTCCGCCACCGGCGCCAGGGTCTCCACGGGGTGACCACGCTTCTGTTCGTCGAGGATGAGCATCTCGTCCATGGGCTCCGGGTAGCCCATGCGCAGCCGCAGCATGAAGCGGTCGAGCTGGGCTTCCGGCAGCGGAAAGGTGCCCTCGTACTCGATGGGGTTCTGCGTGGCGATGACCATGAAGGGCTGCGGCAAGGGCCGAGTGACGCCATCCACGGTCATGTGCCGCTCCTCCATGGCCTCCAGGAGCGCCGACTGCGTCTTGGGGGTCGCCCGGTTGATCTCGTCGGCGAGGACCACCTGGCTGACGATGGGACCCGGTCGGAACTCGAACTCTTGGCGCTTCTGGTCGTAGATGGACAGACCAGTCACATCGCTGGGCAACAGGTCCGGAGTGAACTGGATGCGCCGGAAGGTGCACGAGAGACTGCGGGCCAGCGCTCGGGCCAGCATCGTCTTGCCGGTGCCAGGAACGTCCTCGATGAGCAGGTGGCCCTGGCAGAGGAGGGCGACCAGGGCCAGCCTCACCTCGCGGTGCTTGCCGACGATGACACGCTCGACGCTGGCGGCGACACGCTCGCCTGATTCCTGGATCTTGGCCACGGGCGACGGTCCTCTGCGGGCAGGCCCAACATGGTAGCCCCAGCACGACCCGCAACGTGTCTGAGCTCTGCTGCCGGACACCGCATCGCCCATGGGACCATCGCTCCCGCTGGTCAGGGTACGCAGGTGCTGGTAGGCTCGGCGAGGTCTGCAAGACTACTCTGAGCACTCGAGACCTCGACGTGCCCGGAGCCTGCCTGAGGGAGTCGCGCCGCCGCGCTATGACCGATAACGTCATCCAGTCCTTCTGCGAGCGGTGTGGGGCGCGCTTCACGCAACCGGCTCCGCTGGAGCGACCCGCGCAGCCTGCGGGCATGCTCGGTCGCTTCCTGCGACGGCCCGCCGATCCCGAGGGCGCGCCCGCGGACGGCGTGGCATTGCCCATCAACGAGGCTTTCGGCGACACCTTTCGGTTCTGCCTGGGCTGCCGTCGATACAACTGCCAGGCTTGCTGGAACGAGCAGGAAGGCCACTGCCTCTCCTGTCGACCCCTCGAGGGCCAACGCAGCGCCGAGCCTGATGATGCGGAGCGATCCGACGTCGCCTGGGTTGGCGGCGTGGCGACTGGACCGCGCCTGACCGACGAGGCGCGTGACTGGCCTTCCGGCGACCTGACCCACGGTGGGCCGGACACGGTCGCGGACGCCGGTGCCGTGCCTGCAGTCGGTGGCAGCGTGACGAACGCTCCCGTCGCGGACGCCCTGAGCGCGACGACCTCTCCCCCTGTGACTGATCCACCGACCGATCCAGCGGTCGGGGCCGTCCCCAACCCTGCCAAAGCAACGGACCTGCCGTGGACGCCCGCCCCGGAACTGGACCCATGGCGAGGCGTGGTGTTCTCGGCCGACGATCCGGGTCGCAGTGAGAACCCTGCGGTCCCCGTCCCGACAGAGGACGTCGGCGTCCTGGCCAGCCTGATCGACACCGAGACGCACGTGGATGCGAGCGGTTGGGCGCGGGCCAGCGCTGCCGTGATGGGCCGGGGCGGTGTCTCGTCCGGTCCCCCGCCGGACGACGCCGGCTCCTCGACGAGCGACCACACGGTCGAGGCGGTCCCGGACGAGGTGTCAGCTCCGCCAGTACCCGTGGAGCGTGCGACCAGCGACCCTGCCGTGCCCTCAGTGCCGGAGGTGGAGCCCTCCGGGGCGATGGCGGAGCCCTCCGGGCGATGGCGGAGCCCTCCGTGCCTGTGGCGGAGCCATCGTGGTCGGCGGCCCCCGACGACGAGCCTGCGCGGCCCGATGACACGCCGCTCGCTCCACTACCGGAGACGGAAGCCTGGCTGGACATCGCGCGACGAGGACTCGACGACGCGTCCGACGTCGTCGACGAGGCGGCGACGACTCTCCCGGTCCCGGTGGTCACCCACGCCATCGACGAGGAGGTGCCGCCGGTTCTGAGTCCTCCGATGGCTGAAGCCGACCTTCCTGCCACGGTACCTTCGCCGAGGGTACCCCCGATGCCGGAAACGGCGACGACCGCCGAGCCACCTTTGGTGGAGCCACCCCCGCCGACCGCACCATCGCCCGCTCCGGTCCCTGTCACGCCTGCGCGCCCCGCTTCATCACCTGTCCCGCCAGCGCCGCCCACGCAGGTTCCACCCAAGTTGCCATCCCCGGGCCTGGCCGTGTGGGCCACACCCGTCGATCCCGGGCCATTCGCACAGCCGTACCAGGCGCCGGTCCCTCAGGCCGTGGTGGTGATGCCGGTCGTCCCCCCAGCGACTCCACCCGCGCCGAGCCCGACCATCACGTCCTCACCGATGACGCGCCCGCCGGCGCTGCCCGGTCCGCCAACCCCCCCGCTCCCTCCTCCTTCCGCCCCGCTTCCGTTGCCAGCCGCACCGGCTCCTGCGGGTTCTCTGGCCGGCATGTCGCCGGCTTCCCGGCAGGCAGCAGCGTCAAGGGCTTGCCCCAACTGCAGCCTGCCGCTTTCGACGAAGGCGCGCTTCTGCCGCCGCTGCGGGGCTCCCCAGCCAGTCTGATCACCCGCGCGTGTGCTTCGCGCCCGCCGCCCTCCCCCGTGACGCAGGGCCTTACCGGGCTAACCGCAGCGCGCGATTGCGCTCCTCGTCGCGGCGCAACCTCGCAAAGGCGGCCCCGTAGACGAGCGCCTGGAAGACCAGGTTGAACCAGATGAGCGAGATGAACACGCTGCCCACGATCCCGAGCGTCAGCCACTGACGGACGAGCAGCGGCGCCAACCAGGCGAACGCTGACGTGAACAGCCCGATCGCGACACCCACCAGGACGGCCGGCAGGCCCGCCTGGCGCAACGAGGCGCCATCGGGTGGGATGACGACGTAGACGATCAGCGCGACGGATCCGGCCACGACCATCGTGGCCGCGATGGCCACCAGCGTGCTGACGGAGGCCACGTCGATGGCGCAGGCCTGCTCCAGGATCGGCAGGTCCAGGCCGCTGAGATCGACGCAGCGGGCTGCCAGCCATTGGCGCACGACAGGCACTGCCACGATGGCCACCACCGCGGCCAGCAGGCCGGCCAGGATAAGCGCGACGGTGAGCAGGCCCCGAAGCCTGGTGCGCACGGAGGTCGCGCTCGCCTGGCCCGGGGAACATGTGTCCCATGGCACCCTGCAGAGCCCCGTAGAAGCCGCTGGCACCCCAGAGGAGACCCAGCACGCCGATGACCGTGCCGGTGCGGCCACCGCCGGCCAGGCCGTCGATGACGACGGTGGCCACCTCGCTGATGGGATCGAGTCGGTCCACGAGGCTTGCCACGAGCTGTTCACGCAGATGGCGATCTTCGATCAGGACGCCCAGGAGACTCACGAACAGCAGGAGTGCCGGCACCATCGTGAAGAAGGCGAAGTAGGCCAGTGCCGCAGCCAGCATGCCGCCGCCGCCGCGGTCGTAGGCGCGCATGACCTCCGTGATCCGGCGGACCAGCGGAAGTCGTAGCACGCGCCGCTGCGATCGCTTCCAGCCGTGCCCGCCGACCCAAGCACGGGAGGGACCCGTCGCGCCGGGTCGTCACTACCTGGAGGCGCTCCGCCTCCGCCGTTCACCCGCTCAGATCCTCGAAGAATCCCGGCTGCAACTGGCTGGCCCTGAGGCCGCGCTTGTCGGGTCGCAACATGGCCCGTACCTGGGCGCGCCGCACATAGATCTGTCGACCGGGCTGGATGGACTGCAGCTTGCCCGAGTGGGCCCAGCGTGCCAGGGTGGAGCGACTGACGGGCACGTTCGCCTCAGCGAAGATGTGTGCGGCCTCGCTGAGGCTGATCCAGTCGGAGACGACGCGCGGCATGCCTCGGCCGACCTACGCGCCGCCGCTCGAAGTGGACTTCGCCGCTGTCGACTCCTGCGGACGCACTCGCCGCACGAGGTCGGTGCGGCCTTGTCCGACTTGCCCGAACTCGCCGAGTCCGTCGGCCTGTCCGTGGCAGCCCGACTTGGACTCGGCGCCTGGACGGTGTCGTCGCCGGCGAGGCCTTGGCGGCCGCACCGGGCATCCTTCTTGGCCCAGCCACTGCCCTTGAAGTGGATGGCGGGCGTGGACAGCGCCTTGCGCATGGCACCCCCGCATGCCGTGCACGTGGATGGCCCGTGAGCGTGGATGCCGTGCGTGACCTCGACCTCCAGCCCGCAGGCGGCGCAGCGATAGTCGTAGGTCGGCATCGCGCTCAGCCTCGCAGCAGGCGCATGCCGCACTTCGGGCAGAAGTACGCGCTGCGGCCCACCTGGGCGAACTGGCAGTGGGGGCAGACCAGGCCGCTGCCCGAATCGGGCGGCAGTGGCCGATCGAGCTCGAGCACTTCCGCGGCGCCCCTGCGTCGAGACGATGGCGACCAGGACGCTGCTCAGGAAGCGAGTCGCCGTGCGCTCGGTGTCGCCTCGCACGCCGCGGCCACCCCAGCCGACGATGCCGCGGACCATCTGGTCACCCGTGACCTCATCCCAGTAGGAGGCCACGGCGCCCACGATGCCGGTGTAGTCCGGGTAACCACCGGAATCGAGGGTTGCCCTCCAGCAGGCACATGGCGATCGACTCATAGGCCGGGTCGACCGCATCCAGTGACTCGAGCACCATGAGGCCGTAACGCGTCACCGGTGAGCGGTGATGATGGGCGTTGAGCCACTGCGAAGCCTCGATGGTGCGCATGACCGTGGGATTGGCATCGGCGAACTGCGGGTCCAGCGGCTCGATGAGCTCGATGGGCGACTTCGCGAACCCTTCCAGCATGAGCGGCAGCGCAGCGACGGAACCCTCACCGGGACGGAAGCGAACGCCCTTGCTGCTGCGAGCCCGGTAGGTCAGCTTGAGCTCGTAGTCCTCCGCCGGCGGTTCCTCGGTCAGGATGCCCAGCTCGGGAAGTCCCATGGAACGGGGCTTCGCGGCTGGCGGTTCGGGCTTGCGTTTGAGGAAGTCGAAGGTCACAGGTCGATCCCCGGAATCAACATCGAGGCGTGGGACTGGATGGCTCCATCGTAGCGCCTTGATCGCGCCTGCAAACCGAGGTCGCTCGCTGTCGCGTCGCCGGGATGGCCACCGCGCTCCTCCGCTATCTGGCGAGGTGCTCGCGGAGGCGATCGGAGAGCGCCTGCAGCTCGGCCTCCGAGGCTCGCACTCCCTCCACCACGTGGGCCGGAGCGCGACTGACGAAGGCTTCGTTGGCCAGCTTGGCGTGCGTCGACGCCAGCAGTCGCTCGGTCTCCTCGAGTTCCTTCTGGAGGCTGGCTCGGTCGCGCTCGCGGTCCTCGGCGCTGACCGAGAGACGCGCCTCCGCACCGCGGGTGACGACGACGAGTGCGGCGGCGTCCTCGGCGACAGGATCGGCGGCGGCCGGGGCAAGGGTCGGCCGGATGCGTGCCAGCCGCGCGACCGTGTCGCTGAGCGCCTCGAAGACCTCCGCCTCATCTTCAGCGTCGAAGCGGATCTGGGCCCGCAGCCACGTCCCGGGTTCGATGCCCGGCGTCGGCACGTGCGTTGCGGATCTGCGTCACCAGCTCCAGGATGTCGGCCACGGCGCTCGCCTGTGCCTCGTCCGCACTCGACGCCGAGTCTCCCTGGGCCGGCCACTCCGCCGTGACGAGCAGGTCCCCGTCATCGAGTCGATGGGGCAAGCGGCCCCAGATCTCCTCGGTGATGTGCGGCATGACGGGGTGGAGCATGCGCAGGTAGCGGTCCAGGACCCAGGCCAGCACCTGCCAGGTGGCGACGCGAGCGGCCGGCTCGGCGTCGGCGCCGAGGCGCACCTTGGCCATCTCGAGGTACCAGTCGCAGTACTCCGACCAGATGGCCGTGTGCAGGATGCGCGTGGCCTCGGCGAACTGGAAGCCAGCGTAGGCCGTGTCCGCATCACGGACGGCCACGTGACAGCGCGACAGGATCCAGTGCTCGGCCGGGCCCAGTGCCTCGCGGTCCGGGAGCGCCAGGACGGCGTCATCCGGCAGCTCCGTGGGGCGGGCCCCGAGCACGAAGCGAGCCGCGTTCCAGAGCTTGTTGGCGAAGTTGCGCGCACCATCCAGGCGGGAAGGTCCGAGGCGCTGGTCCGCGCCGGGCGCTGCACCGTTGACCAGCGCGAAGCGCAGCGCATCGGCGCCGATCTCGTCCATGATCCGCAGCGGGTCGATGACGTTGCCCTTCGTCTTCGACATCTTCTTGCCGTACGGGTCGCGGATGAGCCCGGAGAGGTACACCACCGAGAAGGGCTCCTCGTTGGTGAGCCACTCACCCAGCATCATCATGCGGGCCACCCAGAAGAAGAGGATGTCGTGAGCGGTCTCCATGACCGTTCCCGGGTAGTACGTCCGCAGGTCATGCGTGCGGTCCGGCCAGCCGAGCGTGGAGAAGGGCCACAGACCGCTGGAGAACCAGGTGTCGAAGGTGTCCTCGTCCTGCCGCAGCTCGGCCGAGCGGCATTCCACGCAGCGCCCCGGACCGTGCTCCTCGTCGCTGACCGTGACGTGCCCGTCGGGGCAGTACCAGGCCGGGATGCGATGCCCCCACCACAGCTGACGGCTCACGTTCCAGTCGTAGATGTTCTCCAGCCAGTCGAAGAAGACCTTCTCGAAGCGCTCCGGCACGAAGCGCGTGCGCCCCTCGCGAACGGCTTGCATGGCTCGCTCGGCCATGGGCTTGACGTCGATGAACCACTGCGTCTTGAGCCGTGGCTCGACGATGTCCTCGCTGCGCTGGCAGCGACCGATGGACAGCTCGTGGTCCACCGTGGCCGCCAGGTCGCCACGGGCCTCGAGATCACCCAGGATCCGCTGGCGGCAGGCGTCGCGGGTCAGCCCCGCATAGGGCCCCGCCAGCTCGTTCATGGTGGCGTCATCGGTCATGACGTCGATGCGTGCCAGGCCGTGTCGCTCGCCGGTCGCGAAGTCGGTGTGGTCATGGGCCGGGGTCACCTTGACGGCACCGGTCCCGAACTCCAGGTCCACGAAGGCGTCGGCGATGATGGGCACGTCGCGCTCGACGAACGGGATGCGCACGGTGCGACCAACCAGGGAGGCGTAGCGCGGGTCCTCGGGGTGGACCGCCACGGCCGTATCGCCGAGGATCGTCTCCGGGCGGGTCGTGGCCACGGTGATGGTCTCGTCTGGGCTCGGGTCGCCGCCCGGCTCGGCGCCCACGGGCAGCAGGTGATAGCGGATCGACCACAGCGTGCCGGACTCCGGCGTCCCGATGACCTCCAGGTCGGAGACGCTGGTGCCACAGCCCGGGCACCAGTTGACGAGCTTCTGGCCTCGATAGGCCAGCCCGTCCTCGTAGAGTCGCTTGAAGGCGACCCTCACGGCGTGGGCGGAGCGCTCGTCCATGGTGAAGCGCTCACGGCCCCAGTCGGCGGAGATGCCCAGGCGCCGTTGCTGACCCATGATGACCGGTCGCGTCTCCGCCATGAAGCGCCACATTCGCTCCAGGTATCGCTCGCGGCCCAAGCTCCTCCGGCGTCGTGCCCTCGTCCGCCAGGACGCGGCGCAGCACCCACTGGGCGGCGATGGAGGCGTGGTCGACGCCGGGCAGCCAGAGTGTCGGCCGCCGCTGCATGCGAGCGCGACGGACCATCAGGTCCTCCGTCGCTGAGCGTGCCGCGTGGCCGAGGTGCAGGGCGCCCGTCACGTTGGGCGGTGGCATGATGACGACGAATGGAGCCTCAGTGTGGCGCGCGCGTGACCCGGCGCCATCCGGGGCGAAGACGTCGGCTGCCAGCCAGCGCGCGTAGACCGCCGGCTCGACCTCCGCTGGCTGGTAGGTCTTGGGCATCTGAGCCTGGCTTGGCGGGCTGGGGAGCCTTGGGTCGCCCTCCCCTTCGCCCGGCGGCTGGGCGGTCGCCTCGCTCATGGCTGCTTGTCTCCTCATGCCACATGGACGACCTCGTTCGCCGCGTGGACGAACGAGGTCTGGGACCCTCAGTGATCCTGGCCGGCGCGTCGAGCCGGTCTCGGTGTGGCGAGTCTAGCGCACCCTGCCGACGCCTCCGGCAGGCCGGGAGGCATCGAGATCAGGAACCACTCGGCGGCCGAACGTGGCCGAGGTCAGGCCGTCCGGGTCCTGGACGTCAGGCGCCCTTCTCCCGCAGGCCTTCGTAGTCCGCTTCATCCACGCCCTGGTCGAGGTGCGCCTTGGTCAGCAGCAGCGGGGCGCGACCCTCGCGGATGACCTCTTCGGTGACGATGCACTTGCGCACGTCGCTGCGCTCGGGGATGTCGAACATGACGTCCAGGAGCGACTCCTCGACGATGGAGCGCAGCGCCCGCGCGCCGGTCTTGCGCAGGAGCGCCAGGTCAGCGGCGGCCTCGATGGCGCCGGGCGTGAAGACGAGCTCCACCTTGTCCAGCTGCAGGAAGCGCTCGAACTGACGGGTGACGGCGTTGCGTGGCTCGGTCAGCACGCGCATGAGATCGTCGCGGCTCAGCGCCGACAGGGTCACCATGACGGGCAGGCGGCCCACGAACTCCGGGATCAGCCCGAACTTCAGGAGGTCCTCCGGCATGAGCCGCTCGAGGACCCGGGCCCGCTCGGTGCGCACCACCTGCGCCTGTGACCCGAAGCCCATGGACTTGTGGCCGATCGCGCTCTTCGACGATGCGCTCCAGGCCTTCGAAGGCGCCGCCCAGGATGAAGAGCACGTTCGTGGTGTCGATCTGGATGAAGTCCTGGTGCGGATGCTTGCGCCCGCCCTGCGGCGGCACGTTCGCGACGGTGCCCTCGAGGATCTTGAGAAGGCCCTGCTGCACGCCCTCCCCGGAGACGTCTCGCGTGATCGAGGGGTTGTCCGCCTTGCGCGCGATCTTGTCGATCTCGTCGATGTAGATGATGCCCCGCTGGGCGCGAGCGACGTCGAAGTCGGCGGCCTGGATGAGCCGCAGCAGGATGTTCTCGACGTCCTCACCGACGTAGCCCGCCTCGGTCAGCGAGGTAGCGTCCGCGATGCAGAAGGGCACGTCCAGGACGCGCGCCAGGGTCTGCGCCAGGAGGGTCTTGCCCGAGCCGGTGGGCCCCACCAGGAGGACGTTGGACTTCTGGAGCTCCACGTCGTCCACAGCGCTGCCGGCGTTGATGCGCTTGTAGTGGTTGTAGACCGCCACCGAGAGGACACGCTTGGCGCGCTCCTGGCTGATGACGTAGGCGTCCAGCGATTCCTTGATCTGGCGCGGGTTGGGCAGCTTGGCGGCCTTGGGCTTGCCGGGCGCACGCGGCGCCTCCAGCATCTCCTCGTCGATGATCTCCTGGCAGAGCGTGATGCACTCGTCGCAGATGTAGACGCCCTGCCCGGCGATGAGCTTGCGGACCTGCTCCTGGCTCTTGCCGCAGAAGGAGCAGCGATAGGGCACCTTGGTGCCCTTGCCGGAGCTGCTGGCCACGATGCGCGCTCCTTCCCGGTCCCGCTGCTAGCCCTTGGCGGAGGCCTTGCCCTTGGCCTCGCTGATGAGCGACTCGGATCGCTCCGCGTAGACCTCATCGATGATGCCATAGGCCTTGGCCTGCTCGGGGGCCATGAAGTAGTCGCGTTCGGTGTCCGCGGCCACCTTCTTGGCCGTCTGGCCGGTGTGCCGGGCAAGGACCCCGTGGAGGCGAGTGTTGAGGTCCTCCAGCTCGCGCACCTGGATGAGCACGTCCGGCGTGGAGCCCCGGAAGCCACCCGATCCCTGGTGGATCATGATGCGGCTGTTGGGCAGGGCGTAGCGCTTGCCCTTGGCGCCGGCCGCCAGCAGCACGGAGGCCATGGAGGCGGCCATGCCGATGCAGATGGTGCTCACCGGGGCCCGCAGGTACTGCATGGTGTCGTAGATGGCCAGGCCGGACGTCACGACGCCGCCCGGGCGAGTTGATGTACAAGCTGATGTCGCGCTCGGGGTCCTCTGCCTCGAGGAAGAGCAGCTGGGCGATGACCAGGTTGGCGACGTGGTCCTCGATGCCGTCCCCAAGGAAGATGATGCGGTCCTTGAGCAGTCGGCTGTAGATGTCGTAGGCGCGCTCGCCGCGGCTCGAGGACTCGATGACCATGGGCACGAGCATGGCCGTGGTCTGGCGGGCGGCTTCGGCCGCTGCGGAGGCCGTTGGGATCCCTGGCTGCCGGCGAGTCATGCCCTGGCCTCCTCCGCTGCGGCCGCCTCGATGGCGGCCAGTTCGGCGCTTTCGTCCTCATCCCCGTCGCCGATGACCTCGTCGATGAGGCTGGCTGGCTCGTCATCGTGGTGGGTGTGCGGCTGGTGCTGGTGTTGGACCTCGGCGAACTCGGGGTGAGCGTCGATCCAACGGTCGACGATCAGCTCGACCACCGCCGAGCGGCGCAGTTGAGAGCGAACGTAGCTGCGTCCGCGATCGGAGTCGAGGTAGTCGGCCACCGAGCGGTTGGCTTCCTCCCCGGCGCGCAGGTGGGCGATCTCGGCCTCCACCTCCGCGTCGGAGACGTCGACCTCCTCCTTGTCGGCGACGCTGCCCAGCACGAGGAGCACCTTGACGCGGTGCTCGGCAGGCTCCTGGTACTCCTCGCGCAGGCCGGCCTCCGTCTTCTCCGTGACACGCAGGTAGTCCTCGTAGCGGATGCCCTGCTGGGCGGTGCGCACCTTGAGCTCGTCGATCATCATCTCGACCTCGCGGGCCACGAGCACGTCGGGCAGCTCCACGGTGGCGTTGGCCGTGGCGTACTCGATGATGCGGTCGGCGAAGAGGTGCCGGGCACGGTCGAGCGCGTTCACGCTCATGCGCGAGCGTAGTTCGGCGCGCAGGGCCGCCAGGTCCTCGTAGGGGCCCACGAGGCCGGCGAAGTCGTCGTCCGCTTCCGGCAGACGTCGCTCGCGCAGCTCGCGGATGCGCGCCGTGAACTCCACGTCCTGGCCAGCCAGCTCGGCTTCGCCGTAGTCCTCAGGGAACGTCACCGTGAACGTACGCTCCTCGTCCTCACGCATGCCGATGAGGTTGGCCTCGAAGCCGGGGACCATGCGTTCCTTGCCGATGATGAGGGGGAAGCGCTCCGATCGCGCACCGTCCACCGGCTCGCCATTGCGGCGGCCCTCGAAGCTGATGACCGCGTAGTCATCGACCTGCGCCGGGCGATCCTCGACCGGCACGAGCACGGCCTGCTGGTCGCGCAACTGGTCGATGACGGCCTGGACGTGCTCGTCGGTCACCTCGTCGACCTGGGGCGTGAAGGGAAAGCCGGTGTAGTCCCCGAGCGTGACCTCCGGACGCACCGCCAGGGTCGCGCGGTAGGCGGCGCCTTCACCCTCCGAGAAGCTCGTCCACTCCGGCTCGCGAGGCAGCTCGAGGATGTCGCGGTCCGCCTCCTGGAGGGCCTGCAGGACCGTGCGCTCGTAGAGGTGCTCGCGGGCCTCGTCGTAGATCGGATTCGGCGACTCGGGGTCGGAGCGGTCGATGCCGAGTGCCCGCTCGAGGATCTGGCGGGGCGCCTTGCCGGGCCGGAAGCCAGGCACGCGGGTGCGGCGGGCAAGGTGCCGAACGCCCTCATCGATGGCCCGCTGGAGCTCCTGAGCGGTCGATCTCGACCTCAAGCACGATCGTGCTGCGGTCGCCTTCGCGGATGTCGGTCTTCACGGCGTCCTTATTCGTCGAATGGGTGGCAGTGCCACGCGAGTATAGGGAGGCTCACGCGGTGGCGTGTCCCGGGGTGCTGGTGTCCGGGGTCGCCGGAGCGATGCAGGCCGCTCCGAATGGGTCAGGCCGATACCGGGTTGCTGCCGGCGCTGCGCTCCTGATTCGCGACGCGCCCTCACCGAACACCGGCAGGCCGCCAGACTGGTGCCGGGGACAGGAGTCGAACCTGCACGACCTCACGGTCAACAGCTCCTAAGGCTGCCGCGTCTGCCATTCCGCCACCCCGGCTGGGCGGGCTGATGATACGCGAGGCCTTGTGCGGCGCGACCGACCGGCAGGGGCGGTCTACGAGGACGAGGTCGTCTGCTCGTGAGCCTTCTTGCGCGCCTCCGACAGCCGCCTGGTGCGGTCGCGATCGGCCTCCATGAGGCGTTCAACGAGGACCCTGGCGCTGGCCGTGCCGAGCGGCCCGGCGACGCGATCGAAGGTGCGCCAGAAGGTGGTCGCGCCCGTCACCCGCGGATCGTATCGACCCTTCGACTTGAGGTACTCCGCGAAGTCATCATCCAGAGCGCGCCGCAGGTCCGGGTCCTTGGCCAGGCCCGCATCCTTCAGCACGCGCTCGATCTCAGGCGGCAGCAATCCTGGAGAACGAGCTGGCTTGCCCGGACGCACCCTGCCGACGGCGAAGCGCAGCACCCGGCGCGGGCCGCCAGCGAGCATGAAGCCAGCTCCGCCCACCAGCGCTGCCGTCTTGACGGGGTTCTTGCGGATCTTGGACGGCACGTCCAGCGCTGACTGCGTGGCGCTCGTCAGTTCATCGAGCGAGCGCTGGAAGCCCTCGCGGGCCGTCTGCAGGTCCTCGAGCGCAGTGACCACATCCGGTGCGACCTTGCGCTCGCCGAGTGGGCGGCGACGAGGCCGCAGCATCGGGGGGTCGCTCATCGGCCTGTCGCTCATCGGCCCATCATCCTGTCCTTCTGCCGCTTCAGCTGTGCCTTGAGGAAGTCACGGGACACCTCGAGCGACTCGATGGACCGGCGGGGTATCAGGCCTTCGTAGCGGGCTTCGGGGTCGAACCCCTGCCAGTAGGCCAGCAGGGCGCCGACGATGATCCACGTCAGCAGGCCAAGCATGATGGCCAAGCCGCCCACACCGTCGGGATTGTCGTAGCGCGTGGACGCGACAAGAGCCCCGGCGAAGCCTCCCGCCGCCGCCGCAGCCAGCACGGTCCACAGCAGCGGCCGTCCGCGGAGCCTCTTCCACCAGCCGATGGTAAGCGCCACCGCGCCAGTGACGACGACGCCGACGATCAGGCCCAGCAGCGTCGGCACCCAGTTCTCATCCAGGGACTGCGGGGCCTCGAACAAGTCGGCGCCCCACTCAGCCAGATCGTTCCCGATGTTGAAGCTGAGCACGACGCCGACAGCGAGACCCACCACGACGCCCACGAACAGGCCCACGAAGTACCCCCGCTGAGAGCCTCCGGCCAGGTTGACGGCGATGAGACCGATGATGGCGACGTTGAGGAGGGTGCCATGGATGATGCCCCAGCCCATCGAACCGAAGAGCCAGTCTCCGAAGAAGAGCCAGCCGCCGATGTAGAGGAGCAGCAGGGCGACGAGGAGCAGCACCAGCGCACCGGCGGCCAGGCCGACGATGATGCCGAGCTCCTGGCCGACGACGGCCAGCTCGGCGCGCAGCAAGGCCAGGTGCGCCTCGAGCATGCGCATGAACGCAGCACGGGCTTCGGCGATGGCCTCACCAACTCCGGGGGCGGGCTCATCGGCCGCGGGTGCGTCGCCCGCGCCCGCCCCGGCATTCCGGGTCTCCGGCGCAGGCGGAACGCCGTCCGCCGACCGGGTCTCGTCCAAGGAATCCTGTTCGAGCGTCAGGGCGGGCCTCGCTTCAGGGTCGCGGCAGGCACCCCTGGCGGCCCTGCCGATCCGCTAGAGGATACCTGAGGGAACGATGATCGCGTCGTCGGATGACCGGCGCGAAGCTGCCGATCGCGTCGCGCCCGGCGGTGACCAGGGGCGGCGCCGACGCGTTGACCACTCGCAGCGCTGGGGACGGTTCGCTGGGGACGACGAAGGGCCCGCCCCTTGGTCGGGACGGGCCCTTCGAAACGGTACGCGACCGTGTCAGGTCGTCTAGAAGTCCATGTCTCCCATGCCGCCACCGGGAGGGCCGGCCGGAGCCGCGGCAGGCTCGGGCTTGTCAGTGATCATGGCCTCTGTGGTGAGCACCATGGCCGCGATGGACGAAGCGTTCTCCACCGCGGAGCGAGTGACCTTGGCGGGGTCGATGATGCCGGCCTTGACCATGTCCACGTACTCGCCTGTGAGCACATCGAGACCGATCTTGTCGGACTTGCGCTCGGCCTGAGCTCGGCGGATGTTCTCGAGGACGACGGACCCATCGAAGCCGGCGTTCTCAGCCAGCTTCTTGACCGGCTCCTCCAGGGCGCGCCGCACGATGTTGACGCCGGTCTGGGCGTCACCCTCCAGCTTGAGGCCGTCCAGCGCCTTCTGGGCGTTCAGCAGGGCCACCCCGCCGCCGGGCACGAGGCCCTCTTCGAGAGCGGAGCGGGTGGCGGAGAGGGCATCCTCGACGCGGTGCTTCTTCTCCTTCAGTTCGACCTCCGTGCCGGCGCCGACCTTGATGATGGCCACGCCGCCGGCCAGCTTGGCGAGACGCTCCTGGAGCTTCTCGCGGTCGTAGTCGGAGGTGGTCTCCTCGATCTGCGCCTTGATCTGGGTCATGCGGCCCTCGATGGCCTTGGCATCACCCTTGCCCTCGACGACCGTGGTGTTGTCCTTGTTCGCCACCACGCGGCGGGCCTTGCCCAGGTCCGCCAGCTCGACGGAGTCCAGCTTGCGGCCGACCTCCTCGCTGATGACCGTGCCGCCCGAGAGGATGGCCAGGTCGCGCAGCATCTCCTTGCGGCGGTCGCCGAAGCCGGGGGCCTTGACAGCCAATACGTTGACGATGCCGCGGAGCTTGTTGACGACGAGCGTGGCGAGGGCCTCACCGTCGACGTCCTCGGCCACGATGAGCATCTCGCGCTTGCCTGCCTGGATGACCTTCTCCAGGGCCGGCACCATGTCCGCGATGGCGCTGATCTTCTTGTCCGTGATGAGGATGAAGGGCTCGTCGAGGGCGGCCTCCATGCGGTTGGTGTCCGTCACGAAGTACGGGCTGATGTAGCCGCGGTCGAACTGCATGCCCTCGACGTATTCGGTCTCGAAGGCCATCGTCTTGGACTCTTCGACGGTGATGACGCCGTCCTTGCCGGTCTTGTCGAAGACGTCGGCGATGAGGTCACCGATCTCCTGGTCAGCGGCGCTGATGGCGGCCACCTGGGCGATCTCGTCATGACCCTTCACGGGCACGGAAGCCTTGCGGATAGCTTCCGAGAGGGCCGCCTCGGCAGCGTCGATGCCGATCTTCATCTGCATCGGGTTGGCCCCGGCGGCCACGTTCTTGAGGCCCTCGTGGACGATGGCCTGGGCCAGTACGGTGGCAGTGGTGGTGCCATCGCCGGCCACGTCCTCGGTCTTGGTGGCGGCTTCCTTGAGCAGCTGGGCGCCCATGTTCTGGAAGGGGTCTGCCAGCTCGATGTCGCGGGCCACGGTGACGCCGTCGTGCGTGACGGTGGGAGAGCCGTACTTCTTGTCCAGGGCCACGTTCCGGCCCTTGGGACCGAGCGTCGTGCTGACGGCGTCCGCCAGCGCGTCGATGCCGATCTTCAGGCTCGTGCGAGCCTGCTCGTTGTAGGAGATGAGCTTGGCCATCTTGCCTCCCTATCGCGGCGTCCGGGACCCTGCTCGTATCGCGACACGCGTCGCGTGAGGGGTGCCCGGCTGTGCCTGTCTGGTGATCCTTCGCCGGGGGCGTTCCCACCCCCATGCCTTGGTTAGCACTCTCAGCGTCAGAGTGATAACACAGACCGGGGCGCCGCGTCAACCATCGGCCGTGGGCTCTCGGCCCGTGCCGCCGCTCCGACGGCTGTCGCGGGACGACCTCACGTACACTCGCGCCGTGCCATCGACGGACCGCCCCCCCATCGCCACCGCAGAACTCCTGGCCATCGGTGCCGAACTGCTCGTGGGCGAGACGCGCGACACGAACAGCGGAGACCTGGCGCGCGCCCTGACGGACCTCGGCGTGGAGGTCCGACGCATGTCGCAGCTGCCCGACGACCTGGACACCATCGCCGAGGCGATCACGGCCGCCCTGCGGCGCGTCGACCTCGTGGTGACCAGTGGTGGGCTTGGCCCCACGCCGGACGACCTCACGCGGGAAGGCATCGCACAGGCGCTGGCCGAGAGCCCCAGCGTGGATGCGGACCTGGAGGTCCTGGCTGCGGGAGCTCTGGGCCAGGCGCGGCCAGCCCTTCTCCGACGTCAACCTCAAGCAGGCCTGGCTGATCCCCAGCGCCTCCGGTCTTGACAACCCCAACGGCACCGCCCCGGGATGGTGGGTGGAGACGGGTGCCAAGGTCATCATCGCCCTCCCCGGTCCGCCGCGGGAGCTGCTGCCGATGTGGCGGAACCACGCCTTGCCGCGCCTCCGAGCGCGCGGCCTGGGGGTGGATCGCGCCGTGGTCACATTGCGACTCACGGGCATCGGGGAGTCGGCCGTCGTCGACCTCGTGGGCAAGTCGGTCCTGGAGACCGCCAACCCCCGTCTGGCCACCTATGCCCGCCCCGACTCGGTGGATCTTCGCATCAGCGCCACCGCTGACGAGTCGCGCAGCGCGGATGCGATCGTCCAGGAGGCGATCGGTTCGCTGAGCCCGCGGCTGGACGCCTTCGTGTTCGCGAGGGATGAGGACGACTGGCCTGCGGCGCTGACCGCCCGGCTGGGGAGTCGCCGCGTCGCCAGCATAGAGGTCGGGACCGGCGGCTACCTCGCCCGGCTCCTGGCATCGGCACCGTTCCTGCTTCGAGCCGAGGTCATCGGCGTTGACGCGATGGGCCATCCAGGGGAGTCCGGCGGACCGCTCGACCCTGTCAGCCTCGCCAGGCAGGCACGATCCGCCAGCGGCGCCGAGATCGGCCTGGCGGTCGTGGCACGCGAGTCCGGCGACGACATGCGTGCGGAGGTGGGCCTCGACATGCAGGGACGCGAGGTACGCACCAGCCATGTCATCTTCCGCGGGGGCGAGATCGGCCGACGGCGGTCGGCCAACGCCGGCGCGGCTGAGCTGTGGAGACGGTTGGGCGACTGACCAGGCGGCGGGGCGACGCGCCCGTATGGCCGCGAGAGGGCAGTCGGTCGCGTGACTGGCGGGCCCGGACGGCACGCCGCCCGTGGGCTACGAGATGGTGAGCACCGGCAAGCCGGAGGCGGCGCGGACGGCCATGCGCGCGGCGACCTGACGCGCCACGTCACGCATGACCAGCGCGGCCGGGCCGGGCTCCCGCTGTGCGACGGCCGGCACGCCGGCATCCCCCCCGTGACGCACCTTGACGTCCAGGGGGATGCCACCGAAGAAGTGCAGCTCGTGGCGCGTGGCGAAACGCTCGCCGCCGCCCCGACCGAAGATCTCCGTTTCCTCGCCGCAGTGGGGGCAGAGGAAGGCACTCATGTTCTCGACCAGGCCCAGGATGGGCACGGAGAGGCGCTGGAACATGGCAAGCGCCTTCCCCACGTCGGAGAGCGCCACATCCTGTGGCGTCGTCACCAGCAGCGCGCCGCTGACCGGCACCGACTGGGCCAGCGTCAGCTGGGCGTCCGACGTGCCGGGCGGCATGTCCACCACGAGGTAGTCGAGCTCTCCCCACTCGACGTCGCGCAGGAACTGCTGGATGGCGCCACCCACGAGCGGACCACGCCACACGATGGGCTGGCCTTCCGGAACGAAGAACTGGATGGAGATGACCTTCACGCCGTAGCGCTCGAGAGGCACGATCTTGCCACTCGGTGCGGCCGTGGGGGCACCTTCAAGACCCATCATCTGCGGGATGTTGGGGCCCGTGATGTCGGCATCCAGAAGGCCCACGCTGGCGCCTTCCATGGCCAGCGCGGTGGCCAGGTTGACCGAGACACTCGACTTACCCACGCCGCCCTTGCCCGAGGCCACGGCGATGATGTTCTTGACGCCGGGCACCAGGTTGTCCGGCTGCGACGGCGCCGCGCGCCGCACGGAGGCCCCCCAGGTGAGCTCCACGTCCGTGGCGCCGATCTCGACCAGGCGCGCCCGGATGTCTTCGCCGATCTGGTCCTTGAGGGGACAGGCGGGGGTCGTGAGGTCCACCTTGAGGGCCACGCTGTTGCCGTCCACGTGGATGTCCTTGACCATCTCGAGGCTCACGATGTCGCGCCGGAGCTCCGGGTCCTGGACCTGGCGAAGCACGTCGAGGATGGTCGTTTCGGTCAGCATGGTCGATATCTTACCTTCGCACTAGGGATTGAAGCCTCGCTGCCACGGGCCGCCTGACACGCGGATCGCCGGGACCCCCGAGTCCCGGCGACCGAGCGTGGATCAGCGCCCGAGCATCAGAGCCGGTGGCGACGTGCCCGTCATGGAGCACGTCACGCGCGCTGCTATGCCTCGAGGCTGGCAGGCAGCGGCTTGTGGCGCTCGGGAGCGGTCACGAAGCGGTCGACCACCGCCTTGTTGCCGGGGATGCCCAGCTGCTCGAAGAGGAACTTCATCTTGGCCTGCTGGCTGGCGATGATCTCGTCCTTGGTCGCCAGGTCCCAGAGCTCGCGCTTGAACGTGCCGAGCGCCTTCTTGCGCGTCTTGTAGACGAACTGCGTGTCTGTCTCGCCGTCCTTGCGCTCGTCCGCGCAGTTCTCGAAGCAGAAGGCCTCGATCTTGGCGTACAGGTCGGCCGGGAAGGCAGGGTGCTCGTAGAGGGCGTTCTGGAAGCCCGTGGCGAGGTGGATCTCGGCGGTCTCCACCTGCGGGAAGCGGTGGAAGAGCTCGTCGGGGAGCGTGGAGGCGCCGTGCTGGACCGCGCCGGCCAGGCCGTACTCGCGGCAGACCTCGCCGAGCACCTTGAGCGTGTCGAAGTCGAGCTTGACCTCGGCCACGCCGCCACCCGGCAGCGGCACGCCGCCGTGCGAGGTGCCCGTCTGGACGCTCACCTTGGAGAGGCCGATGGTGTCCGCGCCGGCGCGTGCGTCGAGCTCCTTGCGATAGCCGTCGAGGTAGGCGCGCAGCTCGTCCGGCGTGGAGTTCTGCTTGCCGACCTCGCCGATCTCGCCGCCGATGGAGATGACGATGCCCTCGTCCTCGTTGGCGCGGATGAGCGCGGAGCAGCTCCGCGGCGCGCGTGTAGTTGACCTTCTGCTGCTCGTCGAGCGATTCGAAGGAGAGGTCGACCAGCGTCGAGGAGTCGATGTCGATGTTGCCGTAGCCGACCTGCATGGCGTTGAGCGTGGCCTTGCGAAGGGTCTCCGTGACGGCCTCGGGGTCCGCCTTGTACTTGGCGGCGTTGAACTGGTAGTGGTCGCCCTGGACGAAGACGGGTCCCTGCCAGCCGGCCGCGATGCAGCCCGCCAGCACGCTCGTGATGTACTCGCCGGGCCGCTGGAAGGTGTACTCCTGCTCCGAGCGCGCCAGCTCGAAGATGACCGATCCGGCGTCGAGCTCCATGGCGGCGCGACAGCCGGCCATGGCCATGTCGAAGACCTGCGTGCGCAGGTTCATGGCCGGCACCGTCCAACCGCTGTACTCGCCGCGGCTGCGGGCCATGTAGAGGTCGTGGATGCTGGCTGAGCGGGCTCCCAGTTCCTGCGACGCCTCCCAGACGATCCAACGGGCAGCCTCGACAGTGCCCTCGTCCTGGCTGAAGGTGGCCGACCAGGCCACGTCGCGGATGCCCGAGGCGCGGAAGGCGGCCTCGTCCTCGATGACGAGGCGATCAGCCTCGATGCGGGCGATGCCGGACAGGAAACCGAGCAGCTCGCCGGGAGACGTGGCGACACGAGGTGCGGACATGGGGTGAACCTCCGATGGGCGTCATGGGACGCGGGCGTGCTATCCGGCCCAGATGCTACCGCCTGGGCGGGCGATGCACCGGGGCCTTCGGACCTGTCGGGTCGGTCCAGCGGTCACCTTCCGACGCATCTTCGGCAAACACCTGCGAGCAGCGGTGACCGACTCGACGGATACTCGGGCCTGCCATGACGCCGCCTCGGTCGCTCGTATCGGTCGTCCTCCTCGGGCTCACTCTCTGGCTGGCACCGGCCGGCACCCTGGCCCAGGACGCATCGCCCACGGCGACGCCCCTACCCTCGCCTGCCCCGCTGCGGCCGCTGGCCCTGGAGCCACTGGACCTGCCGCCGCTGGAGGGGACGACCTGGCGCCTGACCAACTACCGCCGAGGCGAACTGCGCTCTGTCGGGTCAGAGACGGCGGCCTGGCTGACGCTCCGATCGGGCCGGGTCCGCGGCTCGACCGGCTGCGTCCGACTGGCTGGCAGGTACGGCCACGTAGGCCTCGCCCTGGTCATCCGATCGGTTCCGGCTGGCAGCGGCGCCTGCTCGAGGCAGGCCTCGCGTGTGGCGACGAGCATGGTGGAGGCGCTCGACGAAGCCGCACGCTTCGAGATCGTGCGTCCTGACGGCGAGGCGGGCGTCCGATTGGTCATCCAGAACGCGGACGGCCGGGAGGACCTGCGCTTCGAGCCCGACGATGCGGCCGACCTGGCGGCTGGCGACTGGAACCTGCAGAGCTACACCGTGGCGGGCCAGACGGTAGCTGCGGACCCTCTGTTTCCGGCCGTCCTGGCGTTCCGAACGGCCCGCAGCCGCGAGACGCAGCGCCTCTCGAGTGGTGACGTCCTGGGCTCCAGCGGCTGCAACGGCGTCGTGGGAAGGTTCCAGCGACAGGCCGATGTCCTTCGGCTGGTATCGCTCGAGCGCACCGAGGCGCCCTGCTCCAGCACGGTGGCTGCCCAGGAAGCGGCCATCATGGCGATCCTGGCGAGCCCGTCGCTGACGCTTGATCTGCCGCTGGACCGACTCATCCTCGTCGCGACCGACTCGGGCGATCGACTCGAATTCGTGGCGTCGACACCACTCGAGGGCACCACCTGGCTGCTCGCTGCCATCCCCGGCAGTCGTGGAAGCGAAGGCACGGTCACGCTCCGGATGGACGAGCGGCAGGCTTGCCGGCGAGGGACCCTGCGGCCCCTTGGCTGGTCGCTACGTCGCCGAGGGCGTGTTCATCACCCTGGACGACATCAGCGCAGCCGACGTGACCGACTGCACGCGCAAGGCCGAGCAGCGGGCGTTGCTGGACGCCCTTCGTGCGGCGGTCATGGTCGAGCGCGAGGACCCGGGCCTGCGACTTCTCGATGCTCGAGGCCAGCTGCTGGCGACCTTCTCCCCTGCTGGCGCGCTTTGAGGGGCCCGTCCCGGGGCGCCTGCCACGCCCTGATGGAGCGGCACCCGCGGCGCCTCAGTGTTGGTGTCGATCCAGGAGGCCCATGGCCGTGCGCCGGGGCCGCCGCTGAGCGCAGGGACGACGGCACGCGAGGTGGCTCGGCAGCCAGGTGGCGACGCACCTCTTCGTCCCATTCCCCGGCCGAGATGTGGGCCACCCGGGCCGTCCTGGCCAGCAACTGAGCGCGATCGCGAAGGCGCTCCTCGAAGTCGGCCTGGGAGCGGTCCACCCGGTCGGCCAACTCCGGCGTGACAGCCCAAGCGAAGTCCTCGTAGCTGGCCGTGGCCTCGTCCCAGGCGGCCAGGATCGCCGGCGGGCGGCGCTGCACGTGGCCCTGGCCGTCACGCTCGGTCGGCCGCAAGTAGTGGACGATGGAACAACGGGGACCGCGCTTGGTGCCGTCCAGCCTGATGACGATGCCGAGCCGGCGGACCGCATCGTCAGGCAGGCTGCCCGCGTCCCCGCGCAGACGCTCCAGGGCCGCTGGCAGGTCCGGCCGCGGCAAGCGTGATGCCGACTCCGGCGCCGCCACGGAGGAGCGCCGAGAGGCGGGCCATGGTCGGCGGCTCGATATCCCCATCGAGCACCACGAAGGCACGCGACGGGTCGATAGCGAGCATCGCGCCAGCCACAGCCGAGCGTTCCTGGGCACTGGCGGAGCCGATGACGATGACGGGCACGCCACCTTCCGTCAGCAGCCAGGTGAGCGCCGCCAGCCCAGTGTCGAGGACGCCTGACCGGAGCAGCGCGAGAACGCTCATGGGTCGCATCAGGACAGTATCGAGGAGACCGCCAAGTACGGCTGACCGCCAAGTACAGCTTGACAACGGTCCTAGGATGATGGGCGGCTGACCTGTCCGGCCCGCAGAGGAGTCCGCACGAGACATGCAACGCATCCGCTGGAACAGCGCCGCCGCCTCGGGGCAGCGGCAGGGCGCGCCCGTCGGCGCCCCGGATGCGGGAGATACCTGCCCTTCGTAGTCCGCCAGGCACCCCGGGTGCCGGCCGATCAAGCCGGAGGGCCGGATGGGCCCCCGGCCATTTTTTCGTTGCCCTCTTTGCCCCGAGGGATCGATAGCCAGTCCTTCCGGGCCGCCAAGCGCGTGGCCGATCGCAGCACAGCGTTCCTGCAGGAGCAGACCCATGACCATCATCGGCGCACCACGTCAACCGAACGGCGACGCTTCGCCACGCAGGTCGGCGTCGGCCGACGCTTCGGCGGCGGCGCCAGCCGGCCGGCCACACCGGGAAGTCGTCTTGGTCTCACTGCGCGACGAGCGCGAGATGGCCGTCAAGCTGCCCATCTGTGCCAAGCACGCGGGCCGCCTCCAGAGGATCGGCTGATGGGAGCCGACGCCACACCCGCACGCCCGCGGCTGACGCAGGCCTCCCCTACCCTGCCGGACCTCGGCTGGTCTGCAGAGCGGGCCGCGTCCTTCGGGCCGCACGCAGCCGACGGCCTGGTGCCAGGCCGCGTCGTGAGCAGCGGCGGCATGCTGCTGGCCCTGACATCCGACGGACCGACGGAAGTGCTCCTCCAGCGACGCTGGCAGCCGATCGTCGGAGGATGCAGAGCTGGGCCCCGCGGTGGGCGACTGGCTGGCACTGGAACCCCTGCCCGGCGAACCCGGCAAGGCCGTCGCGCGCGAGATCCTGCCCCGTCGGGGCACCTTCGTCCGCAGCCGAGCCTCCGACGGCCGACCACAGATCCTGGCCGCCAACCTGGACCTGGCCTTCCTCGTCTCGGGTCTCGATCACGACCTCAACCCGCGCCGCATCGAGCGCTACCTGCTGCTGGCCATGGAGGGCGGCGTGACGCCCATCGTCGTCCTGAACAAGGTCGATATCGCCGCTGGACCTGTCCGGGGCCGTGTCCGAGGTGCATGCCGTGGCGGCCGGCACCCGGGTCGTCGTCAGCAGCGCCCTCACCGGCGTCGGGCTCGACGAGATCCGGAGCCACCTCCGTCCGGGCCTCACGGCCTGTCTGCTGGGTTCCTCGGGGGTGGGCAAGTCCAGCCTCGCCAACGCGCTCCTCGGCGAGGAGCGCCAGGTGGTCCGCGCCCTGCGGGAGGACGACAGCCGGGGACGCCACACGACGTCCCACCGCGAGCTCTTCCACCTCCCGAGCGGCGGTCTGCTCATCGACACGCCGGGCCTGCGGACGGTCGGCGTGCTCGGTGATGCGGCGAGCCTGGCGACGACGTTCGCGGACGTGGCATCCTTCGCGCGGCGCTGCCGCTTCTCGGACTGTCGGCACGAGGGTGAGCCAGGCTGCGCGGTCCAGGCGGCCATCGCGGCCGGCGAGCTCCCGGCTGCCCGGCTCGCGAGCCACCACAAGCTGGAGGCCGAGCTGCAGTCGATGGCCCTGCGCGCGGACGTGCGCAGCCAGCGCGCCGAGGGTCGGCGCCTGGGACGCATCTACAAGCATCACGGCAAGCTCGCCGAGAGGAACAAGCGGGGTGGGCCATGAGGGACAAGGCGTCCGATCGACCTCACTGGCTGAGCGTTGAGCGGCGCACCGGCCATCGAGCATCTGCGCTTCCGGACGTACGCCGGCGAGGAGGATGCGCCGGCCCTGGCCGCGGTGGCGCAGGCGGCCAACGCCGCCAACGGCGACACGGAGTTCATCAGCGCAGCGACCATCGCCATCGACATGGCCAACCGGACCCACATCGACCCCGGCGAGGACGTCGTGCTGGCACTCGTGGGCGACCGCCTCGTGGCCTGGTCGTCCATCGAATGGTCGGACACCGCCGATGGCGAGCGTCACTACCGCAGCTTCGGGGACGTCCATCCCGACTGGCGACGACGGGGCATCGGCAGGGCCCTGCTGGAGCGCAACGAGGCCCGACTCCGGGAGCTGGCCGCCGGCCACGAGCACCCCGGGCCGCGGATGCTGATGACCTGGTTGAACGACCGAGATGAGGGCGGCATCGCGCTCGCCACGGCGCGCGGCTATCGTCGCGTCCGCATCTATCACCACATGGTGCGGCCCGACCTCGAGGCCATCGAGGTGCCCCCGATGCCCGAGGGCCTGGAGATCCGGCCGCTCCGGCGCGAGCAGCTGCCCCAGGTCTGGGATGCCATGTCCGAAGCATTCATCGACCACTTCGGTGCCGATGACACGTCGGAGGCCGCCTTCCGCCGCTGGTCGCAGGACCCCCACCTCGACCTGGACCTGCTCATCGTCGCCTTCGATGGAGACGAGATCGCGGCGGGCGTCCAGGGCCAGATCGACCCGGACGAGAACGCGGCCCAGCGCTACCTGCGCGGCTGGACCGACCCCATCTTCACGCGTCGGCGCTGGCGCCGGCGGGGCCTGGCCTCGGCCCTCATCGGCGCGGACGCTGGTGGCCTTGCGCGAGCGCGGCATGACCTCAGCGCAGCTGGGCGTGGACTCGCAGAACGCCAACGAGGCCCTGGCGCTGTACCGGCGCCACGGCTTCGAGGTCGTGCGCTCGTCATCCGAGTGGCACAAGCCGCTGCCTGGATGGAGCCGACGAAGCGACCGGGTCGGTCGTGATGCAGGTCGGCGGGCTGAGTCAGCCGGCCATCACCAGGGCAGGCGGCGGTGCTGTGCCACGAGCCCCAGCCAGGGCTTCTCGCGCCCGATGCTGGTCTCCGGTCCATGGCCGGGCAGGACCGCGAGCCGTCCTCCAGCGCCGCCAGGCGGGCGAGCGACTCGACCATCTGCGCCGCGTCGCCGCCGGGCAGGTCGGTCCGTCCCCAGCCGCCCGCGAAGAGCGTGTCGCCGCTGACGAGGAGCCGGTCCTCCGCGGCAGAGCAGGCAGACGGAGCCCTCGGTGTGACCGGGCGTGTGCAGGACGATCAGGTCGATCTCACCGAACCGGATGTGCGAACCCTCGGCGAGGTCCAGGGCGGGCACGCTGGGCGGGATGGCGAAGGGCGCGGACATGGGGTCCGGGTGCTCCAGCCCGTGGCGGTCCGCGCGGTGCACGGCCAGCGTGGCGCCCGTGGCGATGACGGCCTCCGCGTTGTCGCCGATGTGGTCCCAGTGGCGATGGGTGCTGACGACGAATCGCAGCGACCAGCCCTCATCCGCGAGCTGCTGCGTCAGCCAGCGGACGCTCGGGCGTGGCCGTGTCGATGGCGATGGCCTCACGCGTGCGGACGTCCGCCAGGACCCAGACGTTGGTGGCGACCGGTCCCGTGGTCAGGTGCAGGACCTTCATGGCGCGAGCATAGCGCGCCCCGGTACCCGTCCCGGATGAGTACGCATGGCGGTCAGCCACCGACCCTGCAGCGTCCCTGGAGGTGAGCGGTGTCAGACGACCTGGGTTTCCGCTTCCGCTGGCTATGGCCACGCCGCCGTCCACATCGAGAGCGACGCCGGCACGAGCATCCTCATCGATCCCTGGCTGGGCAACCCACGCTCGCCCAGTGTCCGCCGCGACGCATCGAGCGCTGCGACGTCATGCTCGTGACTCACGGCCATTACGACCACCTGGGTGCCATGCCCGGTTCCAGCTCGCAGCAGGCCGATGCCCTCGCCATCGCCCGCCGCACGCCCCGGCCTGGCCGGCCATCCACGAGCTGGCGCTCTGGCTGGAGACCCTCGGGATCTCGGGGCGCGAGGTCGTGGGCATGAACAAGGGCGGCAGCGTGGTGGTCCGCGGCATCCGCGTCAGCATGGTCGCACGCCGATCACTCGGGCGGGGACATCGACGCCTCGACCGAGCCTGCCGACGTACCTCGGCGAGGCCGTCGGCTTCGTCGTGGAGCTGGAGAACGGCCAGCGCGTCTACCACGCCGGCGACACGGCGCTCTTCGGCGACCTGCGCCTCATCGGCGAGCTCCATCACCCGGACGTCGCGTTCCTGCCCATCGGCGGCCACTTCACGATGGATCCCGGCGGCGGCCGCGCGCGCTGCCGAGCTGCTCGGCGTGACCACCGTCGTGCCCATCCACTACGGCACCTTCCCCGTCCTCGCCGGCACGCCCGACCAGCTGCGCGAGGAGCTGCTGCGACTGGGACTGGGCGACGTGCGTGGTCCTCGCGCCCGAGCCGGGAGTGATGGTCGGCTGACCTAGGTCCGAGGCGCGGTCGGTCGAGAGCCGGCGCGCCGGGTCCGACCGCCTCCCAGGACACGATCCCGATCATCGAGGGCTGCCAGTCGAGCGCCCAGCCCTCCTCGCGCCGGGAGGCCCGCGGCGTTCGCCAGCGCCACGAGGCGCCGGTCCTTCGCTCGAGCCGGCCGCACCCAGAGCTGCCGGCGGCTCATGGCCAGCAGCTCCTCGAGACTCTCGAAGGCCGGTGGCGTCCGCTCGTGCCAGCGTCACCCGCGGCAGGCGTCCCATGGCCAGGAGCAGCGTCACGAGCTCCGGCAGGGCTGGCAGTGGCACCCGCGGCTCGCCGTGGACCGGCTCCCAGAGCAGTGCCGCGGCCGTGGTCATGGCGCCTTCGCCCATGACGGCCACGCAGCGGCGGCAGGCGCGCCTCCGCCGCCGTCCAGGAACGGCCCGATGGCCTCGATGTCGTAGCCGACGTGGGCCATGAGCGCCACGTCCGCGGACGGTCGCGGTCCGGGCCAGGTCCGGCCAGCGGCCCTCGATGATGTCGACGTTGTCGATGGCGTGCGCGGCCAGCCCGGCACGCAGGACGTCGAGCATGGCGGGCGAGGAGTCCACGGCCGTCAGGCGCCGGACGCGGCGAGCCAGCGGCAGCGCGTAGCGCCCGCCGCCGCAGCCGATGTCGAGCCAGCTGTCGTCGGCGTCCGGCCAGCGCCAGGAGCCCGTCCAGGACCGGCTCGTCCGTGCGTGCAGGATCCTGTGCGAAGCGCTGCGCGACGGGCGCGTAGAAGTCGGACGGGTCCTCGACCTCGCGACAGCGCTCGCACCTGCTCACGGTCGGCTCGGACACGCGCGGCCCACGCCGCCAGGGCCTCCTCGAGGGTGGGTCGCAGGGCGTCCGGTCGAGCTGGCCGCGGCTGGTGCCATGCCGCGAGCGTAGCGCGGACCATCGCGCCGCCGCCGCGAGCCCCCGCGTCACGCGATGCTTACATGGCCCTGATGCCGGCTGGCCCGGCGGCTGACGGGTCGGGCTATCCTGCCGCCCGTGAAGACCATCCTCGTCGTCGACGACGAGCGCAACATCATCGAGCTCGTGCGCCTCTACCTCGAGCAGGCCGGCTTCGCGGTCGTCGAGGCGCGCGACGGCGACGAGGCCCTGCGCCAGCACGATCGCGTCGACCCGGACCTCGTCGTGCTCGACCTCATGCTGCCCGGCCGCGACGGCATGGAGGTCACGCGCGAGATCCGGCGCCGCGGCGAGACGCCCATCCTCATGCTCACCGCGCGGGGCGAGGACATCGACCGCATCGTGGGCCTCGAGCTGGGCGCGGACGACTACCTCACCAAGCCCTTCAACCCGCGCGAGATGGTCGCGCGCGTGAAGGCCATCCTGCGCCGCGCCGATCCCGCCCTGCGTGGCGCACGCCCCATGGACGTCGGCGACCTGCGCGTGGACCCGCGTCGTCGTGAGGCCTACGTGGCCGACCGCCGCCTGGACCTGCGACCGCGGGAGTTCGACCTCCTGGCTGCCCTGGCGCGCGATCCGGGCGTCGTCTGGAGCCGGGACGAGCTGCTCTCGTCGGTGTGGGGCACCGACTTCCCGGGCGAGACGCGCACCGTCGACGTCCATGTCTCCGAGCTGCGCCGCAAGCTGGGCGTCGACGGGCCACCCATCGAGACCGTCAAGGGCGTCGGCTACCGCCTCGTGCCGCCGGCGCGTGAGCGCGCCTCATGACGTCCCTCGCGGGCCGCGTCGGCGCGGCCCTGCCTGGTCTTCGCCCTGGTCACCCTGGTGACCGTCGGAGGTGCCCTCTGGATCGCCCTGCGCGATCTGCACCGCGACGCCGCCCTGGGCTCGCTGGCCGAGCTCACGGTGCCCTACGCCAGCCAGGCTCGACAGCGGTTTCCACTGGAGCTGCTGCGACCCGAGGCCCGGGGTGAGCACGCCGACGATGACACGCTGCGCGCCTTCCGCGAGAGCCGCCAGGGTCGACAAGCCAGCGAGGCCTTCGAGGAGTTCGTGGAACAGGCGCAGGAGGAGATCGAGGCCGCCGGCATCTCGGTCCTGCTCGTCTCGGATGGCAGCACGGTCGTCCGCGATCCGACCACGGACGCCATCGCCACGCTGGCCACGGCCCCCGCGCTTCCAGGCACCCGGCCTGGCCGGGCAGGTGGAGACCGGGACGACCGTCATCGACGGGCTGGGCGAGGTCCTCTACGCCGCCACGCTCATCCGCGAGCCGGCCGACTGACCGCTCGGTCCCGACGCTGCTCCTGGTCCGCGAGGACGACTCGGCACGCCTGGCCAGCGGCGACCTGATGCGGGCCCTGGCCGTGGCCGCCGGCGTGCTGCTGCTGGTCGGCATCCCCCTGGCCGTGGGACTGGGCCGCTCGGTCAGCGGTCCCCTGCGGCAGCTGGCGCTGGCCTCCGGCACGGTGGCTGCGGGCCGTGTGCCGGAAGCCCTGCCGACCGCGGACCACGGGAGGTGGCCGAGGCCAGCGCCGCCTTCAACGCCATGGCCGCGGAGGTGGACGCCACGCGCCTGACCCAGCGGCAACTGCTGGCGGACGTCCGCCACGACCTGCGCACGCCGCTCACCGTCATCGGCGGCTTCGCTGAGGCGCTTCGCGACGGCACCGCCACCGGCGAGGCCGCTGAACGTGCGGCGATCGCCATCTCGGACGAGGCGGGCCGCCTGGAGCGCATGCTGGCCGACCTTGACCACCTCACGATGCCCGGCTCGGAGGGTCCGCCGCTGCGCCTGGAGTCGCTGGTCGCGCTCGACCTGGCCATGGGAACGGTGGAGCGCTTCGCCGCCGAGGCCGAGGCACGAGGCCAGTCGCTGGCCCTGGCGGAGGAGGCCTCCCGAGCCGGTCTGGCAGCGCTGCTGGCCGACCGCGATGCCCTTGACCGGATCCTCGGCAACATCGTCGCCAACGCCCTCGACCATGCCCCGTCGCCCGGTGGCAGCATCCGGGTGGAGGTCCGCACCTTGTCAGCCGCGGAGGGTCCCATCGGCGGCCCTGGCGGCTGGACGGGTCGTGCCGGGATCATGCTGGCCGTCCGTGACGACGGGCCGGGCATCCCGCCCGCGGCCCTCGCCCACGTCTTCGACCGCTTCTATCGTGCCGACCCTGCCCGGGCGACGCGTGGATCCGGCCTGGGCCTGGCCATCGTGCGAGACCTCACCGACGCCCTGGGCGGCCGCGTCTTCGCCGAGAACTGCCCGACCGGTGGCGCCCGCGTCGGTGTCGTCCTGCCCATGGCGCCGACAGCCGGGCGGCCCGCTCCAGCGTCCCATCCGCAGACGACACCCCCGGCGACTTGAGCGGTGGCGCTCGCTATACTCCGGTCCAGGCCGGTCGCGCCGCGCTCACGACCCTCGCGGCTGGCCATCCCGGCCCCCTGGTGAATGGTGACAGCGTGAGTTCCAACGTCAGTCAGAGCTACCCGTACAGCAGTGAGACGGAGGATCGAGCGCGCCGCGGCGATCGAAGCGGTGCTGGCGGCCTTCGAGGGGCTTGCGGACAAGGTCAGCTCGGCATCCACGCCGCTCGGCGAGGTGGTGCCCGGCGAGAACGGCGCACCCGTGACCTGGTGGACCTGGGTCTGCCCCAAGGGTGACGCCTCGGGCCGGCTGCACGTGGCTGGCTACGCGCGCGAGCGACACGCCCTCCTCACCGTCTGCGACACCTGTGGGGCGACCTTCCTGCGCTGACGTCCGCCAGTGCGAGCGGCGCTGACGCTCACGTGCAGCATCGCGCAACTCCCGACAGCCAAGCACCTGACGTGCCCGTGGGCACTTGCGCGACCGGGTACGACGGTGCCACTCTGCGATCATTGAACCTCCGCCACCCGTCGCCCGTCAGAGGGGGTGACACGACCAGATGGTCGTGCGATCGATGGAGACACCGGTGCAGCGGGAACTCGTCGAAGCGGCCCGGGCTGGGGACCACGAGGCCTTCGAGGTCCTCGCCAGCGGCAGCGCCGATCGACTCTACGCCATCGCGCGGCTCGTCCTGCGCGACGTGGATCTCGCGCAGGATGCCGTCCAGGAGGCGTTCGTCCACGCCTGGCGGCACCTTCCGGGCCTGCGCGACCCCGACTGCTTCGATGCCTGGCTCCATCGACTGGTCGTCAACGCCTGCATGGACGTGCTCCGCAGTCGCAAGCGCCTGAGGGGGAACGTCCACCTCATCGAGATCGACGTGCCTCATACCGACGACGCCGCTGACGTAGCCGACCGCGATCAGCTGGAGCGCGGCTTCTGCAGACTGCGTCCTGAACAGCGGGCCGTCGTCGTCCTGCGCTACTACCTGGGGCTCTCGCTTCCGGAGCTGTCCACGACGCTGCAGATCCCGCTCGGGACGGCCAAGTCGAGGCTTCACTACGCCATGGAGGCACTGCGTGCAGCGGTCGAGGCCGACGCCCGGCCCCCTGCCCAGCTGAAGGAGAGATCGGCGTGAGCCATGAGGGACTGACCAAGCCATCCCAGGATCTCGAGGGGCGCGTCGCCGCCTGGCTGGCATCCGAGGCAGATGCTGAGGTCCCTGATTGGCTGCTGGTATCCGTCTCCGAGATCACCCGTGGCCAGCCCCAGGAGCGCCGTCTGGGCTCGCGACTGACGGGTGGCATCGCCCGCCTCGTGCCGTGGATGGGTGCTGGGACGGGCCAGCGTCTGGACATGATGGGCGCCCTGCGCCTGGTCGGAGCGGCCGTCATCGTGGTCGCCATCAGTCTCGGGACCGCGTTGGGCATCCCGGCGGTCTTTCGGTCGCTATCCGCTCCGGGCCCGGGTTCGCCTGCCGAGGCCGCCCACGCCACGGAGCTGTTCGAGGTGACACTCGACGGCGACGCCATCCCGGAGGACCTGGCCGGCGTCCTGTTCTTCCGCAAGGTCTACCCCACGGACCAGGAGGTCGCCTACGGCCCCGGCTTCGTGCCACCCAACACCTTCGTACGCTATGTCGAATCCGGCGAGCTGGCCATCCGGCCACGGTCGGACGTGCAGGTCATCCGCGCCGGGGGCTCGTGGACGGACGCGGAGGTCGTGGCTGCCGATGAAGAAGCTCTTCTCCTTCCGGGCGACACATTCGTCATGCAGGATGTGCCCTTCGAGGCCTTCGGCTCAGAGGCGCTCGGGTCGATGACCACGCCCGGGGAGGACGCTCGCGTCGTCGGCTTCGCCATCCGCGAGTCGAGCCGTTGCTGCTCGATGACCCACTCCGGGATGCAGTCGCCCTGGTACCACACGCTCGTCAAGGGGGTCGAGGCCTTGCGCGGTGAACCCGTGACCCTGGCCCTCCTCCGCTGGGACGTGCCCGCAGGGGCAGTCCTGCCACCGCTCGAGGATGGCCTGCTGGCGCTCCGTGTCGTCGACGTGGGCACCGATCACGGGGACCGTCGAGCGCGCCGTGCCATCGTCCGCAGGACTTGAAGGGAACTTGACGTTCGCCGAGGGAGGTGTCATCCAGCTCCCAGGCACGCCGCAGGATGGTGACACGGTGCGCTTGGCCAACGCCGGTCCGAGCACGGCCGTCGTCTACCAGATCATGCTGGAGCCCGGTGCAGCCGGGGCTCCGGACGTGCCGCTGGCGACCGTGTCGGCGAGCGCGCCGATGCTCAAGGCACGCAGCGGCCACAGTGCCACCCTCCTGGCGAACGGGCGCGTGTTGTTGGCGGGTGGAGGCTGCCCGGAGGTCGAGCTCTTCGAATTCCGGAGAGCGGTGTCTCCGAACCGGCCGGTGAGATGTCGAGCATCCGGACCAGCTCGGCGACCTTGCTCGAGGACGGTCGCGTCCTGCTGGCCGGCGGAAGCTCGGACCCCGCGGAAGCCTTCGACCTGCGGGTGGCCGCCGTCGTGCCCATCGGTCCCATGGTCGAGGAGCGGCACTTCCAGTCTGCCACCCGCATGCACGACGGGCGCGTCCTCGTCATCGGCGGCGAGACCGCCACTGCGGAGATCTTCGACCCTGACACGGAGACATTCACGGCCACTGGTCCCATGAGCGTCGCCCGCGCCAAGCACGTCTCGGTCCTGCTGCGCGACAACCGGGTCCTCGTGGCCGGAGGCGGAACGCCCGTCCTGGAACTCTATGACCCGGTCACGGGGCGCTTCACGCCCTCCGCAGCCCCGACCGTGCAGGACTTCGACCGAGGCACGGCCACGCGCCTGGGTGATGGCCGTGTCCTGCTCATCGGGCACGGGGCCCCTGCGCAGCTATACGATCCCGAGTCGGACACCGTGACGACGGTCGGCCCGATGGTCACCCCTCGCTATGCCCATGCCGCCGCCCTCCTCGACGACGGTCGCGTCCTCATCGCCGGTGGCCTGGACGCTGAGTCCCTCACGGCAACCGCTTCACTCGAGGTCTTCGATCCCGGGACGCTCACGTTCGAGGCCGTCGGCTCGCTCAGCGTGCCACGCTGGACGCCGGCGGCGACCAAGCTGTGCGACGGCAGCGTCCTGGTGTCCGGTGGCACGGGCGGGACCGCCCCGATGGTGAGTACCGAGCTCGTGACTCTCACGACGCAGAGCTGACCCTCGATGCAGCGCGGGTCGTCACCGCGCTTCGCCGTGGATGCGGCGCTACGATGCGGACGATGCAGCCACGTCCCGGCTTCCTGCGAGATCCGAGGCGGCTCGCCGCGATCCTCATCCTGGTCGTCTGCGGCGCGGCGATCGCGGTCTGGATCGTGGCCCGGGGCGATCTCGTCGGCGCTGACGCGAGGGCCTACTGGGGCGGGGTCCGGCTCTGGCTGAGCGGGGGCGATCCGCTCGATCCGCCGCCGCCGTACATGCCCTATGTCTACTGGTCCTGGTCCCTGCCGCTGTTCGCCCCGTGGGCCGCGCTGCCCTGGGAGACCGCGTGGTTCGTCTATCGCGTGGTCAACGTCATCCTCTTCGCCTGGAGCGTGACGTGGGCCTACCGCCAGCATCCCCTGGCCACAGCGCTGCTCGTCCTGCTCATCACGCCCGCCCTGGCGGCCACGCTCGACACGGGCAACATCACCTTCCTCTGCGCCATGGGCATCTGGGCAGCCCACTTCAGCGGTCCGCGCCTGGGCGGGTTCCTGTGGGCGCTGGCGGCGGCACTGAAGTGGTTCCCGGCCGTCCTGTTCCTCATCCTGCCCGCGCGCGCACGGTTCTGGGGCCTCGTGTGGGGAGCCCTCCTGGGGCTTCTCACGCTGGCGGTCTGGCCGGAGGTGGTGCGCCAGCTGGAGATCGTCATCGGGTACCCGCGTCCACTGCGCATCGACTACCTGCTGCTCGCATGGGCTGCCGTCCCGTGGATCTGGGCGCACCCCGCCTGGTTCGAATGGCGAACGTGGGGGCGCCAGCTGGAGGCGCGTCGGCGCGATGTGAGCGAGGGCCTGACAGCCTGGTGGGCCTCACCACGTCGCGTCAACCTGGCCTGGGATGCGGGCCTGCGCGAGGCGCGCGCCTTTCTCGGCCTGTCGTGAAGCGCGCGGCGCTCGGAAGGTGGGCACGGGGTGAGGCCCTCCGGGTGCATGTCGGCCTCGGCCAGGGCCGTTGCGTACCGGAACCAGGTCTCGCTGCGCCCACATGAGGCACGAGCCCGGTGACGTAGCTGCCGGTGGCCATCGCGAGGCCAGCGAGTCATTCCCGGGGGGCGGGATCATGCTCATCGTGCGGCGCCTGCCGGCCTACGCGCGCCTCGTCTGGGGTCTGGCGCGAGACGACCGCGTGCCGCCTGCGCGCCGGGCGGCACTCCTGGCCGCGGCCGCCTACCTCGTCTCTCCCATCGACCTGGTGCCGGGCATCATCCCCGTCATCGGCCAGCTCGACGACCTCCTTGTCGTGCTCGCGGCCGTCCACGTGGCGCTGTCGGGCCTGCCGCCGGAGCAGCGACTCGAGCAACTCCTGCGAGCCGGCCTCGGCGAGGCCGAGCTGGCCGAGGACCTGGCGACCCTGGCTGCGTCGGGCCGCTGGCTGACGCGGAGCGGGCTGCGCGCCGGCGAACGCGCCCTTCGAACGACCGCCGTGACCGCCACGTGGATCGCCGTGCGCAGCCTGCGGGCAGGTCGTGCCGGTGCCTCGAGCCTGGCGTCGCGCGCCCGCGACCGACGCCGACGGCCACGGTCAACGCCTCCCTCGCGATGACGCGCGGGCATCGACACCGAGCGTGATGGATCTGTCACATTCTCCCGCCCTTCGTTGCGCAGGACCGCGACACCGGCCGGTAGGCTCCGCGCGTGACGTTTCGCAGGGGGGTCCGACTGGACCCATCGCAGGTGCGGGATGTCCGCGGACGTGGCGTCCCCGGTAGAGGCCTCGCGATGGCCGGCGGCGGCGGTGTCGGCATCGTCCTCCTGCTCGTGGTCTTCGCGCTGCTCGGCGGCGACCCGGGCGCGATCCTCGCGCCAGGGGCACCCGGCGAACAGGTCAGCCAGACTGGGATGCTCTCCGGTGGCTCGGACCTGGCGACGGAGTGCCGGAGTGGCGAAGACGCCAACCAACGCACCGACTGCCGAGCCGTCGGCTTCGTCAACAGCATCCAGGCCTACTGGGAGGAGGTCTTCGCCGCATCAGGCCTTGCCTACGAGGCTGCTCCGACGGTCCTCTACAGCGACGCTGTCTCTTCCACGTGCGGTCTCGCCACCTCGGCCAGCGGGCCCTTCTACTGCCCGCTCGACGGCTCGGTCTACCTCGACCTCGCCTTCTTCGATGAGCTGCGCTCCAGCCTGGGCGCAGAGGGCGGCCCCCTCGCCGAGGGCTACGTCATCGCGCACGAGTACGGTCACCACATCCAGGGACTCGTGGGTGACCTGGACAGCGGGACGAGGTCCAGCGGGCCGGAGGGCCTCTCAGTCAGGATCGAGTTGCAGGCCGACTGCTACTCAGGTTCCTGGGTGGCCAACGCCGCGGAAACGGGGTTCCTCGAGCCGCCCACCGACGCACAGATCGCGCAGGCCCTCGACGCCGCCGCGGCCGTCGGCGATGACCGGATCCAGCGCCGCACGTCGGGCCAGGTGAACCCCGAGCGCTGGACGCACGGCTCCAGCGCGCAACGCCAGGATCGGTTCATGGTCGGCTACCGGACCGGCGACCCCGTCCAGTGCCAGTCGCTCGAAGGAGACCTGTGAGGCGGTGCCGATGACGGAGGGCCGGCTAACGGACGGAGCCAGGCGTTCCGCGGTGAGTGTGCACGATCCTGGCGCCCACGATGCGGAACAGGCGGGTGCCTGGGCTGGCGATTCGGGCCGCGAACCACTCGAGCTACCCGGCGGAGGTCGCGTCCTGCTGGGAACGGCTTCGTGGACCGACCCCACGATGACGGCTTCCGGTGTGTTCTACCCACGTGAGGCCACGAGCGCCGAGGACCGACTTGCCTACTACGCCAGTCGGTTCCCGTTGGTGGAAGTCGACGCCACCTACTACGCGCTGCCCACGCCTCGGCTGGCCGAGCTCTGGCGTGATCGAACACCGCCCGACTTCACCTTCGACGTCAAGGCTCACGCCCTCATGACCGGACAACCCACCGAGACGAAGAGACTGCCGAAGGCCATCCGAGACGCGCTGCCGCCGCACCTCGCCTCCAAGCCGCGCATCTACGGCAAGGACCTGCCCGGAGAGATCAGGGATGCCATCTTCAGCGGCTTCGCCTCAGGGCTGGAGCCACTCCGCGAGACCGGCCAGCTGGGCTCGATCCTGCTCCAGTACCCCAGGTGGTTCTTCCCCAGCCACGAGAGCCGCGATGCCATCCTCGAGGCGCGCGACCGCCTGGCGGGACTCGAGGTGGCCGTCGAATTCCGGCATGGCTCGTGGTTCAACGAGAAGAACGCGGAACGCACATTGGCCTTTCTCGACGAGCACGACCTGCCCTTCGTGATGGTCGACGAGCCGCAAGGCTTCCGCAGCAGCGTGCCGCTCGTGCAGGCCGTCACGTCGGAGCGACTCGCTCTGGTGCGCTTCCACGGGCGTAACGCCTCGACATGGGAGGCCAAAGGCCTGACGCCCGCCGACCGCTTTCGGTACCTGTACGATCGCGAGGAGCTCGCCGAGTGGGTGCCCCGCATCTCAGAGGCCGCCAGCCGCACCACCGAGATGCACGTGCTTTTCAACAACTGCTACGCGAACTACGGCGCGGTCAACGCGCGAGAGCTGGCCAAGCTCCTTCTGGACATCCGCGTGGCGGCCTGATCGGTCTCCCGCAGGCAGGTCATGCCGCGCCTGCGTCACGCGGAGTCGCCGGCGCTCGACGGCCCGACCTGGCAGCGCGGGCACCAGTACACCCGGCGCGCGGGGTGCCCCAGCGGCTGCGACCTGATCATCGTCCCGCATCGACGGCAGGGCTGACCGGCCCTGCCATAGACCCAGCGCCGTGTCTGTCGCCGCAGTCCTGCCGACGCCCATGGCGCGGCGCCGAGGGAGTCCGGCATCGTGACGCGGTCGCCACCCGTCACGTTGGCGCGGAGAAGGTCGCGGCCCAGCTCAAGGAGTCCGATCAGCGTGGCATCGGAGAGGGCATGTACGGGCAGGAACGGGCTGACAAGGCGGTGCGCCAGTATCTCGCTGCGATAGACGTTGCCGAGGCCGGCGACGACCCGCTGGTCCAGGAGTGCCTCGCCGATGCTCATCTGCGCCCGCCGCTCCACGCGCAGGCGAGCCACGACCCCGTCCAGGTCTGGTGGCTCGTCCAGTAGATCGGGGCCCAGCCCAGCCAGCCAGGGATGCAGCGCCAGGGCTCGGTGCTCGACGAGCTCCAGGACGGGCGCGTCGAAGCAGACGACCACATGCCGATCGGTCTCCAGGAGCCCCAGGACGCGGGACGCCGGGCGCCGCCATGGCTCGCCCGGTGCGTAGCGATGCCAGGCCCCGGTCAAGCCGAGATGACTGTGCAGCGTGAGCCCGTCGTCGAAGTCGATGAGGAGGTGCTTGCCCCGTGCTGTGACCGAGGTCACCTTCGCTCCTACCAGCCGCCCCACTTGCGCTCCGCCGGAGCGGGCACGCGCCGCCGTGACCGTCTCCCCAACCAGTGCACGGCGCAGGACCGCTGCGGTGCGAAAGACCGTGTCACCCTCAGCCACGACCTGACGTCACCTCCTGTCTGTGTGATGGACTACGACATTCGCGGGACCCGGCTGCCGGAGTGCAGCGACCGCCGGATACGGCGCAGCATGAGCAGCTCCCGGGCCATATCGTCAACCTCACCGACCGTCCGTCCGCGGAGCCGCGAGGACGAGTCCGCGGTATGAGGGACGAAAGCCCACGCGGTCCAGCCGAGCGCGAAGGGGCGATGCAGCGACGGCGACCCCGTCGATCCGCTCCAGCTGGATCTGCCGAAGCCGGCCGTCAAGGATGAGCCTGCCAAGGGCTTCCAGGGCGGCGGCGGCGATCGCCTCGTCGTCGAAGGGCGGGTACGTGAGCAACCCGTGTCCGCCGCGTTCCAGGTAGAGGACCAGCTCTCCCTCGTGGAGCACGACGTAGGCTCCGGCGCTCCGGCTCGGGGATCGCTCGTGGCGATCGGTGGGGCGCGGCCACGGCAGCGCTGCGCCGTAGGGGTTGGCCGGGTCGGCCGCCGCCAGCAGCAGCGTCCCGCCGCCGACGACACTACCGCCGCCCTCCGGCCGTGCCGAGCGCAGGCGGTCCACCGCACCCGGCAGCGCGAACTGAGCGCCACCAAGCCCTTCCACGAAATAGCCCCGTCGGACACGACCGCGCTCCTCCATCTCGCGGAGCACGGGGTAGATGCCCCCGAACCCGCCCGGCACCTCCTCCGCGACGGCGGTGCTTCGAGTCACGATCCCGTGGCGCTCCAATAGTGCGGACGCGATGGCCGCGAGACGCTGGGTGTGGGCGGGCGAGCGACCGGCCTCCAGGAGGGCGAGGCTGCCGAGCCTCTCGACGACCAGGGACCAGCGGCCCGCCGCCTCCGGCGGCCCCATGCGCGAGGCCATTCGCGCCCGGGGAGCGGCGCGGCGGTCGCCGCCCCGTCGAGGCCAGCGCAGGGCACGCAGCGGTGCGAACGTGTCGTTGCTGACCTCGCCGGCCCACACGAGGTCCCAGAGCGCGTCGAGGACCTCCCGCTCGGTGGGTCGACGGAGGCCGCCCCGGTCCGCGGCCCCGAACGCGGCCGCCAGCAGTTCCCGATGGAACGCCGCACCGCGAGCCTCGAGGTGCCCCCGCAGGGCGTCGTGGAGCCAAGACGCTGGTGCCCCTGGCGCTATCTCCCCCGTCGTGGCCCCGGATGTCGCTGTTCGCCCAGGCAGCAGCAGGGTGAGGCGGTCGGGCCGGTAGAGCGCGATGCGCCCATCATCGCGACCGAGGCTGCCGGCACCCACCCACACGACCTCGCCAGCGGCTCCCAGCTGGTCGAGCATGTGAGGGCTGTAGCCGCGCACCCGGGCCGGCAGGACGTCTCGCTCGAGGATGGAGGCCGGCAGCGGGAGTCCCTCCAGCAGGGCGATGACCTCCGCCAGCCGGTCGAGGCCGCTGCTGCTGCTCCCCACTCCCTGCCAGGCGGGCAGGAAGCGCGCCAGGGCCAGGGGTGCCACCGGCTCGATCTCGCGCCGCAGGCGTGCCAGGGAGCGCCGCCGCAGGAGGCGCAGGACCTCCGGGTCGCACCACTCCCGCTCCACCCCGCCAGGGCGGAACTCGCCGCGCAGCAGACGTCCGGCGGCCATCAGCCCCTCGAGCGACGTCTCCAGTACCCCATGCGGCAGCTGCCACCGTCGCGCCGGCTCGTCCGTCAGGAACGGTCCGTGGCTGCGCGCCCAGCGTGCCAGGAGCGACGCCAGGGCGTCCGTGGTCGGACCCAGGAAGGCCCCTGGGAGGCCTGGTGGCAGGGCCACTCCGACCGCGTCGCGGTAGCGACCGGCATCTTCAAGCGCGATCCAGCGCTTCTGCCCGGCGATGCGCACCGCCACGGCCCGACGGTCGGCCCGCAAGCGTGTCCAGCCAGAGGCGCGTGGCGCCGCGCCTGGCACCCTCGTCCTCACCGCGCACCCGGGCTACGACGTCCTCCTCCGAGAGGTCGCCCAGCCGGCGCAGCAGATCGTGCAGGCCATCCGCCGACGTCGCTGCCCTCGATGTCGAGAGCGCCTGGAGCTCGAGCTCCAGGTCGGCCAGCGCCTCGCCATCGAGGAGCTCGCGCAACTGCTCGGCGCCCAGCAGCTCCCGCAGCAGGTCGCGGTCGAGCGCCAGCGCCTGGGCGCGCCGGTCCAGGAGCGGCGCATCGCCCTCGTACATGTAGGTGGCGATGTAGTCGAAGAGCAACGACGAGGCGAACGGTGAGGCGCGCGGCGGTCTCCACGCTGACGACGCGGATCTCGCGACGCTCGACGGCGCCCAGGATGGCTCGCAGCGCCGGCAGGTCGAAGACGTCGCTGAGGACCTCCCGGTAGGTCTCCAGGATGATGGGGAACGTCGCATAGCGACTTGCGACGGACAGCAGCTGCGAGGACCGCTGGCGCATCTGCCAGAGAGGCGTGCGCTGGCCTGGGCGCCGTCGAGGCAGCAACAGTGCCCGGGCAGCGTTCTCGCGGAAGCGACTGGCGAAGAGGGCCGAGCTCCCGACCGCGTTGGTCACCAGCTCCTCGACCTCGTCCGATGGGATGAGCACCGCCGCTCTCGGCGTCGTCGGCGACGCCACTGCGGCGCCGTCAGGAGCGGGTCGGCTTGGACGGGCGCGGCCTCATGCGACCGGGCATCCTCGGGCCATGTCCATGGACGGCAGGCGCACGACGATGCCGTCGTCGGACCAGATGGGCTGCACCTCCACCCCGAGCGACTCGCGGAGCCGGGCCTCGATGGCGAGCGCCCAGGGAGCGTGGACACGGGCGCCGAAGGGGCTCAGGAGGCAGATACGCCAGTCTCCCAGCTCATCCCGGAACCGCTGCAGCACGATCGTGCGGTCCGTGGGCAGAGCGCCCGTGGCGGCCTGCTCCTCCTCAAGGTATCCGAGCACGTTGGCGGCTGCCAGGTCGTCCAGGTCATGGTGTTCCACCAGCCGTCGCGTCGCCGCCTCTCTGCCTGCCGAGCCGGCGGCGAGGACCTGCCACGTCTCGCGCGTGAAGGCACCCAGCGCCCGCCCCAGCTCGACGGGTCGGCCGACGCCGTCGCCCTTCCAGAAGGGCACCTTGCCGGGCTGGCCCGGTGCTGGCGTGACGAGCACGCGATCGTGCTCGATGGCCTCGATGCGCCAGGCGCTGGCACCCAGCAGCACGACGTCCCCTTCTCGTGACTCGTAGACCATCTCCTCGTCCAGCTCGCCGACACGGCGCCCACCGCTGCGTGCTGCGGTGGCGCGCGTCCCGGGGCCGGCCTCATCAGGCCGTACGTCCGCCGAGAGGTAGACCGGGAAGAGGCCCCGGTCCGGGATGGTGCCCCCAGAGGTGACCGCGACCGTGCGGGCATCACGGCGCGCCTGGACCGTTCGGGCCGCTCGGTCCCAGACGAGGCGCGGGCGCAAGCTCCTCGAACTCATCCGCAGGGAACTGGCCAGCCAGCATGCCGAGCGTGGCCTCGAAGGCTTCGACCGACAGGTGGGCATAGCTCTCCGCGCGCCGGACCACCCCAAGCAGCTCGTCGACCGGCCAGACCCGCTCCAGTGTCATGGCCACCAGTTGCTGCGCGAGCACATCGAGGGGGTTGCGCGGGACGATGGTGGGTTCGATGGCGCCTTCGTGCATGAGGCGGGTCACCACTGCTGTCTCGAGCAGGTCGCCCCGGTACTTCGGGAAGATGACGCCCCGAGACGGCTCCCCGACGCGGTGGCCGGCCCGCCCGATGCGCTGCAGGCCTCGGGCGACGGAGAGCGGTGACTCCACCTGGATGACGAGGTCCACGGCCCCCATGTCGATACCCAGCTCGAGAGAGGAGGTGGCCACGATGGCCGGCAGACGTGCCCTGCTTGAGCTGCTCCTCGATGAGGAGACGCTGGTCCCTGGCGACCGAACCGTGGTGTGCTCGCGCCAACTCCTCACCCGCCAGCTCATTGAGGCTGAGGGCAAGTCGTTCGGCCAACCGCCGGCTGTTGGTGAAGACGATGGTGCTGCGATGGGAGCGGATGAGCTCCAGGATGCGCGGGTAGATGGATGGCCAGATCGAGGTCCGGGCCTGAGCGCCAGCTGCTGGCCCTCCGGGAGCCTCCTCGAGCGGGATCGACTCACCCAGCCGTCCCATGTCCGCGACCGGCACCACGACCTGCAGCTCCATCGGCTTGCTGACACCGGCATCCACGATGGTCACGGGCCGGGGTGGCCCTGGCCCGTCGTCCGCGGCGCCGGCCGGCACGGGCTGTCGACCACCCAGGAAGCCGGCCACCGCCGACAATGGTCGCTGCGTGGCCGAGAGGCCGATCCGTTGCGGTGGCTGCGCGGCGCCCGACCTCCAGCCGCTCCAGCGAGAGCGCCAGGTGCGCGCCGCGCTTGGTGCCCGCCAGCGCATGGATCTCGTCGACGATGACCCAGCGCACGCCACCAAGCGCGGCCCTGGCCTGCGAGGTCAGGATCAGGTACAGCGATTCCGGCGTCGTAACGAGGATGTCCGGAGGATGCTTGCCGAAGGCGCGCCGCTCATGAGCCGGGGTATCACCCGTGCGCATCCCCACCCGGACCTGCGGCGCCGGCCGACCGAGCCGCTCCGCCGCCATGGCGATGCCCGCCAGTGGCGCCCGCAGGTTGCGATCGACATCATGGACGAGCGCCTTGAGCGGCGAAACGTAGAGCACCCGCAAGGCCTGCGATGGGTCACTGGGACGGGCCTCCGCGAGAAGGCGGTCCAGGCACCACAGGAAGGCCGCCAGCGTCTTGCCGCTGCCCGTCGGCGCGCAGATGAGCGTGTGCTCCCCTGCCGCGATGGCTGGCCAGCCCCTGACCTGTGCCTCCGTGGGTCCTTCGAACGCGGCCCGGAACCAGTCGCTCGTGGCGGCTTCGAAGACCGCCAGCGGGTCATGGCGCACGACTCGGGTGGATCGGGGCACGGGAGGCCATCCTACCATCGAGCCTGCACGATCAGAACATCCGTTCGCTCGCGGTCCATGGGTGACCTCGTGGCGCGCAACGCGCGGGAATGCTCGATAATCGATGATTGAGGACCCGGCACTCGACGGGCGGGCGGGCCGACACGGATCGCGACGGACACAAGCAGGGAGGGCGCCCGATGGGCCAACTTGAGAGGTTCAGACTCGATGACCGCGTCGCCTTCATCGCGGGCGGCGGCGGCGCCATCGGCTCCGCCATGGCCGTGGCCTTCGCCGACGCCGGGGCGCAGGTCGCCGTCGTGGACATCACCCAGGAATCGGTAGATGCCACCGCCGCGCGGGTCGCCGACGCCGGTGGTGCGTGCTTGCCCCTGGCCGGAGACATGACCGACCGGGCCGCGGCTGACGAAGTCGTGCAGCGCACCCTGGAACGCTTCGGTCGGCTGGACATCATCGTCAATGCCATCGGCGGTGGAGCCGGCAAAGTCCTCTTCGAGGCGCAGGAGTATCCCGACGACGCCTGGGACTGGATCTACGACATCAACGTCCGCTGCACGCTCGTGCCGACGCAGGCTGCCGTGAAGGCCATGATCGCGGCCGGCCGGGGCGGCAAGGTCCTCAACATCAGCTCCGTGCGCGCCGCCCTCGGCATCCGTGCCGGCTACTCGGCGTATGTCGCCGCCAAGGGCGCCATCAGCTCGCTCACGCGCCAATGGGCGACCGAGTGGGCGAAGTACGGCATCAATGTCAACGCCATCTCGCCCACGTTCGTGGACACGCCGCAGGTGGCCATGCTGCTGGGCGACCCGGCCTTCAAGAAGTCACTCACGGACCGCATCCCCATCGGCCGGGTGGGCGGCACGGACGACCTCGTGGGCGCCGCCATCTTCCTGTGCTCTGATGCCAGCTCGTTCATCACCGGCCAGATCCTGGGCATCGACGGCGGCCTGACCGCGACCCAGTAGCCAGCGTCATCCGGGGAGGCATCGAACGTGCAACCAGCCATGGAGCAGGTCACCGCCAACATCCGCACCAACACGAGGCTGCGTGGCTGCAACCCCAGCTTCGTCATCACGAGCGACGGCGTGGTCGTCATCGACACGCCCCAGCTGCCCACGAAGGCCGTGGCCATGCGCCAGGAGGCGGAGTCGCACGGCCCCATCCGCTACCTCATCAACACCGAGCAGCACGTCGACCACATCTTCGGCAACTGGTACTTCAAGGGCGCCGGCACGGTCGTCAACCACCGTGAGCTGTACGAGCGCTTCATGGTCGTCTTCCCGGAGCTCGACCCCTTCGCCTACGCCTACGAATCGGTCCCGGGCGACAACGCCAAGGGCACCGACCTGGACGACCCGGAGGGCGTGGCGCTCTGGCCCGACCGCGACGAGTACTATCGCGACCCCAACAAGGGCCGCATCATCTTCACCGGCGACCTGACGCTCCGCGTCGGCGACCACACCTTCGACCTGCTCCACACCCCGGGACACACACCCGGCCAGCTGGCGGTGCACGTCCCCGAAGAGCGTGTCGTCTTCACGGGTGACACGATCTTCTCCGGCTGCCAGACGTGGCTCATGACCTCGGACGTCGACCAGTGGCTGGTGGCACTGGAGAGGATCCGCACGCTCGACGTGGACCTCATCGTGCCCGGTCACGGCCCTGTCGTGCCGAAGTCCTACCTCGACGTCCAGCGTTCCCACCTGCTGGCCTGGAAGTCAGCCGTCGCCATGGCCATCGGCAAGGGCTGGTCACGCGACGAGACCATCGCCCGGGTCACCTTCCGCGACGAGTTCGGCCCCGTCGACATCGGCCAGGGCTACATGCTCGACTACATCCAGTCACGCAATGCGGCGGCGCTCTACGACAAGCTCACCGGCAGCACGCCGCGCCTGACCGCACCCGACGGGACGCCCGCCTCAGGCACCTGAGCGCTCCATCGTCCTCCCGCCGCGGCTGCGGACGACGTTCAGGCTCGGCCAGCCGCGACCTCGTCTTCGCGGGTGCGACCCGCGAGCCGGATGAGGTCTTCGTGCAGCTCGAACCAGACGCCGTGGTAGCTGTCCAGGCGCGGTGAGGCGATGTAGCGGCCGTCACCGGCCGCTACCGCCGCGGCCGCGGCATCCAGGCGGTCTGCGTATCGTGCCAGGCGGGGCAGCTGCCCCACCAACGGCCCGATCCAGGCCGAGGCGTCGGCGTGGAGTGCCGCCAGCTCGGCCAGGACCGCGGCATCGTAGGCGGCGTCAGCGTGGTCGTTGAGGACCTGCTGCCCGTCCACCACCTTCATCTGCCAGGCGGTGACGATCGTCTTCATGCGGCCGTCGAGGGCCACGAAGCCATCGAGGGCGGCAGCCGCGTTCGTGACACCCCAGGAATCGCGGTCCAGCGCCAGCATCTCGGCGCCGAGCGCCTTGCCATCGCTGCTGAGGCTGAACATGCCGCTGCTGCCGGTGGCGATGCCGTCCGCAGCCAGCCGGTCGAGCAGTCTCGGCAGCCTCGTCGCTGCTCACGCCCAGCGCAGGCGCCAGCAGGTCCGCCGTCACGAAACCCTTGATGGCGAGCGTGCGGACCACGTCGTCGCGTGTCACGGCGCCATCCCCGAGCGTGGCCGTACTTTCCTCCGACATGTGCTCGCCCTCCTCTCCGGTCCCGATCTCGATCCCGACCTCACCGGCCCAGGCGAGCAGGGTCGCGGCCTCTGGCACGATCGTCCTGACGGCGACTGCGACGCCCGCGAAGACCTCGCCGCTGGCACCGTCGATGCTCAGGATGTCACCCTCTCGGTAGGCCGTCCCGCCGATCGTCACGTGGCCGTCTGCCACCGCGACCTCGGCCGCTCCCACTACCGCCGGGATGTCCCAGCCACGGGCCACGACGGCGGCGTGACTGGCCAGACCACCCGTGGCCGTCAGGATGCCCACCGCCCTGGCCATGCCGTGCACATCGTCCGGTGACGTCTCGGACCGTACAAGGAGCACGGCCGTGCCCTCGTCGGCCATCGTCACGGCGGCCTCCGCGGACGTGGCGATGGCGCCCGAGGCCAGGCCTGGAGAAGCGCCCAGCCCGGTGGCGATGACGGGCGCGTCCACCGAGCGCTCCGCGATCGTGCGGGGTGGGTCGACCAGGGTGGCGGCGACACGCTCCACGGCCTCCGCCCGGGTGAGAGGGAAGTCGTCGTCCTCAGCCATCTCCACGGCGATCCGGCAGGCCGCCTGGGCGGTGCGCTTCCCGATGCGGGTCTGGAGCATCCAGAGCCGCCCGTCTTCGATGGTGAACTCGATGTCGCAGACGTCGCGGAAGTGCCGCTCAAGGCGATCCGCGTATGAGCGCAGCTCGCGAGCCACCGAGGGCAAGCGCTCGTCGAGCGCGGCGATGGGTTCCGTGGCGTGGGTGCCGGCCACGACATCCTCACCCTGTGCCCCGAACAGGACGTCGCCGTACAGGACGTGCTCCCCGGTGGCGGGGTTGCGCGTGAAGAGGACGCCGGTCGCGGAGTCCCGGCCGCGGTTGCCGAAGACCATGGCCTGCACGACGACGGCGGTGCCGAGGTCGCCGGCGATGCCCTCCCGTTCACGGTAGGCACGAGCCCGCTCGCCGTCCCATGAGCGGAAGACGGCCTCCACGGCACCCCGTAGCTGCGCCCAGGGGTCCGTGGGCACGACCCCGACACCCACGATGTCGCAGTACATGGCCTCCAGTCGCTCCCGGCAGGCAGCCGCGAAGCCGGGATCGCCGGAGGCCTGGGCCAGACCGGCCGCGGTGTCATCGTTGAGACCCAGGTTCAGGATCGTGTCGAGCATGCCGGGCATGGACACCGGTGCGCCGGAACGGACGCTGACCAGCAGCGGGTCCTTGGGGTCCCCGAATGTCCGGCCCACCCGCTCGCCGATGCGCGCCACCTGCGCCGCCAGCTCGGCATCGAGACCGCTCGGCCAGCCGTCGCGCCCGAAGGCCTTGCAGGCATCGGTGGTGATGACGAAGCCGGGCGGCACGGGCAGGCCGAGCTCGTTTGCCATCACGGCCAGGTTCGCACCCTTGCCCCCAAGGAGCGCCTTGAGCGAGGCCCGGTCGAGGGCCGGGGCCTGATCGAATGCGTAGGTCCAGGTCATGGCACGCCCCGCCCTCGATCAGGGCTTGACGATGATCTTGATGGCGCCGCTCGTGGGGTCGCGGAAGGTGGCCATGGCGGTTGCGAACTCCGTCAGGGGGAACTCGTGGGTCATGACCTCAGCGAGTCGCATCCGACCGTCGGCCACGTGCGGCATGACACGTCGCATCTCCCCGGCGGACGCGCGACAGCCGGCCAGCTCGAGCTCGTAGAGGACGAGGTCGCGGACGTTGATCTCGACGTCCTTGGTGGGGATGCCCACGGCGGCGATGCGGCCACCCTTGCGCAGCGCGGCCAGCGCCCAGCGCAGCGTGGCCGGCACGCCAGCCGCCTCGATGACCTTGTCCACGCCGAGGCCGCCGGTCATCTCGCGCAGGGCTGCAGCGGGGTCGCCCTGTGCCGGATCGATGACCTCGAAGCCCATGTCGAGGGCCTTCTGCCGACGCGCGGCCAGCGGCTCGACGATGACGACGCGGCCCGCGCCACGGATCTTGGCTGCCTCACCGCTGAGCAGACCGATGGCGCCGCCACCCATGATGCCAACGTTGTCACCGGGCTGGATCCGCGCGCGATTGGCGACGTGGAGAGCGATCGACGCCGGATCGATGACGGCACCAGCCTCGAAGCTCACGGCGTCGGGTAAGGGGAAGACGCATTTCACGCCGTGCACGACGTACTCGGCATCAGCGCCCTGGTAGTTGTGGCCATACTGCCGGTGGAGGTCCATGACGCCGTAGTTCTCGCAGAGGTTGTAGCGGCCCTCCACGCACTGCTGGCAGACACCGCACGCGTCATGACTCGTGCCGGCCACGCGGTCGCCGACATGCCAGCCGGCCTTCTCGGCACCAGGGCCGAGCTTGACGATCTCGCCCGCCCATTCGTGGCCGGGGATGATGGGGAAGGCTGGGGGCCAGAAGCCCGGGTAGTCGCCGGCGATGAGGTGCGAGTCGGTGCCGCAGATCGAAACCGCGCGAACCCGGCAGAGCACCTCCATGGGACCGGGCTCGGGGACCGGAACGTCCTGGATCTCGAATTGCTCCGGCTCGAGCACGACCAGCGCCTGCATGGTCTCGGTCACGGTGGGACTCCTTCCTGGGGGCGAGCTGGGGTGACTGTCTCTAGATGGCCGCGACCGGGTCGACCATGGAGGCCGTGGCGCCGCGGATCTTGAGGGGCAGGGCGATGAAGGCGAACTCGTAGACCTTCTCGCGGGCGAGCTCCTCGAGGTCGAGGCTCTCCATGAGGTAGATGCCGTTGTCGATGAGCAGGTGCTTGTGCACGGGCTGAGGATCGCCCTCCGGGCCCGGGTCCGGGGCCGGCTGGACCTCGTACGTCTCGGTGTCGGTGCCGGTCGCGACCACGCCCTTGCGGAGCAGCCAGTCGGCCGCCGACAGGTCAGGCCCCGCGGTCCGGTTGGCCATCATCCGTTCGAAGTCGGGCCACAGGCTCATGTAGCCCGTGCGGATGACGACGACGTCCCACGGGCGGACCTCGACGCCCTGGGCCCTGCAGATGTCCTCCATCTCGGCGGCATCGATGGGCTCACCGCGTCCGAGGTAGGGCACACCCCGGTAGGTCGGGGCATCGATGAGCACACCACGCGTGAACATGGGCGGCATCTGCGAGGCGTCGCCGAAGATGGGGCCGTGGTCGGTGAGATGCTCGTCGGCCCGGCCGCCGCCGTACCAGTGCATGTCCTGGCCCACCGTCATGTGCGCCAGGGCATCGATGTGCGCTCCCGAATGTGACGTGCACATGAGGTACTCGGCCATGTAGCCGAGGCCGATGTCGTTGATGGGCCCCCAGGGCTGCCGCTTGCCGGCCCGGATGCCACGCGGACTCACGGCGTTGAGCACCTGGAAGGGCGGATGGCCGGGGAAGAGCGGCATGCCGTCGAAACGCGTCGCCGCCAGCGAGATCATGCGGCCCTGCCTGATCATGGCGGCCGCCTGGACGACCTGCTCGGCCGGCATGTCCTTGATGGGCCCGACCTCTCCGGGTGCGCTCACGTCTGCTCCTCTCCTGGTGGTTGCCCCGAGGGGCGCTCTGACTCGGCGTCGCGCAGGGCCCGCCAGACTCGCTCCGGCGTCAGGGGCAGGTCGCGGATGACGATGCCGCCGGCATCGTTCACGGCCCCCGCCACGGCCGCGGCGACGCAGAGCAAGGCGCCTTCGCTCATGCCCTTGGCGCCATATGGCCCCGGCCCATCCTCGTTCTCGATGATCTCGCTGACCATCTCCTGCGGCAGGTCCATGCTGGTGGGGATGCGGTAGTCGATGGCCCCCAGGTTGCGGACGCGCCCGTGGTCGTCGTAGATGTACTGCTCCATGAGGGTGTGCCCCAGGCCCTGGATGGCCGCGCCGTCGTCCTGCATGCGCACCTGGAGGGGATTGAGGGCCTTGCCCACGTCGGAGACGATGACGTGGCGGACGATGGTGATGTCCCCGGTCGCGCCATCCACCTCGGCCTCGATGGCCGTGCAGTTGAACTCGAAGAAGGCGGGTGCGCCGGACAGCGGATGGTCGGGCTCGGCATCCTTGCGGCTCTCCCCCACCCCGATGAGCTCCCCTCCCAGCCTCCCGAGTCCGGCGCTCACGATCTCGCGGATGGGGACCTCGCGGTCCGGCAGGTGGACACGACCCTCGGCAACGACGATGTCGGGCTCCGGGACGCCGTGTAGGCGTGCCGCCAGGACGCGGAGACGGGCCTGGATCTCCCGGCACGCGGCCAACACGGCGTTGCCCATCAGGACCGTCGAGCGGCTGGCCGACGTCTGCTGGTCATAGGGCACGACCGCGGTGTCGCCCATGACGACGGTGACCCACTCGAGTGGCGCGCCGAGCTCGTGGCTCGCGATCTGAGCGAAGACGGTGCGCGCTCCCTGGCCCATGTCCGAGGTGCCCGCGTAGACCACGACGCTGCCGTCGGCCAGGAGCCGCACGGTCGAATAGGAGAGCCCAGTCGTGGGCCCCGACTTGAGACCAACGGCGATACCGCGGCCGCGGCCCGGCGGTGTCGGCGTATGCCAGCCGATGAGGTCAGCGGCACGGCGCACGGTCTGCTGCCAGTCACCGTCGGCCGGCGTGTCCCAGGGGATGAAGGCCTCGCCCTTGCGGGCCAGGTTGCACAGCCGGATGTCCAGGCGGTCGATACCCAGACGGCGGGCGCCTTCATCAAGGTTGGACTCCACGGCCCAGTTCACCTGCGGGTTGCCGAAGCCGCGGAAGGCCGTGGAGGGCACCGTGTGGGAAAGCACGCCGCGGGCCACGATCCGCGCGGCGGGCATGCGGTAAGGCCCGGCACCCACATAGCTACCCTTGCTCACGACGCGATCGGCGATGTCCACATAGGCACCGATGAGATAGTCCGCCACGATGTCCTGGAAGGCGATGGTGCCGTCCGAGCGCAGGCCCGTGCGGACGCGGACTTCCGAGGCGGCCCGCCGAACGGCCTGGAACGAATTCCTCCAGGGAAAGCACGAGACGGACCGGTCGTCCGGCACGCAGGGCCATGAAGGCCACCAGCGGCTCGTACTTGGCGTGCTGCTTGCCACCGAAGGCACCCCCCGGGTCGGGAGCCAGCACGCGCACCTTCGAAAGTGGCATCCGAAGGACCCTGGCGAGGATCCGCTGCAGCCAGTAGGGGTGCTGGATGGACGACCAAACGGCGATGCCGTCGCCGTCGGGAGCGGCCATGAAGGCATGTGGTTCGATGGCGAAGTGAGTGACCATCGGGAAGGTGTAGGTGTGGTCCACGACGAGGTCGGCCGGGGTGGCCTCGACATCGCCCCAGCCGACCCGGTGCACCTTGAAGACGTTGCTGTGAGCCAGCGGATCGTTCGGGCGAAGCGCCGGATCCTGGACCAGGGGTGCGCCCGGGTCCAGGGCAGCTGCCAGCGTCACGACTGCCGGCAATTCCTCGTACGTGACGCGCACCAGGCGGGCCGCCTCCTCAGCAGCATCGCGGCTGTCGGCAGCCACGGCAGCTACGGGGTCCCCGTGGTACTTCGTCTCCCCGACGGCGAGGACAGGGCGGTCTTCCGCCTGCGGGCCGAAGCGCGGCATGGGCTGCGGCAGGTCTGCAGCTGTGGTGACCAGATGGACGCCGGGGACCTCCAGTGCGTCGCCGGCATCGATGGCCACGATCCTGGCGTGGGCCACGGGTACGGTCACGAGCCTCGCGTGCAGCTCGTCGGGCAGGTGGATGTCGGCCACGTAGTCTCTGGTGGCCGCTGACCCGGGCAGCGCCACCCACCCGGTTGACCGAGGTACCGATCTCGACCGCGCTCACGTCGGAGCGTCCTCGGCAGTTGCCTGGACCGCGGCGATGATCTGCTCGTAGCAGCCGCAGCGACAGAGATTGCCGGCCAGGCCCTCCTCGATCTGCTCGACCGTGGGCTGCGGGATGCGCTGCAGCAGGTCGTGGGCTGCCATCACCTGCCCTGGGATGCAGAAACCGCACTGGACCCCGCCCTCGTCGAGGAAGGCCTGCTGGAGGGCAGTGAGCGTTCCCTCCGGCGCCAGTCCTTCCACCGTCGTGACCTGCCCGCCGTCGGCCTCCACGGCCAGGACCAGGCAGCTGTCCACGATGCGCCCATCCAGCCTGACGGTACATGCGCCACACTCCCCGACCAGGCAGCACTCCTTCGTGCCGGTGAGCTCGAGGTCGTCGCGCAGCACCTCGAGGAGCGTATGGTGCGGAGCGACACCCAGACGGCGACGCCGGCCGTTGACGGTCAGCTCGATCGATGCGACGCCACTCATCAGGCCGCACCGTCCGCGAGGCGCGCCATGGCGGTGCGCAGAGCCCGCCAGCCGAGCACGCGCAGCATCGCGTTGCGGTACTCCGGGCTGGCTCGCATCGAACGCGCCGATGGGCTGGCGGCTGCGAAGAGGCGTTCGAAGAGCGCCGCCTTCTCGGCATCCGTTGCGCCAGGGTCTGCGAGCAGCCCGCTGTCGTCGGCGACCAGGTACGGACGAGGACCCATGCTGCCGTAGGCGATGCGGGTGACCCCCGAATCGTCCACCGCGCAGCAGAGCGTCACCGAAGCCAGGTCATGGCCGCGCCGACGCGTGCGTCGCATATGGGTCGCACCCTGCCGTCGTGCCGGCAGCGGCAACTCCACGGCGGTCACCAGCTCACCGTGCGCGAGTGCCGTGCGACCCGAGGACACGAGGAAGTCATCCAGCGGGAGCCGCCGCTCGCCGCCCGGCCCGGCGATGACGAGCCCGGCCCCGTAGACCAGGAGCGGCGGAGCCGTGTCAGCCGCGGGGGAGGCGTTGCAGACATTGCCGGCCAGCGTGGCCCGGTTGCGGATCTGCACGGATCCAACGACCTCGGCAGCTTCCACGAGGGCCGGGAAGTGGCGACGCATGACCGGATGGGCCGCCACGTCGGTCATGACCGTGGCGGCACGGATACTGACCACCTCCTCGCGCACGTCGATGCCGCCGCGCAGTTCCGGGACGCGCTTGATGTCCACCACGAGCGAGGGCTGCAGGCTGCCATCACGGAGCCGGATGATGAGGTCGGTCCCGCCAGCCAGGACGCGGGCAGTGTCGCCATGCGCGTCGAGGAGCCGGACCGCCCCGTCGACCGTGACCGGTCGCTCGTAGGCGAACGTGCGCATGGTGCCGGGACCCCGCCTGCTAGAGGACCTTCTCGACCTCGTCCAGGAGCACCTGGGGGGTGGCTGCCCGGATGAAGAAGAAGGGTCGCTCGCAGAAGCTGGACACGAAGCCGGCGCGGCGACGACGGAGCCCGTCGTCATCCAGCATGGGCATGACATGGCCCGGCGCCAGCAGCTCGTTGGTGAGGAAGTAGTTCTGCAGCGAGTGCAGGAACTGGAACTGCGCCTCGAACGCGATGAGCCGGTTGGTGGCCGGGTCGAAGTTGCCGTCGATGGCCGGCACGATGACGACGTCGATCGTGGGCGTGCCCTCGTACATGCCCCAGGTGGGCATATCGCCCCAGAACTTCTCGACCCCCTTGTTGGGGGCCGCCTTGTCGGAGCGCTCGGTGCCCTCCGTGCGCTTGCGCAGGAAGGTATCGACCGAGCCCATCACCGCTCGGCCCTCTTCGTCGATGACGGTGGTCTCCGAGGCGACCTGCAGCGCGCCGCGCCGCCCCGCCTCGATGAGGCCCATGGACTTGCCATGGTTCGACTCGCCACCCAGGAAGAGGATCGTCTGGCCACGATGGTGCACGGCGGCGCTGTGGGACGGATGCAGCCCGACCTCTTCCATGCGCAGCGCCAGGACGGCCACGATGACCTTCTGGAGCGGGCCAGCCGGCCAGGCGCCAGTGAAGGTCACGACGCGCCCGTCGTAGCGAACGTCCTTCTCGCCGTCCTGCTGCCAGATGATGTCCGGCGCGGCCAGCGTCACCTGCGGCGAGATGCGCACGTCGGCCAGCCGGTAGTTGAGGAAGTCGAGGTCGTCCAGGACATGCGTGCGCGGCGCGCCGCCATGCACGTCGATGCGCAGTCGCGCCGCCCCCGCGGAGAACTCCTCGCTCAGGCGCAAGTCTTGTTCCATGGTCTCCTTCCCGGGCACGAGGCGCACCGCGTGCTCAGCTGGCGGATGACGACGAGGTCGTCGCGGCGGGCGCGGGGTGGCGGCCGATCGGCTCGCGGCGGGGTCGGTCCAGACGCGCGCCAGGGACTGGGCAGCCTGGTCGAAGTGGTACTTGATGGCCGCTCGCACATCGGCTCGATCGCCTTTGCGAAGCGCGACGACGAGTGGCGTATGACGATCCGCGATGGCTCGCCGGTCGACACCGGCCGACGAGATCGTGATGTAGGTGCGGAGGAATGGCTCCAGGGTCCACCAGACGCGCTCGAGCGTGGCGTTGCCGGAGAGGTGCATGACATGGCCGTGGAAGGCCGCATCGGCGGTGGCCTCCACGAAGGGGTCCCCTGCCTCCGCCGCTTGGCGCATCTGCTCGATGTAGACCTCCAGGATGTCCAGGTCCGCCTCCGTGACCGAGGAAAGCGCCAGTTCCGCCCCCTGCGTTTCCAGGATGGCGCGGACCTCGAAGGCCTCAAGGAGCTCCTCGACGCTGGGGTGGCGGACGCGGGCCCCGCGGAAGGCCGTGACCTCGACGACGCCAAGCGCCTCGAGATCGCGCAGGGCCTCCCGGACGGGTGCCTGACTGGTTCCGAACTCCCTGGCCACACGGGTCTCCACGATGCGCGCGCCGGGCGGGTAGCGGCCGTCAAGGATCGCCTGAAGGAGGCGACCCTTGACCTGGTCGCTGAGGACGCTCCGGGTGATGGCGGCCTCGTGGGACACGAGCGGGCCGTCGATCTACGAGCCGAGGATCTCGACCACGCCGGCGTTGCCGTCGACGCGGATCCGATCACCGGTCTTGATGCGGTAGGTTCCGACGGAGGTGCCCACGACCGCCGGGATCCCATACTCGCGTGCGAGGACGGCGGGGTGAGCCACGAGGTCGCCGGCGTTGGTCACGACAGCGATGATCTTCCCGTACAGCACCTGCCAGGCCGGGTTCGTCATCTCGCAGACCAGGATCTCGCCCGGGACGAGGCTGTCGAACTCGTCGGTCGAGAGGACCACGCGAGCCACGCCCTCGACGACGCCCGGCGAGCCGCCGATGCCGACGATCTTGTCGCCTTCCATCTCGCGGGGTCGGTTGAACTTGTCGGGGAAGCCCCACAGGTTGAGGTATGGGAAGGCCAGCTGCGTGGCGGTCACGGTGCCGACCCAGTCCTTCGGGCGCACCTGCTCGGCCGCTTCCCGCTTGGCCCGACCCGCGGCGGCGGTGGCGCGACCGCTCTCGGCGTCCGGCGCCCCCAGGAACTCGCGGAGCGCGTTGTAGCGGAAGAGGATGACGTCGTCAGGCTGGTCCAGCATGCCCATCTCGACGAGCTTCTCGCCGATGGCGATGAGGACGAGGCGGACGTGTGCGTTGGCACCCTGGTCGATGTAGAAGTGATGGTCCGGAGTGAGGGGCGCCATCTTGAGGTTGATCTCGTTGGCGGCGCGCATCTTGTCCAGCGCCTCGCCCTCGAGACCCTCCAGGATCTCCCGCGAGGCGGCCTCGATGTCGGCCTTGAGAGCCGCCACCTTGGACGGGTAGTCGTAGTCGGAGCTGACCTGGTCCCGGACGAGCTGGATGACCGGGTTCATGTCCTCGCGGAAGCTCGGGTAGATGAACTCGTGGCTCCAGACGGCGTGCCAGCCGAACTCCTTCTGGTAGGGGACGACCCTGTCGGCGATGAAACGCCGGCCCCGTTCCGTGCCTTCGAGTGCAGGCACGATCTGGGCAGCGTTGTCGCCCCTGAAGGCCGCGCTCAGGTCGCTGTCGGCCTTGACCTCCTCCTTCATCTCCCAGAGCGCGCGGATCTTGTCCCAGTTGCGGTCATCAGCCGAATTCTGGAGGCGGCCCAGCAGGACGTCGTCGACCTTCCCGTGGGTCTCCTGCATGACCGCCTTGAGGTTGAGCGTCGCACTGAGCTGCGCGAAGTTCAGCATCCAATGGATCTTCCAGTGGCGGTCGTGCATGTCGATGGCGTCCTCGAGGAGGACAGCCAGATCCGCCAGCGAGAGCTCCGCCTTGCGGTCCAGCAGGCTCTCGATGTAGTCGAAGTTGCGCTGCATCTCGGGCACGAACCGCGTCCGCCACCAGTAGGTGAAGTTGTTGCCATACACCGGCAGCACGAGGCCCAGGTAGGCACCGATCTTGCCCGCGTAGGCATCGTCCTGCGGGACGATGGAATTCGTGCGGTAGTCGTACTCCTGGGTATCGACGACGAGGCCAGCCTCGGCCGGGATGGCCGCCGTGTAGAGGTAGCCGTTGATGTTCTTGTAGATCCAGTCGGTCGCGAAGGGCGTCCCGAAGCGGCGGAACATGTGGTCACAGGACAGCCACCAGCCGCCGATGTCCTCGTACATCGGGCTGAGCGGCTTGGGGCAGTGCAGGTCGTCATAGACCCAGAACAGCAACCGCTCGGTCTCAGACGTCCACTCGATCGGGAACGTCTCATCCCCGAGGAACTGCCCCAGGACCTCTTCCTTGAGCGCCATCAGTCGATCCCCTCCGTGATTGTCGCCGGTCATCCTCCGTGGCCGGTCCACGACGTCGGCTTGCTCCAGCCGTCCGAGCTTCGGTGCTGGCACCGGGCCTCCCGGTCGGTGCCCTCCTGACGCGTTGGCAGTGGCGATCCCTCCACCTGCGAGGATCCCCGGCTACATTGGAGCCGGGTCCCCGCGCACCCTCGATAATCGATTATGGATGACGATACGTCGCCCATCCTACGGCAGTCAACCGCCCCGAGTCGTGCTCCTGGTCACCGGCCATCGGTCCGCTCGGCCCATTCCTTCGCTTGACCGGGCCCTCCGCAGGCCCGACCCCGGCCTCCTCCCGGATGGGCCCCCTGTTGCGACCCGCTTGACATTCGCTGCCCTGATGAGCGTATTCTCGATAATCGATTGTGCTCCCTGTGAGACCGACTGGTTCGGGGCAAGCGCCACTGATGACGCGAGGTGCACGGATGCTCAAGCGGGTCGCCCGAGGCGAGGCGGAGGTCATGCCCCTGCCGGGCCGCGACTGGCACACCTACATCGGCCCGCACAACACGCCCACGGAGCGTGTCTCGATGGGTGTCTCGGTCTTCGAGCCCGGGGCACGTCCGGCAGGCCACGTCCACGACACCCAGGAGGAGACCATCTACTGCGCCAACGGGCGCGGGCGCATCGTGACACCCGACGGCGTCGCCGAGATCGAGCCTGGCGTGACCGTCTGGGTGGGCGTCGGGACGCCGCACGCCACCGAGGCGGACGGCCCGGAGCCGCTGGAGCTGGTGTGCTTCTTCTCCCCGCCCGTGGTGCCCGGCTCCTACGAGCAGGGCAAACGCTCGTGACGACCGTGACCAGCTCGCCCCCGACAGCGGAGGAGATCGCGGCCCTCGAGGACATGGCCCGACGTATCCGCGTGGCAGTCATCCGGACGGTCGCAACGGTCAAAGTCGGTCATGTCGGTGGTCCCCTATCGTCGGCTGACATCCTGGCCGCCCTGTACGGACGCCTGCTGCGTATCCGGCCCGCCGAACCGGATTGGCCCGACCGCGACCGCTTCATCCTCTCCAAGGGCCACTCGTCCCTGGGTCAGTACGCGGCCATGGCGCTTGGCGGGCTACTTCCCGATCGAGGAGATGGCCACCTTCGACCAGAAGGGCTCGCGCCTCCAGGGCCACCCCGACATGAACAAGCTGCCCGGCATCGACATCTCGACCGGCTCGCTGGGCATGGGGCTCTCGGCCGGCCTTGGCTTCGCCCTCGGCGCCCGGCACCTGGGCCGGGACGTCCTGCACCTGGGTGCTGCTCGGGCGATGGCGAATGCCAGGAGGGCCAGGTCTGGGAGGCCGCGCACGTGGCGCCGCGCTACGGTGCCGACAACCTCATCGCCATCGTCGACCACAACAAGTTCCAGCAGTTCGGCTGGCGCGGCGCGTCCGCCAGCCGACCGCCTGCCGCCGGAGGACCCCGGTGACCTGGCCGCCCGTTTCGCCGCCTTCGGCTGGCGAGTCCTGGAGATGGACGGCCACGACATGACCGCGTGGTCGCGACCCTGGAGGCTGGCCGCGCGAGCCGGAGGGCCGCCCGATCGCCGTCATCGCCCACACGCTCAAGGGCCGCGGCGTCTCGCTTCATGGACGGCGACTACGGCTGGCACATGGGCGTGCCCACCGACGGAGCAGTTCGCGACGGCCATGGCCGAGCTCGGCGAGACCGATGGAGGGTGCGAGCATGAGCCTGCCGATGGGCCGCGCGCTGCGCGACGTCTTCGGCGAGATCGTCACCGAGCTGGCCGCGGGCGACCCGCGCATCGTCATGCTCGACGGCGACCTGGGCAGCTCGACGCGCAGGCCAAGATCTTCGAGGACGCCTATCCCGAGCGCTACTTCCAGATGGGCATCGCCGAGCAGAACATGCTGGGCGTGGCCGCCGGCATGGCCAAGATGGGCTGCGTCCCGTTCATCAGCACCTTCGTGGCCTTCGCCCTGCACCGTCCGCTGGACCAGATCCGCGTCCTCATCGCGCAGACCGGCGCCAACGTCAAGATCACGGCCGGCTACACGGGCCTCTTCACCGGCCGGGCCGGCAAGACGCACCAGATCGTGGACGACATCTCCATCGCGCGCGCCATGCCCGGCCTGGTCGTCATCTCCCCTGCCGACGAGGTCGAGACCCGCGAGGTGCTGGCCTGGTCCGTGGCCTACGAGGGTCCCGTCTTCATCCGCCTCGTCCGCGACACCACGCAGACGCTCTTCCAGCCCGGCCACCGCTTCCAGTTCGGCAAGGTGAAGGTCGTGCGCGAGGGTAGCGACATCACCCTCATCAGCACCGGCACCCAGACGCCGCGGGTGGTGGACGCCGCCGAGATCCTCGCCGCGGCCGGCATCGAGGCGCACGTCGTGCACCTTCCCACCATCAAGCCACTCGACGTGGCCGGCATCGTGGCTGCGGCCGAGAAGACGGGACGCGTGGTGACCGTCGAGGAGCACAGCGTCATCGGCGGCCTAGGTGGCGCGGTGGCGGAGACGCTCTCCGAGCACCGGCCCACCCGGGTCGATCGCATCGGCATCCAGGACCACTACACCGAATCGGCCGGCGACCAGGAGTTGCTGGACATGTACTGCCTCTCCGCCGAGCGAGTCGCGCAGCGAGTACGCCGGCTCCTCGACAGCGCCGGGCCCGTGAGGAGCTGCGACTGACGATGCGTGCGGCCTGATGGACTTCATCACCCAGTCGGTCGTCATCGGGGTCGCCTACGACGCCCCCTTGGTGCTGGCGGCCATCGGATTCGCCCTCCTCTACAAGCTGACCGGACTGATCAACGTCGCGTACGCCGAGACGCTCACCCTCGGGGCGTACTTCGCGATGTGGCTGAACACGACGTTCGGCCTTGACTTCTACGCCACGCTCATCCCGACGGCCATCCTCAGCGGCCTGCTGAGCGTGGCCACCTACCTGCTCATCTTCCGACCCGCGAAGCGTCGCGATGTCGGGTCGCTGGAGATGATCATCATCTCCTTCGGCCTGGCCATCTTCATGCGCTACGGACTCCAGTTCATCTTCGGCTCACCCATCCGCTTCTTCGACGTGCCGCCGCCGGACACGGTCATGGTGCTCGGTGTCGGGGTGACGTCGTTCCGACTCGTCGCCGTGCTCAGCGTCGCTCTCCTGTCCCTGCTGCTGTACCTCTTCATCCAGCGGTCCAGCTACGGCCTCCAGGTCAGGGCACTCGCCAGCGACGAGCAGCTCGCCCAGGTGAGCGGCATCAGACCCCTCGTCGTCACGGTGATGATCTGGTTCCTGGCCGGTGTGGCTGGCGGTCTCGCGGGAGCCTTCATCGGCGTCGGCTCGTCAGTCTCCCCGCTGCTTGGCTGGCAGGAGTTCCTCTTCATCATGATGGTCGTGCTCGTCGGTGGCGTGTGGGGACTCGGCGGTGTCATCGTCACGGGGATCGTGACCGGCATCGCGCTCACCGCCATGGAGCTGCGCTTCAGCCAGACCCTCTACGCTCAGCTCGTCCTCATCGTCGCCTTCATCATCCTGCTGAAATGGCGCGGCCGTCGTCTGATCGAAGGCGCGAAGGTGTAGGCCGTGAACCTCGACTGGCTCGACGCCTTCCTCATCACCGGCCTCTTCCAGGTCGCCATGATCACGGGCCTGGCGCTACTGCTGCATCTGCAGCTGGGCCTCACCCGCATCGCCAACTTCGGGGTCGTCGGGTTCTGGGGCCTGGGGATGTATGCCTTCGGCGTCCTCTACGTGCAGGTCGACTGGCCCTTCGGTGATCCCTGGCAGTTCCTGGCCTGTGCGGCCCTCGCTACCCTCGTGGCCGGCCTCGCCGGTGTTGTCGTCGGCTGGCTCATCTCCGACCTCGACATCGATGGCGTGCTGGTCGTCACGCTCGGGTTCGCGACCGTCGTCCAGATCCTGGCCACGACCCAGGACGACCTGACCGGCGGCTCACGTGGCCTGGGCGGGCTGCGCATCCCCTTCGATGTGGGCAAGGTGAAGGAGGATGAGTTCGCCTGGCTGCTGGTCCTGACCGCGGTGGTGATAGGCATCTTCCTGTACGCCCGCCAGGTCCATCGATCACCCTATGGCCGGCTCCTCATCGCCACGGGCGGCAACGAGGCGCTCGCTCGCAGCCTGGGGAAGTCGACCTATCGCACCAAGCTCTGGCTGTTCGCGCTGACGTCCGCGGTGCATGGGCCTGCTCGGTGCGATGTCCGGGGCCATGCTGCGCTACCTGGACATCGGCAACATCGGCGTGGGCGTCACGCTCGCGGCCATCGTGGGCCTCGTGCTCGGTGGCACGGCACGCGTCTGGGGCGCGGTCGTCGGCGTCTTCCTGACCGTAGGGCTCTTCGACATCCTGATCCGCTCCTACCTGCCGCTTCCCCGGGAGTGGTACACGCAGGCCATCCCCACACTGCGGGAGGTCGTGTTCGGGGCCACCCTCATCGTGGTCCTCATGTTCCGGCCACTTGGGGTCCTTGGCGACATGCGCCGCGACAGGCTCATGAGGAGACTCCATGGCAAGTGACGCCGCCAGCCCGACCGCGGTGGCCCGCCCGCGCGTCCACGTACGCGGGGCGGTCAAGAGCTTCTCCGGCCGCGTAGTCGTGGACGTCGACGACCTCGTCCTCGGCGAGCATCCCATCGAGGGACTCATCGGCCCCAACGGCGCCGGGCAAGACCACCCTGATGCGCATGGTCATGCACTCGCTGCCCGCTCGACAGCGGCACGGTCACGCTGCGCACGCCGACGGTCCCGAGATCGTCCTCTCCTCCCTGTCCGACGCACCACCTGGCGCATCACGGCGTCGTGAAGTCCAACCAGGTCATCATGGACTTCGACAGACTGACGATCTGGGATTCCCTCCTCCTCTCCGTGACCGAGGCACGCTACGAGGAGCCCCACCGCGTCCTCTCCGAGCAGGCCGTCTTCCCCGGCACGAGGACGCGATGCGCCACTACCTCGATCTCTTCGGCTTCGGGGATGCCACGCGATTCGCGCTGTCGGCGGGCGAGAAGAAGCTCCTCGACATCGTCCGCTGCCTGCTCCTGCGACCGCGCTTCCTCCTCCTCGACGAACCGACCGCCGGCCTGCCCTCGACCTGCCGAGAAGGTCATGGCGGTCATCCGCGAGCTGGCCTCGACGGGCGCGTCCGTGGTCATCGTGGAGCACGACCTCAACGTCATCTGGGGCCTCTGCGACTGGGTCCACTTCATGGCCGAGGGCGATGTCGTGCTGCGTGGTGACCCTCGCTCCATCCGCGAGAACCGCACGGTCGTCGAGAAGTATCTGGGAGAGGGACATGTCTGAGCCGCCCTCTCCTGCCGCGATCGAGGTCAGGGGCCTGCGCAGCGGCTACCACGGGGTGACGGTCCTCAAGGGGCTCGACTTCGAGGTCGGCCGCGAGGTCTTCGCGGTGCTCGGCGCCAACGGCGCCGGCAAGACGACGCTCCTTGCCACGCTGGCTCGACTGCTCCCGCTCATGAGCGGGACGATCCGCTTCGAGGGCGCCGACGTCTCGCACCTGCCACCCTACGAGACGGCAGCCCGGGGCATCGCCTACGTGCCCCAGGAGCACGGCGTCTTTCCCAACCTCACCGTCCTGGAGAACCTGCGCGTCGGTGCCATGATCGGCACGCGCCCGCGCGACGAGCGGATGGAGGAGGTGTTCGAGTTGTTCCCCGACCTGCGGGCCATGCAACGACAGCCGGCGGGGACGCTCAGCGGCGGCGAGTCACGCATGGTGGCCTGCGGGCGCGCCCTCATGCAGGACCCCAAGGTCCTGCTGCTGGACGAACCGACGGCCGGACTCTCACCGCTCTACGTCGACCTCCTCATGAGGCAAGATCGGCAGATGCACGAGACTCGCGGCGTCGCCATCGTGCTCGCCGAGCAGAACGCCACGAAGGCCCTCGAGGTAGCCGACCGGGTGCATGGTGCTGAACCTCGGCGAGGCGCACGCGACCATGGATGCCGCCGATGTGACGACGCAGCAGCTGAAGGAGGGCTACCGCATCTGACGAGCCACGCATGGTCGAACCAACCAAGCGACAGTCCAGGAACAGAAGGAGGAGCGTTCCATGAGGAACCAGAGCACAACGGGCCGCATCGCGGTGGCGATCACCGTGTTGGCCCTCCTCACCGGCGCTGATCGGGGCCACCCCGGTGGCGGCCCAGGATGAGGCCTCTGGCGAGCCGGTCGTGGTCTGCGAGCTCGCCTACTACACCGGCGCGTTCCAGTCGTACGGGCCTGCCCTCACCAACGACGTGCGCTTCGCGATCGACGAGGTCATCAACCTCGATCCGCCGCTGGGGCGCCCCTGGGAGTTGATCTCCGAGGACATCGGCGACGACTTCGAGGGCCAGGCGGCTAAGACCTGCATCGAGCAGCACGGTGCCGAGATCCTGGTGAGCATCGCCCACCAGTACCGGACCTACCGTGACTACATGATGGAGGTGTGGGCCGAGAACGACAGCCCGCTCGGGCCGTCGGTCCACGGTGGCGCCATCCCGGGCAACCTGGGCGGCAAGCCCGGGGAGCCGATCTTCCGGGCCCAGGGTCTCGACCAGGGCCTCGGCGTGTACGGCGCCCAGTACGCGGACATGATCGGCGCCGAGAACGTCGTGATCTTCAACACCGACGTCACGGGCTTCCAGCTGGCAGCGGATGCCGAGGAGAAGGCCGCAGAGCTCCTTGGCATCAACGTCCTGGACCGCATCGTCTCCCAGTCCGGGCAGTCCTCGTATCGGACGGAGGCCCAGAGGATCGCCGACCTCAAGCCTGACGCCGTCCTCATCCAGGCCGGCTCGACAGAATCCGCCACGCTCATCAGGGAAGCGGCCGAGGCCGGCCTGTCGCTCAACTGGGTCGGCGAGACCGGCTGGGGCGAGGCCGAGTTCATCGGATCGCTGGGGACCGATCCGATCCCCACGCAGGAGTCGATCGGCTTCGCCACCATCGCGCCGGACACGTCCACCCCGGCGTGGCAGTTCTTCCAGCCCCTGTGGGATGCCCAGCCGGACTGCGCAGAGACGGGTGGAGTCCCGCCCACGTGCAGGCCCTATGACGCCACGGTCGTGTACCCCTGGTCGACCTACGACGTGCTTGTCCATACGGCCCTGGCCATCGAGACCGCAGGCTCGACCAAGGCGAGCGAGTGGGCGCCGGCCATGCACGAGGTCGGCGAGGCGCCCGGGGAGGTCTGCTACACGTACGCCGACTGCCTGGCCCTCATCCGCGCGGGCAAGGACGTCGACTACGAGGGCACCAGCGGATCGGGCGACTACACCGACGGCGGGGTGAACGCCGTCACCCCTGCCTACGTCCCGTTCAACGCGGACGGCACGAGGGGCGAGCCCGTGCCCATCGATGCCGAGCAGGCCTTCAGCCTGCTCGAGCAGGTCAAGACCGATGCGGTCTGCGAGCCAGCCGACCCGCCCAACGAGTGCACCTACTAACGGGTAGAAGGCCAGTCTGACCCGCGCCACCATCGAGGCCCTCCCGCCTGCAGGCGGGAGGGCCTCTTCCTATGCGTGGCGATCCCGGAGAGAAGGGGTGGACGGGCCGCCTCGGCCTCGGTGCCCGGTGTGCGCCTCGCGTCGGCGGACCTCAGTGCTCGGCGTGCGCCTCGATCTCGCTCACCGCGCCGTCCCAGGTGCCCTGATCGGCGAAGCGCCGCCAGGTGCACGACGACGGTCTCGATCTGCCCCATGCAGCGGGTGCGCCACAGGCCGCTGTCCAGGAATGCATCGTGCCGCCCGGCGCGCGGAGGTCATAGCCGATGAGCTCGCGGCAGTCCACCGACTCGTGGATCTCGCGGAATCGCGCGAGCGCACCGGCCACGAGCTCACGAGCGACCACCTTGGCCCGTGCGTGGTCGGGGATCCGACGTTCCGCGAGCATGCCCACCGCCAGGGCCGCACCGGTCAGCGAGCCGCACATGGCACCGCTCCAGCCGACGCCGCCGTTAAGCCCGATCGCCGCCGACGGGTCCATCGGATCCTCCAGCCCGTAGGCGCTCTTGAGCACCATGAAGCATGTCTCGGCACAGCCGTACGGGTGCCCCTCATCGAGGTACAGCCTGCGCGCGAGCGCGACTGCCTGCGTACCGACATCCTGGCCGCCTGCCTTCGGTTCCATGCCGCATCCCCCTCGCTGCCCCGGCTCCGGGCCGGGTTGCTGCCGCATCATCGCGCGCTCGGCGCGGTGTCGTGTGGCGCTCCGGCCGCCACCTCCGGCGGTCGTGTCGGCGAGACCCTCTCCCGGAAGAGGATGAGCACGTTGAACCAACCCAGGAAACAGCCCAGCAGGCAGGCCAGCATGGCGCCGATGGCGGCTACGAGCGGCTCGAACACCGCATCTGTGCCTTCCGGTGCGGCGGCAAGGAAGGCGTCCGTGAAGTAGAGGCCGAGCATCAGCGAGACGCCATTGAAGAACGGGAGCGTGGCCGTGGTCGAGAGCGGCAGGGGCACCCAGCGGATGGCGTAGAGGAAGACGCAGAAGCCCGCGAAGAAGGCCACGAAGGCGGCCACGTCGCCCTCGGCCATCAGCTGCGTGTCGGCAAGGAGCCGCTCCAGGATGACGTTGGCAGTGGTGATGGCGAGCGCGCCCAGGACGCCCACGAAGAAGGCCGGGATGATGAGGCGCAGCGCCTCCGGCCGGGCCCCCAGGACGAAGTACTCGGCCCAGACGATGAAGGCTGCCCAGAGCGGCAGAGCGTAGTCCCCGAGCCACAGGCCGAAGGGCAGGCTCACGACCACCGTGATGGCCACGGCCAGCCACATCGGGATGCGGTCACGCGTGGTGGGTAGCCCGGCATCGAACTCGGTGCCCGCCGCACTCTCCGACGCCATCCACCCTCCATGCTTCGGTCAGGGCCCGCGCGCGCCTGGCAGCCGGCCGATGGCGCCAGTCTCCCCTCGCCGAGTCAGCCGGTCGAGGGCCGAACGCCCCGGCTGGGCAGGCCGGCCGTCGCTGCGGACCCCGTGGGTCAGGCAGGCATGAGCCGTCCCCGGTGATACTGGGGCCATGCCCCTCCCCCGCATCGCACGCGTGCCAGATGACTGGACGGTCTGGGCCTTCAGCGACACGCACGGCGTGACGTCCGGCCTGCTCGCGGCCCTGCGGGCGGCAGGCCTGGTCGACGAGTCGGCTGCACTGGATGGCAGCGGCGCGGACCGCCCTTGTCGGCTGTGGCGACTACCTCGACCGGGGCGTCGACGTGCGCGGACTGGTCGCCCTGCTGCGCCGATTCGAGCGCGAGGCCGCGACCCGTGGTGGCAGGGTCATCCTGGCGCGTGGCAACCATGAAGCCATGCCGCTCATGGTCCGTGGCGGCGCCCACGAGTGGCTCGAGACGTGGCTGGAATACGGTGGCGATGCCACGCATGGCCTCGTTCGACTGGCCGGCCGTGCAGGCCACGACGCGCGCGGAGTGGTTGCGCACCTCGAGTCGAAGCGCACCCGGCCTCTTCGCCTGGCTGGAGGGGCTGCCCCACGCGGTCCGCTGGCGAGACGTCCTCTTCGTCCACGGCGGACTGCCGCCCGGCCGCCGCCTTGAGGACCTGGGGCTGACGACCGACGAGCACCTCTGGATCCGCTCCGGGTTCTTCGATACGCCCTGGGATGACGCCGGTTTCGATGCTATCGGGCGGCCGGCGTCGAGCGTGTCGTCTTCGGTCACACGCCGCAGTGCAGGCGGGCCGACCCTCTTCCACGACGGGCACTCGCTGGACATCGACACGAACGCCGTGGGCAACCCGCGTATGCCGGCGAGGCCGTCCAGGAGTTGACCCTGCTCGGCCTCGAGGGCGACGGTTCCTTCGAACACGCCCGCCTCCTGCGCATCCCCACCGTCGATGCGCCCGAGCGGATGCGTCGCCGACCCGGGGGCCATGCCTACACCCGTTCGGCGTCCTCCGCGCTCGCTCGCGCTGGAGCTAACCGAGCGACTGCACGACCCTCCGAGCGCTCCTCGGCTTGCGCACGATGTCGTCCATGAGCTGGCTTCCGAGTCGGGAGAGACCGTGCCGGGCGCGTCGACGAGCTCGCTTCGGTGGTGGCCCCTGGCCGAATGTCGCGGCTCCTGCGCCCAGCGTTCCCGCCAGTCGGACGGCGTCTTGACCGGGCAGCTCACGATGCGCCTGCGTCAGCCAGACGATGGCCCACGAACGCGGCACCACGCGGTAGGCGTCGTAGCCGCCACCGCCCGTGGCCAGCCAGCGACCCTCGCACCATCGATGAGCGACCGTCGTCGAGGAGGCGGCAGGCCCGCGCGTACGCGGCCGTCGTCAGGCGCAGGTGCGCCAGCGGGTCCAGGGCATGACCATCGCAGCCGTGCTGCGAGACGACGAAGGTCGGACGGAAAGCCTCCGCCATCGTCGGCACGACACGCGCCACGATCGGCCACCAGGTGTCGTCGCCTGCCCCTTCCTCCAGCGGCGCGTTGACGGCCGTGCCTGGGGCGCCGTGTCCGCGCCGGTCTCGTCGATCGTCCCCGTGCCCGGGAAGAGATGATGCCCGCTCTCGTGGATGGATACCGTGAGCACGCCTGGGTCATCCCAGAAGAGCGTCTGGGTGCCATCCCCGTGATGAACGTCAAGGTCCACCGAGAGCACTCGGTGGCCGGCATCGCGTGCCCGTGCCACCGCCAGCGCCACGTCGTTGTAGATGCAGAAGCCACGCCGCACGTGTCCGCATGGCGTGGTGCAGCCCGCCCGCCGGCGAGAAGGCATGGCTCGCCTCTCCGGCCAGGATCCGGTCGATGGCGTCGATGGAGCCCCCGGCGACGAGCGCGGCGGCCTCGTGCATGCCGTGGAAGGCCGGCACGTCAGGAGTGCCCACGCCCATGGCCGGTGGCTGCCAGGGATGGTCGCTGAACGAGCGCACCTGCTCGATGTAGTGCAGCGCGTGGAGCCGCGCGAGGTCCGCGTCGCTGGCTGCTTCCGGGGCGACCAGGCGCCGCGCGCCGAAGGCGCGGAGCAGGTCGATGCCCGGCCCGAAGCGCAGTGGCGTCAGGGGGTGGCCAGGCCCGAAGTCGTACTCACGGAGCGACTCGCTCCAGACGAGGATGGGCTGCTCGAGCGGATCAGTCAGCGGATGGCTCCCAGGCGCCTCCCTCCAGCGCCGCCCTGAACGCCACCGCGGGCGCATCGCCCCGATCCAGACGCCGTGCGTAATCGGCCACGAGTCCGGCGAAGGCAGCCTCCTGTGCCGCCACGGTCCGAGCGTCCGTCGGCACGTCCATCTCACCTGCGTCCACGTCCGCCATGGCCAGTCCCGGTCTCTCCAGCAGCGTGACGGCCGCCCCGAGCGCATCAAGGTCCAGGCTGTCCGCCGAGGCGACCGATGATGACGGCGGCACCATGGAACTCGGCCGCCGTCAGCGCTTCCCGGCGCGCGGCGCGGGTCGAGGTCCTCGGCGATGACGAGGACGCGGCAATCGGCCACGTAGCGCAGCCCAAGCTCGACATCGGCAGCCTCGAGACGTGGCAGTCCTTGATCGGCTTCCGCCTCGCCCAGCGGGGGCGTGCGCATCGATGGGTCGCGCAGCAGCGCCGCGTGCCCGACGCTGGCCTGGCCAAGGGCGACCACGACACGGTCGCCCTCCGCGTCGTCACCGATGCTGCCCACCAGCTCGACCGCCGCGCCAGCCTGCCCAAGGGCCAGCGCCGATCTCGGACACCGAGGCCACCGGGAGCCAGCTCGCCATCCGGCTCGGGGCGGTAGACCCGGGGCCGGCCGAGGACGACGATCATGCCTGCGCCGGCCTGCCGCGTGGGTCGCTATTGCGCACTGGTGACGTCCTGCATCTACCACTGCACCCCCCACAGCTCCAAAGCCGGCCGCCTCCAGGTCGCTGCGGAACCTCGCAGCGTCCCCCACCACGACGATCGAGGCGCGATCGTAATCGAGGTAGGCAGCGGCGGCCGAGAGCACGTCCTCCCTGCTGACAGCCGCGACCGCGGGCCGATAACGGTCCAGCTCGTCGTCGGGGAGGTCATGGATGACCAATCCGGTCAGGGCCCCGGCGACCTGCGCGGACGTCTCGAAGCGCAGCGGGAAGACCCCGACCAGATAGTCGCGGGCGGCCTCCAGCTCATCCTGAGCGACGGGGGTCTCACGGATGCGGGCCAGCTCAGCCATGATGTCGATGACGGCGGGCGCGGTGACCTCCGTCTCGACCGCGCAT
>CAWDUR010000016.1:0-132530 GCA_963805585.1 uncultured Chloroflexia bacterium | reverse complement strand
CTGGGCCTGGGTCTCGGCCGTGAGGGCGTCCTTGGTGAGGTCCACGTGGACGGGGCCCGGGCGTCCGGTGCGGGCGATGTGGAAGGCCTCGGCGATGACGCGTGGGATATCGTCGGCCTTGCGCACCAGGTAGTTGTGCTTCGTCATGGGCAGCGTGATGCCGCTGATGTCGATCTCCTGGAAGGCGTCCTTGCCGATGAGCGCGCCGGGCACGTTGCCGGTGATGGCGACCATGGGCACGGAGTCCAGCTGAGCGGTGGCGATGCCGGTCACGAGGTTGGTGGCGCCGGGTCCGCTGGTGCCGAGGCAGACGCCGACGCGGCCGCTCGCCCGAGCATAGCCGTCGGCCGCATGGGCGGCTCCCTGCTCGTGGCGGACAAGGATGGTGCGCAACTCGGGATGGTCGACCCAGACGTCGTAAAGCGGCAGGATGACCCCGCCCGGGTAGCCGAAGATGACCTCCACGCCCTGGCGGATGAGGGCCTCGCAGAGGGCATCGGCGCCGATGCGCGTGCGATTCAGCGGCTTGCTGGTGTGGAGCATGTCGCCGCGCGCCTTCTCGACGGCCTGCGCTTCGGCCGTGCCGAAGGCCGGCACGTGGCGGCCGCGACCCGAGGTCGGTCGCACCGGCTGGCTCGTTGCGGACCAGGCCGCCGCGTCATCGGTAGCGTCAGCCACGATGGCGCCGGCTGGCGACTGGCCGTCCGCACCGGGCGAGCTCCGCTCGGCGGGTTCCCCGATCATGTTCTGTGTGCTCATCGCTGCTGCCCTTCCTTGCCCTGGCTGATGGCAAAACGAAGACCCTCGCCGTTCCCGACGAGGGTCCTGGTGGTTCGACGTTCGTCGCGCCCTGCGGCGCTATCTCCGCCTGTCCCCAGACTCCCGCCGGGAGCCGGTAATGAGGCCGATCAGCTCGAGGGCGAATACCTCGAGCCGGCCAAGAAGGGATACCTCGACGTTGTGGGGCAGCCGAACGGGCACGCGCGTGCCATCTGCGCGAACGGCGATGGCGACGAACTGGCGCTCCCGGTCTGTCTGACCCATGAGTCGAGATGGTCCTTCCTTGCGGAGACGTGAGCGCGACTCTACACGCTCATGCCCGAGTGTGTCCAGCCGGTAGCTTCGTCGTGCGGCGCCCGGCTCGATGGTCCGGGCGGCGGGTGGGGTCGCCCGACTCACTGCGCGAGCCCACGGGCGCGCCTCTGGTACGCTCGGGGCATGTCCGACACGACCGCCAGCGGCGGCCACGCAGCGCCGCGCACCCTCGTCCAGAAGATCTGGGACGACCACGTCGTCCTCCAGGAGCCCGGTGCCCCGACCGTGCTGGGCATCGACCTGCACCTCGTCCACGAGGTCACCAGCCCGCAGGCCTTCGAGGGACTCCGGCGGCGGGGCCTCACGGTGCGACATCCGGAGCGCACGGTGGCCACCGCCGACCACTCGACCCCCACGCACGACCGCTCACTGCCCATCCTCGACCAGCAGGCCAGCTACCAGCTCGCCAAGCTGGCCGCCAATTGCACGGAGTTCGGCGTGCCCCTCTACGCGCTGGGCTCCGACCGCCAGGGCATCGTGCACGTCATCGGCCCCGAGCTGGGACTCACCCAGCCGGGCATGACCATCGTCTGTGGCGACTCCCACACGGCCACCCACGGCGCCTTCGGCGCGCTCGCCTTCGGCATCGGCACGAGCGAGGTGGAGATGGTGCTGGCCACGCAGACCCTGCTGCAGCGCGAACTGCGCACCTACGAGGTCCGGGTCGACGGCCAGCTTGCCCCGGGTGTCACCTCCAAGGACATCATCCTCAACCTCATCAGCCGCATCGGCGTGGGCGGCGGGACCGGCCACGTCTTCGAGTACACCGGCGAGGGCATCCGGGCGCTCTCCATGGAGCAGCGCATGACCATCTGCAACATGTCCATCGAGGGCGGCGCCCGGGCCGGGCTCATCGCGCCGGATGACACCACGTTCGAGTACGTGGCCGGACGACCGCACGCCCCCAAGGGTGCTGACTTCGAAGCCGCCGTGGCCCGCTGGCGCACGCTCCCCTCCGACCCCGCTGCCAGCTACGCGAAGTCGATCACCATCGACGCCGACGCCTTGGAGCCGATGATCACCTACGGCACCAACCCCGGCATGGGCATGGGCATCTCGGACCGCGTGCCCAGCCCCGAGCAGGCCGCGGACGACTCCGGTCGCCGAACGCTGCAGAAGGCGCTCGAGTACATGGACCTCCGCGCCGGCGAGCCGTTGCTCGGTCACAAGGTGGACACCGTCTTCATCGGCTCCTGCACCAACAGCCGCATCAGCGACCTGCGCCAGGCAGCAGCGCTGCTGGAGGGCCGCACGGTCGCGGAGGGCGTTCGGGTCATGGTCGTGCCCGGCTCCCAGCCGGTGAAGGTGCAGGCTGAGCGCGAAGGCCTTGCCGATATCTTCCGGGCGGCGGGCGCCGACTGGCGTGAGGCCGGCTGCTCGATGTGCATCGCCATGAATGGCGACCAGGGCGCACCCGGCGAGTACGTCATGTCCACCAGCAATCGGAACTTCGAGGGTCGCCAGGGCAAGGGCGCCCGGACCTTCCTGGTATCACCGCTGACGGCCGCCGCCAGCGCCCTGGCCGGCGTTGTCACCGACCCGAGGCCGCTCGTCGATCGCAGCCCGGCAGTCGTGGGGAGCAGGTAGCCATGGCCGACCCATTCACCACCTTCCGCAGCGCTCTCATCCCGCTGCCGGCTGAGAACGTCGACACCGACCAGATCATCCCGGCTCGCTTCCTCAAGACGACTGAGAAGTCGGGCCTGGCGGATGCTCTCTTCTTCGACTGGCGCTACGACGCGGACGGACAACCCCGCGCGGACTTCATCATCAACGCGCCGGCCATGCAGGGCCGCGCCGTGCTGCTGGCCGGGGACAACTTCGGGGCCGGTTCGTCGCGCGAGCACGCCCCCTGGGCGCTGACCTCGTGGGGCATCCGGGCCATCCTCTCCACGAGCTTCGCGGACATCTTCCGCAACAACTCGCTCAAGAACGGCCTGCTTCCGATCGTCGTGGATGGCGGCACCCACCGCGCGCTCTTCGAGCGGCTGGCCGCTGACCCGGACATGGAGGTCACGGTCGACCTGGAAGCCCAGGTCGTGCATCTGCCGGACGACCAGGACATCGCCTTTTCGGTGGACCCCTTCGCCCGTCGCATGCTCCTCGACGGCACCGACGAGATCGGCTGGCTGCTGGCCCGCCAGCCAGCCATCGACGCCTGGGAGAGCGCCCACCCAGCCCGGGTGGACACCCGCCCCGTCGGGGCAGCTTAGTCGTCGCTGCCCTGAGGACGGCCTGGTCCGTCTCGACGCGGCGATGCTCCTGGGTGCCCGAGCCGGTCGCGTCCGGCAGACCCGCCTCGGCAGTGGCCAGCGCACAGTACTCCGGGGCATCGGTCACTCGCCAGGCACGGGTGCGCTCGCATCTGGCATCGAGGCCGTGGGCGACCGATACACTCTGGTCCAGCTGTCCTTTCAGACCCACGACCAGAGGTCCCTGATGCCCGACCTGCCCTACGACCGCCCGAGTGACCCGGCCAAGCGCCACTCCGCTGCCCTGACCGACGGCGCTGACCGAGCTGCCGCTCGGGCCATGCTCAAGGGCATGGGCTTCACGGACAAGGACCTCGCGCAGCCCATCGTCGGCGTGGCCACGACGTGGATCGAGACGATGCCCTGCAACCTCAACCAGCGCCGCCTCGCGCAGTTCGTGAAGGAGGGCATCCGGGCCGCCGGTGGCACGCCCATGGAGTTCAACACCATCGCCGTCTCGGACGGCGTGGCCATGGGCACCGAGGGCATGAAGGCCTCGCTCATCAGCCGCGAGATCGTGGCCGATTCGATCGAGCTCGTTGCCCGTGGCCACCTCTTCGACGGGCTCGTCGTCCTGTCGGGGTGCGACAAGACCAACCCCGGGGCGGCCATGGCCGCGGCCCGCCTCGATATCCCCACGGTCATCCTCTACAACGGGACCATCTATCCGGGCACCTACAAGGGCGAGGCACAGGACGTCGTCAGCGTCTTCGAGGCCATCGGCGCGTACCGGGCCGGCAAGATCAGCCTGGAGGAACTCTACGAGATCGAATCCGTGGCCTGCCCGGGCGCGGGCGCCTGCGGAGGCCAGTTCACGGCCAACACCATGAGCATGTGCCTCGAGTTCCTGGGCCTCTCACCGGCCGGACTCAACGGCATCCCGGCCGAAGACCCCCGCAAGGATGAGGCGGCTCGGCAGTGCGGGACATTGGTCATGGACCTCGTTCGCCGCGACGTGCGACCCAGCAGCATCGTCACCCGCCTGTCCCTGGAGAACGCCATCGCCGGAGTGGCCGCTACGGGCGGTTCCACGAACGCCGTCCTGCACCTGCTGGCCATCGCCTCGGAGTTCGGTATCCCGCTGGACATCGACGAGTTCCACGAGGTGGCCGCGCGCACCCCGCTCATCGGCGACCTACGGCCCGGTGGCCGCTACTCGGCCGCCGACATCGACACCGCCGGAGGCGTGGGCATCGTGGTGCGGGAGCTGCTCAAGGTGGGCCTCATGCACGGGGCACCCACGAGCGTGACCGGCCAGACCATGGCCGAGATCGGCGCCAGCGTCGTGGAGACGCCCGGTCAGCAGGTCTTCCGGCCCATCGAGCAGCCCATCAAGGCTACGGGCGGCATGGCCATCCTGCGCGGCAGCCTCGCTCCGGACGGCTGCGTCATCAAGCTGGCCGGCCACGAGCGGCGCGCCTTCAGCGGACCGGCACGCGTCTTCGACTCCGAGCCGGAGTGCTTCGAAGCCGTCAAGCAGCAGCGCATCAGGCCGGGCGACGTGGTCGTGCTGCGCTACGAGGGCCCCGTCGGCGGTCCTGGAATGCAGGAGATGCTGAGCGTCACGGCGGCCATCGTCGGTGAGGGCCTCGGCGAATCCGTGGCCCTCCTGACCGACGGCCGCTTCAGCGGCGGCACACGCGGCCTCATGATCGGGCACGTGGCGCCCGAGGCCGCCCTGGGCGGTCCGATCGCCCTGGTGCACGATGGCGACACGGTCACCATCGACGTCGACCGCCGTGCCCTCGACCTGGAGGTCGAGCCATCCGTCCTTGCGGAACGGCTGTCGGCATGGACGGCGCCGGAGCCGCGCTACCGCGGCGGCGTCATGGCCAAGTACGCCGCTCTCGTGAGCTCCGCAAGCCTGGGTGCGGTGACCAACCCCAAACCCTGACGCGGCGCCAGCGCTGACACGGCGCCAGCGCCGGGCTGCCTGTCGCCCGACGGGGGACTAGCGCTCGACCTGGGCGCGGATCGTGTCCGACGCCGGACGAATTGTTCTGCCAGGCCTCGACGAGGACCGACGTCGTCTGCGTGTCCTTGCTCAGGGCGCCGACCCGGGCCCCGACGTTCCCGAACGCACGCGTTGCCCACGTGGCCCCGCCATCGATCGACTCGATGCGCACGGGCGTCAGCTGCCCATTCTTGCTGGCCGTTGCCTCGATGACGATGCGAGCACCGCTCACATCCGCGGTGTGGACCTCCGAAGGGCTGGCGACGCTGCCCGTCCCGATGACGATGGCCGCCGGTGCGAACGTGATGCCACCGTCGGCGGACGTCTGTGCCTTGGCCTTGCCGTTGTCGGTGTAGGCCACGACGGTGCTCAACCCGCGCGCCGCCACCTGCGGCCGGGCGGTGTCGCTGGAGGCCATCGTCTGCACTGGGCCGGGCATGACATCGGGCGGCGTATCGCCCGTGACGACGAAGCGCTGGTAGCGCAGGTCGCGATCGGCGCCGGCCGTCCAGGCTGCGTGGACGGTGTCCGTGCTGGCATCGACCGAGATGCCGCCCTTGCGATCGGCATCGCCGAGCCCGATGACCTTGCGGTATGCAGGGCGCCTCCCCCAAGGTCTCCAGGCTGCGCAGCATGAGCTTGGCCCTCGACTTGCCGTAGGACTGCTCGATCCAGGCCACGGCCAGGAGCTTCTTGCCGACGCAGCCGACGTCCACGGCGCTGACCGTGCGCTCGGCGTCAGACTTGGTCAGGAACGCCTGCGCCGCGGTGCCACCGATGGTGCGGCTGGTGAGCAGCACATCCCGGTCGGTGCTGGCGTCGCCCGGGTAGGTCGCTGCCGTGGCCGCCCAGATCCGGCCGCCGCAGACATCCAGCGACAGACCGCGCATGCCATCGCCGGCGACGCGGAACTGGCGCAGCGTATCGGGTGCCTTGAGGTAGGAGCGACCGCCATCCGTGGAGTACGTCACGAAGAGCTCGCCGGGCTTGGTGTCCTTGCGGTAGCCGATGGCCACCACGGGACCGTACCTTGCCGTCTTGCCTGCCGTGGCCATGTCCAGGACACGCAGCAGGGCGTCCTTGACGAGCGGGTCGGGCTGGGCGGCCTTGTAGGCGCCCAAGCTTGGGACCGCGGCCGCCATCACCAGGGTCAGTGCCGTGGCGACGGCGGGCAGGAATTGAGGCTTGACGACCATAGGTTCTCCCAGCACGGACTCGTATGCGCGATGGCCCACCCTCCGATGTCAGCCTACCCGAAGCGGGTGCTCAGCGCAGGACAACGGCTGACGGCCGCTCGCGAGAGACGCACCAGGCACTGCACGCCGCCGGGCGCCCCCGCGCACGCGATGGTGCGCCCCGAGAAGATCAGGAGGCCTCGCCACGGCGACGCAGGCCGCCGCGCCGCGTCAGGGCGTGACTGGCGAGGGCGGCCACGCCCATGGCCACGAGGGCGCGTTCTGCCATGGGCATGGGGCGCACGACGGCCAGGAACTGGTCCGCGCGGGCACGATCGATGGTCACCAGCAGCGCCGAACCCTCGGCCGTCAGCGAGAGCACTCGCTGACGGCGGTCGGCGACTTCCTCGCTGCGCTCCAGGTAGCCTCGCTCGACCAGGCCGCTGACGATCCGGCTGGTGGCCGACGGCGAGCGCTCGAGCTGATCGGCGAGGTCAGCCACGGTCAGCGTGACCGGTCCAGCCACGGCGTACAGGGCGGCCAACTGGGTGAAGCCCAGGTCGAGCGTGCCGAGCTGCCGCGCGAAGCCGATGACCAGTTCTCGCCACAGGGCCCGGCCGACGGCGATACGGTCCGAGAGCATGCGCGGGTTCTGGAGCTCGTCGCGGGCAGCCTGGACCACCGGGGAGAGGAGTGAATCGTCCATCGCCTGCATGATTGCACACGAATCGCACGGACTGACGCGCGGCCCTGCTAGGGTGCGCGTGGCGCCGCGGGGCGATCTCGTCGCCCGCACGCGACGCGTGAACTCATCTGAACGGTCGGAGGGGATCCATCTCGGTGCCTGCCTACATCTACCCGGGCCAGGGGTCACAGTCGGTCGGCATGGGCAAGGTCCTCGCGGAGGCCTCCGCAGAAGCTGCCGCCGTCTGGCAAGCGGCTGACGAGGCCCTCGGCGAGCCCATCGCCCGCCTGGCGTGGGAGGGACCGGCCGAGGAACTCGATCGCACCGTCAACGCCCAGCCCGCGCTGCTGGCCGCCTCCATCGCGGCCCAGCGGGCGCTCGAAGCGGCCGCGGCCAGCGGCCCGACCACCCTCGCGCCGCCGGTCTTCTTCGCAGGGCACTCGATGGGCCAGTACAGCGCCATGGTCGCGGCAGGCGTGCTCGATCTCGCTGACGCAGTGCGACTGGTGCGGGAGCGCGGTCGCCTCATGCAGGCCTCCTCGCAGGACGGCGCCATGGCCGCTGTCATCGGCCTGCCAGACGAGCGCCTCGATGACCTCCTGGCCGCCGGTTCGAGCCACGGCATCCTCACGCTGGCGAACCGCAACTCGCCCGGCCAGATCGTCATCAGCGGCCAGCGCGCGGCCGTGGAAGCCGCCGCCGGCGCCGCCAGGGGCCTCGGGGCACGCCTCGCCAAGGTGCTGCCGGTCAGCGTAGCGGCCCATTCTCCGCTCATGGCGGAGGCAGCAGCCGGGATGCGGCGCGCCTTGGCACCCATCGGCTTCCACGATCCGCGCGCCCCGCTGCTGGCCAACGCTGACGCCACGCTCCTCACCACGGGCGAGGCCTGCCGGGCAGAGCTCATCGACCACCTCACCCGTGGCGTGGACTGGCTGGCCGCCGTAGAGGGCATGGCGCGCGCTGGCGTCCGGACCTTCATCGAGGTCGGTCCCGGCAAGGTCCTGGCCGGCCTTGTCAAGCGCATCGACAGCGAGGCCACCATCATCGCCATCGACGACATCACGACCGAGAGTGGCCTCGTGCCGCCCCGAGAGAACAGCACACAGGAGTAGACCCAGCACATGCGCCGACCCGACTTCACTCGACGCGTGGCCGTCACCGGCCTCGGCATCATCAGCCCCGTGGGATCGACCATCGGCGGCGCCTGGGACAACATCGTGGCCGGCAACAGCGGCCTGCAGCGCATCACGCGCTGGGATCCCGAGATCACGCCCTGCCATGCCGCGGGCGAGGTCAATGACTTCGAGCCCAAGGACTGGATGGACTTCAAGGCCGTCCGCCGAACGGACAAGAACGTCGTCTTCGGTGTGGCGGCCGCCAAGCAGGCCGTGGCGGACGCTGGGCTGGTCATCGACGCCGACAACGCGGCTGACATCGGGGTCATCTTCGGATCGGGCGTCGGTGGGCCGGCCCTCATGCATGACGCCATGGCGACCTTCGCCACGAAGGGGCCTAAGTCGGTGAGCCCCTTCTTCATCGCCAACATGCTGCCCGACACGGCCTCTGGCCAGATCGCCATCGAGACCGGCGCCAAGGGCTCCAACATGTGCATCGTGACGGCCTGCTCGACGGGCACCCACAACGTCGGCGAAGCCGCCGAGGGCATCCGCCGCGGTGACTACATCGCGGCCATCTGCGGCGCCACGGAGACGCCCCTCTACGAGGTCGGCTACGTCGGCTTCTCGAACATGCGCGGCATGGGCACCCCGCGCGAGGGCCGGCCGCTCGCGGACATCTCGCGGCCCTTCGACCGAAGCCGCGACGGTTTCGTGCTGGGCGAGGGATCAGGCGCCCTCATCCTCGAGGACCTCGACCACGCCAAGGCACGCGGAGCGACCATCTACGCGGAGGTCGTGGGCTACGGCAACGCGGCCGATGCCTGGGACCTCATCCAGCCCGTCGAGAAGGGTGACGGCGTGCGCCGCGCCATCGAGATGGCCCTCGAGCGTCACGGCGTCCCGCGCGAGGAGATCGACCTCGTCAACCCGCACGGCACCTCGACCCCGCTGGGCGACCTGCGCGAGGCTGAGGCCATCAAGGCCGTCTTCCCGGACCGCTATCGCGAGGTGGCCATCAGTGCCACCAAGTCGATGACCGGGCATCTCATGGGCGCGGCCGGGGCCGTGGAGGCCGTCTTCACGGTGCTTTCTGTGCACCACCAGATCGCCCCGGCAACCATCAACTACCTCGAGCCCGACCCTGAGATCGACCTCGACATCGTCCACGGCGAGTCACGCCAGATGCGCATCCGCTATGCCATGAGCGACAACATCGGCCTGGGTGGCCACAACGGGGCGATCATCTTCAAGCGCTACGCCGGCGACTGAATAGGCAAGGCACCGGTCAAGGCTGGCGGCGCCTTCGCGACGCGGATGGGCCGCGATCGTGCCCGACCTCGGCTACGATCCTCGCAACCTTGACACAGGAGCCTTGCGACCCGTGAACCGAGACGATCCCGCACGTCGTGCCGTCGTGACCGGCCTCGGCGCCGTCACGCCCATCGGCAACGACCACCCCACCTTCTGGGCAAACGCCGTGGCCGGCAAGAGCGGTGGCGGACCCATCACGCACTTCGATGCCTCCGACCTCGATGTGCGCATCGCTGCGGAAGTCAAGGGCTTCGATCCGTCGGTGGCCATGAACCCCAAGATGGCCCGGCGCATGAGTCGCTTCATCCACTTCGGCATGGCGGCTGCCAAGGAGGCCGTGGCGGACGCCGGATTGGACTTCTCTGACTGGACGCCGGAGCAGCGCGACCGCGTGGCCGTGGCCATCAACACCTCCGGCGGTGGCATGGAGCAGGTCATCGAGGGCCAAGACACCATCAACGAGCGGGGCGCCCGGTTCGTCAGCCCCTTTGCCATCCCGGCCCTCTCGGGCTCCATGGCCGCATGCCTGGTCTCCATGGAGTACGGCCTCACGGGCCCGGTCATCACCCAGGTCGCCGCCTGTGCCTCGAGCGTCATCTGCTTCCTCGATGGGCTGCGCATGATCCAGCGCGGCGAGGTCGACGTCGTCATCGCCGGAGGCTCGGAGGCGCCGCTGCTGAAGATGGGCTTCGCGGCCCTCTCCAACATGGGCGCACTCTCCAAGCGCAACGACGAACCGGAGCGAGCCTCACGGCCCTTCGACCGCGGTCGGGACGGCTTCCTCTTCGGCGAGGGCGCCGGTGTCTTCATCATGGAATCGGCCGAGCACGCCATGCGCCGCGGCGCCCGCATCCAGGCGGAGGTCGTCGGCGGCGCCCTGACCGCGGACGCCTTCCACATCTCCGCGCCGGAGCCGACCGGTCGTGGCGCCGCCATGGCCATGCGCAAGGCCGTCCAGGACGCTGACATCGCCATCGACGAGGTCGACTTCATCGTCGCCCACGGCACGTCCACGCCGCTCAACGACGTCACCGAGACGCGGGCCATCAAGGCGGCCTTCGGAGAGCACGCCTACCGCACGGCCATCTCCTCGCCCAAGTCGATGGTCGGGCACCTGCTCGGAGCGGCTGGGGCCATGGCCGGACTGGTGGCCATCGGCGCCATCCGCGAGGGCATCATCGCCCCGACCATCAACCTGGACGACCCGGACCTGCCCGACTGCGATCTTGACTACGTGCCCAACGTGGCGCGGCGCGCGCAGGTGGACACGGCCATCATCAACGGCTTCGGCTTCGGCGGCCAGAACGCGGTCGCGGTCTTCCGCCGCTTCGAGGCCTGATCGGCCGTCATGCTTCGGGCGCTGGCCCTGACCATCGCCCTGGGGCTGATGCTTCTGGTGGCCACGCCGGCAGCAGCACTGTCGGAGGCGGCTTCTCCGGCCGCACGCGTGGACGACCCGGCGGACCCTGATCAGTCGGCAGCACCCGACGCGCTGGCGCCTGACATCGTCATGGTCATGCTCGACGACCTGGGCTTCGTGACCGATGACCGCCTGCTGGGGAGACTGCCGAGCATCCGCGAGCTCTGGCTTGAGGCCGGCCTGCGCCTCGAGCGCATGTACGATCAGACGCCGCTGTGCAGCCCTTCTCGGGCCTCTCTGCTGACCGGCAAGGACACGCTCGACCACGGTGTGCTCAGGAACGACCCACGCGCCCTCGACGACTCGGAGACGATCGTCGTGGCCCTCGACGATGCCGGCTACCACACCGTGCAGGCCGGCAAGTACCTCAACCGCTATGACGGCTCCGTCGTGCCGCCCGGGTGGGACCACGCCTTCATGCTCCGCTCGGAGACCAAGCCGAGCTTCTGGCGGGACGGACAGCCGGTGAGCGCCCGGGGTCGCTTCTCGGACGACGTCGTCCGCGAGGAGGCCGTGCGCCAGATCCGCTCAGCGCCCGCGGACCAGCCCCTACTCTCCTGGGCCTCGTTCGGCGCGCCGCACGTCTGCGAGGCCGTCGGCGAGCAGTGCTACACGCCGGAGGTCATGCGCCGGGACCAGGGTGCGGAGTCCTGCTCGTCGCTGGCACCCTTCAAGCCGCCGTCCTACACGACCCGCACCAACCCGCGCGAGGTGCGCTCGATGCCACCCTGGCCTCGAGGCTGGCGGCTCCGTGAAGTGTGCGAGTCGCTCCTCGTGGTCGACCGAGCCGTGGGGCAGCTGGTGGCAGCTCAGGCCGAGCGGGGGCGCCCGGCGCTCTTCATCCTCGTCTCGGACAACGGCATGTCCTGGGGACAGAAGGGCTTCTCGCTGAAGCACACGCCGCCGGCCACGCGAGCGGCTTTCTACGCGGCCGGGACATGGGTGTCCAGCGGCCACAGTGACGCGCTGCTCTCCAAGATCGATATCGCCCCCACCCTCGCGGAGGCAGCCGGGGTGAAGCTCCCCTGGGCCGACGGGAGCAGCTTCCTGCCGCTCCTGCGTGGTGAGCCCCTGGACGGTCGCGAGGAGCTGCTGGAGGTCATGCCGGGCTCCGATGAGGCCGGCTACGTGGGCTGGAGCGCCCTGCGCACTCCGGAGGCGCGCTTCATCCGCTGGGATGACGGTAAGCGGGAGCTCTACGATCTGGTAGCCGATCCCTGGGAGCTGCGGAACGTGGCCCGCACGGATCCAGCTCGAGCCGCCGGGATGGAGGCGCGCCTCGACGTACTGCTGGCCGCCTCGATCGAAGGGTAACGACGGATCTCAGGCGCCTGCGGGACGGGACGGCAGCGGGCGGCCCTCGAACTCGGTCAGGCGGTGCGCCATGGCCTCCGGGATGCGCATGACCTTGCCGTCCACGAAGTCGAAGAAGACCTGCACGGTGGAGCCGTCGGCGATGAGGCGGGCCGCGCCGATGGTCGACTCGCCGACCTCGAGACGGTACTCGAGGCTGAACGAGGAGCGGCCCAGCCAGCCCACGCGGCAGGCGCAGGAGAGCGGCTCCCCGTAGAGCGCCGGCGTGCGGTAAGTGACGTGCGCCTCGGCGATGACGTAGGTGCGTCGATCGGCTTCTGGCCCGTGGCCGAAGGGGTGGCCGACCACGGCCACGTAGTAGCCGCCGCGGGCCATCTCGAAGTACGAGAGGTAGACGGCGTTGTTGACGTGGCCCAGGGCGTCCGTGTCCCCGAAGCGGATCTCGATGGCGATGGTGGTAGCGGAAGTCGGGATCGATGGGGCGCGATCGGGCTGGCCGGGCCATGCCCACATGCTAGCGATGGCGCACGGCATCCGCCCGGCACGAGGGCGCCGGGTTTACCGTACCGTAGCCCGATGTCCGCGACGCCTTCAGCCCAGCCTGAGCAGACCTCGCCTACCGCCATCGAGCGTGGGCGTCCCAGCTACTCCTGGCGCTACGGCCAGGACCGGCGCATGGCGATGGTGCGGCGCTTCGTGGACCTCGAGAGCGCCCGCATCCTCGACGTGGGCTGCGGCATCGGCACCTATGTGCGGCGCTTCCGCCAGTACTCGGACGACGTGCATGGCGTCGAGGTGGAGCCCGAGCGCGTCAGGGAGGCGACCGAGAGCGGCCTGCCCAACATCGTGCTGGCCGTCGGCGAGGCCCTGCCCTACCCGGACGACCACTTCGATGTGGTCTTCTCCAACGAGGTCATCGAGCACGTCAAGGACGACCGGCGCACGGTGTCGGAGATGGTGCGGGTCACCCGGCCCGGTGGCGTCATCGTGGCCTTCGCGCCCAACCGGCTCTACCCCTTCGAGACGCACGGCGCCTACTTCGGGGGGCGCTACGTCTTTGGCAACATCCCGCTGGTCAACTGGCTGCCCGACCCGCTGCGCGACCGTTTCGCTCCCCACGTCCGGGCCTACACGCAGCAGGGGATCCGGCGTCTCTTCGCTGGGCAGCCCGTGCGCCTCGTGCACCATCGCGTCATCTACCCGGGCTTCGACAACATCAAGGCCCGACACGCTCGGCTGGGTGGGCTGCTGCGCCGCGCCCTCTACGTGGCCGAGCACACGCCGCTGCATGCCCTCGGCCTGTCCCACTTCATCGTCGTGCGCAAGGTGGAGCGCCGCGACCCGTCAACCTGAACCGGCAACGGCCGCCACGGCTGCGTCGACTCAGCCGGCCGCCAGGTCCTCCGGCGTCGTGGAAGCCACGGGGTCGAGGACGTGGACCTCGATGACGATGGGCGCCGACCAGTTGCCGGCCACATCGCGCCACTGGACGTAGACGGAGCGCGGACCGGATTCGGGCGAGCCGCCGGTCTCCTCATCGGCGAGCGGGAACTCGATGCGCTCGGTGGCCGGGTAGCTTCGAGCGGTGACGAGCTGGCCGTCCTCGTCCAGGGCAGCATCGAGGCCGACACGCGCCAGGAACAGGCCGCTGCCGTCTTCGCCATCGGAGGCGAAGAGCCGCAGGGATGCGGATCCCTGCACGAGGTCCCGGCCCTCCAGGTCGCCGCGGATCGAATCGGGGTCGAGCGAGGCCGAGCCGTTGGGCGGGGCATCGTCGGCTCGGGGCTCCACGCGCTCGCGCAGGGCCCACCAGAGTTCCTCCCGGTCCCCCTCGTGGCCGAGCGCCCAGATGCCGACGCCGGCCAGACCCTGCTGCAGTGCGTGGTCCATCTTGGCGCCGAAGCTGTCGGCGTCGTCGTACCAGAGCTGCCGCCACGTCGCCGGACAGTCCACGCAGCTCTGGCGCGTGTAGGCCGTCCACGCGGATTCCTGGCCGGCTTCGTAGAGTCGGCCGGTCAGCATCGCCTGGTCCACGGCTTCCGCATAGGACGGCGAGGCCGGGCCCTCGATGCCATCCCCTTCGATGGTCGGCGCGCCGGCCTCGTCCGACGCCGTGGACCAGGTCCTGGCATACCACGGCAAGGCCAGCACGAGCGAGTCACCGCTCGCCTGGGCCAGGGCCGCCTCGACCGTCGTGGCGATGTCACCCGTGGTCTCATCATGCAGGGGCGCGGTGGAGCCGGCCACGGCTGCATCGTCCGTGCGGTAGTTGTAGCCCATCAGGATGGCCAGATCGGCGGCGCCCTCCGCGGTCAGCCCGGCCAGGTCGTAGCCGGTCAGTCCTGCCACCACGTCCACGCTGAGGTGCAGCTCGGGGTCGACCTCGTCCAGGGCGCGCCGCACCTCGCGCACGAAGGTCACGTACTCGTCGGCAAGCTCATCCGGCAGCGGCTCCACGTCCAGGTTGACGCCGTCCAGACCGCGCTCCGAGACGAGCTTGGCGATGCGACTGGCCAACTCTCGGCGAGCCGGCTTGCTGGTGAGCAGGCTGCGCGTCCGCGCCAGCATCTCGTCCGACCAGCCAAAGCGTTGGACGACGAGCACCACCCGCACGCCCGCCGCCTGGAGCTCCTCCCGCAGATCCGTGAAGGCGTCGCTCCCGAGGGCCGCCCAGCCCTCTGGCACGTCCCCGGACGGCTTCGAGCCGACGAGCCGGCCATCGGCCGAGGCTTCTACCCCGTGGAAGGCGACCATGGTCAGCAGATCCGCGTCGAGCGTCGCGGCCGCCTCGTCGAGGAACCAGCTGGGCAGGAACCCGACCACTTCGCTCGGGACGGGCAGCGGTGGCGGCGTGGGCTCCGGCACCGGGCTCGGCGTGACCGCTACCTCGGGCGACGGGCTGGGGCTGGCACTGGCGGCCGCCACGCTGGGGAGTGGCGCGGGCGTGGGCGTGGCCGCGGGATCGGGCTCCTGCGTCACGGTGATGCACGCTGAGACCAGCCACGGCAGCAGGACCAGCGCGACCGCCAGCGGCACGCGAGCAGGGCGGTGCCCGGCGGGCTGCCGGGATCTCCGGTCCCGGACGAGGCGGCGGCTCAGCACGAACGGCTCCCTTCCACGACTTCGACACCCTACCAAGGATGGACGTCGGTCGGGCGCTCCGTTCCGCGCAGGCGCAGCGAGTTGAGGACCACGCTGACCGAGCTGAAGGCCATGGCCGCCGCGGCGAGCATCGGATCGAGCCGGAGGCCGAAGGTCGGGTAGAGCAGTCCCATGGCCAACGGGATGAGCACGACGTTGTAGCCGAAGGCCCAGACAAGGTTCTGGCGGATGACGCGGAGGGTCCGGCGCGATGAACCGATGGCCGAGCCCACGAGGCGCGGGTCGCCGCCGATGAGTGTGATGTCAGAGGCCTCGATGGCCACGTCCGTGCCGCTTCCGATGGCGATGCCGACATCTGCCTGTGCCAGGGCAGGCGCGTCGTTGATGCCGTCGCCGACCATGGCCACGCGGTGGCCAGCGTCCTGCAGGGCCTTGATGTGGTCGGCCTTCCCGGCCGGTCGCACGCCAGCTGTGACCGACTCGATGCCGATCGAAGCGGCCACCGCCCGGGCGGCGGCCGGCGTGTCGCCACTCAGCAGGTGGACGGCCAGGCCAGCGTCGTGCAGTGCGCGCACGGCGCCCATGGCGCCGGGCTTGATGGGGTCATCGATGTCGATGGCACCCAGGGCGACGGCGTCCGCGGCGACGAAGATCGTCGTGCGGGCGGCAGGCCCACCCGGTGCTGCCAGCGGCGGGAGCCCGGACCGATCCACGCCGGCCTCCACCAGGTAGTCGGCGCTCCCGACCAGGACGAGCGCACCGTCGACAGTGGCCCGCACACCTTGTCCGGTGAGTGCCTCGAAGTCAGTGGCCCCGTCGATCGACGCGCCGCGCCGATCGGCCTCGGCCAGGATGGCAGCCGCCAGCGGGTGCTCCGAGCCGCGCTCCACGGCAGCCGCCAGCCGCAGCACGCGATCTTCGTCGGCCCCGCCCACGGGGCGCACGGCCACGACGGTCGGCCGGCCCACGGTGAGCGTCCCCGTCTTGTCGAAGACGACGGTATCCACGTGCGCCGCCATCTCCAGGGCGGCGCCGCCGCGGATGAGCACGCCGTTCTGGGCCGCCTGCCCGGTGCCCACCATGACGGCCGTCGGCGTCGCCAGGCCCATGGCGCAGGGGCAGGCGATGATGAGCACGGAGATGGCGGACACGAGCGCCAGGGTCAGCGCAGGCTCGGGTCCGAGCAGCAGCCAGGCCACGAAGGTGAACGCGGCAAGGACGATGACCAGCGGCACGAACCACTCCGTGACGCGGTCGGCGATGCGCTGGATGGGCGCCTTGGAACCCTGCGCTTCGCGCACCATGCGCACGATCTGGCCCAGGACGCTGTCCCGGCCGACGTGCGTGGCGCGCATGAGGAAGCTGCCGCTGCCGTTGATGGTGGCGCCGATGACGGGGTCGCCGATGCCTCTCGTCACGGGCAGTGGCTCGCCCGTGAGCATGGCCTCGTCGATGACGGACGAACCGCTCGTGATGAGGCCGTCGACGGGCACCTTCTCGCCGGGCCGCACCCGCAGCACGTCCCCGGCCGCGATCCGCTCGATGGGGACGTCCGTCTCCAGTCCGCCCTGCACGAGGCGTGCCGTGCGTGCCTGGAGCCCCACGAGGGCGGCCACCGCGCCACTCGCCTGCGAGCGCGCGCGGGCCTCCAGCCACCGACCGGTGAGGATGAGGCCGATGATCATGGCCGAGGAATCGAAGTACGTGACCGGCTCGATGCCGGCCTCCATGACCAGCTCGGGTGCGACCGTCACGACGACGCTGTAGCCCCAGGCCGCGAGCGTGCCCATGGCCACCAGGGTGTCCATGCTCACCGTGCCGTGGCGCGCCTGGCGCCAGGCGTTCCGGATGAAGACGCCACCGGCCCAGAACTGGATGAACGTGGCCGGCACCAGCAGGATCCAGTTGAGCGTGTGCATGTCGATGCCCAGGCCGCCCGGCCAGAGCATGACGGCCATGATGGCCACGGCCACCGCGACCGAGGTAGCGGCCTTGACGCCGAGCCGGCGCTGCTCGCGTGCCCGGGCGGCGGCATCCGGGTCGGCGGCGTCGAGCGTCAGCGGGTCGGCGGCTTCCGCGGGTTCCGCGCGAACGTCATATCCAGCCGCCTCGATGGCCGCCTGCACCTCTGCACGTCCGGCGATGGCAGGGTCGAGGCGCACCGTGGCGCGTTCCGTGGCCAGGTTGACGCTGGCCTCCGCGACACCGTCTGTCTGGCGCAGGAAGCGCTCGATGCGGTTCACGCAGGATGCGCAGGTCATGCCCTCGACCCCCACGGAGAGGATGATGGGCTCGGGAGCGGTCACGGCCGGATCGTCTCCGCTATCGGCCGACCGGCTTCATGGCGTAAACGCCCACCACCATGCACACGCAGGGATCGTGGCAGAGCTCCAGACCCACCTCGCCGCGATCCACGAGGTCAGCCAGAAAGCCCGACTCGCGCGCCGGCAGGCCGACCCAGACGCGACCGTCACGCGTATCGACCGGGTGCACGTCATCCGCCTCGCCGTTGATATCGAAGCGACGGCGCAACTCGTGCAGGGGCACGTAGGGGCGCGACTTGATGAAGCGGCGCAGCTGCGCCTGTGTGCAGCCCTGGGCCTGCCAGCCGTCGCGGCTGCCGTTGTCATCGGCCATCTGTTCAACCCGTGGTATCGGGGAAGGTACGAGCGTCTGCAGCGGCGCCGTTGCGCCGTCCGTCGAGTGTCATCGAGCGGCCCCCGCGGGGATACGGCGACCGGTCGGCGGATGATACACCCGGAGGTCCGGACGACCCTCCGGACGACCCCGTCAGACGCGCCGAGCTACCTCCCGGCGATGACCCGGAGACTGCGCTCGGTGGCGTTGAGTGACCGGCCGCCGTCCGGCGTGACCACCACGACATCCTCGATGCGCACCCCGTAACGACCCTCGAGGTAGATGCCAGGCTCGATGCTGAAGGTGTCGCCGATGCGCAGGTGGTCCTCGTTGCTGCTGACCACGAACGGTTCCTCGTGCACCTCCAGGCCGATGCCGTGACCGAGACGATGGATGAATCGGTCGCCCTGGCCCCCGGTGCGGATGCGCTCCCGCGCCACCCCGTCGAGGGCTGCGTAAGCCAGGCCCGGACGCACCGCGGCGCGCGCCTCCGCCTGGGCCTCCTCGGTGAGCCGGTGGATGGCCAGGAAGCTCGGGTCCGGGGCCTCATCCCCGTCGTCGGCCAGCCAGAAGGTACGCGTGGTGTCCGAGCAATAGCCGTTCCGTCGTCCCCCGATGTCGAGCAGCAGGGGCTCGCCGCCGTTGATGACCCGCGAGCTGGGCTCGTGATGCGGCGAGGCGCTGTTGGGACCGGAGGCGACGATGGCGAACTCGGCCGTGTCGTGACCCTCGTCCACGAGCCGCTGACGTACCTCCCGGGCCACGTCTGCCTCCGTGCGGCCGACCAGGGGGCCAGCGACGACCGCCTCGATGACGCGGTCAGCGGCCGCGGCGGCCTCCTGCAGCAGGGCCAGCTCGTCGGCATCCTTGGAGCGGCGTAACGGCGCCAGAAGCGAGGAAGCCAAACCCCAGCGGACGCCGTCACCCAGGACCGACTGGAGGCCCAGCACGAAGGCCGCCCGCAGGCCATCGGAGAGGAGGATCCCTCCCGCGCGGCTCGGGTCGGACGGTATCGCGGTCAGCAGCGGCGGCACGAGGCGGTAGGGGTCATCCGTCTCCTGCCACGTGATGCATCGCACGGGACCGGCCGCCAGCCCGGGAGCCTGCCCGGCCGCCGCGGCCTCAAGGCGTGGGCCGATGAAGGTCGGCGGCCCGGAGGGCGGGACGACCAGCAGGTTGAGCCTCTCGTGCCCGACCGCGGCATAGCCCACCAGCCACTCGAGCTCGGGACCCACGCCCACGAGCATGGCGCGCGCGCCCTCACGGGCCACCGACTCCTGGGCTCGCACCAGACGCTGTGCGAAGCGCTCCGAGCCGATGGTCGTGGTCACCGAGAGGCCTCGTCCTTGTTGGCAGGTACGGACGCCTGGCCCGCTGGGCGAGACGCGGACGCTGCCAGCCAGCCTTCCACCAACCGGGTGCCGTCACTGAAGAACTTCTGGTAGGAGAAGACGCGGCTGGCCCCGGCCGCCAGGGCACGTCGTCGCGTGAGCTGGTCGTCGTGCTGGGCGACGGCCATGACGGGTAACCGGGAAGCGTAGAGGCGCGCGATAGCGGCCACCCCGTCGAAGCGGCGCCCGGCCAGGTCCACGATGGCGCCCGCCAGGGTGACCTCCTCAGCCGGCTGGTGCGTCTCGAGCGCTACGGCCAGCTCCCTGTCCGTGCCCAGCGGCAGGGCCGTGCCTCCGGCCCGCCGTACGGCCTCCGCCGATCCGTGTGGACCACATCAGATCGTCCGCGAGGACGAGGATGCCGCTCGTCAGGAGACGGTCCAGGTGTCGCTGGTGAAGAGCAGCTCGCGCAGGTCCCCCTCGCCCTTCTGGGTCCGGGCTCGCTCGATCTGGTCGGCCACCAACTGGTGGTGCAGGGGCCGGTCCACCCGTCGCAACACGCCGATGGGCACGGGGTAATCGGGCCAGGACATGCGCGACAGGATGTAGGCCAGGGCGTCGTCCGCCTCATCGTGGACGGCCAGATCCGCCTCCGTGACGCCGTTCCCGAGCGTCACCACCTCCGGCCGCAGCCCCACGATGCGGATGCCCTTGTCCGCAGCCGCGCCGAAGATCATGGGCTGGCCGTGGCGCAGCCTGAGCATGCGATCGTCGCGCACGTCGCGGTCGGTGAATTCGCGCCAGGCGCCGTCGTTGAAGATGTTGCAGTTCTGCAGGACTTCCACGAAGGCCGAGCCGTGGTGCCGGCCGGCGGCATCCAGCGTCTCCTGGATATGCTCCGTGTAGGTGTCCACGGTGCGGGCCACGAAGGTGGCCTCTGCCGCCAGTGCCACCGAGAGCGGCACGATGGGCTGGTCCACGGTGCCGTCCGGCGTTGACTTGGTGCGCTTGCCCAGCTCAGAGGTAGGCGAGGCCTGGCCCTTCGTGAGGCCGTAGATGCGGTTGTTGAACATCACCAGCTTGATGTCCACGTTGCGGCGCATGGCGTGCAGCACGTGGTTGCCACCGATGGACAGAGCATCGCCGTCACCGGTGATGACCCAGACCATGAGATCCGGCCGGGCCAGCTTGAGGCCCGTCGCCAGCGTTGGCGCCCGTCCGTGGATGGAGTGAAAGCCGAAGGTGTTCATGTAGTAGGGCAGCCGGCCGGAGCAACCGATGCCGGAGATGAAGACGATGTTCTCGCGCGGGTAGCCGAAGTCCGGCATGACGCGCTGCGTCTGGGCCAGGATGGAATAGTCACCACACCCGGGGCACCAGCGCACCTCCTGGTCGGAGACGAAGTCCTTGCGCGTGAGCGCGACGGGCGCAAGGTCCCTGTCGGCGGCGGTCGTCTCGGTCATGGCTCAGGCGTCCTCCCTGTCGAGGAGCAGTCGGGCCGCGCTCTCGACCTCCGGGACCGCGAAGGGCTTGCCGCGCACCCGGTCCAGGCCCACGGCGTCGACCAGGTAGCGGGCCCGGATGAGCAGCCGAAGCTGGCCGTTGTTGATCTCCGGGATGAGCACGCGCCGGTATGCGGCCAGCACCTCCCCCGTGTTGCGCGGGAAGGGGTTGAGGTGCCGCAGCTGCGCGTGGGCCACGGCGTGCCCCTGGCGCTGCAGGCGCTCGGTGGCCGTGCGCAGGGAACCGTACGTGGAGCCCCAGCCGAGGATGAGCAGGTCGCCGCGCTCCGGGCCGGCCACGGTCAGCTCCGGGATGTCCTCGGCGATGCCGGCCACCTTGCGCGCCCGCAGATCCGTCATGCGCTGGTGGTTGTCCGGGTCGTATGACACGGTGCCCATGACATCCGCCTTCTCCAGGCCACCGATGCGGTGCTCCAGGCCGGGCGTGCCGGGCACGGCCCAGGGCCGCGCCAGCGTCACCGGGTCCCGCTCGTAGGAGCGGAAGGTGGCCGGGTCGGTGTGACCGGGGACGGAGATGTCCGGCAGGTCCGCCAGATCCGGGACGCGCCAGGGCTCCGAGCCATTGGCCAGGTAGGCATCCGAGAGGTAGGTCACGGGCGTCATGTACTTGAGCGCCAGGCGACTGGCCTCGATGGCCAGGTCGAAGCACTCGGCCGGTGTGGCGGGGGCCACGACGGGCATGGGCGCATCACCGTTGCGGCCGAACATGACCTGCAGCAGGTCGGACTGCTCCGTCTTGGTGGGCATGCCCGTGGAGGGACCTGCGCGCTGCACATCGACGATGACGAGGGGCAGCTCCACCATGACGGCCAGACCCATGGCCTCCGACTTGAGCGCGATGCCGGGGCCCGACGAGGCCGTCAGGCCCAGGGCTCCGCCGAAGGCCGCCCCGATGGCCGCGCCGATGGCCGCGATCTCGTCTTCCGCCTGGAAGGTGCGCACGCCGAAATGCTTGTAGGTCGAGAGCTGATGCAGGATCTCACTGGCGGGCGTGATGGGGTAGGAGCCGTAGACGAGGTCGCGACGCGCCAGCTTGGCCGCGGCCACGAATCCCAGCGCCGCGGCCTCGTTGCCGTTGACGTTGCGGTAGGTGCCGGGGGCCAGGCGGGCGGGCTTGACGCGGAAGGTGTTGTGGAAGATCTCCGTCGTCTCACCGAAGGCATAGCCGGCCTTGAGTGCCCGCAGGTTGGCCTCCAGGATGACCGGCCGAGAGGAGAACTTGGACTCGATCCAATCCATGGTGGGCTGCATGGAGCGCTCGAAGAGCCAGAACATGACCCCCAGGGCGAAGAAGTTCTTGGTCAGGTCGACCTGCTTGGCGGAGAGGTCGAGATCCTCCAGGGCACGCGCGTTGAGTGTCTGGACCGGGATCTCGAAGACGTTGTAGTCGGAGAGCGAGCCGTCCGTCAGAGGGTTGGCCGCGTATCCGGCCTTGGCCAGGTTCTGCGGCGAGAAGGCGTCCTCGTTGACGACGATGGCGCCGCCGGCGGGCACATCGCCCAGGTTGGCCCTCAGGGCGGCCGGGTTCATGGCCACCAGGACATCCGGCGAGTCGCCCGGCGTATGGATCTCCGAGGAGGAGAAGCTGATCTGGAAGCCAGAGACGCCGGCCAGCGACCCGGCCGGGGCACGGATCTCGGCAGGGAAGTCCGGCAGGGTGGCGATGTCGTTGCCGAAGACGGCGGCGCTGCGCGTGAACTGCGAACCGGTCACCTGCATGCCGTCGCCGGAATCGCCCGCGAAACGGATGGTGACTCGTTCCAGTTCCAGGACCGGGGGGCTGGTGTGCTGGTCTGTCTTCGTGGTCACGCGGGGGCGGGCTCCTGGTGTGCGCGACTGGCCCTTGGCGACATGGCCGAGGCAGCCGAGGTCGCGCTCGCCAAGTGTACCGCGCTGCCCGAGCCAGGCCCGCAGCTGGGCCTGAGCGCGGAGGACGGCCCCGAGCCGCTAGCATCGAGGGGTGACCCCGACGACCCTGCCTGGCCGCCCCCTGCGCCTGTCTGCGCAGGCGACGGGTGTCCTGCTGGTGCTCGTCTCAGCCGCCAGCTTCGGGTCGGTGGCCCTCTTCGTGAAGCCGCTCTACGCGGCCGGCATGACGGTGCTCGTGCTGCTTGCCTGGCGTTTCATCACGGCCGCCCTGGTGAGCTGGGGCTACCTCCTGACGAGCAGCCGCCGGCGGGCTTCCTTGCGGCTGCTGACCCGGCGGCGCGCCGTGGTCCTGCTCCTGCTGGGCACTCTCTACGTGGGCAACAGCTTCACCTATATCGCGGCGCTCGAGGTCGTGCCCATCTCGTTGAACTCGATCATCGCCTACCTGTACCCGGCCATCGTGGCCGTCATGGCCTTGCGCCTCGTGCGGCGCCTCGAGGGTCGGCGTGCCTACGTTGCGCTGAGTCTTTCGCTGGTCGGCGTGGCGCTGGCACTGGGTGGCGTCCCCAGCGGTGAGATGCCACCCCTATGGGGATTGGCGCTGTCATTCGCCAACCCCTTCATCTACGCCACCTGGATCGTCTTCCAGGCACGTCTCGCCGGTGACCGGCCAGCCACGCTCGCAGCGCCTGGCGGGACCGCGGAGACACCCGAGCCGGTGCCGGCCGACCAGGTCGACGATGACCTGGTAGCCAGGCTCGAGTTGCCTCCCGCCGATGCCGAGACCGCTGCTGACATCCCGGCCCCGGCCGCAGCGGGCGCACTCATGACCACGGCCACCGCGTTCGCCTTCACCATCCTGGCCCTGGCCACGGGGTCCTCGCTCTCGCCGCTGGACATCCCTGCCGACGCGTGGCTGCCGCTCCTGGGCCTGGGGGTCCTGGCCACTGCGGTCGCCATCCAGACGTTCTACGCCGGCGTCACGCGCGTCGGCGGAGCCCGCGCCTCGCTCATCAGCACGGTGGAGCCGGTCTACACGATCGTGCTGGCCATGATCCTTTTCGACGAGAGCCTCGCGCCCGTGCAGGTGGTCGGCGGGGTGCTCGTCCTGGTGGCCGTCATCCTGGCCGAGACTGGTCGGGCGGCCTCGACCGCACGCTCGGAGCTACCGGCGCATGCGGCGCCCGATAGAGTGACGCCCAGCACCGCGAGCCAGGGGCGCGCCTGAGCGACCGCCTCGCGGCCGACGCACGCAGGGAGTTCTCGATGCGACTCGTCTCCTACCTGGATATCACCGGCGACCGGCTGGGCGTGGAGCATGCCGACGGCCGCATCTGGTCCAGCCATGCCCTGGGGGCCGGCCTGTCCGGCACCATGGCCGACCTGCTGGCGGGTGGACGCCCGGCGCTGGAGGCACTTCGGGATGCCGCGCGAGGCGCCGCAGCCGCCGGACAGCCGGGCGATATCGAAGCGTCGCGGCGGATCGCCCCGGTGCCGCGGCCGGGCAAGGTCGTTGCCGTCGGCCTCAACTACCACGCCCACGCCGCCGAGGGCGGGGCGGCGATCCCGACCTCGCCGATGCTCTTCGCCAAGTTCCCCACAGCGGTCGTGGGCCCTGGCGCCAGGGTCGAGTGGGATCCGGCCCTCACCGACGCCGTGGACCTGGAGGCGGAGCTGGCCGTCGTCATCGGGCGGCGTGCGCGGCGCGTACGTGAAGTGGCCGCCCTCGACCACGTCTTGGGGTACACCTGCCTGAACGACGTCAGCGCCCGTGACCTGCAGTTCGCGGACAAGCAGTTCGTGCGTGCCAAGTCGCTGGACACGTTCTGCCCCATGGGCCCTGCCCTCGTGACCACCGATGAGATCCCCGACCCTGGCGCGCTGGCCGTGCGCAGCTATCGCAATGGAGAGCTGATGCAGGACGGCCACACGTCGGATCTCATCTTCAGCGTCCCAGAGCTCGTGGCCTTCTGCTCGCGTGCCTTCACCCTGGAGCCGGGCGACGTCATCGCCACGGGCACCCCGGCCGGAGTGGGCTGGTACCGCGAGCCCAAGGTCACGATGCACGAGGCCGACGTCATGACCATCGAGATCGAGGCCATCGGCCGGCTGGAGAACCCGTGCCACGAGGTCCGCTCGGACTGAGCGGGCTGCGTCGGGCGCCGACGGACCCGGGCTCAGATGGAGCCCCAGGGGTCAGGCCGTCGCGAGGAGGGCCTCCTGGAAGATGCCCAGGCTCTCCTCGACCTCGTCTCGGCTGACGTCCAGGGGGGCGATCCAGCGCATGATGTTGTGGCTGGGGCCACAGGTGAGCAGCAGCAGCCCGCGGTCCGCACAGGCGGCCGTGAGCGCCTCTCCCAGCTCGCCGGCCGGCTCGCGCGTCTCACGGTCCTTCACCATCTCCACGCCGATCATGAGACCCGGCCCGCGCACGTCACCGATGCGCGGGTCCTCGGATGCGAGCGCCAGCAGTCCCCGCGTGAGCTCCGCGCCGCGAGCGGCGGCGTTGGCCACCAAGCCCTCCTCGCGCATGACCTCCAGCACGGCGATGCCGGCCGCGCAGGAGACGGGGTTGCCGCCGTAGGTGGAGCCGTGCGCGCCGACGCCCCAGCGCTGCTGCAGGTCCCGCGAGGAGATGAGCGCCGCCAGCGGCAAGCCGTTGGCGATGGCCTTCGCCGAGAGCACGATGTCCGGCACGATGCCGGCAGAGCTCGAAGGCCCACATGCGGCCGGTCCGGCCGTAGCCTGACTGCACCTCGTCGGCGATGAGCAGGATGCCGTGGCGGTCGGCCAGCTCGCGCAGGCCACGCATGAAGGAAGCCGGAGCCGGAACGTAGCCCCCCTCACCCTGCACCGGCTCGATGATGAAGGCCGCCGTGCGCGAGGGCGGCACGACGGTGGCAAAGAGGCGCTCGAGGTTCTCGAGCGCGGAGGCGCTGGCGGCCTCCGCGTCGCCATCGAAGTCGCGGTATGCAGACGGGAAGGGCGCGATGTGGACGTCCGGCAACATCGGGTCGTAACCGGTGCGGTAGTTCAGGCTGGACGTCGTGACGCTGATGGCGCCGTACGTCCGTCCGTGGAACGCCCCGCTGAACGCGATGATGTGGCTGCGGCCCGTGGCACGGCGGGCGAGCTTGAGGGCACCGTCCACGACCTCCGCTCCGGAGTTGCCGAAGTAGACCGTGTCCAGCCCTTCCGGCATCTCCGCCACGATCATCTCCGCCAGGCGCGTCACCGGCTCCAGATGGCCCAGGCCGTTGCAGACGTGCAGGAGCTGGTCGACCTGGGCATGGATGGCCGCGTTGACGCGCGGGTGGGCGTGGCCCAGCGAGGTCACCGCGATGCCGTTGGCGAAGTCGAGGTAGTCGCGGCCATCGGCGTCGAAGAGGCGGTGGCCCTCGCCGCGTACCCAGGCCTGCTGGAAGTAGCGGCCCAGGACTGGCGAGAGCGTCGCCAGCGAGCGGTCGCGGGTGGTGGGGCTGGTGTCGGTCATGGCGCAAGGATAGAGGGGCCGCCGACTGACCGGGCCGGATGGGCGCCCGGGCCGTTTCGCCCCGCGCGGCGAGCTCGGCCGCGTCTAGTAGCGGCGGTTGCCGAGCTTGCCCAGGTCGAAGCGCGCCGTGTCCGCGATGGCCATGACAGCCATCGTGCCGGCCTGCACCGGATCGCTCACGACGAGGTCCGCCGCGGCCGACACGGAGCCGGCCATGTTCAGCGAGACCACGGGGATGCCGATCTCGCGCAGCTCGCGGACGGCCTTCGGTGATCTCGCCACCCATGAGCGAACCGGCCAGCACGAGGATGTGGGCGCGCGGCAGGTCGGCCACCGCCCGCACGGCGGCGGCGATGTTCTCCTCCCCCACGAGGGCCATCGTGTCCACCGAGATGCGCTCGCCGCGCAGGTTGTGGCGGTCGCTCTCGGACACCGCCCCCAGCGCCACCTGGGCCACCTGGGCGCCGCCGCCGACGATGATGACGCGCTTGCCGAAGATCTGGCCGAGCGTCGGTCGGGAGCCGGCTACGCGCACACCGGGCACCGACTCCGCGATGCGCGTGGCGTCCGCGGAATCGAGGTCCCGCAGCTCGATGTCGAAGACGCGCGTGATGTCCTCGCCCTCACCCTTCTTGGTGGCCGGGAAGGTGTTGATGGTCACGATCTCCGCGCCCGCCTCGCGCAGGCGCAGCAGGATCTCCACGAGGTCCGCGTCGTCCGTGGTGCGCAGCTCGATGGCGGTGAAGATGCGCTCGCCGTCGGGGATGGCGAGGTCGGGCCGCTCGATCTCCCGGTCCCGCTTGCTCGTGCTCATGGCTGACCAGACTATCGCACAGGCGGGCCGCCGGGCGGGAGCTCGCGGAGCCGTGCGCGTCCAAGACTGACCGGGCTCGACCCGGCGAGGCCCGGCCATGTATCGTCAGCGCCCATGACAGAGCACAGCAACGACATCGGCGCTCCCGGCGTCGGCGGACGCACCGCCATCCGGGTGGGCATCATCGGCGCCGCCGGGTACGTGGGCGGGGAGCTCATCCGCCTCCTGGAGCGGCACCCTGATGTGCACATCGCCGGCCTCCAGGGGCGCGACCGCGCTCACGAGCCCGTGACCGTCGCCCACCCCCAGCTGGCCGGCTCCGAACTCCACATCGAGGCCGACCTGCCGGACGTCGACGCCGTCTTCCTGGCGCTGCCCCACGGCGCCTCCGCGCCGCTGGTCCCGGAGCTGGTGGCGCAGGGCCGCCGCGTCATCGACCTTGGAGCCGACTACCGCCTGCGCCGGCCGGCCGACTACGAGCGCTGGTACGGCTTCAGACATCCCGCCCCGGAGCTCCTGTCGAAGGCCGTCTACGGGCTCCCCGAGCAGCACCGCGCAGAGCTGCTGGCCCTGCAGGACGCGCAGGTCGCGGTCGTCGGTGCGCCGGGCTGCTACCCCACCGCGTCCCTGCTGGGCCTCTATCCCCTGGCCCGTGCCGGGCTCATCGCTGATCTGGTCGTGGACGCCAAGAGCGGCACATCGGGCGCCGGCCGGGCCGCCAAGGCGGACCTCGTCTTCTCCGAGGTCAACGAGTCGGTGAAGGCCTACGGCATCAGCGGCCACCGCCACATCTCCGAGCTGGAGCAGGAGCTCCAGTCCGCCGGCCCGGCGCCCGGATCGAACCCCGGCGTGCGGAACGTCGACTTCGTGCCCCATCTCATCCCCATGCAGCGCGGCATCCTGGCAGCCTGCCACGTGCGCCCCACGCGCCCGGTCAGCGCTGCGGAGCTGAGAGACATCTACGACGCGGCCTACGCCGGCGAGCCCTTCGTGCGGGTCGTGGATCAGCCCCCGGCCACCGGCCACGTGCGCGGCAGCAATGTCGCCCATGTGTACCCCTCCCTCAACGAGCGCACCGGGCGCATCCTCGTCATCTCGGTCATCGACAACCTCGTCAAAGGCGCTGCCGGCCAGGCCATCCAGGCCTTCAACCTCGTGCACGGCCTGCCCGAGACCGCGGGACTGCAGCAACTGGCGCTGGTCCCGTGACGGCCTCGGATCGACCCGCCCGCGACCTGCCAGAGGTGTCACTGGAGGCGCGGCTGCCGGCCGGCTTCCGGGTGGCCGCCAGCAGGGCCGGTATCAAGGAATCCGGCGGGCTGGACCTGGCCGTGATCGTCGTGGACGGGGCGCCGGCTGCGGTCGCCGCCACCTTCACCACCAACCGCCTGCCCGCGGCCCCGGTCCAGCTGGACCGGGAGCATCTGGCCGCCACCGACCCGGACGGGGGCGGCCACCGCGGCTGGGCGCAGGCCATGATGTCCACGAGCGGCTGCGCCAACGCGGCCACCGGTGAGGCCGGCCTGGCCGATCAGCGCCGCCTGGCGGCCAGCCTGGCCGCGGCCATCGGGACCGACACCGAATACGTGCTGGCCATGTCCACGGGACTCATCGGTAGCCGCCTGCCCGTCGAGCGCGTCGAGTCTGCCATCAGTGCCGTCACCGCCGGAGAGCTGCGCGCCGATGACGCGGCCTTCGCGACCATCGCCGAGGCGCTGCGCACGACCGACTCGCGCGCCAAGGCGGCCGCCGTCACCGTGGAGCTTCCGGAGCCGGTCACCGGCGCGGCCGTGCCGGTCACCGTGAGCGGCGTCGCCAAGGGCGTGGGCATGATCCACCCCAACATGGCTACGATGCTCTGCTTCATGCTCACGGACGCGGCCGCCTCCCCGGAGCTTCTGGAGGCACTCCTGCGGCCGATCGTGGCACGCACGTGGGACCAGCTCAGCGTCGACGGCGACCAGTCCACCAACGACACGGTCCTGCTGGCGGCATCCGGCGCATCCGGCGCACTGCCCCTGACGGCCGGCACGGAGGCCTGTGCGCTGTTCAGCGGTGCGCTGGAGGCCGTGGCCCGCTCGCTGGCGCGCCAGCAGGCGGCCGACGGCGAGGGCGCCACGACCCTCATCACCTGCGTGGTGAGCGGCGCCCCTGACGACGTGGACGCCCGGGCCGTGGCGCGGGCGGTCATCGGCAGCAGCCTGGTCAAGGCCGCCATCCATGGCGCCGATCCCAACTGGGGACGCATCGCGGGCGCGGCCGGGAACGCGCGGCTGCCACTGGCGCCGGTCCTGGAGGCGGCCGGCCTGCCATCCGACGAGGCGCGTGCGCGTGCCGGCCAGGCCGTGGAACTGGAGCCCCATCGGCTGCGCATCGAGATCGAGGGCGTGCCGGTCTTCGCGGGCGCTGCGCTGCCCTTCGACGACGCCGACCTGCGCAGCCGCCTGCGCGGCGGCGAGGTGCGCATCGCCCTCGACCTGGGCCAGGGATCGGGCGTCGGCGAAGCCTTCGGCTGCGACCTCACGGAGGCCTACGTGGTCGAGAACTCGGCCTATTCGACATGAGCGACCAGCCCATGAGCCGGGGCGCCACGGCCGCCCTCAACGCGGGCGCCATGGGCGCCGGCAGCCCGGTCGTCGTGAAGCTGGGCGGCACCACCATCGTCGAACAGCAGGACATCCTGCGCGAGATCGTGGAGGAGCGGCAGCGGCGCCCCGTCGTCGTCGTTCACGGCGGCGGCAAACGCATCACCGAGTGGCTCGATCGTCTCGGCATCACCAGCCGCTTCGAGGCCGGCCGACGCGTCACGGACGAGGCCACCCTGGAGGTCTTCCTGGCCGTCATGGGCGGCGTCATCAACGCCGAGCTGACCGCGGAGCTGCTGGCGCTCGGCGCGGATGCCGTGGGCGTGCGCGGCATCGACGGGCGCACCATCCAGGGGACGCGCGCCGAAGGGCTCGGCCGGGTCATCGCCGAGCCGGTGGCCGATGCCTCGCTGCTCCAGTCGCTGCTGGCGACCGGCCGGCTGCCCGTGCTGACGCCCATGGGCCTCGATGCCCAGGGTCACATCTGCAACGTGAACGCGGATGATGCCGCAGCGGCGCTGAGCGCCGCGCTCGGTGGCGAGCTGGTGCTCATGACGGACACCGACGGTGTCCGTGACGCCGATGGACGGCGCATCCTGGAGCTGACGCCGGACGAGGCCGAGCGGCTCATCGCGGCTGGGGTCATCTCCGGGGGCATGGTGCCCAAGGTCCGCTCGGCGCTGCGCACGCTGGCACCCGGTTCGCGCGCGGAGCGAGCCATCATCGCCGACGGTCGCACATCGCGAGCCCTGCACGGCGCCCTGCACGATGGGGCAGGGACGGGCTTCAGGATCGGCTGACGCCGCCGGCCGCCCGAGGTCTGCCTGGCAGCAAGACGGGATCAGGCAGTGCCGGTCGATGACCCCACGAGGGTGCCTATCCGCGCGCCAGGCAGGACGATGGCGCGCAGGTCATGGCCCGCCACGAGGCGATCGGAGCGTGGCCACTCAGCGTCGGATGGACCAGAGCGACCGACGGCGCCGGCAACGAGGGCGGCCGGCACGAGGACAGCGGCGGGGATCTCCACTGGGTGCACCTCGCCGAGCTGGTCGACGTCCACGAAGGTGGCCGCCACCGAGGCTCCCGGCCGACCCAGCAGGTAGCCCTGCCCGGCGCCGATCTGGAGCTCACGCAGGACCTGCAGGTGCGCAGCCGTCTCGACGCCCTCTGCCACGACGTGGGCGTGCTGGTCGAGGGCCAGGTCGCGCAGCGACTGCAGGACGGAGCGGGCCCCCGTTCGGCGCACGCCATCCTGCACCAGCGAGAGGTCGAGCTTGACGATATCGAACTGGACCTGCGACAGGAGGCGCAGGCCGGAGTTGCCGGCGCCAACGTCGTCGGCGGCCAGGCGCAGGCCGTACTCGCGCAGGTGCCGGAAGGTCTGGCGCAGCCGGGCGAGATCGTCGATCTCGTCGCGCTCGGTGAGCTCCACGATGACCCGTCCCGGCGAGATGCCATTGCGGTAGAGGCCCTGCAGCAGCCAGCCGGCGTCGAAGTCGCGCACCTCAAGGGTGCGGGGCGACAGGTTCAGGGTCAGCAGCTTGTCCGGGCCGATGGCGCGAGCAGCCAGCAGCACCTGCTCGATGCAGGCGACGTCCAGCTCGACGGTGCGCCCGGCCGTCGCTGCTGCTGCGAAGAGCTTGGCAGTGTCTGGCAGCGGTCCGCTCGGGTCGGGCCGGATGAGTCCCTCGAAGCCCAGGACGCGGCCCGTGCGGAGGTCGACGATGGGCTGGAAGACCGGCGTCAGGAGCCCGCCCATGACGACCTCCTGGACGGCGTTGCGGGCGGCGTCGGACTCGTTGTCGGGAAGCTGGTCGCGCTCCGGCTCGAAGATCTCCACAGCGCCGCGGCCATGTCGCTTGACCCAGTAGAGAGCGGCGTCGGCCTGGCGGTAGATCGATCTCCTGATCGCGGCCGAAGATCGGCACCGCGGAGATGCCCGCGGAGAAGGGACTGGGACGCGCGCCCGACGTGGGGCGCCGAGCGAAGTGCAGGAGGCGTTCCGTGATGGCCACGGCCGTCTCGACCGAGGTCCTGGGCAGCAGCATGGCGAACTCGTCGCCACCGACGCGGAAGAGGTCGATCACCCGGGCGAGCCACCTCGCGCATCGTGTCAGCCATCGTTCGAAGTGTCTCGTCACCCGCGGCGTGGCCGACCCGGTCGTTGACGAGCTTGAGGTCGTCGAGGTCCATGAGCACGAAGGCGAAGTGGTCGTCGTGCTCCTCGACGAGGGCCAACTCCGCTGCCAGCTCCTCGTTGAAGGCTCGCTGGTTGCCCAAGCCCGTGAGCCCGTCGCGCCGCGAGTCCTCGCGCGCCTGCTGGTACATCGATTCCAGATCGGACCGCGCTCCGGCGATCTCGCCCAGCGGGCGCAGGAGGTAGAGCAACAATGCCAGCGTCACGACGCCGGCCGCCAGGATGATCATGGCGAGACCGATGACGACCTCACCGCTCAGAGCACCATCGCCAGCTGCGCTGCGGGCCTGGGTCGCAGCCGCCACGTGGCCGGGGGAGGCGGAACCGTCGGTCCCCATGACCAACCAGGCGATGGCGGCCGTCCCCGCCATGGCCGGCAGAACGGCCAGGCCGATGAGCGCCGATCGCAGGTGCCGGCGGTCTCGCGAAGCCGCCGCTCTGAGGTCGCTCGGATACGTGGTCGTGGCCATGCTCGCTCCGTGGGGAGGCTGGACCGCCAGTCAACCCCCTCGGGGCCGGGATGGGTAGTAGCCCGATGCCGCTATCCCGACCCCGGACCGCGCGCACAGGCACGGCTTCCGGGGACCGCACTTCACCGCACAGCGCACGTCCCGAGCCCACCGGCCCGGACCCGGAGCACACTCCGTGATCAGCCAGATTGCCCGTGCAGGTGCATGTAGATGCAACTTTGGGATTCTGAGTGCATGATGATGCACGTGTGGCAGCCGTGGCGTCCGTACGCCTGGTGGCCCACCCTCCGGCCATGTCAGACTCGATGCCCCAGTCGCGTGGAGAGATCGTCGTGAAGAAGGTCGTGCTCGCCTATTCGGGCGGGCTGGACACATCGGTCGCCGTGGCTTGGCTCAGGGAGCAGCACGGCGTGGAGGTCATCACCCTGACGGTTGACCTCGGCGGCGGTTCACTGCGCCCGGACGTGGCGCAGCGCGCCCTGCGGGCCGGCGCCAGCCGCGCCTACGTCGTCGACGGCCGCGAGCGCTTCGTGCGCCAGTTCGTTTGGCCGAGCCTTCAGGCCAACGCGCTCTACCAGGGGGTCTACCCACTGGCTACAGCCCTCGCTCGCCCGCTCATCGCCCAGCTCCTGGTCGAGATCGCCGATCGCGAGAGGGCCGCTGCCGTCGCGCATGGCTGCACCGGCAAGGGCAATGACCAGGTCCGCTTCGACGTGGCGGTCCATGCTCTCGACCCGCGGCTGGAGGTCATCGCTCCCATGCGCGTGGGCATGGGACTCTCGCGCGAGCAGGAGATCGACTACGCCATCGAGCGCGGCATCGAGGTGCCCGTCACCAAGGACTCCCCGTACTCCACCGACGTCAACCTCTGGGGCCGCTCCTGCGAGACGGGCGTGCTGGAGGATCCCTGGGCCACGCCGCCGCCGGACGTCTACGAGTGGACCGTGGAGCCCGGGCGGGCGCCGGACATCCCGACTCAGCTGACGGTCGGCTTCGAAGGCGGCATCCCGGTCACGCTGGACGGACAGGCGGTGGCTCCGGTCGAACTGATCGAGCGCGTCCAGGCGCTGGGTGGCCGGCACGGCATCGGGCGCATCGACCATGTCGAGGACCGCGTGGTGGGCATCAAGAGCCGCGAGATCTATGAGGCCCCGGCGGCCACCATCCTGCACACGGCGCACACGGCACTAGAGAGCTTGACCCTCTCCAAGGCGCAGCTGCGCTTCAATCGCCTCGTCGCGGACGAGCTGGCCCAGGCCACCTATGACGGCGTCTGGTTCAGCGCCCTGCACCGCGACCTGCGCGAATACGTGCACTCCGCGCAGCGCGTCGTCAACGGCCAGGTGCGCCTGCGTCTCGATCACGGCAACGCCTCCGTGGTCGGCCGCCGCAGCGACGACTCGCTGTACGACCGCACGCTGGCCACCTACGACACGGATGACGCCTACGACCACGCCGCAGCTGTGGGCTTCATCCGCATCTTCGGCCTGCCGCTCCGCACCGAGGCCGCGCGGCACGACTCTGCCTGGTCATGGACGGAGCCGATGCTCGGCGAGCTGTCCGTCACCGTCGCCGACGCCGAGTCGGTGACGCCACGGGCGTAGCCGATCCGTGAAGGCCTGGGGTGGGCGGTTCTCCGACGAGCCGGATGCGGACGCGGCCGACTTCGGGCGCTCCATCGAGGTGGACGCCGAGCTGGCGCTGGACGACATCGCGGGCTCGCTGGCCCACGTCGCCGGGCTGCGGGCCGCCGGCCTGCTGACGGATACGGAAGCGGCCGCCATCGGCGACGGGCTGCGCGCCATCGAAGCCCGGGTGCGGGCCGGCACGATCGAGTGGGATCCAGCCCTCGAGGACATCCACCTCAACATGGAGATGGCGCTGGCTGCCAGCATCGGCCCCGTGGCCGGCAAGCTGCACACTGGTCGCTCGCGCAACGACCAGGTGGCCACCGACCTGCGCCTCTGGCTCAAGCGGCGGCTGGCGGCCATCGACGAGGCCATCGTGGGGCTCGAGCGCGCCCTGGTCAGCCAAGGCCTGATCCACCGCGGCGCGGTCATGCCCGGACACACGCATGTGCAGCCGGCTCAGCCGGTGCTCTTCGCCCACCACCTGCTGGCCACCGTGGAGATGCTCGAGCGGGACCGCGGCCGCTTCGCCGACGCAGGTCGCCGGGCTGACGTCTCACCCCTGGGCTCGGGGGCCATCGCCGGTGCCGGCTTTCCGCTCGATCGCGAAGCCGTGGCGGCCGACCTCGGCTTCGCGGGGGTCACGCGCAATTCGATCGATGCCGTGGGCGACCGCGACTTCGTGGTCGAGACCCTGGCCGCGGCAGCCCTGGCCATGACGCACCTCTCACGCCTGGCCGAGGAGCTCGTGTGGTGGTCCAACCCGGCCTTCGGCTTCCTCCGGCTCGCAGATGCCTGGTCGACGGGCTCCTCGATGATGCCCAACAAGCGGAATCCCGACCCGGCTGAGCTCATCCGCGGTCGCACGGCTCGCGTGGACGGTCATCTCGTGGCCGTGCTGACCCTGCTGAAGGGGCTGCCGGCCGGCTACCAGCGTGACCTGCAGGAGGACAAGCCACCGCTCATCGACGCGCTGCGCGTGCTGGAGGCCTCGCTTCGCGTCATGGCCGGAGTGGTGGCCACGTTGCACGTGGACGAAGCGCGCATGCGAGCGGCGGCCACGGCCGGCTTCGCCACCGCCACCGCGGTCGCCGATGCGCTCGTGGACCGCGGCGTGCCCTTCCGCGAGGCGCATCACATCGTGGGCTCGCTCGTGGCCCGCGCGGAAGCGGCTGGCGTGGAGCTGACCGGACTGACCGATGCTGACATCGTGGCGACCTTGGAGGCGTCATCGGACACCGTCGCCATCGGGCTCGCCACGGACACGGCGGTGCCCGGCGCGCTTCGGGCTGCCGCGGAGTTGGACCGTGCCGTTGCCCGACCGGACGTCATCGGCGGCACCGCGCCACGTCGTGTGACCGCGGAGCTGGAGGCTGCCGCCGAACGTCTGGGCATCGGTGAGGGCGCCGACTCGGGGCACAGCTGAGCTGGATGGCGGGTGAGTCGGAGGTGGTCGAGCGACCCCGCGCTCGGGCGACCGGCCAGGCGGTAGCCGGCCGCGTCCTGACCGCGCCGACTCAAGCGGGCTCGACTCGCTCCCGGGAGACCGTGACCGTGCGACCGTCCACGACCACCTCGGCGGGCATGGGATGCGACAGGAAGAAGGGCATCGACTCGCTGTAGCCATAGGCGCCCGCGTCGAGCACCGCGTAGACCTCGCCATGCTGCGGCGCGGGCAGCGGCACCGCGCCAGCCAGGATGTCCAACCCGGTGCAGAGCGGGCCGACGACATCCACGCTGGCGCTGGACGGGCGAGCGCTCGCCTCCCCCACCGCCACGATGCGATGGTCCTGGCCCACGAGTCGCGGGCGCAGCAGGTGATGGATGCCGCCATCCATGACGGCCACGTGGCGCCCACCGCGCTCCTTGCTGCGCACGACCCGGCACAGGTAGGTGCCGGCCGGGCCGGTCAGCCAGCGGCCGGGCTCGAGGAGCAGTCGACATCCTGCGAGGGGCGATCGACCGGCCCAGGTGGCCAGCTCCGCGGCCAGCCCTTCCCCCAGCGCGTGCAGGTCGAGCGGGGCCTCGTCGTCGGCATAGGGGATGCCCAGGCCGCCGCCCGCGTCCAGCAGCTCTACGACCAGGCCGTGGCGGCCAGCCAGCCGCTCCGCGCGCCGCGCCAGGTCCGCGGCGCCTCGCACCAGGATGGCTGCCTCGCGCACGTTGGATGCGCCGAACGCATGGAAACCGCGCAATCGGAAGGGCGCTGCCGTGGTGGGCGAGCCGTCCGCGAGCAGGCCGGCCGCCCACAGCTGGGCGATGGCCTCGTCGGCCTCGTCGTCCGTCATCCCGAACTTGGCGGTCCCGGCGCCTCCGATGATGGGCCGCTCCTCCTGGCCCTCCGTGGTGGCCAGCCGCAGGAGCAGTCCCTGGCCTGGCCTGGCGCGCCCGGCCATGGCCATGACCGACGCCAGCTCGTCCAGCGACTCGATGGTCAGCCCGCCGACGCCGGCCTCCAGGGCCGTCTCCAGCTCCGCGTCGGTCTTGCCCGGGCCGGTGAAGACGATCCGCTCCGGTGCCACCCCCGCGCGGAGCACCGCCCGCAGCTCGCCCCCGGACGCCACGTCCGCTCCCAGGCCGGCCGCCGCGATGACCTGCAGCACGCCCGGCGAGGGATTGGCCTTGGTGGCGAAGGCGACCTCCGCATTCGCCGGCAGCGCCTCCCGCAGCCGCGCGGCCCGCGCGCGGATGACCGCCGCGTCGTAGACGTAGAGCGGGGAGCCGTGGCGCTCCAGCAGTCTGCCCACGGGCAGGCCGGCGACCATGGCAGCAGTCTCGATGCGCGGCTCGACGTCGGTCGGCGCAGCGGACCTGGCGGGACCGTTCACCGCAGCGCATCCTCCAGGGCCACCCGGGCCGAGGTGCCCGCGTCGCGGTACTTGACGATGACCGGCACGCTCACGCCGATGCCCTGCTCGCGCGCCCAGGCCGAGGTGGCCGGCCGTGTACCGGTCACGACGACGGCGTCCGGCGGCACCACCAGGGGCGCCTGCGGGGTGCCTCGCAGCTCGCGCTCCCCGACGAGGTCCACGACGCGGCTCTGCCCGGTCAACACGACGCCGGCCGCGATGACCGCGCCGCGCCCGACGACGACGCCCTCGTAGAGGCCGCTGCCGCCACCCACGAAGGCGCCGTCCTCGACGATGACGGGACGCGCCCCGGGCGGTTCCAGGACGCCTCCCACCTGCACCGCGGCTGACAGGTGGACCCCATGCCCGACCTGCGCACAGGAGCCCACGAGGACGTGCGAGTCGATCATCGTGCCCTCACCGACCCAGGCGCCCGCGTTCACGAAGGCCGGCGGGATGACGGCCACGCCCGGCGCCAGGTAGGCGCCGCGGCGCACGCTCGTGCCGCCGGGCACGATGCGCCACGGGGCTCCGGCCGCCGTGGCCGCCCGGGATCCCGGGGCCATCGAGCAGGTCGATGGCACCCAGGGTGGAGCGGTCGCGAGCAGCCAGGATGGGCCCGTCGCGCATCTCGGTCAGGCCGGGGGTCCGGAAAGCCAAGAGGATGGCGGCCTTGACCCAGGGCTCGGCGCGCCAGCCGCCGGGCGCCGCGGCGTCAGGCCAGGCCGCCCGGACGCGGCCCAGCTCCAGCAGGTCGAGCACCTCGGCCACGAGGGCGCGGGCCGTGGCCACGAGCGCATCGTCCGGGTCGCCGTCCGTGGCCGCCCAGGCCGCCGTCACGGCCTCGACGCGTGCCTGGATCGGCACCGAGGTCGAGCCGTCCCCCGGTGCGGTGGTCACGCCGCCACCGCCTCCGCCGACCCGGCCACGAGCTCGAGCTCCGCAAGGACGGCCATCAGGCGGCTCCGGCCGGGCTCCGCGAGCGGCAGGAGTGGCTGGCGCAGGACGTCCTCGATGAGGCCCATGGCCGCCAGCGCGGCCTTCACGGGCACCGGGTTGGGGCTCACGAAGTTGAGGCGCATGAGTGGCAGGTAACGCTCGTGGAGCGCACGTGCCGTCGTCCAGTCGCCCGTCTGCGCCGCGGCGCAGAGCCTGGCCATGACCGCCGGAACCTCGTTGGAGGCGACCGAGATGACGCCATCGCCGCCGACCCCGAGCAGGGCCAGGGTCCAGCTGTCATCACCGGACATGACGGCGAAGCCGGCTGGTCGATCGCGCACGATGGTCATGATCTGCTCCAGGTCCCCGGCAGCCTCCTTGAGGCCGATGATGCGCTCGTGCTCGGCCAGGCGAAGCAGCGTGTCCGCCGCGATGTTGACGCCGGTGCGACCGGGCACGTTGTAGACGACGACTGGCAGGCCGCCCTCGTCGGCGATGGCGCGGTAATGGGCCTCGAGCATGCGCTGGTCGGGCTTGTTGTAGTAGGGCGCAACCACCAGGGCCGCGTCGGCACCCAGTGCTGCGGCGCGGCGCGTGGCCGCGATGCTGGCGCGCGTGTCGTTGCTGCCGGTGCCGGCCACGACGGGAACGCGTCCGGCGGCACCGCCGTCGTGGACGGCCTGCACGGTCAGCTCGATGACGCGGTCGCGCTCCTCGCTGCTGAGCGTGGGCGCCTCGCCGGTCGTGCCCACCGGCACGAGGCCGTCGATGCCGGCGGTGAGCTGACGTCGGAGCAGACCCTGGAGTGCCCGCTCGTCGAGCGAGCCGTCGCGGGTGAAAGGCGTGACAAGGGCGGTGAAGGCACCGTGAAGGGTCACCTGGGTGGTCATCGGAGTATCTCCTCTCTCGTTTCGGCACGTGCGGGCATCTCTGCCGCCGGCTGGTCAGTCAAGGCTGCTGCGCTCGCGGACGAGCGACTTGAATTCCGTCGTCCCGGCGGGTCCGGGCCGGCTCACGAGCCAGTCGGCCGCCAGGATCGCTCCGGCCACGTAGGCCGAGCGATCACGTGCCGTGATGCGCAGCTCCAGCGCTTCGCCCGGGCCGTCGAAGCCGACGACGTGCATGCCCGGGTGACTGCCAGCGCGGAGGGCCACCACCTCCAGCACGTCGGCATCCGGCGCGCCAGGCCCCTCGGCCAGGCGCGCCACCCGCTTGGAGGGCAGGTGCGGCAGGAGGCGCTCGGCGACAGCCAGGGCGGTGCCGGAGGGGCGGTCCGCCTTCGTGCGGCGGTGCTGCTCGAAGACGAACGGATCGTAGTCGGGGAAGCCGCCGAAGAGCCGGGCGGCCGACTCGGCAAGATCGCCGAAGAGCACGGCCGCCAGGGAGAACGTGGGCGCCACGACGGCTCGCGCGTCCGCGGCGGTGAGGCGGGCAGCCAGCGCACGGCCGATCTCGTCGTGAGCAGACCAGCCGGTCGTGCCGATGACCATGGCCCGGCAGCCCGCGGCCAGCGCCAGGTCCACGTTCTGGAGCAACGTCGCGTGGTGGCTGAACTCGAAGGCCACGTCCACGGGGACCAGGGTCGCCGGGTCGGGTCGATCTGGTCCACGGCCGATGACGGCGGCGACCGCGTCGCCGCGGGATGTCAGGGCGGCGGCGATGGCGCGGCCCATGTTGCCGGTCCCGGTGATGAGTGCTCGCATCGTGGTCTGGTCCCTTCGTGGCTTGGTGGGACCGCCGCTCCAGGCTCCGAGCAAACAGAAAGGCCGCAGTCACCGCGATCGGCGTCTGCGGCCCTCGGAGCCGGCCTGGCGGCCCCGAGTCGGTCATCCCGAACGAAGCCGTCTAGGCCTCTGCCTCCAGGCAGGGCCGCGTCGGCTTGCGCTTGAGAAGGTGCTGTATCGACATCGAGGCCGCAGTGTGACCGCAGGCAGGCACATCCGTCAAGCGCAGATCCGTGACACGCCTGGGGACGGCGCCTCGTGACGGCCTGGTCTCAAGCCGCCGGGGCCCCGGCGACGCCGTCCCACCAGGCCTCGAAGGCCGGCAGAGTGGGAGCGATGGGCTGGTCGGCAGCGACAGGCGGGCCATCGATGGCATCCAGGGTCTTGATGCCGTTGCCCGTGATGACGAGCACCACCTCCTCGTCAGGCCGGACGCGGCCTTCGACGATGGCCTGGCGCAGGGCGGCCAGCGTGACGCCACCAGCAGTCTCGGTGAGGATGCCCTCGGTCTCTGCCAGCAGGCGGATGGCCGCCACGGTATCCGCGTCAGGCACGGGGAGGATGGCACCGCCGCTCTCACGCGCCAGCCTCACGGCATAGGCGCCGTCCGCCGGGGAGCCGATGGCCAGCGAGCGCACGATGGTCTCTGGGCGCTCAACGGGATGCACCAGGTCCACCCCGTCGCCGAAAGCTGTCGCGATGGGCGCACAGCCGGCGGGCTGGCCACCCACGTAGCGAACCGCTGCTTCGTCGAGGAGGCCGACGGCAACCAGCTCGCGGAAGCCACGCGCCAGCTTCGTGAAGAGCGAGCCCGAGGCCAGCGGCGCGACCACCACGTCGGGCGCTCGCCAGCCGAGCTGTTGCGCGATCTCGAAAGAGATGGTCTTGGAGCCCTCAGCGTAGAAGGGCCGCAGGTTGACGTTCAGGAAGGCCCAACCCTCCAGCTCGTCGGTGAGCTCCAGGCAGAGCCGGTTGACCTCGTCGTAGGCGCCTTCGACTTGCACGAGGGTCGCGCCCAGGGCGCGAGCCTGCGCGACCTTGGCGGCTTCCAGGTCGGCCGGCACGAAGACGACGGCACGTAACCCCCAGGCCGCGGCTGCAGCCGCCACGGAGGCCGAGAGGTTGCCGGTGGAGGCGCAGGCAAGGGTGTGGAAACCCCACTCCGCGGCGCGAGCGGCCGCCACGGCGACGACGCGGATCCTTGAACGAGAGCGTCGGGTTGCGCGAATCATCCTTGACCCAGAGCTGCTCGAGGCCCAGGCGCGCCGCGAGGCGGGGCGCTTCCACGAGCGGCGAGGGGCCCACCCGGAGGCCACCGGCGGGCAGGCTGGACAGCGGCAGCAGCTCCGCGAAGCGCCAGAGGCCGGGCTGACGGGCCTCGAGCACCTCGCGACTCAGGCGCGAGCGCAGTCCGGCGAGATCGTAGCTGGCCTCCAGCGGCCCGAAGCAGCGACTGCAGACGAAGACGGCCGCCTCGGCGGCGGGCTCCCCGCAGGCCCGGCAACGCAGACCGCTGAAGCCAGGTTGGAACGTGTCCGAGCGCGGGGGCGAGCTGCCTTCGGTGATGAAGGGTTCGGGTCGGAGAGCGACGAGGGTCATCGGGTGGATCCTTTCCAGGGCGAGTGGCCGGCCGCGGGGCCAGCGGGTTGCTCGGGAATCACGAAGGCCGCGACCTTCGTGTGCTGGTCGCGGCCCCGGGGATCCGGCCTGACTGCGGGCGGCGCGCGGCGCGCCCGGCTCAGGCCCCGTCCGATCCCGGCGGGGCCGAGGGCATCGCCATGAGGACGGCGTACGTCGGCATCGGCAGGATGATAGCGGCGGACCTGATGAAATAGCAAGTCATTCGCTACACATTGTTCCTGACTGCATAGCGATGCGCCGGGGATGTATCGTCCCTGTCGTGGAACGGGCGCGTGGAGAGGTCGGCGCGGGCGGTCGCACGGAGAAGCGGGTGCGTCAGCGACTCATCCGCCAGATCGTCGACCAGGAGGGCGTCACCAGCCAACACGAGCTGGTGTCGAGGCTGGCCGCCCGGGGCGTGCATGTCACGCAGGCCACAGTAAGTCGCGATGTCACGGAACTCGGCCTGGTCAAGGTCAGTCGCGGGGGCCGACACATCTACGCCGCTGCCACGGCATCGGGACCGGCCACGTCGCCCGATGCTGACGACCGCCTCCGCCGCATCCTGGCCGACTACCCGTTGCGTATCGGTCGCTCCGGGCTCACGTTGCTGCTACTGTCGGAGCCTGGCACGGCCGGGGCCATCGCCCAGGCCATCGACGCCTCATCTCTGGACGAGCAGGAGGGCACGCTGGCCGGGGACGACACCATCCTCGTACTCTTCGCCGACGACGCCCGCTTGCGGGCATGGCGAGCGCGGTTCGAGGCACTGCTGCCGGCCAAGACTTCGATGGGATACGCGCCATGATCCCTTCCGGGCCAGGCACCGCTGATGCGGGGCCATCCGAACCGCTCAAGATCCTCGTGGTGGACGATGAGCCGGCCATGGTCGGCGCGCTCGGTGCGCTGCTCGGGCAGGCCGGCCACCGCATCATCGCCGCCTACGACGGTGAGGAGGCCCTGCGGCGCTTCCGCGATGACGAGCCGGATCTCGTGCTGCTCGACCTGGCCATGCCGGGCATGGACGGCGCCACCGTCTGCCGGCGCATCCGCGAGGTCAGCGATACACCCGTCATCGTCGTCTCCGGCGAGCGTGACCATGCCGCCACCATCGAACTGCTGGACCTGGGCGCGGACGACTATGTGCGCAAGCCCTTCCGGGCCGACGAGCTGCTCGCCCGCGTTCGCGCCGTCTCGCGTCGTGCCGGCACGCGCGCGCGCAAGCCTGGCTTGGGCGACCCGGCCGGTTACGAGTTGGACCGGCGGCGCCACGAGATCCGCTGGCAGGGCAGTCCGTTGCCCACCACGGTCATCGAGTTCCGCCTGCTGCGGGCCATGATCGAACGACTCGGCGAGGTCGTCACGCACGACGAGCTGTTGGCGGCTGGCTGGCCGGACGTGCCTGGACCCGGCACCCGAGTGGCTGAAGCCCCACCTCGCCAGGCTGCGCGAGAAGCTCGTCAATGCCGCGGCACCCGTGCCCGTGGCCGTGCGCGGAGTGGGCTACCGCCTCGACGCCTGAAGCGCGGGCCGGCGTCACCACGCCGCAACCCAACGTTCACCCCGCGGGCACCACCTTCTCACCGCTCCGCTGCTGACATCGGCCGGCGCCCTCCGTAGGGTCACGCTGCGGGCGGTGCACCGGCGTGGCCGAACTCGCAAAGACGGTAGTTCCAAGCCCCAGGAGGATCCACAGATGGCCATTGATAGCGGCAATACCGCCTGGCTCTTGATGTCGACCGCATTGGTGATGCTGATGCTGCCCGGCCTGGCCCTCTTCTACGGAGGACTGGTGCGGGCCAAGAACGTGCTGTCGACGATCATGCACAGCTTCTTCGGCCTGGCCATCGTCACGGTCGTCTGGGTCGTCGTCGGCTTCAGCCTCGCCTTCGCCCCGTCGGCCGGCGATCTGGGCATCGTCGGCGGGCTGGACTTCGCCTTCTTCCAGGGCGTCGGCATGGAGCCCATGGAGGGCTACGGCGGCGCTCAAGGCATTCCCTTCGTGCTCTTCGCCACCTTCCAGATGATGTTCGCAGCCATCACCCCGGCCCTCATCAGCGGCGCCTTCGCGGAGCGCAAGCGCTTCGGCGCCTTCGTCGTCTTCACCATCGCCTGGTCGCTGCTGGTCTACTCGCCGATGGCCCACATGGTGTGGGGTGGCGGCATCCTCTCCGACCTGGGGGCCCTCGACTTCGCGGGTGGCACGGTCGTCCATATCGCCTCGGGCGTCTCGGCCCTCGTCGTGGCACTCGTGATGGGCAGGCGGGTCTCCGGCCACCACGTGGAGCCACACGACGTGCCCATGACCGTGCTGGGCGCCGGCCTCCTGTGGTTCGGCTGGTTCGGCTTCAACGCCGGCTCCGCGCTGGGCGCCAACGGGCTGGCCGCCCAGGCCCTCATGGTCACGACCGTGGCCGCCGCTGCCGGCACCCTCACCTGGGTCGGCGCGTCCTACGCCAAGGGCCGCAAGGTCAGCGTCGTGGGTGCCGCGGCAGGTGCCGTGGCCGGCCTCGTGGCCATCACCCCGGCGGCCGGCTTCGTGACCGTCGGCGGTGCGCTGGTGCTGGGCCTCGTGGCCGGCGGCATCTGCTTCGGCGCCACGCTGCTGCGTGACCGTCTCGCCATCGACGACTCGCTCGACGTCTTCGCCGTGCACGGCGTGGGTGGCATCTGGGGCGCCATCGGCGTGGGCATCTTCGCGGCGGCCTCCATCGGTGGCGTCGCTGGCCTCATCGAGGGCAGTGTCGACCAGCTCGTCATCCAGGTCGCGGCCGTCGCCGTCACAGTGGCCTTCACCTCGGTCATGACATTCGTCATCATCAAGGTCATCGACGTGGTGCTCGGGCTTCGGGTCGGCATCGACGCGGAGGAGGCCGGCCTGGACATCGCCGTCCACGGCGAGACCGCCTACGTGCCCTGGTCCGGCGCGCCGTCGGGGGTCGGCAGCAGCGCATTCGTGGCCCACGAGCCCGTCACCGGTCAGACGTCGACCGTCGTTGGGCGCCAAGGTCTGAGCAGACGGCCCATGTGACCGATCCGGCTCACCGGGCTCCTCCTCCCTGGCGAGCCGGATCGTCCGCTCCTCCGAAGACCCGTGGGGCTCCCTCCCCGCGGGTCTTCGGCTGTCCGAGTGTGGCGGCGACCTGCGCGCTTCCCGCGCTACCCGGACGGACCGACGAAGGCCAGCTCCAGTACGAACTGGGAACCGTAGCGGTTCGCGCGGCTCGACGGACAGCTCACCGCCCATGGAGCGCGCCAGGTGACGCGCGGCGAAGAGTCCGATGCCGGCGCCGCGGGGCGAATCGTCCAGCCGCACGAAGGGCTCGAAGATGCGCTCGCGCCAGGGTTCCGGGATGCCCGGGCCATCATCGGTGATGGCCAGCCGGGCGCGGTCGCCGTCGCGCCAGCCGTAGATGTCGATGCGCCCCGAGGCAGGCGCGTACTTGGCGGCGTTCTCGAGCAGGTAGCCGAGCAGGCGGTGGAGCATCGGGCCGGAGGCCAGGGCCACGAGCGGCTCGATCGTGGAACGTGGTCTCGAGGGCGTGCGAGCGCAGCATCGGCCGCAGTTCGGTCGTGACCTCGGACACCACGCCGACGAGGTCCGATGGGTAGCAGCTCGGCGGTCGACGAGGGCAAGACGCGCAGGCTCTCCAGGATCGAATCGACGGTCTGGTCGATGCGGTCGACCTGCGCCAGCGCCTCGTGCTCCCAGGCCGCGGCCTCGGCGCTGCCCGCCGACCGGGCCTGGCCGCCCAGCAGCTCGACGTAGGCGCGCACGACGGCGAGCGGCGTGCGCAGCGCGTGCGTGACCACCGCCACCAGGTTGGCGCGGGCCTCGTCGATGGCGCGCAGCGATTCCAGCTGGGCTTCCGCCTCGGCATGCAGCCGGCTCTTCTCGACCAGGGCGGCCAGGAGCCCCGCCAGCGTCTCGAGGAAGCGCAGCCGGGCGGGCGTGAACTCCCGCGGTTCCACCGTCTGGACGTTCAGCACGCCCACGACCTGGTCATCCCAGACGAGCGGCACGGAGCACATCGAGGTGAACTGCGCCTGGTCAACGCCGCGGATCCAGGCGAAGCGCTCGTCGGCGTGGACGTCCGGGCTGACGATCGTCGAGCGCGATTCGGCTGCGATGCCCGTGATGCCGTGACCCATCTGCAGGCGCGCCACCCCGACCGCGTCGCGATCGAGGCCGTTCGTGGCGGCCAGCGTCAGGCCGCTGCCGTCGCGGTCGGTGAGGTAGAGCGAGCAGACGTCCGCCCGTGCCGCGGCCTTGGCACGGTCGATGACGGTGTCCATGAGCTCGTCCCACGTGCGCGCCGTGGCCGCCAGGTGGGCGACCTCGGCCAGGAAGCTGATCTCCTCGAGGTGCGCCATCTCCAGACCGACCCCGGCCTCGGGCGTGCGGCTCCGGGCATCGTGCGCTGACATGCCCCAGATGGTGGCGCCCTCTCGGCCGGCGGTCAAACCACCCGCTGGTGCGCTCGTTACCGTATCGCATCCCATCCGTCACCAAGCCGCTGCCGGACGCGGGCGGACGACACTGGGACCCGGCGTTGACCGTTGTGGCCACGTTCTCTATCGTCCCAAGCACACCCACGAGCCTGGGGAGGCGCGGGGCGTGGCCTGGCGGCTGGCAGGTCACCTCCCATCGCTGGCCCCGCGGCCGCACATCTCCCACGAGGACGCCCTGATGGACGACCCGCAGTTGAAGAAAGGGCTCTACGATCCCCGGTTCGAGCACGATTCCGTGCGGCGTGGGATTCGTGGCTGACCTCAACAACGTGGCCTCGCACGATGTCGTCCAGAAGGGTATCGACGTTCTCGTCAACCTCGACCACCGCGGCGCCCGCGGCGCCGAGGAAGCCACCGGCGATGGCGCGGGCATCCTCGTGCAGTTGCCCCACGGCTTCTTCCTGCGGGAGTGTTCGGAGATCGGCATCGCCCTGCCCGGACCCTCGGACTATGCCGTGGGCCAGTGTTTCCTGCCCCGCGACCCTGGCACGCACGGCGGGGTCCGCTACCACTTCGAGCGTGCCCTGGCCGAGCTCGGCCTGGAGATCATGGGCTGGCGAGACGTGCCCACGGACAACACCAGCCTGGGAGCGACGGCCATCTCCGGCGAGCCGGCCATCCAGCAGGTCATCGTGGCCCGGCCCGTGGCGTGCCACACGCAGGACGATTTCGAACGTCGCCTCTTCGTGGCTCGCAAGTACGCCACCAGGACGGTGCGCGAATCGGTCAAGGGCGCCGGGCAGTTCTACGTCTGCTCGATGTCCTCGCGGACGATCGTCTACAAGGGCATGCTCACGCCACGCCAGGTTCCGGCCTACTTCGCGGACCTTCGTGACGAGGCCTTCGAATCAGCCCTCGCCCTCATCCACAGCCGCTTCTCCACGAACACGCTGCCCACCTGGCCACTGGCGCATCCCTTCCGCACGCTGGCCCACAACGGCGAGATCAACACGCTGCGGGGCAACGTCAACTGGATGCGCTCCCGTGAGGCGCTCATCGAATCGCGGCTCTTCAGCGCGGATGAGATCTCCCGGATGCGGCCCATCACCCAGGAGGGCAGCTCCGACTCGGGCATCCTCGACAACGTCGTGGAGTTCCTCATGCTGGGTGGCCGCAGCCTGCCCCAGGTGATGATGATGCTCATCCCGGAGGCTTGGGAGAAGGACCCTGAGATCGCCCCCGATCGCAAGGCCTTCTACGAGTACCACGGCAGCATCATCGAGCCGTGGGACGGCCCGGCGTCGATCGCCTTCACCGATGGCACCCTCATCGGGGCCACCCTGGACCGCAACGGCCTGCGGCCCTCGCGCTACTGCCTGACGGACGACAACCTGCTCATCATGGCCTCGGAGGCAGGCGTGCTGCCCGTGCCGCCTGAGAAGATCGTGCTCAAGGGCCGCCTCCAGCCAGGCAAGATGTTCGTGGCCTCGCTGGAAGAGGGTCGCATCATCCCCGACGAGGAGATCAAGGCCCGCATCTGCGGCGCCGAGCCGTACCAGCAGTGGCTCGACGAGGGCAAGATCTCGCTCACGGAGCTGGAGCCGCCGCGCCAGATCCTGCAACCGCCGACCCGTCGCGTGCTGATCCGCCAGCGCGCCTTCGGCTACACGCTGGAGGACCTGCGCATCCTCATGGCGCCCATGGCCAGGGACGGCCAGGAGGCGCTTGGTTCCATGGGCAACGATGTGCCCCTGGCCGTGCTGTCCTCCAAGTCGCGCAGCCTCTTCGACTATTTCCACCAGCTCTTCGCGCAGGTCACCAATCCGCCCATCGACTCCATCCGCGAGGAGACGGTCATGAGCCTCGTCTCCTTCGTGGGCGGCGAGGGCAACCTGCTGGCCTCCGGGCCGGAACACGCGCGCATCATCGAGCTGCCCCACCCCGTCCTCACCAACGAGGACCTCGAGCGCCTGCGCTGGGTGGACCGCCAGCACTTCCAGGCCAAGACCATCTCCATCTGCTTCGCCGCCAAGCCGGGCCGCATGCAGCGCGCTCTGGAGCGACTCCGCCGAGAGGCCGAGGAGTACGTCCTCGACGGCTACGAGGTCATCATCCTCACCGATCGGCCCGTCGATTCCGACCACGCCGCCATCCCGGCCCTGCTGGCCGTCTCGACCGTCCACCACCACCTCATCCGCAAGGGCCTGCGCTCGCGGACCGGCCTCATCGTGGAGACCGGCGAAGCTCGCGAGGTGCACCACTTCGCCAGCCTGCTGGGCTACGGAGCCTCCGCCATCAACCCCTACCTGGCCCTCGAGACCATCGAGGACATGCGTCTGCGCGGCCTGCTGCCCGACTCGCTCAGCGAGCGGGAGGCCCGGGAGCACTACCTCAAGGCCATCGACAAGGGGCTCCTCAAGACGATGTCGAAGATGGGCATCTCCACGATGTCGTCGTACATCGGGGCCCAGATCTTCGAGGCCGTGGGGCTGGCCGACGCGGTCGTCGAGGAGCACTTCCCGGGCACGGTCTCACGCATCGGCGGCATCGACGTGGCCACGATCGAGCACGAGACCCTCATGCGCCACCAGGCGGCCTACGTCGACACGGACGATGAGTCCGACCTGGAGCTCGGGGGTCTCTACCAATGGCGGCTGCGCGGCGAGCGGCACCTGCACGACCCGGATACCATCGCCAAGCTTCAGCAGGCCGCTCGCAGCGGTGACTACGAGCTCTATCGCGAGTACGCGCGGCTCATCGACGAACACGCCGAGACACCCATCACGCTGCGCCACCTGCTGGAGTTCCGCGACCTCTCCCCGATCCCGATCGACGAGGTGGAGCCGATCGACTCCATCGTCACGCGCTTCGCCAGTGGCGCCATGTCCTTCGGCTCGATCTCGTGGGAAGCGCACACCACGCTGGCCATCGCCATGAACCGGCTGGGCGGCCGCTCCAACACCGGTGAGGGTGGCGAGGATCCAGCGCGCTATACGCCGCTGCCCAACGGCGACAGCATGCGCTCGGCCATCAAGCAGGTCGCCTCCGGCCGCTTCGGCGTGACCTCCAACTACCTCGTCAACGCCGACGAGCTGCAGATCAAGATGGCCCAGGGCGCCAAGCCGGGCGAGGGCGGGCAGCTGCCCGGTCACAAGGTGGACCGCAAGATCGCCCGCACCCGCCACTCGACGCCAGGCGTGGGCCTCATCTCTCCCCCGCCCCACCACGACATCTACTCCATCGAGGACCTCAAGCAGCTCATCTACGACCTCAAGAACGCCAATCCGCGGGCTCGCATCAGCGTCAAGCTGGTGGCCGAGGTGGGCGTGGGCACGGTCGCGGCCGGCGTGGCCAAGGCGCACGCCGACGCCATCCTCATCTCGGGCCACGATGGCGGCACGGGTGCCTCACCGCTCTCGTCCATCAAGCATGCCGGCCTGCCCTGGGAGCTGGGCCTCGCTGAGGCGCATCAGGTGCTCATGCGGAACCACCTGCGTGACCGCGTCGTGCTCCAGACGGACGGTCTGCTGCGGACTGGGCGGGACATCGCCATGGCCACTCTCCTCGGAGCGGAGGAGTGGGGTGTGGCCACCGGCGCCCTCATCGCCATGGGCTGCATCATGATGCGCAAGTGCCACCTCAACACGTGCCCGGTGGGCGTGGCCACGCAGGACGAGGAGCTGCGCCAGCTCTTCAGCGGTGAGCCGGAGCATGTCGTCAACTTCTTCCGCTTCATGGCCGAGGACCTGCGTGAGCACATGGCCCGCCTCGGCTTCCGCACGGTGGACGAGATGGTCGGTCGCGTGGACAAGCTGGCCCCGCGCCGCGATGTCAGGCACGAGAAGGCTCGCCAGTTGGACCTTGCCCGGCTCCTGGCGCCCATGCCGGCCACGGAGCGGTCGGGCACCTTCCACAGCAAGGCCCAGGACCACGGCCTCCAGGCGGCGCTTGACAACGAGCTCGTGCGGCTGGCCGCCCCGGCGCTGGAGCGAGGCGAACGAGTGGCGGCGTCCTTCGCCATCCGCAACGTCAACCGGACCGTGGGCACCATCCTTGGTCAGGAGATCACGCGGCGCACCGGCGAGGCCGGTCTGCCGGAGGACACCATCTCCTTCAAGGCCGTCGGGTCGGCTGGCCAGTCGTTCATGGCCTTCGCACCGCGGGGCTTGACCATCGAGCTCGAGGGTGAGGCCAACGACTACTTCGGCAAGGGCCTCTCGGGGGGCACGGCCATCCTCTACCCGCCTCGCGAAGCGACATTCGACCCAAATGAGAACGTCATCTGCGGCAACGTCGCGCTGTACGGGGCGACCTCAGGCAGGGCCTTCATCCTCGGTCCTGCCGGCGAGCGCTTCTGCGTGCGCAACTCCGGTGCGGAGGTCGTCGTGGAGGGCGTCGGTGACCACGGCTGCGAGTACATGACGGGTGGGCGCGTCGTCGTCCTGGGCGCCGTCGGGCGCAACTTCGGCGCCGGCATGTCCGGCGGCGTCGCCTACCTCTGGGACGCGGATGGCGCGCTCCCGCGCGCGGGTCAACCGCGAGATGGTGGAGCTGGAGGACCTGTCCGACCCGGCCGACGAGGCCGAGCTGCGGGCCCTCATCGAGGCGCACGCACGCCTGACCGGCTCGTCGCGGGCGCGTCACATCCTGGAGACCTGGGCCGAGCAGGTGGGCCACTTCGTCAAGGTCATGCCGCTCGACTACAAGCGCGCCCTCGCCGAGCTGGCGGCCGAACGGACCGATGCCCCGTCGTCAGCAGCCGGGTTGGCGGGGGTCGCGGGAGTCGCTGACGCGGCCGGCGCTGCCAAGACGGCAGGCGCGCCCGCCGTGCCGGCCTCGGTCGCAGCGGCGTAGGGGGCCAGATGGGCAAGGTCACGGGCTTCCGCGAGTACGACCGCCAGGTCCCCGTCTACCAGCAGGTGGAGGAGCGCATCCGCCATTGGCGCGAGTTCCGCTGCCCATGGCCGAAGAGCGACCTGCGCACGCAGGGCGCGCGCTGCATGGACTGCAGCGTGCCCTTCTGCCACAGCGGCTGCCCGCTGGGCAACATCATCCCTGACTTCAACGACCACGTGTACCAGGGGCGCTGGCAGGCCGCGCTGGAGTCGCTCACCTCGACCAACGACTTCCCGGAGTTCACCGGCCGGGTCTGCCCCGCCCCCTGCGAATCGGCCTGCGTGCTGGGCATCAACCGCCCTCCCGTCACCATCAAGTCGATCGAGTCGGCCATCATCGAGCGGGCCTTCGCCGAGGGCTGGATGACGCCGCACCCGACGCGACCGCGCAGCGGACGCCAGGTCGCCGTCGTCGGCTCCGGGCCGGCCGGGCTGGCCGCCGCGGCGCAGCTTGATCGGGCAGGTCACGTGGTCACGGTCTTCGAGCGGGCCGACCGCATCGGTGGACTGCTCCGCTACGGCATCCCTGATTTCAAGCTCTCCAAGGACGTCGTGGACCGCCGCATCGAGCTGATGGCGGCCGGAGGCATCTCGTTCCGCACGGGTGTCCACGTCGGGGTCGACTACCCAGCTGCGCAGCTCACGGCCCAGTACGACGCCGTGGTGCTGGCCGGCGGCTCCACGGTGCCGCGTGACCTGCCCATCCCCGGGCGCGACGCTCCCCGGCGTCGAGTTCGCCATGGACTTCCTGCGCCAGGCGAACCGCCGCGTGTCCGGTGACGTCGTCCCGGACGACGGCGCCATCCTGGCCACGGGCAAGGACGTCGTGGTCATCGGCGGTGGCGACACCGGTTCCGACTGCGTGGGCACCTCCATCCGGCAGCGGGCACGGTCGGTCACGCAGATCGAGATCATGCCCAAGCCCGCGGAGACCCGCACCGCCGACACACCCTGGCCGGTCCACCCCGGCCCTCGCATGCTCTCCACCTCCAGCTCTCAGGCGGAGGGCTGCGCGCGGGACTGGGCGGTCCTCTCCAAGGCCTTCCTGGCCGACGATGCCGGCGCCCTGCGTGCCATCCGCGCCGTGCGTGCCGACTGGAGCGGCGGGCGCCCCGACGAGATCCCAGGCAGCGAGCACGAGTTGCCGGCCCAGCTGGTGCTCCTGGCCATGGGCTTCCTGCATCCGGAGCACGCCGTCCTCGAGGACCTCGGCGTGGACATCAACGAGCGCGGCAACTGCGCCTCCACGGGCTATCGGACGTCGCGAGAGGGTGTCTTCGTGGCCGGGGACATGCGGCGTGGCCAGTCGCTCGTGGTGTGGGCCATCACCGAGGGTCGCGAGTGTGCGCGCGAGGTGGACGAGTACCTCACTGGCCGACCGTCGCTCCTGGATGCGCGGGACAAGTCCCGCTCCGACGTCGTCCTGGTCGGCTGAACCCGAGCGCGACCATGGGCGCGCATCGCCAAGCCCCACGGTCTGTGACACCATGGGCACTCTGACCTGCCGTCGGCGTCAAGGACGCGAGCGTGACGGGATCGGTCGGGGGGGCACCGATGGACGAGCGACAGCACGAGTACGACCGCTTCGGTCCGTGGGCCATCGAGGTCACGGCCGAGGACCCGGCGCCGCCGCTCTTCCGGCCCCATCTGACCCGGAGCGAGCCCGCGCTCCTGAGCATCAAGATCCCGCGACACATCGAACGACGCAACGCGCGCCCCGGCATGGATCTCTACGACTACCTTGTCTGCCTCTACGAGGATGGCCTGACAGTCCTGCAGCGCGTGGAGCAGCCGCGTTCGGGGACCGAGGTCCGCATCGAGACGGTGCGCTACCAGGACGTCAAGTACCTGCGTGTCAGCCAGGACCTCCTGCGGGGCAACGTGCACCTCGGCCTGCCCGACCGCCCCTTCGACCTGCCCTACAACACGGTGTCCGGGGATCTCATGTGGCGGGCCGTGGACCTCATCCGTCAGCGCTATGCCAGCCCGGAGGCGCAAGCGACCGCGAGCCCGGGGCCACAGGCCGCGCCGGACGCCCGACGCCAGGCCATCCCGGGCCCCGATCTCCAGGTCGGCGAGGACGTCCTGAGCTTCTACTTCGACCGCCTGCTCGCGGACGAGCGGCGCCACTCGCCGAACGGCCGCCTGCTGGCGGCCCAGGCCACCGTGCCGGTCGCCGATGGCGACGTGCATCCGCTCCGCCGGCTCCTCTTCAGCATCGCCAGCAAGCGACTGCTCGAGTCGATGCACCTGACCGACGGACGCGAGCTGAAGATCATCGACCGGGGCGCCAGCGTACGCCTACCGATGGCAGGCGGTCTACGGCGTCAGGACCACCTTCCTGCCACTCGCCAACCTGCGTGGCGCTGCGCTGGCGTGAGGACGAGGCGCACGCGACCAGCGTGCTCGAGCTGGCGCACGAGCGGTGCTTCGATCGAGCAGGTCTTCAGCCGGGACAACCCGTCACTGGAGCGCTACGCGGCCTTCCTGTCGGCGTATGGCGGCGACTTCAGCGCCCCGGCCACGACCACGACCGCCGTCCCGGCGCAGGCCAGTCGGGCGTAGACGCTATCCGGCGAGGTTGGGCGCCAGCCAGCGCTCCGCCTCTGCCACGCTCCAGCCCTTGCGGCGGGCGTAGTCCTCCAGCTGGTCGCGCCCGATGCGCCCGACACCGAAGTAGCGTGCCTGTGGGTGCCAGAAGTACAGCCCGCTCACGGACGCCGCCGGCAGCATGGCCATCGTCTCCGTCAAGTCGGATGCCTGGCGCGCGACTCGGCCTCCAGGATGCGGAACAGCGTGTCCTTCTCGGTGTGGTCCGGACAGGCCGGGTAGCCGGGCGCCGGCCGGATGCCCTGGTAGGAGCCAGCGATGAGCGCCTCGTTGCCGAGGTCCTCGCCCGGGGCGTAGCCCCACAGCTCGCGCCGCACCAGCTCGTGCAGCCGCTCCGCGAAGGCCTCTGCCAGTCGGTCGGCGAGAGCCGTGAGGAGGATGGCCGAGTAGTCGTCGTGGGCGGCCTCGAAGCGTGCCCGGGCCTTCGTCAGGCCATGGCCCGCCGTGACGGCGAAGGCCCCCACGTAGTCCGCCACGCCCGAACCGCGCGGCGCGGTGTAGTCGGCCAGGGCGAGTTCGGGCCGCTCACCATTGCGCGCCACCTGCTGGCGCAGGGTGTGGAGGCGGGCCAGCTCCAGCGTACGCTCTTCGTCGGCCCAGAGCACGATGTCATCGTCGTCCGTCGATCCGGCCGGCCAGAAGCCGACCACAGCATCGGCCCGCAGCAGCCCCTCGTCAGCGACCCGCTGCAGCATGGCCAGCCCGTCATCCAGGAGGTCCCGGGCGGCGGCCCCCACCTCCGGGTCGGCCAGGATGTCTGGGTAGCGACCGCGCAGTTCCCAGGTGGCGAAGAAGGGCGACCAGTCGATACGCGGCATGAGGTCGACGATGGGGTGGTCGGCCAGCGTCCGCGCGCCCAGGAACGAAGGGCGAGGCGGCCGGGAGCCGGGCGCCTGCCAGTCGATGCGCAACCGCTGGCTGCGGGCCTCAGCCAGGCTGACACGGCGCTCCGGAGCCGCCCGACCCTCGTGATCACGCCGGGTCTGCGCGTACTCTGCCCGGCGCGCCGCCACGAAGGCATCGCGCGCGCCCGGGTCGAGCAACGCGGCGGCGACCCCCACCGCCCGCGAGGCATCCTCGACGTGGACGACCGGTCCGCTGTAGGCGGGCTCCAGCCGAACGGCCGTGTGGGCACGCGACGTGGTCGCGCCACCGATGAGCAGTGGCACGCGCAGGCCGGCCCGCTCCATCTCCGCTGGCCACCACGCGCATCTCCTCGAGCGATGGCGTGATGAGCCCGGAGAGGCCGATGAGGTCGGCCCGCTCCGCCACGGCCGTCTCCAGGATGCGCGTCCAGGGCACCATGACGCCCAGGTCGATGACCTCGTAGTCGTTGCAGCCGAGCACGACGCCCACGATGTTCTTGCCGATGTCGTGGACGTCGCCCTTCACCGTGGCCATCACGATCTTGCCGGCTGAGCGTCGCCCGTCGCTGCCGGTCAACCGTCGTCCCCGGCCTCGCCGCGCGCCGCGCGCTCGGCGCGGTCCGCCTCGATCCAGGGCACCAGGTGGGCCACCGCCTGCTTCATGACCCGGGCCGACTTCGACGACCTGGGGCAGGAACATGCGGCCGCTGCCGAACCGGTCGCCCACGATGTCCATGCCCGCCATGAGGGGGCCCTCGATGACGTCCAGCGGCCGCGCCGCGACCAGGCGTGCCTCCTCCGTGTCCTCGACGATCCAGTCGGAGATGCCTTCCACGAGTGCGTGGGTGAGCCGCTCGTCGACCGGTGCCTCGCGCCAGGCGAGGTCCCGGGTGGACCCCGAGGCCGCGCTGCGGGCGGCGTCGGCGATCTCGAGGAGCCGCTCCGTGGCGTCCGGTCGGCGATCCAGGACGAGGTCCTCGACACGTTCGCGCAGCTCGGCATCCAGGTCGTCGAGGACCGGCAGGGCGCCGGCGTTGACGATGGCCATGTCCAGTCCGGCCGAGATGGCGTGGTACAGGAACACGGCGTGGATGGCCTCGCGCACGGGGTCGTTGCCACGGAACGAGAAGGAGACGTTGGAGACACCGCCGCTGGTGAGGACGCCGGGCAGCTCCCGCCTTGAGGCGCCGGACCGCCTCGATGAAGGCCACCGCGTAGCCGGCGTGCTCCTCGATGCCGGTGCCGATGGCGAAGATGTTGGGGTCGATGATGATGTCCTCGGGCTCGAAGCCGGCCTGGCGCGTGAGCAGGCCGACGGCACGCTGGGCGATGGCCAGGCGCCGCTCGACCGACTCGGCCTGGCCGTCCTCGTCGAAGGCCATGACCACCACGGCGGCCCCGTAGCGGCGGGCCAGGCGGGCCTGGCGCAGGAACTCCGCCTCTCCCTCCTTGAGCGAGACGGAGTTGACGATGGGCCGTACCCTGGGCGGCCCGCAGCCCGGCCTCGATGACCGACCACCTGGACGAGTCGATCATGAAGGGCACGCGGCTGATGTCCGGCTCCGCCGCCAGCAGTCGCACGAAGCGGGTCATGGCCGCTTCCGAGTCCAGCAGGGCCTCGTCCATGTTGATGTCGAGGACCTGCGCGCCGCTCTCGACCTGCTGGCGCGCCGACCTCCACGGCCTCGCCGTATTCCCCTCCCGGACGAGCCGCGCGAAGCGCCGCGAGCCGGTCACGTTGGTGCGCTCGCCGACGTTGACGAAGAGGCTGTCGGGCCCGATGTCGAGCGGCTTCGAGGCCGGCCAGGCGGGTGCGGCGCTCGACGATCGGCGGGACGCGCGGCGCCAGGCCGCGAACGGCAGCCGCGATGGCGCGCCACGTGGTCCGGGCCCGTTCCGCAGCAGCCGCCCACGATGTTGAGGACGCCGTCCGCGGCCAGCTCGGCGAGGTTGGCGGCCGTCTCGGTCGGGCTCTCGTCGTACCCGCCGAAGGCGTTGGGCAGGCCGGCGTTGGGATAGAGCGAGAGGAACGAGTCGGCCATGCCGGCCAGCTCCTGCGCGTAGGGCCGCAGCTGTCGCCCGCCAAGAGCGCAGTTGAGGCCCACCGCGAGCGGGCGCGCGTGACGGACGCTATTCCAGAAGGCGGCCACCGTCTGTCCGGAGAGCGTGCGCCCCGAGCGGTCGGTGATGGTGCCGCTGATGACGAGCGGCAGGCGGAAGGCCAGCTCGTCCCAGAGTGACTCGACGGCGAAGATGGCGGCCTTGGCATTGAGCGTGTCGAAGATCGTCTCGATGGCGAGGAGGTCCGCGCCACCGGCCACCAGGCCGCGGGCGGCCTCGAGATAGGCCGCCGCGAGGGTCTCGAAGTCGACATTGCGAGCACCCGGGTCGTTCACGTCCGGCGAGAGCGACGCCGTCCGGTTGGTGGGCCCCAGGCTGCCCATGACCCAGCGCGGACGTCCCACGGCATCGGCCGCCTCGGCCGCATCCGCCGCCGCGCGAGCCAGGCGGGCCGACTCGCGGTTCATCTCCGCCGACGAACGGCTCGAGGGCGTAGTCGGCCATGGAGATGCGCGTGGCGTTGAACGTGTTGGTGGAGATGATGTCGGCACCGGCCGCCAGGTACCTGGCGTGGATCTCGCGGACCACGTCGGGCCGTGTCAACGAGAGCAGGTCGTTGGCGCCACGCAGGTCCCGAGGATGGGCTGCGAAGCGTGGGCCACGATAGTCGGCCTCGTCCAGGCCGTATCCCTGGAGCATCGTGCCCATGGCCCCGTCGAGGACGAGGATGCGCTCGCGCAGTACGCCTGGGAGCGCCTCGACCCGCGCGCGGCGCCGCACATCAGGGTCGACGCTGGCGACGACCGAGTCAGGCGCGACGGTGGCCACGGTCTTCCTCCCACTCATGCTGGGGCAGGTCCCGGAGCGGGGGCCCAGGGGCATCTTACGGCAGGTCCGAGTCGGGCCACGGCTGCACGAAAGGTAGGTACCAATCAGACCATGCTGCTAGACTGCAACGGCGTGGAGGTGCAGACGTGACCGGGGAGCCGCTCTACTCGCTGGTCGCCAGCCGGGCCGAGGAGCTCATCGCCGCGGGCACCTGGAAGGAAGGTGATCGGCTGCCACCGGAGCGCCAGCTCTGCCGCGACTGGGATGTCTCCCGCTCCACCCTCCGCCAGGCGCTCGGCGAGCTGGAAGCCCGCGGCCTCATCAGCCGTCACCGGGGCCGCGGCACGTTCGTCACGCGGCCGCGCCTGCAGCTGCCCATCGCGGGTGCCTTCTCCATCAGCGAGGCCATGCGCCAGAACGGCATGGCCGTCAGCACCCGTGTCATCGGCGTGCGCGTCATCGAAGCCAGCCGTCAGCTGGCCAGCGACCTGGCCTGCCTGCCCGGCGACCCCGATCGTGCTCATCGAGCGGCTGCGCAGCGGCAACGGTGAGCCGATGGTCCTCGACATCGCCCACCTGCGAGAGGAGCTCTTCCCCGGGCTGGTCGATGCGGATCTCGAGCATCGCTCGCTGTACGAGATCCTGAGCACGGACTACGGGCGCAACGTGGCCGAGGCTCGGGAGACCATCGAACCGGTCATCCTGACGCCACGCGAGTGTCAGCTGCTTGGCGTGCCGCCCCACACGGCGGCACTACTCACTCGGCGCGTGACCACCGACGAACACGGGGTCGTCGTCGCCTTCGGCCAGGTCCTCCTGCGCGGCGACCGCTCGCGCTACCTCTTCAAGCGCACCATCAGCGGCGAACGGCTGGCCATCCGAGACCCGCAGCACGTAAGGAGACCCGAGTGACCGCTTCCGATCGATGGCTGACCGCCGCTCGAGAGGTGCTCGAGCAGGTCAGCACCACGCAGGTGTCGGCCATCGACGCCGCCAGCGCCATCTTCGCCGACTCCATCGCTGCCGACGGGCTCGTGCATGTCTTCGGTTCGGGCCATTCGCGCATGAACACCGAGGAGATGTTCCCGCGCATCGGCTCCTACCCGGGCTTCCACCCGGTCGCCGAGCTGGCCCTCAGCAACCACGTCGGGGTCGTCGGTCCCAACGGCCTGCGCCAGGCCATGTACCTCGAGAAGGTGCCCGGCTTCGCCCGCGTCATCCTGCAGCAGTTCAAGGTCCACCCGGGCGATGCCTTCCTCATCTTCAGCTCGACCGGCATCAACGGCACCGTCGTGGAGATGGCCTTGCTGGCCAAGGCCATGGCTCTGCCGGTGGTGGCGGTCACCTCGCTGCAGCACACGCAGGCCACGCCCTCACGCCACCCCTCCGGTCGGAAGCTGGCCGAGATCGCGGACATCAGCATCGACAACTGCAGCCCGCCCGGCGATGCGGCCACGGACATCGAGGGCATCCCCTTCCGAGTCGGGCCGGTGAGCTCCATCGGCGCCATCGCTGTCGTCAACGCGCTCAAGACGCGCACCGCGGAGATGCTCGTGGCGCGGGGCGTCGTGCCCACCGTCCTGACCAGCCCGCACTTCGTGGGCAGCGACGTGGGCGAGGCCCAGCTGGAGCGCGTCTACGACGAGTACTTCCGCCGCATCAAGCGCGCGTACGACGCAGAGGGGGCCCTCCCCGTGCCGCACTCGGACTGGGGCTGACATGGACGACCGCGTTCTCGTGCGTGCGCCCCTGATGGCGACGGCCGACGTGGTCGTGGTGGGCGCAGGGTCCGCCGGCGCCTGCGCCGCCATCGCCGCGGCACGCCACGGCGCCTCCGTGCTGCTCATCGAGAAGCAGGCCTTCATGGGCGGCACCAGCACGGCCGTCCTGGACACGTTCTACGGCTTCTACACGCCGGGCAGCCGGGCCCGCAAGATCGCCGGTGGCATCTCTGACGACGTGGTGGCAGGCCTGCGCGAGCTGGGCCCGGTCCTGGAGCGGCCGAACACGTATGGCGCCGGGACCGGCGTCACCTACAACGCCGAGCACCTCAAGATCGTCTGGGAGCAGCTCGCCAGACAGGCCGGGGTCCGCGTCCTGCTGCACGCGTTCCTGCAGGCAGCCTCCGTCCGCGACGGCCACGTCGAGGAGCTCATCGTGGCCACCAAGGCCGGCCTCCAGCGCGTCCGTGGGCGTGTCTACGTGGACGCCAGCGGCGATGCCGACCTCTGCCACCACGCCGGCTTCGGCTATGAGCTGGCCGGAGCGGAGACGCCGGCGCAGACCCTGACCACGACCTTCAGGATGGTCAACGTGGACGTCGCCCGGCGGAAGCAGATCAGCACCGCAGAGGTCCACCAGCGCATGGCCGAGGCGGCTGGGTCGGGCGAGTACGACCTGCCCCGCCGCGAAGGGTCGGACCACGTCACTCCCGTGGAGGGCATGACTGCCACGGTCATGACGAGGGTCGACTCCTTCCGAAAGGTCGACGGCGTGGTCATGAACGCCACCGATCCCGATCTCCTCGCGGAGGCCGAGATGCAGGGCCGCCGCCAGGCCCTGGAGTACGCGCGCTTCCTGCGCGACCGTGTGCCTGGCTACGAAGAGGCCTCGCTGGTCTGGCTCTCCGCGCAGATCGGCGTCCGCGAGACCCGGCGCGTCCATGGTGACGAGCGGCTCACCCGAGACGATGTGCTGGGCGCTCGCCGCTTCGAGGACGAGGTGGGACTCTGTGGCGCCCCCATCGAGGACCACCATCCGGGCGCCGACACGCGCTGGCAGTACCTGCCCGACGGCGAGGTGGTGGGCATCCCCTACGGCACGCTCGTCGTCCGCGACGCGGTGGACACCCTCGTGGCCGGGCGCTGCTTCTCCGCCACGCACGATGCGCACGCCTCCGTCCGCTCCATGGCCCAGACGATGGCCATGGGCCAGGCCACCGGCACAGCTGCCGCCATGGCCGTGGCTACCCGGCATCTCGCCACGCCACGTCGACCGGGCCGCCCTTCGAGACCGGCTGCGCCAGGATGGCGCCGTGCTCGAGTTGCCGGCGCAGTGATGGTCGGCACACCCAGCGACACGCGCGAGAGCCCGGACGCGATGGCCGGCTGGTGGCTTGGCTTCGACATCGGTGGCACGCGCACGAAGGCCGGCGTCGTCAGCCCGGACGGGTCGGTCCGACAGAGCCAGGTCCTTGACACCGAGCACCAACCCTTCGGGGCCATCTGGGATCGCCTGCTGGCCGTCATCGACGCGGCCGTCGAGAGCGAAGGCCTTGGTGGCCTTCGAGGCGTGGGCGTCGCAGCGCCTGGGGTCGTGGAGGCCACCTTCGGCGTCCGCAATCTGCCCGGCAAAGTGCCCGGCATCGAGGGCTTCCCGGTGCGCGCGCAGCTCGAGGCACGCCTCGGCGTCCCGGTCCGCTGCGTCAACGACGGGGCGGCTGCGACGCTCGCTGAGTGGCGCTTCGGCGCGGCCCGTGGCTACCAGGACGTGGTCGGGCTGACCCTGGGCACCGGCCTGGGCGCGGGCGTCATCCTGGGCGGCCGGCCCCTCGCCTCGCGGCACCTGGCCGCGGCCGTCTCCTTCGGGCATGCCACCATCGAAGTCGGCGGTCGGACCTGCCTCTGCGGCAACATCGGCTGTGCCGAGACGCTCGTGTCGGCCAACGCCGTCGTGGGCCGCATGCGCGATTCCGTGGCCCGCAAGGTGCCCTCCACCATCACCGATGCCTACGAGCGAGAGCCTGGGCGCATCACCTTCCGCACCCTTGCGGACGGCGTCGCCGCCGGCGACCGCGTCGCCATCGAGATCATGGCTCGCTTCGCGCGCGACCTGGGTGCGACCGTCGTGACGGCCATCCACGCCTACGATCCGGAGGTCGTGGTACTGGCGGGCGGGCCCATGGCCCAGGCCGAGCACTTCCTGCCCACGGTCCAAACCTACGTGGACCGCTACGCGTTCCGCTATCCCAAGGACCGCATCATCCCCATCCTGCGCGCCGAGCGCTCCGATCACGCGGGGGTCCTTGGTGCCGTCGCCCTCGTCATGCAGGCGATCGAGGACGTCGAGGCGACCCCTGACCCGACGACCCCACGACCCGCCGATCTCACCGATCCCATCACCTGAAAGGAGCCCCTCGTCCCATGACCTTCGCGCGCACCGTCCTGGGCGATGTCCCGAGCGCTTCGCTCGGCGTGATCTACGCCCATGAGCACCTGGTCATCAACGGCGCCCGCCCCGTCCAGCTCTTCCCGGATTTCCAGCTCGCCGACGTGGACAAGGCCGTGGCCGAGCTGGCGCCCGCGCAGGCCCTGGGCCTGCGAACGGTGGTCGACGCCATGCCTGCCGACTGCGGCCGCGACGTGCTCCTGCTGGCCGAGATCGCGCGCCGCAGCGGCGTTCACGTCATCGCACCGACCGGCCTCCACCACGAGCGCTACTACCACGATCGCCACTGGAGCGTGCGGCTCTCGGTCGAGGAGATCGCCGGGCTCTTCGTGGCCGACATCGAAGCCGGCATCGACGAACTCGACTACGACGGGCCCATCGTCAAGCGCACCCCGCACCGAGCCGGCGTCATGAAGATCGCGGCTTCGATGGGTGGTCCCAGCGCCCGTGACGAGAGGGTCTTTGCTGCTGCGGCCATGGCGCAGCATCGCACCGGCTGTCCCATCCTGACCCACTGCGAGGGTGGCACCGGCGCCCTCGAGCAGGTGGACGTGCTCGTGAAGCACGGCGGCGATCCGGCCCACATCGTCCTCTCGCACGTGGACAAGGTCGTCGAGCGGGCCTACCAGCGCGACATCGCCGCCTCCGGCGCTCGAGTCGAGTACGACCAGGGCTTCCGCTGGGGCGACAAGCCGAACGGCACGCTGCAGCTGCTCGAGTGGGCCGCCGAAGACGGTCTGCTCGGCCACATCACCCTGGGCCTGGACGCCGCCCGCCAGGGCTACTGGACGCAGTTCGGCGGTTCGCCCGGCTGGGCCTGGTTGCTCGACCAGTTCGCCGCCACCATGCACGAGCGCGGCCTGGGCGAGGCCGAGCAGCGCATCCTCTTCGTCGAAGCTCCAGGGGCGGCCTTCAGCTTCGGCAGCGCGCACGTTTGACGGCCACGAGTCCCGCGCAGGCGCCAGAATCACAGGGCACACGATCGACCCGAGAGCGGAGGAAACCACGGCCATGACCCCGCGCGAGCGCATCCTCGCTGCCATCGACCATCGCGAGACGGACCGCATCCCCATCGACCTGGGCTCGTCGCTCGTGACCTCCATCACCAAGGCCGCCTACGTGCCCCTGCGTGCCCACCTGGGTCTGCCAGAGGAGTCCATCACGGTCTATGACGAGGTGCAGCAGCTGCCCTACGTGAGTGAGGACGTCCTCACTCGCTTCGGCGTGGACACGCGCATGGTGCAGTTGCCGCCCACGCACGTGCCCGGCGTCGAGATCGTCGATGACGGCGATTACTGGGCCATGTGGGACCGCTGGGGCAGCAAGATGCGCATGCCCAAGGCCAGCCCGCTCTACTACGACTGGGTGGAGTTCCCCATCAAGGAGCTGACCCTGGAGGCGCTCGACGACTACCGCTGGCCGGAGCCCGATCCGCCGGAGGTCGTGGCCGGCCTGCGCACCCGCGCCGAGGAGCTCCGGGCCAGCACCGACTACGCGCTCGTCGGCTCGGGCGTCATCGGCGGCGGCATCTTCGAGCAGCCCTGTCGGACCGTGGGCATGGAGGCCTTCATGATGGCCATGCTCACCGCGCCGGCGTTCTCGGCGCGGCTCGTGGACGGCATCACGGACATCTACATCGAGTCGGTGGACCGCTACCTGGGACAGGTGGGTGAGCTCATCGATGTCTTCACCTTCTGGGACGACGTGGCCACCCAGCACGGCTGGATGATCAACCCGCAGACCTACGTGGACGTCATCAAGCCGCGCCAGAAGCGCCTCTTCGAGGCCATCAAGTCACGCACCGAGGCGAAGCTCTTCTACCACGGCTGCGGCGCCGTCTTCGATCTCATCCCGCACCTCATCGAGATCGGCGTGGACATCATCAACCCCGTCCAGGTCAGCGCCGAGGGCATGGACAGCAAGCGCCTCAAGGCCGCCTACGGCAAGGACATCACCTTCTGGGGCGGTGGCGTGGACACGCAGCGGGTGCTGCCCTTCGGTACGCCGCAGGAGGTCCGCGACGAGGTCAAGCGGCGCATCGACGACTTCGGCCCGGGCGGGGGCTTCGTCTTCGCCACCGTCCACAACATCCAGGCCTTCGTGCCGCCGGCCAACATCGAGGCCGCCTTTGACACCGTGCTGCAGTATGGAGGCACCGGAGCGTGAGCGCGATGCCCGGCCCGGAGGGCACGTCAGGGCATCAGCAGCGCATCCTGGCGCTCACTTGCGAGGTCCTGGCGCGCAGCGTCTACCTCTGCGCGGCGCGCTCGCCGCATGTCGTGGACGTGCGTCTCAATCGGCGCGGCCTCCACGACGACCCGCCCAACCTGCGCACCATCCTGCAGTCGCAGATCGACGAGATCGGTGCGCCCTATGACGCGGTCGTCCTCGCCTACGGGCTCTGCGGCGGGGCTACGGCCGGCCTGCGAGCCGGCAGCATCCCGCTCGTGGTCCCGCGAGCCCACGACTGCATCACGCTCTTCCTGGGGTCACGCAGCCGCTACGACACGGAGTTCGTGGGTCACCCGGGCACCTACTGGTACGTACAGGACTACCTGGAGCGGACCGACGACGGCAGCGCCTTCGGCGGCGTGGGCGCCGTGTCCGACGCGGCCAGCAAGGCCACCTACGAGGAGTACGTCGAGAAGTACGGCGAGGACAACGCCGCCTACCTGATGGAGGCGCTGGGCGCCTGGCGCTCTCACTACGACCGGGCCGCCTATGTCGACATGGGCGTGGCCCATCCCGACGCGGCCGGCCTGGCGGAGGAGCGGGCGCGGGACGATGCCGCGAGGCGCGGCTGGCAGTTCGAGAAGCTGGCCGGCGAGCTCATCCTTATCCGCAAGCTCATCGATGGCGACTGGAGTGAGCTGGACATGCTCGTCATCGAGCCTGGCGAGCAGCTGGCCATGAGTTACGACGATCGGGTCATCAAGGCCGCGCCCGTCGTTCGATCCGAGCCGGACGCCGCCGGCGTCGCCGGCGACTCCGAGGTCTGACACCCGCGCCGATGACGGCCTGGGCGAGATCCCCGCACGGTCACGCCTGGCTACTGCTGGCAGCCCTCGTCATCGTCTGGGGCTGCCATTGGACAGTGGCCAAGATAGGCCTGGAGACGATCCCGCCATTCACCTACGCCATGCTGCGCCTGCTCGTGGCCGTAGGGGTCCTGGCCGCACTCATGCGGAGCGCGGGTCGGCTGCGGCGACCGGCGAGGGCAGACGTGCCCATCGTCTTCTCCTACGGGCTGCTTGCCATCGCCGCGGGCATCGGCGTCATGAACCTCGCCCTGCCCTTCGTGGAGGCCGGCCGGGCCTCCATCCTGGCCTACACGCTGCCGCTCTGGGTCGTGCCCATCGTGGCGGTCGTCTCTCGCACCTTGCCCTCACGGCCCGAGCTGACCGGCCTCATCCTCGGCTTGGGCGGCCTCGTCCTGCTCCTCAACCCGGCCGCCATCGACTGGTCCTCCGGCCAGGTGCTCCTGGGCTGCGCCCTGCTGCTCCTGGGTGCCATGGCCGGAGCGGCTGCGCTCGTCCATGTCAGGGCCCACCGCTGGCAAGGCACGCCCTTCGACGTCCAGATCTGGCAGCTGCTCGTGGCCATGGTGCCCCTCACAGCCCTGGCCGTCGTCCTGGAGCGCGACGAGTGGGCCGCGGTCGACTGGGACCTCGGCACGCTCCTGGTCATCCTCTACAGCGGCGCGCTGGCCACCGCCTTCGCCTTCTGGGCCAGCCAGTCCATCGTGCGGGTCATCGGCCCCACGACCACGAGCATCGGCTACCTGGCCGTGCCCGTGGCCGGCATCATCACCGGCGTCGTGGTCCTGGGCGAGCCGGTCGGCCTGCTCGACATCCTGGGCCTGCTCGTCACCAGCGCCGGCATCGTGGTCGTCCTGCGGGCGGCGCGGGCGGCGGCGGCTACAGCGGTCACAGGAACGGGTCCCCCTGCCGGCACGGCGGACCAAGAGCCCCAGCTGGACGTGGTGCTGGCAGATGGCGCCGACCTGCCGGCGCCCCTCACCGGACGCCACTGACGAAGCGGCGGGCGATACCCTACTGGCTGACCATCAGAGCCAGGGAGCCACGGATGACGGACCCCGCACCGGCGGACCCGGGAGCAGACCCAAGTGCGGCCGACTCGCAAGCGCGCACCAGTCGAGCCCTCGCGCTCGTCCGTGCGGCCTACCGTCACGAGCCCGTGGAGGCGCCCCCGATCATCGTGGGCGACGTCAACTACTGGATCTCCGGCGAGGACCCGGGGCGCGTCCCAGCCGACTACTTCGAGCCCGGAGCCTACGCCAGCCAGCAGGCCTTCCAGGAGGCCAAGATCAGGGCTCACCTGGCGCAGGTACGACGACGCCTACGTGCCCTTCCTCTTCCCCTGGTACGGCACCGTCGTGGTGCCCTCGGCCCTGGGCTGCGCCATCGAGATGCCGCCGGGCGAGGAGCCGGCCGTGGCCGGGCCGGCCATCACGGAACCGTCCCAGGTCGCTCGCCTCGTGCCGCCAGACCCCGAGCGCGACGGCCTCATGCCCCGCGTGCTTGCCTGCATCGACCACTTCCGCGCGCATTCCGACCTGCCCGTCAGCTTCACGGACAACCAGGGTCCCCTGAACATCGCACTCAACCTGGTCGGCCTGGAGCGCCTCGTCATCTGGACGGCGGAGGAGCCCGCTGTCGTCCACGAGCTGATGGACTTCTGCACGACCGTCCTCATCGACTGGGTCAGCCGACAGAAGGAACGGGCCGGCGCGCCCATCGACGGCGGCGCATTCCCGCACTTCACCCCCCTGCCGCTCGGGATCGGCGGCGTCTGGATCTCCGATGACGACAGTACCGTCCTGTCTCCGCGGCTCTACCGGGAGTTCGTGGTGCCCTACAACAGCCGAGTCCTCACGGCCTTTGGTGGCGGCACGCTGCACTACTGTGGCGATGGTGGTCACCAACTGGAGAACTACCTGGCCACGGACGGGCTGGTGGGCATCAACGCCTGGTGCATGGGTCACTTCGGCCAGCTGGCACGCGCCCAGGAGCTCTTCGGCGACCGCATCACCATCATGGTCGGCGACTACACGCCGCTCGAGCCAGAGAAGTATTTCGGCGACCTCTTCGCCGTGCTCGATCCGCGGGGTGTCATCGTGACCACGTGCCCCTCCCCGTCGACCGCCCTGCGCTACGGGACCGGGCAGGTGGAGGCCGTGCGGCGCGATGCTGCCGATACGGCCAGGCGGGCCTGGGAGGTCATGCGACGGCTGGCCCACGCGGGGCAGGCCCGATGACTCCGCGCCAGCGGTTCGCGGCCGTCTTCCGCGGTGAGGTCCCCGACCGCGTGCCGGTGACGCTCTTCATCCAGGACCAGGGCCACTTCGTCAGCCAGCTGCACCCGGAGCTCGACCCCTGGGATTCGCTCACCATCCAGCTGCGCATCGTCGAGTTCCAGAAGAGCTCGGGGCCGACGTCATGGCGCGTCTCCTGTTCGGGACGCTGGATCCCTTCCAATGGATGCTCCTGGGCGGCCTGGACGTGACGCGCTCGACGGACGACTGGCAGGTCGAGACGAGCGAGGAGCGGGACGGACGGACGACCGTGCGCCGATCGGTGATCCACACTCCCGGCGGCGACCTGTGGCAGGAGTACTCGATCGACGAGATCCGGCCAGGCACGCTCGTGTACGCCTGCACCAGGAAGCCCGTGCGCGATCGTGCTGACCTCGAGCTCGTGGCCGCCTACGAGCCGGGCATGCCGGAGTGGTTCCCGGCTGCCGTGGCCGAGCGCGTCGCACCGATCCGCGCGGCCGTCGGCGACGACGGCTGGGTCGGCGTTTGGGCGCCACACGGCCCCTTCAACATGGCCTCCCTGCTCGTGGACGAGCAGGAGCTGTACGCGCTCTTCTACGAAGACCCCGCGTACTACGAACGGCTCATGGAAGTCTCCCTGGCGCGCGTGCGCGACTACACGCGGGCCATCGACGCGCCGGGCGTGGACCTTCTCTTCGTCGGCGGCAACGTGCCCGGCGGCTTCATCGGGCGTCGCAACTACGAGCAGCACGTCCTCCCCTGGGAGGCCCGCCACATCGCCTGGGCACAGGCGAACGGGACGCCGGCGGCGTACCACAACTGCGGGCAGATCCAGGCGCTCGTGGAGTCCTACAAGCAGCTCGGCGTGGCGGCCGTGGAGCCCTTCTCGCCGCCGCCCAAGCTGGGCGACGCGGACCTGGCGGCGGCCAAGGCCCTCGTGGGCGATGCCTACGTCATCATCGCCGGGGTGGACCAGGTGGACGTCATCCAGAAGGGTTCGGTCGAGGACGTGCAGCGGGCGACCGAGGCCACGATGCGCGCCGGCAAGCCCGGCGGCCGCTTCATCCTCCAGAACGCCGACTTCCTCGAGTACGGCACGCCGCTCGAGAACGTGGAGGCCTTCGTGCGGACCGCCCTGGAGCACGCCGCGTACTGATCCCGTCACCCAGCCCTTGAAGGAGGACCCATGAGCAGGCTCGTCGACCTGGCAGCCATCCCGCCGCTGGAGATGCGGCCCGGCTCGGTCATCGCCCGTCGCATCGAGGGCGAGCGCATCACGATGGCGGTCTTCGAGCTGCAGCCCGGCGCCGTCGTGCCCGAGCACGAGCACCCCGCTGAGCAGATGGGTCTCTGCATCCGGGGCCAGCTTGACCTTCACGGTGGGCGACGAGACGCGCACGCTGGGACCCGGCGGGACGTGGAACATCCCATCCGGCGTGCCGCATCGCGCAGAGGCAGGACCGCAGGGCGCCGTCGCCGTCGAGGTCTTCTCGCCCATCCGTGACGACTGGGAGGCGCCTCTGCCTGAGCCCCTGCAGCCACCCTCTGGCCCGGCGAGGTCTGACGCCGGCTGGACCGCAGGCCGACGCCCGCTCGGCGCCTCGCAGCCTACGCTCGTGCCGCCCTGTCAGCCCGCGCGGTGACGCGATCTCGCTGCTCACCGCACCGGTGAAGCCCCGGACACACGCCTCGTAAGTGGCGTCAGCCATCCTGTCGTCCGTGGTCACGAGAGAACGTCATCGAGATCGTCGCGGCGCGCGGCGGGCTCGTGTCAGCCTAAGTAGACGGCCGTGCCTCACGTCAGCCTGATCGATGATCCGCGATGCACCGGGCCACGGCGTCCACGACGCGAGGCAGGGCCGCCTCGACCGGCGCAGAGAGGCCCTCGCCCAGCTCCAGGTCAGCCACGCCGATGCCCACGGCCACGGCTCGCGGCGAGGCGCCGGTCAGCTCGCGCGCCAGGGCCAGCACCTCGTCCGCGCCCACGTGATGGGAGCTGGCACCCTGGTCGGCGCGCTCCAGCCCTGGCGGCCTCGAAACGTCAGCGCGCACGCCCCCACCCGGACTCAGCTCGCGGACGTCGATGGCGCCGGGCAGGCCGCGCACGTCGGCATCGACGAAGACCACGAGCGACGCCGTGCCGATGTCCAGCGAGAGCTCCGGCGTGAGCTGATAGGCCGTCAGCACCTCGACCCCGGTGAAGCGCGGGTCGGCGGCCATCAGCTCCGCGGCGCGCACCCCGGCGCCGTCGTCGCGACGCAGCGTGTTGCCATAGCCGATGACGAGGACGGATCGGCGATCCATGGCGGCCGCCTCCTCGCTCACGCCGGATGGGCGATCCATGGCGGCGGCCTCGACGGCGCCGGCGCCTACCGCTTGACGCGGTCGAGCACCTCCCCGTCCGCTGAGAGCAGCTGGATGTCCAGGGCCATGTTGCCGAGGGCGTGCGTCGAGCAGCTCAGGCAGGGGTCGTAGCAGCGGATGACCGCCTCGACCCGGTTGAGCATGGGCTCCTCGATCTTGTCGCCCTTGACGTGGTGGCGGGCCACCTGCTGCACGGAGCGGTTCATGGCCATGTTGTTGTGGCCGGTGGCGATGACCAGGTTGACCCACTCCACGAGGCCGTTGTCATCCACCTTGTAGTGGTGCATGAGCGTGCCGCGCGGAGCCTCCGAGACGCCGATGCCCTCGTTGCGGTTGATGCCGGCCACGGAGCGCACGTGCGTGGAGAGGATGTCCGGGCCGCGCAGGATCTGCTCGATCTTCTCGATCGAGTGCAGCGTATCGATGAGTCGCGCGTAGTGGTAGTGGAAGGACGAGCCGGCCACCCGCCCGACGCGCCAGCGGAACTTCTGGAGCTCCTCGTCGGCACGCGGGGTGCCCGTGGCATCGGCCACGTTGAGGCGCGCCAGCGGCCCGACCCGGTAGATGCCGTCCGGGTAGCCCATGGGCTTCCAGTAGGTCGACTTGAGGTACGACCAGGGCTCCACGGCCTCCCCGATGTAGTCGTTGAAGAGGCGCGGGTCAAGTCCGTCGGCCAGCTTGTTGTTGTCAGCGTCCACGACGCGCAGCGAGCCGCCGTAGTGGTCGACGTTGCCCTTCTCGTCCACGAGGCCCATGAAGGCCGAGCGGAAGTTGCCGAAGGTGGAGGCCTCCTCCTCCCAGCGCATCATGTCCGACTTGTACCAGGCGATGGCCCGCTCGCACTGGGCGATGGCCTCCGGCACGCCGGCCAGGATCTGGTCGCGGACCTCAGCCGTCAGCGGGCTGGCCACGCCGCCGGGCACGATGCCCGAGGGATGGATGCGCTTGCCGCCCAGCAGCTCGATGATCTGCTGGCCCCACTTGCGCAGGCCGATGCCGTCCAGCGCCAGCTGCGGGTTCTTCTGCGCGACGGCCACGATGTGGCGCACCGAGGGGTCCGCGTCGAAGCCGAAGAGCAGGTCCGGCGAGGAGAGGTGGAAGAACGAGAGGGCATTCGACTGGACGATCTGGCCCAGGTTGATGAGCCGTCGCAGGTCTGCGCCGGTGGGCGGCGGGTCCACGGCCAGGATGTCGTCGACCGCCTTGGCCGAGGCCACCAGGTGGCTGACCGGGCAGATGCCGCAGATGCGGGCCATGATGGCCGGCATCTCGTGGACCGGGCGGCCCTGCACGATGCGCTCGAAGCCGCGGAACTGGGTGACGTGGAAGTGGGCGTCCGTGACCTCGCCCCGCTCGTCGAGCTGGATGGTGATCTTGGAGTGGCCCTCGATCCGGGTGACCGGATCGATGGTGATGGTTCGACTCATGGTGGGGGCTCCCGTCAGCGTCCGAACCGCGAGCCGGCCGCCTCGGGGACGCGACCGGAGAGCAGGTCATCGAGCAGGGTGTAGATGAGGTCCGCGGAGGGCGGGCAGCCCGGCAGGAAGACGTCCACCTTGATGACCTTGTGCACGGGCGTGGACATGGGCAGCAGGGCGGGCACGACCTGGGTGGGCATCTGGGCGTTGATGGTGACGTTCTCGCGGTAGGCGCGATCCAGGAGCGGCGCCACGCCGATGGGATTGCGCATGCCCGGCACGTTGGAGGTCACGGCGCAGTCGCCGAAGGCCACGATGATCTTGGTGTGCTCGCGGACCATCTTGATCTTGTGAAGGTCCTCCTCGCTGGAGACGGCGCCCTCCACGAGGCAGACGTCCACCTCGTCGGGGTACTCCTTGTAGTCCACCAGCGGGCTGTAGACGAGATCGGCGCGGCCGAAGATGTCCAGGATGCGCTCGTCCATGTCCAGCAGGGACATGTGGCAGCCGGAGCAGCCGTCCAGCCAGACCGTGGCGACACGGGGTTTCTTGCTCACAGCCCACGCTCCTCCCTGACGACCTTGAGCCACGGCAGGAATGGTCGCCGGGACTTGCTGCCGGCCGCGACCGGGCGGCCCTTCTCGAAGAGTGCGCCGGTGGGGCAGACCTGCACGCACTTGCCGCAGCTCGTGCAGGTGGTCGACTCACCCCAGGGCGCGCCCATGTCCGTCTGGACCCGGGTCTCCAGGCCGCGGTGCATGATGTCCCAGGTGTGGGCGCCCTCGATCTCGTCGCAGACGCGCACGCAGCGCAGGCACAGGATGCAGCGGTTGTGGTCGATGGCGAAGAGCTGGTGGCTGGCGTCGATGTCCACCTTGGGATTGATGCGCGGCAGGTCGAAGTGCTTGACCCCCAGCTCATCAGCCATGTTCTGGAGCTCGCAGTGGTTGTTGGCCACGCAGACGGCGCAGACGTGGTTGCGCTCCATGAACATCATCTCGGTGATGGACTGGCGGTACTCGAGCAGCTTCTCCGAGTGCGCCGTGACCTCCATGCCCTCCGAGATCCTGGTCATGCAGGCCGCCGCCAGCTTGGGAGAGCCGGCGATCTCGACCATGCACAGGCGGCAGGCGCCGCGGTCGCTGATGCCCTCGAGGTGGCAGAGGCCCGGGATGTCGATCCCGTTCTCCTCGGCCACCTCCATGACGGTCTGACCGGCCGTGCCGGCCACGTCCTTGCCGTCGATGGTGAGCGTGAAGACGTCGGTCATGCCACTACCTCGGCTGGCTGCTCGATGGTACAGACGCCGGCCGGGCAGACCTTGTCCACGATGTGGGCCATGTACTCATCCCTGAAGTAGCGCAGCGTGCTGAAGATGGGGTTGGGGGCGCCCTGACCGAGACCGCACAGCGACATGCGCTGCACGATGCCCGCCAGGCGCTCCAGCTGGGCCAGGTCGTCCTCGCTGGCCTCGCCCTTGGTGATCTGGTCGAGGAGCATGTACATCTGGGTCGTGCCCACCCGGCAGGGCGTGCACTTGCCGCACGACTCCTCGCGGCAGAAGTCCTGGAAGTAGCGCGCCACGTCCACCATGCACGACGTGTCGTCCATGATGATCATGCCGCCCGAGCCCATGAACGAGCCCAGCTCGATGAGCGACTCGTAGGTCACCGGGGTGTCGAGGTGCTCGGCCGGGATGCAGCCGCCGGACGGGCCGCCGGTCTGCACCGCCTTGAAGGGGCGGCCGTCGATGATGCCGCCGCCGATGTCGAAGATGATCTCCCGCAGGGTCATGCCCATGGGGACCTCGACGAGGCCGGTGTTGACGACGCGGCCGGCCAGGGCGAAGACCTTGGTGCCCTTGGACCGGCCGATGCCGATGGCGGCGTACTTCTCCGGGCCGTCGCGGATGATGGTGGGCACGCTGGCCAGCGACTCCACGTTGTTGATGAGCGTGGGCTTGCCCCACAGGCCCTCCGTGGCCGGGAAGGGCGGGCGCGGGCGCGGCGTGCCGCGGCGACCCTCGACCGAGGCGATGAGGGCCGTCTCCTCGCCGCACACGAAGGCGCCGGCACCGAGCCGGATCTCCACGTTGAAGCTCAGCGAGGTGTCCATGATCTTGTCGCCGAGGTAGCCGGCACGCTGCGCCAGCCGGATGGCCGTGCGCAGGCGAGCGACGGCCAGCGGGTACTCCGCGCGACAGTAGATGTAGCCCTCGCTGGCGTGGACGGCGAAGGCCGCGATGGCCATGCCCTCCAGGACGCGGTACGGGTCGCTCTCCAGGACGCTGCGGTCCATGAAGGCGCCCGGGTCACCCTCGTCGGCGTTGCAGATGACGTACTTCTTGTCGCCCGCGGCCTTGGCCACGGTCGTCCACTTGAGACCCGTCAGATAGCCGGCGCCGCCGCGACCGCGCAGGCCGCTGGCGGAGATCTGGTCGCGGACCTCCGCGGAGGTCATCTCCGAGAGGACCTTGCGCAGGGCCTGGTAGCCGCCTCGCGAGACGTAATCCTCCAGGCTCTCCGGATCGACGATGCCGAAGTTCTCCGTGGCCACGCGGACCTGCTTCTCGAAGAAGGGACCCTGCGGCTGGCGCGTGGCGTCCGGACCGACGGCCTTGAGGGCCGCCACGATGGGCTCCACCGCGTCCGGAGAGACGTGCTCGAAGAGCTGGCCCGTCTCCGCGATCTCGACGAGCGGACCCGGCGGCGCAGAGGCCCAGGCAGCCGACCTTCTTGACGGTGACATCCACCGACTCCGCCGTCAGCTCGGCAAGGCGTGCCGTGATGTCGCTGGCGCGACCGCTGATGCAGCTGGCGGCCTCGCAGACGCGGGCCGTGGCGCGGGCCCTGACCCACGCCGGCGCCGATGGTGATGGTGCGGTGCTTGGTGGCAGTCGCCGCGGCCGTGTTGTCGCTCACATCGCCTCCAGTGCTGCCATCAGCTCATCCACCTTCGCCTTGCCCTGCATCTCGCCATCCACGACGACCGCGGGCGCCAGGCTGCAGGCACCGATGCAGCGCGCCGTCAGCAGCGAGATCTTGTTGTCCGCCGTCGTCTCCTTGGGCTTGATGCCGAGGCGCTCCTTGAACTGCCCCAGGATCTCGCCGGCGCCGTTGATGTAGCAGGCCGTGCCCGTGCAGACGACGCAGGTGTGGTCGCCCTGCGGCTTGAGGGTGAAGAACGAGTAGAACGTGGCCACCCCGAAGACGCGCGAGTGGGGCACGCCAAGCGTGTCACCCACGAAGCGGAGGGCGTCACTGTCCAGGAAGCCGAAGGCCTCCTGTGAGGCATGAAGGGCTTCGATGAGCGCCTCAGGACGATCGCCCATGCGGCGCATGCGCGTGGCGACGATCTTCCAGCGCTTGTCATCGTTGGGCGGGGCCGGCTTGGTATACGGGATCGGCATGCGTGCCTTTCGGGTTCGACTGGATGGACGGCCGGGACCTGCGCGCCAGCCAGTACCCGATACGGGACCTGGCGGGGGGCCCACAGGTCGTGCTCGACAATGATAGGCAGGCGCGTGCGGCATGCTGTCGGTGCCGCTCGGCCCATTTGGCGGGGGCCGCGTGGCCGTGGCCGCTCGCGATGGCCTGCCGATGGTCACCGACGCAGGGGAACAAGGGCCGCCACTCGCGACCCGCCGCATGTCCGGCTACCGACGGTCAGCGGCAGGCCGTTTCCCGGATCCCGGTGATGTCGAAGACCGCATCGGCCTCGCCGAGCCCTTCGAGGGGCAAATCCACCCGGAGGGCCAGTTCCGTCTCGCCGAAGAGCGACTGGATGAATTCGGACTCAGCGCCGCCGAAGCTCGTGGCTTGCCCCGAGTTGAACCAGGGCTCCCTGGTGACCTCGCCATCGCCGATACGGGTGTCCACATCGATGAGGCGCTCAGGGCCAAGGATCCCATCGCCAGGTCACCGTGAACTCGAGTGCTCCCGTCGGTGCATGCGATCGTGAGCGTGTAGGGCTCGCCAGACCCGAAGGTCCGGCTCCCAGCGGTATAGGTCCAGCTCGCAGCGGTAAGTGAGACCTGTGCTCGCCGGTCGTCCGTCACCGGGTCGACCTCGATGGGCCCGACGACCCATGCACCGGTTCCCACGTCCGAGGCCGGCGACGCCGACGACATCGGGCGCGGTGGCAGCGTCGCAGGGGACGACCTCGGTCACCACGATGTCGCCAAAGATGATGCCGTCCTCAACTGCTGCAGCGTCGGTGAGGTCCACCTCCGGCGCCGCCTGGACCCGGAGGCAGAGTGCGGTCTCCGTCTGCGCGACCACGGGCACTGCGACCGTCGCCAGCACGATGACGACGGCGAGCGCTTGGACCAACCTGATCACATTGGCCTCCTTATGCGGTGCGCGAGTCAAGCTTGAGGCGGACTCCGCCATCCTGCGCTCCGTCACCCCGACGGCACAAGGGTCCTCCCACCCTCACGTCGCTCGCTCCGCAGATCGACCTCTTGCTGTATGTCGCGGAAGGGGACACGTCGGTCGGCTAGCCTCACCCCGTGAAGGTCCCCGACCCCCTCGTCATCGCCTGGCAGGGCCGCGAGGTGCGCGTGCGACACGATGATCCGCGCCTCGGCCCCTACACGCCCCGCGGTGCCGTCATCCGCTCAGCGGTGGAGCTGCCCAGCGACGTGGACGGGCTACGGCTCGTGTTGGCATCGACCCTGGGCGCCCGCTACCACGGGTGTCCACCATGGACCAGAAGTTCTCCAGGGGCGTGTCCAACTGGACGTGGTGCGTGGGACCGAGGATGAGGCCGCCGCCCCGGCCGATGGTGTCCACGCGCAGGCGGACTCTCGTCGGCCACGTCCTGCGGCGTGCCGAAGGGCAGGGTGCCCTGCTCATCGATGCTGCCCCAGAAGAGCAGGCGGTCACCGTAGTCACGCTTGAGCTCGGCCGGGTCCATGCAGGCCGGCTGCACCGGGTTGAGGACGTCGATGCCGATCTCGATGAGATCTGGGATGACTTCGCGGACGTCGCCGTCGGTGTGGTAGGCCACGAGCAGGTCGGGCTTGATGGCCTTGACGCGGCTGACCAGCTCCGCCATGCGCGGCTTGAAGAACCGCCTCCAGGTGTCCGGGGCGATGAGCATGCCCCGCTGGGAGCCGATGTCGTCGCCGGTCCAGAGCATGTCCACGCCCATCGAGACGAGCCGCTCGGCGGCCGCCAGGTGGTAGCGGAAGGGGATCTCCAGGATGCGCTCGGCGAGGTCCGGGTCGATGAGCAGGTCCATGAGCAGTCGCTCGTAGCCGCGCAGCGCCCAAGCCGTCTCCCAGATGGTCGTGACTGTGACGCCGACGATCCAGTACTCGTCGCCGTACTCGCGGATGACTCGCTCGGAGTCCAGGTACAGCTCGGGCCGCAGCGGGTCAGGCGGGACATAGGAGTCGATGGCCCCGTCTTCCGCCAATGGGAAGCCCACCATCTCCGTGTAGTGGCCCGTCCCGAAGGGCGTTTGGTAGGGGTGCTCCTGCCAGGTCACACCCCACTCGTCGGTATAGGTCCCATGGTCCTGGTAGTAGGAGTTGGCCCAGCCGACGGAGGTCAGGATGAGATCCGAGTCGATGGCTCGCTCGAGCTCGTAGGTGTTGCCGCCGCCGTGGGGATTGTGCTCACCACCGCGCGCGATGTTGAGCATGCCCCGCACGCCGAGGTCTGCCCGGAGCCGCTCCGCGAACTCCGGGGTGAAGCTGATCTGCATGGGGCAGCGGTCGGGCACCTCGCGGGCGAGGGCCATCGCCACCCGGTCGCGGTGACGCATCGGTCAGGCGCTCGCCGCGAGCAGCTCCTTGGCCACGTTGGCCGCAGTGGCGGCATCCTTGGCGAAGCCATCAGCTCCGATCTCGGCGGCGAACTCGTCCGTGACAGGCGCCCCGCCGACGAGGATCTTGGCGTTGGGGTCAGCCGCGCGGATGGCCGCCACGGCCTCGCGCATGCCCACCATCGTCGTGGTCAGGAGCGCGCTGATGCCGACCACGTGGGCCTTGTGCTCCGTGGTCGCCGCGGCAAAGGCCTCCGGTGCCACGTTCGTGCCCAGGTCCACGACCGCGAAGTTGGCGCCCTTGAGCATCATGCCCACGAGGTTCTTGCCGATGTCGTGGAGGTCGCCCTTGACGGTGCCGATGACGGCCGTGAACTCGGGCGCCATGCCGCTGGCCGCCAGGAGCGGCTCAAGCAAGACGCTGGCCTCCTTCATGGCGTGTGCGCTGATGAGCATCTCCGGCACGTAGACGCCCTCGTTGCAGGCGAACTTGCGGCCGACCTCGGTCATGGCGGTGGTCATGGCGCCCAGGATCACGTCGGGCGAGATGCCCGCGTCGATGGCCTCCTGCGTCAGGCTCACGGCCGACTTGCGGTCACCGGCCTCCACGGCCGCGGTCAGTGCGTTCAGGTCCACCATCGTCTCTCGACCTCCTCATCTCGCCTGCGCTGATCACTCGGCAGCATCGGGCTACCGTCGCTCATCCGTGATGGGCCGGATGGCCCGCTCGAACGGTCGCACCGGAAGGTACCCCGCTCGGGCTCGCTCGCATCATGACAGCCGCATACGCACCCACCAGGTCAGCTGCGCACCTGCCTCGAGCAGACGGGCCTGGCCATCGGCCTGGGCCGAGGCCAGATCGTCGTGCGCCGATGTGGTTGGCTCCAGGGCGACCTGCTCACAGGGCGGACCGCCCAGCGGCCATCCGCCGTACGAGAGCCAGATGCCCAGCACGGGCGCGAAGTCGCGGTCCCAGTCGATCTCGAGGCGCGCCCCATCCGGCGCTGCGGCCGTCACGGGCGCGGGCGCGTCTGCGTAGAGCTTGGCCGACCAGCCCAAGCCGGTCTGAACCTGGGCGAGGTCGACAGGCACGCCACCCGCGGGCGTGGCCACGGGCCAGCCAGCGCGCGCAGGCAGGTCGATGCCCGACTGCGAGGTGCGCACGACCTCGTCGACGCCGGGCAGCTCGAGGCGGCAGCCGGGCTCCAGGCGGAAGACAGGGTGTTGTGACCAAAGCAGCGGATGGGCTCGGTCGGAGACGGTCAGAAGCTCGTACTCGGCCAGCACGGTGCGTTCGTCGGCAAAGGAGAGGCGGCGCGAGAGCCGATAGGGCCAGCGTGGCACGCTCCAGGTGTGGGTCACGGCACCGGCCGACTCGTCCACGGCCAGGTAGGCTCCCCGGCCCCACTGGTCGCCGTGGTCACGCAATGGCGCCGCCGCCGGATCGAGCGGATCGGGGCAGGGTGCCACGGTAGGCAGGCATTCGTCCCAGCCGAAGGACTCACGCCCGCCGAAGACGACGTCCTCGCCCGACCAGGCCATGCCCTCCGCCTCCGAGGGTGGTGTGCCCTGCAGGAGCCACTCGCGATCGCGTCCGAGGTCGCGCAGCGAGACGACGCGGGCGCCCAGCTCGGCCACGACCTCCAAGGCCACGGCGGAGGTGGCCAGCCGCAGGGATGGCCAGTCGCCCCAGGTGCCGTGGCTGATCTCGACCTGCGCCATAGCGTGCCGAGGCTCAGGCGGCCAGGGCCACGCGGGTGCGGGCACGCTCAGCGCGCGACTGGCGCCACTGTGCCAGCGCCACGGCCGCGATGAGAAGCACGCCGAGTGCGACGCGCTGGTAGAAGGTGCTGACACCGACCAGGTTCATGCCGTTGTTGAGGACGCCCACCAGCAGCACGGCCAGCACGGTGCCCGACGATGGTGCCCTTGCCGCCGGCCGTGGCCGCGCCGCCCAGGAAGACGGCCGTGATGGCCTGCAGCTCCAGGCCCACGCCGTTGATGGGGTTGCCAGACGTCGTGCGGGCCGCCAGCAGGACGCCGGCCAGGCCGGCCGTGGCGCCAGAGAGGACGTACATACCGATCTTGGCGCGGGTGAGGTTGATGCCCGCCAATCGGGCTGCCGTGGCATTGCCGCCGATGGCGTAGACGGTACGGCCGAAGTCCGTGTATTTCATGATCACGTGGAAGATCACGGCCACGATCAGGAAGATGATGAAGAGGATGGGGACGCCGGTCCAGTCACGCCCACCCAGTTCGGGTAGCGGGAGCTCGGCTGCCACGCGGCCGGTGCCCAGCCAGGTGAAGTCCGGCTGCGTCACGACGCCCACCGGCTTGCCATCCGGTGCGACCAGGAAGGCCAGGCCCGCGAACGCGGCCAGGGTCCCCAAGGTGGCGATGATGGGGTTGACTTTCAGCTTCGTGACGATAAGGCCGTTGACGACGCCCAGCGCCATCCCGGTGGCGATGCCCACGATGAGCGCGCCGGGCATCGAGCCCTGCACGAAGGGGATGGGGATCTCGAAGTCGCCCGGCATGAACACCGAGCCGTAGACGATGGCCGTGGCCGCGGTCACCGAGGCCACGGAGGCGATGGAGCCTACGGAGATGTCGAGCATGCCGGCCACGATGACCACGGTCTCGCCGAGGGCCAGCAGACCGACGATGACGATCGACTGGCTGAGGCTGTTCATGAGGTTCTGCCAGGACAGGAACAGCGGCTGCAGATAGATGACGACGGCCACGATGAGGATGAGGGCCAGGACGAGCGAGAGGTTGTCGACGCCGACCGTGTTGACGACGCGCTTCAGCGTGCTGACGTCCTCGTCCGCAGAAAGGGGGGCACTGCTGCGTGGCGCACCGCTCGAGCCCGGCTCCGGCGCCGGCGCGACCGGCTGCGTCTCGCTCATGAAGTCTCCCCTCCAGCCGCTGCCGCCTCGCGTGCCGCCCGGCCTGTGCTGAGGTGCTCGTGCATGGCCAGCTCGAGCACCTGCCGTTCCGTGGTTCCTGGTCCGGGCAGCTCACCGGTGATGCGGCCGCCCTGCATGACGTAGATGCGGTCGGACATGCCCAGGATCTCCGGCAGGTCCGACGAGATGAACATGATGGCCAGGCCGGCATTGGCCAGCTCGTCGATGAGTCGGTAGATCTCCGCCTTGGCGCCCACGTCGATGCCGCGCGTGGGCTCGTCGAGGATGAGCACCTTGGGCCGTGCCGCCAGCCAGCGCGCCAGCACGACCTTCTGCTGATTGCCGCCGGAGAGCTTGCCGACCTCCTGGTCCAGCGACGGGGTGCGCACGTTGAGGCGCTCCACGAAGTCCGCGCCGATCCGCCGCTCCATGCGGCGCTGCATGATCCGGAAGCGGGTGAGTCGCCGCAGGATGGCCAGGGTGGTGTTCTCCAGGACGCTGCGGATGAGCACCAGGCCTTCGCGCTTGCGATCCTCCGGGGCGAAGCCGATGCCATTCGCGATGGCCGCGCTCGGCGAGTGCACGTCGAGCGGCTTGCCATCCACGGAGATGTGTCCGGATGTCCTGGGCAGCTCGCCGAAGATGACCTTGGCCAGCTCGCTGCGGCCGGCACCGACGAGACCGGCGAAGCCCACGATCTCCCCGGCGTGGATGGTGAAGGAGACGCCGCGATGCCAGTCGCTGCGGATGTCGTCGACCTGCAGGACGACCCGGTCGGAGGCGGCCCGCCGCCGCTGGAAGACCTCGCCCAGGTCGCGACCGACCATGTTGCGGACGATCTCGTCCTCGGTCAGCCCGGCCGCATCGCGCACTGCGACGAGGCGGCCATCGCGCAGGATGGCCACCCGGTCGGCCAGTCGCAGGATCTCGTGGAGTCGATGGCTTACGTAGATGATGGCCACACCCTCCGAGCGCAGCCGGCGCACGAGGGCGAAGAGGCGCTCGACCTCCTCGTCGGTCAGCGAAGAGGTCGGCTCATCGAGGGCCAGGATGCGCATGCGGGACTTGACCGCGCGCATGATCTCGACGAGCTGGCGCTGGGCCGAGGAGAGCTCGTCACCCATGCGCCGGCGGGGCAGGACGCGTTCGAAGCCGTACTCGGTGAGCTCCCGGTCGACGGCCTCGTTGAGCGCGCGGCGGTCGACGAAGGGACCCCGGCGGGGCAGCTCGCCGGCGAAGATGTTCTCAGCCACGTCGACGCCGGGGATGATCTCCGGCTCCTGGTAGATGACGCGTACGCCGGCGGCGCGCGCTTCCCGCGGGTTGCTGAAGCGCAGCGGTTCCCCGTCGATGGTGAGCGTCCCCGTGTCTGGTTGGTAGTCGCCGTTGAGGATCTTGAGGAGGGTGGACTTGCCGGCCCCGTTCTCGCCCAGGAAGGCCAGCACCTCCCCCGGCCGCACGTCCAGGGAGACGTCGTCGAGCGCCTGGACGTTGGGGAAGGCCTTGCTGACGTGGCGGATCTCGAGGACGCCGGAACCACCGGCCAGGGCGGCTGCGGCGGCATCGGGAGCTGCGGTCAGGGTCATGCCATCACCGGGGTGTCAGGGAGGTGGGTGCGGGGCCCGGGCAATGACCGGGACCCCGCTCCACCAGTGGCTCTACTGCGAGCAGTTGGCCAGGGAGACCTCGTTGAAGACGTCCGCGTAGGTCGTGGCATCGACGATGGTCGTGGGAGCGACGGTGAACTCAGGGAGCTCCACGCCGTTGACGACGTTGTCGTAGAGGACCTGTGCAGCGGCAGCGCCGACATCGAGACCGGAGATGAACAGGGCGGCCTTGAAGCCGCTGGGCTGCTCGGCAGCCCAGAACTTGCAGGCCTCGTAGGCGCCCAGGCCGACGCCGATGATGTTGTCCGGCGACACGCCCTGGGTGGCCAGCGCGTTCAGGGTGCCCAGCACGCCCTCGTCGTTGCAGGCGAAGACGACCCAGTGGGTCACGTCCGGATGAGCGGTGATGACCGGGCCGGCGGCATCCTGCGCCGACTGCGTCTCACCGGTGTAGGGGACCTGGAAGATGGACTCGGGGGCGACGCCCACGTCCAGCATGGCCTGCTTGGAGGCGTTGGTGCGGTCCTCGCAGACCGAGAGGGTCTGCACTTCCGTGGAGAGGACGCCCAGGACGACCGACTCGTCCTCGAGCCAACCGCCCTCGGTCAGCAGGCGGGCGGCCTCAGCCCCGACCTTGGCGCCCATGTCCGGGCCGCTGAAGCCGACGAAGGGGACCGGGTTGCCTTCGGAATCGACGATGCCGTCGTCCGTGGCCACGAGAGCCACGCCCGCTGCCTTGGCGGCGTCGGAGATGGCCGGGCCGATGGTCTGGTCGGGCACGGTGATGGCGATGCCCTTGGCACCAGCCGAGATGGCGTCGTTCACGAGGCTCACGCCGAGGCTCGGGTCGAGCTTGGCATCCGCCTTGAGGGCCGTGGCACCGAGCTCGGTGGCCTTGGCCTCGAACGAGGTCTGCAGGTCGATGAAGTACTGCTGGTCCGCGCTCTTGTTGATGACGTAGAGGAGCGGAGCCTCATCCTGGGCGGCCACCGGCAGAGCGCCGAGGGTCAGGAGGGCTGCAGCGCCGAACGTCACGAGCGCCTTCTTGGTGCGAGAGTCAACCACGTGGAACCTCCGGTGGGTTGGAGTGTCTTCTCAGGGAAAGTCACGGGACAGCGTCTGTGCGGGTCCTCCTCCTTGTGCTCCTCGTCCACGAGGTTCCCAAGCCCTCGTGGTTTCAAAGGTACGATTGGTCATGACCAATCGTACCGGCTGTAATACAGTCGCTGGCGTGGGGCGACCCGTGACAGGGCCGTCCGTCACCACGACTGCGGCCATGCGGGGCCCGTCGCCCGATGACATGGAAGGAGACTAGCCGATGGCATGGGCGTGCACACGTCGGGCGCGGCGGGAGCCGCTCCGATCGTGATGGAGCTGCCGCCGCGACCGGCCGACCAGCGTGACCTGGCGGTGGCCGCCTGGTCCGAGCCCGTCGTCATCGACACGTATCCCCTCCCCGAGCCGGACCGCAACCCCCTGTTCCTGGAGCGGCGCGTCTACCAGGGCTCGTCCGGCCGGGTCTATCCGGGTCCGGTCACCGACCGGCTCGCCGACACCCCGGAGCCGCGCTCCTGGCAGGCCATCCATCTCGAGAACGAGCACCTCCGCGTCATGCTGCTGCCGGAGATCGGCGGCCGCATCCACGTCGTGCAGGACCGCCACACGGGCTACGACATCGTCTACCGGCAGAACGTCATCAAGCCGGCCCTGGTCGGCCTCCTGGGCCCCTGGATCTCCGGCGGCATCGAGCTCAACTGGCCACAACACCACCGGCCCTCGACGTTCATGCCCACCGACTGCGTCATCGAGCGGCTACCGGACGGCGGCGCGGTGGCCTGGTGCTCGGAGCACGAGCCCACCCTCCGCATGAAGGGCATGCACGGGGTCACGCTTCGGCCGGGTTCGTCCGTACTGGAACTCCAGGTGCGCCTCACCAACAGGACGTCGCTGGTGCAGACGTTCCTGTGGTGGGCCAACGTGGCAGTGCGCGTCCACGACGATTACGAGGCCTTCTTCCCGCCCGACGTGCGCTACGTGGCGGACCACGCCAAGCGGGCCATGTCCACCTTCCCGGTGGCCACGGGCAGGTACTACGGCGTGGACTACGGCTCACGACCCGCTGCCGAGGCTGACCTGCGCTGGTACCGCCACATCCCGGTGCCGACGTCCTACATGGCGATGGGCTCGGAGCGTGACTTCTTCGGTGGCTTTGACCATGCGGCCGGTGAGGGCTACGTGCACTGGGCCGACCACGTCATCGCGCCGGGCAAGAAGCTCTGGACCTGGGGCAACCACGACTTCGGATACGCCTGGGACCGCGAGCTGACCGATGCCGACGGCCCATACGTGGAACTCATGGCCGGCGTCTTCACTGACAACCAGCCCGACTTCTCGTTCCTCCTGCCCGGCGAGGTGCGCACCTTCAGCCAGTCCTGGTATCCCATCGTGGGCACCGGCCCCGTGCATGAGGCCAACCTCGACGTGGCGGTCAGCCTGGAGCGCACGGAGGCCGGCGCGCGGGTCGGCGTGGCAGCCACGCGGGAGTTCCGCGGCGCGGTCGTGGCGCTCCTGGCAGGCGGGGCGACCATCGATCAGCGGGTCGTCGACCTGGCCCCCGATCGGCCCTTCGTGACAGACGTCGACCTGCCTCTCGGCATGCCCGCCACGGAGGTGCGGCTGTCCGTCCGTCATGAAAGTCGCGAACTGATCCGCTACCAGCCCGTCGCAGTGGCGGCCAGCGAGCCGCCACGACCGGCCACCGAGCCGCTACCGCCGGAAGACATCGGCTCGATCGAGGAGCTCTACCTGACGGGCCTGCACCTGCAGCAGTATCGCCACGCGACACGGCGCCCCGAGGACTACTACCGCGAGGCGCTGCGCCGCGACCCCGGCGACGGTCGCTGTAACACGGCCATGGGCGAGTGGCACCTCCGGCGCGGCGAGCTGCCTGCCGCGGAGCACTTCCTGCGAGCTGCCCTCGAGCGCCTCACGATGCGCAACCCCAACCCGCGCCACGGCGAGGCCAGCTACCTGCTCGGCCTGGTGCTGCGACTGAGGGGTGGACTGAAGGGCGCGGACGAGGCCTTCGGCAAGGCCGGCTGGGACGGCGCCTTCACATCTGCCGCCGACACGGCACGAGCGGAGATCGCGTCGCTGCGTGGCGACGTGCCCCGCGCCCTCGCGCTTCTGGAGCGGGCCCTGGCGGTCAACGCGGTCGCACCCGCTGCCCTGGGTCTCCGTGTCAGTCTTCTGCGCCGGACGGGCGAACACTCGCAGGCGCTGGAGGGGGTCGCCGCGATGCTGGCCACCGACCGGCTGGACGTCCGGGCCCTCCACGAACGGGCCCTGCTCGAGGGTCACGACAGCCCCCTCCCCGGCGGCACGCAGACCGCCCTGGACGTGGCCCACGACGAGGCCCGGGCCGGACTGACGGATGAGGCGCTCGATGCGCTGCGGCGCGCTGAGTCGGCCGGCGCTGAGCGGGGTACGGAGGCGCTCCTTCACTACACGATGGCCTGGCTGCAGTCGCGGCGCGGGGACGAGGCTGCGGCGGACCTCCACCTGGCCCGCGCCAGGGCGGCATCGCCTGACTACGTCTTCCCCGCCCGCCTCGAGGAGATCGAGGTGCTCGAGTGGGCCATCGCACGGGCCCCAGGGGACGGCCGGGCGCACGCCTACCTGGGCAACTTGCTCTACGACCGGCGACGTTACCGGGAGGCTATCGCACGGTGGCGCGCGGCGGTCAGGCTGGAGCCCGGCTTCGCGACCGTGCACCGCAATCTGGGCATCGCCGAGTTCAACGTACTGAGACGGCCCGAGCGCGCCCGGGCCGCATACCGGCGCGCACTGCGCGCCGACCCGGCGGACGCGCGTCTCCAGTACGAATACGACCAGCTGCGCAAGCGACTCGGGGACGCACCGGCGGCCCGCCTGAGGGACCTGGAGGCGAGACCGGAGCTGGTGCTCCTACGGGACGACCTGACCGTGGAGCTCGTGACGCTGCTCAACCGGGTCGGACGGCACACAGACGCTGCCGCGATCCTGGGTGGCCATCGCTTCCACCCCTGGGAGGGCGGCGAGGGCCTGGTCTCCGGGCAGTGGGTCGTGGCCAATCGGGAGCTGTCGCGTGCTGCGCTGCGCGAGGGCCGCGCCGACGAGGCGGCCGACCTCGTTCGGCAGGCCATGCACTACCCAGCGAACCTCGGCGAGGGCAAGCACCTGTTGACGGCAGAGAACGAGCTCCAGCTGCTGCTGGGGCACTGCCTGGCGGCAGGCGGAGATGGTTCCGAGGCCCGAGAGTGGTGGGCACGAGCCGCGGCCCCACAAGGTGACCCCGACGCGCCCGCTGCCGATGGACCCTACTGGCAGGCCCTGGCGCTCCGCCAGCTGGGCGATGCCGACGCCGCCGAGGCGCGCCTGCAGGCCCTCCAGGCGGCGGCCCGGCGCCAGGCGCGGGCAGTGGCGCGCATCCCCTACTTCGCCACCTCGCTGCCCACGCTGCTGCTCTTCGACGACGACCTCACGGCGCGGGCTCAGGTCGAGGCACGCTACCTGGAGGGACTGGCCCTGCTGGGCATGGGTCGCCCTCGAGCGGCCTGGTCACGCTTCACGAACGTCCTCGCGGCACACCCTGAGCACCTCGAGGCGGCACTCCGACTGACGCAGATCGAGCCGTTCTGAGGCATTCGCCGGCGCCATCAGGCGTCCGCTGCTGCGGGTGCCCTGCCGCCCAACTGTGTGGAAAGCTCATGGGCAGCACGCATCAGCGGCTTGCGGAGCTGCTCCAAGTAGTCGAGCGTGAAGCGGGTAGCCGGTCCGGAACAGCTGATGCCCATGCGCACAGGCGTGTCGCGCTCGAAGATGGGGACCGCCAGGCAACGCATGTCGTCGGAGAGCTCGCGATCGTCCGTCGCGTAGCCGCGCTCCCGGACGCGGCGGAGTTCCCGTCGCAGCACGTCCGGTTGCGTGATGGTCCGCGCCGTGAGTGCCGGCAGCCCGGCCGCGATGACGGCCTCGATGACGGTGCTGGGCTGGTAGGCCAGCAGAGCCTTGCCGATGGACGTGCAATGGAGCTGGCTGCGATCCCCGACCTGGAAGTCAACGGCCACGATGCGCGTGCCTCTGACGCGCTGCACGAGCACGGTCTCCATGCCGTCCAGCATCGCCAGGTGGATGCCCTCACCAGTGTCCGCTGAGACCCGCTCGAGGCCGGCCCGGACCAGGCGCATGACCTCGTCGTCCGCCAGCAGGTTGCGACTCAGCGACACGACCCGGTAGCTCAACGAGTAGCGCCGGGATTCCGCGTCCTGGCGCACATACCCAGCGCTCATGAGGGTAGCCAGCATGCGATGGGCGGCGCTCTTGTTCATGCCCGTCCGATGGGCCACTTCCGCGAGAGCCAGCGGACGAGGCTCAGCGGCCACCGCCTCCAGGACGCGGAGGGCCTTGAGGGCCGTCGAACTGGCCGAGGCGACGACGTCTCCACGCTCCGTCGTCACAGCTGTGCTCGTTCCGGATGACGCAACGGGGTCACGGTCATGCGCGACCGCCCGGCCCTTGCGGGAGACCACCGCATGACGCTTGACGGGAGGCGTACCATCGACATGGTTCCATCATATACGACGCCGTTCCAATATATGCAATGGAGGGGGACCGATGCGGATGCTCGTCGCCGGCGACTGGTGCGATGCCTCCAACGGCGCGACCATCGCCGTGCTGAACCCTGGCACCGGTATCGTCATCGACCATGTCCCTGACGCGACCGACGAGGACGTCGACCGCGCTGTCGCCGCTGCCCAGGAAGGCCGGCGGGCGATGTCACTCATGCCGGCACACGCCCGCGGTGCGGCGCTCATCGAGGCTGCCGCGCGCCTGGAGGCGGACCGCGAGGCCATCGCCCGCCTGCTGGCTGAGGAGAACGGCAAGCCCATCCGCCAGACGCGCGGCGAGGTCGATGCCTCGGTCCGCATCCTGCGTGGCTTCGGTGAAGAAGCCAAGCGCCTCTTCGGCCGACAGGTCCCCATGGATGCCATCCCGGGAGCCGAACGCCACGTGGCCATGGTCATCCGACAGCCCATCGGCGTCGTGGCCGCCATCGTGCCCTTCAACTACCCGCTGGAGCTCTACGCCCACAAGGTCGGCGCAGCGCTGGGGGCCGGCAACAGCGTCATCGGCAAGCCCCCCAGCGACTGCCCGCTCACCCTGCTGCGGCTGGCGGAGATCCTGCAGGACTGCGGGCTGCCCAAGGCGGCCCACCAGATGGTCAGCGGCAGTGGGGCGCGCATCGGACCGCGACTGGCAGCCAGTCCGGGCGTGCAGATGCTCACGTTGACAGGCAGCGTGGAGACCGGCGTCGCCCTGGCTCGCATCGCCGCGGAGCACATGAAGCCCTTTCATGCGGAGCTTGGCGGCAACGACGCCTCCATCGTCTGTGCGGATGCCGACCTTGAGCTGGCTGCCCGCGCCATCCTGCTCGGCCGCCTCGCTCGCGGCAACGGTCAGATCTGCTGCTCGGTCAAGCGGGTCCTCGTGGACCGCCGGGTGGTGGCCGACTTCACTGCGGAGCTGGCGCGGCAGACGGGAGAGCTGGTAGTGGCCGACCAGCTTCGCGAGGACAGCGACGTCGGCCCGCTGATCAGCGAAGCGGCCGCCATCGAGGTCGTGGCCCGCGTGGACGAGGCCGTCCGCGCCGGCGCCACCCTGGTGGTCGGCGGCACGCGTGTCGGTGCCTTCGTGGCACCCACGATCCTGGCCGACGTGCCCCTCGACGAGCGGCTCTTCTGCGAGGAGACCTTCGGGCCGGTCGTACCGGTCGTCGCCTTCGACACGCTCGACGATGCTATCGCTATCGCCAACGACTCTCCGTACGGACTGCAGGCGGCGGTCTTCACGCGCGATCTCCAGACGGCCATGAACGTGGCCTTCCGCCTGGAGGCCGGTGGCGTCATCGTCAACTGGGGCTCCGCGGTGCGCTCTGAGAATCTGCCCTTCGGCGGCCTCAAGATGAGTGGCCACGGTCGCGAATCGATCCACGACACGATGCTCGCGATGACCGAGCAGAAGGCCATCCTCTTCCACGACGTCATGGCCGCCGGCGCGCCCGGGACAGGGAGCGACGCGTGACCGATGCGACGCGCGTCGAGATGTCCGGCATCACGAAGCGCTACGGTCCGACGTACGCCCTGCAGGCGGTGACGTTCGTGGCTCGCCCCGGCGAGATCCACGCCTTGATCGGTGAGAACGGCGCGGGCAAGTCCACCCTCGTCCGCGTCCTCTCAGGGGCCATCCGCGCAGACGCCGGGGCGATGGCCGTCGATGCCGTCCCCTATGACCCACGATCGCCGCACGGGGCGCGCGAGCAGGGCATCCGCGCCGTCTACCAGGAGTTCAGCCTCGTACCGCAGCTGAGCGTGGCGGAGAACCTCCTGCTCGGCGAGTTGCCCACCGTGGCACCGGGCATCGTGGATTGGGCCACCGCCCATCGAGAGGCCGAGGCCAGCCTGGACAGGCTGGGCTTCGAGGGCATCGACACGCGTCAGCGCGTGGACCGCCTGGGGGTCTCGCAGCGGCAGATGGTGGAGATCGCCAAGGCGTTCCGGAGCGCCCCTCGAGTGCGTCATCCTGGATGAGCCATCGGCCGTCCTTTCCAATAAGGAGCTGGATCGGCTCTTCGCCGTGCTGCGCAGCTTCCGCGAGGAGGGCGGGACCATCATCTATGTGTCGCACCGTCTCGATGAGGTGCTGCGCATCTCCGACCGCATCACGGTGCTCAAGGATGGCGAGCTCGTGGGGACCGTGGAGACGTCAGCCGTCACGGAACACGAGCTCATCCGCATGATGGTGGGCCGACCCCTCAGCGAGATCTATCCGGCTCGCCAGCGACCGCCGGTGGGCGGACTCCTGCGCCTGGGCCGCTTCAGCGGTCCCGGCTTCCACGAGGTGGACCTGACACTGGGGACTGGCGAGATCGTGGGGCTGTTCGGGCTGGTCGGAGCCGGGCGCACGGAGCTGGCACGGGCCATCTTCGGGGCCGTCCGGCCGACCGGCGGGACGATGGAGCTGGACCATCATCCGTATCGGCCTGGCTCACCTGGGGATGCCCTGCGGGCAGGCGTGGCCATGCTTGGGGAGGAGCGCGGGCGCGACGGACTGGTTCTGCCGGCGAGCATCCTGGATAACCTGACGCTGGCCTCGCTGGGCAAGCTCAGCCGCCTCGGGATCATCCATCGGGGTGCGCAACGCGCCGCCGCCGAGGGCCAGGTCAGCGGGCTGGACATCCGTCCACCGACCCTGCGCCGCCCGGTACGCATGCTCTCCGGCGGCAACCAGCAGAAGGTCGTCTTCGGCAAGTGGCTCATCCACGGCGCTCGCGTCCAGATCCTGGACGAACCGACGCGTGGCGTGGACGTCGCCACCAAGGTCCAGATCTACCGCATCATCGCGGACCTTGCTGACCGCGGCCTGGCGGTCCTGCTCATCTCCTCGGACCTGCCGGAGATCATCGGCCTGAGTGACCGGATCGTCGTCATGCGTCACGGTCGAGTGGTGGGCGAATTGCCTGCCGCCGAGGCCACGGAAGAGCGGCTGCTGACCATCGCGTCCGGCGTCGTTGGCAGGGCAGCATGAGCGGTCCGGACCCCCAGGCCGCCTCGGCCGAGAAGCCGGGCGTGCGCGAGCGTCTGGCCTCGGCCAGCGGATCGCGCGGTTGGCTCGACCTGGCACTGCCAGTCGTGTTCCTGGTCCTCCTCGTGTTCGCGGCGGTTTCGTCGGACACGTTCCTGACCGAGAACAACATCAGCAATCTGCTGCGTCAGATCGTCATCAACGGCCTGCTCAGCCTGGGCATGCTCGTCGTCATCCTGTCGGGTGGCATCGATCTCTCGGTCGGCGCGGTGGTGGCCCTGAGCGCCATCCTCGTCGGCGTGCTGATGCAGTCGGTGCCCATGCCCGTCGCGATCCTGCTGGCCATCGGCGCAGCAGCACTCGTCGGCCTCGTCAACGGCGGCATCATCGCCCGCTTCAAGATCGCGCCGTTCATCATGACGCTGGGAACGCTCTCAGCGGTGCGGGGCCTCGTCTACGTCATCTCCGAGACACCCGTCGTCTACGACGATCCGGACTTCCTGCGCATCGGCTCGGCCGAGATCGGGCCTGTGCCCGTCATCACCCTCCTGATGATCGCGGCCTTCGTGCTCATGACCTTCTTCCTCAATCGGACGACTCCCGGCCGCGCCATCACCGCCATCGGGGGCAACGAGGAGGCCGTGCGGCTGGCCGGCATCGATGTACGCCTCAACACGACACTGGCTTACGTCATCTGCTCCACGCTGGCCGGCGTCGCAGGCGTTCTCCTGGCGTCCCGGGTCGGCATCTCCCAGCCCAGCGTGGCGTCAGGTTACGAGCTGGACGCCATCGCCGCCTGCGTCATCGGTGGCGCCATCCTGGGCGGTGGCGGCGGCAGCGTGCGGGGGACCTTCGCCGGCGTGCTCGTGCTGGGACTCATCAGCAACCTCCTGAACATGTTCAACGTGCAGTCCTACTACCAGCAGATCTTCAAGGGCGTGCTCATCATCCTGGCGGTCCTGGCGCGACGGAAGGAGCGCTGAGCATGGGTTGATGGACGTCACCGCCACCGAGTCCGGGGCATCGAAGCCCCAGTCGAGCGGGCACACGTGCTCGCGTACCGAAGCAAGAGGTCACAGACGATGAAGCGAATCGGCACCCTCGTGCTGACGTTGGCCCTGGTCCTGGGCACTGTCGGCAGTGTCTCGGCTCAGGATGACGCAGACAAGATCAAGATCGGCATGGCCAACCTATCGCTGTGCTGCGCCTATTTCATCGGCATGTCCGATGCCGTGCAGTTGGAGGCCAGCGCCTATGACAACGTCGAGGTCCTGGTCACGAACGCCGATGGTGACGTGGAGAAGCTCACCTCGGACATCGAGGACCTCATCGCGCAGGGCGTGCAGGGCATCGTCCTCTCCGGCGCCTTCATCAATGCGGCACCGCAGGCGCTGGCGGCCATCCAGGCGGCCGGCATCCCGGTGGTCATGGTGGACCGCAAGCTCGTGGGCGGCGACTACACCAGCTGGGTGGGACCTGACAACCGCGCCATCGGCGAGCAGGACGGCGCGTTCATCGTCGAGCAGCTGGGTGGCACCGGCAAGCTCGGTGTCATCCGCGGCGGACCCGCGGACAACACGATCGGCTCTGACCGCACCGACGGCATGCTCAGCAAGGTCGGCGAGACCGACATCGAGGTCATCACCTACCCGGACTTCGCCGGCTGGTCCACGGATGGCGGCTTCACGGCAGCCGAGACACTGTTGGCGCAGAACCCGGACCTGAACGCCATCTTCTGCGAGAACGACTCCATGTGCCTCGGTGCCCAGAAGGTCATCGAGGACCAGGGGTTGGCTGACCAGGTCTTCGTGGTCGGGGTCGACGGCGAGAAGGCCGCCCTCGTCGAGATCATGAAGGACGGCGTCTACAAGGCGACGGGCCTCAACAACTCTGACCAGATCGGGCGCGCCGGCTTCAACCGGCTCATGGCCATCCTGGCGGGTGCCCAGGCCGAGAAGGACACGGTCCTCCCGTCGCCGCTCATCACCATCGACAACGTGGAGCGCTTCTACAACCCCGACAGCGTCTTCTAGTCGGCATCGTTGGAATGCCGGAGGGTCCTCTGGGGCCGGCCGGCAGACGCCGGGCCGCGTCACCGGGTCTCCCGGTGTCGCGGCTCTCGCGTATCGTGACGCCGGGGCGCGCGCGTTTGGGCCCGTCGCCCGAGAAGTGGAGGTTACCGTGACCTCGATCGTCGATCGCATCGCCGAGCTGGGCATCGTGCCGGTGGTGGTCATCGATGACCCTGCCGACGCCCCGGCACTGGCTGGGGCGCTGCGGGACGGCGGTCTGCCCATCGCGGAGTTCACCTTCCGAACCGACGCCGCAGCGGCCGCCATCCGCGCCGCCGCCGACGCCTGGCCCGATGTCCTCGTAGGAGCCGGTTCGGTGCTGCTGCCCGCGCAGGTCGACGCGGCCATCGACGCCGGCGCGAGCTTCATCGTCAGCCCCGGCATCGACGACGCCGTGGTGCGTCGGACCCTCGAACGAGGGGTCGTCAGCCTGCCGGGCTGCGCCACTCCGAGCGACCTCATGCGGGCCCGCCGCCTCGGCCTCGACATCGTCAAGTTCTTCCCCGCCGAGGCCGCGGGCGGCATCGGCATGCTCACGGCCATGGCGGCCCCGTTCCCGGGGATGCGCTTCGTACCCACGGGCGGCATCGACCCGGCCAACATGGCGGTCTACCTGGCGGACAGCCGGGTGCTGGCGGTGGGCGGCTCGTGGATGGTCAAGCCGGCGCTGTTGCGTGCCCGCGACTGGGCGGCCGTGTCAGAAGCGGCGCGCGAGGCGGTGGCCACCGTCCGTCGCCTGCGGGAGGGATGAGCGCGATGGCGGATCCTGCGCCCGGGACTCGGGCCCTGGTCGTGACGCTCGGCGAGATCATGCTCCGCCTCCGCTCACCTGGGCACGAGCGACTCTTCCAGTCGAACCTGCTGGAGGCGACGTTCGGCGGCGGCGAGGCCAACGTGGCCGTGTCCCTGGCTCAGTGGGGTGTGGCGGCGCGGTTCGTCACGGCGCTCCCCGAGGGGCCGCTCGGTGACGCCGCCCTCGGCCAACTGCGCGCCCTGGGCGTCGACGTCGGTGGCGTCATCCGCCGCCCCGGACGCCTCGGCATCTACTTCCTGGAGGTGGGAGCTGCGCAGCGCCCCTCCAGCGTGGTCTACGACCGCGACGGATCGGCCCTGGCCCTGGCCGGACCGGCCGAGTTCGACTGGCCCGCCATCCTGGCCGGCGCCAGCTGGTTCCACGTCTCGGGCATCACGCCGGCGCTCTCTGCTAGCGCCGCCGAGGTCGCCCTGACCGGCATCACCGCGGCCCGTGCAGCCGGGCTGGGAACGTCCGTGGACCTCAACTACCGGGCCAAGTTGTGGCAGTACGGTAAGACCGCACCACAAGTCATGCGGACTCTCGTCGAGCATGCCGATATCGTCATCGGCAACGAGGAGGATTGCCAGAAGGCCCTCGGCATCGAGGCAACGGTCGACGTGACGGCTGGTCAGCTCGACCAGGCGGCCTACGCCCGCCTCACGGGCCGCGTGCTGGACGCGTTCCCGTCGCTGTCAGCCGTGGCCATCACCCTCCGCGAGAGCCGGGGCGCCGATGTCAACGGTTGGTCGGCCTGCCTGCGTGACGGCGAGGGCTTCCACGTTGGCGCTGCCTACGACATCCTTGACATCGTCGACCGCGTGGGGAGCGGTGACGCATTCGCCGCTGGCCTCATCTACGGCCGACTCCGTGGCCTGACCGCCGCGGACGGTTTGGACTTCGCCATCGCCGCCGGCTGCCTCAAACACTCCATCCCGGGTGACCTCAACCGCGTGACGCTGGCCGAGGTGCAGCGCCTGGTGGCCGGTGACGCCTCCGGCAGGGTGAGCCGCTGACCGTCCGCCGGCGAAGGGCAGCCGGCTCACGATCTCATAGCATGCTGCTGGACATTTCTCGCCGTCGCGCTACCATCCGGCAGCCTGGAGCGATTCGACCGGACCGAATAGAGGAGATCACGTGAAGGCTGTCACCGCGACCCTGCTTTCCATCACGGCACTGACCGGCATGAGCCTTCCCGTGCTCGCCCAGGACGAGGAGGCAGCGGTGCCCGTCAGCGTCATCACGAACGCTGAGTTCTGCGCCCTCGTGAGCCAGGATCCGGTGGTCTGCGAAGGCATCCTCACCGGCATGACGACGGCCCGCGTCGTGCCCGAGGCGTTCGCAGGCCTCGTCGAGGCCGAGGCTCCGAGCCCGTCAGCGAGCGCCGGGGCAAGCGCCGAACCGGGTGCCGTGGAGAGCGCCGTACCTGCCGACGTGCCGAGCCCCGAGGCCACGGATGCCCGCCGCCGAGGCCACCCCGGCGCCCGTCGCGCGAGTCGGCGACACGCTGGCGCGCGATGACCTCGAGCTGACCCTTCTCAAGGCCGACTGGAAGCCGGACATCTCCGACTCGTTCTACCAACCCGGCAAGGGCCAGAAGTACGTGTCCTTCCTGGTCCGTTACGTGGCCCTGGAAGACGGCGCCGACTACAACATCATCTTCTGGGATGCGCTCGACACGTCAGGCAAGCGCTACGAGGCCGAGGTCCTCGGCCAGATCGAGCCGGACCTGACGGTCGGCGACCTGGCCGCCGGCAAGAAGGTCCAGGGCTGGGTGACCTATGAGGTCCCCGATGACGTGAATGCGCTCCAGCTCATCGAGTCGCAGGTGCTCAAGGACGACCTGACCTGGATGAGCAAGCGCTGACCCCTAGACCCCCGGGCGGCAGACGCCGCTGATCCTCAGGGCTGCTGCGCGACGGTCACGCCGTCGATAGCCGCTCGAACGAGCCGGGCGCGCTCGATGACGCCGGCCGGCTCGCCGTCGCCGACGAGCCAGCCGCCCATGCCCACCGCCACCGCGCCCGCGGCGATCCAATCGCCGGCCGTCTGGGCCGTGACGCCGCCGGTAGGCACGAAGGGGATGTCCGGGAAGGGCCCCGCGATCTGGGCCAGGTAGGCGGGCCCGACGACCGCTGCCGGGAACAGCTTCACCGCGCTGGCGCCGGCCGACCAGGCCGCCAGGATCTCCGTGGGCGAAAGGGCGCCGGGGAAGCAGGGCACGGCCCGCGCAGCGCACCACGCCACCAGCTCGCGGTCGCAGTGCGGCGCGACGATGAAGCGAGCGCCCGCCTCGACCGCCCGCCGCGCGGCCTCGATGGATAGGACCGTCCCGGCGCCCACCAGGGCGCCAATGTCGTCAGCGACACGGGCCAGCGCCGTGATGGCCGCCAGGGACTCTGCCTCTGGCTCGTTGAGCGTCAGCTCCATGGCGGGCACGCCGCCGGCCACGAGGGCCGCGCCGACCCGCGGCGCGCCGGCCGCCGGGAGGCGCCGCCCGATGGCGATGACGCGGCTTTCGAGGATGTGCGGCGGGATGGCGGGTCGGTCGGTCATGAGGCGGTCCTTCGGGCTCCTGGCTGGCCGCGCGAGCCTATCGCCTTTGGGACATCATCGGGCGTGACGCCCGCCGACCCAGGCGCGTCGGCCGCCGCCTTCCGTGGAGGACTCCGTCATGCCCCATCGCGTGCTTCCGGCTCCCGATCTCCTGGTCGAGCACGACGCCTTCGTGGGCGAGGGCCCCGTCTGGGACCCGCGCATCGGCCGCCTGCTCTGGGTGGACATCCCCAACAACACCGTCTTGGTGACCGACCCGGCCGACGGCTCGACCATCCAGCGCCGCCTGCCGATGGCCGTGGGAGTCGTCCTGCCGCGGGCGTCGGGCGGGTACGTCGCGGCACTCCAGGACGGCTTCTACGCACTGCCTGACGAAGGTGAGCCGGAGCTCATCGCGCACGTCGAGGCGACCGACCCATCGACCCGCTTCAACGACGGCGAGACCGATCCCCAGGGTCGCTTCTGGGCGGGCACCATGGACTGGCACGCCGAGCCGGGGCGGGGCTCGCTCTACCGGCTCGATGCGGACGGGCGAGTGACACGAATGCTCGGGGACGTCTCCATCTCCAACGGCCTGGGCTGGAGCCCGGACGGCCTGACGATGTACTACGTGGACACGCCGACCTGCCGCGTCGACCGGTTCGACTTCGACCCCGTCAGCGGCGACATCAGCGACCGCCGCGAGTTCGTGACGATCCGCGAGGGCGGGGGGCGACCGGACGGCCTGACCGTGGACAGCGCGGGCGCGGTCTGGGTGGCCACCTGGCCCGGCTACGGCGTGCACCGCTACCTGCCGGACGGCACGCTGGACGCCATCATCCCCTTGCCCGTCTCCAACGTCTCGAGCTGCGAGTTCGGCGGGCCGGACCTGCGCGACCTCTACATCACGACCGCATGGGAGCTGTTGTCAGAGGATGAGCACGCCGCCCAGCCACTGGCCGGCAGCCTGTTCCGGTCGCGCGTCGAGGTCCCAGGTCGCCCGAGGGTGCCGTTCGCCGGCTGATCGGTCATGCAGCGCCCGAAGCCAGCCAGGGCGGCACGGCGTGGTCGACGCTCAGCACGGCTCGCTGACGCGCAGCTCGAAGAGGACCGGCCAGAGCTTGCCGGTGACCAGGAACGTGCCACGCTGCGCGTCCCAGGCGATGCCGTTCAGGACGTCCGGCGGCGGGAGCGCAGGGCTGGCCGGCGGCGTGAGGCGGCGGCGTAGAGGCAGGCGCTCGTTTCCCGGGCCTTGCTCCAGGAGCCCGGTCAGGTCGAGCATGCCCGTGACCATGGCCGCTCGCTGGGTCGATGCGCAGCGATCGTGTCCGTCAGCCAGGCGTTCGCCCATACCATGCCATCGACGCACTCCAGCTCGTTGAGCCGCATGTCGGCCAGACCGGCCGCCTGGACACGCACACTGCCGATCACCTCGAAGGTGCTGGGCTCACGGAAGGTGAGACGATCGCTGCCGTCGCTCATGACCAGCCGCTGTCCGTCGAAGCAGAGGCCCCAGCCCTCGCCTTCGTAGTGGAACGTGCCTTCCGACTCGAAGGTGGCAGCATCCCAGGTGTGGGCGATGCCCTCCTGCCACGTGAGCTGGATGAGCCGGTCGTCCACGAGCGCCAGCCCCTCGCCGAACTGCCACTCGGGCAGGCGCGCCTCGCGGAGGACGGTCCCCTCGACCGGGTCCACCTCGCGGATGCGTCGACCGGCCCCGCAGGCCGGTCGATTCGAAGAGCCGGCCATCAGCGTCCAGCTGCAGACCCTGGGTCCAGGCCTGCGCATCGTGCGGGCGCCGCGAAACGATCTCCCAGGCCAGCTGTGGTGGAGCGGTCGCGGCGCGGTCCGGGCTCGTCAGGGTCCCCGACGGCGACGGTGAGCACAGCATCAGTCGACAGCGCGACAGCCAGGGACGCGATGGACATCACCATGCAGTGTGCCTCACCACGACCCGCGAAGGATGGGGCGCCGGCCGCTCGCCTGCCTGAGCGGTACCGGCGCTCCGACGAGGCTAGGCCGGAGCGGCCTTGAGGAGCAGCATCCTGTCAGCGCAGCCGGCAGGCCCAGTCGTACGGGGTCCAGCCGACCACAGCCCTGCAGAGCGCTCCGCACCGCACGGCTGCCTGCCCGGGGTCGCGAGACCGCTGGATGCGCCAGACGACTTGAGCGCAGCAGGCCGGCTGGGTGATACTGGGGCACAGCCGAGAGCGGTGGGAGGTCGATGGTCCCGCGGTCAGGCCGACCGAAGTGACCATCGCGGCCGTGGGCCAACCCGGTAGAGTGGACGCCTGCCTGTCATAGGAGGGAATGCCTGATGTCTGGACCCGGAACCGAGACCCCCAACGCAGCACCCCCGGGGCAACCGGCTCCGCCCTCGGGCAGCGGCTCCGCCTCCCAGGCGACCGCGGCCGTCGGCAACGCCGTGGCCACGCTGCGGCAGCGACTCGTCGCGGGCGAGCAGTTGGTGCTCACGGCTGCATCGGTCATCGTCCTGGTCGTCTACCTGGTCTGGGAGTTCCTGCTTGACTACCGCGTCGTCAGTGACTTCACGGTGGTCCTGGCGGTGCTCACCATCCTGGCCATCTGGATCCATCGATGGGGCCACTACGACTTCGGGAAGGGCTACCGCGTCGCTCATCGGTGCCCTGGGTCTCTCGCTGGCGCTCTTCGCCGTCATCAACCTGCTGGCCTGGGTGCGTGGCGGGGGCGACTCCGTCGACTTCCTGCACCTGGTCGGGCGCATCATCTTCTGGGTCAGCGGCCTCGCCGCCGGCTACGGCGCCTGGATGGTCTTCCGCATCCGGGAGGACTGATCGGCCCTTCCTCGCGCCGCTGCGGCGGCGCCTTCCAGCACAGAGACCGGGTCACCCACGGGTGGCCCGGTCTGCGATTCTGTGGACAACCGCCATCTCCTCTGCTTGTCCTTGACTGCACGACGCGCGCGGCCTGCTAGTCTTCGCGCACAAATCCACGCCAACGAGGCTCACCAACAGAAGACCCGCCGCGCCCACGGCAGGGATCTGATGCGCTTCGGTCGCCGTTGACGGATGCGCGTCGCCCCAACGGGTCAGCTTGCGTTCCCCAGGCGCCGGATGCCCCGTGACTCGTTGACCGCGCTCGCCTCGCGTGCGCTGCCGACCAGATCGCCACCCCAGTCGCGATCGGCCCTTCCCGACCCTGCCGACGTGCGGCGCCGAGCCCTCGTCATCGCCCCAGCGATGTCGTGTGGCCCGCATGGAGGTACCCGATGCCCGTGTCATCACTGCACGCCCTGCCGTCGACCCAGACGGGTCCCCGGCGCCACCCCGCTGTTCCTGCGCAGTCGGCCTTGCCGCGCTCACCGTGGCGGCGCGTCCTGTCCATCCCGCAGCTGGCCGGCTCCAGCGCCGGTCGCGGCCAGCTCATCATGCACCGGCTGGACGAGCCAGACCGTGCCACCCCGGACGATCCGCGTCCTGCGCACCCAGACCGGGCGCGTGCGAGCGCGTTCCCTTCCGCCGCTACGTGGCGGAGGTCATGGCCTCCGGCGAGTGGCCCGGGCGCCTGCACCAGGCGACGCTGGAGGTCGGCGCCGTCGCCACCAAGCAGTACGCCTGGTACTACGCCATGCGCGGGCACCACCGCGCCCGGCTACCAGGTCCGGGAACCGCTGCTACGACGTCCGTGACGACACGATGGACCAGCTCTACCGACCGGAGCGTGCCAATCCCAGCATCGATCAGCAGCGCGCCATCGATGCCACCTGGGCCGCTCTCGCTGCGCAAGTCCGGCCGCTTCTTCCTGACCGGCTACCGCGCCGGCGTGAGCAGCCAGTGCGCCGCCGACGCCAACGGCTGGAAGCTCTACGCGCGCAGCGTCGAGGCCTGCGCCCGGCAGGGCTGGACGCGCCAGCGACTGCAGCGCACCTACCTGGGACCCAACCTCTCGTTCGTGTGGTCCGACCGGCTCGGTCCGATCCTCGCGCGAGCCGGACATGGTCCTCAAGCGCGGCAGCCGGCTGCCCGACTCACCCGTCACGGTGAGCTGGAAGCCGCATGCCCGTCTCGCCCGGGGTGAGCCGCTACATGCTCCAGCGCCGCGTCGGTCGGGGTGACTGGACGGGCATCCCGATCGGCGCGCCGGCGGCGCGCCAGACCCGTGTCTGGCTGAAGACGGGCCTCGCCAACCACTTTCGCGTCCGAGGTGTCGACGACCAAGGGCGCGTCGGCCCCTGGTACTACAGCGGCGAGCTGACCGCCGCCCTGCGGGGCCCGGTGGGCACCCGTCTCGGTGGTGACGGCATGGTGGCAGCCGCCGCCCGCAGCCACCGGTGGATCCGGGCGAGCTTCACCGGCCGATCCGTGGCCCTCGTGGCGGCGACCGGTCCAGGGATGGGCCGCGTGCGCGTCTTCGTGAACGGCAAGAGGGCCGCGCTCGTCGACCTGCACCGCGAGACGAGCAGCCAGCGCGAACTCGTGTGGACGATGAACTTCGACCGGGTCACGTCCCGCCACATCGCGATCAGTGCCGTGGATCCCGGACGACCGGTGGACTTCCAGGGCTTCTACGTGCTGCGGTAGCACCCGCCGGGCGTCGAGCGTTGCGCCACGCTTCGGCCTGGAAGTCCAGGGCGCGACCGGGGCGGTCGCGCTCGCTCATCGGGCTCCTGTGGCACCATCCGCTGGCATGACTCGATCGACCCAGCCCCAAGGCGCCGGCGCGCCACGCCAGCCGTGGACGCCGGACCAGGCCCCGCAGGGCGTGACCTGCCCGGCCTGCGGGCTCGCCAATGAGGCCGGCGCGCGGGTCTGCCGCAACTGCGGCCTGCCCATCGCCAGCACGGCGGATCCGCTGCGGGGCGTCAAGCCAGGGCACGTGGACCTGCCCACCGCCCAGCGCTCGGGGCTGTCAGGCATGGTCGGCCTGGCCATGGTCATCGGGCTGCTGCTCGTGGGCGGAACGCTGGCCGTCTCGGGCGGCGGCATCCTCAACAGCGGCGGCCGCCTGGGTGTCCGCCCGGGTGCATCCGCCTCGCCGGCGGCAGGCGCCACGGCCTCCCGCGCGACGACGGCGACGCCCCGTCACGCAGCCCGATGTCGCGGATCCGTCGGCTGCGGTGACCGGCGAGGAGACCGCGAACGGCGACCGCGGGTCGTCGACCGCCTTCGACTACACCTGCGAGAACGACGCCATCGTCGACCTGAGCGCCTCCAAGTGGCAGCTGAGCCAGTTCACGGCTGGCCTGCGCGAGGACGAGACCGGGACGTACGAGCGCATCACCTGGGAGATGTCCAAGCGCGGGACCGCGGAGACGGGGACCACCGCCACCATGGAGTGGACGACCCCCAAGGAAGCGCGGACCACTGAGGGCGCCACGCTGGTGACCGGCGCGCGAGCCATCGTGGTGACCTTCGACGGTCCGGTCGACAGCAGCGTCGGCCAGCAGATCGATCAGCTCCTCCTGGAGCCGGAGGGTATCGAGCAGATCCGCAGCATCGACATGTTCGAGGGCGACGACGGCAACGTGCGCACCGTCATCGGCATCCGGGGCGACAGCTGCGCCCGCATGTCGTCAGTCGGCTGGTCCAAGAAGGGCAAGGTCAAGAACGCCAAGGTGTACCTGGACGTCGAGCGCTTCTAGAGCCCGTCCAGGAGCGGCCGGTCAGTCCGCTGCCCGGTTGCCGAAGCCCGCGGATCACGGCGAGAGGCAGCAGCTCGATGTCGTCGCTGAAGACGTCCGACCAATGGCCGGCGGCATCGCGCACCTGGCCGTAGACGGCCTTGGGGCCCGCGCCGGGCGTGCCGCCCAGCGCCGGCGTCGACCAGGTCCCAGGCCAGGGCGTCGCCCGGATCGGCATGGTGATGCCCGCCAGGAGCTGTCCGCTGCCACCGAGCGCCGGGCTGTTGGAGACCCGCACGTGGGTCACCCAGGTCGAGGCATCGGCGTAGCCGATCGAGAGGTCCACCTGCGCGTCGCCCGTGCTGGCGGCGCCGGCATCGATGCTCAGCGTCCCGGTCGGCTTGTCGGTGTCCTCGGCGCAGGCGTAGATACGGACGTCGTCCACGTACCAGCCGAGACCGCTCACGGCGCGGTCCGAAGCCATCCGGAAGCGCAGCCGCAACCACTGCCCGGCGAAGGACGAGAGGTCCACGCGAGCCGACGACCAGCCGTGCGAGTCGCCCGTCCAGGCTCGCCTGCCGGCCAGCGGGTTGCCGGTCCCGCGGGCGATCTGGCCGTTGTAGCCCCCGTGGGTGAGCAGCGCGTTCACGCCCTTCCAGGGGCCGCCGCCGACCCTGACCTCCACGATGCCGCCGTCGTAGCGTCGGGAGCCCGCCGCGTCGAAGGAGTAGCCGTGCTCGAAGTGCAGGAAGGCGCCCTCCGGCAGCTTGACCGGCTGGCGAGTCTGGATGACGGTGTCGGAGCGACTGCCGAAGTCGGGCGCGTAGAAGTTGGTCTGCCCGCTCGACGCCCAGGTGCCATCCCAGGCCGGGTCGTCGTTGGGGTTCTGGGGGTAGTACCAGCCCTTGCGCGTGCCCGCCAGGCGCTGGATCACCCAGCGTCCCGCGCCGGGATCCTCCAGGTCGTCGGCGAAGACGTCCACGGGACGCCGACCCGGAGCGCACAGCGGCGCCTGCTTCGGCGCCAGCTCGCGAGGCTCAAGGTGCATCTGCGTGGCCTGCGTGGCATCGCGCACCGATGCGCAGTGCGCCATGGTCAGGCCAGCGCTGCCGGCCAGGTCCGTGCAGGCCGCCACCAGCGCGTCGGCCAGGTCGAGGTAATTGGCGGCCGGGGTCAGCCGGCTCGTGATGGCCTGGTAGAAGATGCGAGCCGTCCGTTCCTCGCCGATGCCGGCCACCGCCTGACCGCGGAAGGTGCCGCCGTCGGCGATGAGCGCGGCCGCCTTGTTGCCCACGCCGCTGTTGCGATGCACGCCACCGTCATCGGCGGCGCTGCGGTGCCAGCGCGGGCTGCGCACCCGATCCGGGTGACCGAAGCGGAGCGGGTCCTGCATGTCCCGGAAGGCACCCCGGGGCGTGTCCTCGCCGATCAGCCAGCGGGTCGCCGCCGTATCCGTACCCGACGGTTCGGCCAGGTCGAAGAGCTCCCCGAAGATGTCGGCGAGCGATTCGTTGATGGCGCCCGACTGGTACTGGTAGAAGAGCGGCACCTCGTGATCGAGCAGGCCGTGGATGAACTCATGGGCCACGATGTCGTCGGCGCGTGCCCACCCGGATGCCGAAGACCGCCTGCTGCTCCCGCCACTTCCATTCGGCATTGCGCCACGGGCACCCGTAGGCGGCGCAGTAGCGCACGGTGGCCTTCAGCCCTGCTCCCTGGCCGTCCAGCCCGGTGCGCCCGAAGCGCTCGGCGAGATACGCGTCCAGCGACCCCATCAGCCGGTAGGCGGCGTCCACGTCGGCGACGCCCGTGACCGACTGGCCCTCGCGGCGCGCGAACGGTGGATCGCAACGGAGTGGCCGGCCGGGCAGGTTCCGGTTGTCGCAGACGAAGCGACCCACGCGGTAGAGGCGCCCGATGGACGTCAGCACCTGCCCGCCACGCGCATCCACGACCACGAGCTGCTCCCGGGCCTCCTGGCGATCACTCGGAGGCATCCGGGCATCGATCTGCCACACCAGCCGAGCCGCTGTCGGGCCGCTGACGTCGTCTCCCATCAGGCGAGGGTCGTAGATGGCCAGGCCCTCCGACCGCGTGCTCACCACCGAGGCTGTGCGGCCTGCCTGGCGCGCCAACCACGTAGCCGCGATGCTCGCTGCGACCCCGGCGCTGAGACGCGGTCGCGTCGCGACCTTGGCTACGGATGGCAGCACCTCGCCGGCCGCGGAGATGACCTCTCCGCGATCGGACACCTGTACGGCGATCTGGCCGCCCATGACGGGCAGGCCGGCGCGGACCTGGTCGAAGCGCACCGTCACGCTGAAGGGGCTCGGCGCCGCCGGCGCTGAACGTGCGCCGGACGCGGAGGAGAGACGGGTGGGCAGCGGCAGGGAGTGGCGACGTGCCGGCTGAGCCCGCATCTCCCGACGAGCTGAGGCAAGGCCGAAGAGTCCCCCGTAGCGGTCGACGAACCGTCGGGCACGCGAACGTGCCTCGGCCGGCCTGAACGGGCGCGCACCGGCCAGGACGGCGGCCGGAGCCTTCGCGAGGGGACGCCTCGGGGACCCGGAGATGAAGCGCACCCGACCGGTCGCGGGGTGGTACCCCAGTCGGGCCTGCGGTGGCAGCCCGCGGAGCTGGTCGCGGTCGCGCACGCGGATGCCCCCGGCGCTGATGGGACGAGCCGCCCAGTCGACACGACGGGCGGCAGCACCGCCATCCCGGGGTCGATGCACGGCAGCGTCGGCCTTGCCGACCGTCGGGGCGGGCCCCATCGCTGAGAGCGTCAGCACGGCTGTGACGGCGGCCGCCGCCATCGCCGGCAGGCGATGCAGGGGACCGGATCCGTGCCGGGTCACCATGACCGGCACGGCACGCGTGCCGTCACCGGGTAGCGCGACTCGGGGGTGGGCATGACGGCCCACAGGGTACACGAGGCCCCGTCTGGCCTCGTTGACCGCGCCACGCGGGCTACCATGCCAGCAGACGTCGTCGGTCGCGCTCCTGGAGCCGGCCACGCCCTCAGCGCTCTGACGGAGGATCCGATGCGCACGCTCATCACCAACGGGATCGTCGTCAACGCCGACGGCACCTGCCGAGCCGACGTCCTCGTGGAGGGCGAGACGATCGCCGCCGTGGGGCTCCCGGAGAGTGATGCATCGGCCGGCCGGGCGACGCTGGCCCGGGAACGCGTGGACCGCGTCATCGATGCCCGTGGGCGACTCGTCATCCCCGGTGGTATCGATGCCCACACGCACATGGAGCTGCCGGTCGCAGGCACGGTCTCGCGGGATACCTTCGAGAGCGGCACCCGGGCCGCTGCCTTCGGCGGCACCACGACCATCATCGACTTCGCCGGCCAGACGCGCGGCCGGCCGCTGCGCGAGGGCCTGGAGACGTGGATGGCGCGGGCCGAGGGCCGCTGCGCCATCGACTACGGCTTCCACATGATGGTCAACGACGTCAACGAGGCCACGCTGGCCGAGATGGACGCCTTCGTCGCCGAGGGCGTCACGACGTTCAAGCTCTTCACGGCCTACCCGGGCGTCCAGCTCTCCGATGACGGCGCCATCCTGCGGGCCATGCTGCGGACCGTCGGCAACGGCGGGCTCATCCTCATGCACGCCGAGAACGGCGTGGCCATCGACGTCCTCGCCAACGCCAACGCCGAGGCTGGCCGCACCGACCCCTGGTTCCACGGCGTCTCCCGCCACCCCGGCCTGGAGGCCGAGTGCGTGAACCGCGTCATCCGCCTCGCGGAAGCGGCAGCGGCGCCCGTGTACGTCGTCCACCTCAGCTCGCGGGACGCCCTCGAAGAGGTCGTGCGCGGCCGCCAGCGTGGGGCACGCGTCCTCGCCGAGACCTGCCCGCAGTACCTCTTCTTGTCGCTCGACGACCTGGGCAACGGGTTCGATGGCGCCAGGTTCGTGTGCTCACCGCCACTCCGACCAAGGGACCACCAGGAGGTTCTCTGGCGCGGACTGGCAAACGACGACCTGCAGGTGGTCGGCACCGATCATTGCCCCTTCGACTTCAGGGGACAGAAGGACATCGGCCGCGGGGACTTCCGCAAGATCCCCAACGGCCTGCCCGGCGTCGAGGAACGCCTGGACCTGCTCTTCCAGGGAGTGGTCCAGGGACGCCTGAGCATGGAGCGCTGGGTGGAGACCTGCTCGACCGCGGCGGCGCGCATCTTCGGCCTGGGGGGCCGGAAGGGCGTCGTCGCGCCCGGCTACGACGCCGACATCGTCATCTACGATCCCGAGCGGCGTCACGTCCTCTCGGCGACCACGCACCACATGGCCGTGGACTACTCCTGCTACGAGGGCCTGGAGGTGCAGGGCGGCAGCGACATCGTGCTCTCGCGCGGGCAGGTCATCGTGGAGGACGGCGCCTACCGGGGCCGTCCGGGCGACGGACGGTTCCTGTCCCGAGTCGCGACCGGCGGCCAGCTGCCCTGAGTCGCGACCGTCAGCGCGGGGCGGGCGGCCAGCGCACCAGCAGGTCGCCGGCCAGGCCATCCGGGCGGATGACCACCTGGTCCAGCGCCGCCACGAGGTGGTCAGCATCGACCAGCTGCGCCGCGGTGTGCGTGGAGAGGACACCCAGCACCGTGGCTCCGGCGGCTCGGGCTGCGCTGACGCCGGCTGGGGCGTCTTCCAGCACGAGACACTCTCGAGCATCCACGCCGAGCATCTCCGCGGCCCGCAGGTACGGGTCAGGGGCCGGCTTGCCACGTACGACGTCGTCGACGGTCACCATGACCCTCGGCAGCACCAAGCCGATACGGGCCAGCCAGCGCTCCGCAATGACGCGCGGCGCACTCGTGGCGATGGCCCAGCGATCCGCCGGGATACCACTGGCCAACTCCAGGGCGCCTGGCATGGCCAGGACGCCGGCCGCAGAAGGGTCGTCAGCCAGGGCGTCGTTGAAGCGCCGTGCCTCGGCGACGGCGTCCAGATCCGGGGCCACGAGTCGGATGGTCTCCGCCGCTGGTCGGCCGAAGTGCACCGCGACGATGCGCTCAGGCGAGATGCCCTGACGATCCGCCCACTGCTCCCAGTGCCGGTTGTAGACACCGCCGGTATCGATGAGGACGCCGTCCATATCACTGATGAGCGCGGTGACGCGCAGCTCGGACGGGGTCGAGCCGCCGCCGTCGCTCATGCTGTCTTGAAGCCCGCCTGTCGCCCGATCAGGCTCGCAGCGCCCCCATGGCCACCAGCTTGTCCACGAGCTCCTGGACCGCGGCCGCCGAGTGGTCGAAGGCGACCTGCTCGTCAGCCGTGAGACCGATCTCCACGACACCCTCCACGCCGTTGCTGCCGAGGCGCGTGGGCACGCCGACGTACAGACCATCCACGCCGTACTGGCCTTCCAGGTAGGCGGCGCAGGGCAGGATCATGTGCCGGTTGTTGACGATGGCATCCACCATGGCGCCCACGGATGCGGCCGGCGCGTAGAAGGCCGAGCCGGTCTTGAGCAGGGAGACGACCTCCGCGCCGCCGTCCCGGGTGCGCTGCACGATGGCATCGATGCGGTCCTGGGCCATGAGTTCCGTGATGGGCACACCGCCGACGGTCGAGTAGCGCGGCAGGGGCACCATCGTGTCACCGTGCCCGCCCAGCACGAAGGCGTTCGTGTTGGCGACCGAAACGCCCAGCTCCATGGCGATGAAGGTGCGGAAGCGCGACGAGTCGAGCACGCCCGCCATGCCCACGACACGGTCCGAGGGCAGGTCGCTGGCCTCCAGCGCCACATGGCACATGGCGTCGAGCGGGTTGGTGACGACGATGACGATCGCTTCTGGCGAGTAGGAGACGGCCTGCTCGACGACGCTGCGCACGATGCCCGCGTTCTTGGCCAGCAGGTCGTCGCGGCTCATGCCCGGCTGGCGGGCGATGCCGGAGGTCACGACGATGACGTCCGAGCCGGCTGTGTCAGCGTAGTCGTTGGTGCCCTGCACGACCATGTCGTAGCCGGTGACCGGGGCCGCTTCAGCCAGGTCGAGCGCCTTGCCCTGGGGCAGGCCCTCCACGATGTCCACGAGCCAGACATCTGCCTGGCCCTGCTCGAGGATGCGCTGCGCAGTGGTGGCACCGACGTTGCCGGCGCCGATCACGGTGACGAGCGGATTAGCCATGGGCTGAGCGGATCCTCCAGGTGGGGCGGGTAGCGCTGAATCCTACTCTCAGCCGGGCCGGCTGGACGTACCTGTCGCCGTCGCTCCTAACGGCCGGGGACGAGCGATGGCTCCGCCAGCGGCAGGGTCACGATCACCGTGGCACCCTCCCCTGCCCGCGAATCCACCTCGATGGTGCCCCCCGCACCATCCACGATGGCCGCCAGCACGGAGAGCCCCTGGCCACTGCCGCCGCGGTCGCGCTTGGTGGTGAAACCTGCCTCGAAGAGGTGCTCCAGCGCTTCCTGCGTGAAGCCCTGCCCGGTGTCAGAGACCACGATCCGCGCCGTGTCCTCCGAGTCGCGGCTGGTCGTGACAGTGAGGACACCCCCCTGGTCCATGGCGTCCCTGGCGTTCATCACCAGGTTCAGGACGATGCGCTCCACGCGGAGCTTGGAGATGGTCACGTGGGCGCCTTCCGACTGGGGCTCCAGGCGCATCTCGATGGAGGTCGGCAGCAGCGCATCGATCAGGCGACGCATGGCATTGACGGTGCTGTCCAGGTTGACCGCCACCAGCGTTACCGTGGGATCGTGCCCATCGAGCTGGTCGATGAGCTCGAAGAGCGCTGCTGTCACCACCACGGCGTGGGCGACGTCTTCACGGGCCGGGTCATCATGCGAGAGACCACGGAGCGCCAGTTCGGCGTGGCCGCGCACGGCGGTGAGGAGATTGCGCATGTCGTGGCTGATCGTGCGCAGCGACTCGGGCCCCAGCTCCATGAGGGGAGCATAGCGAGGATGGCCGCATCGGCGCTGGCATACTCCGCGCATGGGAGCCCAAGGTGGCCTGAGCGTCACCCTTCAGCGCACGCTCGGCCGCGGCCGGGCGCGCCGTCTGCGCAGCCAGCTCCTGGGGCGCCGACACCTCCTGCCGGACTTCATCATCATCGGCGCCGCCCGCAGCGGCACCACGCACCTGCTGGGCCAGCTCAACGCCCACCCCAACGTCCTGCCTGGCCCCCGCGAGACGCACTTCTTCGACAGCGGCCGCTATACGTACGGGCTGCCCTGGTATCGCTTGCGCTTCCCGGCCAATGCGGCACGCCGCGACGCCTTCGCCCAGGGCCTGCACCCGGTGCTGACGGGCGAATCGAGTCCCTCATACCTCTCCCATCCCAACGCCCCGGCCCGCGTGGCCCGGGCCGTCCCGGAGGCTCGCCTGCTGGTGCTCCTGCGCGACCCGACGGACCGCGCTGCCTCGCACTGGGCGTGGTCGCTGCGCCAGCATGGTGAGACGCGCTCGTTCCGCGAAGCCGTCGAGGCTGAGATCGGGCCGCCAGGCGACACGGCCGGTATCCGCGTCCCGCGCGACAAGCGCCCCTCCGACCCGCTCGTGGTGCGACGCGGCATCTACCGGCCGCAACTGGAGCGCTGGCAGACGCACTTCGCGAGGGACCAGATCATCGATCCTCCAGAGCGAGCGCTGGTTCCGCGACCCGCTGGCGGTCATGGGAGAGGTCTGCGACTTCCTTGGCCTGCCGCGGCTGGAGCGTCTGCCGCGCGTCATGCGCAATCGCAACAAGCCGCACGAGCCCTACGATCCGGAGGTCCTGGCCCGCTTGCGCGAGTTCTACCGGCCCTACAACGAGGACCTCGCTGACCACCTGGACATGGACCTCGACTGGGACGACCCGTCCGAGACCTGACGGCCGGCATCCGTCGGCCGTCGGCTGCTGAGCCGATGCCAGAGCCCGCCCCCGGTCCTGGTCGGCCTCGCGTGGTAGGGTCGCGCCTAGCCGTGACCATCGACATCACCCTCGCGGGAGCCGCGCGCGCTCGCAACCGAGACACCCGCCGCCAGCTCCCTCGCCTGGTGCTCCTCGTGGCCCTCGTCACCGTGGCTCTGCTGGCCGGGGATCTCCTCGTGGCGACGTCGGGGCGTGCGCTGCCTGGGCCGCAGGGACTGCCGGGGACGGCACCGGCTGCGGCACATGCCGCGCAGACCGGCGGCTCGTGCTCGGCCGGATGGCGTGAGCTGCCCATCCCTGACGGGGCGTTCATCTCGACGCCCTTCGACATCGTCTCTCGCGAGGGCGAGCCCGCCTGGATCCTGGGCGGGGCCAGCCGGGGCATCCTGGCGCTGCGCTGGGACGGCTTGACCTGGGTGCCGGCCGGTGCCAGCGCTGGCGGCCACCGGGGCCTCGTCGGCGGGGCGCTCCTGGGCGACGACCTGGTGCTCGGCGTGGGCTACTACCGCAAGGTCGTGGGCGAGGGTGAGGGAGCCATGGAGCCCATCAGCGGCCGACTGACCAGCGCCTACTGGAAGGCCATCGACGTGCCCGACCCGGCCGGCCCGAGGGCCATGCTCGCCGACGTGGCCGCCCTGCCCGACGGTGGCGCCTGGGCCGTGGGCACCCGCCTGGAGAACGGGCTGATGCGCGCCTACGCCGCCCGGTGGGCAGGCGCTCGGTGGCGCGCCCGCGAGCCCGAGATCGGCGGATCGGGCGGCTTGACGGCCGTCGAACGGGCACCGGATGGCACCATCTGGGCGGTGGGCTGGAGAGCCGCGGGGAACGGGCTCCTTCGCCCGACCATCGTGCGTCACGACGGCAAGACCTGGCGAACGGTCGAGATGCCACGCCTGCCGGACGGTGTCGCCGTGCTCACGGACGTCGCCTTCCTTGGCGCCCGGGAAGGCTACGCGGTCGGCTACCTGGCCTCGAAAGGCAGCGACCGCCACGAGGCCATCCTGCTGCGCTGGGACGGCCGCCACTGGGAGCGCCAGCCCCTCCCCTGGGCAGGCGATGCTGCCGCCATCCCTCGCTCCGTGGCCGTTGGCGCTGACGGCACCCTCTGGATCGCCGGGGCCCAGACACCCACCGATCAGCGTGAAGCGCGGGGGTTCGTGGCGCGCCGCAGCGCCGGCCACTGGTCGCTGGACGTGCTGGGCGTGCCGGACGGGGTACGTTCGGAGGTCATGACGGTCGCCGCCTCGCCCCGCGGAGCTCTCATCGCGGCCAGCGTGGCGGCCTCCCTGCTCATCATGGAGACCTGCGCCACGGGCACGGTGACGGCACGGGAGGGCGGCGCGAAGGGCAGCCGCATGAAGGTCAGCCGGATCAAGGCCAGGCGCCGGACCGGCCGTTCGGACGCCGCCGAGGACTGGCATGGCGGTCCACCGGCGGACAGCGGGGCCTTCGTGCCCGCTGACGCCAAGGTCCAACGGCTGGGCAAACCAGTGCCGCCGAAGGGCTTCGTCATCGAGGATCGTGCCGCGGCGACCGGCCTGGCACAGGTGACCGAGACGTTCGGCGGCTTCGTCGCCGACCTCGACGGCAACGGCTACCAGGACGTCTTCTACAGTCGACACGGCGGCACCCTGCCACGCCTGGCCATGAATGGCCCGGGCGGCTTCAGCGACGCACCGAGCGATGCCTTCAGCCCCGTGGACCGTCATGGTTGTGACCATGCCGACGTGGACCGCGACGGCAACCAGGACATCCTCTGCTCGGTCGGCGCCCAACGCGGCAAGACCATCCGGCGGAACGAGCTGTCCTTGGCCCCGGACAAGCCCGGTGGCCACCTCGTCCGCGGGGCACTGGGCATGTCGGACCCACTGGGGCGAGGTCGACACGTGGCCTTCATCCGACTCGATAAGGACCCCTGGCCAGACGTCTTCATCGGCAACGCGCCCGACCGGGAGGACGGGCTGCCGAGCAGCAATCGCTTCTACCGCAACGCGAAGGGCAGGTTCGTCCCGGCGCCAGGGGTTGGGCTTGACAGCACACACGGGACGCTCTGCGCACGGGTCGGCGACGTCGACGGGGACGGCGACCAGGACCTCGCCTACTGCACGGCCTACGACTTCGCGGGACGGACAGCCGGCCTGCGCCTCATGGTCAACCGTGCCGGCCGACTGGTGGACCGCACGCGCGCACAGGGGATCTCACCCATCGGGGACATCGGCGTCGCCTTCGCGGACGTGGACGGCGACGACCGGCAGGATCTCATCCAGGTGGCGCCGAGCCTGCTGCGCGTGAGCCGGGCCACGAAGTCGGGCTACCGGCGCATCTTCGAGGCTCGCCTCTCGGCGGCGGTGGCCGTGGCCGCCGGCGACGTCGATGGCGACGGCCGTGCGGACGTCTACATCGCCTGCGGCGACGACGACCGGAACAGCAAGGACCTGCTGCTGCTCAGCAAGCGCGGAGGGCGCGCCTTCACGTCGGTCCGCATCCCCCAGACCGCGGAGGGCCTGGCCGACGACGTCATCGCCCTCGACCACGACCGCAACGGCCGGACCGACTTCGTGGTGCTCAACGGTCGCCAGAAGCCAGGTCCGGTCCAGTTGCTGGCGACCATCCCCTCGTGAGTGGCCGCACTCCGGCTACGGCGCGCTGCCGTGATGAGCGGCCGCGCGACCTGCCGCAGCCCGGGGTACTGCCGGCGCGTCGCAGACCGTACGACCGAGCCCGGGTGCGGAGAAGTGCGGTGCGGTCTAATCTCGGATGTCGATGCCTGATCGCCCCTTGACCGTGCGCCTGACCGTCATCGCGCTCGGCCTTTCCCTCCTCCTGCTCACCGACCTGCCGGCCACCTGGTCCGGAGGGGCGGTCGTGGCGGCCGAGGACGGCGACGTGGCCACGATCCTGGACCCTGTCGGAGATGCCGACCCGGTGGTCAAGTGTGCATCCGGATTCGGCGACACCGATTCGAAGGCCGCACTGGCGTTGCACGGCGTGGCCCTCGTGGGTCGCGGTGCCCTGGCCGTCGGTTTCAGCCGGGCCGGTGAGGACGACGACTTCGGCCAGCGGCGCCCAGCCTCTGTCTACAACACGGGCGGGGTCTGGAACCGAGTGGCGGCATCCAGCCCCGGCGTGGAGGACGGCCTCGTGGCCGTCACGGCCGCTGACGGCGGCACGGCCTGGGCCGTGGGCTTCACGACGATCGTGGGACAGACCATGCCGCTGGCGATGCGCTGGAATGGCCGCAGCTGGGGCATGGACCGGCCCCGGCCCATCACCACGCTCGCGTCGCTCTTCACGGACGTGGCCATGGCCGGCGGCAATCCCCTCGCGGTGGGCTACCGCATGACCGCCGATGGTGGCACGCAGCCCATCGCCGCTCGGCGCGACCGCACGCGCTGGGTGTACGTCAGCCCGCGGACCGGCAAGCGCGAATCGGTCAGCCTGACAGGCGTGGCTCCGGACGGACGCGGCGGCTTGTGGGTGGTCGGGCACGGCGGTCCGGGCACCGAGATCGGCCCCGTCATCTACCGACGCGACGATGCCCGCTGGACGCGTCTCCGGACCCCTCACCTGCGCGGCGAGGCCGTCCTCGCCGACGTCGTGGCCAGCGGCGCCGGCGAAGCCTGGGCCGTGGGCTATCAGCATGACGGCGGTACCACCACGCCGCTCGTGTTGCGCTGGGACGGCCGCTCGTGGACACGCGCGGCAGCGCCCGACTTCGGGTCCCCGGAGGTCGTGCTGACCGCTGTGACCGCTCCCTCCAGCGGTGGCATCTGGGTCGTCGGCGCAGCCTGGGACTCTGCGCTGGCGAGTCATGAAGCGGTGGCCGCCTGGTGGGATGGCCAGGCCTGGAACGAGGTCGCCGGTCCCGAGGGCGGCACCGAGCTTCACGACGTCGCCGGCTCGCTCGACACCGACGGCTGGGCGGTCGGCCGGTCCGGCCTGCAGTCAAGCACGGCCCGCGTCTGCCTGCCGGCCCAGTCGGGCATCTTCGGCGGCAGCGAGCCAAGCCCAGAGATACGTCCCCGCCGAAGAGCTCGCCGCGGAGGACACCGGCACGGTCGCCGGAGCGGCCACTGCGCAGACTACCGGGGCGAGCCACTGGGGCGACCACCGGAGCGTCCAGGGACGAGGAAACCTCCACGGCGGCCACGACGACCGTGACCGCTCGCCGCGGAGGCAGGGACAAGCCCAGGGCCAAGGCCAAGGCCAAGGCGGGCCAGATCGGCACGCCGGCGCGGCCCCGCGGAGCTGCCGACCGCCCAGCCGGACGCACGGATCATGGCACGCGACGTGGCGGAGGCGGCCGGTATCGCCGAACAGACGGCCACCTACGGGGCCGTCGTGGCCGACTTCGACGCTGATGGCTCGGACGACCTCTTCATCGGCCGGCATGGCCGGGCTGGTCGACTGGTCCTGGCCCGCGAAGGTCGGTTCGTCGATCACACGCCCATGGCACCGCCAGATGTCGACCGCCACGGCTGCACGGCGGCCGACGTCGACGGCAGCGGCCTGCCGGACCTCTACTGCGCCGTGGGCGGCAAGCGCGGTTCCGGCCTGAAGTCCAACGAGCTCTGGCTCGACCCGGGCGGCCCGACTCCGGTGCAGGCGGCCGTGGAGCACGGGCTCTCCGACCCGACCGGACGGGGCCGTCGCGCCGTGTTCCTCGAGAGCGATGGCAGCCACCGCGTGGATCTTGTGGTCACGAACTCCCCGACTCGGGTGGATGGGCTGCCGTCCCTGGGCCGGCTCTTTCGAACGGAGGGGGACGGCCTGTTCGTGACGCGGCCGCGGGCCGGCTTCGCAGCTCGCCTGGGATCGCTGACGGTGCAGGATGCCGACTACGACGGGGACGGCCGCGAGGACCTGCTCCTCGTCACCGGAGGGCCGCAGGCACCGCGACAACAGGGCACGCGTCTCTACCGCAACACTCCGCGGGGCCTCGTGGAGGTGACCCGCCAGATGCGCGTGCGATCGATCGGCGAGGTAGACGCCGAGCTCGTGGACCTCGACCATGACGCCAAGCTGGACCTCGTCCAGCTGTCGCCCACACGGCTGCGCGTCAGTCACCTCAGCGGCGGCCGGTTTCGGCCCGTCTACGAGCGTCGACTGACCTTCGGGCGCGCCGTCAGCGGTGGCGATGTCGATGGCGACGGCCGGGATGACCTCTACATCGTGCGCGCCAACGGCGACCGCAACATCGACGACGTCATGCTCGTCAACCGGGACGGCGGCACGAGATGGTCGTCGCTGACCATCCCGCAGGCGGCCACCGGGCGTGGCGACGACGCGGTGGCCATCGACCATGACGGCAACGGCCTGGAGGACTTCGTGGTCCTCAACGGCAACAACGCGCGCGGGCCCATCCAGCTCATCGCCTTCTACGAGCGGCCCACCGCAGTCGGGCCCTGAGCGGCCGCGAGGGCCACGGACGGGCCGCTCAGGCGGTGGCCGGCGGCGACTTCCGGTGGCGCCAGACGATGGTGGCCGCGCCGGCCGCGATGAGGACAACGCCGATGAGCGCGGCCGTGGGCACGCCCAGGATGGTCCAGTTCCAGCCCTCGCGGAACGACTCCAGGATGAGCCGCACCGTGCCGTACCAGATCATCCAGAACGAGGCCAGGTCGCCATCCCGCAGGTGCCCGCCGAAGCGGCGGGAGAGCAGAAGGGCGATGAGCCCGCCACTGATGGTGAGCACCGACTCGTAGAAGAACAGCGGGTGGAAGCCCGTCGTGCCCGGTGTCGGCTCGCCGGCATGGGGGTAGGCGGGCGAGCAGGCGTACTGCTCGACGCGGTGGGCGCAGTCGATGGCGATGGCCCAGGGCAGGTCGGTCGGCGGCCCGTACAGCTCCTGGTTGAAGAAGTTGCCCCAGCGGGCGATGCCCTGCGCGAGCAGCGTGCCTGGCACCACGATGTCGAGGGCCCGCGACAGGGGGATGCGGCGCCCGCGCAGGAAGACCCAGATGCCCACCATGGCGCCGAGGATGCCGCCGTAGAGGCCAAGGCCGGCGTAGGGCGGCAGCACGGCCCGCAGCGGGGTCGTCTGCGTAGAGGTGCCAGTCGTCGATGACGTGGTAGAGGCGCGCGCCGATGATGGCGAAGACCGCCACGACGATGATGGCGCTGGTCACCAGCCCGGGGTCGATGCCCTTGCGCCGGGCCTCCGACTGGCTGACGAGGATCATGACGACCACCGCCACGACGAAGCCGACGCCGTAGAAGCCGATGGTCAGCGGCCCGACCGGGATGCCCGATGGCGGGATGACGTCGATGAGCGCGGGCGGCACCTGCAGAAGGATAGCCGAGGCCCGACCGACCTCGGGTGGTGCGAGAGGCCATCACCGAGGCGCTCGCGATATGCTGGCCGCATGATCGAGGCCTGGGTGCTGTGGGTCTTCATCGTCGGCCTGGTGGCCGGCGGCGTCATCGTCGGGCTGCTGATGGTGCGACTGCCGCGCGCGGAGGACGACGTGGACGCCCCGGAGCGCATCGCGGAGGCCGCCTGGATCAGTCGCGTCATCGAGCGCGACGGCGGCGTGGCACCGGCCTCTCTCGTGGAGGAGGTGCTCGACCTGCACCAGGCCTACCTGCGCGATCCGCGACGGGCGCAGCTGCCCGTGTCGCCCGGCAACGCCGCCTGGGCGCCGCCGCCTCCGCCGATGGGTCCGCAGGGCGGGCCTCCGCTCAGCCACCCTCCGACGGGTCCGCTCCCGTCTCCGATAGGTCCGCCTCCGGCACCGCTGGGTCCGCCTCCGGCCCGACGCTAGCCATCCAGCCCGGCAGGTGCTCGGGCAGCCGCCCGAGACTGCCGGCGACCAGGTGCGCCTCCAGGCAGGTCACGCCGTCCGGCCCGACATCGGCCGCATGCAACGTGCCGGCCGGCAGGTCAAGCCGGTCGCCGGCTGAGAGGAGGACATCCCGGCCCAGCTCGGGCAGGTGGAAGGTGATGCCGCCGGTCGCCGCCACGAGCACCTTGTCGTAGTCGTGACGATGTGCCGCGTAGTGATCGAAGGGACCGTTGCCCCAGGCGGAGGCAGTCAGGCCCTCGGCTGCCAATCGCGCCCGGACCTCGTGCTCGCTCGGCATGTCGGGGTCGCGCGGGTCGTCAGCCGACGCCGCTGACGCCGATGAGGCTGCCCACGACGAACGTCACGAGGGCGGCCGCCCCGCCGATGGACACCTGGCGCAGGCCGCTGAAGAGCAGCCCGCGCCCGGTGAGCAGGCTGACGAGGGCGCCGACGACGAAGAGCGAGCCGAGAGCCAGAACGACCGCGATGACGATGGCCGTCACGCCTTCCGTGACCAGGAACGGGGCCAGCGGCACGACAGCGCCGAACGAGAAGGCCAGGAACGAGTAGATCGCCGCGCCCCAGGGCGAGCCGAGCTCGTCGGGGTCGAGACCCAGCTCCTCGCGGATCTTGGTGTCAAGGGCGTGCTGGGATCCTGCATGAGACGCCGCGCCACCAGGTCGGCCTCCTCGTCAGAAAGCCCCTTGGCGCGGTAGAGCGCCGCCAGCTCCTCGCTCTCCTGGTCGGGCCGGAAGCGCAGCTTCTCGCGCTCGACGTCGATCTGCCGCTCGAAGAGCTCCCGCTGGCTCTGCATGCTGACGTACTCGCCGGCGCCCATGCTGAAGGCACCCGCGAGCAGGCCGGCCACGCCGGCCAGGACGATGATGGCGTTGTCCGTCTCGGCGCCAGCGAAACCCATGACCAGGGCCAGGTTGCTCACGAGGCCGTCGTTGATGCCGAAGACGGCCGCTCGCAGCGCGCCGCTCTGGCCCGCGGCGCGGTGCCAGCTCTCGTCACGGACGCTCACCGCAGCCGCCGCAGCAGCCTCCTCCGACCCGGGCTCCACGCCAGGCATGCCCATGTCGAGGCGCTTCCAGATGGCGGCATGCTCCCGCTCGTCGGCGGCGATGGCCTGCATCTCCGGGTCGGCTTCGCGCCCCTCGTACAGGGACAGTTCATCGCCCTCGAGCGCCTTGACCATCGAGGACACGGACTTGGTGCCGAAGAGGCGCGCCGCGGCCAGGACGGCCCGCACGCGCCAGCGTGGCGCCGACATGGCAGGCACGTCCGACCCGGCTGACCGCAGGCGCATGGCCCAGATGAAGGCGTGGCGCCGCTCGTTGCTGGCGATGGCGTGGAAGGCGTCGGTGCGCACGGGGTCCCGCTCGATCGCCGCCAGCCCGTCATAGAGCCGCACGGCATCGCGCTCGAGCCTCAGGTTGGCCTGCCAGCGGGCCAGCTCGGCCGGGTCGGCAGAAGCGCGGTCAGTCACCGACTCATCCTACCGACCCGTGGCCCGCCTAGAATCGCCAGCATGCATGCGACCCCCCTGCGCTATCTGTCGAGCGCCGATGTCCTCGCCGCCCTGCCCGATGTCGAGGAGCGGCTGCGCCTCGCGGAGCGGACCATGCTGGGTCTCGGCGCGGCGGCGCAGCTGCCCCCCAAGATCGGTGTCCAGCCCAGCCCGGCCGGCTCATTCGCGCACGCCATGCCGGCCCTGCTGCCGGGCTCGGCGGCCGACGGATCGGACGACCTGCTGGGCATGAAGTGGGTGGTGGGCTTTCCCGACAACCTGGCCGCCGGGCTGCCCGCCATCCACGGCCTGACCATCCTGAGCGACGGGCGCACCGGGCAGCCACGGGCCATCGTCGATGCCGGCGCCCTCACGGCACATCGCACGGCGGCCATCAGCGGGCTGGCCATCGAGCGGTGGGGCCCGCGGCCCGGGAGCGCGCCCCGGGTGGCGCTCATCGGTGCCGGCGCCCAGGCCCGCAGCCACCTGCCCGTCGTGAGCCACCTGCTGCCCGATGCCCACGTCATCCTCTGCGACCGGGACGCTGGGCGGGTCGAGTCCCTGGCGCAGGATCTTCGGAAGGTCGACTCGTCCCTGGGCCGTGTCGCGATGGTCGAGACCACGACGGACATCAGCAGCGTGGCTCGCGATGCGGACCTCGTCCTCAGCATGATCTCCTTCGGTCCACGCCACCAGGCGGTCCCGGCTGAGACGTTCGCGGATGCCCGGCTCGTCGTCGCCGTGGACTACGACATGTGCGTGCCGGCCGTGGTGGCCCGCGCCGCTGCGCTCTTCATCGTCGACGACCGTGAGCAGTACCTCGCCAACGTCGACGAGACGACCTTCGCCGGCTACCCGGACGACCCGCTGACGATCGGCGAGGCCATCCGAGATGCGGTCCCGCGCCCGGGCGGCACTGTCCTCGTGAGCCACCTCGGAGTCGGCCTGGCGGACGTCGTCTTCGCCGACGCGGTCCTGCGTGTGGCCGAGTCACGAGGCCTCGGCACCACCCTTCCGCGCTGACTGGCCGCCAGCCGGCCGCTCGTTCAGGGCCTGGGCGATGAGCCGGGCCAGAAGCGGACCGCTCTCTGTGCCGGGAAGCACACGCCGCCGCGCGGCCTACTCGTTGATGGGGATGTCTCCCTCGGGCAGCTCGAGCACGATGTCCTCGCCGTCCACGACGACCTTGTAGGTGGCGAGGGGCAGGTCGGCTGGCGGGTCGAGCGGCTCGCCGTCGCGCAGGTCGAAGCGGGAGAAGTGCAGGGCGCAGGTCACCGAGCCGTCGGACAGGAACCCCTGGTCGAGCTCGAAGTACTCGTGGGAGCAGGTGCCCTGCAGCGCATACAGGCCATCCTGGTTGACGAGGAGGATGTTGGTGCCCTCGACCTGCACCATGAGCATGGTGCCCTCCTCGAGGTCAGCGGCGCGTGCGACCGGGATGCGGCGCACGGGGCGTATGTCGGGTTCCATCGGCGCAATGGTAGCGGCCGGCGCGATGCGCGCCGGCCGTTCCGGTGTCTGCGCGGGTCGTCAAGGACCCCTCGGCCTTCGCTCAGGCGGCCGCCGTGCCTGAGGGGCCTCCCCGGTTGACGCCCGGGTTCATGTACTGGTCCTCGGTGATGGCGGCCGAGAGCGTCGCTACGGTGCGGGTCTGGTAGATGGCTCCCGCGAAGGCCAGGACGATGGCCGCGATCAGCCAGATGACGCCCAGGTCGTCCGCCTCATAGACACCCCAGATGCCGCCCTCCATCCCCTGGTACGGCACCAGCCCCAGGCCAACGACGACACCAGCGACCGCCGCGCCGGCGCCGGCGATGGCCGAGGCCACGATGACCAGCACGGCCGGCATGTGGAGCATGAAGAAGCCCACAGCGAAGATGGCACCCACGATGAGAGCCAGGGTGAAGGCCACGATGCCGTCGAAGTCAGCGTTGATCCACTGCCAGGATGCCCAGTGTCAGCTGGTAGCCCAACGCGCCGCCCAGCAGGATGACCGCGACCCAGTAGAAGAGGTAGGACAGGACGGCGAAGAGCAGCCCCAGCAGGAAGCCCACCACCCAGCCGGTCGCCGTAGCCAGGAAGGTCTCGCCGAAGATGTAGGCGATGCCATTGGCTCCCAGCAGGAAGCCGGCGAAGAAGCCCCAGATGGGCAGCAGGACCAGGAAGAGCTTGAAGCCGTAGAAGGCGAATGCCAGGCCGATGGCGAGAGCCAGGAGCCCGATCAGGATGCCTTCGAGCGTGATATCCATTGCGTCACTCCCTCGTGGCGTGCGGAGGCACGCACCATGGTCGTAAGCCTAGCGCGCCGTGTGCGCGCTGTGCGCACAGTCGCGCGTCATGCGCCTCAAGCCGCGATAGTCAACGCCCAGCGAGTCTCGACGTCATCGGCCGGATTCTATGCGGCTGTCAAGCGTGCTGCACCCTGCGGCCACTTGCGCTCGAGCAGCCCGCGAAGGCGATCCTGCGCCTCCGGCAGGGGGATGCGCGCCACGACGGGCTCCAGGAAGCCCAGGACGATGGCCTTGCGGGCCTCGTCACGCGAGAGGCCGCGACTCATGAGGTAGAAGACCTGGGTCTCGTCGATGGGGCCCACGGACGAGGAGTGCATGGCGCGCCGCACGTCGGGCTGATCGATCTCCAGGCTCGGGATGGTCACCGACCGCGCGGAGCGCTGCAGCAGCATGCTGAACTCGCCCAGGAACGTGTCCGTCCCGCGGGCGCTGCGGGCGATGTCGATGAGGCCCTTGATGTAGCCGCGTGAGGCACCCGTGAAGACGCCCTTGCTCAACAGGTCGCTGGTGGTGTCCTCGCCGCGGTGGCGCGTGTAGCTGGTGAGGTCGAAGAGCTGCTTGCCGTCCCCGAAGCCGATCTCCGCCTGGCTGACGCTGGCGCCCCGGCCGATGAGCAGGTTCTCGATCCGGCTGCGCTGCAGCCGACCACCGACGCTGGCGACGGCCCAGTCGATGCTGGCGTCCTTGCCCACTCGGGCCTGCCGCGAGACGAAGGCCGCCGTGCCGGGACCGAAGTCCTGCTCGCCCGCGAAACGGAGCGTGGCGCCCTGATCAAGGTCCACCTCGGTCGTTCCCCACCAGATGGCGTCGGCCCTGCTGCCAACCTCGCGACTGGCGGACTCCGAGGGCAGCTGCTCCTCGAAGAGCGAGGCGTGCGCGTCGCGGCCCAGCATCATCACGCTGCGGCTGATGAGGCCAAAGCCGGGTGCGCCGCCGCTCCAGCGCAGCACGATGGGTCGTTCGATGGTCACGCCATCCGGGACGTGGATGAAGACGCCCAGCGACGAGAGCGCCCGGGCGACCTGCGCGAAGGCGTCGTCCGAGGGCAGCGACGCGCTGCCCTCGATGATGGGACGCAGCAGCTCCGGCTGTTCCCGCGCTGCTTCCGCCAGGGTGCGGATGACGAGGCCAGCCTGCCGAGCCTCCTCTGACATGACGCAGCTGACGAGGGAGCGTTCGTCCACGTGGACGAACGCCGCGGCACCCTCCGGAAGCGCCGAGGCGCTCAGGTCGGCCGACGGCCGGCGTGGCCGGGTAGGGCTCCACGGCCGAGAAGTCCACGGCACGCAGGTCCAGGTAGGTGATGAAGAGCTGATTGGGTTCGGCCGGCAGCGCCTCGAGCGCCTCCAGCGCCGCCAGGCGGTCGGCCAGCAGCCAGTCCGGCTCGTCGAGAGCGCTGGAAGTGTCGCGCAGGTGGGAGGGCGTGGCCCAGGGCAGATCCAGTGGCGCGACGATCAACCGAGCGCTCCTTCCATCTCCAGCTTGACGAGTCGGTTGAACTCGATGGCGTACTCCATCGGGAGCTCCTTGGTGAAGACCTCCAGGAAGCCCTGCACGATGAGGTTCTGTGCCTCGTTCTCCGTGAGGCCGCGGCTCATGAGGTAGAAGACCTGGTCCTGGCTGACCTTGCCCACCGAGGCCTCGTGGGTCAGCGACGTGTCATCTTCCTGGATGTCGATGTAGGGGTACGTGTCGCTGCGGCTGGCGTCGTCCATCATGAGCGCGTCGCAGCGCACGCTGGCCACGGCGTTCGTGGCACCAGGCACCACCTTGACCGATCCGCGATAGGTGGCCCGGCCGCCGTCCTTGGAGATGGACTTGCTGACGATGCGGCTGCTCGTGTCCGGCGCCAGGTGGATGGCCTTGGCCCCGGTGTCCTGGTGCTGGCCGGCGCCGGCCACGGCCACGGAGATGATGTCCGCGGTAGCGCCGCGACCGCGCAGGTAGATGCTCGGATACTTCACCGTCTTGCGTGACCCGGTGTTGGCGTCGATCCACTCCACCCTGGAGTCCTCGTAGGCGTGGGCGCGCTTGGTCACGAGGTTGTAGACGTCATTCGACCAGTTCTGGATGGTCGTGTAGCGGACCTTGGAGCCCTTCTTGGCGATGACCTCCACGACGGCCACGTGAAGCGAATCAGTGGCGTAGATCGGCGCCGTGCAACCCTCGATGTAGTGCACCTGGGCGCCCTCGTCGACGATGATGAGGGTGCGCTCGAACTGGCCGGTGTTCTCGCCGTTGATGCGGAAGTAGGCCTGCAGCGGCAGCGGCACCTCCACGCCGGGCGGCACGTAGACGAAGGAGCCGCCGGACCAGACCGCGCTGTTGAGGGCGGAGAACTTGTTGTCCTCCGGAGGCACGACGGTGCCGTAGTGCTCCTTGAAGATCTCGGGGTACTCCTTGAGCGCCTGGTCGGTGCCCATGAAGACGACGCCCAGCTTGGAGAGCTCCTCCTTGACGGAGTGGTACACGACCTCGCTGTCGTACTGGGCGCCGACCCCGGAGAGGAAGCTGCGCTCCGCCTCCGGGATGCCCAGCCGTTCGAAGGTCTGCTTGATCTGGTCGGGCACGTCCTCCCAGGAGCGCTCCTCGCGCTCGGAGGGCTTGCGGTAGTAGACGATCTTGTCGAAGTCGATGCGATCCAGACCGTCCGTCCAGAGCGGCATGGGTCGCTTCAGGAAGTGCTCATAGGAGCGCAGCCGATGCTGCAGCATCCACTCGGGCTCCTCCTTGAGCGCGCTGATCTCCTCCACGGTGGCACGGGTCAGGCCGCGCGCCGCCTCGTGGAGATAGACGATGTCGTCGTGGAAAGCGTATTCGGCGCGGCGATCCTTGATCTCGGGCTGGCTGACCATGCTATCTCCTGGAGTTGCAGGCCTCTCTCGTTCGGCAGTCGATCGAACCCGGCTGGTGGGTCGGGTTAATCCTGACCTATCTTATCGGAATTAGCCGCCGGAGCCAAGCCCGGTCTCCTGGAGCGGGTCGAAGAACCCATCGACCGGGGCCGAGATGAGGGTCCGCGCTGGCTCCCCGCCGATGGTCAGCTCCGCAGAGACGGGCGAGGCCGGTTCGGCCAGGCGTGAGCAGAAGTCGGCCAGGGTGGCCGCGCCGACGTTCTGGCCGTCGATGGTCAGGATCGGGGCGTCGAGCACCAGGCCCGCCGGTGTCGGGCGCGCCCTCGACGAACGAGCCGACCACGTAGCCGTCGTGCCAGGTCGGCGACACGGACACGGGGACATCCGGGCGTGGGTCACCCGCGACCGGGTCGAGGTAGAGGGCGCCCGCGGGCCAGTCGATGGTCACGATGAAGTCGTCGAGGAAGGCGTTGCCCATGATGCCCTGGCCCTCCGGCAGCACGGTCGAGGCCGCGATGGGGAGGTCCGGCAGCTGCCGATCGCCCAGGGACACGTCGGCCGTCGCCCAGGCGAGCCGGGTGGCGACGCGTCCGCCAGCCGTGGAAGACCAGCGTGGCCACGGCCGGCGCATCCGAGGCGACCTCCGAGCCGACGCGCGCCAGGTCGGCCGGGTGGGCGGTCAGCCAGCCGTCCGAGCCCGTGTCCACCAGGAACGTCAGACTCCCCTCCCCGACCGGCAGGGACACGAGCGGCGAGGGCGACACGTCCGAGGCCGGCTCGAAGTCCAGCCGGATGGCCTCCGCCACGTGATCGAGCTCCTCGACGCTGGGAGCGATGGTGAGGCGCTGCGCGCCGTAGTCGAGCTGCCAGACCGCGTCCCGCATCAGGCTGGCGCCGATGAGGCCGGCATCGGCCAGGCACCAGAGCGGGTCGCTCCGGTCGATGGCGGCCTCCACGGCGCCCACGTCGCGGAACTCGGCCGGGCCGATGCGCAGCCGGCGCAGCGGGATCGACCGGGCTGCTGGTGACCTGGCCGTCGATGGTCAGGGTGCTGACCGTGCCGACTGCATCCCCGCCGTGGATGGCGGCCAGTGAGTCGGAGATGGCGGTCGGCGCGCCCGTGTCGAGCAGCATGGGCAGGGCCGTCTCGTCGTCACCGAGGCGCACGTCCACGGCGACCTGCCCGGCCACGTAGCGGAGGGGCAGCGTGACCGGCAGCGAGCCTGCCTCCACGGTGCCGGCCCGTAGCGTGGCCAGTCCGGCGTCCTGCTCACCGCGGGCGGAGAACAGCAGGACCGCGATGACGGCGGCCGCGGCCACGATGATGGCCAGCGGCACCAGCCGCGAGCTCGACCAGCGGCCGTCCGCCTCGGGCGACGGTTCCTGACCGTCCGCCGGATCCACGGCGTCGGACATGGGTGTCGAGCGCGGATCCGCTCAGGCGAGGCTGACCGGCTGGCCGGTCTCAGCGGAGCGGTAGAGGGCCTCGATGGTGCGCGCCTGGCCCATGGCGTCGGCCCGGCCGAGGCGGGGTGCCTTCTGGCCGCGGATGGCGGCGGCCATGTCGTCCAGCTCGCACTGGTAGGGGTTGATGGGCTCGACGCGGTCCTCCTCGCCGTCGACGAGCAGGAGCCCCTGCGTGGAGTGCCACGGGTCGGGCAGGCTGATGGTGCCCTCCCGGCCGATGACCTCCAGCGACTCGGTGAAGGCGTCGAAGCCGGCGTGGAAGGTGGCCACGAGGCCGGACGGGAAGCGCAGCAGGCCGGCGAAGCGCCGGTCCACGCCGTCGGCCGTGGTGACCTGCTGGCCGTAGACGAGCTCCGGCTCCTCGCCGGCGATGAGGCGAGCGCCGCTCACGCAGTAGCAGCCCACGTCCATGAGCGAGCCACCCTCGAGCGGCGCGCTGACGCGGATGTCGGCGTCGTCGCGCAGACGGTGGCTGAACGTGGACGCGCACGGCCACCAGCTCGCCGATGCGCGGCAGGAGCTCCACGAGGCGGTCCGCCTGCGGCGTGTGGCGCCACATGAACGCCTCCATGAGCACCAGGCCGGCGGCCTCGGCGGCATCCCAGGCCTCGTCGACCTCGCTCGGGGTGGCGCGTGTAGGGCTTCTCGCAGAGGACGTGCTTGCCGGCCGCCAGGGCGGCCAGCGTCCAGGGGTGGTGCAGCGAGTTGGGCAGCGGGATGTAGACGGCGTCCACCGTCGGGGTCGGCCAGCAGCGCCTCGTAGGAGCCGTGGGCGCGCTCGATGCCGTTGGCCTGGGCGTACGCCTCCGCGGTGGTCATCGAGCGACTGCCGACGGCGACGACCTCGGCGTTCGCGGAGAGGCGGGCGCCGGCCAGCAGCTTGGCGTTGATGCGGGAGGTGCCCAGCAGGCCCCAGCGGATCGGCTTCGTGCGTGCTCATGTCGGTCCCCTCGTCGCGCAGGCGGTCTCGTGACGTCTGGCGGTCTACGGTAGCGGACGGGCGGCGTCCGATGAGGGAACGCGAACCACGAGTGCAGCGAAAGCGGGATACTCAGCCCGCGCCCGACGGCAGCAGGAGGAGGATGAGGCACATGTCCGAGGTGTCCACGGGCGAGGTGACGACCGCCCGGCGAACCACGCCCCGCTCCATCCTGGCGGCCCTCTTCTGGCTCCTCGCCTGCCTCGCCATCCTCGTCGGCGGCGTGACGCTGTGGGCGCACCAGACGCGTCCTGACGGCCAACGGCTGGGGCACCATCGTGGCCGGCGTGGCCGCCGACCCGGAGGTCATCGCCGCCACCAGCGAGCGCGTCGTGGACCGGGTCTCGGAATCGCTGGACATCAGCAGCAAGGTCGCGCGAGATCCTGCCCGGTGACATGAACCTGCTGGCCGGCGCCATCACCGGCGCCGTGGAGCAGCGGGTCGCCGAGGGTCTCGCCGACGGTCGCCTGCCACGGAGCCGTTCCAGGACGCCTTCGTGGCCGTCAACGAGAGGGCCCACGAGGCCGCCATGAAGGTCATCCGCGGCGGCGACAGCGAGGTCGTGACGTCCGACGAGGGCACCATCACCCTCAACGTCTTCCCGCTCATCGAGGGCGCGCTGACGGGCCTCCAGGATGCCGGCATCATCCCGGCCGACCGTGCAGATCCCGGACCTCTCGACCTACGAGCCCGACCCCGATCGCGTGGCCCAGCTGGAGACGCTCCTGGGGCGCGACCTGCCCGACGACATCGGCACCATCACGCTCGTGCAGTCGGACCGCCTGGCCACCGTGCAGTACGGCCGTGCGCGCCTTCGACATCATCACCATCGCCGTCCTGCTGGCGGCCGTGCTCTTCGTGGTGCTGGCCCTCTGGCTCTCCGCGCGCCGCCTGCGCATGGTCGTCTGGCTGGCCGTCGGGGCCATCGTCGCCCTGCTCCTGGGTCGCTTCGCGACGCGCCTCGTCGTGGAGGAAGTCACGGGCGCCCTGCGCGACGGCGAGAACGGCGCCACGGTGACGCGGCGTCGTCGACAGCACGGTCGATTCGCTGCTCTGGTTCACCTTCCTGCTCATCGTCGTGGCCGTCGTCGTGGCCCTCGTGGCCATCCTGGTCGAGCGGCGCGCGGAGGTCGCGGAGGTCGTGGCGGAGCCGGAGTCGATGCGCGAGTGGCTCCGCTCGCGCTCGCGGGCCATCGCCTACGTGGGCATCGGCCTGGTGGCCTTCGTGGTCCTCTGGAACGTGGGCGGGCCGGACATCACGTTCGTGGCCGCGGCCCTGGTCGGCCTCGTGCTCATCGCGGTGCGCCGTCATCGGCGGCACGGGCGCCCGAGCGCCGGCGGAGGCCGCCTCGTAACGGGCTGAGCCAGGCGCGCGACCGCGGAGGAGCGACCGCATGTGCGGACGCATGACCCAGGTCACCGACCCCGCGGAGGTGGCCCGCATCTTCGACGCCGAGTGCGCCTCGACGCGGACGAGCGAGGACGCGGCGCCGCGCTACAACGTGGCGCCCACGCAGCCGCTGACGGTGGTGCTGCAGCGTGCCGACGAGGGCCGCGTCGTGGAGCAGCACCGCTGGGGCCTCATCCCGTCGTTCTCGAAGTCGGCGAAGGACGGCGCCAAGCGCATCAACGCCCGGGCCGAGACCGTGGCCACCAGCCCGTCGTTCCGATCGAGCTTCGCCAAGCGCCGCTGCATCGTGCCCTCCGATGGCTTCTACGAGTGGCGCCGCACCGGCGGACCGAAGCAGCCCTTCTTCCTGCACCCGCCGGAGGGCGCCGTGCTGGCCATGGCCGGGCTGTGGGCGGTCTGGAAGGACCCGGAGACGGGGCTCTGGGTGCCCTCCGCGGCCGTCATCACGACGGAGGCCAACCGACTGGTGGGCACGCATCCACGACCGCATGCCGGTGCTGCTGCCGCGCGAGGCCTGGGACGACTGGCTGGACCCGGCGATGGACGACCGGGAGTACCTGCTGTCCCTGCTGGAGCCGGCGCCTGACGACGTGCTGGACATGTACGCCATCTCGACCCGCGTCAACAACGTCCGCAACGATGGCCCGGACCTGATCGCCCCGGTCGATGCCGAGGAGGCGCTCGCGCTGCCGCTGCCGTACCTGCCACGGCGGCGCGCTGAGTAGGTCAGAGGCCGCTCGACAGGCGCTGCTCCGAGTGTCGGACGATGGTCGAGACCGCCCTGCGTCGATCAGCTGGAACCTGACCGACCGCGGACACCGCTTCGTCCCCGTCCGACGTTCAACGGTGGCCGTGAGATGGTCGACATCTCGAGCCGCGATGCTCTCACCGCCTGAGGCGCGCCACCGAAAGCCGGCCTCACGAGTCCGCTGCTTGCGACATGAGCTCGAGTCTGGTCGCGTCGACGACGAATAGTCACGTCTTCCATGGCGTCGCAACCGCTCACGCGCTGACCGCTGCGGGTCGATGCTGACGATCGAGACCTCACCGCCAAGGCACGCGTCTGATGTGGCGATGGTCTGATAGGCCCACATCGCCATCAACCTCGGTGCTCGCGGCGCGCCGTGGCCGTCAGGCCGGCGCGTTGGCGTGCTGGATCGCATGCTAGGATGCAGATGCATGCGAACCACGGTCGAGCTCCGAGATGATCAGCACGCGGCGCTGGCAGCGCTTGCCTCTCGGCGCGGGATCCGCGGGTATTCCGCGATCGTCCAGGAGGCGCTCGACCTGTATCTGCGAGAGCACGCTTCAGAGCGTTTGACAGAGGTCCTGCAGCTTCGAGGCATCCTCGCAGAAGAGGAGGCGGCAGAGGTCGAGCACCGCATCGCCGAGGCGTGGGGGACGTGGAAGACGGCCTCCGGGTAGTCGACACGGACCTGGCCATCGACTTCCTGCGAGACCGCGAGCCCGGGGTCTCCAGGGTGCAGGAGTGGCTGGAACGCGACCTGGTCCGCTTCAGCGCGGTCACGGCGTTCGAACTCCGGTTGGGGACGGACTTCACGAAGCGAGCGGACAGGATCGGCCGGCTGCTGGCCGCGCGAACGTTGCCCCTGGATCACGCAGCCGCGCTCATCGCAGGGGAGGTCTACGTTCGACTCCGCGGGCTTGGGCTCGAGATCGGCGTGAACGACAGTCTGCTTGCCGGGACGTGTCTCCGGTTCGACTTGCCGCTCGCCACTCGGAACACTCGGCACTTCGCTCGCGTCGAGGGGCTGCGCCTGGTCGACTGACGAGGATGCTCGCCCCAACGATCGCCGTCCTCAGCGCTTCAGCGCGCGATGGTGCGGGGTCGGGAAGCGGGGCATGACGCGCTGGCCGAGCGAGGAGGTGAGCCGAGCCGCCTCCGCGGCGATGGCCAGCTCGGCCTCGCGGCCGACGTCCTCCAGGAGCCCCGTGACGACCTCGCCGCCGTCGCGGATCGCCCAGCCGCCCACGATGCGGCCGTCCACCCAGATGGTCGGGCCCGGCGTTGCCGTTCGAGTCGAAGAGCTGCGCCTTGTGGCCGCCCAGGTACCAGTCGCGGGCCTGCCAGCCCATCGTCGTGGGGTCGAGGGCGGGCAGCAGGGCGACCCAGGGCGCCGGGACCGGCGTCGCCTCGACGTCGCCGGGCAGGACGTAGCCGACGGCGCCCGTCGAGGTCCACCGTCTCGGCGCCGACCGTTGCCAGGGCGGCGCGCACGGCACCCGCGGTCAGGCCGGTCCACCAGCGGATGTCGGCCTCCGTCCCGGGGCCGAAGCGGTCGAGCCAGCGGGCCACGAGTCGGGCCTGCGCAGCCGCCGACGTCCAGGACCTCCAGCGGCGCTGCCGAGCCAGCGCTCCATCGATGCCCAGCGGTACTGGCTGCTGATCCAGGTGCCGCGCGGGCGGCCGCGGACGATGCGCCCCTCGAGCGCCAGCACGATCAGGACGCGGCTGGAGATGCCGATGTCGCCCTCGTAGCGCCTTGCCGACGTTGACGCGCACCTTGCGGGCCAGCGCCGGCACCGCCCGGGAGAGCTCCTGCGGCGGTGGCCTCGCCGCGCTCGTCCAGGGCGGCCAAGGTGGCCGCCTCCGCCGGCGCGCAGCCAGCCCGCCGGGTCGTCTTCGCCGAGCATCGCCACCAGCTGCTCGTTGCGGCGCCGCTCCGTGCGGGCCACGTCCAGGGAGGCGGCGGCCTGGAGGACGGGCGCCTCGTCCGTGGGCACCACGAACAGCGTGCGGCGCATGGCCAGCATGCGGACGAGGCGGCGCTCCTCGTAGAGCTCACGCTCGACGGCCTCGAGCGACGGCTCGCGCAGGCGTGCCCAGGTGGAGAGGTACACCGTGGCCGGGTCGGTGGCGTGCAGGCAGACGACGCCGCGGGCGGCCTCGACCGATCGTGTCCACGCGATGCTCCGGCGCGAGATGGTGGCGGACGGCGATGCGGGCCCGGCGCTCGGCGGTGTCGATGCGGTGCATGCGGAGTATCGAGCGCGAAGCCGCGGCGCTGGGCAGGTCAGCGACGCCCGAGCAGCCGCTCGAAGAGCGCCTCGTACTGGTCGGCGATGGCGGGCCACGAGTAGGTCGACTCCGGCCCGGGCCCGCGCAGCGGCGCGCAGGGCCTGGTGCTCGGGTGAATCGGGCGCCTGGACGACCCGCGTGAGCGCGTCGGTCAGCTGGGCCTGGTCATCGAAGAGGAGCGCCGTGCCCGCCGTGACCTCGCGGTTCTCCGGCGTGCCGAAGGCCAGGACGAGGTTGCCGGCCGCCATGGACTCGATGAGCGCGGGATGCGTGCCGCCGACCGAGGTGGCCTGGATGTAGGCCATGGCCGCGCGCTGGAGGTCCGTGTAGGCCTCGCCGTACATGCCGCCGATCAGCCGGACGCGTGGGTCGGCCGCGGCCAGGCGAGCCAGCTCGGCCTTGTACTCGGTCGCGTAGGGCGCGTCGCCGACGATGAGCAGCGGCACGTCCCCGGGCACGTCCGCGTAGGCGCGGATGACGAGGTCGGCCTGGTTCTCCGGCTCCAGGCGGCTCACGTAGAGCAGGTAGCGGCCGGGCTGGATGTCCGCGGCAGGCCGTGGCGCGCCAGGTCCGGCGGCGGGTCGCGGTCCAGCAGCGTGGCGCCGTAGGCGATGAGCGCGGTCTCGCGGCCGTAGCGCTCGCGGTAGTAGTCGGCGATGACCTGGGCGTCGGCGACGATCACGTTGGGGAAGACGAGCGAGAGCCGCTCGCCGAGCGTGTACCAGAGCCGGCCGGCCAGGCCCCACTTGGCGCGCTGGCGCTCGATGCCGTCCACGTTGAGGGCCACCTTCGCGCCGCGCAGGCGCGGCAGGAAGGCGAACGAGGGCGTTGGCGGCGTTCACGAGGAGGACCGCGTCGTAGCGGTGGAGGACCGTGTCCAGCGCGCCCATGGCCGTGTGCGTCACGGTCTCCAGGTGCTTGCCGCGCAGCCCGGGCACGAAGCGGCGGCGCACGCCGGGCGGCAGCGCCCGCGTCTCGTCCGTGCGGCCGCGGTACGAGTAGACGGTGACCTCGTGGCCGCGGGCCGCCAGCTCGCGCGAGAGCTCCCAGGCCAACGTCTCGAAGCCGCCGTAGGCGGGCGGGATGCCGCGGCTGCCCAGGATGGCGATACGCACCCCGGCAGGGTACCGCGTGCTGGTAGTCCCAATGGTGAGTGCACCAGGACACACCATATGGCACAAGATGACCCTGTGCAGATCGCCTACCTCGTCCACTTCCGGGGAGGGAGTGAGAGCGGGATCCTCAGGAAGGTCGCGTCGCAGGCCGCGGCGTGGTCGGACCTTGGTGCGAAGGTCGGGCTCTTCGTCGCGACGTCACCGGCAGTCGGCGACAGCGTGGAGTGCCCTGCCCGAGACGTGTCGAGGTCCGGACACCGCCGAGCGGACCCCTGGCCATACTCGGGAACGCGAGAGCCTGCGTGCGCGATGTCGAGCGATGGCGGCCCGACGTGGTCTACCTCCGCCATGGCCTGGTCCACCCCGGACTCATCCGGCTGGCGCGACGCGTCCCATGCGTCGTCGAGATCAACGGGGATGACCTCGCCGAGTTCCGCCTGACGTCCCGGCGACGGTACCTGCTCGCCAGGGCCACGCGCGGCTCGCTGCTGCGCCGGGCGGCCGGCCTCGTCTTCGTCACCCACGAGCTGGCGGCCATGCCCTCGTTCGCTGCCTACGGGCGCCCGAGCATCGTCATCGGCAACGGCATCGACCTCTCGAGCGTCGAGCCCGCTCCACCGCTCGATCAACGAGGCGCCCAGGCTCATCTTCGTGGGCCATCCGCACACGCCATGGCACGGGCTCGACCACGCTGCGAGTCGCTCGCTGAGGCGTACCCGGGCTGGCGAATCGACGTGGTCGGACCGGGCCCCGACGAGGTCTGACCGCCATGCCCAACCTGCATGCGCACGGACGCTCGGCGCCGCACCGATTATCGACAGCTGCTCGATGGACGCCGACGTCGCGGTCGGGAGCCTGGCCCTCTATCGAGCGGGCACTCAGGAGGCGTCGCACCCTCAAGGTGCGGGAGTACCTCGCGGCAGGCCTGCCCGTCGTCATCGGCTACCAGGACACCGACTTTCTGGATGGAGCCCCGTTCATCCTGCAGGTCCCGAACGAGCCAGACGGCATACGCGTCCTCGATGGAGGCGATCCGCACCTTCGTCGAAGGCGTGGCGCGGTCGCCGCGTGCCGCGGGACATCGTGGCGCATCTCGATGTCGCCGTCAAGGAAGGCGCTCGCCTCCGCTTCATGGAGTCCACCGCTCGTGGCTGAGTCGATCCGTGGCCCCGCTGCCCGTGTCGGTCGTCATCGTGACCTGGAACTCCGCCGGACGTGCTCCCTGCCTGCCTGGAGAGCCTGGCCCATGCCGCGCCCTTGCCCGGCCGAGCTGGTCGTCGTCGACAACGCCTCCGCCGACGGCAGCGTCGACCTCGTCCGAGCGTGGGCAGCCGACCACCCGGACGTCGCGACGCTCATCGACGAACGCCACCAACCGCGGGTTCGCGGGCGGCGCGAACCAGGGCATCGATGCCGGCGAGCAGCCGTTCGTCTGCCTCGTCAACCCGGACATCCGACTTCGCCCCGACACCCTCGCGGTGCTGTGCGCCGCGCTGGCCCAGGCACCGGCTGACGTCGCGGTCGTCGGCGCCAAGCTCCTCCGGGCCGTCAGGCGATCAGCCTGGAGCCGACGGACATCATCGATTCGGTCGGGCATCGTCATGACCCGCGACGGGCGCCACTTCGACCGAGGCGCCGGGCAGCGTGACGTGGGCCAGTTCGACGTCGAGGAGGACGTCTTCGGGATCACGGGCGCGCTGGCGATGTTCCGTCGCGCGTCGCTGGAGGCGTCTCGGGTCGACGGCCAGGTCTTCGACGAGGACTTCTTCGCCTACCGCGAGGACGCCGACCTGGCCTGGCGACTGCAGGGGTTCGGCCACCGTGCGCGCTACGTGCCGGGCGCAGTCGCCTACCACCGGCGCACGTCACGCCAGAACGCCGTCGCTCCTCTCGCCGGTCATCAACTACCACTCGGTCAAGAACCGCTTCCTGCTGCGATATCCACCACGCCGATCGCGTTGTGGCTGCTCCGGTTCGGCGTTGCAGAGCCTCGTTCGCGACATCGTCGTGATCGGCGCCTGCCTGACGATCGAGCGGTCCAGCCTCGGGGCGTTCGGATGGCTCTTCCGCAATGCGAGGCGCCACGTTCGGAGGCGGCGGGAGATTCTTGCTCGGCGCACCGTGTCTGGCGATGTCCTCTGCGATTGGTTTCGGTGAGTTCGCCGGAGTGGCAATCGTGCGGGCAGCGGATGACCGACCGAGTCAGGGTGCGGCGGACGAGGTCGCGGGTGCTCCGCGCGCCACGTCGTCGAGGACAGGACTCGGTCGGCGGGCTGCAGGGAGCCATCGCCCGGCAGTTTCGGATCACTTCCGGCCGATGGCGCTTGCCGGGGGCGATCCCGACAGGAGTGTCCCCCCGGGTGGTGGGTTTGAGCAGCGGCCCTGAGCTGCGCTGACACCGCGCAGCGAAGTGGCCACCGGTGTGATTCTCAGCGTGTTCCGACCAAGGATCACGAGGAGACACCTGATGGCCCTGTCACAGTCTGCCCTGTCCGAGCTGCTCGAGGCGATCCTCGCCGAGGCCACCAACGTCGTCTTCCTGGGACCGCCCGGCACCGGCAAGACGCACCTGTCGCATCGCCCTCGCGGTCCAGGCCGCGCGGCGGGGCCACCGGGTGGCCTTCGCCACGGCCCACCAGTGGGTCAACCGCCTGGGAGCCGCCAAGCGGGCCGGGCGGCTCGACGAGGAGCTCGAGCGCCTCGGGCCGGATCCCGCTGCTCGTCGTCGACGAGGTCGGCTACATCCCCTTCGACCCCGAGGCCGCGGCCCTCTTCTTCGCCCTCATCAGCTCCCGCTACGAGCGCCGCTCGATGATCGTCAGCTCGAACAAGACCTTCAGCGCCTGGGCCGAGATCTTCGGCGACCCGGTGGCCGTGGCGGCCATGGTCGACCGGCTCGTCCACCACGCCGAGGTCATCGTCCTCAAGGGCGACAGCTACCGCCTGCGGGGCAAGGGAGAGGAGGTGCTGACGGGCTCCAAGCGCAGCTGAGACTGCTCAGGTTTCGACCGGCGTTGACACGCCGTGCCGATCACGGATGGGGCAGGTACCGAACGCACGATCCTGTCCCGGTGCACGTCCACCGCTTGGGAGTGTCCCCCCGAGTGGTGGGGTTTGAGCAGCGGCCCTGAGCTGCGCTGACACCGCGCAGCGAAGGGGCCACCGGTGCGACTCTCAGCGTGTTCCGACGAACGATCACGAGGAACACCCTGATGGCCGTGTCACGAG
>CAWDUR010000015.1:0-154363 GCA_963805585.1 uncultured Chloroflexia bacterium | reverse complement strand
GTGGGTTTCTCACCCACATTTCGCTACTCATGCCGACATTCGCACTCCTGCACGCTCCAGTCGTCCTTGCGGTCGACCTTCGCTGCATGCAGGACGCTCCCCTACCGCCCATGACCCGCGAACGGGTCACAGACCCGTAGCTTCGGTGCCAGGCTTTAGCCCCGTTGGATTTTCGGCGCGGAACCACTTGACCAGTGAGCTGTTACGCACTCTTTCAATGATGGCTGCTTCTAAGCCAACATCCTGGTTGTCTAAGCGACTCCACATCCTTTCCCACTTAGCCTGAACTTAGGGACCTTAGCTGACGGTCCGGACTGTTTTCCTTTTGACCACGAAGCTTAGCCCTCGTAGTCTGACTCCCGAGCTCTGGAATCACGAGATTCGGAGTTTGATTGGGGTTGGTAAGCGGGAAGCCCCCTAGCCCATTCAGTGCTCTACCCTCGTGATTGAACGCTCGAGGCTAGCCCTAAAGCTATTTCGGGGAGAACCAGCTATCTCCGGGTTCGATTGGCATTTCACCGCTATCCACAGCTCATCCCCTAGCTTTTCAACGCTAGTGAGTTCGGTCCTCCACGGGACATTACTCCCGCTTCAACCTGGCCATGGGTAGGTCACCCGGTTTCGGGTCTACTGCATGCGACTTGACGCCCTATTCAGACTCGCTTTCGCTTCGGCTCCGTCCTTCGCGGACTTAACCTCGCCACACACAAGTAACTCGTCGGCTCATTCTTCAAAAGGCACGCCATCAGGCTACCGGCCGTGAAGCCGGCAACACCCTCTGACTGTTTGTGGGCACGTGGTTTCAGGTACTATTTCACTCCCCTTCCGGGGTACTTTTCACCTTTCCCTCACGGTACTGGTTCACTATCGGTCGCCAAGAGTATTTAGCCTTGGACGGTGGTCCGCCCGGGTTCCCACATGAGAGACCTTCCACGTGGTACTCAGGTGGCTGACCTGGAGGTCGCTCGCTTCGCGTACGGGGCTATCACCCTCTCTGGCCCGCCTTTCCTGACGGGTTCAGCTCACGATCGACTTTGTAACTCCAGTGGGGTCCGGCAGGTCCCCGATGTCAGCTCCTACAACCCCTGCCCAGAAACGGCTGCCGCCTATCACGCTGGGCTGGTTTAGGCTCTTCCCTTTTCGCTCGCCACTACTCAGGGAATGATCTCCTTTCCTCCCGCTACTGAGATGTTTCAGTTCGCGGACTTACCTCAACCGGGCCTATATATTCAGCCCGGAGTGACTGGGCATTACCCCAGCCGGGTTTCCCCATTCGGACATCCCTGGATCTACGCTTGCTCGCAGCTCCCCAGAGCGTTTCGTCGCCTGCCACGTCCTTCATCGGCTCTTGGCGCCAAGGCATCCACCCCGTGCCCTGTGTAGCTTGACCTCCCTCAACAACTCACCCATCGGTCAGTTGCCAAGAGATGTCCGGGATCATCACCTTGTCGTTCTATCTCGGCAGAAATCGAAGTTCAAAAAAGACTCAATTTCTTCCGATCACGTATTCACTTTGTAAGGTGCTACGAGCCGAGGCCCGCATCTCCAGCGATCCGCTGGTCGATGACCTTGAGGCCATCGCCTCGAGCCCACGGACCAGGTGATCCCAGGTCGACTGACACCACAAGACGGCTCGAAGACCTCGAGCCGTCTTGTCGATCAGCCTGGGGTGCGCTCTTCGAGAGCCGCCGGGGTCTACCCGATATTCGATTCCATCGCCAGGTGCGCTGTCAGCAGCTTCAGTCCCTCCGTGCTGTCTTCGGACGGCGGCAGAGTGGTGGAGACGAGGAGACTCGAACTCCTGACCCTCTCCTTGCAAAGGAGATGCTCTTCCGACTGAGCTACGTCCCCTTGCACGCGCCGGTCGTCTGAACGGTACGTGGTGGGCGTTTCTGGACTCGAACCAGAGGCCTCTGCCTTATCAGGGCAGTGCTCTAACCAACTGAGCTAAACGCCCGGCGTTGCCCCTGGCGAGCGGGCTCGCCGAAGGTTCACTGCACCTTAACACTTGAAGAGTGACAGACAGTGCCTTGCACGAGCGGTTTCGGTGCTTGGTTGCTGGGTCGTCACGATCTCACGCGGACGAGTCCGCGCGCCGCCCCCACCCAGCCGGGTTGGCGGTCTCGATCGTGGCGATCAACCTGGGAGGGTGTCTAGCGCTCCGGCCTCACCGATGGCCTCGGCTCCCTCTCCCTAGAAAGGAGGTGATCCAGCCGCACCTTCCGGTACGGCTACCTTGTTACGACTTCGTCCCAGTCACCAACCCCACCTTCGACAGCTGCCCCCTTGCGGTTGGCTCACTGGCTTCGGGTGTTGTCGGCTTCCATGACGTGACGGGCGGTGTGTACAAGGCCCGGGAACATATTCACCGCGGTATGCTGACCCGCGGTTACTAGCAACTCCGGCTTCACGCAGGCGAGTTGCAGCCTACGATCCGAACTGAGACCGGCTTTAAGGGATTAGCTCCACCTCGCGGTTTCGCAGCCCGTTGTACCGGCCATTGTAGCGTGGGTGTAGCCCAGGACGTAAGGGCCATGCTGACTTGACGTCATCCCCACCTTCCTCCGAGTTTCTCTCGGCAGTCCCGTGTGAGTGATACAACACACAGTAGGGGTTGCGCTCGTTGCGGGACTTAACCCAACATCTCACGACACGAGCTGACGACAGCCATGCAACACCTGTGGCCAGGCCCCTTGCGGGGCGCCGACGTTTCCGCCGGATTCCTGGTCATGTCAAGCCCTGGTAAGGTTCTTCGCGTTGCATCGAATTAAACCCCACGCTCCGCTGCTTGTGCGGGCCCCCGTCAATTCCTTTGAGTTTTAGCCTTGCGGCCGTACTCCCCAGGCGGAACACTTAATGCGTTAGCTACGACACTGGCGGGGTTGATACCACCAACATCTAGTGTTCATCGTTTACGGCTAGGACTACCGGGGTATCTAATCCCGTTTGCTCCCCTAGCTTTCGCGCCTCAGCGTCAAGAATGGGCCAGAAAGCCGCCTTCGCCACTGGTGTTCCTTCAGATATCTACGCATTTCACCACTACACCTGAAATTCCGCTTCCCTCTCCCATCTTCAAGCCGAGCAGTATCGAATGACCCTCCCCAGTTGAGCCGGGGGCTTTCACATTCGACTGACTCGGCCGCCTGCGCGCTCTTTACGCCCAGTAAATCCGGACAACGCTTGCCACCTACGTATTACCGCGGCTGCTGGCACGTAGTTAGCCGTGGCTTATTCCCCAGGTACCGTCATCATCGTCCCTGGGAAAAGAGGTTTACAACCCGAAGGCCTTCATCCCTCACGCGGCGTTGCTGCTTCAGGCTTTCGCCCATTGAGCAAAATTCCCGACTGCTGCCTCCCGTAGGAGTCTGGGCCGTGTCTCAGTCCCAGTCTGGGTGATCATCCTCTCAGACCACCTATCGATCGTCGCCTTGGTGAGCCGTTACCCCACCAACGAGCTAATCGAACGCAGGCCCCTCCGGAAGCGCCTTTCGGCTTTGGTCATACGAACGAACGTATGGCCACATGCGGTATTAGCCACCCTTTCGGGCAGTTATTCCCCACTTCCGGGCAGGTCACCCACGCGTTACTCAGCCGTTCGCCACTAACGACCCCGAGCAAGCCCGAGGTCGTCCGTTCGACTTGCATGTCTCATGCACGCCGCCAGCGTTTATCCTGAGCCAGGATCAAACTCTCCGACGAAAAGGACGTTCCTTGCGGTCCATCCTTTGATTTCGGGGTTTGCCCGCTCGCACAAACAAATGACTCTGTCTGCCACTCTTCACTTGTTAAGGTGCTCAGCCGGTCGACAAGATCGTCCTTGGCTGCCGGCACGGCCGCCTATGATGACACATGTCCCTGAGGGGTGTCAAACCGCAGGTCCGGCCACCTCCGAGCCATTGGCCCGGGAGGCGCTGCGCGTGGTCCGCGCGGCGCAGAAGGGAGATGATAGGCGCCCAGCGTCCCGCCGTCAAACGCTCTGACACGGGTGGCAGGGGCGGCTGCAGCAGGGGTCAGTCAGGCGGGGTCAGATGATGCCGGTCTCTGCGAGCAGGATGAACGCCGAGGTGCTCAGCCAGCAGGCCAGGAAGAGCAGGGCCGAGCCAGGCTCGCCCAGGAGCCCCGTCACCACCCAGTAGAGGACGACGGCCAGAAGCAGGGCGATGAGAGGCTTGATGAGCCGCAGGAGCGCCTCGTTCACCAGGTAGCTCATCGCTCCGCGCCCTCGGTCGACCTGCTGGCGACCCTGGAGGGCCCGCACGAGCGTCACCTCGTCGGCGTACTCGAGGTCGCCGCCCACCGGGATGCCCCGTGCGATGCGCGAGACCATGCCGACCTGGCCGGCGATGCGCTCAGCGATGTACATCGACGTGGCCTCGCCTTCGAGGGTCGGGTTGGTGGCCATCACGACCTCCTCGAACGGCTCGCCTGCGGCGTCCCGCGCGGCGACACGATCGAGCAGGGTCCCGATGCGCAGCCGGTCAGGGCCGATGCCGTCGATCGGCGAGATGGCGCCGTGGAGCACGTGATAGCGGCCCCGGAAGGCTCTCGTGCGCTCCAGCGCCAGGACGTCGAGGGGCTCCTCGACCACGCAGAGGCGAGCATCGTCGCGCCCGGGATCACTGCAGATCGGGCACAGGGGACCGGTGCTGATGTCGTGGCAGCGCTCGCAGAAGACGACGTCGTCGCGAACGGACACGAGGGCCGCGGCCAGACTCCGCGCCTCCGATTCCGGCGCGCGCAGCAGGTGGTAGGTAAGCCGCTGAGCGGTCTTCGGTCCGATCCCCGGCAGCCTGGAGAACGACTCGATGAGCCTGGCGACCGGCTCGATGAGCTGGCTCATGAGCGCAGGAGGCGACCCGGTGATGCGCAAGGACGGGTCCGCGATCCTAGAGGCCGGGGATGCGCAGGCCACTGGTGACACGGGCCATCTTGTCCTCGCCCGTCTTGCGGGCGTTGGCGAGAGCGTCCCCGACAGCCGCCACGATGAGGTCCTGCAGCATCTCCACGTCATCGGGGTCCACGACACTTGGGTCGATGGTCAGCGAGACGATCTCCTGCTTGCCGGTCACGACCGCCTTGACGACGCCACCACCGGCGCTGCCTTCGACCTGCAGATCGTTCAGCTCCTGCTCGACGCGGGCCATGTCGGCCTGCATCTGCTGAGCCATCTTGGCCAGGTTGCCCATGCCCACGCGCTGTCTCCTTCCAGTGTCTAGTCGATGTCCTCGACCCCGGCCAGCTCACCGTCGAAGATGCGCCGCGCCTGGGCGACGAGGTCGTCTTCGCCGGAGTCGACGGGCTCGACGAGCTCCAGGTTGGTCACCACGCAGCGTACCGCCACGGGCCGGCCGATGACGGCCGCGATGCCATCCTCCAGCACGAGACGCTTGCGCTCGGCGATGTCACGCATGAAGGCCTGGCCCTCCGGGAAGCCCAGGATCAGGAAGCCGTCGCGGAACTCCACGGGCCGGCACGAGCTCACGAGCGGCCGATTGGCCGGATTGGCGCCTATGGCCGACACGATCCCGGGCCAGGCCGAGCGGATGGAGAGGATGTCGTCCCCGTGGGTCGGGGTGGTGGGCCGCCCGACCGTGCGCGACGCTCGCGCCGGGAGCGGTCCGCCGGCCACGGCCGTCGGCGGTCCGTCCGGCTCGGTCGCGGTCGACGGCACACGCGGCTGCGACGACGGTCCCCTCGACGGAGCGGGCGCTGTCGGCCGCGGCATCGGTGCTGGCGCCACCGGGCGGTGCGATCGCCGACGGGCTCCGCAGAAGGGCTGTCCGCGGCCGCCAGCAGGCAGAGTTCGAGCTGCCAGCGGTAGCCACCCAGACCGCTGCGTCCGGCATCCATGCCGGTCAGGCGTCGAGCGGCATCCGTGAGCGCGCGGGCACCCGCGCGTGCCTCGGATGACGGCACCGACAGACGCTCGACGAGCATCTCGCGCAAGCGCGTCACGAGCTGTTCACTGAAGGCCACCAGGTCGCGACCATCGGCCTCGAGGGCGTCGAGGATGCGGATGCCGGCGAGCACGTCGCCGCGCACGAGAGCGGTCATGAAGTCGTCCACGACGGTTGCGTCGGCCAGGCCCAGGAGATCGGCCACCGAGTCAGCGCTGATGGGGTCGGCAGTGCTCACGAGTACCTGGTCGAGCATGGACTCTGCGTCCCGCATGCCGCCGCCGGCCAGCCGGGCGATGAGTGCCAGGGCCTCCGGCTCCACGGTGCGACCCTCGGCCACGAGGATGCGCTCGAGCTTGCCCTCGATCTCAGCGCTGGCCAGGGGGCGGAACGTGAAGCGCTGCAGGCGCGAGACCACGGCTGGGCGGATCTGGCTGGGATCGGTCGTGCAGAAGATGAAGAGGACCCCCTCGGGTGGCTCCTCGAGGGTCTTGAGGAGGACGTCCCAACCCTCTTTGATGCGCTGTACCTCGTCGATGATGAAGACCTTGCGACGCAGGTCGGCGGCCCCCGTGTAGACGCGCGGCACGAGCTCGCGCATGTCATCCACCTTGTTGTTGGAGGCGGCGTCCAGTTCGATGACGTCGAGTGCGCGACCTTCTCGGATGGAGACACAGCTCGGGCAGGCATCACAGGGTTCCCCGTCCCGCAGGTCGGTGCAATTGACGGCCTTGGCCATGATCCGCGCCATGGACGTCTTGCCGGTCCCACGCGGCCCCACGAAGAGGAAGCCATGACCGACACGACCGAGTCGGACCGCGTTGTGGAGGGTCTCGACGACCGCGCCCTGGCCCACCATCTCCGAGAACGTCTGGGCGCGGAAGCGTCGGTAGATGGCCTGTGGCTGGCCCTGGCTCTCGGGGCTCATGCTGCTCGGGTGGTCGGCCATGGGTCTCCCTGCGCCGGGTCGTGCCTTCGATGGCCGCCCCCTGGCCTGGTCGGCATGTCCGCCGAGCGCTGGCGGCAAGCGGCCGCACACGGCGGAGCTGGGTCTCTTGCCGTGCACCCTCCGTCGATCACGACCGCTCGCGAGCCCGACCGTGGCGTCCGGCTCGGACCAGGCCGGTCCGCGGCACCCGGCGAGCAGCGCTTAACGCTGCTTCCTTCCGGACCTGACGTGGTTCACGCGTCGCCGCTGCGCGGGACCCGATCCTCAACACCGATCGCCCCGTTGGCGTCCGCGGGCAGCGGACCTCGGGAGGGGATTCAGCCCTGCTGGAGCGGATTGCAGGTACAGGGCACCGCTAGTTCCCCGCCTAGCACGGCCTGGCCATGATAGCGGGCGACGCTGGAACCGGGATGCATTGGCGGAGAGGGTGGGATTCGAACCCACGATGAGTTTCCCCATACGGCATTTCCAGTGCCGCGCCCTAGGCCTCTAGGCGACCTCTCCATGGCGCCGCCCGACGCGAACGGCAGGATGGCTGGCGGAGAGGGTGGGATTCGAACCCACGGTGCTTGCGCACACCGCTTTTCGAGAGCGGCACCTTCAACCACTCGGACACCTCTCCGCCGGCGAGTCTAGCAAAGCACCACCGGGGACCGGGGACGGGCGCCGCCGGGAACGGGCGAAGCGTCATCCGTGGCCGTGCTCCCGGCCGTCCGTGGATCGCGGATCGTCCTCGCCGTCAGGCCCGCAGGCGCTCCGGGTTGAGGTCAGGCCGCAGCTCGGCCGCGTCGTCGCGCAGGATGCCGGAGACAACGTTGAGGCGTCGCGGCAGGCCAAGGGCTCCCGCGAGGTTGACCGCCGAGTGACAGGCGCCCTCGGCAGGATCGGCCAGCGAGTAGACGACACCGTCCGCGTCCGCCTGCTGCAGGGCACCGATGCACATGGCGCAGGGCTCCACCACGGAGAACACGGTCATGCCGGCCAGCGAGCGTCGGCCCAGGCGCGTGGCGGCCTCGCGGACGGCGATGATGACGGCGTGGGCCGTGGGGTCGCCGCTGCCGCGCACCGACTCGCGGCCGTGAGCCACCATGGCCTCATCCAGCACGGCCACGGCGCCGTTGGCACGCTCACCGGCTCGGGAAGCCTGAGTGGCCTCCGAGAGTGCCGCTCGCATGTAGAGCTCGTAGTTCATCGTCGCCTGTTGCCGTCCTCATGCATGTGACCACGCATCGCGCGTGCCGCCCATCGTAGCGGCCGCACGGAGGCGCTACCATCAACCTCCGCAACGTCTTTCGGTCCGCGTGGCCGTCCATCACACGCGATGTCAGGTGGGCCACAGAGCCCGCCTGGAAGAGGGGATCACCAGGAAGCGACATGAGCACCAAACGCCGCATCGGCATCCTCACCGGGGGTGGCGACGTCCCCGGCCTCAACGCCGCCATCAAGTCGGTCACGTATCGCGCCACCGAGCTCGGCTGGGAGGTCGTGGGTATCCGGCGCGGCTGGCAAGGCCTGACCCACCTGCAGCCGGGAACGGAGTCCGAGGCTTCCTACCTCGTGGCCCTGGACCGCCTCACCACGCGCACCATCGACCGCACCGGCGGTACCTGGCTGCACAGCTCACGCACCAATCCACGCAAGATGAAGAAGGCTGCCCTGCCAGCCCACCTGGACGCAGCGCGCGCGGAGGAGTTGCGCGTGGGCGAGGACCGCTACGACCTCACCCCCATCGTGCTGCAGAACATCGAGGCCTTGGGCCTCGACTACCTGATCCCCATCGGCGGTGACGACACGCTCAGCTACTCGCAGATCCTGCACGATGCCGGCGTCAACCTCATCGCCATCCCCAAGACCATGGACAACGACGTCCAGGGCACGGAGTACTGCATCGGCTTCTCCACGGCCATCACCAGAGCGCGGGATGCCATCAACCGGCAGCGTTCCACGATCGGCTCGCACGAGCGCATCGGCGTCTTTCGCATCTTCGGTCGGGATGCCGGCTTCACAGCCCTCTATTCCGCCTTCGTGACCTCCGGGCGTTGCCTCATCCCGGAGGCAGCCTACGACATCGAGCAGCTGGCGGCCGTCCTGAAGGCCGACCATGCCGCCAACCCCAGCCACTACGCCTTCGTCATCACGGCGGAGGGCGCCATGTGGGAGGGTGGCAGCATCGCCGAGGTCGGCGAGGCGGACGCCTTCGGCCATCGCCACAAGGCCAACGTCGCGGAGATCCTGGCCGCGGAGCTGAAGAGCCGCACGGGCATCGACACCATCCATTCCGACCTCACCTACGACCTGCGCTCTGGCGAGCCCGATTCGGTGGACCAGATGGTGGGCATGGTCTTCGGCAACACGGCCGTGGAGTTGGTGGCAGACGGACAGCGCGGCCGCATGATGGCCATCCGCGAGGGTCGCTACTCGCACGCACCACTGCCGGATCCGGAGCTCGGCGCCGTCTCGGTGGACGTCGAAGTCATGTACGACCAGGCCCGCTTCCGACCGCGCTACGACGGCCTGCTGGGACGGCCGCTGATGTTGGGCCACGGCGTGGCCCCGTTGACGGGATAGGACGCCGCAGGGCGCGCGCGTCGAGTTGGCCATGCACGGCGACCTGACCGAGCCGGGGAGCAGGTCCGCGTACCTCCGACGCGTACTGGCCTTCTGGGGACTGCTCGTCGCCGTCCTGCTCGTGGTGCTCATGACGGCCCTGGCCGAGCCGTTCGAGCCCGACGGTTTCGGGCCCGGGCAGGATGCTCGCGCCTACTGGGCGGCGCCCATGGACGACCCCTACGAACCCGCGTCGGTCGGCCACGAAAGCGCCTACCTGTACTCGCCCGCCTTCCTCGTGGCCATGAGCCCGCTGCGAGCGCTGCCCTGGCCCATCTTCGTGGGGCTCTGGACGGCCATCCTGCTGGCGGTCCTCTACTGGCTGGCCGGACCCCTGCTCTTCCTGCCCCTCGCTCTGCTGGCCATGCCGGAGATCTGGGGCGGCAACATCACCATCCTCCTGGCGGCCGCCATCGTCATCGGGCTGCGGCGCCCAGCCGCCTGGGCCTTCCCGCTGCTCACGAAGGTGACCCCTGGGCTCGGTCTCCTGTGGTTCGCCGCGCGACGCGAATGGTCCATGCTCCTGGCGGCCCTGGTGGCCACGGTGGCCATCATCGCCGTCACGGCCGTCCTGACACCAGGCCTCTGGGCCGAGTGGTTCGCGCTGCTCTCCGGCAGCACGGGGTCAAGTACGGTGCCGGGCTCCATCCCGATCCCGCTGCTCGTGCGCCTGCCTGTCGCCGCCGCGGTCATCATCTACGCCGCTCGACGGGGCCAGGCCTGGTTGCTGCCGGTGGGCGTGCTGCTGGCCATGCCCGTCATCTGGTGGGGCAGCCTCGTCATCCTGGCGGCGGCGGTGGCGCTTCGCCGTGAGGAGATCGAGGCCCGCTTCGACCGACTCCTCGCCGGGATCGAGGCCCGCCACCGCCGGCGCCTCTCGGCCCAGCGGGCGACGGCCAGCTCCGGTTGACCGCAGCGTCCGTGACGCTGCTCCGGGTGGGGTTCGTGTCGTCAGGACCGCAGGTCGGCGGGTCCGGCACCCGGCGACCGTCCTAGACTAGTCGGGTCCGGAAGTGGCCCTGACTCGAATGGTGGCCTGACCTCTGCCGAGCCGGTCCATGGTCCGGATACGATGCCCGCTCGTGCCCGCGGGCCGAACATGCGGAGGAGAACGATGTCCCGACACCGGACCCTGTGGCTTACGTCTGCAGCGCTCGTGGCCGCCACCGCGCTCGTGGGCAGCCCTGCCGTCGCCCAGGAGGACCCCGAGGAGCTCGTTATCGGCTTCGTGCCTTCCGTCGAGGCCGGTGCCCTCGTGGAGGATATCCAGCCACTGGCCGACTACCTGACCGAAGCACTCGGCATCCCCGTCGAGGGCTTCGTCTCAAGCGACTACACGGCCCTCGTGACCGCCATGCAGACGGGCCAGGCCCAGATCGCCGCCCTGCCTCCCTTCGGCCTCGTGCAGGCCGTGGACAGCGCCGGAGCCGAGCTCATCCTGCAATCGGACCGCTTCGGCAGCGTCTCGTACCACACGCAGTTCATGACCACCGACCCGGCTACCTACTGCATGGACGAGCCCGTCGCGAACGAGCGCCAGGAAGGCGACGCCATGGTCTCCGTCCTCAACTGCAACGGCACCGCCCGAGCCTTCGACGAGTCGCCGGAAGGACCGATCGGTCTCGAGTCCCTCGAGAAGGTCGAGCCCGGCACCACGGTCGCCTTCACGGAGCCGACCTCGGCCTCTGGCTACATCTTCCCGGCCACGATCTTCGCGACCATGGGCATCGACCCAGAGACTGACCTCGAGGCCGTCTTCGCGGGTGGTCATGACGCCTCGGTCATCGCCGTCTGCAATGGCCAGGCCGAGATCGGGGTCAGCTTCGACGATGCCCGCACCGACGCGGTCACCGACTGTGACGTCCCCGGCACGGTGGTGGTCTTCGCCTACGGCCCCGAGATCCCCAACGATGGCGTTGCCGTGGCCGGCGACCTCTCCGAGGAACTCAAGGCCAACATCAAGCAGGCGCTGCTCGACTACGCGGCCACCGAGGAGGGACAGGCCGTCCTCGACGGGATCTACAACATCACCGCCTTCGGCGAGCCCAACCTCGACTCGCTCCAGATCATCCGCGACGCCGTCGCGGAGCTTGGCTACGGCTCCTAGTCGCAGTCGCGACAGGCGAGCCCGCTAGCGGGCTCGCCTGTTCGCTCAGCATCGCGGCATGATCCGTTTCGAGCGTGCTTCGGTCACCTACCCCGGAGGCGTGCACGCACTCAAGGACCTCACGCTGGAGATCCTGACGGCCAGATGCTCGTCACCGTGGGGCTCTCTGGTGCGGGCAAGTCCACGCTCATCCGCGCCATCAACGGCCTGGTGCCCCTGACCGGTGGCGACGTCTTCGTCGACGGCGTCAGCGTGCGCCAGGCCGATGGCAAGCAGTTGCGCGAGCTGCGCTCACACATCGGCATGATCTTCCAGACGTTCAACCTGGTGAAGCGGACGAGCGTCCTGGACAACGTGCTCATGGGGCGGCTCCATGCCACGGGCTCGTGGCGGTCCTTGCTGGGCTGGTACAAGCCGGCGGACGTCGAGATCGCGATGCAGGCGCTCGAGCGCGTCGACATCGTGGAGAAGGCGTACGTCCGTGCCGCCAACCTCTCGGGTGGCCAGCAGCAGCGCGTGGGCATCGCCCGAGCCCTGGCCCAGGAACCCACGATCCTGCTCGCCGACGAGCCGGTAGCCAGCCTGGATCCACCCACCAGCCACGTGGTCATGCGCGACCTGCAGCGCATCAACCGCGAGCTGGGCATCACCACCATCGTCAACCTCCACTTCCTGGACCTGGCCAAGGTCTACGGGGAGCGCATCGTCGGGCTGCGGGCCGGAGAGCTCGTTTACGACGGCACGGGTGCCCAGGCCGACGAGCACGTCTTCCGCGACATCTACGGTCGCTCGCTGACCGCCGACGACCTCATGGGCGAGACTCGGCCCGCCGTCGCCTCCGTCGGCGCGTGACGGCCGCCGCGTCCGCCAGTCGGCGACCGGCCAAGCCACGTCGCTCGCGGTTCGTCTACGTGGGACTCGCCGCCTTCGTCATCATCACGGTCATCTCGCTCAGCGAGGAGTGGGGCATCGGCCTGGACATCGGGTCGATCATCGAAGACATCGGCCGTGGCCTGCCCATCATCGCTCAGCTGCTCAGCCCGAACTGGGCCTTCTTGCCCCGGGTCATCGAGCCGCTCATCGAGACCTTCCAGATCGCCGTCGTGGCCGCCTTCATCGGCTGCGCCGTGGCCCTGCCCACCACGTTCTTCGCGGCTCGCACGACCGTCCCCAACCGTGCCACTCTGGTCATCTCGCGTGGCATCCTGAGCGTCGTCCGGGCCATCCCGGACTTCCTCTACGCCCTCATCTTCGTGGCCGCCGTCGGCATCGGCCCCCTGCCCGGCATCCTTGCGCTCATCTTCTTCAACGTGGGCGTGGTGGCCAAGCTGCTCTCGGAGTCCGTCGATGCCATCGACACCGGGCCCATCGAGGCGGCGGACGCAGCGGGAAGCGATCGCACGCAGATGGTGCGCTGGGCGGTTCTGCCCCAGGTGCTGCCCAACTACGTGGCCTTCTCGCTGTACGCCTTCGAGCTCAACGTCCGTGCCTCCACGGTTCTCGGCTTCGTGGGCGCCGGCGGCATCGGCTTCCTGCTGCGCACGCAGTACCAGTTCCTCCAGTGGAGCAACGTCTCGGTCATCATCATCTGCCTCTTCGTCATCGTCTTCGTCATCGAGCTGGTCTCCATCCGACTGCGGCGGCGGCTGGTCTGATGCCGACGCAGCGGCCGGAACGGCCCTCGAACCTCAAGCGCAACCTGTGGGTCATCAGCGCGGCGGCGCTCTTCCTTTGGGCGGCACTGACGGTCGACGTCGACATCTCCGACCTGGCCTCGCTGCCGGCGGGATTGTGGGCCATCCTCAGCGAGATGTTCCCGCCAGACCCCGCCTACCTGGCGAACGCGGTCCCGCAGATGATCCAGTCCATCCAGATGGCCTGGGTGGGCACGATCATCGGTGCGGCACTCTCGCTGCCGTTGGGCTTCCTGGGAGCCAAGAACGTGTCCAGCGGGCTCGTCTCGAACATCATGCGCCAGGTCCTCAACGCCATCCGCGCCTTCCCCGAGCTCATCCTGGCCATCGCCATCTTCATCCCCATCGCTGGACTCGGTCCGGTGGCCGGGACCCTGGCCATCGGCGTGCATTCCGCTGGTACGCTGGGCAAGCTCACCGCCGAGGCCATCGAGGGGATCGATCCTGGACCGGTCGAGGCGGCCCGCGCCGTGGGCGGCCGCGGCCTCCAGGTGCAGCGCTGGGGCGTCCTGCCGCAGGTGCTGCCCGAGCTCATCGGTTTCTGGCTCTATCGCTTCGAGATCAACATCCGGGCTGGTGCCGTGCTGGGTGTCGTGGGTGCCGGCGGCATCGGCTTCCTGCTCGATCAGACCATCAAGTTCGGACGCTGGCCGCAGGCGGGCACGGCCATCCTGGTCGTCGTCGTCGCCACCGTCGTGGTCGATACCATCTCGGGCGCAGTGCGGACGGCGCATCATCGAAGGAGCCGACGTGAAGACCATGCCCGAGGCCGAGATACTGGCCGATCCAGCGCTGGCAGGTCGATGAGGCAGTCATGACCAGCCCATTCATCCGGCGCGACCGTGAGACCCGGGAGATCGAGGAGGCCGTGCGCCTGGCCCCGGCCGCGCTGCGCTCGGCCGACTCGCGTGGGCGTGAACGCGAGGAAGCGCCGGACCCGATGCGCACCATCTTCGAGCGTGACCGAGATCGCATCATGCACTGCAAGGCCTTCCGGCGCCTCAAGCACAAGACGCAGGTCTTCGTGAACCCCGAGGACCACACCGTGACGCGCCTCACGCACACCATCCAGGTGACCCAGATCGCGCGGGCCCTGGCGGCGGCGCTGTCGCTCAACGAGGCCCTCACGGAAGCCATCGCCCTGGGCCACGACGTGGGGCATTCACCCTTCGGACACACCGGCGAGGAGGCCCTCTCACCGTACTTCCCGACCACGGGTGGCTGGCACCACGCCGCCCAGAGCGTGCGCGTCTTCGAGGTCCTGGAGGACCTCAACCTGGCCTGGGAGGTGCGTGATGGCATCCGCGCCCACTCCTGGAAGATCGAGCCGCCGCCCGGCGACGCAGGAGGCTCTCTGCGTCCGCTATGCCGACCGCATCGCCTATCTGACGCATGACGCGCTCGATGCCGTCCGCGCCGGCCTGCTCACCCCCGACGCCTTCCCGGCTGCCATGTCCGCACGCTTCGGACCGCCAGGCTCACCGTGGATCGGCGGCATGATCGACGCGGTCATCGCCGGCTCCCTGGCCGCGGGCACGATCCGCATGAGCGACGACGTGCTGGCGGACATGCACGAACTGCGCGGCTTCATGTTCGAGCGGGTCTACCTGGCGCCCTCGCAACGCCATCACCATCGACAGGCCATCGAGGTCATCCGGCGGCTCATGGACCATCACCTCGAGCATCCCGAGGACCTGCCGCCCACCTATCGCGACAACGATGCCGACCGCGTCACGCAGGCCGCCGACTACGTGGCCGGCATGACCGACCGCTTCGCCCTGCGCACCCACGAGCGTCTCTTCGGCGAGGCGGGCATGGACGACCCCGGCGCTGTGAGCGCGGACTGCGACGACCTGCTGCCTGGCATCCGTGTCGGCCTCGACATGGATGGCGTCCTGGCCGACTTCAACACCGGCTGGATGCGACGCTACAACCGCGAGTTCGGCGCCGACCTCGATGCCTCGATGGTGCGCGAGTGGGATGGCCTCGAACGACTCACCCAGTTCCGTTCCATGGCCGAGTTCTGGGAGTGGGCACAGGGCGAGGTCCACTCCACGTTCCGGGATGCGCCGGCCCTGCCAGGCGCCGTGGAGGCCGCCCGCCGGATCGCACAGCGCCACCGGCTGGTCATCGTGAGCTCCAAGTTCGAGTGGGCCATCCCCGATTCACTCGCCTGGCTGGCCGATCACGCCATCCCCGCTCGAGAGGTGCACTTCCTCTGGGACAAGTCCCTCGCTGGCTGCGACATCTACCTCGACGACGCCCCGCATCACCTGCGCGACCTGGGCGCCGCGATGCCCGAAGCGACCATCTGTCGCAGGGTCCACGCCTGGAACGAGCCGCTGCCCGGCGTGGTGGACATCCATTCGTGGACGGAGTTCGAGGATCTGGTCGAACGCGTTGCCCAGGAACGGGCCGCAGGCAACGGCCGCCGAGGCTGACCGCCCGATCCACTGCCGGCCGGACGCGCAGGCGCCTACGTGCCGCCCGACCAGCACGCGTGCTGGTTAGTTGCAGTCGCAACTATCGTATGGCATGATGGGAGGCCCCACGGAGATCGATCCCATGCCCGCCATCACCGTCGACGACATCACGACCCTGCCGCGTCTTCCCCGCCACGATCCGCTGGCTGGCCCGCCCACGCGCAGTGAGATCGGTGACGAGCGCGCCGAGCGCCTTCGAGGGCGAGGGCTTCCCGGTTCGGCGCGCCTTCGCGGGTGTCCCGCTCACCGATCTCGACCCCTTCATCCACCTCGACCAGATGGGCGAGGTGGAGTACGCGCCCGGTGAGCCGAAGGGCACGCCCTGGCACCCGCATCGTGGCTTCGAGACCGTCACCTACATGATCGACGGCATCTTCGAGCACAGCGATTCGAACGGCGGCGGCGGGGTCATCACCAACGGCGACACGCAATGGATGACGGCCGGCGCGGGCATCCTGCACATCGAGAAGCCGCCCGAGCACCTCGTCGTCAGTGGCGGCCTCTTCCACGGCTTCCAGCTCTGGGTCAACCTGCCCCGCGCCCAGAAGTGGGCGGCGCCGCGCTACCAGGACCTGCGCGCCGACGCCGTGGCGCTCGTGGCTTCCCCGGACGGCGGCGCGCTGCTGCGCGTCATCGCCGGCGACGTGGCCGGCTTCCGCGGTCCCGGATCGACCTACACGCCGATGACGCAGGTCCACGCCACGCTGAGCCCAGGCGCCCAGCTCGACCTGCCCTGGCGAAACGACCACAACGCGCTGCTCTACGTCCTCAACGGGACGGGCAGCGTGGGGCCGGAACAGCGGCCCATCGGCATGGGTCAGCTGGCCGTCTTCGGGCCGGGCGACGCGCTGGTCGTGCGGGCCTCGCGCGTCCAGGAGAGCCGCAGTCCGAACATGGACGTGCTGATCCTCGGCGGACGTCCCATCGGCGAGCCGGTGGCCTGGATGGGACCCTTCGTCATGAACACCCGCGAGGAGGTCGTGCAGGCCTACCACGACTACCAGGCCGGCCGATTGGGAAGCATCCCGGCCGTCCACGGCGCTCCCCGGCACGTCATCTCGACGGAGGACGGCGCGGCCGACGCGACGGCCTGATCCGCGGAGCCCTCGGCGGCTATCCTCGACCCCTCCAGTTCCGTGAGCCGATGACGCTGAGGGCCACGATGCGGCGATTCCAGCAGGTCGACGTCTTCTCCCCCGAGCCACTGCGCGGCAACCCGGTGGCCGTGGTCGTGGACGCCGAGGGGCTCTCGACCGAGCAGATGCAGGCCTTCACGCGCTGGACGAACCTCTCGGAGGCGACCTTCCTGCTGCCGCCCACGCGCCTGCGGCCGACTACCGGGTGCGCATCTTCACGGCCGCCGGCGAGCTGCCCTTCGCCGGGCACCCGACGCTGGGCAGCTGCCACGCCTGGCTGGCGGCCGGCGGTCGGCCACGCGACGATGAGCGCCTCGTCCAGGAGTGCGGCGCCGGCCTGGTGCCGATCCGCCGCCTGGACGGGCAGTTGGCGTTCCAGGCGCCGCCGCTGCGTCGTTCCGGCCCCGTCGAGGAGGCCGACCTCGCACGGGTCGCGCGCGTGCTGCGCATCGAGCGCGACGGGATCGTGGACAGCCAATGGGTGGACAACGGGCCCGGCTGGGTGGCCGTCATGCTGGCCTCAGCTGACGGACGTGCTGGCCGTCTCGCCGGCGGTGCCCGTCGATGAGGCCGCTGGGCGAGTCGACATCGGGATGGTGGGGCCCTATCCGGACGGTTCCCCGTGCGCCTACGAAGTGCGAGCCATCTTCAGCGACGACCGTGGCCGACTCCTGGAGGACCCGGTGACCGGCAGCCTCAACGCGTCGCTGGCGCAATGGCTCGTCGGCAGCGGCCGCTTCAAGCCACCCTACCTCGCGAGCCAGGGAACGCTGCTTGGGCGATGCGGGCGGCCGCGCATCAGCCGCGATGCTGACGGCTCGATCTGGGTCGGCGGGGCGACCCACACGATCGTCGAGGGAGAGGTTCGATTGGGCTGACGGGATCGGGCGGCCGTCCTCAGGGGCGGCCAGCCGCGAGATGGTCCGCCCGTCAGGCGACGTTGACCACGATGGAGTGGTAGCCGCGGGCGCCATCGGGGGCGGGCGGGGTGGACTCCTCGGTCTGGACCTCGCCATCGCCGTCCGTGGCCCGGACGCGGATGGTGTGGGCTCCGGTGCCCGTCGCGACCCAGGGCAACTTCCACTGGACCCATGTGGCGTCGCTCAGGGGCGCGGAAAGCTCGGCCGGCTGCCAGACCCCGTCGTCGATGGCGACCTCCACAGCCTGGACGCCGCGGTCGGGCGCCCAGGCCACACCGGCCATGGCGACGGTCGCGCCGGCCGCCAGCGTGGTGCCGTTGCGCGGCACGTCGATCCGGGACTGCGTCAGGATGGGCGCTTCCTTGGCCCAGCCGAGAGGGACCCAGTAGCCGTCGAAGGCCTCCCAGGTCGTGAGCTCGATCTGGCTGAGCCACTTCGTGGCGCTCACGTAGCCGTACAAGCCGGGGATGATGAGACGCGCCGGGTAACCATGGTCGATGGGCAGGGGTTCGCCGTTCATGCCCAGGGCGATCATGGGCCGGCGCTCGGGGTCCATGGCCCAGGCCGTCGGGAAGCCGGCTGTGAAGCCGTCGACGGAGCGACCCACGACCTGGGTCGCCTCAGGCTGGACGCCGGCCATGTCGAGGACCTCCCGCAGGTCGACGCCCGTCCACAGGGCGTTGCCGATGAGCTTGCCGCCGACCTCATTGGAGACACACGCGATGGTGACGTACTGCTCGAAGAGCGGCAGCTCGGAGAGCTGCTGGTACGTCAACCGAAGCTCCCGGTCCACGAGACCTTTCACGGAGAGCTGCCAGTCGTCGACGTGCACGCGCGGAGCGACGAGGGCGGTGTCGATGCGGTAGAAGGCGTCATTGGGGGTCACGATGGGGGAGATGCCCTCCACGTCGAGGGAGGCACCTGCGGGCAGGTCCGGCTGCGGCCCGCTCGCGGTTGGCAGCGTGGCGCCCTCCGCCGCGCCAGCCGGGCGGTGGTCGAGAAGGTTGCGACCGACGAAACCGAGCACGAGCGACCCGATGGCCACTCCACCGCTGACCTGCAGGAAGCGGCGCCGGTCCCAGTCGGGCATCACTGGGGCGGCGGCACTGCCGTTGCCGGCGCCTGTTGCTCCCGCTGCTGCCGGGGGTGCCCAGGTCGGGCCGGTGGCGCGCAGCAGCAGGCGCAAGGCCGCGAGGGCGGATGCGATGGCCACGACGACGGTCAGGAGGGCCAGGAGTGGGTCGGTCAGGGGCTGCGCCAGGGCGGCCACGAGGCCCACCAGGCCGGCCGCGCTGAAGCCTGCCACCGGGACGCCCCATCGGCGCCGGCCAGCAACGCCCAACAGTCCGGCCACGAGCACCGAGGCCAGGATGATGCCGACGTTGAGGGCCAGCTTGTCGTTGGTGCCGAAGAGCTCGACGATCAGATCCTTGGCGCCCGGCGGCTGGTTCGCGATGACGAGGTCGCCGATGGCGATGACCAGCGAGGGCGCACCCTGGACGAGTCCGGCCATGAGCTCTGCGACGGCGATGCCCAGCGCAGCGGCCAGCCCGCCGGCAACGAAGCCCGCCATGTCTGCGGAGCGCGAGGGGGCGAGCCCGGGTGCTGGGCCGGGCCTCGGCCTGCGGCGCGAGCGGTGCGGGCGGGCTGTCCATGGCCCGAATCGAAGCAGACCTCTGTGACGATGGCACGACGGGCGGTAGGGCATACTCCGGCGTCATGACGCACCGGACGACAGCCGAGCTCGAGCAGGGCCTGGGGGACGTCATGGCGTCACCACGCGACGAGGGTCCTGTGCGCCTCATCGTGAGGCGGCCGGGCCGGGGCCGACGCGAGATCCTCGCCGCCGCTGAGCTGGACCAGGAGGTCGGCCTGGTGGGCGACGACTGGGTCGATCGCCCCAGCCGGGCCACGGGGCGGCCGAGCCCTTATGCGCAGCTGACCGTGATGAGCGCACGCTACGCCGCGCTCATCACGGGCGACGCCGGACCGGACGCCTGGGCGCAGGCCGGGGACCAGCTCTACGTCGACCTGGACCTGTCGCAGGAGAACCTCCCGGCGGGCTCCCGGCTGGCCGTGGGCAGCGCCATCATCGAGATCTCTGCCGAGCCGCACACGGGCTGCGCCCAGTTCGTCGCCCGCTTCGGACTGGATGCCATGCAGCTGGCCAACTCCGAGCGGGGCCGCGACCTGCGGCTGCGCGGCGCCAACGCGGTGGTCGTCCGATCGGGGGTCGTGCACACCGGGGACGTGGCACGCAAGGTGTCGGCGGCGATCTGACCCGGGTTGGCCTCGGGCGCGGCCCGACCAGCACGGCGTCGGGCCGGCCGCTCACTCGCCCGACCCCGATCGGCGGCGACCCGTCGGGCGAGACTCCTTGACAGGTGGCACACTATCGCAGCATCCCGCGCGGGGGGGCGGCATGGCGTGGTGTGGGAGCGCCCGGAGGAACCACTTGATGGCCGACCACTCGCCGATCCTGGCGACCATCCTTCGACAACCCTCACCGGATGCCGTGTGCACCTGCCATCACTGGCCCGACTGCGACTGCGGCTGCCACAGCCGTCGCTGCGATCCCGGTGAGGACATCTGCAGCACGGAGTTCCTGCCCGACGACGGCGGCCTGGCCCATTGGGGCTGCCCAAGGTGCACGCCGGGACAGGAGGCACCCCACTACCTGGGCTGTGAGCTCATCGGCTGGAACGTGCCCGTGGCACCGAGGCGCCACGGGCCGGGCCACAGCCACCCCTGGGGAGCCATCCTCGCCTGAGCGGCTCCTGGGGCCTGCCGCCGAACACGGTACGGTGGCAACATAGGCGTCCGCCCGGTTGACGCCCGCCGTCCCGGCGAACGCGAGGCGATGGGGAGGGCCGGAGTGGACAGGACCAGGCTGCTGATCATGGGGGCCGCCGGTCGCGACTTCCACGACTTCAACGTCGTCTACCGCGCCGACCCCAGCGTCCAGGTCGTGGCCTTCACGGCCACGCAGATCCCGGGCATCGACGCGCGGCGTTACCCAGCGGCATTGGCAGGCGAGCAGTACCCGGACGGCATCCCCATCATCCCGGAGGCCGACCTTGAGCGCATCGTCGCCGACGAGCGCGTCGACGTGGTGGTCTTCTCGTACAGCGATGTGAGTCACGAGACCGTCATGCACGCCGCCTCGCGCGCGATCGCGTCCGGCGCCGAGTTCCGCCTGTTGGGACCCGCCCGCATGATGCTGCCGTCGAGCCGGCCCGTGGTGGCTGTCTGTGCCGTGCGCACCGGTTCCGGCAAGAGCCAGACGACGCGAGCCGTGGCCTCGCTCTTGGCCGAGGCCGGCCAGACGCCGGTGGTGGTGCGCCACCCCATGCCCTACGGAGACCTCGCGGCCCAGCGTGTCCAGCGCTTCGCCAGTCGCGAAGACCTGACTCGCCACCAGACCACCATCGAGGAGCGCGAGGAGTACGAGCCGCATCTCGAGGCCGGACGCGTCGTCTTCGCCGGCGTGGACTACGAGGCCATCCTGCGCGAGGCCGAGCGCGAAGCGGACGTCATCGTCTGGGATGGCGGCAACAACGATCTGCCCTTCTATCGGCCGGACCTGCACATCGTGGTGGCTGACCCGCTGCGCGCCGGTGACGAGCGCCGCTACCACCCGGGTGAGGCCAACCTCCGCATGGCAGACGTGGTCATCGTCAACAAGGTCGATTCGGCCGACCAGGCCTCGGTCGATGCCGTCCTCGGCAGCATCGCGGCGCTCAACCCGTCCGCGGAGGTGCTCACGGCCCGCTCCGACCTGATCCTGGACGGCCCGCCGGTCGAGGGCAAGCGCGTCGTCATCGTGGAGGACGGCCCGACGCTCACCCACGGCGGCATGACCTTCGGGGCCGGCGTGGTGGCGGCCCGCCGCTTCGGTGCCGCGGAGCTGATCGACCCCGAGCCCTTCGCCGTCGGCTCCATCAAGGCCGTGTTGCAGCGCTATCCGGACCTCGAGCCGCTGGTGCCGGCCATGGGCTACGGCGAGACGCAGATGCGAGAGCTGAAGGAGACGCTGGAGCGCGTGGACGCCGACCTCGTCCTGGTGGCCACGCCGATCGACCTTGGGCGTCTGCTGGAGATGGACAAGCCGGTCACGCGCGTGCGCTACGAGCTGGCCCAGGTCAGCGGCCGGCCACTCCGCGAGATCGTGCAGGGCGCGCTGGCGCGCTGAGGTCGGCGCGACGCGCGGGATCTGCTCCGCGCGGATGCCCGGGCCCGACGGTCGTCCCGGCCCGGTGTCGATGTCGGGGGCCGGTGCGGCCCTACCGAAGGCGAGCCTGTCCGGTGCTGCTGTCGTTGGTGCTGACCGGGTCGTTGCCCTTGAAGGACACCGATGCGGTCACGCGCGCCTTGGCCCCGCCGCCGGTCTTCTGGCACATGGCTTCCACCGTCTTGCTGCGGCTGTCACCCTTGCCGAGCTTGGTCTGCGCGACGCTGCCCAGCCCAGTCGACCGGGGCACAGGTCGCCGCTGGCTGGTCAGGACCAGCTTCAGCGTGTAAGCCACGGCGTCCGGGCCGTTGTTCTTGACGACGATCGTGAAGGTCGCCGGACCCGACACCGCCTTCCGGGGTGCCTTGACGGTCACGGCCAGGTCGGCGCGGTCGGGGGCAGGGTCGGGCTTGGGCTCAGGCTTGGGGTCGGGCTTGGGATCGGGCGCTGGGCTCGGCGAGGGGGTCGGCGAGGGCGCCGCCGACTCGCAATTCACGATGGTGCCGGTGCCGGCACCCTGGGAGCAGGCATCCGTGCCAGCTCCGCCATCGATGCGGTCATCACCACCGAGGCCGCGGATGGTGTCGTTGCCGCCGGAGCCGGCCAGGCGGTCGTTGGCCGCGCCGCCCGCGATGAGTCGGAGCCGGCGCCGCCCTTGACGCGGTCGCGGCCGCCGCCACCGTCGATGATGTCGGCCCCGCCGCCACCGCAGATGAGGTCGTTGCCGCCGCGTCCGTTGATGCGGTCCTTGCCGCCGAGACCGACGATGACATCGGCACCGGCGGTCCCGTTCAGCGTGTCGTTGCGGGCCGACCCCACGATGGTGGCTGCCTTGCCCATGCAGGTGGGCACGGCCGCGTCAGTGCCGGCGCGAGTGGGGATGGCAAGCAAGGCCGTGGCGAGGCGCCGATGACGATCCATGCCACCGACGAGCGGCGCATGGGGATGGCGATCACGTGTGACACCCGTGCTCTCCTCCTGGCTGATGCGGACTCTGCCTATGTCGCGGCTCGGAGTGCTCGGAGGCTTACGATACTGACGCGACCGCCGTCCTCCGTCCCTGGTACGCAAGTCTCGGCGCGCTCGCGCACCACATCCTGGCCGAACGATCGCAGTGGCCGCACGGCTCGATCGACCGCGCGCCGATCACTCATTCGAGGGGCCCGGCACCGGGGGCGGCTTCGACCGGGAAGACCCGGGGGTCGATGCCGGTGGCTGTGGCGTAGGCGCGGCGGACGTGCGCGCTGAAGGCCGGCACGGCGCCCTGCTCCACGAAGGCCACCAGGCAGCCGCCGAAGCCCGCCCCGGCCTGCCGCCTGGCGATGAGTCCCGGGGCCTCGCTCATGGCCTCGTGCATGGCGGTCATGGCAGGCGCGCCGATCCCGAAGAGTCGCGTGGCGCCGTCCCAGGAGGCATCGAGGATGGTGGCCAGCGAGGACGGGTCACCGCCGGCAAGGCCTCGGCGAGCGTCGAGGACGCGCCGCTCCTCCTCGACGATGAAGCGGCAGCGCGCCGCGACCGTGGTCGGCAGTCCTGCCTCGTGGGCAGCCAGGAAGGCCGGGCTGACGTCGCGCAGGGCCGTGATGCCCGGTTCGATCGTGCGCAGGTGGGCCACGCCAGCCTCGCATTGGGCGCGCCGCTCCCCGTACCCCGTGGCAGCCGAGCTGTCGCTCGGCCCGCGTATCGGCGATGACCACGGCCAGGTGCTGGAGCGAGCGCGACGGGCCGGCTCTCGAGGTGGCGGCAGTCGAGCAGGAGGGCGTGCCCCGCCTGTCCCAACACGGACGTGTACTGGTCGAGGATGCCGCAGCTGACGCCCACGAACTCGTTCTCCGCCCGCTGACCGAGGATGGCCAGCTCCAGGGGCGCGAGATGGAAGCTCGCCCACCGAGGCGAAGGCCAGGAGCGCCGCCACCTCGATGGCCGCCGACGAGGAGAGCCCGGCGCCGAAGGGCACGCTCGACTGCACGAGCCCATCGAAGCCGACCAGCTCGCGGCCTTCGGCCACGAGGACGCTGGCCGCGCCACGCACGTAGTCGGTCCAGGGCGCCTGGGCGTCCCGGCGCGATGTCCGAGAGGCTGAACTCCGCCTCGCCGGGCAGGTCCAGCGAGGCGATGGCGACGCGACCGTCGGCCCGCGGCCGCACGGCCAGCCACGTGTCGCGATCGACGGTCATCGTCAGCACGTGGCCCTCGTTGTAGTCGGTATGGCTGCCCATGAGGTCCACCCGTCCCGGGGCACGGCACCAGACCGTCGGTGAGCCGCCGTAGCGCTCCTCGAAGGCGGCCACCATGCGCGCCCGCCGGATGCGTGGCGTCCGCCATCTCAGCCATGCTGCGCGAAGGCATCGAGCATGGCCTCCACGTTGGCCATGGGGATGTCCGCCATGAGGCGATGCGATGGCGCCAGCAACAGCCCGGTGCCGTCGGGGGCCAGGCCGGCGCGACAGGCGTCGACGGCCTCACGGACCTCGTCGGTCGTGCCCTGCGGCAGCACCGTCTGGGTGGAGATCCCGCCGTAGAAGGCCAGGCGCGGCCGCCGAACGTGGTGCGCAGCCAGGCGTGATCGAGGACCTCCGGCTGGACCGGGTTGAGGGCCGTCAGGCCGATCTCCACGAGGTCCGGGCACGATCTCGTCGATGCGGCCGTCGGAGTGCATGAGCACGGGCAGGCCGCGCTCCACGAAGGGCGCGAAGAGACGGGCCAGGCGCGGCTTGACGAGGCTGCGCCAGGTCGCCGGCGAGAAGAGCAGGCCAGCCTGGGCGCCGTAGTCGTCGCCGAAGTAGCCACCGTCCACGCCGAGGTCGAGGTAGCGGCTCGATGAGGACGAGCTGGATCTCGCGTGATGCGGTCGAGCAGCTCTGCCACGTAGGCCGGGTCGGCGGCCAGGTCGAAGAGCAGCTGCTCGAAGCCGCGCAGCGACCAGGCCCGCTCGAAGAGGGCGAAGCCCAGGTTGGGCACCACGAAGCCGTCCTCGCCCGTCCGCTCGCGCAGGCGGGCGGCGTCGTCCAACAGCCCGGCTGCCGACGGGTCCGGCCAGGTGAACGCGTCGAGGTCCGCGGTCGGCTGCGAGCGGGCTCTCGCGGATGAAGTAGCCCTCCTCCTCCGCATCGTGACCGGCGCCCCACCAGTCGCGACGCGTCCGACCGTCCGGGGCCAGACCTGCGCTCGATGGCCCAGGTCCAGGCGGACCAGGTGGTTGTCGAAGCGCTCCGCCAGCGCGGAGACCGGCACGCCGAAGTGGGAAGCCAGGCGATCGCCCATCGGGGCCGTCCAGCCGACCTGGGTCGGCAGGCGATCGAGCGGCTCGTGACGGAGCGCCCGGAGCACGCGCTCCCGACGACTCAGCGGCATGGGATGGTCGCGTGAGCGTGGCCCGCCGGGCGATCCGGTCCATGGTGGGGACGAGGATAGCGGCCTCCATGGCTTCGGCTTCGCCGATCTGCGCAGGACGCCACCAAGTCGTATCCCTGCCGACACCGGGTGCCGCGCTACACTCGGCGCGGCGACCCTCGTCGCCAGCGGGCTGAGCGCCGGCGCGGCCGCGATGCCAGCCCATCGCAGGGAGGACCAGTGCACTCATGAGACTGCTATCCGCGTGGCCCCGGCCGCTGGCCCTGGGCACCCTGGCCGTCCTGACGGCCGCGATGCTCCTGCCGGCCGCAGCCGTCGCGCAGGAGCCGCAGATGGGTGGCTCCATCGTCGCCGTCGTCGAAGGTGAACCCACCTCCGTCGACCCGGCCTTCGACTACGACTTCGTCTCCGGCCTGGCCACCTCCAGCATCACGGAGCCGCTCCTCAAGTTCTGCGAGGGCGACACGGCCCTCTGCCCCAACCTGGCCTCCGACTGGACCGTCAGCGAGGACGGCCTGACCTACACGCTGACCATCCGCCACGGCGTCCACTTCCACGACGGCAGCCCCATGACCGTCGACGACGTCGTCTTCAGCCTGAACCGCATCCGCGACCCGGAGCTGGGCTCGTACGTGGGCTGGATGCTCGCCAACATCGCCGACGTGACGGCCCCCGATGAGTCGACCGTCGTCATCACCATGAGCCAACCGGACGCGCTGCTCGAGTACGCCCTGGCCTCCACGGCGGCGCACGTCGTGAGCAAGGCCTTCGTCGAATCGGTCGGCGAGGACTACGGCACGCCCGGCGTGGGCTCCATCGGCACCGGCCCCTTCAAGTTCGTGGAGTGGGTCTCCGGCGACCACCAGACGCTGGCGCGCAACGACGACTACTGGGACAAGGCCAGCGGTGGCCCCTACCTCGACGAGATCGTCATCAAGATCCTGCCCGAGCCCACGACACGCGTGGCCGGCCTTGAGACCGGTGAGATCGACTACCTCGTCAACAACGTGCCCTCCGACCAGTACGAGACCGTCAAGGGCTTCGACAACGTCAGCCTGACGTTCGTGCCGTCCTTCTACGGCGAGTGGATCACCTTCAACACGCAGCTGCCACCTTTCGACAACATCCAGGTCCGCCAGGCCATGAACTACGCCCTGGACAAGGCCGGCCTGCGCGCCCTGTATCGGCCGGAAAGCCCGGACACCAAGGCCACGCTCGTCTATCCCACCATGTGGACCTTCGAGGAGGAGGCGTGGCAGGCGGCCTGGGACGCCCTGCCGGCCTACGACCAGGACCTCGAGAAGGCTGCGCAGTTGCTCGAGGAATCGGGCGTCGCGGACCAGCTCAACGGCATGACCATCTCGTACTACGAGTCCACGCCGTCCATCAAGGGCATCGCCGAGTCCTTCATCGACGCCATGTCCCAGCTGGGCATCACCATCGAGGCCAACAAGACCACCTACCAGGAGAACATCGCACAGCAGTTCGGGGCGCACGATGACTACGAGATCTTCGTGGGCTCGTGGGGCTCTGACTTCCCTGATCCGTCGGGGAACCTGCGACCCAACTTCGGATCGGAGAACATCGTCGCCGGTGGCGCTAACGCCTCCGCCTACAGCAACCCCGAAGTCGATGCTCTGCTCCAGGAGCAGAACCAGCTGACGGACAGGGCCGAGCGGGCCAAGCTCCTCATCGAGGCGCAGGCCATCATCGCCGAGGAGTCTCCCCTCATCTCGGTGACCAACCCGGGCTGGCCGCTGGCCGTCAACAAGCGTGTCCAGGGGGCCGAGGTCGGCCCGCTGTGGTACTGGGCGTCGCTCTTCAAGAACGTCTGGGTCACCGAGTAGTCATCGATAGCCGGCGCCGGGCCCGCCTCGCGGGCCCGGCGCCGGGCATCCAGCAGGAAGGGGAAACAGGACCACCATGGCCGGCTACGCCGTACGACGCCTGCTGGCCGCCATCCCCACCCTGCTCTTCGTCTCCTTCGTCACCTTCGGGCTGGTGCGGCTGGCACCGGGTGACCCGGTCCTCATCGTCCTGGGCGGCAAGCGCATCAGCCCGGAGCTCGTCGAGCAGCTGCGCGAGAAGTTCGGCCTCGTGGGCGATCCCATCACGCAGTACGTTGCCTGGCTGGGGCGCGCCGTCCAGTTCGACTTCGGTGAGTCCTACAAGCTGAAGCAGGAGGTCGCCGACCTCATCGCGGCCCGCCTCCCCACGACGGTGGAGCTGGTCGCCCTGTCGGTCCTGCTGGCCATCCTCATCGGCATACCCCTGGGCGTGCTGCAGGCGCGCAGGCGTGAGAGTGCCGTGGACTATGCCGGCTCCTTCCTGGCCTTCGTGGGCGTCAGCTCGCCGGTCTATTTCACGGCCATCATCGGCATCCTGGTCTTTGCCGTGTGGCTCGGCTGGCTGCCCGCATTCGGCAGCGGCGACGACCCCGTGGACCAGCTGCGCCACCTCATCCTGCCCGCCGTGGCGCTGGCGCTGGGCATGATCGCCCTGACCTCGCGGATGACGCGAAGCGCCATGCTCGAGGTGCTGGCCTCGGACTACATCGAGGCCGCGCGAGCCAAGGGCCTGCCGGAGCGCACCATCCTCGTCAAGCATGCCCTGCGAAATGCCCTCATCCCGGTGCTCACCGTCATCTCGCTGCAGATCGGCTTCCTCGTCGTAGGAACGGTGCTCGTCGAGTCCACCATGGGCCTCGGTGGCCTCGGATCGCTCATCACGGACGCCATCCAGAACCGCGACTACCCGGTCATCCAGGCCTCCATCCTGCTGCTGACGGTGCTCTTCATCCTGCTCAACCTGTTCACGGACCTGCTGTACGCCGTGATCGACCCGCGGATCCGCTACACGTGATGGCCCGCTTCTACGCCTCGCTTCCGCTGCCGCCGGCATACCGCACGGTGGGGCGGCGCATCGCCGCCGCGCCACTGGTGCGTAATCGGGCGGCGCTGGTGGCGCTCATCGTGCTCATCCCGCTGCTCATCGCCACCGTGGCGCCCTGGCTGTTGACGCAGGCGGACCCCATCGCGCAGGACCTCGGCAACTCGCTCCTGGGGGCCAGTGCGGAGCACCCCCTGGGCACGGACAAGCCCGGGCGCGACGTCCTGGCGCGCGTCATCTACGGCGCCGCGCCGACGCTCGTGGGGGCGCTCGTGGTGGTCATCGTGAGCGGTGTCGTGGGCGTGCCGCTGGGCCTCATCGCAGGCTACTTCGGCGGCACGCGGGAGGCCGTCATCATGCGGCCGCTGGACGCCCTGCTGGCCTTCCCGGCGCTCCTGCTGGCAGTCCTCGTGGTGGCCACCTTCGGCCGCGGTCTCAACACGGTGGTGCTGGCACTGGGCATCATCTACGTGCCGGCCATGGCCAGGCTCGTGCGCAGCGTGACCCTCGTGCAGCGCAGCCAGGCCTACGTCGATGCCGGGCGCGCACTGGGCTACTCCGACGGGCGCATCCTCTTCCGGCACATCCTGCCCAACCTGGTGGGCCCCATCGTGGTGCAGTCCACCATCGACCTGGCCTACGCGATCCTGGACATCGCTGCCCTGAGCTTCCTGGGCCTCGGCCAGCAGCCACCCGACCCGGACTGGGGCTCGATGCTCGCCGACGGGCGTTCCTACCTGCTCCAGAACCCGCTGCCCGCCGTCTCGGCCGGCCTGGCCATCATGATCGCGGTCGTCTGCTTCAATCTCGTCGGCGACGGGCTGCGCGTGCAGCTGGATCCACGCGAGCGCGAGCGATGACAGGCACGACTGCGTCGGCCGCCGCCGGCACTGAAGCGGGGGCCAGCACACCGAACCTGCTCGAGGTCCGCGGCCTGTCCGTCCGCTTCCGCACGCTCGCCGGCCTGGTCAACGCCGTCAACGGCCTGGATCTCACCATCCGCGCGGGTGAGATCGTGGGCCTCGTGGGAGAGTCAGGCTCTGGCAAGTCCGTCAGCAGCCGGGCCATCATGGGCCTCCTGCCGCCGCGCACGAGCAGCGTCGAGGGCAGCATCCGCCTGGAAGGCGACGAACTGGTGGGCCTGCCGGAGTCACGCTATCGCCGAGTGCGCGGCGAGCGGGTGGCCATGATCTTCCAGGATCCGCTGACGGCCCTCGATCCGCTCTACCGGGCCGGCGAACAGGTCGCCGAATCACTGCGCTTCCACTTCGGCCTCTCCAGGCCGGATGCCCGCACGCGCGTCATCCAGCTCTTCGCAGCAGTCGGCCTGACCGACCCGACCAGCGTCGCGGAGCGCTACCCCCACGAGCTCTCGGGCGGCATGCGGCAGCGCGTCATGATCGCCATGGCCCTCGCCGGCGAGCCCGAGCTGCTCATCGCCGACGAGCCCACGACGGCCCTGGACGTCACCGTCCAGGCCCAGATCCTGGAGTTGATGCGCTCGCTCGTGCGGGACCGCAACATGGCGCTCCTGCTCATCACCCATGACCTGGGGGTCGTCCGCGAGCTCTGTGAGCGCGCCATCGTGCTCTACGCCGGTCGAGTCGTGGAGGAGGCACCGGTGGCGCAGCTGCTGTCCAGCCCGCATCATCCCTACACGTCCGGCCTGGGTGCCAGCATCCCATCCATCCTGGAGCGGCGGCGGCGCCTGCCACAGATCCAGGGCACGCCCCCGGATCCTGCCACGCTGCCACCGGGATGCCCCTTCGCGCCACGTTGCCCGGCCGCCGTGGAGCGCTGCCACGCGGAGATCCCGGCCCTGCTGGCCGCCGGACCGGGCCGTCGCTCGGCCTGTCATCGGAGTGCCGAGCTGATGGCTGGAAGCCTGCACATCACATGGGAGGACGGCACGTGAACGAGACCGCACTCGCGACCATCGATCCGGCGCTGGATGCCAAGGAGCGCTTCATCGCCTTCGAGGGACTGAGGACCTGGGTGGGGGTCGTGGGCGACGCGGAGCGTGAGCGACGGGAGGGCCACGTCCCACTCCTGCTCCTGCACGGCGGGCCGGGTGCCTGCCACGACTACATCGAGGCCATCGCGGCTCTCTCGGCCACGGGCCGCCGCGTCATCTTCTATGACCAGCAGGGCTGCGGGAACTCCGACCAGCCGGACGACGCGGCGCGCTGGACGGTCGACTTCTACGTCCGCGAGGTCGATGCCGTCCGCGAGGCACTGGGCCTGGAACGCGTCCACATCCTTGGTCAGAGCTGGGGCGGCATGCTGCTCATGGAGTACCTCGTGCGCCAGCCCACAGGTGTGGTCTCGGGGACCATCGCCAGCTCGCCGGCCAGCATGCCCATGTGGGTCGCGGAGACCGGGCGGCTGCGCGCCGACCTGCCGCCGCAGGTCATCGAGGTGCTCGACCGCCACGAGGCGGCCGGAACCTGGGACGACCCCGCCTACGAGGCCGCCGTCAACGTCTTCTACGAACGCCACGTCTGCCGGGTGGTGCCCTTCCCAGAGCCGGTGACCCGCTCCTTCGCCAAGATCGCCCGTAACCCGCAGGTGTACCGCACCATGAACGGGCCGACCGAGTTCCACGTCGTGGGCACGCTGGCCGACTGGGACATCACCCCACGCCTGGGGTCGATCGAGGTCCCCGTGCTCATCACGAGCGGCCGCTTCGACGAGGCGACACCGACGCAGATGGCCTACCTGGCGGGGCACATCCCGCAGGCCGAGTGGGTCGTCTTCGAGGACTCCGGGCACATGTCGCACGCCGAGGAGCCGGATCGCTACATGGCGGTCATGGCGGACTGGCTGTCGCGGTCGGAGCAGGGCCGAGCCCGCACGCGAGACCAGGCCCTGGCCGCGCCGCAGCCGCGGCAGCTCCCACGCAGCGCGGGTCCTGGCCCGCTTTCCGGCCGCCCCGGGCCCAGGGCCGGATGAGTCTCAGCACACCGGCGGCGCTCGCGGCGCCGGCCGGAGGACCGCTCGCTGCCGCTCCACTCCTGGTGGTCGATGACCTGCACGTCACCTTCACGCGGGGCCGCAGCATCGGCGACCGCATGGCGGGCCGCGAACCGCGCAGTGTCGCCGCTGTCCGGGGCGTCAGCTTCTCCATCGCGCGCGGCCAGACGCTCGCTCTCGTGGGCGAGTCCGGGAGCGGCAAGACGACCACGGCGCGAGCCATCCTGCGCCTGGTGACCGCCACCAGCGGAGGCATCACCTTCGACGGCATCGATATCCTGGCGGCGCCGGCCGGGCAGTTGCGCCGGCTCCGCGAACGCATCCAGATCGTCTTCCAGGATCCGTATTCGTCGCTCAACCCGCGCATGACGGTGGCAGACACGATCGCCGAGGTGCTGGCCGTGCATCGCATCGGCACGCCCGGGCGCGACAGGCGCGAGCGGGTCACCGCTCTGCTCAGCGACGTCGGCCTCGGTACCGAGCACGCCCGACGCTACCCTCACGAACTCTCCGGCGGGCAGCGCCAGCGCGTCGGCATCGCCCGGGCCCTGGCGGTCGATCCGGAGCTGCTCGTCCTCGACGAACCGGTGTCCGCCCTGGACGTCTCGGTGCAGGCCCAGATCGTGAACCTGCTCGAGGACCTCCAGGAGGAGCACGGCCTGGCCTACCTCTTCGTGGCCCACGACCTGGCCGTCGTGCACCACGCGGCCGACCGCATCTCGGTCATGTACCTTGGCGAGATCGTCGAGGAGGGGAGCGTCGACGAGATCTTCGGCGAACCCCACCACCCCTACACGAGGGCCCTCCTCGCCTCCATCCCCGGGGAGGACCCGGCCTGGGCAGCACGGCTGCGCACCGAGCGAGCTGGAGGGGAGGTCACGTTGGCAGCGGCCGAGGGTCCCGGATGCTCGTTCCGCGACCGCTGTCCCCATCGCTACGATCCCTGCGACCGGACACCGCCCTTCGTCCGCCTCGGCGAGGGCCGCGCCAGCCGCTGCTGGCTTGATTGAGCCAGACCAACCTGATCCGCCGACATGAGGAGGGAACCGAGATGGCAGCCCACATCGGACGTGAGACCTACCACCTGGCCTGGGACGCGGCCATCCCGCCGGTCCTGCGCGTGGCCTCGGGCAGCATCGTCTCCTTCGACGTCCTGGATGCCTCCTGCGGCCAGCTGACCGCCGCCTCCACGGTCGCCGACATCCCTACGCTCGACTTCGCGCGGGTCGACCAGGTTGGCGGTCCGGTCTTCGTCGAAGGCGCGGAGCCGGGCGACACGCTGGAGATCGAGCTGCTGGAGTTCCAGCCGGCCGACTGGGGCTGGACGGCATCGATCCCGGGCTTCGGCCTGCTGGCCGACGAGTTCCCCGATCCCGCGCTGCGCATCACCCGGCTGGCGGACGGCGTCGGCGAATTCCTGCCCGGCCTGCGTATCCCCCTGGCGCCCTTCTGCGGGGTGCTCGGGTTGGCCTCCCCGGGCGAACCGCGCAGCACCATCCCGCCGACCGAGGCGGGCGGCAACATGGACACGCGCCACCTCACGGCCGGCACCCGGCTCTGGCTGCCCGTGCAAGTCCCCGGCGCCCTCTTCAGCCTCGGCGATGGCCATGCGGCGCAGGGCGATGGCGAAGTCTGTGGCACGGCCATCGAGACGCCCATGCAGGCCCAGATGCGGCTCAGCGTGCGCAAGGACGTGTCGGTGACCGCGCCCGAGTTCCAGACGGCCGGTCCGCTGGGCAGCGCCACCAACAGCGGGGCCTGGTTCGCCGCTGATGGCGTCGGCCCCGACCTCTTCGAGGCCGCACGGGACGCCACCCGGCGCATGATCGACCGGCTCGGGGTGCGCCACGGGCTGGCGCCGGCAGACGCCTACATGCTCATCTCGGTGGCCGGTGAGCTGCGCATCAGCGAGATCGTCGACCAACCCAATTGGATCGTGACCTGCTACGTGCCGACCTCGATCTTCGGCTGAATTGGCAGGCTCGAACCAGGATCAGGCCTGGACTCCGGCCAGCGCCGCGGTCAGCGACCCGGCGCGGGTCGTCGAGGCGATGTCAGTAGGTCGCGCCGCGGTCTTCGCCTGGCTGACGAAGAAGTGCATGCGATTGAGGTAGTTCACTTCGCTGAGGCCCGCGTCCAAGTCCAGGAACAGCAGGTTCAGGGCCGGGTGGTGCTCCTTGATGCGTCTGGAGACGCCACGTGCCGTGACCTGGTTGGCGACGCAGCCGAATGGTTGCAGGCAGATGACGTTCGGGATCCCGCTCTCGGCCATCGTTCCGATCTCTCCGGCGATCAGCCAGCTTTCGCCATACGAGTGCGTCAGGCTGATCACGTGTCCGGCCTCGCGGGCGAGGTCTCGGATGTCGTGGCCGGGCCGGTGGTAGCGGAAGCCGGCCATGATGCGCTCGATGTGCCCGAGATCGCCGCGGACTCGCCGGTCCAGCACGTTGTAGACCAGCCAGGTCAGGTCGCGTCGCGCCAGGTGCTCCTTGACTCGGACGTTGGCGCTGACGAACCAGGCCAGGAAGAAGGTCAGGAAGCTGGGCATAACGACCTCGATGTCCTGATCCATCAGCCAGCGGGCCACGTGGTTGTTGGCGAAGTCGCTGTACTTGACGTAGATCTCGCCCACGATGCCCACCTTTGGGAGCTCACGATCGACCGTGGCGATGTGGTTGAAGCGCGCCACGGCCTCGCGCAGGCGGGCCTGCATGGCCCGACGGCCCAGCGGCATCTGCCCTTGGTCCAAGATGCCGAGCAGCTCGCTCGTCAGCGCCAGCGCGTCACCCCGGTGGACCTCGCGGACCGCCGACGCGTAGTACATCTCCAGGACGGCATCCGCGTAGGCACAGGCCTGGACGGCCTGTGGCACCCACTTGAGGTAGTTCAGGTCGTTGCCCGGCTGCACGTGCATCTTCTTGTTCGCTGTCAGCGCCGCGATGGGGACGTCATCGAAGCCAGCCGCCAGCATGGCTTTCCTGGTGAGCGCGAGGATGCCGCTGGCACGGCACTGCCCGCCCGTCTGCCAGGAGCCGATGGCGATCTTGGAGCGGTCGTAGCGTCCCGACTGCAGGGCCTTGATGACGTCGCCCACGGCGATGATGGCCGGGTAGCAGACCTCGTTGGGCGAGTACCTGAGGCCGACCTCGACCGATTCCCGGTCGGGCGGCGGGAGCGTCTCCAGTCGATAGCCCATGGCCCGCAGCGGCCCCGCCAGGACGGGCGCACAGAACGTCGAGAAGTGTGGGATGAGAAGGGTTCGGCCGCGATCGTCCGCCTCGTAGGTCTTGAGCGCCCTGCGCGGTCGGGGTCTGCGGGTGGCCTGGTCGGCCGAGCGTAGCGTCTCGATCAGCGAGCGGAGCCGCAGCCGGATCGAGCCCGTGCTCGCGATCTCGTCGACGCGGATGACGGTGTGCGCCTTGCCGGCAGCCGAAAGGATGGATCTGACCTCGTCGAGCGAGAAGGCGTCCGGACCGCAGGAGAACGAGTTGAGCTGGACCACCTCGACGTCCGCCTGCTGAGCCGCCCAGCGTGCCGCGTGGTAGTAGCGATTCACGAACTCCCACTGGGTCGGCACATTCCGGTTGTCCAGCCTCGCCGAGTCGTCCGTAGGGACGGCATCCTCGGTGATCACGTCAACACCGAGGTCGGCGAGGATCTGGGGCACATCGTGGTTGATCAGGGGATCGAGGTGATAGGGACGCCCCATCAGCAGGATGACCTGGCGGCCGTCCCGCCGCGCTTCCTCCAGCAGTCGCTCGCCCGCCGACCGGACGGCCTGGCGATACTCGCGCTGGGCGTCGAGCGCGCGTCGGAAGGCGCGATCGAACTGCGGGCGCGGCACGCCCAGGCCGCGCAGGTAGGTGGCGCAACCTGCGCGCAGCAACTTCTCGTCCCTGAACGTGATGGCCGGCATATCGAAGGGGATACCGGACCTGCCGGTCGGATCGATGGCGCTGCGGATGACGTCCGCGTACCCGGTGACGATGGGGCAGTTGTAGGAGTTGACGGCATCGCTGAACGTGCTTCGCTCGGCGAACACCATGGGAAAGAAGATGCGGTCGACGCCCTTCTGCATGAGGTCGTGGATGTGGCCGTGGATGAGCTTGGCAGGGAAGCAGATGTTGTCCGACATCACCGACCCGACACCCGTGGCGTAGAGCTCAGGCGTGGAGGGGTCCGAGAGCCTGACCGCAAAGCCGCACTCGACGAGCAAGGTGTTCCAGAACGGGAAGGACTCGAACAGGTTCAGGACCCGCGGCAGCCCCAGCGTCAGGCGCACCGCTCCGGCGGGCCTGGAGGCGCGCTCGAACAGCAGGTCGAGCTTCCGATCGGTCAGGCTCGTCCCTCGCACGACACCTTCGCCACGATTGCTGTAGATACGCTCGCAACGGTTGCCCGTGAAGAACGTCGCGCCATTGGAGAAGAGGAGCTTGGTGACCTGGCAGCGGTTCTCACAGCCCCTGCAGTTGATGAGGCGCGTACCGTGGCCATCGGCGGTCGCCAGGGCCTCGAGGCCGGGGAACCGGCCGTCCCCCTCCTGCAGCCACGTGTCGCGCGCGCGGAGTGCCGCGCCGAACGCCCCCATCAGCTCCGCGATGTCGGGGCAGATGACCTTACGACCCAGCAGGTTCTCCAAGGCGCGGTGTACGGCCGGGCTGCGAAAGGTGCCGCCCTGGACGACGACATGCTCCCCCAGGACGGAGGTGTCGGTGATGCGCAGCACCTTGTGGAGCGCGTTCTTGATGACCGAGTAGGCCAGACCAGCCGAGATGTCGCCGATGTCGGCGGCCTCCTTGATGGCCTGCTTGATGGACGAGTTCATGAACACCGTGCAGCGCGTGCCGAGGTCGCACGGCGCGGTCGAGGTGCAGGCTGCCCTGGCGAAAGCCGGGGCGTCGTAGCCCATCGAGTGAGCGAAGGTCTGGATGAAGGTGCCGCAGCCGGACGAGCAGGCCTCGTTGAGCTCGATGTCGGCGATGCGGCCGTCGCGCACGAAGATCGCCTTCATGTCCTGACCGCCGATGTCGAGGATGAACGACACGTCGGGGTCGAACGCCCTGGCGCCCCGGAAGTGGGCCACGGTCTCGACGATGCCCGCATCAAGACCGAGTGCCGTGCGGATCAGATCTTCTCCGTAGCCGGTCGCCACGCTGTGCGCGACGTACGGCGGGCGCGCGCACGCTGCGAAGGCCTCGCGCAGCCGCTCCAGGCCAGCGCGTGCCGCACGGATGGCATTGCCGTTGTTGTCGGAGTAGTGGGTGAAGGCCAGTCGGCCCTGACGGTCGATGAGCACGATCTTGGTGGTCGTCGAGCCGGAATCCACGCCCAGGAAGCAGGGCTGCGCCTCCACCTCCATGAGAGAGACCCGGTCGATGCGATCCTGCCAGCGTGTCTCCTCCCAGCGCTGCCAGGCGGCCTCGTCATCGAACAGGGGCATCAGCCGCGGCCTCTCTGGCGCCATGGAGCGGCTCCGGGAATGCAGCCGCCCGGCAAGCGCCGAGATCGTCATCGACCGACGATCGTCCGCCTGGGCGAGGGCGGCGCCGGTCGCCGGTAGCAACTCCGCGCCCTCGATAGCCAGTGCGTCGCCCGGTTCGAACTGGAGGACCTTCAGGAACGCCGAGCGAAGCGCCGGGATGAAGGTGGGTGGGCCGCCACTGAACAGGATGGTCGGCCGGGGATCAGTGCCCCGCGCCAGGGTGGTCAGGGTCTGCAGGACCACCGCATGGAGGACCGAGGCAGCGATGTCCGGGTGGGGCACTTGACGGCTAAGAAGATTCTGGACATCGGTCTTGCCGAAGACGCCGCACCGGGAGGCCATCGGGTAGATGCGGGTCGACCGCTCCGCAAGGGCACTCAGGTCGCCGACGGGAACGTTGAGCAGTGCGGCCATCTCATCGATATAGGCGCCGGTCCCGCCCGCGCAGGTCCCGTTCATGCGGATGTCGGGGATGCCGTCTCGGTCGAAGTACGTCATCTTGGCGTCTTCGCCGCCGATGTCGACGAGTGTGCGCACATCTGGGTAACGGCACTTCACGGCTTTCGTCGAGGCGATCACCTCCTGGACGAAGGGGATGTCGCAGCGTTCGCTGATGCCCATCCCGGCCGAGCCAGTGATCATCGGTGTCACCAGGGCGTCACCCATGGAGAGAGCGGCTTCGTCCAGCAGGGCGCGAAGTGTCGCCGCCGTCTCCGTCCGGTGACGGCGGTAGGCCGAGAAGACCGTCTGGCACCGCTGGTCGAGAACGACCACCTTGGCCGAGACGGAGCCCATGTCGATCCCCAGACGAAGGTGCGACGGTGCGGCTGTCGGCGCAATGACCGGATGCTCGGCGTTGCGATCCGACAGCAGCGCCGCGGCGCCGCGCAAGGACACGGTCTTCCCCATCGCGCGGAGTGTCATACACCAGGACGGCAGCCGACTCCTCCGTCGTGGTGGAGCCTCACGAGGCGCGCTGGCGGATCACGCCCCGGCGATCGCTGCTAGCATCGTCGCGCCGCGGGTGACCGACCTCTGCTGTCGCCCGTCACACAGGAGGAATCGCAAGCATGACGGACGAGACGAAGGACCAGACTGCCGTTGAGCCGGCGCCCGAGCCCGAGAAGTCGCCGGCGGAAGCCCCGGTGGACGCCGCCGCGGTCGTGGTCACCGACGAGAGCGGCGCGGTGCAGGCCGAGGCCCTCCTGGCGGTGCAAGGTACGAAGGCCATCCTCGTGGCCCGCTTCGCAGACATGGATGCCGCAAAGGCTGCCTATGAGGCTCTGCGAGATGCCGAGATGCGGCGTGCCATCGACATCGAGGGCGTCCTGGTCGCCAACGCGGACTACGAGGGCAAGGTCCACATCCAGAAGATGACCGACCACAAGACCCGCAACGGCTTCCTGTGGGGTGCCGTCGGCGGGGCCGTCATCGGCCTCATCTTCCCGCCCACGATCATCGCCGGTGCGATCGGCGTGGGCATCGCCGGTGCCGCCATCGGCAAGGCCCGCAACGTCATGATGAAGAGCGACGTGGCCGAGGACCTGGCGAGCGTCATCACCCCGGGCACCTCGGGCATCATCGCCCTGGTCTCCATCACCGCGGTCGATGCCGTCAAGGCGACCATCCCGCAGGCCGAAGAGGTCAAGGCCGTCCCGATCGACGACGAGACCGCCGACGCCGTCAAGGCGGCCGCCAAGGCAGCCGGAGACGAAACGGCGAGCTGACCCTTCCGTCACATGCTGTGCTTCCGAGCCCGGGCCTCACGGCCCGGGCTCGTTGCTTCAGAGGCTCAAGCCGTCGCGCTGAGCCGGGCCTGAGCCTTTGCCCAGCTATCCTTCAGGATCAGCGTGCGGTTGACGACAGGGTGCCCGGGGGCGGAGTCGGGGTCCGGGCAGAAGTAGCCGAGCCGCTCGAACTGGACCGTCTCGCCAACGGCCAGATCGGCCGCGGCCGGCTCCAGCCAGCAGCCGGGGAGGATCTCCTCGGAAGCGGGGTCGAGGTCCGCCAGCAGGTCGCCGTCGGCGCCTGGGTCGGGGCGCACGAAGAGCCGCTCGTAGAGGCGCACCTCAGCGGGCACGGCATGCGCGGCAGAGACCCAGTGCAGCGTGGCCTTGGGGCGGCGACCATCGGGGGCATCCCCTCCCCGAGTGGCGGGGTCGTACGTGCAGCGCAGTTCCACGACTTCCCCCGCGTCATCCTTGACGACCTCGCGGCAGGTGATGAAGTAGGCGTACCGCAGGCGCACCTCACGGCCCGGCGCCAGGCGGAAGAACTTCGCCGGCGGTTCCTCCATGAAGTCGTCGCGCTCGATCCAGAGCTCCCGTGAAAAGGGCACTGGGCGCGTCCCTGCCGACGGGTCCTCCGGGTTGTTGACAGCATCCAGCTCCTCGACCTGGCCCTCCGGATAGTCTTCGATGACGACCTTCAGGGGCCGCAGGACGGCGAAGCGCCGCAGAGCGCGCCGATTGAGCACGTCGCGCACGACGTGCTCGAGCTGTTCGATCTCGACGACCGCGTCCCTCTTGCTTATGCCGACCTCCGTGGCGAACTCGCGGATGCCCTCGGCTGGGAAGCCGCGCCGCCGCAGGCCGGCGATGGTGGGCATGCGCGGATCGTCCCAGCCACGAACGCGCCCGTCCTCCACGAGACGAAGCAGGAACCGCTTGGACAGGACCGTCCAGGTCAGGTTGAGTCGTGCGAACTCGTACTGGCGCGGTCGCGAGGGCACCGGCAGGTGCTCGATGAACCAGTCGTAGAGCGGGCGGTGGTTCTCGAACTCCAGCGTGCAGATGGAATGCGTGATGCCCTCGATGGCATCCGACTGGCCATGCGCGAAGTCGTACGTGGGATAGATGCACCAAGCATCGCCCGTGCGCGGGTGCGAAGCATGGACGATGCGGTAGAGCACGGGGTCGCGCAGGTTGAGGTTGGGCGAGGCCATGTCGATACGCGCCCGCAGGACGCGGGCGCCGTCGGGGAACTCACCTGCGCGCATGCGCGCGAACAGGTCCACGTTCTCCGCGACCGGGCGGTCACGCCAGGGGCTGTCCGTGCCTGGCTCGGTGAGCGTGCCACGGTGTAAGCGGATCTCCTCCGCTGAGAGGTCGTCCACGTAGGCCAGGCCGGCTTGGATAAGGTGCCCGGCCCAGGCGTAGAGCTGCTCGAAGTAGTCGGAGGCGTGGTAGAGGTGCTCACCCCAGTCGAAGCCGAGCCAACGCACGTCGGCCTCGATGGCATCGATGTACTCCTGCTCCTCCTTGGTGGGGTTGGTGTCGTCGAAGCGCAGGTGACAACGACCGCCGAACTCCGCGGCGATGCCGAAGTTGAGGCAGATCGACTTGGCATGGCCGATGTGCAGGTGCCCGTTGGGCTCCGGCGGGAAGCGCGTCACGATGGTCGCGTGCCGCCCGCTGCGCAGGTCATCGGCAACGACGTCACGGATGAAGTCGCTGCGCTCGGCCGTGCTGGGGACGTCGATGCTCATATCGCCCCTAGTGTGCCGTGCCGCGCGACGCCTTTCACGCCCCCGTGACGACCGAGACTGCTGGCGCGCGACCTGGCGCCCGGCGCGACCGTCTCGGCGGGCTCGGCGGGCTCGTCTGGCGCCAGGCGTCCAGGGCCGCCAGCCGTTCCAGCCCGGCCGGGATGCGACGCTTGTCGACGGCCGCGTAGCCGAAGACCAGGCCGCCGCGGGCGGGTCTCGCAGCGTAGCCCGAAGAGAGGCCCTGGAGGCTGATGTCTCGCCCAGCCGCCTCCGCGACGAGGGCCTCCTCATCCACGCCGACCGGCAGGAAGGTCAGCACGTGCAGCCCGGCCGAGGCGCCCGTCGGCCGCAGCTCCGGGAGGAGGGTCGCGAGACCGGCCAGGAGCGTGTCACGTCGCTCGCGGTAGACCGCTCGCGCCCGACGCAGGTGGCGATCCAGCTCACCGCGCTCGATGAAGTCGGCCAGGGCCAGCTGGTCGATGGCGCTGGAGCCGTGATCAGCCAGGGTCTTGACCTGGGCGATGCCCTCGGCGAGCCGGCGCGGGGCCGCCAGCCAGCCGAGGCGCAGGCCGGGGGCCAAGGTCTTGCTGGCCGTCCCGGCATAGATGACGCGCTCGGAGCAGAGTCCCTGCATCGCCCCGATGGGCTCGCGGTCATAGCGGAATTCGGCATCGTAGTCGTCTTCGAGGAACGATCCGACCCGTGTCGGTCAGCCCAGTCGATGAGCGCGGCCCGGCGCTCCGGGGCCAGCACCGCGCCAGTGGGGTACTGGTGGGCAGGCGTCAGCACGACGGCGTCAACGCCGGCCTGCTCAAGGTGCTCCACCTGGAGGCCGCCATCGTCCACGGGGATGGGCACGATCTCCAGGCCGGAGCGCGCCAGCATGCGCCGGTACGTGTCATTCCAGGATCCTCCACCCCGACCCGCCGCGCGCCGGTCTCGTGCAGCGCGTGGGCGACGAGCTGGAGTCCCTGCGCGTAGCCGTTGCAGATGACGATGTCGCGGGCCCTCGTGCATGTCCCCCGAACCCTGTCGAGGTACGCCGACAGCGCTTCGCGGAGCTCCGGCACACCATGGCCATCGAGGTAGCCAAGCCGGTCCGCCGGGGCTTCGGTGAGCACGCGGCGCAGGGACCGCGACCATTCCTGCCTGGGGAATTCGGTCATGTCGGGCCGCCCGGGCCGGAAGTCGAACTCGACCGCCTCGGGCCGTGGCGCCGCCACATGTGACGTCGGCCCCGTGGGCACGCGTGCCACCCGGGTCGTGCCGCCCGGCCGCGTCAGGAGATAGCCCTCCGCCACGAGCTGCGCGTAGGCCTCCACGACGACGCCACGAGCCACGCCGAGCTGGGCTGCCAGGGCACGCGTGGAAGGCAGTCGGCTGTCCGGGGTCATGCGCCCGGAGCGGACGGCCTCGCGGAGCTGCTGCTCGAGCTGCTGGTGGAGCGGCCGTGCGTCGCCACGGTCGATCGGCACGAAGAGCTCAAGGCTCGAACTGGTCCTCGATATCGCCATCGAACTGGACCTTACCACTGGACCGCTTTGTCAGCAAGATGGACACACCTCGGGGGTCGGCAAAGTCAAGGAAGCAGCGCCATGCACCCACTCCTCATCTCCCAGATCGCCCAGGACGAGATCGCCGAGCGCCTCCGCGCCGTCGAGCGCGAGCGCCTCGCGCGGCAGTCATCGCGATCGGCAGCCCTCGGCGCGCCAACGCCCGGTGCCCGGTCACGGCTGCAGCGGCTCGTCCGCGCCCGGCTCGCCCAGCGGCCAGCCTGGCGGTCGGCCCTCCCGGCCATGGATCGTACCCGTCCCGAAGCCTGCCCGGAAGGCGACCGCTCATGAGCCGCTCCGCTGCACGCGTCGACTGGGCGCTCTTCATCCTCCTCGGCTTCCTGTGGGGCAGCAGCTACCTGTTCATCAAGATCGGCGTCGATGCGGGCCTGACGCCGTTCACCCTGGTCGCCACGCGGCTGCTCTTTGGCTTCCTGCTGCTGGCCTCGGTGGTCGTCATCGCCCGCGAGGCGCTGCCGCGCCGGCTGACGATGTATGGCCACCTCCTGGTGATGGCCGTCCTGTCGGTCGCGCTGCCGTTCGTGCTCATCACCTGGGCCGAGCAGGGCGTCGACTCAACGCTGGCCGCCACGCTCAATGCCAGCGTGCCGCTGTTCACAATTCCTCATCGCAGCGCTGGCACTGGTCGACGAGAAGGTCACCTGCCAACAAGTTGGTGGGCGTCGCGGTGGGCTTCATCGGGGTGGTCGATCCTGGTGGGCTTCGACGCGGGCGTCCTGGCCGCGGACCGACGTGCTGGCTGCTCTCGCGCTCATCGGCTCATCCATTTCGTACGCCGCGGGCGGCGTCTATGCGCGGCGCTTCGCGTCACGGTTTGCGACCGATGATCCCGGCCATGGTGCAGGTGGGCTTCGCGCTGCGTAATCACCGCCACCCTGGCGTTGATCTTCGAGTCGCCGATCACGTTCCCGGTGCGCCCGACGCGATCCTGGCCGTGGTGTGGCTGGGGCTGCTGGGGTCTGGGGCCGCGTATCTCGTCTTCTTCCGGCTGCTGGGCAAGTGGGGCGCCACGCGGACCTCGCTGGTGGCCTACCTGCTGCCCGTGGTGGGCATCGCCCTCGGCGTCCTCGTGGTCGGCGAGACCGTCGACCTGCGCATCATCGCGGGCACGGCACTCATCATCGGCGGGGTCACCCTCGTCAACGCGCGCACCCGCCGACGGGTCGGCCACGCGACTGAGTCGGCAGCCACGGTCCGAGCCGAGCCCGCCTAGACGCGCCGCCCGCAGATACCGTCCCACTGACGGCATCCAGACCGTGTGGGCATCGATCCACCTCAGCGTCCACGCGCCCGGCACGAGGCCCTACACTGGCCATCGGTCTACCGGTGGACCAACCGGGCCTTGACGGTACCCAGCAACCGGAAGCGCGAGGCAGCGTCGGCCGTGGATCCTCGAGAACGTGTCCTGACCGCACTCGATCACCGGGAGCCGGATCGGGTACCCATCACCTTCGGCGTGCCGGTCTACTCGAGCATCTGGGACGCGCCACCCCACGGCTATCGGGCGCTCTGCAAGGGATTGGGCATCGAGGGCTACGAGGAGCCGCAGATCTTCGGTGATTCGCACACCGTCATGAACGTGGACCGCCGGATGATGGACCGCTTCGGCGCGGATCTACGCGCTGTCTGCGGCGGCTCCGACCGCACGGCCGAGCCCCTGGGCGGCAACCGCGAGCGCGACCCCTGGATGGGGCTCATCCTGACCACCGCTGGTCCGTTCACGGACGTCGTCAGCGACGAGGCACCGCTGCGCGGTGCCACGCGGGTCGAAGAGATCGAGGCCTACCCATGGTGGCCTGGCCCTGAGCTCATCCACGAGCCCGCCATCACGCGTGGCCTCGTCGAGAAGGCCAAGGCGGCCCGGGCGGATGGCTTCGCGGTCGTGGCCATCCCGGGCTCCGCCACGCAGTCGCTCTTCCACCTCTACGACTTCCTGCGCGGCTTCGACACTCGCATGATGGACATGCACCTGGACCCCCGCTTCTACCACGCGCTCGTGGAGCGCATCACCCAGATCGACGGAGGAGTACCTCGAGGAGTTCCTGACACCCCCTCGGACCGCACGTGGACCTCATCTGCATGGGCGAAGACTTGGGCACGCAGCGCGGACCCTTCATGAGCGTGGCCGACTACCGCACCTTCTGCAAGCCCTACCAGAAGCGCTGGATCGACGTCGCCAAGCGTTGTGCACCGAAGGCGCGGCTCGTGCTGCACTCCTGCGGCGCCGTGCGCGACTACATCCCCGACTTCATCGAGATCGGCGTGGAGGTCCTCAACCCCATCCAGCCCAAGGCGGCCGGCATCGGACCCGGCCGGCATCAAGCGCGACTTCGGCCGCGACCTCTCGTTCATCGGTGGCTTCGACATCCAGGAGCTGCTGCCTTTCGGGACCGAGGCCCAGATCCGCGATGGCGCCCGGCGGCTCATCGAGGACATGGCAGATGGCGGCGGATTCGTCTTCGCCCCGGCCCACCAGATCCTGCCCGAAGTCCCGCCGCGCAACGTCATCGCCATGTACGACGGTGCGTTGGAGGCTGCCCCGTACCGCTGAAGTCAGCACCCGTGGCAGCCCGGCGGTGACCTCAGGGAGCGCGATCGCCGAAGGAGACGCCCATGTCCCTGGCGGCATGCACGAGCGCACCGTCCGAGGGCACCGGTGCGCAGGCTATCGACGGCCTGTGCCAGGGGCACGCTGTCGACGCCGTGCCCCGTGTAGACGACCAGGCGGCCGAACTCCGCGTCGGCGACCAGCTCCACGGCGCGGGCACCGAGCGCGGTGCACAGGACACGGTCGAAATGCGTCGGGCTGCCGCCGCGCTGCAGGTGACCGAGGACGACGTGGCGCGTTTCCTTGCCGGTGCGCTGCTCGATCTCGGCCGCGACTTCCTCGCCGACGCCGCCCAAGCGAACCTCGCGATCGGCGGCCTCGCCGATGGTCGACGCTGACGAGCTGCCGGCCAGGCGGGCGCCCTCGGCCACCACCACGATGGTGTGGAAGCGGGCGGTGCGGTCGCGGTCGCGGACAGCCTCCGCGACGCGCTCGTGCTGAACGGGATCTCCGGGATGAGGATGACGTCGGCGCCCGCCGGCCACCCCGGCATAGAGGGCGATCCAGCCCGCGTAACGGCCCATGACCTCCAGCACCATGACGCGGTTGTGGCTCTCGGCGGTCGTGTGCAGGCGGTCCAGCGGCGTCGGTGGCGCAGGCCACGGCGGAGTCGAAGCCGAAGGTCATGGCGCGTGCCTTCCAGGTCGTTGTCGATGGTCTTGGGCACGCCCACGACCGGGATGCCTGGCCTCCAGCTGGGCGCGATGCTCATCGAGCCGTCGCCGCCGATGACGACGAGGCCGCGCAGGCCGAGCCGCTCGACGGCTTCCTTCGTCGATGACAGCAGGCCTTCCGGCAGCTGACGAACCTCGCCGCCGCCCACCTTGGCCGCGAACCGTCCGCTGTTGGCGGAGCCCAGGATCGAGCCGCCCTTGGTGAGGAGGCCGTCAAGGTCCTGATAGTCGAGGACGTGGCAGGCCTGTGGGTCGAAGAGTCCGTCGAAGCCCCCCGTGACGCCGATGGTCTCCCAGCCGCGCAGGCGAGCGCCTTGGCGACGGCCCGGATGACGGCATTCATGCCGGGGCAATCCCCCTCCCCCGGTGACGATGGCGACGCGTGCGGCCTCGGTCATGGCCGGTCGAGGCTGCTGAGGGCTGCGGTGCCTGGAGGCGGTGAGGTGGCTGCGGATGCGTTCGACAAGCGGTCCTCCTTCGCACGGCAGGCTGACATCCGGCCAGGCGAGCGCTCCAGAGCCGGATGGCCCGTCTGGTCGGTCCGGGCGCCGTCCCTGCCCGCGGGCCGCCTGCGCTGGACACGCGCGAAACGGACGCAGTGGCGACGAAGGCGCAGGCAAGGATCCGCAGGCGCAGGTGCCGATGCAGGGCTCCACGTCGGCGATGGACTAGGCTGCACATGGGTCGGCCCGCCATGGTGGTCAGGCTCGGGACGGAGGATGCGATGCGGTCGAAGTTCGAGTGGCGCGCACCGGAGTCGGTCGCCGCGCTGGTGCTCCTGGTCGCGGTGTCGATCGTCATGCCGGCGTTGGCCGTGGGGCAGGGCTCGGAAGAGCCCGGCCTGGTCACGGGCACCATCACGACGGCTGAGCCGTTGTCGCCGTCGAGCAACGCGGTGGCCGTGGTGACCATCGTGGATCGCTCGGCAGGTGGCGACGACGTCATCCTGGGCCAGCAACGCCGGGCCGACCCGGGGCCCACGCCCATCACGTTCAAGGTCGCCTACGATCCGGCGCGCATCCAGGCTGACCACGCTTATGTCGTCTTTGCGGCGATCATGCGACGGTGGGGCGGCCTGGCAGAACGGGGATGGCGTTCCGGTCATCAACGGCGGCCCGACATCGGGAGTCTCGGTCGGCGTCGCGCGCGTGCCCGGCTCGCCGGCCGCGGAGGTCCTGGGTCAGATCGAGCAAAGACGACAAGACATCCCTGACGGGCAAGGCAGTGGCCCTGGCCGCCCTTCAGGATACGGCCACGGGCCGCGTCGTCGCCTGGACGGCCATCACGCCTACCAGCCAGGTCCCCATCGACTTCCGACTGGGTTACGACCCCGCGACGGTCGACCCCGCAGCGCCGCTGGGCGCGTGGGCCGCGATCGTGGACGGCAGCAGCGTGTGGCAGAGCGACGGGACACAACCACTGGTAGCCGCCGACGACCAGCTGAGCGCCGGCGTCATCACCGTCACCGGGGCGACCCCCGTGCCGCTGCCGCCCAAGCCCACGCCGAGAGCCGACACCTGGACCCACAGCAGCACCCACACCGCGACCGACACCCGAGCCGACGCCCGTGACCGTACCCAGCGTCGCGGGCCAGGCCGAGGCGCAGGCCGTGACCACGCTGGAGAGCAACGACCTCCTGGTGGACGAGACGAAGCGCAAGTACAACGAGAGCGCACCAGAGGGCTCAGCCACCAAGACGGACCCGGCAGCCGGCACGCAGGTGCCGCCGCAGACGGCCGTGGACCTCTTCATCTCCAAGGGCCCCGAGCCGACGCCCGTGACCGTACCCAGCGTCGCGGGCCAGGCCGAGGCGCAGGCCGTGACCACGCTGGAGAGCAACGACCTCCTCGTGGACGAGACGAAGCGCAAGTACAACGAGAGCACACCAGAGGGCTCGGCCACCAAGACGGACCCGGCAGCCGGCACGCAGGTGCCGCCGCAGACGGCCGTGGACCTCTTCATCTCCAAGGGCCCCGAGCCGACGCCGAGCCCCACGCCCGCCGCGACGCCGACGCCCGGGCCGCGGGAGCCGACGCCGAAGCCGACGGCGGCGCCGACGCCGAAGCCGACGCCGAAGCCCACCCCCGTGGTTGTGCCCGACGTGAAGGGCATGCCGGAAGCCGATGCCATCGTCGAACTCGACGAGGCCGACCTCAAGGCGGGCGAACGCACGCGCAAGTCCAACGAGTCGATCGAGTCGGGCTCGGTCATCAAGACCGACCCGGCGGCCGGCAGCAGCGTGCAGCCAAACACGAAGGTGGACCTCGTCGTGTCGACCGGTCCATCGCCGTCCCCCAGCCCCAAGCCGGTCGCGGTCCCGGCGGTCAGGGGCCTGCCCGAGCCGGACGCCATCATCGCCATCACCGACGCCGACCTCCGCGTGGGCGAGCGGACCCGACAGTCGAACGAGGACATCCCCGCCGGGTCCGCCACTCAAGACCGACCCGCAGAAGGGCACCCAGGTGCCGCCCGATTCGGTGGTGGAACTCTTCGTGTCGACCGGGCCGGCCTCGACCGCCAGCCCGAGCCCGACAGCACCCGCCAGCCCGTCGCCCGCACCCAGCACCACGCCCGAGCCATCGGCCGAGCGCCAGCTACCCGACGTCCGGGACAGGCCTCCTGTCCGGCGTGCTGGTCTACCGTGAGCCGCTACCCGCGACCGCCCAGCGGCAGGTCTTCGTCAGCCTCCTGGAGGTCGGCGCCTTCGGGACGCGCGCCGTCCCGGTGACCCAGTACGTGGCCTCCGGGTCCTCGCCCCAGGCCTTCGTCATCGGCTTCGACTGGGCCGAGATCGACCCTGCGGCCGATTACCGCGTCATGGCCGCCATCGTCGACGGGGCATACAGCTGGATCAGCCGAGAGGGCACCCCGGCCATCACGCAGGGCGCACCGATGTCCGGCCTCGTCGTGCCGTTGTGGTATCGCTCGGACGTCCTGGAGGGCGAGGTGAGCGGCATCATCATCGGCACGCCCGCCGAACTCTCGACGAACGCCTACCACGAGGCCTTCCTGGTGCGCGGCGACACGGGAGCGGTCGTCGGCTATGACGCCCGACGGGTGGCCGGCGGAGAGCCGCTGGCGTTCTCCATCGCGTTCCTGCTGGAGGACGTCGACGAGTCCGTCCCCTACCTGGTCGTGGCGCGCGTCATCGACGGACCATCGATCTGGACCGGGCCGGGGGTGCCGGTCATCACGCTGGGCGCCCCGTACCGCGTGGCCGTGCCGGTCGTGCTGACCAGCGACCCGTCGGTCGTGCTGGGCGACCCGGTGCCCGAAGCGTCGGCTTCACCACAGGCATCGGCCGACGCCCCGTCATCTGCCGCACCTGAGACCTCGGCTGCACCATAGGCACACGAAGGGAGGAACGCTGATGGGTGACCTCGGCCCGCTCGCGGGGCCCCGCTCGACGTATCGGGCACCGGACGCAGGCATCGCGGCTCCGGCAGACTACCCTGGCGCTCCAGTCAGTCGGATCCTTGATGACACGACACCGGGAGCGGAGCTGTTCGCCGTCCTGGTGGCCATCAGCGGCGAGGTCCCTCTTCACTACCACCCGGTCATGGAGCTGCAGTACGTCCTCTCCGGGCACGGTCTCGCGCTCGACGCGGACGGAGGTCAAACGCCCATCGCTCCGGGTGGCACGGTCATCAGCCCGGCCGGGCCGTCCGGTGCACACGGCTTCAAGAACACCGGCCCGCTGCCGCTCACGCTGCTGTGCGTCTACCCCGCGCCGGGTGGCGTTGCGCCGGGGCGCATGCCGTTCAGCCTGCCTGCCACAGCCAAGACGCAGGAGCCCGACAGCCGGGGCTGAGAAGGGTGGTGAGGCGGCAGCCACGATCGGCGACCGCCTCGTTACCAGGACTCGCTCAGTACTGGAAGAGCAGCTCGCGGTACTTGGGCAGCGGCCAGAGGTCGTCGGCGACCAGCGACTCCAGCTCGTCGGCGGCGCCGCGAAGCGCCTCCTGGGCCGGGATGACCGAGTCGCGGAAAGCCTTGGCTTCCGCCTGCACGGAGTCCGACCCGTGCGCGGCGTGCTGGGCGTGCTCCAGCGCGTCGATGGCAGCCACCAGGTCGTCCACCTTGTCGGCGACCTTCTTCGCCATCTGGCTGACACCCTTGGAGGTGCCCGCCGAGGACAGCTGGCCAAGGTAGCGGACAGCGGCCGGCACGATCATCGTGCGCGCCATGTCCAGGGCGCAGTTGGCCTCGATATTGCTGACCTTGACGTAGCGCTCCCAGTTGATCTCCGCGCGCGCAGTGAGCTCACGCTCCGACAGGACGCCGTGCCGCGAGAAGACCGCGAGCGCCTTCTTCGTCGTCAGCGCAGGCAGGGCATCCACCGTCGTGCGGTTATTCGGCAAACCCCTCGTGGCGGCCTCCGCGTGCCACTCCTCCGAGTAGTTGTTGCCCTCGAAGAGGATCCTGCGATGCCGATTGGCCGCCTCGGAGAGGATCTTGGTGAGGCCATCGAAGTCACCCGACTTGAGCTTGTCCAGCTTGTCGGCCAGGCCCTCAAGAGCGTCCGCGACGGCCGTGTTGAGGACCGTCTGTGGCCAGTAGATGGGTGCCGACGAGCCCACGGCGCGGAACTCGAACTTGTTGCCGGTGAAGGCGAAGGGCGAGGTGCGGTTGCGGTCGGTGGCGTCACGGGGCAGCACTGGCAGCGAGGTGACGCCCAGCGCAACGGAGCCGCCCTTCTTGGACGCGGAGGCGCCGCCTCTGCCGAGCTGCTCGACGATGTCCTCCAGCTGTGAGCCCAGGAAGATGGACATGATGGCCGGCGGCGCCTCGTTGGCCCCCAGGCGATGGTCGTTGCCGGCGTCAGCGATGCTGGCGCGGATCAGGTCGGCATGCGTGTCGACGGCCTGGATGACGGCCATCAGGAAGGCCAGGAACTGCGCATTGGCATGCGGGTCGTGGCCCGGGTCGAGGAGGTTCTCACCCGCGTCGGTGGCCATCGACCAGTTGTTGTGCTTGCCCGACCCGTTGATGCCGGCGAAGGGCTTCTCGTGGATCAGGAGCATGAGCCCATGCTGGGGGGCCAGGCGGCGCATCGTGCTGATGACCACCATGTTGTGGTCGGAACCGACCGAGGTGGGCTCGTAGACCGGCGCCATCTCGAACTGACCGGGCGCGACCTCGTTGTGGCGGGTCTTGGCCGGGATGCCCAGGCGCCAGAGCTCGCGGTCGAGGTCCATCATGAAGGCCAGGATGCGCTCGCGGATGGGGCCGAAGTACTGGTCCTCCAGCTCCTGGCCCTTGGGCGAGGGCGCGCCGAAGAGCGTTCGACCGGTGAGCACGAGGTCGGGCCGCTGCTCGGCCAGGCGGCGATCGACGAGGAAGTACTCCTGCTCGGGGCCGATGGCGGTGAGCACGCGCGTGGCGGTGGCGTTCCCGAACCAGCGCAGGATGCGCAGGGCCTGCCTGCCCAGGGCCTCCTGGGAGCGCAGCAGCGGGATCTTGTGGTCGAGTGCCTCCCCCGTGAAGGAGACGTAGGCGGTCGGGATGGTGAGCGTGACGCCGTTGGGCTCCACCTGCAGGAAGATCGGGCTGGTGACGTCCCAGGCCGTGTAGCCGCGCGCCTCGAAGGTGGCGCGGATGCCGCCCGACGGGAAGGAGCTGGCGTCGGGCTCACCCTGGACCAGGTTACGACCGGAGAACTCAGCGATGGTGCGACCCTCGCCGGTCGGCGTCAGGAAGGAGTCGTGCTTCTCCGCCGTGGCGCCCGTCATGGGCACGAACCAGTGTGTGTAGTGGGTGGCGCCGTGGGCCAGCGCCCACTCCTTCACGCCGTGGGCCACGGCATCGACGATGCCCGGGTCGAAGGGCTCGTGGCCATCGATGGTCTGGCGCAGCTTGCGGAAGATGGGCTTGGCGAGGTACTCCCGCTGGGCCTCCTCGTGGAACACGTACTGGCCGTAGATGGCCTCACCGGCGTGCTCGAGGTATTTCTGCGTGGACGCGACCCGGTGGCCGGCGATGGTGGCGATGGCCGATTGGCGTGCGCTCATGGGACTCCTGTTCGTGGCTGGCAGATCGGATGGTCGCGGGACGGCGGGCACGCGGGGGCCGGGACCGCTGTCAGTCTCTGGCCTGGAGTCTATCGAGCGGCAGGTTGCGGTTCGACAGCGGGAGCGGCGCAGAACGGGAACGAATCGCGCCAGCGGGGTGCCACGTCCGGGCTCAGGTCGATGGTGGTCCCGCGCTGCTCAGACGGCGGAGCCGATGGCCTGGCCGATCAGGAAGGTGATGAGGGCTGCGATGCCGCCCAAGCCCAACTGGCGCATCCCGCAGCGGAACGCCGGACGGCCCGTCAGCCGACTGACGCCCAGGCCCAGCAGGAACAGCGCGCCGAGTGAGACCACGACGCTCGTGACGAGCGCGGTCGTCCCGGTCAGAAGGATGAACGGCAGGAGCGGGATGAGCGCCCCGGAGATGAAGGAGAGGAACGAGCTGCCGGCTGCGGCCCACGGGCCGCCGATGGCCTTGGGGTCGAGGCCGACCTCGTCGCGCATCATCGAGTCGAGGGCCCGTTCCGGTGTCGCGAAGAGCGTGCCCACGATGGCCATGGCTTCCTCCGGCGTGAAGCCGCGCTCGCAGTAGATGCCTTCCAGGATGGCGCGCTCGCCGGCCTCGTCCCGCTGCAGTTGCTGGACCTGCAACTGCCGCTGTGCGTCGAAGAGCTCGTGCTGTGACCGTACGGAGATGTACTCGCCCACGGCCATGGAGAACGCCCCTGCTAGCAGGCCCGCGATGCCGGCGATGACGATGGCCTGGTTGTCAGAGGAGGCCCCCGCCACACCCATGACCAGGGCCAGGTTGGAGACCAGGCCGTCACTGCCGCCGAAGACCGCCGGGCGCAGGAAGCCGGTCGCGCGGGTTTCGTGGGGTGAGGTCGGCGGAGGTGGGATGGGGTTCATGACCCGGAGTCGCGAGATGAGGTCCATGCTCGCGATGATGCCGCAGCACGCCAGTGCCGGTGGCGCTTCCGTGCTCGGTCCTGCCGATCCTATGCGGCCGGCTCGAAGGCCTCTTCGAACTGGCTGGCGTAGAGGTCGTGGTAGAAGCCCCGTGCGGCCATGAGCTCCTCGTGGCTGCCCTGTTCGATGATGCGGCCCTGGTCCATGACCAGGATCGTGTCGGCGTCCCGGATGGTGGAGAGGCGGTGGGCGATGACGAAAGCCGTGCGGCCCTCCATGAGCCGCGACATGGCGCGGCGGATGAGGACCTCCGTGCGCGTGTCCACTGACGAGGTGGCCTCGTCCAGGATGAGCACGGGAGGGTCGGCCAGGAAGGCACGGGCGATGGTCAGCAACTGTCTCTCACCGGCCGAGACGCTCGTGGCGTCCTCGTCCAGGATCGTGTCGTAGCCCTCGGGCAACGTGCGCACGAAGTGGTCGACGTGCGCTGCCTCGACTGCCGCGTGGAAGGCCTCGTCGGGAACCTCTCCGTCCGCGCCGTAGATGACGTTCTCACGGATGGTGCCCTTGAAGAGCCAGGTGTCCTGGAGGACCATGCCGAAGGAGCGGCGCAGTCCGTCGCGGGTCAGCTCGCGCGTCTCGATGCCATCCACCTCGATGCGCCCGCTGTCCACGTCGTAGAAGCGCATGAGCAGGTTGACGAGTGTCGTCTTGCCGGCGCCGGTGGGTCCCACGATGGCGATCGTCTGGCCCGGCTCGACGTGCAGGTCGAGGTCCTCGATGAGCGGCTTGTCCGGCTCGTAGCGGAAGGAGACGCCCTCCAGCGCCACGCGGCCGGCGACCGGGTCCGCCAGGGCCTTCGGCGCGACTGGGTCGGGCACCTCTTCCGCCTCGTCGAGCAGCTCGAAGACGCGCTCCGCCGAGGCCACGGCGCTCTGCAGCGTGTTGGCGATGGCAGCCAGCTGCATGATCGGGAAGGTGAACTGCCGCGAGTACTGGATGAAGGCCTGCACCTCGCCGAGCGAGATCTGGCCCGTGGCCACCTGGACGCCGCCGATGACGCAGATGGCCACGTAGTTGAGGTTCGAGATGAAGCTGATGGCGGGCTGGATCATGCCCGACAGGAACTGGGCCCGATAGCTGGCCTCATACAGCTCGTCGTTGCGCCGGTCGAACTCGGCCACGGCCTCTTCCTGCCGTCCGAAGAGCTTGACGATGGCGTGTCCGGTGTGCATCTCCTCGACGTGTCCGTTCAGCGTGCCTGTCCGTTCCCACTGGGCAGCGAACTGCTTCTGGGAGCGCGTCGCGATGAGGATGGTGACGACCACGGAGGCGGGCACCACGAGGAGGGACACGAAGGCCAGGAGCGGGCTGATGCTGAGCATCATGATGAGCACGCCCAGGACCGTGAAGATCGACGTGATCATCGTCGTCAGGCTCTGCTGGAGCGTCTGGCTGATGTTGTCGATGTCGTTCGTGACCCGCGACAGGAGGTCACCGCGGGACCCGCGGTCGAAGGTTGCGAGCGGCAGGCGCCCGATCTTCTCGTCCATGCGCCGCCGCAGCCGGTACACCACGCGCTGCGTCACGCCAGCCATGATCCAGGCCTGCGCCCACGAGAATATGGCCGAGAGGATGTAAGCCACCGTGACGACGAGCAGGACGGTGGCCAGGGCCTGGAAGTCGATGCCCGCGCCAGGAACGACGTCCATGGCTGCGAGCATGTCCGCGAAGTTCCCCTGGCCTTGGGCCCGCAGCATCTCGACGACCTGCTCCTTGGGCACGTCGGCAAGACCCATGGCGCCCATCTGCTGGCCCACGACGCCCTCGAAGATGATGTTGGTGGCCTCGCCCAGCAGCTTGGGCCCGATGACCGCCAGCACGACGCTGACGATGGCGAAGACGACCACGAGGAGGACCCAGGCCCGCTCCGGGCGCAACTCGCGCAGCAGGCGCAGGAAGGAGGTGCGGAAGTCCTTCGACTTGGCGACCGGCATGCCCATGCCCATGTGCCCGAAGCCCGGACCCCCGCCAGGCCCGCCACGCCCCGGTCCGCCCGGCCGCGCCGCTGGCCCGCTCACGCCGCCTCCTCCTCGCTCAGCTGGGAGAGCACGATCTCGCGGTAGGTCTCGCAGGACGCCATGAGCTCCTCGTGGGTGCCGATGCCGGCCACGGCGCCGCCCTCCAGGACGACGATGCGGTCGGCGTGCAGGATGGTCCCCACGCGCTGCGCGACGATGATGACGGTGGCCTCGTCCAGCTCCCGTCCGAGCGCGGCCCGCAGGCTGGCGTCGGTGCGGAAGTCGAGGGCGGAGAAGCTGTCGTCGAAGATGTAGAGGCCCGGCTGCTTGGCGAGGGCTCGCGCGATGGCCAGCCGCTGCCGCTGTCCGCCAGAGACGTTCGTGCCGCCCTGCGTGATGGGCGACTCCAGTCCATCGGGCATCTCGCGCACGAAGTCGGCCGCCTGGGCGACCTCCAGGGCGTCGCCATAGTTCGTCGTCGGAGGCGGACTCGTCGCCGTAACGAAGGTTGCTGGCCACCGTGCCGCTGAACAGGTAGGCCCGCTGGGGCACCATGCCGATGCGACGCCAGAGCTCCTGCCGATCCACCTCACGGACGTCCACGCCGTCCACGAGCACGGCGCCCTCGGTCACGTCGTAGAGGCGCGGCAAGAGGTTGACGAGCGTGGTCTTGCCGCTGCCGGTGGAGCCCACGATGGCGGTCGTCTCGCCCGGGCGGGCCTCGAATGAGACATCCCGCAGCACCGGCTCCTCGGCGCCGGGATAGCCGAAGGTGACGCCCCGCAGCTCCACGTGGCCGCGCTGGGCGAGGCTCGTGGGGCTTGATCGGATCCTGGATGGAAGGCTCGGTGTCCAGCACCTCCTGGATGCGGCCCCCGGAGACGGCGGCGCGCGGGACCACGACCAGCATGAGCACCGCGGTCATGATCGCCATGAGGATCTGCATGATGTACTGCAGGAAAGCGGTGAGGTTCCCGATGGGCATCTCACCGCTCTCCACGCGGAAGGCACCCAGGTACAGGACCGCCACGAAGCTCAGGTTCATGAGCAGCATCAGAGCCGGCATCGTGATGGCGAAGAGGCGGTTGAGCGAGAGCGCCGTGGCCATGTAGTCGCGATTGGCGGCATCGAAGCGGCGTTCCTCGTGGCCCGTGCGCACGAAGGCGCGGATGACCCGGATGCCGGTGAGCTTCTCGCGCATGACGAGGTTGATGTGGTCGGTCCTGCGTTGCAGCGCGCCGAAGAGCGGGATGGCACGCCTCATGACGAGCGCGATGATCAGGACCAGGATGGGGATGATGACGAGCAGGACCCCGGAGAGGGGCACGTCCTGGCGGAGGGCCATGATGAGCCCGCCGACCAACAGGATCGGGGCCGTGATCATCATCGTGAGGGCCATGAGCAGGACCTGCTGGACCTGCTGCACGTCGTTCGTGTTGCGGGTGATGAGCGTGGCCGTCCCGAAGTGGTTGACGTCCGCCTGGCTGAACGACTCGACGCTGCGAAAGATGGCGCTGCGCACATCTCGCCCGAAGCCCATGGCCACGCGCGCGCTGTAGTAGACACCCACGATGGCGGCGGCCATGAGCACCAGGGAGACGGCCAGCATGACCGCGCCCGTGCGCAGGATGACGTCCGTGTCGCCGGTGACGACGCCCTCGTTGATGATCTCAGCGTTGAGCTCGGGCAGATAGAGGGTGCCCACGGCCTGCACGAAGAGCAGCACGATGACGAGCAGGAGCGGCCAGCGGTAGCGCGGCAGGTAGCGGCGCAGCAGGGCGATCACGATCTCTGGACCGACCGGCCGATCGACAATCCGCGCCGCTGGCGTGCCGGCGCTCGCGGGCGCGGCGCATGGCGCGCGCCCCGAGCAGGAAGCCTTCGAGCTCGGCATCGGTCAGCTCGTCGAGCAGCTCGCCGACGGCCTCGCGGCGCTCGGCGCTGAGTCCGCCGAGGAGCGCGCCTCCTTCTGCGGTCAGGGCCACGCGGATGACGCGCCGGTCGGCGGTGCCCCGCTGTCGTGTCACGAGCCCTCGCTCTGCCATGCGGTCCACGATGCCGGTCGCACTGGCCCGGGACACGTCCAGGGCCTCCGCCAAGCCGCGCATGGTCTGCGGCCCATCGTGCTCGAGCACGCTCAGGACGTGGAGATGCACCAGGCTGATGGCGCCACCCGGGCGCTTGCGCATGACGCGCATGACCGCGGCCGGCGAGTGCCAGAGGAGCTCATCGAGCAGCTCTCCGCGGAGGCGCTCCCGGGTCGACGGCATCACTTCACGAGACATGGATGGTCAAGATGACGTGAAGCATACGCCTCGATCGTGGAGTGGCGGTCCAGCTGGCCCCTCGGCTGATGACGATCGGCCCGTGGCTTATATATGCTCTAGCCATATATATACGTGGTGTCACTGAAAGTCATGACCGGGCAAGGTGCAAAGCATTCATCCAGGACGCGGGAGTGGGCTGGGAGGAGCAGGTCGAACTGATGCTGGAGCATCGCGAGGACATCGATGACATCCAGGCGGGCCTCCTGCGGACGCTCGCCAGCGCGCATCGACTGCGCATCATCCACCGCCTTGGCGTCGGCCCGTGTGGCGTGAGCGAGCTCGCCAGAGACCTCCGCCTGAACCAGGCGACCGCGTCCCAGCACCTTTCCGTGATGCGCGCAGCGGGCATCGTCGACGCCGTCCGCGACGGGCGAGCCATGCGCTATGAACTGTCGGACCCAGAGGATCCTGGCCGCCTGCAGTGCCATGCGGGCCGTGCTGGTCCGCCGACTGTCACGCCTCGGCGACCTGGCGGCCGCCGCGGCCGTACCTATCGAGCGGCCGGTGCACGCCGGCGAGGGAGGTCCCCGGTGAGCGAAGCGCTCTCCATCGTCCTGTTCTCGGGCACGGATGACAAGCTCCACGCTGCCGCCACCATCGCCGTCGGCGCCGTGGCCATGGATCGCCCTGTCAACGTCCTGCTCATGTATTGGGCCCTGGATGCCTTTCGGGCAGACCGCATCGCCATGGACCACGGGCTCGCCTATGACGCGGCGCGACCCCGCTTTGACGAGCCGGTCGGACGCGTCGGCGAGATCCCCTGGCTGGAGACGTTCCGCCAGGCCAAGGAGATCGGCGAGATGACGGTGTTGGCCTGTTCCGGCTCGCTGGAGGTGCTCGGTATCGACCCGATGGAGCTGGATCCGCTGGTCGATTCCTCGGGCGGCATCGCTACGTTCCTCATGGCCGCCGAGGGCGGCCAGGTCCTGTTCATCTGATCAGAAGGAGAAGACACCCGTGACCGCAACCATGACCGAACTCGAGTCCACCACCGCCGCAAAGATCATCGACGCCCGCGGAGCAGCCTGCCCCGGCCCGCTCCTGGAGGCCAAGAAGGCCATGCCCAGCGTGGCGCTCGGCTCCGTCGTCGAGATCTGGTCGAGTGACCCCGTGACGAAGACCGATATCTCCGCCTGGTCGGGCAAGGTCGGCCACGACTTCATGGGCGTCCTCGAGGCCGATGGCTACGACCGGGTCTTCGTGCGCCGCCAGAAGTAGAGGTCGACGACAGATGCCGGCGAGGCACCGCTCCCACAGCCCTCTCCGGGTCTCCTCCCGGCGACGGAACACCTCCCGATGACATCCCCGGCCGTTGGCGACCCCGCGGCGACACCCCGTGCCTTCGAGCCTCGCATCCTCGTCTTCTCGACCAACAACATCTCGGATCCCGGCATCGACCTGGCCGGCAGTTCGCACATGCACTACTCGCCGGGTGTGATGGTCATGGGTATGCCGTGCACGAGCGGCATCAAGCCATCCTGGATCGCCTACGCGATCGAGCACGGGTTCGACGGGGTGTTCGTGGCCTCCGATGGCGACGAATGCGCCTATCTCCCGGATTGCGCCGAGCGCGCCTCGCACATCATGGCGGAAGCTCAGACGCTCCTGAAGGCGGCCGGCCATTCAGCCCAACGGCTCAAGATGGCCGCCATCTGCTCGGTTTGCGCGGAGCCGTTCACCAAGCACGTGCTGCAGTTCGCGACCGCGCTCAGCACCCTCGGACCGTCGAGCGATGAGGCCAGCCATGGACTATGACGTGCTTGTCGTCGGCAGCGGCATCGGGGGCATGGAGTCGGCCCTGAAGCTCGGTGACATGGGCTACAAGGTCCTGATCGTGGAGAGGGACGCGAGCGTGGGCGGGAAGATGATCCTTCTCAGCAAGGTCTTCCCCACGCTCGACTGCGCCAGCTGCATCTCCACCCCGAAGATGGCGGCCACCATCCACCACGACAACATCACGGCCTACACGTACAGCCAGGTCGAGGCCATCGAGCCCCGGGGCGAAGGCGGCTTCCACGCCCGCCTTCGCCGCAAGGCGCGCTATGTGGATGAGGTGGCCTGCACCGGCTGTCAGCAATGCGAGACCGCCTGCACCGTGGCGGTCCCCGACCAGTTCAACGCCGACATGATCCCCCGGCGCGCGGCCTACATCCCGTTCCCGCAGGCCGTGCCCAAGAAGGCCGTCATCGACCGGGGCGGGAGCTCGCCCTGCTCCTACGCCTGTCCGGCCGGGATCCAGGCCCACGGCTACGTCTCCCTGATCCGCAGCGGCGAGTACGAAGAGGCCTTCCAACTCGTCCTGGAGGCGACACCCCTCGCCGGTACGCTGGGCCGGGCCTGCTACGCACCGTGTGAGACCGACTGCACCCGCGGCGAGCTGGAGGGCACGCTCCCGATCAGGCGTCTGAAGCGTTTCGCCGACGATTGGCACCACGAACACTTTGACGGCCCCGGTGTCACGGTCGCGCCTTCGAATGGGAAGCGCGTCGCCATCGTCGGCTCCGGCCCCGCCGGTCTCACGGCGGCCTGGCAGCTGGCCCTCCGTGGCTACGCCGTCAGGATCTTCGAGGCGGCGCCCGAGCCAGGCGGCTTCCTGCGTCTCGCCATCCCTGCCTATCGGTTGCCGGCGGAGGTCGTCGCCAGCGACATCAAGAATGTGACCGACATCGGCGTCGAGATCAGCCTGGACTGCCCCGTCCAGGACCTCGCGGCCCTCCGCGCTGATGGCTACGACGCGGTCCTGGTGGCGACCGGCACGCCGCGGTCCATGAGCCTGGACATCCCTGGTGAGGACAGCGCCGGGGTCCTGGGCGGCGTGGAGTTCCTGCGCGATATCCGTCTCGACCGAGCGGCAGACCTGACCGGCCGCAAGGTCGTGGTCGTAGGCGGTGGCAATGTGGCCATGGATGCGGCGAGGACCGCGCGGCGCCTGGGCGCTGCCAGCGTCACCGTCGCCTACCGCCGCGGCCGCGAGGAGATGCCCGCCCACAGGGCGGAGGTCGACGACGCGGAGCGGGAAGGCGTGCGGTTCGCGTTCCTGGCTGCCCCAGTCGACATCGTCACGAAGGACGGGGCCGTGCGCGGCCTTCGCTGCACGAAGATGGCCCTCGGTGTCCCGGACGCGTCCGGCCGGCGTCGGCCCGAAGCCATCGTCGGCAGCGAGCACGTGCTGGACTGCGACGTCATCGTGGCGGCCATCGGCATGGCAGCCGACACGCGGCAGTTCGCGAGCCTGGTCCCGACCAACGGGAACGGAACGATCGACGCCGACCCGCAGACGCTGCAGGCGGGGTCCGGCGGCATCTTCGCGGCGGGCGACGTCGTCACGGGACCCTCGGACATCACCCGCGCCGTTGGCGAGGGACGGCGGGCGGCCTTCATGATCGACCGCTGGCTGACGGGTGGCACGCTGTCCGGGTTCGACGATCGGCTCCCGGTCGTCGACAAGCAGCAGGTCGTGGCGCGCCAGGGCACCTACACCGTTCGCCCAGGTGCGCCGGATCACGGCGCGTTCGAAGCGGCTCCGCGCGGCTTCGCCGAGATCGAACCAGCCATGACGGAGGCAGAGGCCCACGACGGGGCCGGTCGGTGCATGGACTGCGCGGTCTGCTCTGGATGCGAGGAGTGCGTGAAGGCCTGCCCCGTCCCTGGCTGTATCGACCTCCAGGCGCGGGATCAGGAGCTCGAGGTCGATGTCGACGCGGTCGTCCTCGCGACCGGGTTCGACCTCTTCCCGGCGGACCTCAAGCCCGAGTACGGATACGGGGTCTTCAAGAACGTCATCACGGGCATGCAGATGGACCGCCTCCTGGCGCCCACCCGTCCCTTCAACACGATCCTGCGCCCGGGGGACGGCAAGGTCCCCGAGCGGATCGCCTACATCATGTGCACCGGCTCACGCGACGAGCAGGTGGGCAACCCACTCTGCTCGCGGTTCTGCTGCATGTACTCGGTCAAGCAGAACCAGCTCATCATGGGCGCGCTGCCCCTGGCCGACGTGACCGTCCACTACATGGACATCCGGGCGGCCGGCAAGAAGTACGACGAGTTCTACGCGCAGGCTCGGGCCATGGGTGCGAACTACGTCAAGGGTCGGGTCGCCCAGGTGACGGAGCAGCCTGACGGCAACCTCGTCCTGCGCTACGAGGACATCGAGAACGGCGGGGCACTCGTCGACGCCGAGTACGACCTGGTCGTCCTGGCGGTAGGCGTCCAACCCAACAGCACGGCGACCGCTCTCTTCCCGGAGGGCGCGCTCTGGCTCGACGAATTCCGCTACATCGCGGAGGTGGACGAGGACGTCGACCCCGGCCTCACGAGCATCCCTGGCGTGTATGTGGCCGGGGCCGCGTCGGGCGCCAAGGACATCGCTGAGTCGATCCTGCATGCCGGCGCCACGGTGGCACAGGTCTCGGCCCACCTCGAGCGGTCCCGTCTGGAGAAGGTGGGGGTGCCGCGGTGAGCGATGTAGCGGCCCAGGGCGAGCTGCCCGTGACGCCCCCGCGCAAGGTAGGCGTCTACGTCTGCCACTGTGGCGGCAACATCTCCGACTATGTCGACGTCGAGCGGGTGGCCTCGGAGGCACTTGGCGAGGACGCCGTCGTCGTCGCTCGGTCCCCGATGTTCGCCTGCTCCGAGGCCGGCCAGCAGGAGATCTCCGAGGACATCGAGAGGTATGGCCTCGATGGCCTCGTGGTGGCCTCCTGCTCACCCAAGCTTCACACCTACACGTTCCGGGGCGTGGCGGCTCGTTCCGGCCTGAACCCCTACGAGTACACACAGGTCAACGTCCGCGAACAGTGCTCGTGGGTCCACACCGACGACGAGACGGCCGCGACCGACAAGGCCCTGGGCCTGGTCCGCGCCGGGATCGCCCACACACGGTTGTCCACGCCGCTCGAGCCGATCGTCGTCGAGACGACGCCGCGCACGCTGGTCATCGGCGGTGGCATCACCGGCCTGCGGGCGGCCATCGGCCTGGCTGACATCGGCCTTGCGGTGACCCTTGTCGAGCGCGAACTGACACTGGGTGGCTGGGTCGCTCGGTTCGGCGCCATGTACCCGCACGGAAAAAACGGGCGGGACCTCGTCGACGGCCTGGTCGCCGAGGTCAAACGGCGGCCGACGATCACGGTCCTCACCGGAGCCGAGGTCGTGGCCAAGTCGGGCAGCTTCGGCAACTACGTCGTGGACGTCCGCATCGGCGACCCGGGATCAGCCGCCATCTCGGTCCTCGTGGGCTCGATCGTCGTGGCCACTGGCTTCGACGCCTACCAGCCGCAGGTGGGTGAGCTCGGCTACGGCATCCGGGGGGTCCTGACCCTCGCCGGAGTTCAAGGCGCTCCTCGACGTCTCGCCCGGGCCACTCCACTTCGAAGGGCGCCCGGTGCGAAGCATCGTGTACGTCTACTGCGTCGGAAGCCGCCAGCCGGCTGACGGGAACGGGGCCCACGAGTATTGCTCGCGCTATTGCTGCACGGCGGCCGTGCACGCCTCGGTCCAGGCGTCCCAGCTGGAACCGACGGTCCGCCAGTTCCACCTCTATCGGGACATGCGGACGTACGGCAAGTACGAGACGCTGTATACCGAGTCGCGCAAGGCCGGCTCCGTGTACCTTCGATTCCCTGACGATGAGCTGCCCGCCGTGGCGGCGCGGGGCGAGGGCGGGCTCGTGGTCACCCTGCGTGACCTCCTCACCGGCGGCGAACAGCTGGCGATCCCGGCCGACCTCGTGGTGCTGGTGACCGGCATGGTCCCTCGCAAGAACGACGAACTCGTGTCGACGCTCAAGCTGCCCATCGGCAGCGATGGCTTCTTCAACGAGATCCACCCCAAGCTGCGCCCGGTGGAGACCGTCGTCGACGGCGTCCTCATCGCCGGTGCCTGCCAGGGCCCCAAGAGCTCTGCCGAGTCCGTGGCCTCCGGCCTGGCTGCCGTGACGCAGAGCGCAGCCGTCCTGCGGAAGGGCTATGCCGAGCTCGACCCGCTGGTGGCAGACGTGGATGCCATCGCCTGCACTGCTTGCGGGAAGTGCATCACAGCCTGCCCGTACGCCGCCATCAGCATGGTCGTCCAAGAGGGCCGCGATACGGCCCTGATCAGCCCGACGATCTGCAAGGGTTGCGGCGGCTGTGTCCCGGTCTGCCCGGACGACGCCATCGACCTGCGAGGTTACACGGACGCCCAGGTCAGAGCCCAGATCGACAGCCTGTTGGGGGTTCCCGTCGCATGAGCACCGCGAGTCGAGAGGTCCGCGAAGTGGTTCGCGAGGAGATGGTCATGCACGGCCCCATCCTCGAGGCGTTGCAGGAAGGGCCGCGCACCATCCCGGAGATCGCCGAGGCCCTTGGCTGCCCGTCGCACGAGGTCGTCGTCTGGGTGATGGGCATGCGCCGCTACGGCTGGCTTCGGGAGATCAAGGAATCGGACAGCGATGGCTACTTCCGCTACCAGGCGGAGGAGCGGGCATGACCGCCCTGGCTGACGTCGAGCTCTACCCGAAGCTGCAGGCATTCGGTGCGACCGACATGAGCGCCTGCTTCAGCTGCGGCAACTGCACCGCGATCTGCCCGCTCTCGGAGAACGACGCCACCTTCCCGCGGCGCATGATCCGCTATGCCCAGGTGGGCATGACGGACGCCCTCCTCTCAAGCAAGGAGCTGTGGAGCTGCTACCACTGCGGCGAGTGCTCCGAGAGCTGCCCGACGAAGGCCGACCCCGGCGAGTTCATGGCGGCAGCCCGTCGCTTCGCCATCGCCAGCTACGACGTCACCGGCCTGGCCCGCCTGATGTACCTGCGCCCGGCCCTGGGCACCGTGTTCGCGCTGGCACTGGCCGTGTTCTTCGCTCTCGTCATGTACATCGGTCGCGGGCCGCAGAGCACCGAGACGCTGGCCATCTTCGAGTTCATCCCCGCCGAGATCATCCACGACATCGGCATCCTGGTGATGGTCCTCGTCTTCGCGGCCGGACTGCTCGGGGTCGCGCGGATGGCGCGACGCATCGGCAGGCGCGAGGGCGTGGGCTGGCGAGACCTCCTCGGGAGCCGTGCCGGCCTGAGCCGCACCGGCCGGGCGCTCTGGAGCTCGATCGGACGCGAGTCGCTCGGCCAGACACGCTACCGCGAGGAGTGCGAGGGGGACACACCTGCCGTGCCCCTCCATCGCCGGCGCTGGTTCATCCATGCCATGGTGGTATGGGGCTTCCTGGGTCTGCTGGCCGCGACCGCGCTCGACTACGGGCTGGACATCCTGGGCATCAAGGAGACGGGGACGCCCGTGCCTATCTGGTACCCGGTCCGGCTCCTGGGGACCGTGGCCGGCCTCATGCTCGTCTACGGCACGAGCGTCATGATCATCGACCGGGTCAGGGCCGCCAGCTCATCCGTCGCCCGGTCCGTGACGGCCGACTGGACCCTCCTGGCGCTGCTCTGGGTGACCGGCGTGACCGGCTTCCTGCTTGAGCTCGCCCTATACCTGCCCGAGCCGACGACCTGGGGCTACTGGGTCTTCCTCTTCCACGTGGCGGTGGCCATGGAGCTGGTCCTCCTGGCGCCCTTCATGAAGCTCGCCCACGCGGTCTACCGACCGGTGGCCCTCTTCTTCCTGGCCCTCGCTCGGGAGCCGCTCGGCGGACCCGACCATGTCCAAGCTGACCCACGGACCTAAGGAGGCCCCCGATGACGACGACCCTGCCGCGCGTGACCCATGAGCATCACGAGCGCCTCATGCGCCACGTGGAGGCCATGCCTGAGGTCGGAGCGCGGCTCCTGACCGGATCCACAGCCGAGCTTCGACCTCGGCTGGACGAGCTCGCCGGGTTCCTGAACGACCTCCTCCTCCCCCACCTCGAGGCAGCCGAACGTGCCATCCACCCGGAGCTGGAGCGGATGCTCCAGAACCGTCACTCGATGGCTCCGCTTCGTCGCGAGCACGACGAGATCCGCCGCCTGGTGGCTGACCTCACGCGGCTCGCCGCCGGCCTGGAGGGAACCCGGCCGCCAGTCGGCCAGGTGGTCGCCCTGCGTCGCAAGATCTACCCCCTGTATGCTCTCCTGGAGGTGCACTTGGCCGAGGAGGAGCTCTACGTCCCCATCGTCGACCATGAGCTCAGCGAAGAGGCGGCCACGGTCATGACAGCGGCCCTCGACCACACGGGCATCCAAACCGCCTGACCGAGGCGGAGCCAGCGCCGGCCAGCCGCAAGCCCCTGCCCGACTCCCTCCAGACACCGGCCGGCTATCCTCTCGGGCAGATGGGCGCACCACCAGGCAGGCCTTCAGCCCGCGACACCGAGGAGACGAGGGGAGCCGCGACCGACGCCGTCGCCTCCGATCGCGATGCGGCAGGGGTGCCGATCCATCGAGGCTGGGCGCCGCTGGGTGGGCGTCATCTCTGGATGGAGCCGTTCGTCCTGGTCGTCCTTGCCACGGGCGACGTCCACGGCTACGCCGTGACCGGCGAGCTCGGGGAGATGGGCATCACCGGCGGGTCTGTCGACGTGGGCCAGGTGTACCGCACGCTCCGCGATCTCGAGTCTTCCGGCTATGTGACGTCGGCGTGGTCGAACGACGCTGCGGGCCCGCGGCGCCGCGAGTACGAGCTGACGGCCGCCGGCTTTGCCGCTCTGGACGAGTGGGCGGCCGTCATGAAGGAGCGCGCCAGGCTCATCGGCGAGTTCGACGGCCGCTACCTGGAGGTGGTCACGCGGGCCCGCCCGACGCGCGCCTGAGCGCATCCCGAGTGCGGCTGCGCTCGCTGCCGGCGGCGCCGCCGAGCCCCATCACAACGGTTCCGCGGTCGCGTGCTCGATGCCCCGTGCCAGTTCCGCCTTCTGGTCGTCTGTGAGGTTGCCCTCCAGGACCCGCAGGTAGAGCTCCTCCTCAGCCAGGTGGACCCGGAGCAGGGCGTGGAGCCGGTACAGGGCCCGACGCAGACCGACGACGTCGCTGGCATCCATCCGCTCGGCCGTGACCTTGTCGTGGTACCCCTCCAGCGCACCGATGAGGCGCTGCAGGTCGGCATGCTCTCGGCGCATCGGCGCCATGGAGTGACGACCCTCCATGAGGCGCTCCAGCTCACCATAGAGCGTGGTCTCGATCGCCTCCATATGGGGCAGCAGTTGCTCGAGGATGAAGCGGTGCTCCGCCTCGCAAGCCGCCGCGAACCCCGGCCTGACGCCGTCATCCAGGGTACCGGCCAGCTCGGCGAGTCGGTCCACGTGGACGATGAGACGGTCGTGGTGCTGGTGGCTCGTCCGCGCGAGAGGGTCCATCGGCGGGATGGTACGCCAGGACCCGGTCGCGGGGACGATGGTCTACCGCAGGCTCCATCGCGGCCAGCGGTGTATCAGCCAGGCATACGCGACGTCCAGGCACCGAGGATGAGGGCGCGAGCTAGGTAACACATCGAGACTGATTGAGCAAGGGGTCAATCGTCCTGAAAATGCTTGCCATTCGTCCGCGGACTGCGCTATGCTGCGATCGTCCAGACCGTGGCCAGGAAGGCCACGTCGGGGGCTGGGACCGCACTGTGGAGCGAACCATGCAGTTCGGAGTCCCGTATCAGTCGAGCGAGATCATCGACTTCCAGGGCCAGCAGCGCGATCGCGTGCAGGAACAGCGCCGTGCGCTCCGGGGCGAGGAGCCTCGTGAGGGCCGGCTCAGCCGGTTCTTGGGTGGATTGGCGCGAATGCGCCACCTGGCCCCGCAGCGACCCACCATCGTCTACGACACCCTCGTGCTGACAGGCAAGATCTGCCGTCTGGCGGACGGTTCGATGGGCCAGGTCGCCATCCACGAGTCAGATGGCGAGTGGGTCGAGGTCTGCGTCCCAGCCTGAGGCCGACACGGGTCGGATCACATGGACGTGGCTGAGCACCATGACGCCTGCCCGGCGGAGGCGTACGCGAGGGAGGGGCAGCGGCACGACCCCGCCTCGTGAGGGCGCCCGTCCCTGCTGGACACCATCGGGCTGGATGATGCTCACGGCGTCGCCCCGGATCTTGCGCAGCCGGAGCTGACGCGACCGTTCCGAAAAGCGACCCATGCCGGGTGGGGTCGTTGCGATGTCAACCATCTGCGGGTGGAGGTACGATGGTGACGATGGCTCACGCCACTTCCCCGGACACCTTGACGTCGTCGGAGCGCTTCCAGGCAGGTAGCGCAGGCGATCCCCAGGCTCCACGCATGCGTGCCTGGCGCGCGTTCCTGTGCGCGCACGCGGCCGCCATGCGCGAGCTGGAGGCGCAGCTCGTGGCCGAGCGCGGCATGACCCTGGCCGAGTACGACGCCATCGTGCAACTGGCCAGCGTTCCTGGTGCACGCCTGCGCATGAGCGACCTGGCCGCGCGCGTGCTCCTCAGTCGTAGCGGCCTGACCCGGCTGGTCGACCGCCTGGAGAGGCAGGGTCTGGTGCGGCGCGAGTCCTGCGGCAGCGACGCCCGGGGGGCCTTCGCCGTATTGACCCCGGCCGGTGTGCATCGCCTCCGCGAGGCGATGCCGGTGCACCTGCGAGGCATCGGCCTGGTCTTCGGCGACGTGATCGGCGACGAGGACGCACTGGCCATCGAGCGGGTCATGGGAGCCGTGGCCGCGGCGGCGGGCCATCCCATCCCAGGGGACGGCGGACGAGCGCGAGCGCCCCCCACGCGATGACGCCACGGATGTCTGAGGCGGTGACCATCGGCCAGGTCCTGGACGACGCGCTGGCGGCGTACGAGGAGCTGGCTGAGCTGGCAGAGTCGGTCGAGGAAGAGTGGACCTACGTCACGGACGTCACCGCCGCCTGGCGGGATCGGCTGGAGGTGGTCGTCGCGGAGCGGGGTGGCGACTCCAGCCAGGGCGCTGGAGCAGGCGGCCGTCGAGCGGGCCATCGATGAAGTCGGCCGCATCCGCGACCCGCACCGTGCCATCGACTGGCTCTCGACCTTTCCGCAGGTCGTCCTCACTGCCCTCGAAGAGCGGCGATGAGGTTCCAGGACGCCGCCAAGGACGCCCGAGCCGTCACCTACGCTGCCATCCAGGCTGACCCGGTCGTGGCGCGCGCGGCGCATCTGCTCGCTGATGCCAGTATCGCCCAGCGCCTCCTGGCACGGGCGGTCATGAATGGCGAGACGCTCGACCCAGGCGGCTGGCGGACGATGTTTCCGACCCTCTTCGGGCCGCAGGCGGACCCGGGCGACCGGGAGCGCTCGGAGGCCATCCTGGCCGTTTCACTGGCCATCGCAGACCGCGGCGACCAGGCCCGCAACCAGCTGCGCGGGGCCCTGGTCGAGTCACTGACGGCCGAGCTGCTGGCCAGGCGCGTGGGCGCGGACACCGTCCGGCGCGAACGCCGCATCTTGTTCGATGGCGTACCTGGCGAGATCCACCCCTACGACGTGACCGTCGAGCGAGTCGGCGCCGCGGAGGCATACGACTGCAAGTGGGGCGCGCGAGGCATCGACGCGGACGTCCTGCACCAGCTCGACGATGCCCATGCCAATGCGCAGGACGAGGGCGAGCATCTTGGCGTGGCCCTCGTGGTCTTCGACGCCGAGCGCTCCTGCCAGGTGCGCCTGGATCGGCAGACCGCCCGCCACGACCGCACGGGCCTCCTGACGATGGATACGCTGGACTCCCTGGCTGGCTAGAGTCTCGGACGCCCAGCGCCTCGAGCACTTGCACCGACCGGGTTCAAGATCGGCCGGCGACCGCCAGCGCCGCCTACGCGTGCCACGCGACCTGTCACACGTTGTCGTGATGCTCCGGTGGCAGGGAGGTCACCGATGGCCCACACAGTCCTCGATCGGCCAGGTCCGCAGGAGCAGGTCCTGGCACCGATCCGTGATTCGGAGAGCTACTCGTCGCTCACGATGTACGAGCGCTGCCCGCGGAGCTATGCCTTTCGCTACGTGGAACGATTGCCGGGTCACGTGCCGCCGGGTCGCTTCGCCTTCGGCTCGGCGGTGCACCATGCCTTCGAGACCTATCTCGACGAGTGCCTCCGCGCTGACGCGATGGCAGCCGATCGACCCGTCCTCGAGACGCTCCTGGCCGCGTGCGATGAGGTCCTGGACGGAGCCGGCCTCGCGCCCGATGAGCGTGCTCACCTGGGCGCGGCGGCCCGCCCGGTGCTGGAGCACTTCCTGGATCGGGAGGCGCAGCGTGACTCGATGCCGGTCGCAGCGGAGCTCCGCTTCGAGGTCCCCGTGCTACTGCCTGCCCAGCTCGGCACGGTGCGATTCGTGGGCTACATCGACCGGGTGGACCGGGCGACCGACGGCTCGACGGTCATCTGTGACTACAAGACGGGGCGGACCCGGCCGCAAGCCGAGGTGGACGCTGACCGACAACTCACCGCCTATGCCTACGCGGCCGACCGCGGAGCCCTGCACGACCCGGCCTCCGGGGACGCGTTGCCGCCAGCCTCACGGCTCAGCCTCTATTTCGCGGGCGAGGGGGTCGAGATCGTGACCACGCGTTCGGCGGACGACCTCGCCAGGTTCGAGCAGGACCTGGTGGAGATGGTGATGCTGGCGCGCGAGGGTCGCTTCGAGCCCCGGCCGGAGCGCTGGAGTTGTCACTGGTGCGAGTTCCGCTTGGACTGCCCTGACGCTGCCGGCGGCGAGTGATCGAGGGCGTCACACGGGCGGGGCCGGGCGCCCCCGGCGGTCCTCGCCGCCGATGCACTCAGGGCAAGGGGGTCGTTTCGTGTGAGCGCTCGGTCAGGGGGAGCGCCTCAGGTCGATCGGCGTCTACTCACGTCGGAGGCCCCATGGGCAGGCTCGTCCACTCCATGAACGTCTCGCTGGACGGCTTCACCCTCACGCTTGACCGCAGGACCGTCGCCTCGTAACGAGCGCCCCGCCGGGAACGCGAGCGGCGATCAGCCTCGCTCGACGAGCGGCTTCACCTCGCCGACGAGGCGCACGAGGGTCTCCTCGTCGAAGGGCGCCATCTCCTCGATCGTGAAGCCCAGGAAGCCAGCCTCCACGAAGGCAGCCATCCGCTCGGCGATGGTCTCGACGGTCCCGGCCCAGAAACCCGCGTCGGCACTGTCGGGCCCAAGACTGTTGGCCGCGAGCTGGCGCTCGAGGACGGCACGAGCGTCGGGCTCGCGATCGCGGATGACGATCTTGCAGTTGTAGGTCAGCTCGATCTCGGCGGGGTCGCGCCCGACGTCGGCGCAGTGCGCCCGCAGGACCTCGATCTTGTGGGGCGCTTCCGCGAGCTCGAGCTGGGCGTTCCACATGTCGGCGTGGCGGGCAACGCTGCGGAGCGTCTTCTTCTCGCCGACGCCGCCGACCATGATGGGCACCCGCGCCTGGAGGGGTGGCGGCGCGAGACGCAGTCGATCGGTCCGGTAGCGTGGGCCCGCGTGCGTGACCTCCTCGCCGGCCATCAGCGGGCGTACGACCTGGAGGGCCTCCTCCAGCCAGTCGAGACGGTCACCGAAGCCACGGCCGAACTCGAGCCCGAAGGCGGCGTGCTCGCGCTCGTGCCAACCGCCGCCCAGCCCGAGGATGGCGCGACCGCCACTGATGTGGTCGATGGTCGCGACGGTCTTGGCCACGACGGCCGGGTTGCGGAAGGTGTTGGCACCGACGAGGAGCCCGAGGCGGGCGTGCGACGTCACCGCGGCCCAGGCGGCCAGGCTCGAGTAGCCTTCGAAGACAGGCCGGTCCGGATCCCCCACCGCCGAGACCAGGTGGTCCCATGTCCAGAGGTGGTCATAGCCGAGCTCGTCGACGCGGCGCGCGGCCGCCAGGTATGACGGCCAGTCCGTGTTCTGGGCCCACAGCTGGATCCCGAGTCCGATGGTCGGCATGTCCCTACTCCTTCCAGGTGGGGTACGCATGGCTTGACGGCGCCCCACAGCCTACTGGGCAGAGCGCCGGAGCGGAAGGTGGAACGGACCGACCGTCACTGGAGTGCCAGGGCTCGATGCCAGGGTCCGATGGATCAGACGCTCCCGTGCCGAAGCAGGGTGTGGCGCGCCCGGCGGGACTCGAACCCACGACCTTTAGGTCCGCAACCTAACGCTCTATCCACTGAGCTACGGGCGCCTATCGTGGCGGAGAGGGAGGGATTCGAACCCTCGGAGCAGGTTACCCCACTCAACGGTTTAGCAAACCGCCGCACTCGGCCTCTATGCGACCTCTCCGCTGCGGCCGGCCGATGGTAGCACGCCCCCGACCCAGGCCGGGTATCATCGAGGCCCACCACGGGAGGAGCTGTGTGGGCGAGCCGCGCACGACCCTCGGCGGCCGTGGCAGGCGGGAGATCCTCCACCTCGTTCACGCCGCGGGCCCGGATGGCCTGCGACCCTGGAGATGCTGACCATGGCCCAACGTGTCGTCCTTCTCGGCCACCCGGTGTCCCACTCGCTGTCGGAGGCACTGCTGCGGGCTGCCTTCGCGGCCGGGGGCGTCGATGCCACGTACGAGCCTGTCGATACACCCACCGTGGAGTTCGCGGAGGCCGTGGCTGCCCTGCGCGGCGACGAGTACCTGGGGGCCGCCATCGGGGTGCCCCACAAGGAGCGCGTCGTGCCCATGCTCGACCGTCTCACCGACGAGGCCCAGAAGACCGGCGCCGTCGACACCGTCACGCGCGACGGCAACCAGCTGGTCGGCCACAACACGGAGGTGCTGGGCTTCAAGTCCGCGCTGGAGGCCCTCGTCGGGAACCAGAAGATGCCCAAGACCGCTGTCGTGCTCGGCGCCGGCGGTGCTGCGCGTTCCGTCGTCTACTCGCTCATCGCGGCTGGCTTCCTGAACGTCGTCATCTTCAATCGCCACCTCCATCGTGCGGAGCGGCTCACCAAGCATTTCGCGCGAAGCTCCTCGCAGTACTGGACTCTCAAGGCCAAGCCCTGGCACGAGTCGGTCATCGAGGCCGAACTGGCCAAGACGGACATCCTCATCAATGCCAGCTCCGTGGGGCGGGAAGCAGAGGAGTCACCGCTCCCTGCTGAGCTGCTGCCGCCGGATCTCCTCGTCATGGACCTCCACTGCGTGCCCGAGGAGACTCGCCTCCTCAAGGACGCCACGGCAGCCGGCGCGACACGCGCCATCAACGGCGACGTCATGCTCGTGCACCAGAGTGCCGCGGCCTTCCGGCTGTGGACCGGCCAGGTGGCGCCACTGGACGTCATCCGCACGCAGCTGGAGACGTCGCGCGATGAGCCGGATGTTCCCGTCGGGCCCGAGGGCGGGTCGGGCGAGGAGGCGTGACGCTCGCTCGCCCTGGCGTGTCTGAGCGCGACTTCGGGGCGGTGGGCGGCAGCGGCGTGAACCGCCTGGAGGCAGAGCGGCGCTTCGCCATCACGGCGGTGCTGGCCGCCAGCCGGCTGACGCGCGCGGTGCGGAGCGACTTCGATCCGTCACAGTCGGCCGCCAAGGCGGACGCCTCACCGGTCACCGTGGCCGACCTGGGCGCCCAGGCGCTCGTGAGCATGGCGCTCGCGGAGGCGCTGCCGGGCGACGGCCTCATGGGCGAGGAGGATTCAGGACCCCTGGTGGCTTCCGCGCAGCTCGCCGAGGCCGTCCTGGCGCGAGTTCGCGAGCAGCGTCCGCAGGTCACGCCGAACGACTTGCAGGCCGCCCTCGACCGCTGCTCCGATGCCGGTGGGCCAGGGCGCCGCTGGTGGACGCTGGATCCGGTCGACGGCACGAAAGGCTTCCTGCGCAACGAGCAATATGCCGTGGCGCTCGCTCTCGTCGAAGATGGTGAGGTCGTGTTGGCCGCCATGGCCTGCCCGAACCTGCCGCGGGCGGGTGTGCCGGGGCCGCACCGGTCCTCCGACTTCGGCTCCCGCCGAGGGGGTCGGATGCCTCTTCGTGGCCGAGCGGGACCGCGGGGCCGTCATGCTGCCTCTCGGGGGTGCCGACCCCGGAGCGGTCGGAACCCCCATCCGGGTCGCAGCGCCGGCGTCGGCGTCCGACGGGCGGTACGCGGAGTCGGTGGAGGCCGCGCACTCCGACCAGTCGGCCTCCGTGCGCATCGGCCGATCACTGGGCATCAGCGCGGAGCCCCTCCGCCTGGACAGCCAGACGAAGTACGCCGTGGTCGCTCGCGGGGACGCCTCCATCTATCTGCGGCTGCCGCGCGGCGGCTACCAGGAGAACGTCTGGGACCATGCCGCGGGATTCCTCATCGTGACCGAGGCCGGTGGCAGCGTGTCGGACGTGCAGGGCCGGCCGCTTGACTTCACGACGGGCACCCGCATGGTCACCAACAGCGGCATCGTGGCCACGGCCGCCTCGATCCACGACGAGGTCCTGGCCGCCGTGAGGGCCGTGCTCGAGGCGTAAGCTACTTCCGCGCGGTGGCCTCGCGCAGCGAACGCACCAGGGCGGCCATGCGCTCGATGTCCTGGCCTTCGGGTCCCAGCGCGTCGACCAGCGCGGAGGCTACGATGATGCCGTCCGCGACAGCCGCCAGCTCCTGCACGTGGGCCGGCTTCGAGACGCCGAACCCGACCGCGACCGGCACTGGGCTCACGCTGCGCACGTCGCGCAGGAAGCCGCGCACGCCGGTGGGCAGGCGCGTGCGAGCACCCGTGACACCGGCCAGGGAGACGGCGTACAGGAAGCCCTGGCTGCGCGCGGCGATGAAGGGGCGGCGGGCCACCGGCGTGGTCGGCGCCACCAGGTAGACGATGCCGATGCCGTGGCGAGCAGCCTCTGCCTCCAGGTCGGCGCCCTCGTCAGGCGTGAGATCGGCCAGGATGAAGCCGGAGACGCCGGCCTCGCCGAGGCGGCGCAGGACAGAGGCGCCATCGCGACCGCCGAGCACCTGGTTGACGTAGCCCATGGCCACCAGCGGGGTATCGGGCCGGGCGGTGTGGATGCGCCCGCACGAGCTCGATCGAGTCGTCGAGGCGAGCCCCCCGCCCCAGGGCGACCGCGCTGGCGCGCTGCAGCGTGGCGCCGTCAGCCAACGGGTCGGAGTAGGGCAGGCCGATCTCCAGAAGATCGGCGCCAGCGTCGACCTGGGCGACGGCGATGCGCAGCGACGTCGCCGCGTCCGGATAACCGGCCACGGCATACGGGATGAGCGCCGCCCGCCCGTCCCTGGCGGCCGACTCGAAAGCCGCCCGGATGCGAGCCGGGCCGGCCAACGGGGCCACGGCTGCGGCACGCGGGTCGGGGGCGACCGCGTCCTTCCTGGCGGCGCTCACGCCCCGCCCCGCGGCGCAAAGCCGGCCATGAGGCGCTCCTCGATGGCCGCCAGGTCCTTGTCGCCTCGACCAGAGAGCCCCAGGAGGATGATGTCGTCAGATCCCGCCGCCTCCAGCCCGTGACCCGCCAGCAGATCGATGAGCGCGTGGATGGCATGCGCCGGCTCCAGGGCCGGCAGGATGCCCTCCGTCCGGGTCAGCAGGCGCACGCCCTCGAGCGCCTCGTCGTCGGTCGCGCTCAGGATCTCCAGGCGCCCGGCTGCGTACAACGCGGAGAGCTGCGGCCCGATGCCCGGGTAGTCGAGCCCGGCTGAGATCGAATGCGCCTCCGTGACCTGGCCATCCGCGTCCTGGAGGAGGTACGAGCGTGAACCGTGCAGGACTCCCGGCGTGCCCCCCGCGAGCGCGGCGGCATGCCGACCGGCCAGCCCCTCCCCCGCTGCCTCCACTCCGACGAGGCGGGTGCCCGTCTCGCCGATGAAGCGCGCCAGCAGGCCGATGGCATTCGAGCCGCCGCCGACACAGGCCATGGCGATGTCCGGCAGGCGGCCTTCCAAGGCGCGCACCTGCTCGGCGGCCTCGTCGCCGATGACGCGCTGGAGGTCGCGCACGATGGTCGGGAAGGGATGCGGGCCGACGGCCGAGCCGAGCACGTAGTGCGTCGTGGCCACATTGGTGACCCAGTCGCGCATGGTCTCGTTGACGGCATCCTTGAGCGTGGCGGTGCCGGAGGTCACCTCGCGCACCTCTGTACCCAGAGCCCGCATGCGCAGCACGTTGGGCGCCTGGCGGCGGATGTCCTCTGCACCCATGTAGACGACGCATTCGAGGCCCAGTAAGGCGCAGGCGGTGGCGGTCGCCACGCCGTGCTGGCCGGCGCCGGTCTCGGCGATGACGCGCGGCTTGCCGAGGCGCAGCGTGAGCAGGGCCTGGCCGAGGGCGTTGTTGATCTTGTGGGCGCCGGTGTGGTCGAGATCCTCGCGCTTCAGGTAGAGGCGCAGCCGACCCGGTTCGCGACCGGCACGACGCTCGATCTCCACGGCCAAGCGGTCGGCGCGGTAGACGGGTGTGGGGCGACCCACGTAGCGGGCCAGGAGCTCACGGAACTCGGCCCAGAAGGCCGGCTCGCGGCGGATACCGTCGTAGGCCGTCTCCAGATCGAGCAGCGCAGCCATCAGCGTCTCGGGCACGAAGCGGCCGCCGAAGGCACGGTCGACGCCCCAGCGACCCCGGGTGTCGGCCTCCAGCAGGCCGGGATCGACGGGCTGCGGCCCGAAAGGCACCGTGGGCCGGTCGAGCCGCGCGGCACCCGCCCGCTTGACGAAGAGGGCGACCGCGAGCGGGTCCTTGGCCGGCCGACCCGTCGGGCGCGTGCGGGCGGCACCCGAAGGCTGGCCGCCTGTGTGCTGGCCGGAGCGCGGACGCGGCTCCACGCCGCTGGAGACGTCGACCCCGATGGCCGGGATGTCGATGAGGGCCTCCGCCACGTTGGCGGCATCGAGGCCCCCGGCCAGGACGACCGGGATGCGCGTGGCGATGGCATGAGCGAGGGTCCGGGCCACCCGACGGCCAGTGCCGCCGAGCGCGCCGGGAACAGAGGCGTCGAGCATGATGGCCTGGAGGTTGGCCTTCTCCAGGAAGCGCTCGGCCTCGGCGACGAGGGTATCGACGACGTCCGCGCGGCCGGCGTCGGTGGCGTGGTCGATCCCGGGAGAGGCGTCGTCCGCCTCGGCATCGGCCGGGAGGTGCAAGACCTTGAAGACCGGCAGGGGGATGCGGTCCAGGTCGCCCGGCTTCTCGCGACCGTGGAGCTGGACGGCATCCAGGCCGAGGCGCGCAGCGACTGCCGCCACCTCGCGGGCCGGTCGGTCGGCGAAGACGCCCACCAGGAGAGGGCCGCTGCCGGGCGCGTCGGCGGCCCGGGCCGCGGCGATGAGCGCGGCGGCCTCCTCGTCCGTCAGGGCACGCGGTGTGCCGGGCACGAAGTTGAGGCCGACGGCGTCGGCCCCGGATGCCAGCGCCGCGGCCAGCCCGGCCGTCTCCGTGATGCCGCAGATCTTGACGAAGGGCGCGCGGCCGTCCGCGGCCGGGTCCACTCCGGGCGCGGGAACCTCGCCGGCTGCCACGAACGTGGCCACCCGCGCTTCCACGTCTGCCGCTTCGCTGCCGGTGCGCATGAGGTCCTCGCCGACGAGCGCCGCATCGAAGCCAGCCGCGCGCCAGCGACGAACGGTGGCGGCGTCCCGCAGACCGGACTCGGCAACCACGAGGCGGTCGTCCGGCACCAGGGCCCGAAGGCGCATGGCCAGCTCGACGTCGACGCGGAGCGTACGCAGGTCGCGGTTGTTGATGCCGATGAGGCGGGCCTCCGTGCCGATGGCAGCTCGCAACTCGCGCTCGTCGTGCGCCTCCACGAGGGGCTCCAGGCCCAGCTCGAAAGCCAGCGCTGCGAGGCGAGCCAGCTCACGCGGACGGTGAAGGGCGGCCAGCAGCAGGACGGCGTCCGCGCCTGCCGCCCGCAGCAGGGGCAGCTGGCGCGCATCGACGACGAACTCCTTGGCCAGCACCGGCACCGACGTGGCCGCGCGGGCGGACTGGAGGTCCGCGATCGAGCCACCGAACCAGTGGGGTTCTACGAGCACGGAGATCATCGAGGCGCCGCCAGCCTGGTAGGCCCGCGCCTGTGCGGCCACGTCCAGCTTCGCGCCCGCCAGGGGGCCCGCCGATGGCGATCGGCGCTTGATCTCGGCGATGAGATGCAACCCTGGGCGAGCCAGCCGGCCGACCACGTCTCGACGTGGCGGTCCGGGCGGCGTGTCGCGACGGATCTCCCGCAAGTCCCGGTCGCCCAGCTCGGCGGCGACGTCGGCAGCCCGGCGAGCGGCGATCTCACCCAGGACCGATGCCGCGCGGTGTCGGTCGGTTGCCATCAGCCCGCCGACTCCCGCGCCGCTTCGATAGCGCTCCGGCGCAGCCGCTCCAGTCGATCGAGCGCCGCTCCGGAGGCGATGGTCGCAGCGGCCAGGGCCACCCCTTCGCGCAGGTCGCCAGCGCGGCCGGCCACCACCAGCGAGGCGCCCGCATTGAGCGCCACCACGTCGTGCGAGGGGCCTCGCTCGCGGCCCTCGAAGATGGCCCGGATGAGCGCCGCATTGGCCGCCGGGCTGCCGCCGCGGAGCGCCTCGGTGGGTGCCTCGGCCAGACCGTGATCCTCGTGGCCGACCTGCCGCCAGGCGATGCCCGCCGGGGAGACGTCATAGATGAAGCCGCTGCCGTCGAGGGGCAACTCGTCGAGTCGATCGCCGTGCACCACGAAGGCGCGCTCCGTCCCCAGCTCGAGGAGTGCTTCCGCCACCCGCGGCGCCGCCTCCGCGTCCGGGACGCCGACGAGCTGTCGGCGCGGACGGGCAGGGTTGGCGAGGGGACCGATCATGTTGAAGGCGGTGCGCACGCCAAGCTCCTGGCGTACGGGTCCCGCGTGACGCATGCCCGGATGGAAGGCGGGAGCGTGGAGGTAGGCGAAGCCGTCCTTGCGCAAAGACAGCTCGGCGTCAGCCGGCGTCTGCTCGACACGGAGGCCCATCGCCGCCATGACGTCCGAGCTACCCGCCTCCGAGGACACGGCGCGGTTGCCGGCCTTGGCCACGGGCACGCCGCCGGCCGCCACCACGAGGGCTACGGCCGTCGAGATGTTGAAGGTGCCACGCACGTCCCCACCGGTGCCGCAGGTATCGATGGCCCCGGCCGGAGCCTCCACCGTCAAGGCCCGGGAGCGCATAGCCCGCACGAAGCCGGCCAGCTCGCCGGCCGTCTCGCCGCGGGCGTGCATGCCCACGAGGATGCCCCCCAACTGCGCCGCGGTGACCATGCCATCAAGCACGGCGCTCATGAAGCCTTCGGCCGCGTCGGGCGTGAGGGCGGCGCCGGTCGAGACGGTCCGCAGCGCGCTGCGGATGCCCTCGGTCGTCGGATCGGTCACGGCGGGTCTGGGCCTCCTGGTCGGGATGGGTCCCCGAATGCTACCGGGCGCGCGAGCGGGCTGCCGACGGCCGGCCGGCCGATGGGAGGGCACCATCGGGGCGGTGGCTTGCTATCGTGGCCCGGATGACCATCGATCCCGGCCGCCCGCGCCACGCCATCGGAGACTCCGACCCCCGAGGACGTTCGCGTCGCCTTCGCGGACATCTGGGGCGACATGGGGCCGGCCTGGAACGTCACGCCATCGGTCGCGCGCGTGCACGGTTACCTGCTCATCTGGGGCCGCTTTCTGACGGAGCGCGAGGTCCGCGAGGCCTTGGGCCTCAGCCACCGGGCCGCCTCGCTCGCGCTCGCCGAGCTGGAGGGGTGGGGACTCGTGGAGCGCGTCGAGGACGCTCCGCGGGAGTCCAGGCCGGGCCCGCCGGCGGTGGCCTGGCGCGTCGTGGGCGACCGCTGGCGCTGGTTCCAGCGCGTGGCCGAGGAGCGCCGCGCTCGAGAGGCCGATCCCCTGCAGCCTCGACTGGCGACCTGCCTGCAGCTCGCCGACCAGGTCGTGGTCGTTGCACCTGGGGACCTGGAGGCGAAGAGGCTGTTGGACTGGCTGTCGGAGATCCAGGGCTTCGTGACCCTCTTCGATCGCGCCCTGCGGGCCCTGTCGCGCGCAGAGAGCGGCGAGATCGCGCATGGCTTCATGGTCCTGGCGCGCTTATCCGACGAGACACTTGACCGGCTCCTCCGGCTCCTCGGATCGCTGCCCGACGAGGAGCTGGCCGAGACCCTGGAGGCCATCTCGCGCACCTCCCCCGATACGGCGCGCAGGGTCATGCGCGCCGCCAACCGCATCGCTCGCCTGGCACGTTGAGCGTCCCGACTCCGGCACGGGTCACGACCCTACAATCGGGTCATGACTGACACGACCGCTAGCAGCGACCAGATGATCGGGCTCATGAAGAAGGCCAAGGGAGCTGAGAACGTCAGCCTGGGCAGCGTGCCTCGCCCGTCGCCAGGTCCCGGTCAGGTCGTCATCGAGGTCTACGCCACGGGCATCTGCGGCACGGACCTGCACATCCAGCACGACGAATTCAACAGCGTCCCACCGGTGGTCATGGGGCACGAGGTCACCGGTCGCGTGGTGGAGGCCGGCGAGGGGGCGGAGGAGCATCTCGGCAAGCGTGTCGCCCCGGAGACCTACTTCTTCACCTGTGACGGCTGCGCGGCCTGCCGTGCCGGCCGCCGCAACCTCTGCCTGGAGCGCCGCTCCATCGGCTCTCATGTGAACGGGGGCTTCGCGCCCTTCGTGCTGGTGCCCGCCCGGAACCTGCACGAAGTCCATCCGTCCGTCGGTGAGCTACGCCGGCGCGCTCTACGAACCACTCTCCTGCGTCACGCAGTGCCTCTGCGATCCAGCCGTCGCCTCCCCTGGTGACACGGCGCTCGTCGTCGGCCCCGGCGCCATGGGCATCCTCTGCGCCCAGGTGCTGCGCTCACAGGGGGCACGCGTCACCGTTTCCGGCATGCCTGCCGACCGTCGGCGACTGGACGTCGCCGCCTCCCTGGGCCTGGAGGTCGTGGAAGCCGATGACCTCGCGAGCGTCACGCCGAGTGGCGGCTACGACGTGGTGGCCGATGCCTCGGGCAACGAGCACGGCATCGACGCAGGGCTGCGGGCGACCCGCAAGGGCGGGCACTTCGTGCAGGTCGGCCTGGCCGGCCGACCGATCACCTTCGACATCGACCTCATCTGCCTCAACGAACTGGTCGTGACCTCCGGCTTCGCCAGCACGCCGCGATCGTGGTGGCGCCTGGAGAAGCTGGTCGCCGAGCGGTCACGTCGTGCTCGATCAGCTCGTCACGGACGTGTTGCCGCTTTCGCGATGGGAGTCGGCCTTCGCCCGGACGCGCGCCGCCGACGGGCTGAAGCTCATGCTCGACCCCCGCCTGGACGCCGCCGGCTGACCGCGGCTATCACCCGCCCGCCCGCGAGCGATCGACACCATCGCAGCCGGACAGCCCCTCGAGGAGGACACCATGAGTGACGTCTACAGCCTGGCCGGCCGCAACGCCGTGGTGACCGGCCTGTCCAGCGGCATCGGCCAGGCCATCGCGGCCGCCCTGGCTCGCCAGGGCGCCAACGTGGCCGGCGACTACCTGAGCAACGACGATGGCGCGGCGCAGACTGCCCGCCTCATCGAGGCCCAGGGTCGCGAGTCACTCATCCTGCAGGGCGACACCGCTGATGAGGCCCACATCGGGGCGCTGGCGGACGCCGTGGTGGAGCGCTGGGGCCGCCTGGACATCTGGGTCAACAACGCCGCGCGACTCATGGTGCGGCCCTTCTTCGAGACCACCACGGAGGCCTGGCACGGTCTGCTGGCGGCCAACCTGCACGGCTACTTCTACGGCTGCAAGGCGGCCGCCGAGCGGATGCGCGCCAGCGGTTGGGGACGGATCATCAACATCACGTCGGAGGCGGACGTTCAGGGCATCAGTGGCCTCTCCGCATACATCACCGCCAAAGGCGGCATCGTCGGCCTCACCAAGGTGCTCGCCCTGGAGCTGGCAGAGCATGGCATCACCGTCAACGCTGTCGCCCCCGGCGCCACGGAGACGCCCCTCAACGCGGTGGCCTACACGCCGGAGGTGCGCGCCACGTACAACGCCCGCATCGGCCTGGGGCGCATCGGGGTGCCTGAGGAGGTCGCCGACGTAGTGGCCTTCATGGCCTCGCACGGGTCGCGCTACATCACGGGCCAGGAGATCCTCGTGGACGGCGCACTATCCATCAACGGCAACGTGGGGCACGCCAAGACGTCAGCCTCAGGCTGCGGCCCCGCGTATGGCCCAGCAGGGGCGCGCCCGGAACGCTGCCAGAGACGTGGTCGTCCCTCGACTGAGGTGTCGGGCGGCCAGGTTCGCCGACGACTGCCGCGGCCGCTGCCAGCGCCTCGCTGCGACGGTGCCAGCTCGCCGTCGATCGAACTCCAGGTCGCCGGTGATGACGTTCTCGACCTGCTCGATGGTGGTCTTCTGGGGTCGATGTCATCGGCCACGACCCGGCCGCGGCGCAGCACCACGATGCGGTCCACCACCTGGAAGACGTGGTGGATGTTGTGGGCGATGAAGATGCAGGAGTGACCGGAGTCCCGCGCGTTGCGAACGAAGCGCAGCACGCCCTGCGTCTCGGCGACGCCGAGGTTGTTGGTGGGCTCGTCGAGGATGATGAGGTCGCTGCTCGAAGTACATCGCCCGGGCGATGGCGACCGCCTGCCGCTCGCCACCCGAGAGCGAGCTGATGGGCGTCGTGGGCGGGATGTTCTTGGTGATGCCCACCTCTCGCATGAGTCGCGGGCCACCTCGTCCATGAGATGCTTGTCCATGCGGTTGAGGATGCGCGGGCCCTTGATGCGGCTCGCGACCGAGGAAGAGGTTCCGCGCGATGGAGAGCTGCTTGACGAGCGCCGAGTCCTGGTAGATCGTCTCGATGCCCGCGGGCGATGGCGTCGTTGGTGTTGCGGATCTCGACCTTCTGTCCTCGGATGTAGATGTCGCCGCTCGTACAGCGGCACCACGCCCGAGAGGACCTTGATGAGCGTGGACTTGCCGGCGCCGTTGTCGCCCAGCAGACCCACGATCTCGTTGCTACGGATGCGTCAGCTTGACGTCGTCGAGCGCCTGCACGCGGCCGTAGAACTTGCTGATGTGCTCGCATGCGGACGAAGCTCCTCGGTCAGTCTAGGCCTCCGCCTCGCTGTCGCTCGAGCCATGTAGCGAATGGAGCGCCATCATGCCCAGGATGATCCCGCCGATGAAGATGTTGTAGGCCAGAGCCTCGGCACGCCGACCATCACGATGCCGTTGCGCATGACCCGCAGCAGCAGCACGCCGACGATCGTGCCGATGATGGTGCCCTTGCCCGCCGGTCAGCACCGTGCCGCCGATAACGATCATGGCGATGACCTCGAGCTCGTAGCTCGTCGCCGCTGTTCGGGTTCGCGGCGGAGACGCGGATGGAGCTGGTGATGCCCGCGTAGGCAGCCATGGTCGCGGTCAGGATGAAGAGCACGATCTTGATGCGTGCCACGCGCACGCCGCGCGCCGTGGCGGCAATGGGATTGCCTCCCGCGGCCTGGATCCAGTTGCCGCCACTTGGAGGCCATCAGGATGTAGCCCAGGATCGAGCGCGAAGAGAGCGAACCAGAAGAGCGACATGTAGATCCGCAGGTCGCCCCATGGGGTGGGGACGATGAAGTCGCCCACCAGGATCTCCGCCAGTAGCGGCCGCCTCGGCCTTCCAGGTGCGCTGCGGGAACCCGTGCGGTCAGCAGGAGTGCCGCACCACGGACGACGAGCAGCATGCCCAGCGTCACGAGGAAGGAGGGGATCTTCAGCCGCGTCGTGAAGAAGGCCGTTGACGAGGCCGATGAGGATCGCGACCGCCAGGGCGATGAAGAAGGCGACCTCCAGGGGCGCGATGCCCTCGTTGAAGATGAATCCACATGACGACGGGCGCGAAGCCGAAGACCGAGCCCACCGAGAGGTCGAACTCGCCGGCCGTCATCAGCAGCGTCATGGCCAGGGCGATCATGCCCAGCTCCGGCGGTGAACGCCAGCAGGTTGCCGACGTTGAGCATCGACAGCGAACGTCGCGTTCAGCAGGGTGAACGATGATGATGGCGCCGACGAGCAGGGCGAACGGCCCGGCCTCCGGCTTGTTCAGGAGGGTCCGAGACCGGGCCATGAATCTGTCCGAGGTCGAGGGCTGGCTAGGTGTGGTCGCTGCCTGGTTCATCTGGTGTCCGGGTACCTATCTCGTGCAGGTGTGGCGAACCACAGGCCTCGCAGTCCCGTCCAACGCCTGAGGCCGGCACCGAGGTGCCGGCCTCGTGGCGAGGAGGTGCGGTCCGGCGGATGCCAGGCACCTGCCGGACCGCATCGGTCCGCATGACTACTGGCTCATCAGTCCAAGTAGACAGGAGCGGTCTCCTTCTCGTACAGGGCGCCGACGATGATGTCGAAGCCGGGCGGGATGCCGTCGGATGCTGCAGCCGCAAGGCTGAGACCCAGGTAGCTGGTCATCTGGGGGTCCTGCCACATGCCGGCGAGGACGTAGCCGTCGATGATCTCCTGGGCGGTGTCGACCGAGTTGCCCCAGCCCACGACCGGGATCTCACCGGGGGCGACGCCGACCTGGTCCCAGACGCGCTGGACGCTGCCGGTGACGAGGTCGCCGAGGCCGATCATGGCCGTGATCTTGTCGCGGTTGGCGGTCAGGTAGTTGGTCATGCTCGTCGATGACGGTGGCCTGCTCATAGCGTCGCGTCCGTGACTTCCCACGTGATGCCGAGCGGCTCGAAGACGCTGGCGATGCCCTCTTCCTCCTGGACGCCGTAGGTGGCGCCGGGAACCTCGACGGGCATCCACACGAAGTCGCCTTCCTTGACGTAGCCGCCGTCGACCAGGTACTGCGCCCAGCGCTGGCCCACGACCACGTTGTCGGTGCCGACATAGGCGTCGAAATCGACGGTCGGGTCAGGCGTGTTGATGTTGATGATGGGGATGCCAGCGGCATGGGCCTCATCCGCGAGCTCGACCAGGCTGCCCGGGTCGGGGCTGCTGGTGACGATGCCCGCCGCGCCGGCCGCGATGGCCGAGCGGATGGCTTCCTGCTGCGAGGCCACGTCATTGCTGTGGAAGGACGTGTTGACGGTGTTGCCGGTATCGGTGGCCCACTGGTTGGCGCCGTCGAGGAAGTACGTCCAGACCGGGTCGGCGGGATCGCCGTGGGAGATCCAGTAGAAGGTCTTCTTCTCGTCCTGAGCGCCGGCGGCGAGCGGCAACAAGAGCACGAGCAGCAGGCTTGCGCCGATGGCCACGAGAGAGCGTCTGTTGATCATCGAGATGGGCTCCTCCACTGTTCCGGACATGACGTCCACCGAGTCCCCGATGGGAACCAAGCTGGGTATTGCGCTGCGGCAATCCTCCTTTCGCTCCGATGCGTCGCCCGGTCGGACCGGGCGACGACGTCAGAGCCCGAGTCTACGCCCCCTGCCAAGCCGCGGCGGGGCGCTTCGTGCACGTCGCTCGGCCCCCGCCAAGCTCGCTCCTAGCCCGGTACCTCCGTGAGCCTGACCGTGCGGCGCTCGGCCGCCGAGCGGTAGCCGGCCTCGACGAGACGCAGCGTGCGCAGGTTGTCGGCCCCGAGATGGACGGCTCGGTGTCGGTCTCGATGGCGCGGAACAGCTCGCCCATGGTGCCCACGAACGCGTCCGGGAACCACTTGCGCGTGAAGGCCGGGCGCAACCACGAATCGGGTCGGTCGCGCGTCGTGTACTCCAGCGTGGAGAAGTCCCCGTGGGCCAGCCGATGGTGCCGCGGGCGATGGCGTCCAGCCCTTCGATGCGGTAGTCCTCGCTCCAGTCGCGCGTCCAGGGGAAGCCATCGTCGAAGGCCGTGGCCAGCAGCCCGTCCGCGTAGCGCAGGACGTACAGGGCGATGCTGTCGCCGGCCCACGGCTGCCCCGGGTAGGTCGCCGGTGAAGGCCGTGATGTCCTCCGGGTCGCCGAAGAGGAAGCGGAACTGGTCGAGGTGGTGGATGGACATGCCCAGCAGCATGAGCCGGGGGTAGTGCTCGGCGTCCTTCCAGTAGTCCTGCCAGGGCTGGCGGGTGCGCATCTCGATGGAGGCCGTCACGAGCGGGCCGAAGACGCCGCGGTCGAGCAGCTCCCGGCAGGCGCGGATGGCCGGGTCCCAGCGGCCGTTCTGGTTGACCGCCAGCTTCACGCCGGCCTGCTCGGCCGCCTCCACGATGGCGCGCGCGTCCTCGAGCGTGGTGGCCATGGGCTTCTGGAGCAGGACGTGCTTGCCGGCCGCGATGGCCGCCTCGGCGACCTCGCGGTGGAGGTGCGAGCGGCAGCGAGATGTCCACGACCTCGACGCGCTCGTCGCGGACGACGTCGAGGAGGTCGTCCGAGGCCGCGGGGATGTCGAACTCGTCGGCCGCCGCCTGCGCGCGGTCTCGAGCGTGCGGTTGGCGATGCGCACGACCTGCCAGCCCATCGAGCGGTAGGCCGGCAGGTGGCACTCGCGCACGATGCTGCCGGCCCCGATGACGCCGATGCGGTAGCCTGCGTCGAGCCGAGCTGCGGTGCCGAGGTCCAGGTCGCGTCGGATCGATCATGGCGCTCCCCCAGTGGCGTCACGCCGTCCGGCGTCGACCGTACGCCGGCGGGCAGATCGCCGGAGTGTGCGCACCCCCCGGCGAGGGGACGGCTGGCCACTGCCGCCCGTGGGCCGCGCGCGCGATGCGGGCCACGCGCCCCGTACCATCGGCCATGGACCAGCATCGGAGGACCAGCCGTGGATGCATCCCGCGCGAGCGCTTCATCGCCACCCTCGAGCACCGCGAGCCGGACCGCGTGCCCATCGACCTGGGTGGCATGGTGACGGGCATCACCACGGGTGCCAGCCGCGGCGCTCAAGGCGCACCTCGGCATCAACGAGCCGGACGAGCTCGCCGACCGCGTCCAGCAGCTGGCGCAGCCCCACCCGGCCATCCTGGAGCGGCTGCACGTCGACTCGCGCTACCTCTACCTGCGCGCCTCGCGCGACTGGCACGACATCGAGCTCTCCGACGACACCTACGAGGACGAGTTCGGCATCCGCCGCCAGGCCGCCATCCGGCCCGACGGCCACCTCCTCTACTACGACTTCGTGGGCCACCCCCTGAGCGAGGCGCGCAGCGTCGCGGACCTGGCCCGCTACCCGTGGCCGGATCCGCACGACCCGGCCCGCTACGCCGGGCTGGCGGAGGCCGCCCAGGCCCTCGCCGAGGGCACCGACAAGGCCGTCTCGCTCAACCTCATCGCCTCGATCTTCGAGTTCTCCTGGTACCTGCGCGGCTACGTCGGCTTCCTGGAGGACCTGCTCACCGAGCCGGCCCTGGCCGAGGCCCAGCTGGACGCCATGCTCGAGTACCAGACGGCGCTGCTGGGCGAGGTCCTGGACCGGCTGGGCGACCACCTCACCTTCGTCATGACGGGCTCCGACCTGGGTACCCAGCGCGCCCCCATGATCGACCCGGAGGTCTACCGGCGCATCATCTGGCCGCGCTACCGGAAGCTCTGGGCCTTCATCCACGAGCGCACCGCGGCCAAGGTCTTCTACCACTCCTGCGGCAGCATCGTGCCCATGATCCCGCTCCTCATCGAGGGTGGCGTGGACGCCGTCCACCCCGTCCAGCCGGGCGCGGAGGGCATGGGCGACCGACGTGCGCCTGAAGCGCGAGTTCGGGGCGGACATCACCTTCTGGGGCGGCTTCGACCAGCAGCAGACGCTGCCCTTCGGGACGCCCGATGAGGTCCGCGCCGAGGCCCGGCGACTGCTCGACGAGTTCATGCCCGGCGGCGGCTTCGTCTTCGCGGCCGGCCACAACATCCAGGCCGACGTGCCGCCGGAGAACATCCTGGCGCTCTTCGACACCGTGCTCGAGCACGGCCGTCTACTGAGCGGGGTCGGACGCATGATGGCCGGCATGGGCTCCATCGAGCGGGTCGAGACCGTGCTGGCGGGCGGCATCCCCGACCGCGTCCCGGTGGACCTGCACGACTTCATGGTCGCGGCGCGTCGCCTCGGCGCCTCCTTCGCCGACCATTTCCACAGCAGCGAGGCCATGGCCGAGGGCCACATCGCCAGCTGGCGCCGCTTCCGCCACGACGTCGTGCTCGTGGAGAGCGGCACGGCCTCGCTGGCCGAGGCCTGCGGCGTGGGCGTGGAGTACCTGGCCGACTCGGCGCCGGTGTCCTTCACGCCGGCCATCGCCAGCCTCGACGAGGTCGACCGGCTGGTCGTCCCGGATCCCTACCACGGTCAGCCCGCTGAAGGAGAACCTGGAGGCGACGCGACTCGTGGTCCGCGAGATCGGGCGCCAGGCCTTCGTCATGGGCCGCGCCGACCAGGGCCCCTTCTCGCTGGCCTCGATGCTCCTGGGCATGGAGGGCTTCCTGATGGCCCTCGCCGTGCCCGACCAGACGGCCGGGCTCGCTGCGCCTGCTCGACGTTCTGCGAGGAGGTCGTGTACCGCTACGCCGTCGCCCAGGTCGAGCAGGGTGCGCACATGACGTCCATCGGCGAGTTCGATCGCCGGCCCGGACGTCTGCTCGCCGGCGGTCTACCGGGCGCTCGCCTGGCCGGCCGACCGAGCGGCTGGCTCGAGCGGCTCGCGGCCGACGGCATCCGGCTGGCCTGTCACATCTGCGGCGACGCCACGCCCATCGTGGCCGACATGGTGGCCACGGGCGCGGCGGTCCTCGAGCTCGACTACACGTGCGACCTCGCCCGCGGTCAAGGCGGCCACGGCCGGGCGCGCCACGGTCCTCGGCGTCATCGACCCCTCGGGCGTCATCGCCCGCGGGACGCCCGAGGCGCGTGGAGGCGGCCGTCCGCGAGGAGCTGGCCGGTCCTGGCGCCCGGCGGCGGGCTCATCCTGGGACCCGGCTGCGCGCTGCCGCCGGAGACGCCCGCCGAGAACATCGAGGCGCTCGTGGCGGCGGCCGAGCGCTGGGGCCGCTACCGGCCGGACGGGTCGCTCGCGGCATAGGCGCGCTCGACACGTCCGAACGTCTCCAGCTCGACGCGCAAGGCGAGATACGCCGCCTGCGACCAGAGCAGCGGCCTGGCCGACTCGCCCCAACGCTGGCGCCACTCAGTCACGCGGTCGGGATCGAAAGCGCAGCTCGGCGACCTGCTCCGGCAAGTTCCCATCCTCATCCGCCTGGGCCTCGATCCACCGCAGCGCGGCCTTGGCTCGCTCGAGGTCACCGGGTCCATCGCGCCGCAGCAGGACCCGTCCGTAGGCCGAAGTCAGCACCGGCCAGGCTCCGCCACCGTAGAAGGTGTCCGTCCGGTAGCGATGCACGGCGCCTTCGGTATCGATGAGCTCATCCTCGATGCGCGCCAGGGTGGCCGCGAAGCGCGGCTCCGTGGCGTCTACCAGGCCATAGGGCGCCACCATCCAGAGCAGGCTGGCGTCGACGGCAGGGCTGCCGAGCCACTTCGTGTAGCAGTCACTCGCGCTCGCCAGCTGCGCGCCGAGCGCGGCGCGGGCAGCCGCGACCTCACCGCTGCCGGCGAGGTCCGGGGCCACGTCGACGGCAGCGTCCAGGCCCGCCAGGATGGCCGCCAGCGTGCTCGTGTGGACATGCTCCGGTGATTCCTCCCAGGCGTCCGCGCAGGGCAGCGACCAGAGCGCAGCGAGGTACCGTGCGCGTCAGGCCGACCGCTTCGCGGATCGCAGCGTCGATATGTCCGCCGCGACGCAGCGTGATGAGCCACTGCCCAGAGCCAGATGCCAGGCCCATCGAGCTGGAAGGTGTGCCACTCACCTTGAGTCCTTCCGCCATCGACGTCGTAGCGGCAATGGAGGTACTCCTCGGTCGAGGGAGCGACGCCGCGCGGGCCGTTATCGATGGCCCGCTCCAGGCCGTCCGCCGAGCTGAGCACGATGGCGGCCACCCAAGCGTGGAAGCGAGCCGATCGCTCCAGCTCACCGACGAGGTCCAGGCTCTCGGCCACGAAGGCGCCGTCGCGGAGCCAGGCGTAGCGATACTGGCTGAACGTCGGACTGGCCACGAAGGCACCGCTGGCCGCTTGGCCAGCGCTGATGACGCGGAGGCTGGCGGACCGCAGGTCGGGTCGGTCGAGTGGCTGGGCAGCTGCCGGCGTCATGCTCGATCCTCCCTTCTGGCTGGATGCACGCGGACGGGCATCATCTGGCGGTTGGCGCTGGCCGCTGTCGCCGCGACCGCCGGAGGCACGCCTGCGACCCGGCCGTTAGACTCGCCGCACATGTCCCTGGTCACCCTCGACCGACTCACGAAGCGCTACCCCGGCGGGGTCACGGCGCTCGACGCCCTGAGCGTCGCCATCGAGCCGGGCGTCATCGGCCTGGTCGGCGCCAACGGGGCCGGCAAGTCCACGCTCATCAAGATCCTGCTGGGCCTCCTGGACGCCAGCGGCGGCTCGGCGCGGGTCTTCGACCTGGACGTGGCCACGCAGGGGCAGGCCATCCGCCAGCGCGTCGGCTACATGCCGGAGCACGACTGCCTGCCGCTGGACATCTCGGCCAGCGACTTCGTCAACCACATGGCCCGCATGTCCGGCCTGCCGCGCGCCTCCGCCCGCGAGCGGACCGCGGACGTGCTGCGCCACGTGGGCCTCTTCGAGGAGCGCTACCGGCCCATGGGCGGCTACTCGACGGGCATGAAGCAGCGCGTCAAGCTGGCCCAGGCGCTCGTCCACGACCCGCGCCTGCTGCTCCTCGACGAGCCCACCAACGGCCTCGACCCGGCCGGCCGCGACGAGATGCTGGAGCTCATCCGGCGCACCGGCACCGAGTTCGGCATCGCCATCATCATGGCCAGCCACCTGCTCGGCGAGATCGAGCGCGTCTGCGACTACCTGGTGGCCATCGACGCCGGGAGGCTGCTGCAGGCGGCCGCGCTCGGACACGTTCACGCAGCAGACCGGCACGCTCCTCGTCGAGGTGGACGAGGCCCCCGAGGCCTTGGCAGCGCGGCTTGGGGCGGGCGGGCTGGTGGTCCGCGTGGACGGCCGCCACGTCCTCGTGGAGATGCGTGACGAGGCCACGTTCGACGTCGTGCGCGACGCGACCGTCGACCTCGAGCCTCGGCCTGGTGCGCCTGGAGCAGCGGCGCGGCCGCCTGGAGGACCTCTTCCGCGACGCCGACGAGGCCGGGGACACCGCGCCGGGCGATGCCTCTGCGCACGGGCAGGCCGCATGACCGCGGGCGAGGGCGGCGGCTCCATCTACGACCTCGGCTACCGCGGCTACGAGGGCCCGCGGCTGGGACGCCGGGCGGCCGTGGCCGCCCTGCTGACGCACTCGGTGCGCACCGCCTACGGTCTCGGGCGCAGCGCCCGCTCCAAGGTCATGCCCGTCGGGCTCGTGCTGCTGGCCGTCCTGCCCTCGCTGCTGGCGCTCGGGATCATCGCCTTGGTGGCACAGGTCGGCCCGGCCGGCGAGGCCGTGGAGGCCATCTCGCCCATCCGCTACTCGACGCTCTTCCCCTTCATCGCCATCCTCGTCTTCCTCTTCTGCGCCTCGCAAGCGCCGGAGCTCTTCGGTCGCGACCAGCGCGCCGGCGTCCTGCCGCTCTACTTCTCGCGTGCCACGTCGCGGCTCGACTACGCCGCGGCGCGGACGCTGGGCCTGCTCGTCTCGCTGCTGGTGCTGGTGCTCGCGCCGCAGCTCCTGCTGCTCGTCGGCCGCATCCTGGTCGCTGCCGACCCCGTGACCGGACTCGGCGAGGAGCTCCCGGAACTGCCGGCCATGCTCATCGTGGGCGTGCTGGTCGTCGCGGTCGTGGGCACCATCTCGGCAGCCACGGCCGCACTGACGCCGCGACGCTCCTACGCCACGGTGGCCATCATCGGCATCTTCCTCATCCCCAACATCGCGGCGACGCTGCTCGTCGAGCTGGAGACCGGCCTGCTCGGGCAGGTAGCCGTGCTGCTGAGCCCGGCCGACGTCCTCGACGGTGTCAACGCCTTCCTCTTCGACGTCTCGCCGGACAACGAGACCGTGGCGCGGGCCGGGCTGCCCGGCTGGTCATACGTGGCCGCCGCGGGCATCTGGATCGTCGGCTCGCTGTTCGTGCTGGCGCGCCGCTACCAGCGCATCGAGGCATGAGCGAGACGATGCCCGCCATGCCGACGGGGCCTGCGCCCACCATCGAGGTCGAGCATGCCTCGCGCTGGTACGGCAACGTCGTCGCCGTCAACGACATCAGCTTCGCGGTGGGGCCGGGCGTGACCGGCCTGCTGGGCCCCAACGGCGCCGGCAAGACGACGCTGCTGCACATGATCGCTGGCCTCCTGGCGCCTTCGGCCGGGCAGATCCGCGTCAGCGGCCAGCAGACCTGGCGCAACCCGGACATCTATCGAGGCATCGGGCTCGTGCCGGAGCGCGAGGCCGTCTACCCGTTCCTCACCGGTCGCGAGTTCGTGCTCGTCAACGCCCGGGTCCAGGGACTCTCGGACCCGGACGCGGCGGCCCGGCGGGCCATCGACCTGGTGGACCTCGCGGACGCTGCCGACCGGCGCATCGGGCACCTACTCCAAGGGCATGCGCCAGCGCATCAAGATGGCCGCCGCGCTGGTCCACGACCCGCCGGTGCTGATCCTCGACGAGCCCTTCAACGGCATGGATCCGCGGCAGCGCCTGCACATGTTCGAGCTGCTGCAACGCATGGCGGAGGACGGCCGCACCGTCCTGCTCTCCTCGCACATCCTCGAGGAGGTCGAGCGCATCGCCGCCTCCGTGCTGGTCATCTACGCCGGTCGGCTGGCGGCCTCGGGCGACTTCCGCTCCATCCGCCGGCTCATGACCGACCGACCGCACGAGTTCTTCGTGCGCTCCAGCGACGACCGCCGGCTGGGCTCCATCCTGCTGGCCGAAGAGAGCGTCTTCGGCGTGGAGATCGATCCGAAGGGCCTGCTCGTGCGGACGTCCGACTTCGGGCGCTTCACGAGACAGCTGCCTCGGATCGCCCGAGGGTCGGGCATCCGCGTGCTGGAGCTGACCCCGACCGACGATTCGCTCGAGTCGGTCTTCGCCTACCTGGTCGGCCGATGATCCGCTCGATGCCCATCGTGGCGCTCACCCTGCGCAGCCTCGTGGACCGGCGGCGCTTCTGGCTCATGGTGCTGCTGGCCGCGGGCCCCGTGCTGCTGGCCATCGCCGGCGCCGTCTTCGGTGGCGACTTCTTCAGCCGGCGCATCTTCGACCAGCTCATCGTGCGCACGGTGCTGCCCCTCATCGCGCTCGTCTTCGGGACGGCTGCCCTGGGCACCGAACTGGACGACGGCACCATCGTCTTCCTGCTCACGAAACCCATCCGGCGCGCCCGCATCGTGCTGGCCAAGGGTGTCGTGGCGGCGGGCCTGACGGCGCTGCTCATCGTCCCGGCCACCGTGCTCACCGGGCTGGTGGCCACCTCGCAGCAGGCCTCGCTCGCGGACTCCACGGTGGCGTATGCCATCGCCGCGGCGGTGGGCGGCACTGCCTACGCGCTGGGCTTCCTGGCCCTTTCCAGCTTCACCTCGCGGGCGCTGGCCATCGGCCTCGCCTACGTCCTGCTCTGGGAGGGCGTCCTGTCCGGTCTCTTCGAGGGTACGCAGGTCTTCTCCGTACGGCAGGCCACGATGGGCCTGGCGGCCATGCTCCAGGGCAGCGAGGGGACCCGGCGACACGATGGCAGGGACCACATCCGTGGTCATCCTCACCGCCGTCATCGTGGGATCGCTGGCGCTGGCCAGCTGGCGACTCTCGCGCTACCAGCTGCGCGGCGGCGACTGAGCGGACCTGGCGTGCAGGGAACCGCGAGTCGGGCAAGAATCGGCCTGCCATGACCGACCCGAACGACCGACCCGACCCCGCCGCCCCTTCGCCCGCCAGCACCATTCCTGGCGGCCCCGTCTCCGTCCTCACCTGCGGCGACTGCGGCAAGAAGAACAAGATCCGGCCCAGCGAGCGCGGGACTCCCCACTGTGGATCCTGCAGCAAGCCGCTGGCCTGGGTCGTGGATGCCACGGACGCCACGTTCCCGTACGAGGCGCGGGCCTCCGTGGCCGTCCTCGTGGACCTCTGGGCGCCGTGGTGCGGCCCCTGTCGCGTCGTCGGCCCCATGCTGGAGGGACTAGCGCTCGAATACGCGGGACGCATCAAGGTCGTCAAGGTCAACGTCGACGAGAACCCCATGCTGGCCCAGCAGTTCGGGGCCAGCAGCATCCCCACCATGATCGTCATCAAGGGCGACCGCGTCGTGGACCGCATCGTCGGCGCGCTGCCGGCGAGCGACCTGAAGATGCGGCTCTTCCCCTACCTGATGCGCACCTGAACGGGAATGGTCAGCCCGCCGGCTCGGCGGACGAGGCCAGCTTCTCCACCAGCTCGCTGAAGAAGGCCTCAGCGGCGCCCGGGTCGTAACGCTCGCCGGCAGGCTTGGCGCCGTCCACGAGCATGTCGACCGAGACGAGCAGACCACCTTCCGGGTCGCGTTCCGCGATGGCATCCGGCAGCACACGCACGAGGTGCCGCTCGTAGCCATCGGCGCCGCAGTCGAGCATGACGGCTTCTGCCCCGAGGTCTCGTGGAGTGGCAGCGCAAGGGCTGGCGGCGACCTCGCGCGCGAACGCCTCAGACGTCAGGTAGCCGGTCCCGACGCGGGCGATGTACTGGACCTCGTCGGTCGCCGGCGCCATCCCGACGCACCAGTGCGCGCCGTCCGATCGGACCCGGGACTGCTGCTCGATCTCGCTGCCGTCGAGGCCCACGAGGCCGGCGATATCGTCCGCCGGGACGAAGGCGCAGACATCCGCGCCCAGGTTGAATCGGGCGCAGGCGGGGTCCCCGGCCACGAAGCCGTCCAGTCCCTCCCCCGTGCCCAGCCCGCCGCGACCGATCAGCGAGCGGACGTCCACGAGCGCCTCGCCGGCCGGGGTCGAAAGGGCTGCGTCGTCGGGCGGAGTGAACGTCCATCGGCCCGCCGGCACGTCCATGGTCAGGGTGAAGGCATGTAGCCCAGGGGCGCGCTCAAGGGTCGCGTCAACGGTGAGCGGCTCGGCGGGCGAGCCTTCGGTGGCGGCCTTGTCCCCGCCGGCCGGCTGGAGGGTCACCGGCAGCGTGTCGCCGATACCGTCGAGGGCGGCCAGGAGCGCATCCGCCTCGGCCTGGTCGAGAGCGGGGTCCGCACCGGCGGCGTAGCGGATCCGAGTGGTGCCCGGGTCCTCCAGGCCAGGCAGGCCGGCTGCCGAGCTGTAGGTCTCCAGCGATCGGCATGCCAGCGGCGCTCCCAGCTCCGGGTCCCAGGCACCGGCCGGGTCCTCCAGGGACACCAGGTGGCCGCCGCCGGGCAGCTCCAGGCGGTCGACGATCTCGCCCTGGGCGGTGACGGTGCGCAGGGCTACCGACACCGACTGGGCATCCCCAGGGAGGGGCATGATCAGGTAGTACGTGGCTGCCCTGTCATCGTGGAACCCGAAGACGCCCGACTCCGCGTCGTAGTAGTCGATGGGCTCGCCAGGCAGTCGGCCGCTGACATCCGTGGTGCCGGACGATTCCGATCCATCACGGAAGGTGCCGCTCAGGGAGAAGCGCTCCAGCCCGGCGCGCGTGTCCGTGGCCGCGCCGACCTGGAGCGGGCCCGCGGCGTCCCCGTCGAGACCCACCTCCACCTGCTGGACCACGGGGTCGGACGGGAGCCGGTCGGCCAGCTCGATGGCCACGAAGACGGCATGGTCGCCCCTCGACCAGTCGGCATCGGCACCGTAGAACGTGCCCTGCGCGCCGCGTGGGAAGTCCTCGAAGATGCGAGCCACGAGCTTCCCGGGCACCTTGATGGGGGCCAGGTGGACGGACCGGATGTCCGACCAGGCCTCGGCGTCTGGGGCAGGCGTGCCATCCGACAGGACCTGGTCGCCGACGGCGTCGGCGATGCGCGTGACGCTCTTGGCGACCTTGGTCCGGGCCATCTTCACCTGGTCGCCATCGACGACCGCGATGACGGCCGGCGGCTCGGTCGGGGCGGTCTCCTTGTCGCCCTTGCCGCCCCTGTCACCCTTGCCAGCGAGCGTGGCGCTGCCCGACGTGGTCACCATCAGGACGACCGCGAGCAATGGCACGGCCGTGCTGAGCGCCAGTCTCATCGTCGGCATCGGACCTCCCTCTGTAGCGCTCAGGCCGTTCCGGGCCGATGCGCACGCTTGCGCGACAACTCTTGAGCGCCACAATAGGATGACTCACCGTCACCAAGCAGGAGCACTGACGATGCCGCTCGACCTGGGCGCGAGGATGAGTCGGCGCCGGCTGCTGCTCGCCTCGGCCGGCGTCGCCGCTGCGGCCCTGGCCGGCCGCCTGGTGCCCGGACTCAGCGCCCTGGCTTCAGGCAGCGCGCTCGGAGAAGGCGACGGTGACCCGAGGATGTGCCTGGGCGTCGCGCTCTTCGAGGCCACCCAGCACGGTGACGAGACGCTGGTCCTGCCGGCCGTTGACCGCTGGCGCGAAGTGACCGGCTTCTATCCGGCCATCCTGCCGCTCTGGTCCCCCTTCGACCTGGACCTGCCGGCCCCGCGCGGCGGCATCTTCCCGGCCGACTGGCTGCTGCAGGGGCTGCGCGAGCGCGGCGTGGAGCCGGCCGTCTTCGCGCACTCGGCAGATGAGGCACGCTGGCAGACGCACGGCTACGAGGCCATCACGAGGGGCAAGCGCGACAAGGCGCTGGAGGACTGGGGGATCGCCGCTGGCGCGTACGGCCATCGGCTCATCCTGCGATGGGACCAGGAGATGAACGGCAAGTTCCCCTGGTCGGACCTGCCGGCCCGCGAGTTCGTGGCCGCCTTCCGGCACGTCAGCGCACGCATCCGACACGTGGCGGGAGCCCGCAACGTGGAGTTCCACTTCTGCCCCGGTCTGCGAAGCGGCAAGCCCGGCCTCGACGAGATGGAGGCCTACTTCCCAGGCGACGATTGGTGCCAGCAGGTCGGCTTCGACGGCTACTCCAGGACGGAGGCATGGGTGCCGCTGGCCGAGCAATGGGGCCCCATCATCGATCGATTCGGCCAGATCAGCCGTCGACCCATCCTCGTGGGCGAGTTCGGGCGGCGCATCGATCTGCCTGATCGCGACGGCTGGCTGCGCTCGCTGCGAGACGTGCGCGGCGTGGAAGCGGCCGTCTACTTCGACATGGACCTGCCCTTCTTCGAGGCGCCGTCCAACCACTGGCTCATGGACCGGCCGATGCGCGAGGTCTACGCGAGCCTGCCGCGGTGCGCGACGGTGCGAGAGGGGCCCAGAGAGACCCCATCTCCTGAGCCGTCAGCATCGGCCGAGCCATCACCGTCGGCCGAGCCGTCAGCGTCGGCCGAGCCGTCAGCGTCGGCCGAGCCGTCAGCGTCGGCCGAGCCGTCAGCGTCGGCCCCTGCCGCGACCTGAAGCACCGCAGGGACGAACACCTCAGACGCCTGACCTCAGACACGGCGCGCGGTGGGGCCGCGAACCGTTCCGAGGACCACGCGCGAGCGCTCGTCGGTCGATACTGACCTCACAGGTGAACGAACGACAGCAAGCCGCGATCGAGCGGCCCGGGGAGCACAGTCGCAGTCCCACGAGCCGAGCTGTTGCGGCGTGGTCTTCGGCTTGAGTTCCTCACCATCGGCTGGAACATCCTTGAAGGGCTGGTGGCGATCGGGGCCGGCCTCGCCAGCGGCAGCATCGCCCTCGTCGGTTTCGGGCTGGACAGCCTGGTGGAGACGACATCAGGCGTCATCCTGGTCTGGCGCCTGCGCGTGGAGCAGGCTGGGGCCGACGACGAACGCGTCGAGCAGGTCGAGCGGCGCGCGGAACGGCTGGTCGGGATCGCGTTCCTGGTGCTGGCCACGTACGTTGCGCTCGAATCGATGCGCGCCCTGATCGCGGCGGAGGCACCGGACGCCAGCCCTGTCGGCATCGCCCTGACAGCCATTTCCCTGGTCCTGATGCTGTGGCTGGCGCGTGCCAAACGGCGCGTGGGCGAGGCGCTCGGCAGCCGCGCCCTGATCGCCGACTCCGAGCAGACGCGCGCCTGCTGGTACCTCTCGGCTGTGACCCTCGCCGGCCTCGTCGGCAACGCTCTCCTGGGCTGGTGGTGGGCAGACCCGCTGGCGGCGCTCGTCATCGTCGGCTTCCTCGTCCGCGAGGGCCTGGAAGCCCTCCGAGGCGAGGAGTCTCACGACGACGCCTGATCCCGGCGGGCGCGGCGGTTGCGGCTGCCGCAGGCCCTCAGGAAGCCACCAGTTTGACGCTCACGTTGTCGAAGTAGACATCACAGTCGGTCCCGGCAGTGCCTGTGCCCTGGAGGATGACCTGGAGTGTTCGCGTGCCTGCAGGGACGGCGCCCGAGATCCTGGTGCGGGACATCGAGCCGCCGGTCGCTTGTACCGTCGCTGTCTCCAGCGTGCCGAGCAGGCCACCGGAGCCGTCGATGTAGCGCACGATCATGCGACCCGCATCGCCATCCTCGGCGGCAACCCCGATACGCACCGACAGATCGAGCGCCAGGCCACCGCTGTCAGTGAGCCGCTCGCGACCGTGGATCCTGACCCGCTGGCGCGCCATCGAGCCGGCTGTGATGTCACCGCAGTAGAAGAAGTTGGCCTCGCCCTTGCCGGCCCTGGCCTGGGCCCTGGTCGGGAACCCGGGAGCGCCGTAGCGCACGGCCGTCATCGTGGAGGTGGTCCTCCAGAGGGGGACGGGGACGACCTCACCCGTGCCGCCCTGGGCCGCCTCAGCGCCGGAGTCCACCGTGATGTTGAGACCGAGCGGCGTCCTGGCGGCCGCATCGGCCACCCCAGCGAGTGCCATGCACACGAGGGCAGCCGCGCCGATGGCCCACAGCCTGCGCATGTGATCCCCCTTCATGCGCGGGCCGGGTCCGCCAGTGGCTCGACGCGGTCCCGGCGGCCAGGATGTGGGCCGCGCCTCAACGCCTCCCGCTCATCACGCATGACGCCACGGCGGTAGCACTCGGTTCAAGAGGCGAAGGACCTGAATGGTCGAAGAGATGCGACGTGAAGGTGAACTTCCCGGCAGCCTCGAGAACGACCTTGTCGGTGAAGTAGTCGACGCACTGACGCCCGAACTGACCCGTGATCCACGGCCATGCACCGTCCTCGGGCATCAGGTCCCTGGTCTCGCCTTTCGCGTACCAGAGGTCAAGGCTCTCGGTGCCTTAGCTGCCGTATTGCCCGCCAGTCAACCAGACGCTTGTAGTCCCTGCGATGCAAGCGCCGCTGCGCGGCTGACGATGGCGGTCAGGAGCCCCGACTCGTAGGCTCCCTCGAGCTGACCGTCACCGAACCGCTCGGAGCGGATGAGCGTGGTGAGGAGACGCGCCAAGTCGTCTGGGGTCGCCGTGGCGACGGCATCGCCTCCTGCCGAGAGCAGCTGCCCCTTGGGGGTCTGCGCCCAGGTGCCCCAGTCGAAGGGAATGACCCAGCCGAACTCGTAGGCAATCGAGATGAACCGCGCCGCCTCCGGTCCGAACGAGTAGTAGGGCATCTGGATGACCCCGTCCGCCATCATCTCGCCTCCCGCCCATGTGCCGAGCCGAAAGTCGGCTCGCTCGAAGACCGGCAGGAAGGCGGCCAGGGCCTCGAGCCGCGCCTCGAGCGAGGCTGATGCTCCTCCACCACTGTCGGACCCGTCGCTGTCGCTCATGGGGTACCGACGAGATCCACGGCAGCAGCTACTGCCGGCCCGATGTCATCCGCCTGACATGAAACGGACCCCATCCCTGCGCCGGACGGCGCCACGACGCTGGCATCGAGGCTCTTGACGAGCGGACAGAAGAGCAGCACTTGACCGGGCCTCTGCCATCCAGACGTCGAGTCCGGGCCATGTGTCGAGTCGACCGCATCCTCGTCGTGGATACGCCACCCCGCTCTTGACACGTTCATCCGTCGAGTCGCGGGTGGGTCTGGCGCAGCGCGGTCACCATGCGCGGCCGTCTCCGTCCGACACTCAACCCTCGACGTATCGGGCTCGCCACGCCGGAGGGTCGAACGGGGCCGCGAAGTACCAGGTCTCCTTGACGACCCGGCCAGCGCCCAGCTCGATGAGGCCCACCACGTTGAAGACGCCTCCGTCGGGGTACTTCATGACGCCCTCGAAGAAGAAGTCGTCCCCAGCGCCGGTGACGGTGATCGTCGGCAGTCCGATAGGGGACGCGATGACGTGGACGTTCTCCTTGGGGAGGTGGACCGAGTGACGGTGATTACGCGAACGATATCCCTTCGCCACGTGGAGGTGGGTCCGCCGAGCGCGTCCGGGGCCAGGGTCGGACGGCTGAGCCAGCACCTCATCTGACGGTTAGCGCCATTGAGGACTCCGGACTTCGGCTACGGAGTGCGCCATGCACGAACGGTCTGGCGGACGTGACCCGTGTTGTCGAGGTGTGCCAGCTATGTAGCCGTGGCTGACGGGCCAAGCAGGACCCTCACCGCGTGCGTCGCGCCGTCATCAGCGAGCGCGATGGTGGCACCCTCACCCTCCAGGACCCGCCCATCGAGCGCGATCGATGCCACCCCACGACTGACTCCCTGCGGGTTGTCCACGACGATCTGGTACCGGGCGGACCGGTAGCGGAAGTCCATCCGATACCCGTGCCAGGCGCGCGGAATACAGGGCTCGAGCGCCAGCGTCGTGCCTCGCAACCGGAAGCCCAGGATCGCTTCGACGCCAGCCTGGTACATCCAGCCGGCAGATCCCGTGTACCACGTCCACCCGCCCCGACCGAGGTGTGACGGCTCCGCGTAGACATCCGCCGCCATGACGTACGGCTCCACCTTGTAGCGATGGACCCCGGCCCGCGTGCTGGCGTGGTTGATCGGGTTCAGCATCGCAAAGAGCTCAGCCGCCTTGTCGCCTTGGCCGAGAGCCGCGAAGGCAAGGACCGACCACGCCGCCCCGTGGGTGTACTGGCCACCATTCTCTCGGACGCCGGGGAGATACCCCTTGATGTAACCCGGATCGAGATCGGCACGGTCGAACGGCGGTGTCAGGAGCAGGACCAGCTCGTCGCCACGACGGACGAGGTACTGCTCGACCGCAGCCATCGCGCGCGCAGCGCGAGCAGGGTTGGCGGCCCCGGACAGGACGCTCCACGATTGGGCGATCGAATCGATGCGGCACTCCGCGTTGGCCGCGGACCCGAGCGGCGTGCCGTCGTCGAAGAAGGCGCGCCGATACCAGTCACCGTCCCAACCATCGCGCTCGAGCGCACGTCGGAGTGACTTGGCGTGGGCCCGCCAGCGTTCCGCACGCTCAGGCTCACTGCGGCTCTGGGCGACGGGCGCGAAGGCGGTCAGGACAGCGTGGAGGAACCACCCCAGCCAGACGCTCTCGCCGTGGCCCGCGGCGCCGACAAGGTTCATGCCGTCGTTCCAATCGCCTGACCCGATGAGGGGCAGCCCGTGAGTTCCGACGGCCAGGCTCCGGTCGATGGCCCGCGCACAGTGCTCGAACAGGGATCCTGTCTCCGCGGAGTGTTCCGGCTCGAAGTAAGCGTCCACGTCGTCGGTCTTGAGCTCCGGTCCCTCGATGAACGGGACGCGCTCCTCGAGGATCGCAGCATCCTGGGTGGCTGCCACGTAGCGGTGGACCGCGTAGGGCAGCCAGAGACGATCGTCGGAGGATCCTGGTCCGCACCCCGCGACCTGAGGGGGGATGCCACCAATGCTGCACGTCCCCCTCTCGGAATTGGCGTGCCGCGGAACGCACGATGTGCTCCCGTGCCAGGGCCGGACTGGTCGTCATGAGCGCGAGGCCATCCTGCAGCTGGTCCCGGAACCCAAACGCACCTCCGGCCTGATAGAAGGCGGCCCGGGCCCACATTCGGCAGGCCAGCGTCTGGTAGAGCAGCCAGGTGTTGAGCATGATGTCCATCGAACGGTCGGGTGTCTTCACCTGGACGGTGCCAAGGACGCCGTCCCAGTGATCCGCCACCGCGCGCAGGGTCTGCCGGTGATCGATGGCTCGATGGCGCCGGATCACATCGGCAGCGAGCGTGGCGTTGGCGGCCTGCCCGAGGAGGACCAGGACATCGGCACGAGCCCCCGGGGACAGCTCGAAGCTGGTCTGGAGCACGCCGCATGGATCCAGCCCGGCGCCAACGGTGCCTGAGAGAGCGTGCCCCGCAGCGAGGCCCACGGGTGCGTCGGGTGCCCCATTGCGGCCGAGGAACTCGGTTCGATCGGCCGTCCAGGCAGTCTGGAGCCCTCCCAGGTCCAGGAAGGCCATCCGGCTCCCGAACTCGGTGTTCCACGGGTTGCGCGCCAGGAGCGCGCCCGTCCCGGGCTCGAGCGCCGTGACGACGTACGGCGCGGCCGCTCCTCGAGAGGTCCCCAGGGTCCATTCCGCAAAGGCGGTCACGGACAGGCGCCTGGTGCGGCCGGAACGATTCTCGATGGCCAGCAGTGAGACCTTCAACGGGTCGTCGAGGGGCACGAACTGGACCAGCGCGAGCCCGATGCCGTCGCGCTCATGCTCGAAGCGACTGTAGCCAGGGCCATGCCGGGCGACGTACGTCGATCCGTCCCATCGGATCGGCAGCGCCGACGGGCCCCACAGCTCGCCGCTGTCATCGTCCCGGATGTAGATCGCCTCACCCACAGGGTCGCTCACGGGGTCGTTCGACCACGGCGTGAGCTGGTTCTCCCGGCTGTTCTCCGCCCACGTGTAGCCGGAACCGGATTCGGAGACCTGGAAGCCGAATGAGCGGTTGGCGACGACGTTGAGCCAGGGTGCCGGCGTCTCCTGTCCCGGACCCAGGACGATGACGTACTCCCGCCCGTCTTCGGCGAAGCCACCCAGGCCGTTGAAGGACTCCAGGTCCGTGATCTGCGTCGCCGTCGTCCGGCCCCAGGCCGAGCCGGGCGCTGGTGTCGATGGACCGGTCCGACCGGGCCGTTCCAGGCGGCTGACCTGCTCGGCCAGGCTGCCCAGCCGGGTTCGCAGCACGGACCGCGCCGCGGTCTGCAGGACCTCCGCCCGGGCCGGCGATGGAGCGGGCTGCGGTGGCGTTCCGGGGTGGTGCCGACCGGGCCGTTCCAGGCGGATGACCTGCTCGGCCAAGCTGCCCCGCCGGCTCAGCAGGACGGCACGAGCCGCCGTCTGGAGCAGCGTCCGGTCTTCGATGGCGAGCAGGTCGCCACGCAGGATGTGGACGCCACCGTGACCGTCAGGACCCTCGTGCGCCAGGGCCGACTGGCTTGTCCGGACGAGGGTCTCGAGCGCCTCCTGGAGGTCCTGGGCATACGACACTCCCTGCTCGTTCACGATGACGAGGTCGACGGTCAGAAGCTTCAGGTGCCAGTACTCATGGGCGCGCAGTAGCTGTCGGACGATGTCCAGATCGTCTGGACCGTCGATCCGGACCACGACGATCGGCACATCGCCGGAGATGCCTCGGGCCCAGAGTCCGGATGCCCCACGTTCGTTGCGTGCCATCACCCCCGCCGTCGGCCGCAGCGACGGGTCCGAGTAGATGAGCCGATTGGCGAGCCGCTGGAACAGGTGCGCCTCATCGGTTTCGATGCCCAGGTGATGCAGCTGGACCTGGGCCTGCGTCCAGGCCAAGGTCAGGGCCCGATCGAAGGTAGCCGGTTCTCGATACTTGTCAGCCAGGTCCAGCACCGCGTCCCGTGACTCCGCGACCATTGTGGAGAAGATCACGTGGACGGTGCCACCGGGCGTGAGTCGCACCCGGCGACGGAGGCTGAAGACCGGATCCAGCACCGCTCCGACAGTGTTGGAGAGGGGGCGTCCGTCGACGACGGACGCGGGGCTGCGAACCGATCGACCGCGGCCCAGGAAGCGAGCGCGATCCGTCTCGAATTGGACGGCCTCGCCGGCCTGATCCTCGAGCGCCGAGACGTGCGCGGCCCAGATCTGCCGCTCGCCCGCGGACCTGGGACGGCGGGTCGCTACCAGCGCGCCGATCTCGGGGACGAACTCCGTCTGCACGAAGAGGTTCTGGAACGCCGGATGAGCGACGTCGGCGGCCTGCGGCGCCAGGGCGATCTCGGCGTATGACGTCAGCTCGATCTCACGGCTGCGAGAGCCGAGGTTGGTCAGGGACACGCGGCGGATCTCCGCGTCATCCTCGGCCGAGACGATGACGCTCAGCTCCGTGGTGATCGAACCATCGCGACGCGAGAACTCCGCGCGATCCTCCGAGTAGCTGGCCTCGTAGCTGTCGGCTTCCACACACGTCGGCTGATGGCCTGCGGACCACACGTCACCATTGCTCGAGTCGCGCAGGTAGAGATACATGCCCCACGGATCGCGTGTCACATCCTCGCGCCAGCGCGACACGGCGACGTCCCCCCAGCGGCTGTATCCGGACCCCGCGGCCGTGACCATGACCGCGTAGCGGCCGTTCGACAGCACGTGGGTGCGCGGTATCGGGTCGCTCGGAGACGTGAAGCGGCGGAGGACCGGCGGCACGAGATCGCGGACGTCCGCGTCGCTCTTGACCTCCTCCGAGCGCAGTCGCGCGACCAGGACGTCGCGGGGCATCCGCTCCTGCAGGAGCAGCTCGGTGGCCTGGACCATCGGCTCGGCATGGAAGCGCCTGACCATCGCACCGTCATGGAGGACATTCCCGATCGCCACCAGCGACATCCCCTGGTGGTGCGCCATGTAGCTGTTCACGACTGCCACGGTCGTGTCCTCCGGGAGTCGTCGCCTGGTGTAGTCGAGCGCCTCCCGGAACCCGTATCGGCCGTTCGCTCCGGCGTCACTCAGGCGGGCGAGGTTCCTGACCGCTGCTTCGGGCTCGATCATGGCGCCCAAGGCGGTGGCGTACGGGGCCACCACGAGGTCCTCGCCGAGGCCCCGCTTCAGGCCGAGGCCCGGCACGCCGAAGCTCGAGTACTGGTACGTGCCCTCGAGGTCGCGCGCATTGAACCCCGATTCCGAGATGCCCCAGGGCACGCCGCGGTCGGCGGCGTACGCCATCTGCCGCGCCACGACCAGGCGGTAGGTGTGGCCGAGCAGGCTCAGCCATCGGTGCGCGCATCACGAGCGCGGGCATCAGGTACTCGAACATGGAGCCCGACCAGGAGACGAGCGCGGAACCGCGGCCGATCGGCGTCAGCGGGCGGCCCAGCCGGAACCAGTGGGACGCGTCGACATCGCCCTTGGCGATGGCGAGGAAGCTGGTCAGGCGAGCCTCGGACGCCAGGAGGTCGTAGCAGTTCGGATCGAGGCTCCCGTCCCTGACCCGGTAGCCGATGGAGAAGAGCTTCCGAGAGGGCACGAAGAGGAAGCTGGAAGTCCGTCTCCCGGAAGAGTCGCTGGGCCTCCTCGGCGATGCCCTGGAGCGATCGCACGAGCGTCGCTGCCGTCGGTGCGACATCACCAGGACGCAGGGCGGTCTGGCCCCGCGACTGGAGCAGCGTGGGGAAGGCCGCGCGCTGCTGGTCGACCGAATCGCCGGGCTGGCCGATGCCGGGACCTCTGGCTCCGCGATGGTCGGGGTGACCTCGGTGCCGATGAAGTCACCGCTCGACACGATCGTCTCGAGGTCCCGGGCGTGGCTGGAAACCGTCCGCTGCGCGGCTTCCGCCCAGGTCACCAGCTCGCTCTGTGCTCCCCCTGCGCGGTCCGCCATGAAGGCCCGAGCGACGTCAGCGAGTGTCCGGGTCTGTGTCGAGAGCAGGGTCAGCGCGTGCGACCCACGCCCCGGGCGTCGTCGGAGCGGACTGCAGTGACTCCGCGAATGGCTCGAGGGCATCGTCGAGATCTCGGCGGGTGACGCTCTCGCTTCGTCGGCCGTCGACGATGGCGTCCGCCGCCTGCCGTGTCAGCCCGATCGCGTCGTCGATCCCGGCCAGTGCCGCCGCGACCGGGAGTGGTTGGTCGAGCATCTCGCGGCAGGCGTTGGACAACGCCAGCAGGTGCCCGCAGAAGTTGCCGCTATCGACCGACGACAGGTAGGCCGGCTCGAGCGGCCGCAGGTCGCGTGTGTCGTACCAGTTGTACAGGTGGCCGTGCAGCCGTTCGAGGCGACCGACCGTCGCGAGGGTCGCCTCGAGTCGTTCCGCCATCTCGCGGGTGCCGATCCACCCCATGTCCCGGGCGGTGACGGTCGAGAGCAGGTACATGCCGATGTTGGTCGGCGACGTCCGGTGCGCGACGACAGGCTCGGGCTCCTCCTGGTAGTTGTCGGGTGGCAGGCCGTGGTCCTCAGGGGTCACGAACGTCTCGAAGAAGCGCCAGGTGCGTCGGCCGATGAGACGCAGCGTCCGGGCATCGGCGTCCGAGAGCTCGCGGTCGGTCGACTCCCGAGGCGTCAGGCTGACCCATCTGGCCACCAGCGGCGAGAGCAGCCAGAGGATGACGAACGGCGCCGCGATCAGGGCCGCTGACGGCTTCAGGACGAGGACGAGGAACCCTGACGCGACCGCGATGACCGACCCCGCCGGCCATCGATCGATAGGACCCCGCGAGGTCGAGGTCGTGACGGGCCTTGGCGTGGGCTGCGGTCATCCACTCGAGCAGATCGCGGTGAGTGAGGTAGACCCGCAGCGAGCGTTCTCAGGATGGCGTCCAGCATCAACACGGCCTGATGGGCGAGGAAGGTGATGCCGAGTGCCACGTGGGCGGCGGCGAGGACCAGGTCCGTGGCCACGGCCCGCAGGTGACTGCGCTTCGAGATCCCTCGCCGCCGCGGCAGCAGTCCCGCCAGCACCGGCAGCGAGGCTGGCACGAGCATCGAGGCCAGGATGAGCCCGGTCCACAGCCCGGCTGACGCCGAGGGCAGCGTCCAGGCCGCCAGGAGCGTCACCAGCGCCGATGGCGCGAAGAGCGTTCGGCGCAGGTTGTCGATCATCTTCCAGCGCGCGATGCCGGGGATCTGGCTCGGCCGGCCCGTCGCGCCATGTGGCCGGCCCAGGATCCAGGGCAGGAGCTGCCAGTCTCCTCGTGCCCAGCGGTGCTGGCGTGCCACCGCCTCCTGGTAGCGCGACGGTGACTCGTCGAAGAGCTCGATGTCGGTGACCAGGCCCGCCCGGGCGAAGGTGCCCTCCAGCAGGTCGTGGCTCAGCAGCGTGTTCTCGGGTGCGCGATCGGCCAGCGCCTGCTCGAAGACGTCGAGGTCGTAGATCCCCTTGCCGGTGTAGGTGCCCTCACCGAAGAGATCCTGGTAGACGTCGGAGACCGCGGACGCGTACGGGATCGATGCCCGCGGAGCCCGAGTAGACACGCTGGAAGATGGATGCCTCGTGCTCGGCAGGCAGCGTCGCGGTGACCCGAGGCTGCAAGATGGCGTGTCCGTCCACGACCCTTCCGGCGTGCGCGTCGAACACCGGACGGTTCAGCGGGTGCGCCATCGTCCCCACAAGACGTGCGGCGGCGCCCCGAGGCAGTCGAGTGTCGGAATCGAGCGTGATGACGTAGCGAACGCCGCTCGGGGGCATCGACGAGGGTCGCCCCGTGACCAGGATGGAGGTGTCGGCAGAGCCACGCAGCAGGGCGTTGAGCTCGTGGAGCTTGCCGCGCTTGCGTTCCCAGCCCATCCAGACGCCCTGGGCTGCGTTCCAGCGGCGTTCGCGGTGGAAGAGCAGGAAGCGGGCCCCGCCCCCGGGGGCCTCGCCGTGACGGGCATTCAGTCGATCGATGGAAGCGGTCGCCGCGGCCAGCAGGGCCTCGTCACCGGGGACCCTGCTCGTCCGGTGCGTCCAGCCAATCGGTGAGCAGCGCGAAGCGCAGATCGCCTTCGGCGTTCGCCAGGTACTGGACCTCCAGGAGGCTCACCTGCGCCTCGATGTCCGCCTCGTCGGCGAGGAGCGTCGGGACCACGACGAGCGTCCGGAGCTCGGACGGCACACCGCCGGCCAGCTCCAGCCTCGGAAGCGGTCGTGGGCCGACGAGATGCGTCACCAGCCAGTTGGTCAGGGCCACAGCGACGTCAGACGCCGGGATGAGGGCCAGGATCGCCATGGCCAGCAGGAGCAGATCGGTCGCGCCGCTCGCTGCCGCCGACCAGAGGGGGAGCGCGAGGACGATGGCGGTGACGGACGCCACCGTGCCGAGATAGCCCACCGTGGCCATGCGCATGAAGGCGCGCCGCAGGCGCTCGGTCCACGGCACGCGGCACCCGAGCGCCTGCTCGAGCGAGGGTCGCCCGTCGGAGATCAGGTAGCGGCCCGCGTCACGGCGTCGGCCTGTCGGGGTCGGAGGCTGTCGTCCACGCCCCAGGTGGTCCCGCTCGCTGGTGCGGATGACTCCTCCTCCGTGCCCTGGGGCACGCCGGGAGCGGCTTGCGTGCCATCCGCGCCAGCCCGGCCAGCCCCATGCGTCGGCATCATCGACCGCGCCGGGCGCCGCAGCCAACAGCATCGCCGTGCGGGCCACCTCCACCTCGGTCCGGCCCGAGCGCCGCGCGAGCTTCTCGATGGCGTGCCGGTACCGGTCTCGCGTGGCGAAGTCCATGCTCCCGAACGAGCTGCCGTCGCGGAGGACCTCTGTCCACGAGGCTGAGGCCCTCCACGAACTCGGCCCAATCGAACCAGGAGATGAGGCGCATGCTGGTGATGACGTTGCGGACGGTCACGTTCATGGCCGCCTGGCGCTGGTGCTCGAGGCGGACGATCTCCTCGGCGCTGGTGCCGCGCGCCGCGACGAGCTCCTCGAGCCAGCCGAGTGCGGGCGTGACTGCCGGGTCCTGGTCGCGCAGCCGCTGGAACAGCTGGACCTGGCCGGGTGTCGACAGCGCCGTGTCGGCGAGCCGGCGCAGCGATGACGCGGTGAGCTCGGGCCGCTCCTTCCGCAGGCCGAGCAGGCCGTCGGCGAGCTCGTTCGCCTTCTGCCGAGCGTCGCGGCCCCGGACGATCGACTCAGCCAGGCGGCGCAGGTTCTCGACCAGGACGATGCGCAGGCTGATGGCGATGGCCCAGAGCTCCCCGATCGTCAGCGGCTCGACCCGCTGGTAGGCGTCCACGAAACGGTGCAGGCTCTCCGCGTCGAAGCGGCTGTCGGTGTGAGCGACGTACGCCCACGCCAGACCGACGACCCGGGGATACCCCTGGAGATGGCCCTCGGCGAGCTTGGGCAGCTCGCGGTAGTAGTCCGCGGGCAGATCATCGCGGATCTCGCGCAGCTGCTCGTCGACGATGTGGAAGTTGTCGACGAGCCATTCAGCGGCTGGCGTGATCGCGCGCTCGTCCTTGATGGCACGTGCCAGTGCGCGGTAGGAGGCGAGCAGGACGCGCCCATTCTCGGTGACGCGGGGCCGAAGGGCGTGTCCGCGGCGAGGATCGTCGGTGATCGCCTGTGCGGCGGCGAGCGACGCGCCATGCTGCTCAAGCCGCTCGATGCTGAAGAGCTCTGCGAGGATCGGCTCGTCGAGGTCGTCCGGGGAGGCGACCGGCCCGCGCACACTGGTCGGCCGAGCCGCGGATACGTCGGATCGATCTCATGTGCGATCCTCAGCGCGTCGCTGAGGCCTCTGCTACGCCGTGACGCCCGTCGACGCCCTGGGATCGGTCGATGAGACGTGGTCGGATGGTCCGCTCCACGCGCCCTGGCGGGTGGGACATGTGGGGTGCCTTCTTCAGACACGGTCGGATGGCCCCTCGCGGTCGGGCCCACCCCGATCGCGAGGGGGTCATCCTGTCGTCTATCCCTGCGCCGCCTCCTCCAGGACGCTAAGGCGCTCTGCCAACCTATCGAGGCGCTTCAACATCTCATCGGTGGCCGACTCGCTGTCCGTGACGCGTGAACGGAGATTGGCTGCGTCCACGTCACCCATCTGGGTCCGAAGGTCCTTGACCTCGGTCACCAGCTCATCTAGCGACGCGTTGAGGGCGATGAGGTCGCGTTCGCTGAGTCGCTCCGCGAGCACCACGGTCGGGACAGGGAACGCTTCGTCCGCACCCGTCCACGCCTGCTCGAGCTCCCCGCAGCGCTGCGTGACGGGGAACTCCAGGACGGCACCCGGGTCGTCCGGGAAGCGGAGCCGCAGGCCGAACTCGAGGAACTGGCCGTCCTCGAGTGGGCCACCGGTCCAGCGCACGAGCGAGATCCGCGGTTCGGCGTCCACGCCCTCCTGTCCGTCGGTCGTGGCTGGTCTCGGTCTCCACCACCCAGCCCGGCACGGCCTCGGGGATGGGGTTCTCCACGGACTGCCGGGATGGTGACCTCGAGGGTATCGGTCGGGCTCCCGTCACAGCCCTCGTGGACCTGGAAGTGGATGACGAAGGTGCTGCCAGGTGGCACGATGCCGCCCTCGGGGATCCTGACGCCTTGGGCGGGTGCCGCCAGCGCCATGAGCATGACTGCGCCCAGGGCTGCGGCGGTGATGAGACGGGGCCGCTTCGAAGCTGCCATCGGAGATGTCTCCTTCTCGAGAGTGCGTACGGAGCGCGGTCGATGGACCGACCCTCGCAGTGAGTACCTGACGGACGATGCGGGCCGGGCACCGTGTCGTCATGACAAGCCGTCATCTGATGGTGGAAGCTGGCGGCCGCTCGCACCGAGTCGTTCGGTCACTGCGAGGGAACAGGAGTTCGACTGACGTCCCTCGGTCCCGGGAGCTCAGCCGCTAGAATCGACGTCGTCCGACGGCCTGCGAGGTGGCTCCGTCGGGATCCCCGCTCGGGGGCGGAGTCCTGCCGGGGGTTGGCGTCGGGATGGACCGCTCGGAGGGACGAGCTATGACTGTGGGTCACGAGCAAGCCCGCTCGGGTGGATCGCTCCGCGCCCTGGTGCTCCACGATCGCCCGCTGGTCGTGGACCTCATCGAGCTGACGCTGAACCACGGCCTCTTCGTCGTGCGGGCCGCGCACAGCCTGGCCGAGGCGAACGCCATCCTGTCCGAGTGGCAGCCACACCTCGCGGTGGTCGACATGGACCATGACGACAGCACCGCCCTACTCGGGCGCGTCGGCGCCTCGAACACGCTGACACGGAGCGTCACGCCGGTCCTGGGTCTCACCCGGCGGGGCGACCTCAAGACCAAGCTGCGGGCCTTCGACCTCGGGGTCGACGACATCCTGACGGTTCCCTTCTCGCCCGAAGAGCTGCTCGCGCGCTCCGTCGTCATCACGCGTCGCGCCACCGGGACAAGTCGGCCCATCGTGCCCACCATCCGGCTCGGCGAGATCGAGATCGACATCGTCGATCGCCAGGTGCGTGCCGGCGACGCCGTCGTCCACCTGAGCGGGATCGAGCAGAGCCTGCTCTACCTGCTAGCCAGTCGTGGCGGACGGGTCGTAACGCGCGATGAGATCCTCGATGCCATCTGGGGCACCGACTTCGTGGCCGAGAGCAACGTCGTGGATCGCCACATCCGCAGCCTGCGCGTCAAGCTGCAGGATGACTATCGGCAGCCGCGCTTCATCGCCACAGTGCCCCGCCAGGGCTACCGCTTCATCCCCACCTTCTCGAACGCCGGATGGGACGGCGGAGGCGAACCAGGCCCGCGGTCGTGACCGATCCTCTTCCCCCAAGTGACAATCAGGCCGAGTGCCCTCCGAGCACTACGCCGGTGGACTACAGGGCCCGGACCAGGGTGATCTTGTCCGAGCACCGCATCGAGCCCGGGAAGCCCTACTGGCGCAACCAGCGAAGAGACCCCGCCCGATGGCCGGGGTCCCAGGCGACCGAGTGACACCGAGGCTGGCCCATCAGCTTGTCACCGATGTCCCGACTCATGTGTCGCACGTGTCGCGACTCAAGACGTGGCGGAGAGGGTGGGATTCGAACCCACGAGGCTTTCGCCCAACGGTTTTCAAGACCGTCGCCTTCAACCACTCGGCCACCTCTCCCGGCTGGCCGAGGATAGCAGCGCCGAGACCTGTGTCCGATCGCCCGAACGACGCCCTGAGCCACCTTGGCCATGGTCCGGGAGGGCCCGCTTGGCAGCGGCGCTATGCTCTGGGCTCCGTGACTGCCCAACGCCCCATGCGGGCTCTCCGCGCCATCCTCGCCGCTCTCCTGCTGGTGGTGCTCATCGGAGGTGCCACCGCCGCCCAGACACCCGGCGAGCTGGACCCGGTCCTGGCCGCCAAGATGCAGGCCCGCCTGGACCGCTGGCGCGTCTCGCACAGGGCCCCGGGGGTGGCCGCCGCCGTGCGGCTGCCGAACGGCAGCCGCTGGATGGGCACGTCCGGCGACCGCGTCATCGGCAAGGGGGCCAAGCCCGTCTCCGTCTTGACGCCTTTCGTCATCGGCTCGTTGACCAAGACATTCGTAGCAGCACTCCTGCTCAAGCTCCAGGAGGAGGGCCGTCTGGGCCTCGACCAGCCCATCTCCACCTGGCTGCCTGACTACCCCGTGGCCAAGCGCATCACGGTACGCATGCTCCTCTCGCACCGAAGCGGCATCTACGACTACTTCGCGCACCCCCGCTACGAGTCGAAGGTCTTCACGCGCCCGCGACACCGCTGGACCGTGAACGAGATCCTATCGCTCACGGGCCCCCGCTACTGCCGCCCGGGCACCTGCTTCCACTACTCGAACACCAACTACGTCCTGCTCGGCCGCATCGTCAAGAAGGTGACTGGCGCGTCGGTGGCATGGAACCTCCGCGACCGCTTCCTCTTCCCCCTGGGCCTCCGGGACACCTTCTTCCAAGGCCAGGAAGCCATCCTCAAGGTCCCAGCGGAAGGCTACCTGGCCACGCGCTCAGGCTACCGGCGCTTCGCTGATGGCAGCCGCTTCCGGCCCCACACCTCGGCGGCTACGGTCGCCAACGCGGCCGGGGCCATGGTGTCCTCCGTGCGCGACATCTCCGATTGGCAGGAGGCGCTCCTCAGCGGCAGTGTCCTGCAGCCGGCCTCACTGGCTCAGATGCTCGACTTCCACCCCAAGAGCGGCTACGGCCTGGGCATGCGCTACGCGCGGCTGGACGGCATCCTGGGCATCGGTCACGGTGGCTCGCTGCGCGGTTTCGTGGCTCTCATGTACCGGTTGCACCGCCAGGACATCGACGTGGTCGTGCTCACGAACCTGGGACGCACCAACATCCAGGGCCTGGCTGACATGCTGACGCATGTCGCGATGAACCACTACGCCATCCCGCGGCCACCGACGCTGCAGCACTGAGCGCCGGCCGCCTCGCCAGGATGGCAGCGCGGGTCAGTCGGTCTATGGGCCGGCCGGTCAGTCGGCGCCGATGCGGTCGCCCAGTCGGGGCCGCAGGACCTCCGGCACGCGGACCGACCCGTCAGGCTGCTGGTAGACCTCCAGGATGGCGGCCACGGTGCGTGCCAAGGCCAGCCCGGACCCGTTGAGGGTGTGCAGGATCTCCGGCTTGCCGCCTGGCTCCGGCCGCCAGCGGATGCTCATGCGGCGCGCCTGGTAGTCGCGGAAGTTGGAGATCGAGCTGACCTCCAGCCAGTCCTCCACGCCCGGCGCCCAGACCTCCAGGTCGTACTTCTTGGCCTGCGTGAAACCCATGTCCCCGGTGGCCATGAGCTTGACGCGGTAGGGCAGGCCGAGCCGTTGCAGGCAGGCCTCCGCCCGGGCCGTCATCCATTCCAGCGTGGCGTCCGAATCGGCCGGCTTCTCGAAGGCCACCATCTCCACCTTGTCGAACTGATGGACACGCAGGATGCCCCGTGTCTTGGCTCCCGCGGCGCCCGCCTCGCGCCGGAAGCAAGGCGAGTAGGCCACGTAGCGGATGGGCAGCGCGTCGGCCTCGATGATCTCGTCGCGGTGGATGTTGGTGACGGGCACCTCCGCGGTGGGCACCAGGTAGAGGTCGTCACGGGTGACGACGTACATCTGGTCCTCCTTGTCGGGGATCTGTCCGGTGCCGCGCGCGGAGGCCTCGTTGACCACGGCCGGCGGCCAGATCTCCGTCATCCCGTGCTCACGGGTGTGGAGATCAAGGAAGAAGTCGATGAGTGCGCGCTGCAGGGCCGACCCGGCGCCCTTGTAGACCGGGAAGCCGGAGCCCGCGATCTTGGCGCCGGCCGCCAGGTCGAAGATGCCCAGCTCCTCCGCGATCTCCCAGTGCGGTCTGCGCACCCATGCCGGCTGGTCGTCGCGTTGCGGTTCGAGGTGTGGCGGCAGGGGCTCGCCCCACGTGCGCACGATGAGGCTGGCTTCCTCGCCGCCCTCGGGGATGCCCGGGTCGGGTGGGTTGGGGATGCGCAGCAGAAGCTCGTCGAGCCGGCTGCTCACCGTGGCCAGTCGCCCGTCGAGGCCGCTGATCTCAGCCCCGATCCAGTTCGATTGCTCGCGCAGCCGCGTCACCTCCGGGCCGTCGGGCACCGCGCCGTTCCTGATGACCTCGCCGATCGAGTCGGAGAGTGTCTTGCGCTGATTGCGCAGGGCGTCCGCCTTGCCCAGCAGGTCACGCCGCTCGGCGTCCACCACGAGAGCCTCGTCCACGAGCGCCGGGTCCTCACCCTTGAGCACGCAGCCACGGCGGATGGCCTCCGATTCCTCCCGGAGTCGGGCTGCCCCGACGCTCATGCCGTCCCTCCCTCTGCCGACCCGGCGGGTCCACCGGCGGCGGCAGCCGCAGCCTCCTCCGCTGCCTGCCGCAGGCGCTGCGTCACGAAGCCGGGCTCGAGGCTGGCCAGCAGCCAGCCCGCCCGCGGGCCGTTGGTGCGACCCAGGAACGCCGCGTAGACGGCCTCGAAGGCGTCCCGCGAGGAGACGCCGCGCCTCTGTCCGCAGCGATAGATGAGGTCCTGCCAGGCATCGCCAGCGGCGGGCCGCTCGGCCTCGGCACCGTCCGCCAGGTCGCCCAGATAGAGGCCCTGGACTTCCGTCAGGTCGCCGGCCTCCGCGGGCAGGTCCTCCCTGACGGCCACGCGATAGCGATCCGGGGCGAAGCCGTCGAGCCAGGCCTGGGCCACGCTGGCACGCTCGGCCAGGATGGCGCGCTCGGCATCGTCCAGCGGCTCGCCCTTCTCCGCCGCCACGCGGCCCTCAAGGTCCACGCCGGGCACCTGAACCAGCAGCGTCAGGTGGCGAAAGGCCGGCCGGAAGCGGGCCGCCGCAGCTGCCACGTCCGCGTCAGCGTCCACGAGGCTGGCCCGGAAGATGCGCTCGGGGTCCGGCGGCAGCTCGCCGCGCACCTCGCGGCCGGCCGCAGCGGCGGCGACCCGGTCGAACTCGTCGAAGAGTCCGGGGATGGCATCACCCTCCGGGTCGAAGTCGAGGGCCCGGCGCGGCTTGTGGCGCAGGAAGAGGAAACGGATCAGCTCAGGTGGCAACAGGTCGGCCATCTCGTGGGCAGCGGCTCCGCTGCCCTTCGAGGTGCTCATCTTGCGCCCGCCCACGTTGAGGAATTCGTATGGCACGTTGGCCGGAGGTTCCCGGTGGAAGACCTCCCGACTGACCGCGTCGCTGCGGTCGCGGCTGCCGCCCTTGGTGGCGAGATCCTTGCCGCAGCCCTCGATGGTGATGCCGAAGTGGCTCCACTTGGCCGCCCAGTCCACGTTGAAGGGCAGCTTGGCCCGACCGCCGAATGGCGCCACGCGGCCGCCATGGCCGCAGCCGACGGCCCAGGACACGTAGTCCGGCTGGCACGCGTAGGCCACGGTCTGACCGTCCCAGTCGGTGGCCAGCGTGGTGCCGATGCGACCGCAGGCCTCACAGATGACCGAGACCGGCAGCCAGCCGGCCGGCCGCTCGACCTTGCTGACCCGCCGATAGATGTCCCGGATGGTCTCCGCATCGTCGAGCGCCCGTCGGATCCAGGGATCCATCGAGCCGTCCGCGTAGAGCTCGCTCATCCAGTAGATCTCCGGCTCCACGCCCAGACCGCGGAAGGTGCCCATGAAGAGCTCACCCACGAAGTAGCGCGCGTAGCTGGGGGCTGTGCTGCCGGTGGGGGCCGGCACATGCGCCAGGGGCACGCCCATGGATCGCGCCACGGCATCGGGCGTCAGCAGGGCCTGCGAATCCATGGGGTCCAGGTCGTCCACGCCGTAGAGGAAGCGGCTGGGCCGCCCGGCCTGCAGCAGGGCGCGGTGGATGGCGTCATGCAGGACGACGCCACGGAGGGAGCCGATGTGCACGGTCCCTGAAGGGGTCTTGGAATCGTTGACGACCTGCGGTCCGTCGAACTGTGCGGCTAGCTCGTCAGCCCAGAACATGCGATGCGGTCCCCTGCACCGTGGGTCCGGGCGGTGCTCCCGGTCAGCGGGATGGGCCGTCGGCGCCCGGAAGCGAGAGACGGCATCCCGGAGGCACGCTCCGGCCCGACGTCAGCGGATGTTGACGACGGTGTAGGTAGAGGCACCAGCGGGAACAGTGACCGTCACCGCGTCACCCTTCTTCTTGCCCAGCAGGGCGCGGCCCACGGGCGACTCGTTGGAGATGCGGCCCTCCGCGGGCGCGGCCTCCGCCGCCCCCACGATGGTGTACTTCTCCTCTTTGCCGGAGTCGCCCTTGATGGTCACCGTGGAACCGATCTGGACGAACGTCCGCGAGTGGTTCTCCTCGATGATGACGGCGTTCTTGATGATCGACGTGAGTGCCTGGATGCGGCCCTCCACGAAGGCCTGCTCGTTCTTGGCATCCTCGTACTCGGCGTTCTCCGTGACGTCGCCGTACTCCTTGGCGTCGTGGATGCGCTGGGCGATCTCCGGGCGCTTGACGTTGGTCAGCTCATCGAGTTCCGCCTTGAGCTTGGCCATTCCCTCCGCGGAGAGGTATTCGGGCTTGTTCGCGTTCACCGTGGATCCTCGTGTTGCGCCCGGCCTGGGGACGCGCTGGGCACAGGCCTTGGCGGCTTGTCAGGGTCGGATCCTGACGGGCGGCCATGTCGCCTGTGAGAACAGGCGGACCAGGCGCCGTTCAGAGTCGAGATTGTACACGGTCGCACCCGCCGGCCCGGCCTCGGACCACCGGGACGCAGCGCTCGACCCGTGCGGCCCGGGTCCATCAGCGGCCGAGCCTCAGCAGGCGCTGTCTGACGCGCGTCACGGCCGCTGCATCCGCGCAGGCGACGAAGACGGTGTCGTCGCCGGCGATGGTGCCGCTCACGTCGGGCCAGCGCACGCGGTCGAGGGCGGCGGCGATGGCATGCGCTGTCCCGGGCACGGCGCGGATGACCACGAGCGTGCCCGAGACCCGGATCTCGACGGGCAGGTCGGAGAGCAGACTGGCCAGGCGCCGCTCTCCGGTGAGCTCGGCGGCGGCTTCGCTGGAGGGCAGCGCATACACCGCGCCGCCGTCGCGGTCGACCTTGAGCAGGCCCATCTCCGTGATGTCACGGCTCACCGTGGCCTGCGTGGCGCGGTAGCCCTTCTCACGCAGCGCCGCGACCAGCTCCTGCTGGGTGCGGATGCGGGCCGTGCGGACGAGATCGCCGATGGCCTGCTGACGCGCCCGCTTGAGGACGTCCATGGCCGATGTCAGACGGTCCCGCTGGCAAGGAGCAGGACGACCAGGACGGCCGCCGCGATGAGCCGATAGACGATGAAGATCGCGGTGCTGTGGGTGCGCAGGTAGCGCAGCAGGATGCCGATGGCCAGCCACCCGGCGAGGGCGGCCGCGATGACGCCGGCCGCGAGGACGGCCGGATCGACCTCCCCGGCCCCGCCCGTGGCGATGCTGCGCAGCTTCCAGAAGCCCGCCCCGGCGATGATGGGGATGCCCATCAGGAAGGCGAAGCGCGCGGCCGACTCTCGCGTCAGGCCCCGGAAGAGGCCCGCCGCGAGCGTGATGCCGGACCGGCTGATACCCGGGAAGAGTGCCAGCGCCTGCGCCGCGCCGATGAGCGCCGCGTCCCCGTAGTCGACGTGGTCGAGGTCACGCTCGACGGGTGCCGAAGCGTTCGGCCAGCCAGAGGATGACGGCGCCGACCACGAGGATGACCGGGATGACCAGGATGGCGTCGCGGAAGAACGACTCGATCCAGTCCTCCAGCAGGAAGCCCACGACGGCGGCCGGGATGATGCTGAGCAGCAGCACCAGCGCCAGCCTGCGCTTGGGGTCGCCAGCCAGGGAGCGTTCCCGCAGCGCCGCCCAGCCCGCGGCCAGTAAGCTCCAGCACGTCCCGCCAGAAGTACAGCAACAGCGCCGCCAGCGTGCCCATGTGCAACATGACCACGAATGCGGCGCTGTTGATCAGCGCGTCGTCCCAGCCGAGGATCCGCGGCACCAGGATGAGGTGCGCGGACGACGAGATGGGCAGGAACTCCGTGAGCCCCTGGATCACCCCGATGACGATGGCCTGGACGATCTCTTCCAAGTCGACCTCCGTGTGACCGGCGGGTCAGCGCCCGCCGGTCGGAGGTCGGGTGCTGGGTTAGCGGATGAAGAGCGGCGCGAAGACCAGGGTCAGGGTCGCCAGCAGCTTCACGAGGACGTGGAGCGAGGGGCCCGCGGTGTCCTTGAAGGGATCGCCCACGGTATCACCGACCACGGCCGCGGCGTGGGCGTCGGAACCCTTGCCCAGGACGTTGCCGTTCTCGTCGGTGAGGTTACCCGCTTCGATGTACTTCTTGGCGTTGTCCCAGGCCCCACCACCGTTGTTGAGGTAGGTGGCCATGAGGACGCCGGCGATGGTGCCGACCATGAGCAAGCCGGCGACCGCCTCGTAGCCCAGGATGATGCCCACGGCGATCGGGGTCACGACCGCGACCAGTCCCGGCGGGATCATCTGGCGGAGGGCGGCCTTGGTGGTGATGTCCACGACACGCGCGTAGTCCGGCTTCTGGCTGTAGTCCATGATGCCGGGCATCTCGCGGAACTGGCGGCGCACCTCCACGATGATGGCGGCGGCGGCCACGCCCACGGCGCGGATGGCCAGGGAGCTGAAGAGGTAGACGGTCATGGCCGCGATGAAGGCCGCCACGAAGACGCCCACGTTGGCCAGGTTGACAGAGTCCATGAGCCCCTCGGCGGCATCGCGCACGCCGGATTCGATCTGGCGGAACAGGATGAGGTTGACCTTGTCGATGTAGGCCTGGAAGAGCAGGAAGGCGGCCAGGCTGGCGGAGGCGATGGCGTAGCCCTTGGTGAGGGCCTTGGTGGTGTTGCCGACCGAGTCGAGCTTGTCGGTGATCTCACGCGCCGAGGCTCCGGCTCGCGAGAACTCGGCGATGCCGCCGGCGTTGTCGGTGATGGGGCCGAAGGTGTCCATGGCCAGGATGTAGGCCGTCGTCATGAGCATGCCCATGGTGGCCACGGCGGTGCCGAAGACGCCGCCCACGTTGTGGCCGGCCTCGTTGACGAGACCCGCCTGATCACCCAGCCAGTAGCTCACGAGCAGGGCGATGCCGATGGTGATGGCGGTCACGAAGGTGGTCTCGAAGCCGACCGCGGTGCCGGCGATGATGTTGGTGGCCGGGCCGGTCTTGGAGGCCTCGGCGATGTCCTTGACGGGGCGCCACTTGCCGGCCGTGTAGTACTGCGTGATGTAGACGAAGGCGATGCTGGTGGCCAGGCCCACGATGCCGGCCGCGAAATACCAGACCCAGACGGGGATGTCGGAGGCGCCGTTGCCCGCCGAGTTCATCATCAGGTAGGTGGCGATGCCCAGGCCGACGACGGACAGCAGGGTCGTCGCCCAGTAGCCCTTGTTGAGGATGCGCATCGGATCTTCGTCCTCGCGACCGCGGACGAAGAACATCGCGATCATCGTGGCGATGAGGCCGAAGGCGCGCACGACGAGCGGGAAGAAGATCCAGGCCTCGGGGTTCGCCCAGCCGGAGCTGAGCGCGATGGCGTAGACGGCCACGCCCAGGATCATGGCGCCGATGTTCTCGGCGGCCGTGGACTCGAAGAGGTCGGCGCCGCGGCCGGCGCAGTCGCCGACGTTGTCGCCCACGAGGTCGGCGATGACCGCGGCGTTGCGCGGGTCGTCCTCGGGGATGCCCTTCTCGACCTTGCCCACGAGGTCCGCGCCGACGTCAGCGGCCTTGGTGTAGATACCGCCGCCGAGCTGGGCGAAGAGGGCCACGAAGGAGGCGCCGAAGCCGAAGCCGACGATGAGGAAGGGGGCCTGGGCCGTGTTGATGCCGCCCTGAAGGCCGCCGAAGAGGGCGAAGATGCCCCACACGCCGAGCAGCGAGAGGGCCACGACGAGGAAGCCGGAGACGGCGCCGCCGCGCATGGCCGTCTGCACGGCGCCAACGAGGCTGGTCTGGGCGGCTGCGGCGGTGGGCACGTTGGCGCGCACGCTCACGAACATGCCGATGATGCCGGCGACCATCGAGCAGGCCGCGCCGACGAGGAAGGCGAAGCCGGTGCGGAAGCCCAGCTCGACGCCGTAGACCTGCGTGTCGGCGACTTCCTTCGTCTCGACGACGGCGATGATGGCGGCCACGACGAGCGTGCCGATGACGGCCAGCAGGGCGATGGTCGAGTACTGGCGCTTGACGAAGGCGTTGGCGCCTTCCTGGATGGTCTTGCCGACCTCCTGCATCTCCTTGGTGCCCTTGTCGCGCGACAGCACGTCACGGGCCAGCCATATCGCGAAGAGGATCGCCGCGATCCCGGCGATCGGGATGATCCAGACGGTGATGTCAGACACGGTGTACGTGAGCCTCCTTCATGGAACCGGTCTCGCGGGTCGCGGCAACGGTCGCGACAGGGCGAGCCTTGGGCATGTCTTGCCGAGACCACGGCCTCGGGTCGCCGTAGAGTGTCACATCGGGCACCCGTCGCGACGCGGGCCTAGCGGCCCCGTCTGGCTCGGGCCATCGGTCACGAGAAGGCTGTGCCTTCGGCCCCGCCGAGCGTGTGCGAGGTCAGCCCTCGACGATCCAGGCGTCCACGGCGCGCCGGTAGTCGACCAGCTCGGCGGCGTCGAACCAGAGTGCCAGCTCCGCGGCCGCATTCTCCGGGCTGTCCGAGGCATGCACGAGGTTCATGCCCGTCTCCAGCGCGAAGTCGCCGCGGATCGAGCCGGGCGCCGCCTCGTTCGGACGCGTGGCCCCGTTGAGGGCGCGGCAGACGGCCACGGCGTTGGTGCCCTCGACGGCCATGGCCACCAGCGGCGAAGAGGTGATGAAGGCCACGAGGCCCGGGAAGAAGGGCTTGTCGGCGTGGACGGCGTAGTGCTGCTCAGCCAGGGTGCGGTCGACCTGCAGGAGCTTGAGGCCCACGATGCGCAGTCCGCGCTGCTCGTAGCGTTCGATGATGCGGCCGACGAGCTGGCGCTGCACGCCGTCCGGCTTGATGAGGATGAGGGTTCGCTCGCTCACGGATGGACCTCCTGTGTCGGCCCTGCCGGGAGGGCCTGGTGGGCTGCTCGATAGGCGGCTGCGGCCTCGTTGTCCCGGCCGAGGATGCGGTAGGCGTCACCGCGGACGAGGTGGATGGCAGCCAGGTCCCCGCTGGCCAGCGGCTTGACGGTGGCAGCGCGCTCGGCTGCCGAGAGGATGATGGGTGCCAGCGCCGGGTCGAGGCGCAGGAGCACGGCCAGCCGGCCGGTGGCCGCGCGGACGTCGCCGCCGGCCAGGGAGCGGTCCACGCGCTCCAGCTCCTCACCGGCCAAGCCGCCCGCTCATGACCACGGCCGCGGTGGATGATGGGCCACCCGGGGCCGCAGCCGCGCCCCGGCCCGCCGGGACCGGCTGCCGGCAGCGAGTCCGACTCGAGCCCGCTGACCGGGCGACGGCTCGAGGATCCACGTCCGCGGCGTGGGCGCCGCGACCTCGCTGCCGCCGACGAGGAGCCCCGCGTGCCCCGGAGCGTCAGCGCCGTGCGCCATCCAGCCACCGTCGGGCGCAGGCCAGATCGGACTGCGCGGCTCCTGGGCGAAGAGCTGGTCGGCCGCGCCGCCGGCTCGGGCCAACACGAACTCCGCGTAGCGGCGCGCATCAGCCGCCTGCCCGATGCGCATGAGGTCCTCGGCCAGGATGAGCGCAGCCAGCGGCTCGGCACCACCAGACGACTGGTGGGCGCGGGCGGCATCGGCCGCACCTTCCAGGTCACCGCTGCGCCAGCGGGCCTCGGCCAGATCGGCCATGGCCGGCACGTCCAGGGTCCCGGCACCGGCCATCTGCTCCAGCGAGGCGCGCGCGAGGGACAGCAGGCCGCCCCGCAGGTGGAGTCGGGCCAGGCGGGCATCGGCAGAGCGGTCGATGGCGGTCGCCTGGTCCTCCCCGGGCCAGGAGGCGCAGCGCCGGGAGTCGGTCGCGACGGGGGCGCGGATCGGCACGGATCCAGCGAGCCGCGCCGCGGGCGCACCGGCAGCTGGCGGAGCGACCGGCGGCGGAGCGGCCGGACCTGCTCCCGGCCGACGCGCCCGGCCCGGGTGGTGGTTGGCTGGGGCGCCGGTCCGGCTGGTGGCGGCGGCGCCGGGCGGCAATCGGTTGGGCGGTGGCCCGGGTGGGCGGTATCCAGGTGGAGAGGCCACGATGGTGCGCCGGTGGCGGGTGGCCCGCCGGGCGGCACCATCGGTGCGCTGGGCGGCGCACCTGGCGCCGGCGTGCCCGGTCGCGGCGGCCCGGCATGCGGGGGTGGCGGCATCGCCGGATGGTGGCCGGACCGGCTGATCGCTCATGGCAGGCGCAGCCCGCTGTCGAGGCCGAGGGACTCGGGGTCGGGGCTGATGAGGGCCGCGCACAGCGCCTCGTCGCGGAAGAGCCGCCCCGCCAGGGACTGGATGTCGTCGGCCGTCACCGCCCGCAGCTCGTCCATCACCTCGTCCATCGTCATGACCCGGTCGTGGAGCGCCTCCTGGCTGCCCAGGAACGACGCCATGGCCCTCGATTCCTCCAGGCGCAGCTCCAGGCGCCCGAGGGCGTAGTTGCGGGCTCGCTCGAGTTCGGCAGCCGGGACCCGCTCGTCACGGAGCCGCGACAGCTCCACGAGGACTCGCTCGGCAGCCGGCCTGCACGTCGCCGGCGTCCGCGCCGAGGTAGACCTGCAGCGTGCCGCAGTCAGCGTAGTCGGTCTGGAAGGAGTGCACGTCGTAGGCGAGACCGGCCTCCTCGCGGATGGCCATGAAGAGTCGCGACGACGTGCCGTCCCCCAGGACCGTGTTGAGCAGGTCCAGGGTCCACTGGTCGGCATGGTCGCGCGGCAGGCCCGTGACGCCCAGGCAGAGGTAGGCCTGCGACGTGTCGCGCTGCTGCACGCGCAGGCGCTCGACGGGCGAACGTGGCGCGGGTGGGACCGTCTGCCCGCTCGCCCGCGCCCCGGCCGAAGGCGACGTCGACCAGCTCCACGACGTCCTCGTGGGCGATGTCACCGGCTGCCGCCACGACCAGGTTCGCGGGCCGGTAGTGGGCGGACCAGAAGTCGCGGATGTCCGAGTCGCTGAGTGAACGCACCGTATCCTCGTCGCCGGCGATCTCCCAGCCCAGCGGCGAGTCGCCGAAGTAGGCCTCGTCCCAGAGGTTGTAGATGTACTGGCCGGGGTCATCGCGATAGGAGCGGATCTCATCGACGATGATCTCCCGCTCGTGGGCGATGTCCTGGCTGCGCAGCTGCGGTCGCAGCGTCAGCTCGGCCAGGACGTGGACGCCCCGCTCGGCCTCGCGCAGTGGCAGCCGCGTCCAGTAGACCGTCGTCTCCCGGTCGGTGGCCGCGTTGCAGGAGCCGCCGACGCCCTCGATGGCGTCGGACACGTCACGCGTGGTGGGCAGGTCTCGCGTGCCCTTGAAGGTGATGTGCTCCATGAAGTGGGCCAGCCCCGAAGTGCGCCGCGTCTCGCCGCGCGAGCCAACGAGGACGTGGACGGCCACGGAGAGCGAGCGGAGGCCGGGCAGGCGAGCGGAGATGACGCGTGGCCCGTCGGGCAGCGCGGTGCGTTGGAACATCGGGCCGTCATGCTACACGGGCTGGGCGCGAGGCACGGGTTGCCTTGCACGTCAGGCGCGTCGACCTGCCGTCATCAGGTGGTCGACCCACGAGGTCAGGTGGTCGACCCGCCTTCGCCGGGGCCCCCGGCTCCTCCGTCAGCCGCGGGCGGCCGGTCCCGATCAGCGGAGGACTCCTCCACGTCCAGTGCACCGAGCTCCATCTGGATGTAGCCGGGCATGACCTGGAAGGGCAGCAGCTCCTGGATGGCCTCCTCCTGGTCGGCGCCAGGGGCCGGCGCGAACTGCAGCACGACCCGCTCGTCTCCCTGGACCAGGGTGTAGGTGATGAGCTGGTCGGGACGTGTCTCGAACTCGAGGTGCTCCCAGGAGGCCACCGAGAGGCAGATCGAGAGCGGCGTGAAGAAGGACGAGACGTCTGGCCGGTCGGCCACGATGCGCTCGACCCAGCCGGTGCCGTGGGCGACCACCTTTCCGGCACGCAGGTAGCGGTACGCGACGGTCTGCCGCAGGAGGGGACGCAGCAGGTGGTAGATGTCCACGGGGTTCGAGGCCAGGCCGCTGTTGACGAAGAACTTGGCCGGCGGCTCGAACGACACACACCCCTCCTGTTCGCGGCCCGCGCCCGCCGGACCGTGGGATCGACGACGCAGCCGATGGTATCGCAGCCCACCGCCATCGGCCGGGCCTATCATCGCGCTGTGATCATCGGCGTGGACATCGGCAACAGCGCCGCGAAGGCTGCCCTCATCGATGGCAGCACCGTCCGCGAGGCGGGCCGGCTGGACACGTCCGTGGCCTCGACGGCGGACCTCACGGCGGGCTTGCGCATGCTGGTCGAGAAGGCTCGCGTGCCACCCGATTCCATCGTGGCCATCAGCGTCGTGGATCGCTGGACGGCACGCCTCGAGCGCGCCGCTGGGACGCTGGGGCTGCCCCTCACGGTCGCGGGCGCCGATCGCATCCCGCTGCTGACGGCGCTGCCGCGCCCCGACCTGACCGGCCCGGACCGACTGCTCGCGGCCTGGGCCGCCAGCGTCCTCCACGGCCGACCCGTCGTCGTCGTGGACCTGGGCACGGCCACTACTGTCGATGCCGTGGACGCCGATGGCTTCTTCCTGGGTGGCGCCATCCTGCCGGGCCTTGGCCTGGCGGCGCGGGCCCTGGCCGAGGGCACGGCGCGACTGCCGCGGGTAGAGCTGGAGCTGCCCGACGACGCCATCGGCGTGGACACCGCGGCGGCGCTGCAGAGCGGCATCGTCATCGGGCACCTGGGCGCCGTGCGCGAGCTCGTGACGAGGATGCGCGAGCGCCTGGCCAGCCAGGTCGGCCTCATCGGGGCGGGGGCCATCGACCTGCCGGAGCTTGGACCATCGGCACCCGGCCCACCGGTGCCGGGCCCGTCGCCAGCTCGGCTCCTCGGCACCCAGGGTCGTGGTCACCGGAGGTCACGCCGCTGCCTCTTGGGCGCGCGCAGCCTGGTGCCGGCCGGCCAGCCCGAACCTGCCCGCCATCGCCGACGTGCTGGATCCCGAGCTCGTGTTGCGCGGTCTGGGCCTGCTCGCCGAGCACATCGCCACCCGACCTGGAGCTGGAGCACCGTCATGACCGATCGACCCCTCGAGGGGCGCCTCATCCTATTGGGCGTCACCGGCTCCATCGCCGCCTACAAGGCCGCCGAGCTGCTGCGCCAGCTCGTCGTCGCGGGGGCCGAGGTGCAGGTCATGATGACGAGCGCTGCCACCCATTTCATCGGCCCGCTCACGCTGGAGACCCTCTCGGGCCGGCCGGTCATGCTCGACCCGCTGGAGCTGCAGGCTGACCGGCGCATCAGCCACATCGTGGCCGCCGACTCGGCCGCCGCCGTGCTCGTGGCTCCGGCCACGGCCCGCTGGCTGGGGGCCATGGCCAACGGCTTGGCCGACGACGTCATCACCGCCACCTGCCTCGCCACGCGCGCACCGGTGGTCGTGGCGCCGGCCATGGACGGAGACATGTTCGCTCACCCAGCCACCGTGGGCAACGTGCGACGGCTGCGCGAGTTCGGCTACACCGTGGTGGACCCGGCCTCCGGACCGCTGGCCTCCGGCCAGGTAGGGGTCGGACGCCTGGCGTCACTCCCGCTGCTCGTGGAGACCGTGGTGGGCGTCGTTGCCGGACGACCTGCGGACCTGGCTGGCTGGCACATCGTCGTGAGCGCCGGCGGCACCGCGGAGCCCATCGATCCGGTGCGCTTCATCGGCAACCGTTCCAGCGGCCGCATGGGCTTCGCCATCGCGGAGGCGGCGCTGGAGCGGGGCGCCCGTGTCACGCTCGTGAAGGGCACCACCAGCGTACCGCCGCCGGATGGGCGCAGAGCTGGTGGAGGCCGAGACGACCGCACGGATGCGCGAGGCCGTCCTGGCGGCACTGCCGGGCTGCGATGCGCTCGTCATGGCCGCGGCGGTGGCCGACTTCCGGCCGCGCAGCGTGGCTGAAGACAAGTTGACCCGGTCCGAGGGCCTGACCCTGGAGCTGGAGCCCACGCCGGACATCCTTGCCGAGGCCGCCGCGCAGGCCCGGGCCGACGGCGATGACCCGCTCCGTCGTCCCCTCATCGTGGGCTTCGCGGCGGAGTCCGGTTCGCTCGAACGCGCGCCGCAGAAGGCGGCACGCAAGGGCGTGGACCTGCTGGTCGCCAACGACGTCTCGGAGCCGGGCTCCGGCTTCGGCACGGAGACGAACCGCGTCACCATCATCGTGCCCGGCAGGCCCCCGGAGCCATGGCCACCGGCCGCCAAGTCAGCCATCGCCCATGACCTCCTCGACCGGCTCCTGCACCTGCGGGCGTCAGGCGGTGCATCATTGGACCGATGAGCGCCAGCAAGCCCGACCGCCGCATCACCATCGCCGACATCGCCCGCCTGCACGAGAGCGGCGAGCGCTTCGCCTGCATCACCGCCTACGACTTCCCGACCGCGCGCATCGTCGACGAGGCCGGCATCCCGGTCATCCTGGTGGGCGACTCCCTGGGCATGGTCATGCTCGGCTACGACACGACCGTGCGCGTCAGCATCGAGGAGATGCTGCACCACACGCGAGCCGTGGCCCGCGGCGCCCGCCACGCCCTGGTCGTGGGCGACATGCCCTTCCTCTCCTACGGCGTCTCGGAGGCGGAGTCGGTGGAGCACGCCGGTCGCTTCCTCTCCGAGGCCTACGCGCAGGCCGTCAAGGTGGAGGGTGGCGTGCGCTCCGCGCGCACCATCGAGGCCATCGTCTCGACCGGCATCCCGGTCATGGGCCACATCGGCCTGACGCCGCAGGCCGTCAACCAACTGGGTGGCTTCCGCGTCCAGGGCCGCTCGAAGGAGTCGGCCCGCAAGCTCATCGCCGACGCGCTGGCCGTCCAGGAGGCGGGCGCCTTCGCCGTCGTCCTGGAGCTCGTGCCCGCCGAGCTGGCCCGGGCCGTCACCGAGCGGCTGCGCATCCCGACCATCGGCATCGGCGCGGGCCCGTACACGCTCGGCCGAGATCCAGGTCGTCACCGACGTCGTGGGCCTGACGCAGGGCTACACGCCCCGCCACGCACGTCGCTTCGGCGAGGTCGGCAAGGCGCTGGCGGAGGCCGTGGCAGCCTATCGCGACGCTGTCATCAGCCGCGACTTCCCAGGCGAGGCGGAGTCGAGCACCATGGACGCGGCCGTGCTGGACGAGGTGCTCGGGCGGTCCAGCCTGGACCAGCCGGACATGAGCCTGGCCATCCCGCTCGACCGGGACCTCTGAGCGAGTCGAGCCGTCCGCGCCGCTGGGGATGCCCGCGTGACCCGCGTCCTGCGCACCCGTGCGGAGCTGCGCGAGGCGCTCGCGGACGTGCCCCGGCCGGTCGGCCTGGTGCCCACCATGGGCTGGCTCCACGAGGGTCACCGGGCGCTCATGCAGCGGGCCCGCGCGGAGAGCGCCACGGTCGTGGTCACCATCTTCGTCAACCCGCGCCAGTTCAACGACTCCAGCGACTACACGCGCTACCCGCGCGACACGGACGCCGACCTGGCCACCTGCGCGGCGGAGGGCGTCGACATCGTCTGGCTCCCCGGCGTCGAGGAGGTCTATCCACCCGGCTTCGACACGCTCGTGCGCGTCGGCGCGGTGGCGGTACCGCTGGAGGGCGCGGCGCGACCGGGCCACTTCGACGGCGTGGCCACGGTGGTGGCCATCCTCTTCGCGCTCGTGGCTGCCGAGCGCGCCTACTTCGGCCAGAAGGATGCGCAGCAGGTCATGGTCATCCGGCGCATGGCCGAGCGACCTGGCGCTGCCGACGCGGGTCGTCCCCTGCCCCACCGTCCGCGAGCCGGACGGCCTGGCGCTCTCGTCGCGCAACGTGCACCTCTCGCCGGAGGAGCGGCGGGCGGCGCCCGTGCTCCACCGGGCGCTCACGGCTGCCCGGCTGGCCTGGCTGGAGGGTGAACGGGAGGGCGACGTGCTGCGCGGGCTCATGGAGGAGATCCTGGCCAGCGGAGCCGCTGGCCCAGGTGGAGTACGTCTCCTGCGCCGATGTCCTGACGCTGACCGAGTTGGCACGGGTCGAGGGGCCGGCGCTCCTCTCCATGGCGGTCTTCTTCGGCACCACCCGGCTCATCGACAACGTCCTGCTGGGCGTGGAGGCTAGGCGCTACGCCCGACCGGGCGCTGCGAGGCTGCGCGTCGCCGGCGCAGCCTGGGATCAGCCACCTCCGCGACGACCGCTGCCGCCCGCTCCGAGCCGACCGACGGGGCCCGGCGTGCTCCACCGGGCTCCCTGCGTCAAGGCCAGCTGCCAGACGATCGAGCAGCCCGTCCACGTCGAAGTGATCGGTGACCAGTCGCTTGATCTCCTCGATCTTGGCTCGGTTGGCCGGGTGCGTCTTGACGAGCAGGCCGTGGACCTGGTGGCGACCTCGTAGGTCGCGTCGTCCATCAGATAGGCGAAGAGGCCGGCGCTCGCGCAGCGACTCGAGCTCGTCGCGGTGCGGGCGGATGCCGCCGGTGAAGACCATGCCCGCCACGGACACGGCGGCCGAGCCGGCCTGGCCGGGCGCCCCGGGTGCGGGCTCGCGCGGCGGATCCGGCCGCGGCCGCTCGCGGCTGCCAGACCCGCTGCGCACGGTGGGCGGTCACGGCCGCCGTGATGACGTCCCGGCGGTCGCCGGGCAGGATGAGCAGCGTGCCCGGGCCGATGCGCTCGAGCAGGTGACCAGGCTGCATGTCGCCGATGGCCACGTGCTCGATGGCCCGGTCCAGGTCGTCGCCCGGGTTCAGCAGCTCCCCGTGCATCTGCTCGAGGAGCATGGCCAGGGTGGGGTGGGCGAGGATGGGCCGGTAGGGCAGCACGCCCAGCAGCTCGATGCCGTGGCGCGCCAGCCCGGTCGCGCAGCAGTTCGGCCAGCGAGGGGTCGGCGTCGAGGTCGACCTTGTTGACGACGGCGCCGGCAAGGGGCACGCCGTGCTGCGCGAAGAGCGCCGCGTTGAGGACGATCTCGTCGATGGGCCGGCCCACGCCGGCCTCGCTCACGATGACCGCCGGTGCTCGCAGGCGCGCCGCCACGACCGCGTTGGAGAGCCCGATGACGGCGCCGACGCCGGCGTGCCCGGTGCCCTCGATGAGCAGCGCCTCGCGGCCCTCGGCGAGGCGCGCGTGGGCGGCCTCGATGCGCGCGCCGAGGTCCTCCACGATGTCGCCGCGGATGAAGGCCTTGGTGAAGCCGCGCGGGATGTGCACCGGGCTCATCAGCTCGTAGGGGTCGGTCGAGGCCGAACGTGGCCCGCATGAGGATGGCGTCCTCGTCGGCGGGCATGTCGTCCACCATGGCGTAGCGCTGGCCGACCGGCTTGGTGAAGCCCGGTCGATAGGCCGCGCTCGAGGAGCGCCGCCAGGAGCCCGAGCGCGAACGTGGTCTTGCCGCGGTTCATGCCCGTGGCCGCCAGGTAGACCTGTCGCATGTCCTACAGGGTACGGCGGCGCCCGGCCGATTAGCATGAGGACGTGAACACCGTCGTCTTCGACCTGGGCGGGGTCCTCGTGGACTGGGACCCCCGCTACCTCCTGCGCAAGGTCATGCCCGGCCGCGAGGCCGAGATGGAGACCATCCTGGCCGAGGTCCTCAACCACGACTGGAACCTGGCTCGCGACCATGGCGACTCGTGGTCGGACGCCATGGCCGACCTCGTGGTCCAGCATCCTCAGTGGGCGGACATCTTCCGCGCCTACGACGAGCGCTGGTCGGAGACGCTGGCCGGCTCCCACGAGGACACCGTGGCCGTCCTGCGTGAGCTGCACGAGCGCAAGCGTGCCGCTCTACGCGCTCAGCAACTGGTCGGCCGAGAAGTTCCCCCACGCCGAGGAACGCTACGAGTGGCTCGACTGGTTCGATGGCGTCGTCGTCTCCGGGCGCGTCAAGCTGGCCAAGCCGGACCCGGCCATCTTCCGCTACCTGCTGGACACGTACGGTCTGCGGAGCGAGGACGTCCTGTTCGTGGATGACCACGAGCCCAACATCGTGGCCGCCCGCGCGCTGGGCATCGCCGTCCACCACTTCCGGGGTGCCGACGGCCTGCGCGCCGACCTCGTGGCGAATGGCCTGTTGGGCTGAGGCTCGGCCCCTCCGGCCGCGGGCACTCAGCCGACCTGCGGCCTACGCTCGTGGCCGTCAGCGGCGCTCGCGTGAGGCCAACTTGCGCTCGAGGCGGTCGAGCGCCTCGCGCAGCCGGGCCAGCGTCTCCTCGTCGATGGCGTCCTCGTCCGTGTGCGGTCCCGAGCTGCTCGAGGATGTCGGCGATGAGCCCGTAGAAGACGTGGGCGTCGGCCAGGAAGAACTGCGGCTCGTTGTTGTAGCGCACCAGCGTCAGGCGGCCCTGCAGCACGCGCCGCTCGTCCACGTTGGCGATCTGCGTCGAGAAGTCGTGGCCCTGGATGCCGTCGGGGTTGTTGAGGAAGTTGAGGGCGTTGTCGATGGCCAGCCCGAAGCGCGCCCGCCAGGCGCGCAGGCGGTCGAGCGTCTCGGCGGCGATGCGCACCTCGGCCACCTGGTCGAAGACCTCCGGCGAGACCGTGAGCAGCCCCACCAGCGTGGTCCCCGGGCGCGCGCCCAGCATGACCTGGAGCGACCGCTCCAGGGTGAAGACCTCCGAGTCGAAGCGCGGGCTGGTGATGACGTCGGTGAGCAGGTCCTCCACGTTGTCCAGGGCACCGCTCTCACCGAGCGCCTCGGCGAGCTGCTGCACCTCCTGCTTGAAGAGGAACTGCTCCTCGTGGTCCAGCCGCTGCATCGACGCTGCCTCTCCTCCGCGCTAGGGGTAGATGCCGCGCAGCGCCGTGGCTGAGGCCACGCGGTCCACGGCCAGCAGGTAGGCCGCCAGCCGCATGTCCACATTCTCCCGCAGGGACATGGCCAGCACCTCGCCGAAGCTGCGCACCATGATCTCGGTGAGCTTGGCGTTGACGATGGCCTCCGACCACTGGTCGCGGTTGAGGTCCTGCACCCACTCGAAGTAGCTGACCGTCACGCCGCCGGCGTTGCAGAGGATGTCCGGGATGACGAACACGCCGTTGCGGGCGAGGATGACGTCCGCATCGGGCGTCGTGGGGCCGTTGGCCAGCTCCGCCAGGATCCGGGGCCGCACCCGCTCGGCGTTGGCGGCCGTGATCTGGCTCTCCAGGGCCGCCGGGGCCAGGATGTCCACGTCCAGCTCGAGCAGCGCCTCGTTGCTGATGGGCTCGCGCACCGGGGAAGCCGACCACCGTGCCGTGCTCGGCCTTCCAGTTGCGAACGGCCTTGATGTCCAGCCCGTCGGCGCGGTGGATGCCGCCCGACGTAGTCGGACACGGCCACGACCCTGGCGCCCAGGTCCTCGAGCAGGTAGGCGGCCGTGGCGCCGGCGTTGCCGAAGCCCTGGATGGCCACCGTGGCGCCCTCGATGGCGAGGCCGAGGTGCCTGGCAGCCTCCACGATGGTCACCACGCCGCCGCGGCCGGTGGCCTCGTGGCGACCCTCCGACCCGCCCAGGCTGATGGGCTTGCCGGTCACCACGCCGGGCACGGTGTAGCCGACGTGCATGGAGTAGGTGTCCATGATCCAGGCCATCGTCTGGGCGTTGGTGTTGACGTCCGGCGCCGGGATGTCCTTCTCCGGCCCGATGAGGACGCTGATCTCCGTCGTGAAGCGGCGCGTCAGGCCCTCCAGCTCGCGCATGGAGAGCTTCTTGGGGTCGACGCGCACGCCACCCTTGCCGCCGCCGAAGGGGATGCCCACCACGGCGCACTTCCAGGTCATCCACATGGCCAGGGCGCGCACCTCGTTGAGGGTCACGTCCTGGTGGTAGCGGAGGCCGCCCTTGGACGGACCGCGGCCCAGGTTGTGCTGCACGCGGTAGCCGGTGAAGACCTGGACGCTGCCGTCGTCCATGCGCACGGGCACCGAGACGATGAGCTCGCGCTCAGCCTCGCGGAGCACGGCCCGCAGCGCCGGGTCGAGACCGAGCCGGTCAGCGGCGATGTCGAACTGGCGCTGGGCGGAGGCCCACGGATCGATGACGGGGACGACCTCGACGGCACTCATCGGAACACATACCTCCCACTGGGCGAGCGCCGGGCCGGAGCGAGTGGAACGGCGGGCGGGCTCGCATGCGAACCGAAGCCGCGCGAGTGTACCCTCGGGCTCGCCGGCTCCCGAAGGGCCATTCGGCCTCGGCTAGGCAGGCGTGATGAGCGAAACGCCGTACATGCCGGGCCCCACGTGGGTGCCCGCCACCGGACCGACGAGGCCGATGGGGACCGACGCCGGCGTCGAGGCCGACGAGCGTCGGCGAACTCGTCGCGGAAGGCCTCGACCCCCGGGGCGCCCGTGTGCAGCACCGTGGCGCGCTCGACGGGGCGCTGGCTGACCAGCTCCAGGAGTCGAGCCCGCGCCTTGGCGGCCGTGCGCAGCTTGTCGGCCGTGCCCACGGCGCCGTCCTCGACGAAGAGGATGGGCTTGATGGACAGCAGCGTGCCCACCAGGGCGGAGGCGCGGCCGATGCGCCCGCCCTTCTGCAGGTACTCGAGGGTGTCCACGGCGAAGTAGAGGTGCGAGCGGTCCGCGAGGTCGCGGGCACGGGCGGCGACCTCGGCCAGGCTGGCGCCCCTCCCGCGCCAGGGCTGCCGCCTCGGTCGCGATCATGCCCAGGGCGTGGGTGTGGTCCGCGAATCGACGACCTCGACGGTGCCCGGCTCGAAGGCCCTGGCGCCCTGGACGGCCGACGAGTAGGTGGCCGAGAGCTTCTGGCTGAGGGTGACGCAGACGACGCCGGCGGCGCCGCTGTCGAGGGCCTCCCGGTAGGCGGCCTCGAACTGCTGCGGGTTCGGCGCTGCCGTCCGGGGCAGGGCTGCGCCAGGCGCCGTGAGGCGAGGGTAGAAGTCCTCGTTGCGCAGCTCGGTGCCAGCCTCGAAGGTCTCGTCGCCGAAGCTGACGGTGAGTGGCACGAGGCGGATGCCCGCCTCGGCCGCCTGCTCGGGGAGCAGGTCGGACGACGTGTCGGTCACGATGGCGATGGTGGGCATGGCTCATCGTAGGCCGGCGCGGCGGGCGCTGTCAGCCCCCTGGGCCCTGGCGGCTGAGGCGCGATCCACGCCGCACCGACGCCGGCGGGTACGATGCAGGGCATGAGCGAGACCGCTATGCCACGCTGCCTGGTCACCGGCGGGTCGTCTGGCATCGGCTGGGCAGTGGCTGCCCGGCTGTGCGGTGAGGGCTGGAAGGTGACCTCCCTGTCGCGCCGCGTCCAGGCGCCTGACGGCGTGCTGGCCATCGCCGGGGACGCCGCCGAACCGGCCGACCTCGAGGCAGCCATCGCCGCAGCCGAAGGGCCGGAGGGGCGCCTGGACGGCCTCGTCTGCGCGGCCGGCCTTCCGCCGAGCGGTCCCTGGGACGACCCGGCGCACTGGGAACAGGTCATCCGGGTGGACCTCACGGCGGCCTGGGAGGCGTCCCGCCTGGCCTGGCCGGCCTTGCAGCGGGGCCGCGGCTCGGTCGTGCTGCTGGGTAGCATCGTGGGCGCCGCGGAGGGCTCGGCGCGGTCGCCCGCCTATGCCGCGGCCAAGGCCGGTCTGGAGGGTCTGGCGCGATCGCTGGCCCTCATCGGAGCCGCCGACGGCATCCGTGTCAACGTCCTCGCACCCGGCGCCATCGACACGCCCTTCGACGTGGCGCTGCACCCCCCGGATGCCCGGCCGGACGTCCCGCTCGGGCGGATGGGGCGCGCAGAGGAGGTGGCCGGGGTGGCGGCCTTCCTGCTGTCTCCGCAGGCGGCCTATGTGACCGGCGCGGTGTGGCGCGTGGACGGTGGCCGGAGCGTGCTGTCGCCGGCGACGTCGGCCGGCCGCCACGCCACCGAGGGACCCAGCGAGGCGTGAGGGTCCGGCGCGTCTCACCAGATTCCGCGGGCTGGGGTGGCACGTCGGTGGGGCCCTGGACACGTCACTCCCGGCGGATCGCCTATCGCGAACCCCTGGATCAGCGTCTACCACGACGAGGTCACGCGGCCCGACGGACAGCCCGGCATCTACGGCGTCGTGCACTACGCCAACGTGGCCGTGGGCGTGGTCGCCATCGACGACGATGATCGAGTGGCACTCGTGGGCCAGCATCGCTACGCCTTCGACGAGCTCTCCTGGGAGATCCCCGAGGGTGGCTCGCCCCACGCCGAGGATAGCCTGGAGGGTGCCCAGCGAGAGCTGCTCGAAGAGACCGGGCTGACGGCACGGACCTGGCGGGAGATCGGTCGCTACCAGCTCTCCAACTCGGTCAGCGACGAGGAGGCCGTCGTGTACCTGGCCACCGACCTCGAGCAGGGCGAGGCCCAGCCAGAGGGCACGGAGGAGCTCGTCGTGCGCTGGCTGCCCTTCGACGAGGTGATGGCCATGGTCGATTCCGGCGAGATCGGCGACGCCCTCTCGGTGCTGCCCCTTCAGGCCATCGCGCTCGAGCGGCTGCGGCGCGGCTGAGCGCCGGTGCCAGATGCGGTTCCGGCCTGCCAGCGTGCCCTGCGAGCGGCGGCCAGGATCTTGAAGCGGGCAGCAGTGTCAGCGGCGGCGACGCCGCAGTCGCGCAGGTCCAGCCTCAAGATGCGGACATCGTTTGACAGGCTCACGGGCGACCGCTAAGGTCCGAGGCCACATGGTTCGCTATTGGTCCTTTAGCTAGCGGGTACGAGGCAGCCGGGCAGAGCCCGGCAGCAGAGGCACTCGTGCCCGCTGACGCAGGAGCCCACCGGGGCCCTGCGTTTTTTGTTGCCTCACCGCGTGAACGAGCAGCAGGGAAGACAAGCCAAAGGACGGGGTGGTACCGAGATGATCATCGTCATGCGCACCGAAGCGCTGCAGGAGGAGATCGACGCGGTCCGCAAGGTCGTCGCCGACGAGGGCCTCGAGACGTACGTCATGGTTGGCGCGGAGCGCATCGTCATGGGCGTCGTGGGCGTGGGCGTCGAGCGCGTGCGGCATGTCGAGGTCATGCCCGGCGTGGAGCAATGCATCCGCGTCAGCAAGCCCTACAAGCTGGCCAGCGCGGAGCACCACCCGGATCGTTCCAGCGTCAGGGTCGGTGACGTGGAGATCGGTGCCGGTGCCCCCCTGGTGGTCATGGCCGGTCCCTGCGCCGTGGAGTCCCGAGAGCAGCTGATGGCCACCGCCCGCTGGGTGAAGCGCGAGGGCGCAACGCTCCTGCGCGGCGGCGCCTACAAACCGCGTTCGTCGCCCTACGCCTTCCAGGGCCTCGGGGTGGAGGGACTCAAGCTGCTCGCCGAGGCCCGCGAGGAGACCGGCCTGCCGGTGGTCAGCGAGATCACGGACCCCGGCGACGTGGAGGTCTTCGAGCGCTACGTGGACATGCTCCAGGTCGGCGCCCGCAACATGGCCAACTTCGTCCTCCTCAAGGCCGTAGGGCAGAGCCGCAAGCCGGTGCTCCTCAAGCGAGGCCTCTCCGCCACGATCGAGGAGTGGCTCATGGCTGCCGAGTACATCCTGAGCTCCGGCAATCCCAACGTGGTCCTCTGCGAGCGGGGCATCCGCACCTTCGAGACGGCAACACGCAATACGCTCGACCTCTCCGCCGTGCCGGTCATCCGGGAGCGCACGCACCTGCCCATCGTGGTCGATCCCTCGCACGGCACCGGGCATCGTCCGCTCGTACGACCTCTGGCCGTGGCCGGAGCCGCCGTGGGCGCGGACGGCATCATCATCGAGGTCCACCCGGACCCGCCGATGGCTCGCTCCGACTCCGAGCAGTCGCTGTCGTTCCCGGAGTTCGGCGATCTCATGGACGACCTGCGCCGTCACGAGTACCTGCGCAACCCCACGGCCCACAGTGCCTACGTGCCCGCCGAGCCGCCCGCCGAGCGACGCCGACTCCGCGCCCGCATCGACGACGTGGATGCCCGACTCGCGGCGCTGCTCGAGGAGCGCGCCGAGCTCTCCGTAGCCGTGCAGCAGACGCGTGCCGCGGACGACCACGGTCACGACGTAGGCCGTGAGCGCGAGCTCATCGAGCGGGCCACACACGTGGAGGGCAGCGTCCTGACGGCCGACGAACGCGAGATGGTCTTCGCAGCCATCCTGCGCGTCTCGCGCTCCGCTCAGCGCCGCAGCGCCGCGGCACGGGAATCCGCGGCGGCAGCCGCCCGCGACACGGCTGCCGGCACGACCAGCGCATCACCGAGGTGATGGTGGGCCGGCCCGGCGCTCGCCAGCGGGAGCCGTCGGGCGTCGTTTCGCGTGCCGGGCGCCTGGCGGGCCGCCTGCGGCTCCCGGCTGACAAGTCGGTCGCGCACCGGGCGCTCCTCTTCACCGCCATGGGCGCCGGGACGGCCACCGTCCATCTCGACCGACCGGGTGGCGACGTGCTCTCGATGGCGGGCGCACTGCGCAGCCTGGGCGCCGTCACGAGCCTCGAGACGGATGGCGCCGACCGGACGGTGGCCACGATCCGGGGCGGAGGCACGCCAGCCGCGGCGGGCCTGCCCGGTGATGGCGAGGAGACGCTCGACTGCGGCAACGCGGGGACCGCCATGCGCCTGTTGGCCGGGGCCCTTGCCGGCCGACCCGGCACCGCCACGCTGGTCGGCGACGCTTCGCTCTCCGGCCGGCCCATGGAACGCATCGCCGTGCCGCTCCGAGCGATCGGCGCGACCATCGAGTCGAGCGACGGCCATGCCCCCCTGCGCATCACCGGGCGCCGCCCCCTGCGAGCGATGGCCCACCGTCCGACGGTGGCGAGCGCCCAGGTCATCGGCTGCCTGAGCCTCGCCGCGCTGGCAGCGGACGGCACGACGCGCATCGAGGTGCCCGGGCCCACGCGTGACCACACCGAGCGCCTGCTGGCCTGGCTGGGAGCGCCCATCCGTCGCGAGGGCTTCGTCACCACCATCGAGGGCCCCGCCGGATACGTGGCTCGCTCGATGACCGTCCCGGGCGACATCTCGTCCGCCGCGGCCTGGCTGGTGGCGGGCGCCCTGCACCCCGAGGCCGAGATCCGTCTCGACGGCGTCGGGCTGAACCCCTCGCGCGTCGGCATCATCGACGTGTTGCGCGAGATGGGCGCCGACATCGAGGTCCTCGTCGACGACGGAGATCCGGGCGATCCCAGCGGTCCCCGCGACCATCCCGAGCCGGTGGGCACGGTCACCGTGCGCGGGGGGCGGCCTCTGCAAGCCATCGAGATCAGCGGCGACCGCGTGGCCGACGTCATCGACGAGCTGCCCCTTATCGGCGTGGCCATGGCCGCCGCGGAGGGCCGTAGCGAGCTGCGCGGCGCCGCGGAGCTGCGCATCAAGGAGTCGGACCGCATCGCCCTCGTAGCGGCCAATCTGGCCGCCGTCGGCGCACGTGTCGAGGAGCGCCCGGACGGCTGGCTCGTGAGCCGCGGCCAGGCCCGCGAGGCGGCCATCCACACGGACGGCGATCACCGCATCGCCATGGCCTTCGCGATCGCCGCGCTGACCGGCGTGGCGGGTACCGTACGCATCGACGATCCCGCCTGTGCGGCCGTCTCCTACCCTTCGTTCTGGACGGACCTGGAGACCCTCAGCCGATGACCTTACGACGTTTGCGACTCCTGACCGCCGGCGAATCCCACGGCCCCGGCCTGTCCGGCATCCTGGATGGACTGCCGGCCGGCCTGCGCGTCTCCACGGCGGCCGTGGATCTCGAGCTGGCCCGGCGCCAGCACGGCTACGGCAGCGGCCGCCGCATGCAGATCGAGCGAGATCGCGTCACTTGGTCGGCTGGCCTGCGCTTCGGCCGCACGCTTGGCTCTCCCCTCGCCTTCAGCATCCCCAACCGGGACTGGGTCGACTGGTCCGAGCGCATGTCGGTCGAGCCGCGACCCCGGACCCGGCGCCCCAGGGCCATCACGTTGGCGCGGCCGGGGCATGCCGACCTGGCCGGGGCCATCAAGTACGACGCGCGCGACATCCGCGATGTCCTCGAGCGAGCCTCGGCACGCTCCACGGCACCGCGCGTCGCCGCCGGCGCGGTCTGCCGCCAGCTCCTTGAAACGTGCGGCGTGCGCATCTGGTCGTTCGTCGACCAGCTCGGCCCGGTGCGCGCCTTCGACGGCGCGGACGACCCCGTGGCGCACGTCCCTGTCGGGTGGGTCGATGGCGACCGAAGCACGCCCACGCCACTGCGCTGCCCGGATCCCGTCGCGGAGGCGGCCATGCTGGCCGAGGTCGATGCAGCGGTCGGAGCCGGCGACTCCGTGGGTGGTTCGTTCGTGGTCGTGGCTGAGGGCATGCCGGTGGGCATCGGCTCCAACGCCGAGTGGGATACCCGCCTGGACACCGCCATCGCCGCGGTGCTCATGGGCATCCAGGCCGTCAAGGGTGTCGAGATCGGCCTCGGCTTCGGCGTGGCGAGCCGGCGCGGCAGCGTGGTCCACGACGAGGTCGTGCCGGGTGCCCCAGGCTGGGCACGCAAGACGAACCGCGCCGGCGGCACGGAGGGCGGCATGAGCAACGGCGCCGCCATCGTCGCCCGCGTGGCCGTGAAGCCGGTGTCCACGCTGCGCAAGCCGCTCGACGCGGTGGACCTCGAGACGGGCGAGGTGCGCCGCGCCCACATCGAGCGCAGCGACGTGGCCATCATGCCGCGGGCTGCCGTGGTCGGCGAGGCCATGCTGGCCCTGGCGCTCGCGGACGCCCTGCTGGCCGACCTCGGTGGCGACACCATGGGCGACGTGCGCGCGGCCGTGCGCCGTCGCCGCGCCCGATCGATGGGGCCACGCGGTCGTCGCGCCGGGGCCGGCGATGGGCTGTCAAGCCTCCCCGAGACGGCCGCCGAGGCAGCCACGCCGTTGGTGGGCCAGGACGCCTGATGACGGACGCGCCGAGCGGTGGAATCCCCGGTGGCCGACAGCCTGACATTCCGGCTGCTCGGCCAGGGCATCGCCTACTCGGCCTCGCCGGCCATGATGGCGGCCGCCTTCGCCGCTCTGGGCCTGCCGCACCACTATGTCCTCGCGGACATCCCGCCGGAGGCCGTGCCGGCCATGGTGGCCAGCCTGCGCGCGCCCGACACCGGTGGCGCGAACGTGACCGTTCCCCACAAGGTGGCCGTGGCAGCCCTCGTGGACGAACTATCCGACGAGGCTCGCGCGGCGGAGGCCGTCAACGTCGTCGTCCGGGACGGCGACCGCCTCGTCGGCCACAACACGGATCTGCCGGCGACCGTGGACGCGCTTGGCCGGCTCTGCCCGCAGGGCATCGGCCATGCCGTCGTGCTCGGCGCCGGCGGCGCCGGGCGTGCCGTCCAGCTGGCACTTGGGCACGTGGGCGCCGGCCACATCAGCATCCTGCGCCGCTCGGATGGCTCCATGGCGCGCCTGGCCGATGAGCTCGCTGACGCCGACCTACTCGTCAACGCCACGCCGGTGGGCACGAGCAGCGACGAGAGCCCGGTCCCCGCGGCCCTCCTGCGACCGGACCTGGCCGTGCTGGACCTCGTCTACCGGCCCAGCCCCACGCGACTCGTGCGCGAGGCGCACGCGGTCGGCGCGCCCGCCGAGGCCGGCGCCAGGATCCTCCTGGGCCAGGCCTGCCGCTCGCTGGAGCTGTGGCTCCGCCAGCCCGCCCCCACGGACGCCATGCGCGCGGCCCTGGATCGGGAGCTGGGAGGGCGCTCCGATGCCTGATGCCATCATCCTCGTGGGGCTCTCCGGGGTCGGCAAGTCCACCGTCGGCCGTCTCCTGGCCCGGCAGCTGGGTCGTCCGCTCCTGGACCTCGACGCCGACATCGAGTCGAGCCATGGCGCCCACCCCGCACACCTCATCCGCGAGCGGGGCGAGGCCTTCTTCCGGGAGATCGAGTCGGCCGTGCTGGCCCAGGCCTGTCAGGTGCCCGGCGCCGTCCTCGCCACGGGCGGGGGGGCGGTCGTCGACCCGCTCAACCGCTGGCAGCTCTGGCAGGCGGGCACGGTGGTCTGGCTGGACGCTCCGGACGAAGTGCTGCTGACCCGGCTCTCGGCGCACGACGAGGAACGGCCCATGCTGGACGGCGACCCGGCCGGGCGCCTGGCCGCGCTGCGGGCGGCCCGGACCCCCTATTACCGCGCGGCCGACCTGCGGGTGGACGCCACCTCTCCAGCCGAGGTGGTCGCGGCCACCATCCTCGACGCGGCCGCGTCCGGCCGACCTGCGGCGCGGCGCCTCTTCGACGCGCAGGTGCGGCGCGACCATCCCATGGGCCCTCGGACGGCACGCGTGGTCCTCGGCCGCGACCTCGATGGCGCGGTCCTGGGCGATGCCCTCGCCGCCGCGAGCACGGGTGTCCCGGTCGTGGTCGCCGATCGTCGCCCCGCAGCCCTGCTGCCTGACCTCCTGGCCGCCCTTCCTGATGGTCGCCGGCTGGCGATGAGCGCGGGTGAGCGCTCCAAGCGCCTGCGCGCCGTGGAGCGGCTCCTGGAGGCGGCCAGCGCCATGGGCGCCGAGCGTGGCGACGCCTGGGTCGGTGTGGGCGGCGGCACGACCACGGATGTCGTGGGCGCAGCCGCAGCCCTCTACCTGCGCGGCGTGCCCTTCGTGGCCCTGCCGACGACCTGGCTGGCCATGACGGACGCGGCCATCGGCGGCAAGGTCGGGGTGGACCTCTCGAAAGCGAAGAACGCCGCCGGCGCCTTCTGGCCGCCCGTGGCCATCGTCGGCGACATGGCGGCTCTGCGCACCCTGCCGCGGCCACGCCGACTGGACGGCATGGCTGAGTCGCTGAAGGCCGGGCTCATCGGGGACCCTGGCCTGTGGCACCTGGTCGAGACACGGGGGCGAGCCGCACTGCGCGGCGACGAGGCCGCCCGCTTCGCCATCATCGACCGCTCCGTCCGCCTCAAGCTGGACGTCGTCGACCGCGACCCCTTCGAGTCCGGCGAGCGGCGTGTCCTGAACCTGGGCCACACGCTGGGCCATGCCCTGGAGATCGAGAGCGGCTACCGCCTGCCGCACGGCCAGGCGGTCGTGCTGGGCCTGCGCGCCGTGGCCGCCATCGCCGCCGGGCGGGGTGCGGAGCCGGGCCTCGCCGAGCGCATCGACGACGTCGTGACAGACCTGGGCTATGCGCTCCGGCGCCCCTTCGACCCCGCCGCGGTCAGGCAGGCAGCGACGACCGACAAGAAGCGCCTGCGCGGCCGGCAGCGCTGGATCCTGCCGATGGCCGTCGGGCGGGTGGAGGAGGTCGACGACGTGAGCGAGGCGGAGCTGGAGCAGGCCATGCACGTCATCCAGGGAGGCCGGCCGTGACGATATCCTGCTGCTCAACGGCCCCAACCTGGGCCGCCTCGGCCTGCGCCAGCCGGAGATCTACGGCACGACCACGCTGGCCGAGGTGGAGCAGGCGGCCGCCGAATACGCCGCCGGCCTGGGCCACTCGCTGGCGGCCTTCCAGTCGAACCACGAGGGTGCTCTCATCGACCGTGTCGAGCAGCGCGACTACGACGCCATCGTCATCAACCCCGGCGCCCTGACGCACACCTCGTATGCCCTTCACGACGCGCTCATCGGCGCCGAATGTCCCTCCGTGGAGGTGCACATCAGCGACATCCTGGCGCGCGAGGCATGGCGACGTGTCTCGGTCATCACGCCGGTGGTGAGTCATCGCATCATGGGTCGCGGCTGGCGTGGCTACCTCGAAGCCATCGACTTCCTCCACGAGCAGGCCCGACGGCCGGCTCGTCCCGAAGCATCCGAGGACCACCCATGACCGCATTGCTCCCCCGCCCCGGCCTCCACGGCGTCGCTGCCATGGTTCTGAGTGCGGACACCATCTCCCCGGTCACGGCCGCACTCCGGCTGCGCGACCGCCTCGCCTTCATCCTCGAATTGGTGGAGGGTGGCGCGCGGTATGGCCGCTACTCCATGGTCGGCGTCCGCGGCCGCATCCTCAGCCTGGCGGGAGAGACCGCCACGGTGCTCGACCGCGACTACGCCGAGGTGGACCGCTTCGCCGCCCACGACCCTCTGGAGGCCCTGCGCACGCTGCTGCCCAGCGGCTCGAGCCATGGCCCGCTGCCCATCTCACTGGCCTCAGGCGTGGGCTACCTGGCCTACGAGGCGGCCGCGCGCTGGGAGCACCTGCCCGTCCCGTCGGCCGACCCAGTCGGTCTCCCGGAGGCGCTCCTGCACCTGCCGGACGTGCTCATCGTCTTCGACCATCTGGCCCAGACGGCGACCCTGGCCACCATCGACGGACCGGGCGCCGATGAGCGCCTGGCCGACACGGCCGACCGGCTTGCCCACCCCTCCGCCGACGAGGCCGCCGCTGTCATCCCCCGCGATCCGGTGCGACCCACGCCACCCGCCGCCGACCCGCGCTACGAATCCGGCGTGGCCAGCCTCGTGCGCGACATCCGGGCGGGGGAGATGCTGCAGGCCGTGCTGGCGCGCCGCTTCTCCATGCCCTGCGCTGTCGGGCCCCTGGAGATCTACCGCTCGCTGCGCCGCATCAACCCGTCGCCGCACCTCTTCGCCGTGGACCTCGGGCCTGGTCGGTCCATGCTGGGCGCTTCACCGGAGTTGCTCGTGCGCGTGCGTGATGGCATCGTCTCCACGCGGCCCATCGCGGGCACGCGGCCTCGCTCTTCCGACCCACAGCAAGACCTGGCGCTGGAGGCGGACCTCCTGGCCGACGAGAAGGAGCTGGCCGAGCACGCCATGCTCGTGGACCTGGCGCGCAACGACGTCGGCCGGGTGGCCGAGCCGGGCAGCGTCACGGTGCCCGCGCTGCACAGCATCGAGCGCTACTCGCACGTCATGCACATCGTCTCGGAGGTCGAGGGTCGGCTGCGGCCGGGCCGCGATGCCTTCGACGCCGTGCGCGCTGTCTTCCCCGCCGGGACCCTGTCCGGCGCGCCGAAGGTGCGGGCCATGCAGGCCATCGCGGAGCTCGAGGGCGAGCGCCGCGGTCCGTACGGCGGAGCCATCGGTTTCCTCGCGCCGGACGACGTCGAGGTGGCCATCACCATCCGTGCCCTGGTGCTCGCGGAGGGAGTCGCCCATGTCCAGGCCGGTGCGGGCATCGTCGCCGACTCGATCCCGGAACGGGAATCGGCGGAGGTGGCCGCCAAGGCCGGGGCCATCCTGGCCGCCATCGCCGACGCGGAGGCGATCGCTTCTGGCCGAGAACGCGGAACGATCCGCGGAGAGGAGCCCGCCCGATGACCAGCGCCACGCGCACCATCACCGCCACCCCTGCCGGGCTCGCCGCCGCGGCGGCCGACCAGCCGGGCGCCGGCCTGCGCATCCTGCTCGTCGACAACTACGACTCGTTCACCTACAACCTCTACCAGTACCTCTGCCAGCTGGGCGCTGAGGTCACGGTGGCTCGCAATGACGAGATCGACCTGGCGGCTATCGAGGCCTTCGCGCCGGACGGCATCGTCATCAGCCCAGGTCCCTCGCGACCGGAGAAGGCCGGCATCTCGCTCGACCTGATCCGTCACTTCGGACCATCGACACCGATCCTCGGCGTCTGCCTCGGCCACCAGGCCATCGGCCTGGCCTATGGCGGCGAGGTGATCACCGTGGAGCCCGTGCACGGCAAGCAGACGGCCGTCGACCACCGGGGCGTGGGCTGCTTCGCTGGCCTGGCCACGCCGATGGAGGCCGGCCGCTACCACTCATTGGCCGTGGCGCGGGAGTCGCTGCCAGCCGAACTGGAGGTGACGGCCACCTCGCCGGATGGGCTGGTCATGGGGCTGCGCCACCGCGCCCACCCCGTCGAGGGCATCCAGTTCCACCCCGAATCGATCCTCACCCCCGACGGCATGGGACTGCTCGCCAACTGGCTCAGGTCGCTGCCAGGCCGGTGATCCGGCCGACCGGCGGGAGGCTGTCGGCGGGCGGGCGGCAGCTCGAGTGTCTCAAGGCCGGGCCGCGATCTGCTCGAGCAGGGCGTCGGCAGCCGCATACGGGTCGAGGTCATGTGACGCGACCCGAGCCACGAGGGCTTCCGTAGCTCCGCGACGACCAGCAGCCCAGAGTGTCTCGCGGACACGGTCGGCCAGGATGCCCTCCACCTGGGCACGCGCCCGTGCCAGGCGCGCGGCGTGCGGGCCATCTGCCGCGGCCCGCCGTTCATGGTGTGCGTCGAGCGCAGCCAGCAGCTCCGGAACCCCGGCCGCGGTCAGCCCCGAGGCCAGCAGCACCTGGGGCTGCTTCGGGCGGGGCCGTGGCGCGGCGCCGGTCCTCGCCGATCCTGTCTCCGGCTGGGCCTCCCCTGTCCCAGGCTCGCCTGCCAGGCTCAGCACGGCGCTCAGTTGGGCAGCGGCCCGGTCGGCGCCCGGCCGGTCCGACTTGTTGACGACGACGATGTCCGCGACCTCCAGGAGGCCGGCCTTGAGTGCCTGCACCTCGTCCCCCATCTCGGGCGCCTGCACGACGACCGTCGTGTCGGCGATGGCCGCCACCTCCACCTCGCTCTGGCCCGTCCCCACGGTCTCGATGAAGACAAGGTCAAAGCCGCAGGCCGCCAGGGCGGCGGCTGATTCGGCCGTCGTGCCCGCCAGGCCACCCAGATGCCCGCGCGAGGCCATGGAGCGGATGAAGACGCCCGGGTCGAGGGCGTACTGCTGCATGCGGATGCGGTCGCCCAGGATGGCGCCACCGGTGACAGGACTGGAGGGATCGATGGCCAGCACCGCCACGTCCCGGCCGTTCGCGCGCACCTCGGCGACCAGGGCGGCCACGAGCGTCGACTTGCCGCCACCTGGGGGTCCCGTGACGCCCACGACATGAGCGCCACCGGCCTCCGAGTAGAGACTGCGCAGGGCTTCCTCAGCGACCGTGGTGCGTGATTCGATGGCCGTCAGCAAGCGCGACAGGGCCAGCCGGGAGCCCGCGCGGGCATCGTTCGCCAGGCGCGTACCGGTGCCAGCCGACCCGGGCGTCGTCACTCCGGACGCTGCGGCGCGTGCTCCCGCATGAAGGCAGCCACCTCGCCGATGCTCGTTCCAGGTCCGAAGACGGCCGCCACCCCGGATCCTTGAGCGCCGGGATGTCCTCCTCGGGGATGATGCCGCCTGCTGTCACCAGCACATCGGCCATGCCCTGTTCGCGCAGGAGCTGGCAGATGCGGGGCAGAAGCGTCAGGTGGGCTCCGGAGAGGATGGAGAGCCCGACGACGTCCACGTCCTCCTGCAAGGCTGCCGTGGCCACCATCTCCGGCGTCTGCCGCAGGCCTGTATAGACGACCTCGAAACCCTCATCCCGGAGACCACGTGCCAGCACCTTGGCACCACGGTCGTGGCCGTCCAGGCCGGGCTTGGCGATGAGCACCTTGAGCGGTCGGTCGGTCATGCGGGGATGGTAGCGAGGGCCGACGCCTACGGTGCGCCGGACGAGGGGCGCTGCAGGTGGCTGAAGAACTCCGCCCGCGTCTTGTCACTGCGGCGGAAGATGCCCAGCACGGCGGATGTGGTCATCACCATGCCGGGCTTGCGGATGCCACGCATGCTGGCGCACAGGTGCGTGGCCTCGACGACGACGCCCACGCCTTTGGGCGCCAGGCGCTCCATGAGGAAGTCGGCGATCTGCTGGGTGAGACGCTCCTGGACCTGCAGCCGGCGCGCGTACATGTCCACGACGCGCGGGATCTTGGAGAGGCCGATGACGCGGCCGTCAGGGATGTAGGCCACGGCCACCGAGCCGGCGAAGGGCAGCAGGTGGTGTTCGCACAGTGAGTGGAAGGGGATGTCCTTGACGAGCACCATCTCGCTGTAGTCCACATCGAAGATGGCGTCGTTGAGCACTTCGTCGGGGTCCGTGGTGTAGCCCGCCGTGAGCTCTGCATACATGCGCCGAACGCGGGCCGGTGTGTCCACGAGGCCTTCGCGGGAGGCATCTTCCCCGACGGCTGACAGGATGGTGCTGACGGCCGACTCGATGGCCTGGTCGCCAGGCGCCGCGGGGTCGGCAGGGTCCGCGCGGTCGTTGGGCGCCGCGGGGTCGGCAGGGTCCGCCGGATCGGTCGAGGGCGCCCGGCCTCTAACCGCCGAGGCTCGGTCCATCGGATCGTTCAACGGGCCCTCCGCGGCACCCTTCGTGCGCGTGATCTGACGCGCCCGGTGACTCGCGGCGGACCTGTCAGGGACTGGCACGCGGGCCGGCGTCCGTGGGATCGACCGGCGAGTCCGACTCGGGCTTATCGTCGTCTGAGCCGGGCATGTTGTCCCGCGCGCCCTTGACGGCCTTGCCCAGGGCCTCACCCAGCTTGGGAAGCGTCGATGGTCCACGCCAGAACACGACCACGACCAGCACGATCAGAAGGATGACGAGTTCCGGTCCCACGATGGCGACATGGTACTCCGCGGGGCTCGCGTCCCGTCTCAGACGTCAGCCAGCTCGACAAGGGCCTCGGCGAGGGCCGCTGGTCGGTGGCGCATGAGGTCGTGCCCGGCGCCCGGGAAGCGTCGCACGCGGGCGGGAGGCAGGCCCGCCGCCGCCCGTGCCCGCTGCGCGTCGTCCAGGGCCAGCAGTCGCTCGCGTTGGTCGTCGTCGTCAGCGGTCACGGCATCCGCGACCAGCAGGCTGACCGCGCAACGCACCTCGGCCAGCGACGCCAGCGGCCGATAGGCGTACATGGCCTCAACCATTCGCCTGGTGACGGAGCCCTTCGTCACCTGCGCCACGCGCCCGTTGTGCGTCTCGACGACCTGCGACCGCGCCGCGGTCTCCTGGTCGGTGTCCCAAGACTCGGCGTCGAAGGCGCGGCGGTCGGCCAGCCAGGCCTCCATCGAGGCCAGCACCTCCGGCGGCTCGGCCATGGCCTCGACGAGCTGCATGGGGAGCATCCGGGTCGCGTCCAGCATGGTCTCCCAGCCACCGTCGACGAGGACCAGGCCAGCCACCGACCCAGGTTGCAGGCGGGCCATCTCGACGGCCACCATGGCCCCCAGGCCATGGCCGGCGACGACGGCCGACCGGCCCGCCACCGACTCGCCCCAGCCCTGGCCGGCCATGACCGTGAGCACGTCGAGAGCCAGCGAATCCAGCTCGTAGCCCGTCAGCGGCGCGTCGGATGCGCCGTGCCCGCGCAGGTCGGGCGCGACGACCGGATGGCGGGCCGGAAGGTGGCGAACCACCGGCAACCAGCTCCAGGCCGTGCGAGTCAGCTCATGGACGAGCACGATCGGCCGGCCTCCCGGATCCGCCGAGCCCGATCGCCTCGCAGACCAGTCCAGGTAGTGGATGCGTTCGCCCGACTGGAGGGTCACGATCATCGATCCGGGCGCGCCAGATCCGTGCGGTGCGAACGTCACATCGCTCAAGGCTCGAGTCCCATCGGGCCAAGGATACGAGGGTGGACAGCATGGGCCGTGGGCACGGCCACCACGTGCAGCCCGCTCGTGCGATGCTCAGGAGGTGCCCATGCGACGCCGTGGAGACCTGGCCCGCCGCCACCCGGAGCGGCGTGTTCGCGTGCCTGAACCTCGCCATGTGCCCTTCGAGATCCTCGTTGAGGAGGCCCTGGAGGACCTGCCTCCGGAGTTTCGCCGCCTTCTCGAGGACGTCGCCATCGTCATCGAGGACGTGCCGGATGCGGATCAGTCCGAGCTCGGTGGGGCTCAGGATGACGGCTGGCTCTACGGTCTCTACGAGGGCGTCCCGGCCACCGAGTGGGGCGCTGACTTCGTCGCGTTCCCCAACAAGATCAGCCTGTTCCGCATCCCGCTGGAGACCGATTTCCCCGATCCGGTCGAGCTGCAGGACGAGGTCCGACGCACCGTCGTCCACGAGCTCGCCCACCACGCCGGGATCAGCGACGAGCGGCTTCACGAGCTCGGCTACGACTGAAGCCCATCCCTGCCCCCTGGATCGTGGACCTTCGTGTGCAGGGAGCCCGTCCAGATGTGTGCAGGGAGCCCGTCCAGAAGATACTTGCGTACTTGCGCAAATGATGAGAACATGGCTGTCATGACGACAGCAGTGCACGCCGACACGGGCCGCGAGGATGGGTCGGCCGTGACGACAGAACCGGAGCGCCAGCGATACGCGGCCATCAGCCGTGCCTTGGCCGACGCCAAGCGGCTGTGCGTGCTGGAGTTGCTCTCGCAAGGTGAACGCTCGGTGAGCGACCTCTCCCGCGAGGCCAGCTGCCAGGTCCCCAACATGAGCCAGCACCTCGCCGTCCTGCGGTCGGCAGGCCTGGTGGACTCACGCCGGGAGGGCAGCACCGTCTACTACCGCCTCACGGATCCCCGGATCCTGGAGGCCTATCGGTTGATCAAGTCCGTCGCAAGTTAGCGTTTTGGATACCCCGCCCTGAGGCGGATGGGTGACCGCCTCGAGCGGAGAAAGGACAAGCCAGGAACATGGCCATCAAGGAAGCCACCGACGCCACCTTCGAGGAGTTGGTGCTGAAGAACGACAAGCCCGTGGTCGTCGACTTCTGGGCCGTCTGGTGCGGCCCCTGCAAGCTCGTCGCGCCGGAGATGGAGAAACTCTCCACGAAGTACGAGGGTGTCGTCGACGTCGTCAAGGTGGACGTGGATAAGAACCCCGGTCTCTCGCAGGCCTACCAGATCATGAGCATCCCGACCATCGCCTTCTTCAAGCCCGGCGACCAGCCGCGCGGCGTGGTCGGCTTCCAGCCCATGGAGTCGCTGGAGAAGAAGTTCGGCCTGAACGAGCTGGCGGCTGCCCCGGGCGCGGAGGCTAGCAGCGTCGCCTGACCCGCGGCCGCGCCCGCGCGGTGCCTCACGGCGCCGGCGGCGGCGCGGCACACCCTGAGATGACGAGATCCCGGGTCAGTCCGGGGTCTCGTCTTTGCTTCTGCCCGCACAGGCTGCGGCGGCGATCGGTGGCCGCCTTACGTCCCGGCGGCGTGCCGCCAGGCTATCTGGAACCAGGCCGTGGCTCGGTCCACGACGTGGCGCTCCCGCCCGACCGGCGCGAAGCGCAGCCAGCCGGCGCCATCGGGGAGCGCCGCGGTGTCCGGTGTGCGCAGGGCGGCATCGGCGATGTCCGCCGGCAGCCGCACCTCCAGAGAGTCGGCCGAAGCGCGCGCAAAGACGGTGTCGCCCCGCCGGTACGTGACCACACCCTCGTGCCCGTCGCCGCTGGCATCATCGAGCTCCGCCGCCAGGTCGGCGGCCAGCACCATGAGGTCGGGACCCAGCGCTTCGCCATCGGTCATGGCTAGCGCTCGAAGCGTCGCTGCAGGATCGCGTGGATCGAGACAGCGATGAGGATGACCGCCCCGTAGATGAACAGCTCCAGGTAGTTCGTGAGGCCTGCGGCCACGATGCCTGCCTGGATGCCCCCGATCATGAAGGCACCGATGAAGGTGCCGTAGATGCTGCCTCGTCCGCCGAAGACGGAGGTGCCGCCGACGAAGACGGCAGCCAGGGTCGGCAGCAGGTAGCCGTCACCCATGCCGGGGTAGAAGTTCACGATCTGGAGGCTGTTGAGCATGCCGGCCAGGGCGGCAGTCAGGCCCGTGAGCACGAAGAGCATGATCCTGGTCCGATTGATGGGGATGCCCATCAGCGCAGCGGCCTGCTTGTTGTCGCCGACGACGTAGGTGTTCTGTCCGAGGCGGTGACGGTTGAGCAGCAGCCAGGCCACGACCGTGACGAGCAGGAGCCACCAGAACTCCATGGGGATGCCCAGGAACGGCTTGCCGACGAGGACATCGCGGGCCAGGTCGCCCCGCGTGTCGGCCAGCGCACTGGCCTTGCCGCCCACGAGCACGAGCACGAGGCCACGGAAGAGGAACTGCGTGCCGATGGTCACCACCAGCGCCGGCAGGCCGACGATGGTGACGATGAGCCCGTTGAAGAGCCCGGCACCAGCGCCCACGCCGAGGGACACGAGGATGCCCAGGGCCACGTTGTCCGTGGCCTCCCAGGTCCACACGAAGCCGACCATGCCGAGGGCCATGACCGAGGGGAAGGAGAGGTCGATGTCGCCGGCAACGATGACCATCGTGAGGGCCATGGCCACGATGGCGAAGTAGGGAACGGTCTGTGCGTACGAGAGATAGATGCGCTCGGAACCGAACGTCGACGGCGCCAGGACGAAGAAGGTCAGCCAGAGCAGCACGAATGCGACGGTGATGCCGATCTGCGAGGCCCAACGCCGGGCGAACGAGCCCACCGCGCTGTGCTTCGGCGCGATCCTGGCGGGCACTGTCTGTGCGCTGCTCATGCCATCGCCTCCGGCCGGCTCGGCGCGTCCGGCCACCACGTTCGACGGCTCGAGGGTCGCACGGTCGGTATGGAAGTACCCGGTCGAGGCGATCTCCCGCATGATGTCCATCAGCTCATTGAGGCTGTAGCGCGACGTCGGGAACTCGCCGGCCACGCGGCCGCGGTCGAGGATGACGATGCGGTCGGCCACCGAGTAGACGTGGAAGATGTTGTGGTCGATGAAGATGGCCGACTTGCCGGCCGTCCGGATGCCGTCCACGAAGTGGAGCAGCTTCTCCGTCTCCTTGAGCGAGAGGCCCATCGTCGGCTCGTCGAGGATGATGATGTCCGCCTCGAAATGGAGCGCGCGCACGATGGCCAGGCCCTGGCGCTCCCCGCCGGAGAGGCCGGTGACGGTCGTGTCCGGCGTCAGCACGGCGGACGTGAAGCCCATCGACTCGCTCATGAGCTCCTCGGTGATGCGGCGCATCTCGCCGACCTTGAGGAACCCGAAGCGGCCCGCGATGGCGCGGCCCATGAAGATGTTGCGCCAGAGCGGCAGCTGCTCCGCGAGCGCGCGCTCCTGGAAGACGGTCTCGACGCCCAGGGCCCGGGCGCGCTGCACGTCCAGGCCATGGACCGGCTGACCGTCGAAGAAGATCTCGCCCTGGTCCGGCTGGTGGACGCCGGTGATGACCTTGATGAGCGTGGACTTGCCGGCGCCGTTGTCGCCCAGCAGGCCCACGACCTCACTGCTGGACAGCCGGAAGCTGACATCCTCGAGGACCTGGACGCCGCCGAAGGACTTGTAGACGTTGCGGAGCTCAAGGCGCAGCGAGGCCGGCTGGCGAGGGCCGGAGCCCTCGCCAGCCGGCACGCCGTCCACCACGGCGTGCTGGTCGGTCACTAGCGGATCTGCTGCTCGACGAGCGGCGCGACCATGTCGATGTTGCTGGCATCGACGAAGCCGCCGCCAGTGTCGATGAACAGGCCGCTGAAGCCGTACTTGTCGGTCAGGCAGATCTGGGCGATGGCCTCGAAGCCCTGCAGCCACTGCTGCTGGTCGATGGCCAGGTCCACGTAGCCGCTCTGGATGGCTGGCGATGGTGGCCGGGGCCAGGTCGAAGCCGGCCACGTAGAGCGCGTCGGGCGCGATGCCCGCGGCTTCCAGGTACGCCTGCGCCGTGGACGTCACGTTGCCGTGATCGAAGAAGGCCGCCTTGAGGTCGGGATTGGCGGACGCCATGCCCGTGAAGGTAGAGATGCCGGCCGACGGGTCGGCGTTCGTGGCGTCGTCGATCTCGAGGTAGATGACGTCCATGCCGGCCTCGGTGAGGGCGTCATGGATGCCCAGGGTCCGCTCGCCGCGGCCGGGCTGGGCCTCGAGGCCCCACAGGAAGACCTTGTCGCCGTCGACCAGGCCGCCACGCTTGATGGCCTCGCGGGCCAGGTCGCCGCCGGCCTTGTAGAGCACGGCGCCGACGTAGCCGGTGCCCTCGGTGGCGTGCGCCGCCTCGGTCTCGGGCAGCTCGGTGTTCATGACGGTCACGACGATGCCGCTGGCGACGGCCTCGTCGATGAGCGGCTTGAAGGCCTCGTCACCGGGATGACCCATGACGGCGATGCCATCCGGGTTGGTGGCCACGGCCTCGCCGAACTGGGTGATCATCTTGGCCGGATCCCAGTCGGACCAGACGTACTGGACGGTGGCGCCGAAGGCCTTCTCGGCCATCTTGGCGCCGTTGGCCACGACGGTCTCGAACGGGCCGCCCTGGGTCCCACCCGGGAAGAAGACGATGTTGGTGCCCTTGCAGAACTTGCCGTCGTCCTGGGCCGCCACGGCCCCGCCCGTCACCGCGACCGCCGAGGCCGTCAGGGCCAGCGCCGTCAGCAGCGCCAGGGAGCGATGCGTACGAGTGGTAACCATGTACCTCTCCTCTCCTTGCTGGGGTCGAACGACCCCGCCTCTTCGACCTGTCGAGAGCCGACGGACCGGTGGCGCGACAGATGCTCCACCGAACGCGGCGACCCTCGACAGGGCCCTTCAGCCCGATCCGGGCAGTCCATCGACCACGCGGTCGGTGGATGAACCTACTCCTCCGGCACCGTGGGCATGTCGTTGTCGAGCTCGGGCGCGCCCGCGACGGGCTCCGTCCAGAGCTCACCGGCCAGGTAGGCCTCCAGGTTCTCCGGGGTCACGACCACCGACGGGGTGAGCGTGACCAGGGGCACCTCTTCGCCGGCGAAGATCTTCTGGAGGGTGTCGATGGTGGTCTTGCCCATGTTGGCCGGGTCTACGCCGAGCGTGGCGCTGAACTTGCCCTCTCCGAGCAGGTCCAGCGTGGGCGGGTTGCCGTCGATGCCGACCGCGAAGAAGTCCTCGTTGATCTTCTTGCCCAGCTGCTCGCCGGCCAGGGCGGCACCGATGGCCATCTCGTCGCTGTTGCCATAGAAGACATCGATCTCGGGGTCGGTCTGCCAGGCCACCGAGGCCACTGCCTGACCGTCCTGGCGTACCCAGTTAGCCGTCTGCTCGCCGACCACCTGAACGTTGGGGCAGTTCTTCGCGAGGCCGGCCTTGAAGCCGCCAGTGCGCCGATGCGAGAAGATCGAGTCGATGCCCAGCAGGATGTAGACCTTGCCGGGTGTCTCGGCTGCGGTCGTGCCGTACTTGCCGGCAAGGAGCTCGCAGGTGTGGGCAGCCAGCTTCTCGGCACCACCCCACTGGTCGTAGCCGATGTACGAAAGGACGTCGCCCTCGGAGAACGGCGTGATGAAGTTGTGCGCGATGATGGGCACGCCCTTGGCGTTGGCGGCCTTGACCGCGGTGACGGCCGAGTCGGTGCCGATGGGGTTGATGCTGAGGCCGTCGACGCCCTTCTCGAGGAGCTGCTCGACGGTCGTGACGAAGGCAGCGAAGTCGCCCTCGCTCGTGGGGGCCTGGACATCGACGGTCCAGCCCAGTTCCTCGCCACGCTTGGTGGCGCCATCTGCCATGGCCACGTGGAACGGGCTCGTGAGGGCCGGCGGCACGAAGCCGATGGTCTTGCTCTCCTCGTCCTGTGCCGTCACGGCCGCGCCGCTGCCCACGATCGCCAGGGCGGTCAGGAGCGCAGCGGCCTTGAAGTGGGAACCAGGGTTTCGCATGTTGGACTCTCCTCCTATCGAACTCGCTGGATCGCCCCGTCCAGCGCCTCTTGAGGGCGCCTCGATGGGCACAACCCTCCCTGTGCTCAGCCTCCCGGATCACCTCCCCTCAATCTCAGCGTCAACCACGGGATCTGGCCGCGGCGCGCCGTGTCGAGAAGCACGGCCAGGACGATGATCGTGCCGATCATGATCTCCTTGGCCTGCGATGGGAACGACATGTAGACGAGCCCGGCATCCACGAGCCGGATCATGAAGACGCCGATGAGCGTGCCCCAGATGCCGCCCACGCCGCCCGTCAGGGAGGTGCCGCCGATGACCACGGCGGCCACGGACATCAGCGTCAGGTTGGTGCCGTTCTGGTAGGCGCCCGACTCGAGACGACCCATGACCAGGATGCCGGCCATGGCAGCCAGGAAGCCAGAGATGGCATAGATGGCGACCTTCGTCAGCGACGTGCGTACGCCGGACAGGCGAGCGGCCGTTTCGTTGCCGCCGATGGCGTATGTGTAGCGCCCGAACTTGGTGTTCTTCAGGACGATCCAGCAGATCGTGTAGATGACGATGGTCAGGATGAGCGGCACCGGGATGTTGAAGCCCAGGACGCTGACATACCCGGTCAGGGCGCCGAGCAGATCGTCCTTCTTGATGTAGATGCCTGATCCGCGCGACAGCACCAGCGCGAATCCAAGCAGCACCGACCTGACCCCCAGCGTGACGATGAGCGGGTTCATGCGGAAGGCCGTGATGAGGACGCCCTGGCCCGGCGCCGATGGCCATGCCTGCCGCCAGCGCGATGGGGATGGCCACCCAGGACGGGAAGCCGCCCGCCAGCTGGCCGCCACTGACGTTCGTGCCGGCGATGAGGATGGCGGCGATGACGCCGCAGAACGAGACCATGGCCTCCACGGAGAGGTCGATGCCACCCGTCAGGATGACGAAGGTCTGGCCGGCCGCCACCAGGCCGAGGGCCGAGGCCTCGAGCCCGATGAGCAGCAGGCTGGTGGGCGAGCGGAAGGCCGGCGACATGATCCAGAGCGCGACGGCCATGGCGATGAGCACGAGCGCCGGACCGGCTCCCGAGACGATGCTCTTGACGAGCCCAGCGGAACGGCTGGCGGTGGTGCCCGACTCGGTCACTGGCTGACTCCAGCGCTCGCCGTGCCGCCAGCGCACCGGAGGCGCCGCCGGAGTCGTGGTCGCCGCCGAGGCCGTCATCCGGCTGCCTGGACCGGACTCCGTGGCCAGGGCCATGATGCGCTCCTGCGTGGCCTCGGCCGCGACAGCTCGCCGCGGATCCGACCGCCCTGCATCACCAGGACCCGATCGCTCATGGCCAGGATCTCCGGCAGCTCGGAGCTGACCATGAGGATGGTGTCGCCCTGCGCCGCCAGCTCGTTCATGATCGCGGTAGATCTCCGCCTTGGCGCCGACGTCGATGCCGCGCGTCGGCTCGTCGAAGATGATGACCCGGGCCTTGGCTGCCAGCCACTTGCTGAGCACGACCTTCTGCTGGGTGCCGCCCGAGAGGTTGAGGGCCAGCTGCTCCTGGCTGGAGGCCTTGATGGCCAGGCGGTCGATGAACGCCGACGCCAGGTCGCGCTCGCGGCCCTCGTTCGTGAACTGGCCGCGCGCTGAGGCGGTCGAGGACCGCGCAGCGAGATGTTCTCGCGGACGTCGAAGATGAGGATGAGGCCCTGGCCCTTGCGGTCCTCGGTGAGCAGCGCGATGCCATGGTCGATGGCGTCGCGCGGGTTGCGGATGCTGACCTCGCTGGCCGTCGATGAGGATGCGCCCGGCGTCGACCGGATCGGCCCCGAAGATGGCGCGCACGACCTCCGTCCGCCCGGCGCCGACGAGCCCGGCGAGGCCGACGACCTCGCCGGCCCGCGCCGTGAAGCTGACGTCCTCGAAGACGCCGCGGCGCGTCAGGCCCTCCACGCGCAGGATCTCCGCGCCAGGCGGCACGGGCTTCTTGGGCGCGTGCTCCGCCAGCTCGCGGCCGACCATGAGCGCGATGAGCTCGGTCCTGGTCAGCTCGCGGGTGGCTCGCGTGGCCACGAGGCTGGCCGTCGCGCAGCACCGTGATGCGGTCGGAGAGTGCGAAGGCCTCGTCGAGGTGGTGGCTGATGAAGATGGTGGAGACGCCATGGGCCTTGAGTTCGCGCACGATCTGGAAGAGGTCGCTCGATCTCGCGCAGGCTCAGCGACGGCGGTGGGCTCGTCCATGATGATGACGTCCGCCTCGTGGAGCAGGGCCTTGGCGACCTCCACCATCTGCTGCTGGCCGACGCCCAGGCGACTCACGGCGCGTGCGCGGGTCGATCTCCAGATGAAGTCGCGCCAGCAGCTCGCGCGCCCGTCCGTGCATGGCGCGCCAGTCGAGGAACGGGCCCACGCTCAGCTCGGTCCCCAGGAACATGTTCTCCGTGATGGTGAGCTCGGGAACGAGGTTGAGCTCCTGGTAGATCGTGACGATGCCCGGCGTCGCGTGCCTGCCCGGTGCGCGTGGGGCGCATAGGGCGGCCCCTTGTAGGTGATCTCGCCCCCGTCGGCCACGTAGACGCCGGCCAGGATCTTCATGAGGGTCGACTTGCCCGCGCCGTTCTCGCCGACCAGGGCGTGCACCTCGCCGGGCAGCACGTCCATGCTCACGTCGGCGAGCGCGTGCACGCCCGGGAAGCGCTTCTCGATCGAGCGCATCTCCAGGATCGGCCCGGAGCGGGCGCCGTCCCTAGCTGTACGGGCGCAGTGGCAAACATCCGTCCTCTTCCCTCGGCGCCGA
>CAWDUR010000014.1:0-128653 GCA_963805585.1 uncultured Chloroflexia bacterium | reverse complement strand
GGACCCCGGGACGCGGGTCCGGTCCTCGAACGGCCGGGGAGAGGGATGCTAGAGGACGGTCACTCAGCGGCCATACCGGAGGCCTCGGCCCACGCGGCGCGCGAGCTTCGGGCGACTCGTCGGCCGGCATCTGCACGTAGCCGACCTCGGCGACCTTGGCCATACCCTCGTCGGACAGATAGAAGTCCACGAAGGGTCCGATGGCCGGATTGCTGGCGAGGCGGTTGAGCGCCGGGTAGATGAAGAGCGGTCGGCTGAGCGCATAAGTGCCATCGGCGACGGTCTCAGGGCTGGCCGCGACGCAGCCCTCACCCTCGTCCACGGCCACGATACCTTGACGCGTCGCCGGCGTTCTCGGCATAAGCGAGCCCGACGAAGCCGATCGAGGTCGGGAACTGCGAGACCCCCTGGATGATGACCAGGTCGTTGGCGGCGCCGACATACGTGGGCGGCACGGGATCACGTGTCCCGCCTCAGCGACGCCACGCTCCTCGGCGACGCCGCCCAGCGCCAGCTCGACGAACGAGTCATACGTGCCCGACTCCGTGCCGGGGGCGGTGATGGCGATGTCGCCATCGGGCAGGTCGGTCGTCGAGCCCAGATCCTGCGCGAAGACCTCGGCGTCCTGCCAGGTCGTGATCTCGTTGGACTCGGTCCCGAAGAGGCCCACAGATCGTACTGGTTCAGGCACTCGATGGGGTTCTCAGGCGACGTGATGACCGCGAGGCCGTCGTAGCCGACCTTCGAGCTCGGCGAACTCGACGCCGTTCTCGGCGCAGAGGCCACTTCCTCCTCCTTCATGGCGCGCGAGGCGTCCGAGATGTCGCTGTTGTCGACGCAGAAGAACTGCGCGAAGCCGTCGCCGGTGCCTTCCTCGCCGACGAAATAGCCGAAGCCGGGGTTGCTCTCCGCAAAGGCCTCGGAAACCGCCAGCGAGATGGGTGCCACGGTCGATGAACCGTGGATGTCGACGGTGCCCTCGACTTCCTGGGCGAACGCCGTGCCGGCGAGGGCCGAGGTCAGGACCGCGGCCGAGATGGTCGCCGCGCCGAGGCGCGAGGTGGTGCGCATGCTGGGGTTCCCCTCCACGTTGCGATGTTGGGACCGGCTGGTCCCGTCATGATGCCCAGGAGGCTCGAGGCCAGGCGTGAACGCGCCGTTGCGGCTTGGTTAACGCTGCGTTAACGGTTCGGCTCCATCCGATAGCCGACGCCTCGCACCGTGAGCAACAGGACCGGGTCGTGCGGATGAGGCTCGATCTTGGCGCGCAGCCAGCGCACGTGGACGTCCACGGTGCGCGGGTCGCCGGCGTGGTCCGGACCCCAGACACGCTCCAGGATGTGAGCCCGTGAGAGGACGCGGCCCGGAGACCGTGCGAAGAGCTCCAGCAGGCGCGCTTCCTTGGGGCGCAGGTGGACCCGTTCGCCGTCATGCCAGAGCTCGCGGCGATCGAGGTCCAGCTCCAGGTCGTGGCTGATAGGAAGGCGCGAGCGCCGGGTCGGCCGCGCCCGGCGCAGCAGCAGGCGCAGGCGTCCGACCAGCTCGGAGCGCGTGATGGGCTCGCTGAGCACATCGTCCACTCCGGCCTCCAGGGCCGCCAGTCGCTCGCCCTCTGCCGAGCGGGGCGTCAGGAACAGCGTCCGAGCGGTAGCGCGTGACCCACGCAGCTGGCGCAGCACGGCCAGACCTTCTGCGGCGTCCGAGCCCAGCCAGGCGAAGACGGCGGGTCGCAGCTCGAGGGCGCGCTCGGCCGCTTCCGCCGGTGGCACGCCCGTCATGTCCAGGTCGTCCGCATCGGCCAGCAGGCGCCGGAACGTGCCAGGCTCGGCAGCCACCAGCAACCGGGGCTCCCTCGATGCTCGCGTGCGGCTCGCCATGGGCGGACAGTGGGATGCCGGCGATAACAGGGCATTGCGGTTCCGTTAACGAAACGTGAACATGCACGGGCCTGCCACAATGTCGCAACCCTGCTCGGCGGGACGGGACGCGTCACCTGCCATGGTGGGACGGGACCACGAGGAGATCGGGATGCCCAGGAAGCGGTCGGTTCGAGAGGAAGCCGAAGTGAGCCGGCCACGACAACTCCGCAAGCGGCTGCGCAAGGCCGAGGATCAATTGGCGGACGCACAGCAGAAGCGCGACCGGGCCCAGGCACGCGTCGAGGCGCTCAGCATCATCGCCGACGAGATCCGTGCCCAGCTTGCCGAAGCGGAAGAGGCGACCGAGGGGGACGCCGATGCCGGCCATACCGGGTCTGCGGCCACGGCGGCAGGAACGAAGGCTGCGCCAGGAGCGAAGGCTGTGGCAGGAACGAAGGCCGCGGCCGGGAAGCCCGTGGCCGGCAAGCCTGCCCCGACCAAGAAGTCCGCTGGCGCCAGGAAGCCGCCCACGAAATCGCCGCCCACCGAGCCGAGCGATGAGGAGTCGGGCGCTCAGCCGATCTGAGTGATGGCCAGGCCGAGGCTGCGCCGGAAGGTTGGGCTCGTCATGCGACGCCAGATGGGCCGGAAGCTGCGGCGCAGCCGCTCCACGTCAGCCTCGCGCGAATCGAGGTAGAGGCCCACGGCCTCCCGCGACGCGGCCGGCAGGAACGGGGCGTTGATGTTCAGCCACTCGCGGCTGATGCGCGCCGCCACGTCCGCATCGTTGAGCAGGCCCAGGTGGTCCTGCATCTCCGTGACGCCGGCGATGAGCTTGCGCGAGCCGACGGGCATGACCTCCGCGAAGTACTCGAGGGTGTAGCGCAACCGCTTGCCTTCGATGCGCAGGGCGTGCAGTGTCGGTACGTCCGCCCAGCTGATGATGGTCTCGTAGGCGCGCACCCGCTCGTAGCTCGCCAGGATGCGGGAGCCGGCCGTGTCCCGCACCATGCTTGGCTGACCCATGGGCATGAGCATCTCGCCGGCGCCGGGCGATTCGGTGAAGTCCAGGTAGTCCTCCACGAAGGTGCGGTACTGCTTGGAGTCGAGCCGGGTGATGAGACGGCCGCGCGCCACCTCCCGGTGTCGCCGCCACGCGCCTCGGAGGGGTTCCATGGCTTCCTGGCCGGCCACGGACAGCCGGGTGATGTGCTCGTCAAGGTGCTCGAGGAGGACGTCGATGTCCCGCACCTCGCCCAGGGCAGCGGCGATGGCTCGCAGCTCGGCAACGTAGCGCCGCTGCAGCTTCGGCCGGTAGGCGCCATCGAAGACGCGCCAGGCAGCTCGCATGCGCCGCGTTGCCACACGCATCTTGTGGAGGTCCTCGATGTCCTCCCCTGAGCGGGTGCCGGCCTCGAAGGCGAGCATGCGGGCGAGGTGCATCTTCAGGACCTTGCGTCCGGCCTCGGCCAGGGAGTCGTCCGCCTTGATGCCCGGCGACGTGGGCACGACCGGCAGGCGATGGGCCGGATCATCGGCCACCTGCGCCACGTAGTGACGGGCGATCTCCTCCTTGGAGCGTGGCTCCGGCGTCACGAAGCCGGTGGCCTCGACGAGGTTGGCCAGCCGGGACAGGTTCGCGCCGCCGCCGTTGCCGGCCTCGACCTCGAGGACGGAGAAGGAGGCCAGCGGGCGGGCGCCCCGGAAGACGGCCACCCAGTCGAGCGTGACCAGCACCGGCCCGTCGTCGAGGGCAAGGGTGCGGCGCTCCCGGCGCTGGTTGATGGTGAAGAGCGTGCGCAGTCGGGCGCCGGCCCGCACCTCGTTGATGAGCTCGCGAGCGGCGCTGGCCGGCCAGGTATCAGGGTCCGCGCGCTCGTCGGCCGGCCCTTCGACCTCCACCCGCTGCGAGAGGGCCACCGGGTCGTCCGCGCTGACCGGAGCGTCCACGGCCTCCGCCTCGCCCGCCGGTCGGTCGCGTGACGTCGACTTCACGGTGACGCTGACGGGGCCGCCGTCCTCACGTCGCAGACGGGCCGCGAAGCCGGCCTGCGCCAGGGCACCGTAGGCCGTGTCGATGTAGCGATCCTCGACCTCCACGGTGCGCTCGTTGCCGCCCTCGACGTCGGCCAGGGCGCCGCCCCAGTCGTGGGCCAGCCAGCTGCGCAGGGCTTCGATGTCGCGGACCAGGTACTTGAGCTCGACCTCGCGTGGCTTGGCCGTCTTGCGGGCCCGCCGGCCCGTGGCGGGCACGGACGGGCGGTGCTCCCCGGCGGCCTCCATCACGGGACCTGCGGCGCCGACGCCACGGCGAGGCCCATGAGCGCCTCGAACGTGTCGACCTGGGGCTCACCCTCCAGAACGGGCTCGACGCGCGCCCAATGCCCATCCGGCCCGAGTCGCCAGGCGCGCCGGTCGTCACGCCGCATGATGGTGAGGATCTCGCGGATGCGGGCCTTGACGGCCGCATCCTTGATGGGCGTCATGGCCTCGATGCGCCGATCCAGGTTGCGTTCCATGAGGTCAGCCGAGCCGATGAACGTCCGCTCGCGCTCCCCCTGGCCAAAGGCGAAGACGCGCGAATGCTCGAGGAAGCGACCCACGATGGAACGCACCTCGATCGAGTCGCTGACGCCGGGGACGCCCGGCTGCAGCGAGCACATGCCGCGCACGATGAGGTCGATGGGCACCCCAGCCTGGCTGGCCCGGTACAGGGCGGCCACCATGTCCGGGTCCACGACCGCGTTGCACTTGATGATGATGCGACCGTCACCGTGCGAGCGGTGGCGCTCGGCCTCCGCCTCGATGAGGGCTTCGATCTCGGAGCGGATCGTGACGGGGGCCACCAGCAGCTCTCGGTAGCCGTCCTTGCGGGCCACGCCGCTGAGGACGTTGAAGAGGTCGGTGACGTCGGCGGTGAGGGTGTGGTCGGCCGTGAGAAGGCCCAGGTCCGTGTAGACGCGGGCCGTGCGGTGGTTGTAGTTGCCGGTGCCGATGTGGGCGTAGCGGCGCAGTCCACCGGCCTCGCGGCGGATGACCAGCGCGCACTTGGAGTGGGTCTTGAGGCCCAGCAGGCCGTAGGCGACGTGGGCCCCGGCCCGTTCGAGGGCCCGGGCCCAGACGATGTTGGCGCGCTCATCGAAGCGGGCCTTGATCTCGACCATGACCACGACCTGCTTGCCGCTCTCCGCGGCGCGGATGAGGCTGTGGACGATGGGCGAGTCACCGCTCGTGCGGTAGAGCGTCATCTTGATGGTCAGCACGTCCGGGTCTGCCGCGGCCTGCTCGATGAAGCGCTGCACCGACGTGCTGAACGACTCGTAGGGGTGATGGACGAGGATGTCGTATTCGCGGATGCGCGCGAAGACGTCCACCTCGTCCTCGTCATCGCCATGGCGCGGCTGCAGTCGCGGCGCGGTGACGGCCGACCAGGGAACGGGCTGGAGACTGGGGATGTCCAGGTCCGCGATGGGCTCCAGCCCGCGCAGGTCGAGCATGCCGTCGACCTCGTAGACGTCCGAGGCCTCCAGGTTGAGCCCGCGCTGCAGCAGGGCGCGCGTCTCGTGCGGCATGGAGCGCTCGACCTCCAGCCGCACGACGTTGCCGAAGCGCCGCCGGCGCAGCTCCTCCTCCATGGCCAGCAGGAGGTCGTCTGCCTCGTCTTCCTCGACGTTGACATCCGCGTTGCGAGTGACGCGGAAGAGATGCTGTGAGGCGATCTCCATGCCCGGGAAGAGCGTGTCAAGGTTGGCCGCGATGACCTGCTCGAGCAGGATGTAGGTGCGCGGGGCGACCTCCCAGAGTCGCGGCAGCACCGGTGGCACCTTGACCCGCGCGAAGCGGCGCTGGCCGGTGCTCGGTTCGCGCACCGTGACGGCCAGCGAGAGCGACAGGTCGCTGATGTAGGGGAAGGGGTGCGAGGGATCCACGGCCAATGGCGTCAGGACCGGGAAGATCTCGTCCATGAAGCGCTGGCGCAGCTCGACCTGTCGCTCCGGCCGATCCTCCGGAGGGAGGATACGGATGCCGACCTCAGCCAGCTCCTGGTTGATGGTGGTGGCCAGCTCGGCGTGCGCCGCCTGGAGCTGCAGGACGCGAAGCCGGATGCGCTCCAGCTTCTCGCTGGCCGAGAGTCCATCCGGGGTGGGTCTCGAGTGTCCGGCGGCGACCTGCTGCTTGAGTCCCGCCACGCGCACCTGGAAGAACTCGTCGAGGTTGCTCGCGAAGATGGTCAGGAAGCGGACGCGCTCCAGGAGCGGGTTGTGGGGGTCCTCCGCCTGGTAGAGGACACGCTCGTTGAAGTCCAGCCACGAGAGCTCGCGACTGATGAAGGGCAGGTCGGCCCGGGGCGCAGCTCGGCGACCGAGTGTGGCAGCTCGAGCAGGCTCTCCGACGGTGGTCACGATGGGCTGATGCTACCAGTCCGCCTGGCGTGGTCCTCCGCACACGGGCAGTGGGCGCGCAGGTGCTCGAAGGTGTAGAAGCCGCTGCTGTGACCGTCGGCCCACCAGGGCTGCAGCGCGTAGTGGCCCACCAGCGAGACATCGGAGAGGGTCACCTGCTCCTCCGTCAACGTGGGGTTCGAATTCGAGCCAGCCGGGCTGGCCGGCCTCTCCCCGGCAGAAGGCGCAGGGGCAGAGCCAACGCAGGGTCGTGAAGTCGTAGACGGTGCGGTGGCCGTCGGCCCACTCGATGCGCAGCTCGCGGGCGCCGCGGTCGGCGTGGATGGTGCGTGGCGCCAGGTACTCGCCGCCCTTCAGGTAGTCGTCCATCGTGGCTGCGACTGTGCCACAGGTGGACCGAGGACATGGAGCTGCTGCTCGGCACCTCCTGCTGCCGTGCACCGGCGCGGCCTTGCCATCATCATCTCCTCCACCATCGGGCCGCCGCGCGCCGCGTGACCACGCGCGGGTCGTCATCGGCGCCCGTCACGATCTCGGGAGAAATCGACATGAGAGTCGTCGTCGCCCTCGGCGGCAACGCCCTGCTCCGCCGGGGTGAGGCCATGACCAGCGAGAACCAGCGCCAGAACGTTCGCATCGCCTGCAGCGAGCTGGCCCCGGTGGCCGCCCAGCACGAGCTGGTCATCGCACACGGGAACGGGCCCCAGGTCGGCCTGCTGGCGCTCCAGAACGCTGCCTACACCGAGGTGCCCGTCTATCCCCTGGACATCCTGGGCGCCGAGACGCAGGGCATGATCGGCTACCTCGTCGAGCAGGAGCTCGGCAACCTGCTGCCCTTCGACAAGCCCCTTGCCACGATGCTCACCATGATCGAGGTCGATATCCACGACCCGGCCTTCCAGAACCCCAGCAAGCCCATCGGGCCGATCTACGACAAGCCCACAGCCGACGCCATGGCAGCCGAGAAGGGGTGGGCCTTCAAGCCGGATGGCAGTCACTATCGACGCGTGGTCCCCTCGCCCAAGCCCATGCGCATCTTCGAGTTGCGCCAGATCCGCTGGCTGCTGGAGAAGGGCGCCGTGGTCATCTGCGCTGGCGGCGGCGGCATCCCGGTCATGTATGCCGACCACGAGGGACCAGCCCTCGACGGGGGTCCTGACCGTCAGCTGGTGGGCGTCGAAGCGGTCATCGACAAGGACCACGCCTCCGGCCTGCTGGCCACCGGCATCGACGCCGACTACTTCATCATGGCCACCGACGCAGACGCGGCCTACGTGTCCTTCGGTACGCCCGCGCAGCGGGCCATCGCCCGCGCGCACCCGGACGCGCTGGAGGCCCTCGCCTCGGAGTTCGCGGCCGGCTCCATGCTGCCCAAGGTCCAGGCTGCCTGCGAGTTCGCGCGCAGCAGCGGTCACCGGGCCGCCATCGGCGGCCTGGACGACATCTCCGAGATGCTCGCCGGGACGAAGGGCACGATCGTCGAGCACCGCGCAGCCCGGCATCGAGTACCGCGCAGGCTGAGGGCGCGCAGCCAGCACTCGACCAAGGAGCCCTCTCATGCCAGTCAACCTGCGCAACCGCAGCTTCCTCAAGGAGATCGACTTCAGCCCTGCCGAGCTCCGCTTCCTGCTCAAGCTCTCGGCGGACCTCAAGGAGGCCAAGTACGCGGGCACGGAGGCGCCCCGCCTGCGCGGCAAGAACATCGCCCTCATCTTCGAGAAGACATCGACTCGGACGCGCTGTGCCTTCGAGGTGGCGGCCTTCGACCAGGGTGCCCACGTCACGTACCTGGACCCCGCCAGCTCGCAGATGGGCCACAAGGAGTCGGTGGCCGATACGGCGCGCGTGCTGGGCCGCTACTACGACGGCATCGAGTACCGCGGCAAGTCGCAGGCGGACGTGGAGACCCTGGCCGCCCACTCCGGCGTGCCCGTCTTCAACGGCCTCACGGACGAGTGGCACCCGACCCAGATGCTGGCCGACTTCCTGACCATGCACGAGTCCAGCGGCAAGGAGTACCGCGAGCTCTCCTACGCCTTCATGGGCGACCTGCGCTTCAACATGGGCCGCTCGCTCGCTGGTCATGGGGGCGCTCATGGGCAGCGACGTGCGCATGGTGGGTCCCAAGGGAGCTGGCGCCGCCAGCGGACGTGGTCAAGATCGCCCGGGACATCGCGGCCACGACCGGCGCGCGCATCACCATCACGGACGACGCGGCCAAGGGCGTCAAGGGCGTGGACTTCATCCACACCGACGTGTGGGTCTCCATGGGCGAGCCCAAGGAGGTCTGGAAGGAGCGCGTCAGCGCTCCTCAAGGCCGTACCAGGTCAACGCAGGGCTCATGCAGAAGTCCGGCAACCCGGACGTCAAGTTCATGCACTGCCTGCCGGCCTTCCACGATGCCAACACCGTCGTCGGCAAGGAGATGATGGAGGCCACCGGCATGCCCGATGGCCTCGAGGTCAGCGATGAGGTCTTCTCGTCGCCGGCCAGCATCGTCTTCGACCAGGCCGAGAACCGCATGCACACCATCAAGGCCGTCATGGTGGCCTCGCTGGGCTCGTAGGTCCCGCGCTCGCGGTCGGAGTGCGGTGATGGGTCCCCACCGCGCGACTGGGGTAGCGTATCCAGGGCATCCGAGACGAGGGAGGCAGGGCCGATGGCCGAGATCACGCCCGGGCGCATCGCCGAGTTCATCGCGCCCTTCCGGGTCAAGCCGGGCCAGCGTGTCCGGCTGCCCCAGGACTTCGACCCCTCGGTCGAGCGCCAGCGCAGCAAGGACGAGGCGAAGGACATCCTGGCCGCGGGCGTGGAGATCCTGGCCGAATACCAACAGCGGCTGGCAGCACAGGACACCTATGGCCTGCTCGTCTGCTTCCAGGCCATGGACGCGGCCGGCAAGGACGGCACCATCCGCCACGTCATGAGTGGCGTCAACCCCCAGGGCGTCGAGGTCAGCAGCTTCAAGGTGCCCTCCGCCGAAGAGCTCGATCACGACTACCTGTGGCGCTACGCACGACGCCTGCCGGCCCGCGGGCACATCGGCATCTTCAATCGCTCGCACTACGAGGAGATGCTCGTCGTGCGCGTGCACCCGGAGATCCTGGCTCGCCAACAGCTGCCACCCTCCGCTCGCAGGGGCGACATCTGGAAGCGTCGCTTCCGCGAAGTCAACGACTGGGAGCGTTACCTGACCGACAATGGCTACCGCATCGTCAAGATCTTCCTGAACCTCTCCAAGGAGGAACAGCGGCGCCGCTTCCTGGCCCGCATCGACGAGCCCGACAAGAACTGGAAGTTCAGTGCTGCCGATGCCCACGAGCGACGCTTCTGGGACGACTACCAGAAGGCTTACAGCGAAGTGCTCAGCCAGACCAGTACCGAGTGGGCGCCCTGGTACGTCATCCCCGCCGACGACAAGCCGCTGGCACGCGTGGCAGCGGCAGGCATCATCGCCAACGCCCTCGTCGAGATCGACCCGCGCTACCCCACCGTGAGCCCGGAGGCCCGCGCGGCACTCCAGGCAGCCAGGGCGGAGCTGGAGGCGGAGGGGACCGGAGGCACTGTGACCCCGTCCGAAGCGCACGTCGCGGTCGCGACCAGGAAGCGCAAGGCCGGCAACGGCGGGAAGCGCTGACCGGCGCCGCCACGTGTCGAGGAGACAGGAGATGTCCGAGACGCAGGGTCCCGCATCCGCCGCCCCTGGCACCGAGCACGGCCTGGCACGCCCTCAGCGTCGATGAGGCGCTGGCGAAGCAGAAGGTCGAGTCGGCCATCGGCCTGACCACCGCAGAGGTCGAGGCGCGACGCTCGACGTATGGCCCCAACAAGCTCTCGGCCGCATCCAAGGAGCCGCGCTGGCAGGCCTTCCTGCGCCAGTACCGCGATCCGATGCAGATCGTGCTGCTCGTGGCGGGCATCGGCTGCCTCTTCCTGCCGGGCCAGTTCTCGACGGGCGTCCTGCTCATCGTGCTGACGCTCTTCAACGCCTTCATGGGCCTCAACCAGGAGGGCAAGGCGGAGTCGAGCATCGCGGCGCTGCAGTCGATGATGGTCGTCAAGGCGCGGGCCCTGCGCGACGGCCAGGTCGTCCAGATCCCCATGGAGGACCTCGTACCGGGCGACATCGTCATGGTCGAGGCTGGTGACCTCGTGCCGGCGGACGGCCGCCTGGTCCGCGCGGCCACCCTCGAGATCGACGAATCGGCGCTCACCGGCGAGAGCGCCCCGGTGCCCAAGCAGGTCGACCCGGTGCCTGCCGAGGCCGCCCTCGGCGACCGCGTCGACCTGGCCTTCATGAACACCCAGGTCACCCGTGGCGCCGGCACCCTCCTCGTGACCTCCACGGGCATGGCCACGGAGGTCGGCCACATCTCGGACATGCTGCAAGGCGCCACGGCCGAGGAGACGCCGCTGACCAAGCAGCTCAACGGGCTCACCAACCAGATCCTCGTCATCGCCGGCGTGGCCCTTGTCATCTCGATCGCCCTCGGCCTGTGGCGCGACCAGGACTTCGACGAGCTCTTCCTGACCGCCATCGCCTTCGCCGTGTCGGCCATCCCCACGGGCCTGCCGGCCGTGGTCACGACCATCCTGGCGGCCGGCACCACGACGCTCGCGGCGGCCGGGGCCATCGTCAAGCGCCTGCGCTCGGTGGAGACGCTGGGCTCCACCTCCGCCATCAACTCGGACAAGACGGGCACGCTCACGCTCAACCAGATGACGGCCGTCCAGATGACCGTGGTCGGCCGCCGCTACAGCGTCAGCGGCGAGGGCTATTCGACCGTCGGCCAGATCGCCCATGCCGCCGGCGAGGGCGACATCCCGCTCGACCGCTACCTGCTGCCCATGGCCCTCTGCGCCGACGCCGTGGCTCGCGATGGCGACCTCGTCGGCGACCCCACCGAGGGCGCCCTCGTCGTCCTCGCTGCCAAGGGCGGCGTGGACCCGGTCCTCACCCGCGAGCGCTTCCCGCGCATCGCGGAGGTGCCCTTCGACGCCGCCTACAAGTTCATGGCCACCTTCCACGCCATGCAGGACGACGCTGGCAAGGACGTCATCCGCGCCTACGTCAAGGGCGCACCGGACCAGCTCCTGGCGCGCGCGACGGCCGCCGACGACGGCACCGGCAAGCCCGTGCCGCTGGAGCAGATCCGCGAGGCCTACCTGGCGGAGAACGAGCGCCTGGGGCGCGACGGCCTGCGCGTCATGGCCACCGCCGTGCGCGACTTCGAGCCGGCCACGTTCGACCCGAACGCCGACCTGTTGCCGCTGGTATCCGACCTGACCCTCCTCGCGCTGGTGGGCATCGTCGACCCGCCGCGGGCCGAAGCCAAGGCGGCCATCGCCACCGCCCATGCCGCGGGCATCCAGGTGCGCATGATCACGGGCGACCACGCCGTCACCGCGGAGGCCATCGCGCGCCAGCTGGGCATCACCGGCCGGGCCATCACCGGGGCGGAGTTCGAGGCCATGAGCGACGCGGAGATCGATCGCGAGATCGACGGCATCGGCGTCATCGCGCGCGTGGCCCCGGAGGACAAGGTCCACCTCGTGGACATCCTCAAGCGCAACGGTCACGTCGTGGCCATGACGGGTGACGGGGTGAATGACGCCCCGGCGCTCAAGCGGGCTGACATCGGCGTGGCCATGGGCATCACCGGCACGGAGGTCTCCAAGGAGGCGCCGTGATGATCCTGACCGACGACAACTTCGCCACCATCGTCAAGGCCGTGAAGATCGGTCGCGAGCTCTACGACAACCTCATCCGCTACATCCGCTACCAGATGGCCGGCCTCTTCGGCTTCATCGCCACGTTCCTCGGAGCCAGCCTCTTCTTCATCGCCGAGGGCATCCCCTTCACGCCGCTGCAGACGCTCTGGGTGAATTTCACGGTGACGCTCTTCCTGGCCGTCGGCCTGGGCTACAGCAAGGCCCGTGGCGGACTCATGGCCGAGCGGCCGCGGTCGCCCGATCGCCCCATCCTGCCCAGCTACCTCTTCAACTACCTCGTCTTCATCGGCATCGTCATGGCCGTCTGCACGCTGGGTGTCATCTGGTGGGCGACCGACGCCTTCGACGAGGCCACGGCCCGCACCATGGGCCTGACCGTCTTCTCGCTGGCCAATGTCTGGTTCGCCCTTGAGACTGTCGACCCCACGCACTCGGTGTTCAGCGGCGGCGTCGCCGACAACCCGACCCTGTTGAAGGGTGCGGGCCTCGCCCTGTTGGCCACCATCGCGGCCACGGAGCTGGGTGTGCTCAACCGGCTCCTCGGCACGACCGACCTGGATGCCGACCAGTGGCTCATCTCGATCGTGGCCTCGCTGGTCGTACTCGTCGTTGCCGAGGGTGCCAAGTTCCTGAAGGTACGGACCGAAGAGTCGCGCCCCGAGGTGGCAGCCGCCGCGGCCTGAGGCCCGCCTGTCGACTGCCGCGGGCGGTCCCGCGCGGCAGAGGCCACGGCTAGACTCAGGCCATGCCCAGACTGCCGCTGCCCAGCGACCTTGCCTCGCTGCGCGTTCCCACCGATGTCCGCCTGTCGCCCGATGGCCAGTTGGCCTGCTTCGTGGTCAAGGAGCCCGCGCCCGACCAGGTCAGCTACAGGATGGCGCTCTGGCTCGTGCCCGCGGATGGTTCCGCCCCACCCCGCCAGCTGACCCTGGGGGCGCGCCGCGACGTCGCGCCCCGCTGGAGCCCTGACGGTCGCTGGCTCGCCTTCCTCTCCGACCGGGGCGCCGTCCTTCGCGCAGGCGGTGCACCCCGCGATGCCGAGGATCTGCGGCGGACCGACGCAGCCCCGACCGGGCTCAAGGACCTCGTGGGACGCGACATCCCCCACGGCGACACGCAGGTCTGGTTGCTTTCGATGGATGGCGGTGAAGCGCGGCAGCTCACCGACCTGCCCGACGACGTCGGCGAGCTGACCTGGAGCCCGGACGGCTCCCGTCTCTGCATCGTGTCCGGCGCCACCAGCGTCAGGCCGCCGGCAAAGACCACGGCCGCGGCGACCCCTGGCGCCCGCGCCGGCGATCCGCCCCGCCGCGACATCCGACTGATCGACGAGCTGGACTACCAACTCAACGGCGTCGGCTTCACCTACGAGCGCCCGCCGCGGCTGTGGATCGTGGACGTGACCTCAGGTGATGCCCGGCGCATCACCTCGGGCTCGCGCGGCGACGAGCAGCCGGCCTGGAGCCCGGACGGGTCGCGGATCGCCTTCGTCTCCAACCGTGGAGCGGGTGCCGACCTCGCCTGGCGGTCGGACGTCTATGTCGTCTCAGCGGACGGTGGATCGCCCATGCGGGTGACGACGGGTCGCGAACGATTCTTCCGCCACCCCGCCTGGAGCCCGGATGGCTCGCTCATCGCGGTCATCGGTCACCGCTTCGAAGCCCTCGGTCCCACACGTGATGATGTCCACGTCTTCGCGCCAGAGGCTGGGCAGGCGGGTCGCAGCCTCACCGCCCACGCCGACCTCTTCGTCGACGCCATGATGAACAGCGACCTATTCGGCTTCGGCGAGCAGGGCCCGCAGTGGTCGCCGGACGGCCGGGCCATCTTCTTCGTGGCTCCCATCGAAGGCGCCTACGAGCTGTGGCGAGTGCGAGTCGACGACGGGCGGGTGGAACGTCTCACGAGCGGCCGGCACATGCTCCGCGCCGCGCACGCCGCAGCCCACGGGAACGGCCTCCGGGTCGCGGCCATCCGTGGCTCGGCCACCGAGCCTCCGGACATCGTTTCCTTCGAGGTACCGGGCTTGCGGGCCGAGCCCGTCGAGCCGGTCCCGGGCAACGCCATGCACCGCCTGAGCGACCTCATGGGCAGCGCCTGGAGGGGCATGACCCTCGTCGAGCCGCAGGAGCGCTGGCACGAGGTGGACGGGCGGCGCATCCAGGGCTGGCACTATGAGGCGCCTCGCCGGCGTGGCAGGCCGGCGCCGCTGGTCGTCGAGATCCACGGTGGCCCTGCCACCCTCTACGGCTGGTCGCTCGCCTGGGAGTGGCAGGTGCTCGTGGCGGCCGGCATCAGCGTCTACGCCTGCAACCCGCGCGGCTCGACCGGCTACGGGCAGGCCTTCGCGGCAGCCAACCACCGCGACTGGGGCGATGGGCCGATGGCGGACATCGAGGCCGGCGTGGATGCCATCGTGGCGGAGGGCCGGGCCGATCCCGAGCGACTGGGCGTCACGGGCGGCTCGTACGGCGGCTACCTGGCGGCCTGGATGATCGGGCACACCGACCGCTACGCGGCGGCCGTGGCCTGCCGCGGGGTCTACGACGTGCAGGCCGAGATGCTCAGCGGTGACATCGGCGGCCCGAACTTCGGTCGCTACGACTTCGGTGTGCAGCCCTGGGAGGATCCCGAGTTCTACAGGCAGGTCTCCCCGCTCAGCTACGCCACGCGGATGCACACCCCACTGCTCATCCAACACGCCGAGCAGGACCTGCGCTGCCCCATCACCCAGGCCGAGGAGCTCTTCTCCGTGCTGCGCTCACTGCGCCGACCGGTGCGTCTCATGCGCACGCCCGGCGAGAGCCACGAGCTGACACGCAGCGGGTCGCCATTCCGTCGCGTCGAGAACCTTGAGCGCATCCGTGACTGGTTCGTCCACTACCTGGTGGCTGGAGCGCGTACCCTTCCTCCCACGTCATGAGGAAGCGCAGGCCATGAGCGAGGACCGCCGCATCGGGGCAGCCATCGACGTCGGGTCCAACAGCGTCCACCTGCTCGTGGTGGCCATCGAGGGCCAGCAACGCCGCGTCATCCGAGACGAATCGGAGCTGCTCGGCCTGGGTGCCGTCGTGGACATGGAGGGGCGCATCCCGGACGACACGGCAGCCGCTGCTGTGGATCTCGTGCGCGCCTACGTGGAGGCGGCCCGGGAGGAGGGGGCCGACTGGGTCGTCCTGCTCGCCACCGAGCCGCTGCGTCGAGCCTCGAATCGGTCGCGCGTCTGCGACCTCGTGCAGCAGGCCACGGGCCTTCGGCTCCACGTGCTCAGCCACGAGGAAGAAGCGGGCCTCACGGTCCTGGGCGTGCTCGATGGTGAGCCGCCCAGCGAGCCGACGCTCGTGCTGGACATCGGCGGCGGCTCGTCGGAGCTGGTGCTCCTGGAGCCCGGGGCGGATCCGGTCATCGGCGTCATGCCGGTCGGCTCGGCACGCCTGACGGCCGCCTTCATCGAGGATGATCCGCCCACCGCGGAGGAGATCCAGGCTCTGCGCACGGAGGCGCACCATCTGCTCTCGGGCATGCCCGTCGGTCATCCCACCCGGGGCATCGTGGTCGGTGGCTCGGGCACGAACCTCGTTCGACTGACCGCCGATGAGGGGGCCGATGCCTCGGACGAGGCTGACACGGCCGACGAGACCGAAGGCGCCGACGAGGACTGGCTCATCGACAAGATCCGCATCGGACGGGCCATCCGGCTCGTGATGCACCATCCCTCGGCGGAGCTGGTGGAGGCATATGGACTGCGTGAGCGGCGCATCGTCCAGATGGCCGCCGGCGCCAGCCTCATCGAGGCCACGCTCGACTGCTACGACCTTCCCCACGTGGAGTCCTCGGACGCCAGTCTGCGCGAGGGCGCCATCCTGGCCTGGCAGCGTGCTGGCGACGCGTGGCGCGAACGCCTCGACGAACTCATCTCAGGGGCGACTGCACCGGCGGACGCCTGAGCTGCCTGCGGCCTTCACCGCATCGGCGTACCTCAGGTTCATACGCCGAAGCGTTCCAGAAGCACGCCATGGCGCAGGCCGCGGTCACTCACCGTCAACGATGCCTGGCCCAGCTTGTCCAGGACCGTGCGCACGATGCAGGCGCCGCCGAGGATGACGTCGGCGCGCTTCGGCTGCAGGCCCACGATGGCGCGCCGCTCGTCCGCCCCCAGCAAGCGGTAGCGCTCGATCTGGCGGTCCACCTCGGCCCGGTCCAGGACGCTGCCCTGCACCACGTCGGGATCGTAGGTAGCCAGCTCATGCATGACGGCGGTCAGGTTGGTGATGGCTCCTCCCATGCCCACCAGGGCATCGGGCCGCGGCCGGTCGTCGAGCGCGGCGAGGTCGGCCGCGATCGCTGCCAAGGCCTCGTTCAGCCGCTCGCCGGTGACCGCGCGGTCCAACCCGAAGCGCTCCGTGTAGCGCACGGCGCCCACGGGCAGACTGAATCGCTCATCGACGCGGCCGTCGCGGCCGAACGTGAACTGCGAGCTGCCTCCGCCAGTGTCGAAGACCACCAGCGAGCCGCCGCGGATGCCGAGCCCCGCCTCCACCGCGAGGTAGGCCAGCCGGCTCTCCTCGTCACCGGGGATGACCTCGACCCTGATGCCGGTCGCTTCGGCGATGGCGGCCGTGACCTCATCCGCGTTGCTGGCCGCACGCAACCCGGCCGTGCCGACAGCGGCGATGGCGACCGCGTCCTGGCCGCGTGCCTCGGACACCATGCCCTCGATGGCCTGCTGCGTACGCGCCTGGGCAGCATCAGAGATGGCGCCGCTCTCCTCGAGGCCTTCACCCAGTCGGGTCACCTCGGCGCGGTCGGCGACGGTCCGCCAGGACCCGTCCGCCTGGCGCTCGCCGAGGTGGAACTTCACTGAGTTGGTGCCGACGTCGATGACGGCATAGCGTGCCGGCTGCGGATCGAGGAGGGCACCCAGGCCGCTCGGATAGTCGACGTTGCGATAGCCGCCCAGGCCCATGGCCCGGACCGCCCCGACCACGGCAGACTGATCTTCCGCCTCGATGGCGATGGTCCGGACACTGCGTCCCTCGGCCGTGACGTCGGACACCTCTGACATGCAGCCGCCCACGCTGTAGCGCACGCGACGCTTGTGGACCGCCACGACGCGGATCGTGCCAGCCGGCACGACCACGTCGGCGAGGAACTGGTCGAGGCTGTAGTCGGCTCGCGCGAGCGACGTGGCTGGCAGGCGCAGGGCTTCCGCGACCCGGGCAGCCTCGGCCGCGGCCAAGGGGAAGGCCGCTTTCATGACCGGCGTCCAGCGTTGCAGGCCGTGGGCGTCGGTCTCCTGGAGCACCTTGATGTCCATGAGATCGTCGCGGACCTTGACGTTGTCGCCCGCCGCGGAGAGCAGGTAGAGCTCGTCGCTTTCCTGGACGCCGCTTGGCGTCAGCGATGCGTAAGCGTCCTCGGCGGGCCCGAAGCGCTGGCCGAACGTGCGCCACTCCCAGCGCGGCCTGATGGTCTCCATCTCGGGCTCCTTCCAGACGCCGCCGGGATTCGCTCCGCCGGCAGGAGGATGCTAGTCGATGACACCAGCGACTCGGTGGTTGGCGGTTCGTGCCTGACCAGGATGCTGGTATGCTGGTATCCTGTACGGGTGAAGGCTACGTTCGACCTTGACGCAGACCTGTACCGCGCCATCAGGGTAGAGGCCGCTCGCACTGACCGCTCGGTCAAGGACGTCGTGGACGAAGCGCTGCGGCGCTGGATCGAGGCGCAAGAAGACGCCGAAGACCTGGCAGCCGCGGAGGTGGCCATGACCGAGTACGAGCGCGATGGCGGTCGGGACGCTCATGAGGTCTTCGGGCGGCTGGTCGCGGAGCATGCAGCCACCTACGAATCTGGCGGTTCGTGACGGTCGATCCCGGGCCGGCGCGATACGCGGTTCGCTTCACCCTGGCAGCCGAGCGAGAGCTCCACAGGCTTCGCGCCGACGACGCCGCGCGACTGAGGCGGCCTATCCTGAGCCTGGCGCTCGATCCTCGCCCGCCCGGCTCGGCACGCATCGCGGGAAGTCCATATCTACGCCTGCGCACCGGTGACCTGCGTGTCGTCTACCAGATCCAGGAAGGCGAGCGCGTCGTCATCGTCGTACGCGTGGCGCGTCGCTCCGAGAGCACCTACCGGCGGCTGCCCCGGTGAGGCGGATCTGACCGGCGGCTCACGGGCACAGACGCCTGATCCGACCCAGAGGTCACGTTTCGGAACGAGGCTCCTTTAGGACCGAGGACCTTAACGCTTGAGTGTCGCGGGCCCATTCGTGATCTCGTCGACGATGCCCACCACGACCGTGCGGATGGGCGCGCCCGGCGCGCGCAGCACTTGTCGCGCCCCGTTGCCCTCGTCGAGTAGCAGGACCGTCTCGCCCGACCCCGCGCCGATGGCGTCGACTGCGATGAGGTAGCCGCCGGATGGCCGCCCGGATGGGTCGATGAGGTCGCAGAGCAGGAGCGTCCGTCCATCGAGCGCTGGGCTGTTGACGGTCGAGACGACGTTCCCGACCACGCGCGCCAGCTTCACGGCGCGTCCGCCACGCCTTCGCCGGGCAGCACCGTGACCGCATCGACGATGCCCAGGATGGCGTGGTCGACGGGTACGAAGGTATCCGGCATGGCCTGGGCCGCTTCACGGGCGGCCACGATGTAGACGAGCTCGCCCGGCCCGGCCATGTGGACCGCATCCGCCGCGACCACCGGCCCGCCGACGGGCTGCAGATGACGGTCCAGCGGCTGGACGATCAGCAGCTTGACGCCGGCCAGCCCCGGGGTCTTGACGGTAGCGACGACGGTGCCGGTCACCCGTGCCAGCTGCACTTCGCTACTCCCGGACCCGCGCCGCGAAGCGCGCGTCGGCGGCGAGATTCTCCGCCATCTCCGCGTGGAGCTGGGCGATGACTCGCCAGGCCAGCCCCGGGGCCGCTCCGACAGCTCCGACGCCAGCCTCCACCGCGGCCTCCACTTCCGCGACCGGCCCACCGAAGAGGAGGTAACCCTTGCCGCCCAGGTCGTCCGCCAGCCGAAGCTCCAGGAGTTCGACCCGCGCCCCCTTGAGGCCAGCGTCCGCGGCCCGGATGGTCGAGGCGACGGTCTCCGTCTCGATGACCCCCAGCGCTTCACTGGTGACCGCGTGGCGTCCGCCTCGCATGCCGGCCACGACGCCGGGATGGACGTTGGGCAGGAAGACCACGTCGCGGATGGTCGCGCTGGCCACCTCACGGCCGGCCTCCAGGGCCTCCTCGACATCGGCCACGGCACCGCCCACGAGGACGAGGTATCGACCCGGGTGCACCGTGCCGGCCCGGATGACATCGATGGGGGCGCGCTTGGCCATGGCGTCAGCGGCGGCGATGCCGGCCGCGATCGAATCGAGCTCGAGCAGACCGAGGGCGGGCTCGATGGCGCGACCCTCCGGCGTGGCCGAGGACCGGGCAGCGCGGGGCGGCAACTCAGACGATCCTCAGGGCGCCCACGACGGTGACCCGCCGCTCGCGTGAGAAGGTGCGGGGCCGCGTCATGCCGTCACCGGTCGGGCTGGCGATGGAGAACGAGGTGAAGCCCTCACCGCCGTCGCCGAGGCCGGCCAGGTTGGGGCCGTTGGCCACGAAGATGCTGCAGTTCATGGCCCGAGCCATGCGCGTGATGGTCTCCACGTTCGTGGAGTGGATCGAGGCCGTGTGGTGGAAGCCGTGCTCCATGCGCACGGCCAGGTCGATGGCCTGGTCCACGCTGTTGACGCGCACGACCGGCAGCACCGGCATCATCTGCTCGGTCCAGGCCAGGCTGTGGTCGCGCGGCACGTCGGCGACGAGGAGACGTGGCACAGGCTCTGCCTGGACCCCGATCTCGGCCAGGATGCGGGCGGCGTCCTGGCCGATCCAGGCCGGGTTCATGACGCCGGGCTTGCCCGGCTGACCGAGCTCCTTGAAGATGACGCGCTCCAGCCGGCGCAGCTCGTGCTCCTTGAGCTGGTAGGCGCCGTGCTGGCTCATGGCCCGCAGGAGACGGTCGGCCACCGAGTCCACGACGAGTACGACCTTCTCGTCGATGCAGACGAGGTTGTTGTCGAACGACGCGCCGCGCACGATGTCGCGCGCCGCCCGCTCGACGTCCGCGGTCTGGTCCACGACCGCCGGGGGATTGCCGGGGCCGGCGGTGATGGCACGTTTGTCCGTGCGCAGGGCCTCGCGGACCACTGCTGGGCCGCCGGTCACCAGCAGCACGCGCACGCCGGGATGCGTCATGAGGGCCCGCGCGGTGTCGATGGTCGGCTTGGCCACGCCGGTCACGAGGTCCGCCGGGCCGCCGGCCGCCACGATGGCCCGATTGATGAGTCGGATGGTCTCCGCGGAGCAGGCCCGCGCGCTGGGGTGCGCGTTGAAGACGACGGCGTTGCCGGCCGAGATGATGCTGATGGTGTTGTTGATGATCGTCGACGTCGGGTTCGTGACCGGGGTGATGGCGCCCACCACGCCGAAGGGCGCCCACTCGATGACCATCATGCCGGCGTCACCGCTGACGGCCTGGACCTCCAGGTCCTCCGGTCCGGGCGCCTTCGTCGTCACAAGGCGGTTCTTCAGGATCTTGTCCTCGTAGCGCCCGATGTGCGTCTCTCGGTGGGCCAGGCGCGCCAGGTGCTCGGCATGTTCGAGCATGGAGCGCCGGATGGCTTCGATGATGACCTTGCGGGCCGCCAGGCCATGGTCACCGAAGGCGCGGAAGGCCTGGCCGGCTGCCACCACGGCCCCGTCGACGGTGGCGTGGATGCCGTCGCCCAGCTCTGCGGTCTCGGCGGCCGCCAGCTCGGCCGCCGCCTGCAGGCCGGGACCGGCGCGCTGGTCGCCGGTCGCGGCGACGCGACCGCGCACGCGCTCGATGATCTGGGCGATCTCGCGTTCGTCCATGCTGTGCTGTCCGCTCGTGGCCGCCTCAGCGGCTACTTGCGGTAGACCTCCCTGCCGCCCACTTCCCAGGTGTCCACGATGGCCATGATCACGGCGTCGCAGGGCTTGTCACGGGTGGCCTCCGTGTTGCGCGCGGAGCTGCCGCTCGCGTAGAGGACGACCTCGCCCACGCCCGCGCCCACTGCGTCAGCGGCCACGACGTAGCCGCTGGTCTCGCCGTTCTCCGCGTCGAGCTGTCGCACGACGAGGAGCTTCCAGCCTTCGATGAGCGGCTCCTTGCGGCTTGCCACCACCGTTCCTGTCACTCGTCCGAGGAGCATCGCTAACTCGCCTCCGTGGGGGAGGGGCGCGCCGCGCAGAACGCCCGGCGCGCCTGACCCGCTCCTACTTCTGGCCGGACTCCGTCTTGGCCTCGGCCAGCCGGCCGAGCGGCAGGACGAGGTCGACGTTGACGTGCGGCCGGGCGATGACGTGGCTGGAGACGACCTCGCCGACCTTCTCCGCATTGCGCACGCCGGCTTCCACGGCGGCCTTCACGGCTGCCACGTCACCACGAACGACCGCGGTCACGTAGCCGCCGCCGGTCTTCTCGTAGCTGACCAGCTCCACCTTGGCGGCCTTGACCATCGCGTCAGCGGCCTCCACGACCGCCGTGAACCCGCGTGCCTCGATCATCCCGAGTGCTTCTGCCATCGATCCGTACTCCTTGCTTCGAAAGATGTTCGCCATGGCTCCGTCGTGAGGTCGGCCTGCCGGGCCGCTATGCCTTCGCTTCGCGCCCCTCCAGCCCTTCGATCGCCGCCAGGGCGGCACGCCATCCGACATCGATGTCCCGCTCCTCGCCGCCCAGGTAGATGCGACCCATGGAGCCGAAGGCGCGGACCTCGAGGATGTTGATATGAGCCGCCTTCTCCGCCTCGTTGGCGGCCAGGGCGGCATAGGCTGCCGGCTCCATCTCCAGGACGTAGAGCGTCTGGCCGGGGATGAGCATCTGGCCGTGGCGCGTCCGGTTGATGAGCTGCGCCTGGTGATCATCGATCCGGCGGATGATCTGCGAGGAGAGGATGCGCGGCTTGATGCGGTCGGTCTCCGCCAGGCCGATCTCCTTGAGGATGGCGGCGCCCGCGGCCCGCACCTCCGCCTGCGAGGGCGAGTGCACCTCCAGCATGCCGTAATAGCGCTCGATGATCTGCATGCCCGGCTTCACGCTCGTGGACTTCAGGGCCACGTCCGTGAGCCGGTTGATCTCGATGCCCGGGGAAACCTCGATCGAAAGCGAGGCGTCGCCGGCGAGTGGCAGGAAGCCCTGCGCGACCGTGCCCAGGAAGGCTGCGTACTGTGCCTGGAGACTGTCCAGGAAGACGTACGCCCGAAGGTCAATACCGCCCATGTGCGCCTCTCTCTCCGCTCACGATGCTGACGCCGGCCGAGGCCCCGATGCGGGTGGCGCCGGCGGCGATCATGTCCTGCACATCCGCAGCCGTGCGGATCCCGCCGGCCGCCTTCACGCCCATCCTGGGGCCGACCGTCTCACGCATGAGTGCGACGTCGAAGACCGTGGCGCCGCCCTTGGCGTAGCCGGTCGAGGTCTTGACCATGTCCGCCCTGGCCTGCTGCGCGAGTCGGCAGGCGATGACCTTCTCCTCGTCGGAGAGAAGGGCGGCCTCGATGATGACCTTGTTGGCCACGCCCGACTCGTGACAGGCGTCCGAGACACGGGCGATGTCCTCGCGGACGAGGTCGTGCGCGCCGCTCTTGAGGGCCCCGATGTTGATGACCATGTCGATCTCACGCGCGCCGTCGCGGATGGCCCGCCGCGTCTCGAAGGCCTTCACGTCCGAGGGGGTGGCACCGAAGGGAAAGCCCACCACGGACGCCACGGCCACGTCCGTGCCGCGCAGGCGCTCCGCGCAGCGGCGCACCCAGACCGGGTTGACGCAGACAGAGGCGAAACGGAATTCCGCGGCTTCGTCGCAGAGCTTGTCGATATCCGCCGCAGCAGCGTCCGGTCGGAGCATGGTGTGGTCGATGTAGCGGGCGAGGTCCGAGGGGACGTCTGCCGCGGCACCGCGGAACTCCACGCGGGAGGCGCCACCGGCCACGATCTCACGAACCTTCACGGAGCACTGCGCCGCGCAGCCGCGCAGGCACGAGGCGCAGGGGTCCGTGCTCGTGCCCGCGGCGCCCCCCATGCCAAGGGCGGCCAGCACCTCCGCCGTGATGGCCTCCACGAGGGCCGTACGCTGGTCGATGGTGTCAGTCATGCGGCTCCTCCCCGGGGCCCTTCAGCGCTGTACCTGCGCTCGACTTGGGTGATCTTCTCGATGCGGTCGGCATGGCGGCCCGGTCCCCAGGGCGTCCCCAGCCAGACCTTCACGACCTCCAGGGCCAGGCCCTCACCCAGGAAGCGTGCGCCGAGGGTGAGGACATTGGCATGGTTGTGCTCGCGGCTGTTGCGGGCCGACGAGAGGTCATGGCAGTTCGCGGCCCGGATGCCGGGCACCTTGTTGGCGACCATCGCGGAGCCGATGCCGGCCCCGTCGAGGACGATGCCGAAGCGGCAGGTCCCGTCTGCCACGAGACGGGCCACGGCGTGGGCGATGTCCGGATAGTCGACCGCGGCAGGACCGTTCGTGCCGCAGTCGTGGATGGCGTAGCCGGCCTCGGTCAGCTGCCTGGCGATGGTGTCCTTGAGCTGCCAGCCGCCGTGGTCCGAGCCGATGGCGATGGCCACGCGACCATCTGCCGCAGCCGGGCCGCTCGCAGCCGGGGCCCCTGTCGCCGGGCCGCCCGCCGGCTGCCCGGCCGGCTGCCCGGCCAGCGTGGCATCCACGACGCCGCGGACCAGGGCCCTGATCTCGTCAGGCGTGGGCATTCGCAGCTCAGCCATGGGCCAGGATCCAGTCGGCCGTGGTCTCGTCCGTTACGAGCGTGCGCAGGAGGCCGGCGCGCAATGCTGCCAGCGCGATGGGGCCGCGTCCCGGGCCCGCGGCCACGCCCACGGTGAGGGGCTTGGCGCCCAGCTCGTGCAGTGGCAGGCCGACGGTGCGCTCGTCGATGGCGGGCAGCGCGATGCGGCCCTCCAGGGTCAGGAAGCGACCCAGCACGTCACCCACGCCGCCAGCGCGCCGCAGGTCCGCGAGGTCCGTGTCATCCAGGTAGCCCGAGGCCACGTGGACGCTCTCCGGGCCCAGGACGCCCATGCCGAAGACCGCGGCCGGCGCCCGCCGGGCTGCGGCCAGCGTCTCACCAACGGCGGGGTCCGCCTCCAGGGCCCGTCGCAGCTCCGCCGTGCCCACGATGGCCGGGGCGGCCATGAGGCGGATAGCGGCGCCGCTCGTGGTGCCGAAGCGCTCGACGACCTCTTGGTAGCGGGTGGGCCGTGCCGAACGTGAGATGGCGCCATTCAGTTGCACGATCTCGGTGGCCGATGTCCATCCAGGGCGCAGCTGGGCCGCCAGCTCCAGCATGGTGCGGCCCCATGAGACGCCGATGACGCCACCGGGTTGAAGCCCGGAGAGGTGGCCGACGGCCGCGGCTCCGACGCGCTCGCGGGCAAGCTGCTCGTCGTCCGCCGCGGATCCCGTTGCCGGCACGTCCACGACGAGGGCGCTGCGCAGCCCGAAGCGGCTCGCGAGCGCGTCCTCCAGTGCCACCAGGCGGGCGGCCGGATGGACGATCTCGATACGAACGGCGTCTTCGCGGAGGGCGCGCTCCAGCAACCGGCCGACCTTGAAGCGGCTGATGCCGAGGCGCTTGCCGACCTGGTCCTGGGTCAGGTCGAGGCGGTAGTAGAGCTGCGCCGCACGAAGCATGAGGCGCGTGTCACCCGGGGCCACGTCACCCGCGGTGCGTGGCGGCGTCGCCATCATCGTGCGCAATCGCGCAGTCGACTGCTCATATGCGCGCAGAGTAGGACGGCCAGGGTCCCGGTGTCAAGGGAGCCGTTGGTCATGTGTGAACGTCGGCCGTGGGGTTTGGCGGTGTGGGATGCTGCCGTCACTGACGTGACCGATCACGAGCCCGACTCGAGCGGCATGCCGCCGACGTCCGAAACCACCCGGTACGGCGAACTGGCGCGCGCCTTCACGTGGCTGGGGCTGACCGGCTTCGGTGGACCGGCCGCTCACATCGCGCTCATGCAGCGCGAGTTCGTGGAGCGACGCCGCTGGCTCTCACGTGAGCGCTTCGTCGACCTGTTGGGGTTGTCCAGCCTGCTGCCCGGCCCGACGTCGACGGAGATGGCGCTGGGCATCGGCTTCGAGCGGGGACGCTGGGCCGGCCTCCTCATCGCGGGCCTCGGCTTCATCCTGCCGGCGGCGCTCATCGTCCTGGCCCTGGCGGTCCTCTACTCGGCGGTCGGCGACGTGTCAGGGGCGCACGCGCTCCTGTACGGCATGGCGCCGGTCGTCATCGCCGTCATCGCGCACGCCATGATCCGGCTCGTCCCGACGGCGCTGACGGATGCGCCGACCTGGATCATCGGCGTCGGGGCGTGCCTCGCCTCCGTGGCAGGCTTCTACCTCTCCCTGGCCATCCTGCAGCCGCTCGCGGTATTGCTCGGTGGCGCACTCCTGCTGCTCCTCGCGCGGCGCCTGCCCGGGCTTCGGGGCGGCTCGCCGGCGGCCCTGCTGCTGCCGTGGAGTGGAGCCACGGGCGTGGTCCCCACTGCGGCCGTGGCCGCCAGCCTGGGCCTGGGGGCCATCTTCCTGACCTTCCTGAAGCTCGGTGTGGTGGTCTTCGGGAGCGGCTACGTCCTGGTCGCCTTCCTGGGCAGCGAGCTCGTGACGCCCGGCTACCTCACCGAGCAGCAACTCCTCGACGCCATCGCCATCGGCCAGCTCACGCCGGGACCGGTCTTCACGACGGCCACCTTCATCGGTTACCTGCTGGCCGGCATCCCGGGCGCGGTGGTCGCCACCATCGGCATCTTCCTGCCTGCCTTCGTGCTCGTCGGGGTGTCACACCCGTTCCTGCCCCGGCTCCGTGCCAACCAGACCATCTCGACGGCCATCGACGGCCTCAACGCTGCTGCGGTCGGGCTCATCGCCGCATCCGTCATCTTCCTCGGGCGCGACGCCTTCTTCCCGGACGGCAGCGTCGACCTCCTGGCCGTGGCACTGGCGCTGGCTGCCTTCGCATTGTTGCTGAACCGCCGGCTCGGACCGGTCCCGCTGCTGCTCGGCGGGGCGCTCATCGGGTGGGTCGCGAGGGCGCTGCCGACCTGAGGCGGTCTCATCGCTCCAGGCAGAGCGCCACGGTCGTGCCGTCCGCAGCCAGGCCGACGCAGACGGCCAGCGCCCAGTCCTCCACCGCTGGTACCGCTTCCGAGTCGGACGCGGTAACCATGAACGCGACTGCGGCCCTGGCGAGATCCTCGGCACGATCGCCGGTGACGGCTACGCCGAGCGCAGCGATCTCTGAGCCGTGTGGCCCCAGGGCCCGGCGTGCTAATCGTCGGCAGGCCTCCGCGGTCGGCGCGAGGGGAGCCGCGACACACAGCGCGTCGACCTCGACGGCCTTCCGCCTGGCCGCGGCCAGGGCGCGTCGCACGGCCCGGGCCGGCTCGATCGGGTCGGTGTCGTCCCGCCCGGTCGAGGCCGCCGGGACTGCCGCGCTTGCCGGGACGACCGGTCCGGCGGTCGTCGCCCGACCCACGATGCGCGCGGCTCGCCCTCTCAGATCTGGAGCTGGGCGCGCAGCATCCAGGCTTGCTTCTCCAACTCGTCGGCCGTGCCGATGAGGATGTCCTGGCTGACCGGGTCCGCGTCGGCGAGGCGCAGGATGCGCGCTGTGAGCCGCTCCGACATGGCGTCCACGGTCGCGCCCACGCGCTGCACAGCGTCGGTGACAGGCACCTGCCCGGCCGGGAAGTCCGGCAGCCCGCTCGACTTCGCCACTGAGCCGGCGCGGCCATCCGGCGCATCGCCGATGGTGGCGATGCGCTCGGCCACCCGGTCAGACGCCAGGCGGGCGGTGTCCACGATCTCGTCGAGTTGCAGGTGGATGGAGCGGAAGTTGGGTCCGACCACGTTCCAGTGTGCCTGCTTGCCGAGGAGCGAGAGGTCGATGAGCTCGACCAGCGTGGCCTGCAGGTCCTTGACGACGATCTTGCGTGTCTTGGCGTTCACGGCTGCTCCAGTTGAGGATCGTGGTGTTGGATGGCTGATCTCCGCATCCTACGCCCGCACCGCCGCTACGTCCGTGCCTCGATCGGCCCGCCGAAGGCGCGAAGACGACCCAGTAAGGCCTCCGCGCACACGGCCGATGCACCGTCGTCGTCGTGGCGGAAGAAGACGAAGGTATCGAGGCCGTCCGCCAGGAAGGGCTCCAGGCGGAGCGCCCAGCGATCCAGCTCGGCTTCGGAGTATCGGTCGCGCCGAAGGCGGAGATACAGGAAGGGGCCCATGCGTCGAAGGTCCGGCTCATCGGCACCGTCCCGGTCGGTGGCCACGAGGGCCACGTCGTATGCGGCCAGGCGCGCGTGCACCTCATCGTCCGCCCAGCTGGGGTGCGGCAGCGAGATGGCCATGGGCAGGCCGACTGGCTTGGCAGCCAGGAGTCGAGCCAGGGCCTCGTCGTCCCGCTGCCGTGTGCCCGGCGCCGCCAGCAGGACGCAGCCGAGCTGCTCGCCGAAAGGCTGCACCGCATCGGTCAGCCAGGTCATGGCCTCGTCGACCGCGTCCGGCGTCCAGACTCTCCAGGTGGCGCTCTTCTGGGCCTTTGGGCAGAAGCGGAAATCGGGCGGCGTGAGGGCTCGCCAGCGCGCCACGGCGGCTGGGTCCGGGCGACGGTAGAAGGTGTTGTTGAGTTCGACGGCCGGCAGTCGGGCCGAGTAGGCGGCCAGAAGCTTCCGGCTGGCCTTGCCCGGCGCGTAGAAGCGCGGGATCCAAGCGGGGTACGCGAACCCGCTCGTCCCGACCAGGAGCCGCCCCGGTCCGCGTGTCGCTGTCGCTTCGCGTGTCGCCGCGGTTTCCAACGTCATCCGAACAGCGTAAAGCCCGCGCCGCTGTCCGGGACTCCTGGATCGGCCCGCACACAAGGCGCAGCGTTGGCGCCGTCGCCGCCGCGGGCCGGTTGGCGGGTCGATGGACCAGCACGTCGCGTACCATCGGCCGGTGCCTCGTTACGACCCCGCCACGGCGCTCCTCATCGTGGATGTCCAGAACGATTTCGCTGACCCAGCCGGCTCGCTCTACGTCCGCGGCGGCGAGTCGGTCGTGCCGTTCGTCGATGCCCAGGTCTCGGCCGCGATGGCCGCCGGCGCTCGGGTCATCTACACCCAGGACTGGCATCCGCCCAGCACGCCGCACTTCGCCAGGGATGGCGGCATCTGGCCCGTGCACTGCGTGGCAGACACGTGGGGCGCGCAGTTCCACCCGGGTCTGCGCGTAGAGGGTCCCGTGGTGCGCAAGGGCCAACACGGTGAGGACGGCTACAGCGGCTTCACGATGCGTGACCCCCTGAGCGGTCGGACCGAGCCGACGGAACTGGAGGGCCTTCTCAGGGCCGCCGGGATCGAGCGCCTCGTGGTCGCCGGGCTGGCCACCGACTACTGCGTCGAGGCCACCGTGCTCGACGCTCGAGCCCTGGGCTTCGGGGTCACCGTCCTCACGGCTGCCATCCGCGCCGTCGACCTGGTCGAGGGCGATGGAGACCGTGCCCTCGAGCGCATGCGCGAGGCCGGTGCCCATTTGGACCCTGGCGGGCCCGCCGACGAGGTCGCGCACGCAGGCGTGGGCGGCTAGACTGGCGCGCATGACGACCCAGGACGATCGACCGTACTCCCCCGGCCTCCAGGGGGTCGTGGCGGGTGAGACCGAGCTCTCCCTCGTCGACGGCGCCAACGGCCGGCTGCTGTATCGCGGTTACCCCATCGGGGAACTCGTGGCCAAGGGCACCTATCCCAAGGTCGCCGAGTTGCTCTGGACGGGGAACTGGCCCGCAGAGGCCCACCTCGCCTGTGAGCCACTGGACGCGCGCGTCCTGGCCGGCCTCGTGGACCTGCCCAACGATGCGCACCCCATGGACGCGCTACGCACCGCGGTGTCAGCCTGGGGCGCGGGTCATCGTGTCGACTGGCCACCGACCGTCGAGCAAGCCCGCAAGATCGTGGCCCTGGCCCCATCGGCGCTGGCTGCCTTCGGCCGGCTGCGCCAGGGCCTGGAGCCTATCAGGCCGAAGCCGGAGCTCGACCTGGCGGCCGGCTTCCTGTACCAGCTCAATGGTGTCATCCCGGACGAGGCCTCGGCCCGGGCACTGGACGCTTACCTCGTCGTGGCCGCCGAACACGGCTTCAACGCCTCCACGTTCACGGCCCGCGTCATCACCTCGACCCGCTCGGATATCGCGAGCGCTGTCTCCGGTGCCGTCGGCGCCCTGAAGGGCCCGCTCCATGGCGGCGCTCCCTCGGAGGTCGTGAGCCAGCTCCACCAGATCGGTTCTCCGGAGCGTGCGGAGGAGTGGATCGCCGGCGCCTTCGAGCGTGGCGAGCGCCTCATGGGTTTCGGCCATCGCATCTATCGGGCGTACGACCCGCGCGCTGCGGCGCTGCGCCAGGTGGCAGAGCAGATGGGTTCCGTCGCCGAGTGGCTGAAGCTGGCCGTTGCCGTCGAGGACGTGGCGCTGCGCATGCTCAAGGAGCGCTATCCGGACCATCCGGTCATGACCAACGTGGAGTACTACACGGCGGCCGTGCTGCAGGGTATCGGCCTGCCCTCGGACCTCTTCCCGGCCACGTTCGCCGTCGCTCGCACCGTGGGCTGGACGGCCCACGTCCTCGAGCAGGCAGCGGTCGACAAGCTCATCCGGCCCGACGTGCTCTACACGGGACCGTCCGAACGCAGCCTGCCGAGCACCTGAGCACGCTCGCCCAGGCGAGGCACCTCTAGCATGGCGGCCCTCATCTCCGGCCTCATCAACACCTGGAACGAGGCGGATACCATCCGCTACGCGGTCGAGTCGCTGCGCTCCTGGTGCGACGAGGTGCTCGTGGTGGACCAGCAGAGCTCGGACGGTACGGCAGACATCGCCCGTCGCTGCGGCGCCAGGGTCGTCGAAGTGGAGTCCACCGGTTACGTCGAGATCATCCGCGAGCTGTCGGTCGGGCTGACGACGCATGACTGGGTCATGGTCCTCGACTCGGACGAAGATCGCTCTTCCGCGACTGGGGCGGCGCTTGCGCCAGATCGCCGAAACGGGCGAGGCCAACGTGGTGCGCATCCCGCGCCGCAACATCATCCTGGGCCGGGAGATGGAGCACGGCCAATGGTGGCCGAACGCCAAGCGCCGCTTCTTCCACAAGGACCACATCGACATCCGCGTCGAGATGCACGGTGGTTTCCACGCCGCAGCCGGGGCCCGGGAGATCATGCTGCCCATGGACCGCGACTGCTGCCTCTGGCACTTCAGCTATCACGACATCGCCGACCTGGTCTGGAAGTCGCAGCGGTATACGACCGTGCAGGCCTGGCAGCGCTCCCGTTCCGGACGCCGGCCCGGCCCTCGCCGCTGGTTCTCAGTGGCGGCCCGGCAGGCCTGGAAGGAGTTCGTCAAGGGCCGCGCCTGGAAAGACGGGCCGGCCGGCATCGCCACCTCTACCATCCGTGTCATGGACCGCTTCCTGGTACAGGCCAAGCAGTGGGACGAGATGGCCTCGCACGACCGTGCCGCGCAGTACCAGCGCATGAAGGAAGCCATGCTGGGACTCGAGCACGATCCCGACCTGGCGCCCATCGACCGCAGCGAGCAGGAGCGCCTGGCCAAGGCGCCCAGGGCTGTCGGCGAGGTGGAGTTCTAGCCATGGCTCGAATCAGCGGCGTCATCATCGCTCTCAACGAGGCCCACCAGCTGCATTACGCGCTCGGCACGCTGCTGCCCTGGTGTGATGAGGTCATCGTCGTCGACCAGCACAGCGAGGACGAGACGGCCGCCATCGCCGAGCGCATGGGGGCCACCGTCTTCCAGCACGACCGGACGGGTGGGATCGCCGATCCGGCGCGCCGCTTCGCCGTGGGCAAGGCCACGGGCGACTGGGTCTTCATCCTCGACGCGGATGAGATGGTGCCGCCCTCGCTGGCCCGACACCTGCGCGCATTCGCCGATCGCGACCCGGCCACCGACGTCGTCATGGTGCCCCGCGCCAACGTCCTCCTGGGTCGCTGGCTGCGCCACGGCAACAACTGGCCAAGCCGCCACGCGCGCTTCTTCCGGCCCGGCTCCCTGCTCATGACCGACCGGATCCACAAGTCCATCGCTCCGGCACCGGGCACCCGCAAGCACAAGCTGGAGGCCGATCCGGGCCTGGCCATCTGGCACTTCCCGGGCGGCAACCTGTCGGACCTCGTACGCAAGGTGGACCGCTACACGGACATCGAGGCCCGCCAGGCGTATGCGCGCGGCAAGCGGACCCACGGCCCGGGCGACCTGCTGCTCGAGGCCGGGCTCTACTTCTGGCGGCAGTACGTTCGCGGGCGCGGCTACCGGGATGGCACGATGGGCCTCGCCGTTGCCCTCACGCGCACCTACTACCGGGTGCTCACGGCCGCCAAGCTCTGGGAGCTGCCGCGCCAGAAGGCACGCGCGGCGGAGGTCACGGCCGTGCGGGATGAACTCCTGGCTCGTTGGCAGGATCGCCCCCGCTGATCAGGGCCTGATCGCCCGCTACCCGACCGTCCCGGCTCCCACGCGGGCCTCCGCGCCGGCCAGGCCGTGGCCCCGCGGCCCGATGACGAGGCACTCGCAGGTCCGCTCGCCGTTCTCGTCGATGATGCGGGTGCGGTGCTCGATGGTCGTCTCGCCCTGGGCGATGGTGGCGCCCACCGCGCAGTACTTGCGGGCCGAGAGTTCGACGGCGCGAGCCACGGAGATGTCGTCGATAGAGGTGCCCTCCACGACATGCTCGACGATGATCGAGGTGTAGGGCTTGGGGTGCTCGTCCTTCTGGACGCCGACGACCTCTACGCGGTAGCTGCTCACCGCGATGCGCTTCTTGGTCATGATCGAGACGGCGTCCATGCCCGTGCAGCCGCCCAGAGCGACCAGCAGCATGGCCGCGGGGCGGAACGTGCCGGGTGACTCGGTACCGCCGAGCTCCACGCTGACGCCATCCTCAGACGTGGCCGTGAAATCGATGCCCGAGGACCAGGCAAGGCTGACGCGCTTTTCCATACGTTGAGCCTACGCGGTGTCACGCGGACCTATCCCTGCCAGTCGGACGTGACCGGCAGGGCCATGCGGACGAAGGGCCGCCGGAACCTCGTGTGAGTCGCTCAGCGGGCGCGACTACTCCGATCCCGTCCCAGGAACGAACGTGCTTGTCGGTCCTCCTGATCCACCACTGAGATAGAAGTCGGCGCTGGCCGTGCCCGGGTGCCCCGTGTCCCTGGCCACGCCCGGCATGGCTAGACTCGGGGCGCAGTGGAGGAGCAGCACATCCAGCCACCCACCTGGCGCCCTCGCGAAGCCGAGGCCGTCTTCATCGTCGGCGTCAGCCGGAGCGGCACGACGCTCACCCGGCGCATCCTCGACCACCACAGCCGCATCGGCATCGCCACCGAGAACCACTACCTGGGCCACCTGCTGGCCTGGGAAGGGGCGCGGCACTACTTCCGACGCCTCGGCGACCTGCGCGACGACGCGACCGTGCGACGGCTGATCGATCTCATCTACTCGCCCGAGTTCCAGCGCCGCTCGCGGTTGCGCGAACTCTCCCCCTACTGGCGCTGGCTCACGGAGCGCGTGCCTCGCGTCGAACATCGAGGCACGCCTGCTGGCCTCCGACCGCACCGAGCGCGGCGTCTTCGAAGCCTTCCTGCGCATCTACGCCGATCGGCGTGGCAAGGCCATCATGGGCGAGAAGACACCCGCGCACCTGGCCTACGTCGAAACCCTCCTGGAGTGGTTCCCGGACGCCCGCGTGGTGCACTGCATGCGCGACCCGCGGGCCATCTACGTCTCTGAGCTGCGCCGCCGGAGCGAGGACGCCGCCAGTGTCCCGTACCGCCAGCTCGTCCACGTGCCAGCGGTACTGGCTGCCTTCGTCCTGCTCCAGGTGACATGGGCATGGGCGGCCGCCGTGCACCGGCACCGCACGCTCTCACGCCGCTTTGCGGGGAGCTATCGCCTGCTGCGTTTCGAGGACCTGGTGACGGAACCCGAGGTCACGCTCACCGACCTCTGCGACTTCCTGGGCGTCGGCCTCGAGCCGCGCATGCTGGAGCAGCGCGTGACCTCCAGGGGCGCGCGCGTCGGCGAGGTCGGCTTCGACGCGGGCGCCGCCGATCGCTGGCGGGGCCTGATCAGCGACGGCGCGCGCCGTGCCATCGAGACGCTCCTCGGCCGCCGCCTCGCGGAGATGGGCTACCGCTAGATCGCCACTGGCGCCGAGCGTCTGCGCGTGCCGGCACGGCGTCCCGCCCGCCCGGCGCTCCTCACCGCCGCTGAACTGCTAATGCCGTAACCCGACGCGATAGGCGACGGCGGTGCCGACGGCTTCACTGCCATATGATAGTCGTGAGCAGACTATTCGTGCGCCGGCTGCACTGCCACTCCTCAGGCAGCCGCCAGGTGCGAGCCGGAGCCCGGTGCCTAAGAGCAGTCGGCCAGCCTGAAGCCAGGCCCTCCGCGTGCCTATCCGGCGACCGCTGCCGCGCCTGAGGTCTGGCTGGCTACGCCGGCGGCAGCCTCGGCCACGCTGTCCTCTTCACTTTGTGCTTCCAGCCAACGCTCGGCGTCGATGGCTGCCTTGCAGCCGTCGCCCGCGGCCGTGATGGCCTGGCGGTAGCGATGGTCGTGCACGTCGCCGGCCACGAAGACGCCCTCGACACCTGACGCGGTGTGATCGTGGACGACGAGGTAGCCCTTCTCGTCGGTCGTCAGCCAGTCCCGGAAGACGTCCGTGTTGGGCTTGTGGCCGATGGCCACGAACAGGCCCTCGATGGGCATCTCGCGCTCGGCGCCAGTCTGCGTGTCACGCAGGCGGAGGCCGGCTGATCTTGTCCTCGCCCAGGACATCCACGACCTGGCTGTTCCACTCGATGCTGACCTTGGGATGCGTCATGGCCCGGTTCTGCATGATGCGGCTGCCGCGCAGCTCGTCGCGCCGGTGGATGAGCACCACCTCGCTGGCGAACTTGGTCAGGAAGAGGGCCTCCTCCAGGGCGCTGTCACCGCCGCCGACGACGGCCACGCGCTTGTCGCGGAAGAAGAAGCCGTCACAGGTGGCGCAGGCGGAGACGCCGCGACCGCGCAGGCGGGTCTCGTTGGGCAGGTCCAGCCAGATGGCCGAGGCCCCGGTGGCGATGATGACGCTGTCAGCCGTGTAGCGGGTGCCGCCAGCCGTGACGGCGAAGGGCCGCGCCGAGAAGTCGACGGCCTCGACGTCCGTGTCCACCAGGCGGGCGCCGAAGCGCTCGGCCTGGGCGCGCATGTTGGCCATGAGCTGCGGGCCGTCGATGCCCTCCGGGAAGCCCGGGTAGTTCTCCACCTCCGAGGTGATCATGAGCTGCCCGCCCGGGCACGAAGCCGGCGATGACGAGCGGCTGCAGGTCTGCGCGGGCGGCGTAGATGGCGGCCGTCAGGCCGGCCGGGCCGCTGCCGATGATGAGGACGCGCGCGTGCGAGCCACCGCGACCGACCAGTGCCGCCCCGCCCTCGTCGGCCTGCTCGAAAGCGATGGGCCGATCGGGCGCATCGGGGCGATCGGCGCGATGGGCGCCTAGGCCACTGGGCGAGGGGCGTCGTCGGCGCGATGCTCGCGATCGGCGTCGCGGCGCCGGTCTGGTCGTTCATCTGCAGGTCCCCAGGGCCTGGTCGTGTTCTCGTTCATCGACTCCATCCTAGCACGTCGCGCCTGATACTCCCCAGGAGTATCAAGAGCAGGCGATCGGCGGTCGCCTGGCACGGGCTCCGCTCAGGGCAGCGGTGACGGCTCGCCCAGGCCGCGCAGCTGCGGGATGACGTCGCGGCCGATGAGCTCCAGGTTGGAGAGGTCGTGGACGTCGCGGACGCTGAAGATGGCGTGCTGGGCCCCGACCTCCGTGGTGCGGCCCAGGCGCTCCACGACCTGCGCCGGGGTGAGCGTGCGCTGCGCGCCCGTCCGGCGTGATGGCGACCTGCGTCAGCAGCGTCTTCTCGATGCTGGTCGTAGTCGCGGCCGACGCTCTCGCAGTGGCGTCGCAGCACGCCGTACTTGTGGGCCAGCTGGCTCGGGATCGGTGCCGAAGACGTTGGTGGCGTCGCCGTACATGGCCACCAGCTTGAGGGTGCGCCGCTCGCCGCCGCCACCGATGAGGATGGGCGGGTGCGGCCGGCTCAGCGACTGCGGGCTGTTGAGCAGGTGGCTCGCCTGGTAGTGGCGTCCCTCCAGGGCGGTCTCGCTGCCGAGCTCGTCCTGCCAGCCGAGGCGCACGATGCGCAGGGTCTCCTCGAGCATCTCGAAGCGCTGGCCGAGCGGGGGCATCGGGAAGCCCAGGGCGCGCGACTCCTGCTCGTTCCAGGCCGCGCCGATGCCGAACCAGGCGCGGCCCGCCGGACAGCACGTCCAGCGTCGTGGCGGCCTTCAGCCAGAGGCCTGCCTGCCGGTAGTGGATGCCGCCGACCATGAGGCCCAGGCGCGCTCGCCGCGAGTGCGCGGCCATGAAGCCGAGCGTCGTCATGCCCTCCAGCATCGGCTCCTCCGGGCGACCCACCGAGCCGATCTGGAAGAAGTGGTCCATGACCCAGATGGAGTCGAAGCCGGCGTCGTCCGCGGTGCGCACGATGGCCGCCAGCGTCTCACCGAGGTGCTCCGTGCCGCCCGGCCAGGTGAAGGAGCTGATCTGCAGGCCGACCTTCATGGCTCGCCAGTGTACGGCGACGTGGCTCAGCGCCGCCCGGGCAGCGTCTCGCGGACACCGTGGCCCATCGCCGCCCCCCGCAGGGGCAGCAGGCTACGGGAAGAGGTCGTCCCGTCCGGCCATGACGACGTCCCGCGTCACGGACCCAGCGCCCGCCGGCAGGCGGGCGCCGCGGATCATGACCAGGGGCGGCGGCTCGTCTTGCCCGACGCCAGCTCCGCCACCGAGGCCAGCTCGTCGGCCACGGCCACGACGGTCGCCTGCATGGTGCGGCCAGCGGTATCGGGAGTCCCGCGCAGGTCGTCCAGGGGCAGGAAGCCGGCCACGCCCAGGGCCACGTCGGTGATGCCCCAGCGCCAGGGCCGGCCGAAGGAGTCGCTGATGATGACCCCGACGTACACCCCGAGCTCCTCGTAGATGCGCTCACGCAACAGCGGCCGCGGAGCCGTCCGGATCGTCCGGGCAGCAGCGTGACGACGTCCTCCGCACCCACGTTGGAGGCGTCCACGCCGGCGTTGGCGCAGACGAACCCGTGGCGGGTGCGGCTGATGATGAGGCCACGCTCCATGCGCAGGACGGCGGCCGACTCGCGCAGCACGACCTCCACCTGGCGGGCGTCCTTGCCCCAGGCCTGGGCGAACGCCACCGCCTCCGCGCGCGGCTCGACATCCGCCAGGCGCACGACGCGGCCCTCCGCCTTGGAGACGACCTTCTGGGTGACGACGAGCACGTCACCCGACCGCGGCGCCAGCTCCGGATCCTCCACCGTCAGGCTGCCACCAGGCTTCGGCCGCGAGGCGGCCGAGGTCGTCGCCCGGCTGCACCTCCGGGATCTCCGGCAGGGCCACGGCCAGCAGGTGCGGAGCCTGCGCGCAGGACGCCCGGCCAGCGACTCGCCCGCCGAGTCGCTCACACGCCGACCCCTTCCACGGCGCGTCGTCCGGCCGCCATCAGCTCGCGCAGGCGGGCCGGGTCGAGGCGCTCCAGGTCCTCCGGCGTGTCCAAGTCGAAGCCCAGCGCGGGATCGCCGACGACCTGCACGGCGGCATCGGCCGCCTCCGCGGCCCGCAGGTGCGCCTCGAAGCTGTCGCTGCCGAAGAGCGGCTCGATGACGTCCGGCGGTCGCAGCAGCAGGGCGTTCGTGCCACTGCGCGCGTCCGACGGCGCGATGGCCACCAGCGGTCCGCCGCCCGCCGCCGCCAGGCCGGCGTCCGCGGCCAGGACGAGCTCATCGAGGGCGGCCACGGACAGGTACGGCAGGTCGCCGGGCAGCACGAGCACGCTGCAGGCGCCGTCCGCCATGGCGGCCGCGATGCCCATCGAGATGCCCTCGTTGAGGCCTTCGCCGGGCTGGCGGTGGACGACGACGTCCGCGCCGGCCAGGGACGTGGCCGCTCGCCAGCACGGGGTCCGGGCTGACGAGGTGGATGCGGCCGCAGCGTGGCCAGTCGGCCATCACCGTCAGCGTGCTGAGCAGCAGGCCCAGGACCAGCTCCTCGCGCTCCTCGGCGTCGAGCGCCTCGCCGAGGCGTGCCTTGCCTCCGGACACCGTGCGCATGGGCAGCACGACATGGATGGGCTCGAGGTCGGGGTTCGTGCGTGCCGATCGCGGGTGGTGCATCGCTCGAATGGTAGTCGGGCGCGCGATCGACCCTTCTGCCCGCGCGTCCTTCAGTCGGGCAGGTGCGTCGACAGGATCTCGATGGCCAGGCGCCGCCGGTCGTCATGCGTGCGCATCACGGTGTCCAGGACGGTCACGACGATGCCCTCGGCGCGCAGCGTCTCTGCCTCCTGCGCGTCGAGCACGTCCAGCACGAACGTGTCGACGAGCCCCGGATGATGCGCTCCGGTAGTGCGCGCACGACGCCAGTGGCGGAGGCCTCGCCCGCCGAGCGACTCGAGCATCCGGTCGGCCGGGCCCGCGCAGGGCCTTGCCGCCCACCACTGGGCTGATGGCCACGACGGGGGCGGGCGCCGCGAGCAGCGCATCGAGCATGCCCGGCACGGCCAGGATCGTGCCCACCGAGACGAAGGGGTTCGACGGCGCGATGACGATGAGCCGCGCCGATGCGATGGCGGCCAGTGCTTCCGAGGTCGGTCGGGCCGACATCGATGCCTTGCCGCCGGATCTGCAGCACCGTGTCGCGCTGGCCGCGCACGCACGAAGTAGTCCTGGAACTCCAGCCAGCCGTCGGGCGTGCGCAGCTCCGTGCGCACCGGGTCGTCGGTCATGGGCAGCAGCCGCGCGGCGACGCCGAGGCTCGCCGCGAGCTCGTCGGTGATCTCGGTCAGGCGCCATCCCTGGCGCAGGAGCTGCGTGCGGCGCACGTGGGTGGCCATGTCCCGGTCGCCCAGCGCGAACCACGTCTCAGCCCCGTAGCGGCCAAGCATCTCCGAGCTGGACCAGGTCTCGTCGCGCACGCCCCAGCCGGTCTCGTCGTTGGCAAGACCGGCCAGCGTGTACATGACCGTGTCCAGGTCCGGCGAGATCGAGAGGCCGTGGAGCTCGAGGTCGTCGCCGGTGTTGACGATCGACCGAGAGTTCGAGCGGGGCCTGGCCGTCTGCAGCACGGGCGGCTGAAGCCAGTGCCAGGCCGTGGCTCAGCTTGGCGCCGCCGTAGCCGCCGGCGAGGACGACGACCGGGATGCCCACTTCGTTCGAGCCCGTCGGTGCCGACCGGAACCCTGTCGATCACGCGTCCGGGTGCTCCGTGACGGCGCGCGGATGGAGCAGGAAGCTGATGCGCTGCTGGGTCCGGAAGACGTCCCCGATGAGGCGCTCGGCAGCCACCGGGTCTGCCGCCAGGTAGCGGCGGGCGAGGCCGGCGATGTCCGCCTGGGCCTGCTGCCGGGTCGGCCAGAGTCTCTGCAACGCCACGGACGCTGACGAACTCGTAGCCCTGCTCGACGAGCAGGCTGAAGCGCGGCGTCGCGCTGCAGGTTCGTGGGCCAGCGGCGCCCGATGGCGGAGTTGACGAGCAGGTCCTCCCCGCGCAGCTCGTACCAGACGACGGCCTGGAGCGGCGAGCCGTCCGGCTGCAGGGTCGACAACGTGCCGAAGACCGTCCGGGCGCTCCAGGACCTCGCGTGCCCACCCCTCGATGCGGACGGTCATGCGATTCCCCTCGTCGTGCTGCGTCTGGACGCAGGCGATGATACGAGCCGCCCGCACGACATCCGCGTGGGCAGCGCTCGGGCCGCGCGCTAGACTCTCGTCGCCCGTGCAGCCACCGGTGCCCACCGGGTCGATGCCACGGTCAGAGCGGGGAGTGCCCACCATGCCGCAGATCCACCTTCGCGCCGAGGTCGGCGACTACGCGCCACTGGTGCTGCTGCCCGGCGACCCCAACCGAGCCACGCGCATCGCCGAGCTGTTCGACGGCGGCCTGGCGGACAGCCGGCTCGTCAACGACCACCGCGGCATGCTCGGCTACACCGGCACCTACAAGGGCACGCCCGTCAGCGTCCAGACGTCGGGCATGGGCACGCCGTCGCTTTCCATCATCGTCGAGGAGCTCCTGCGCCTCGAGGCCCGACGGCTCATCCGTGTCGGCACGACCGGTGGCATCGGGCGTGGCGTGCGCACGGGCGACCTGGTCATCGCCACGGCCGCAGCCCCGGTGGACGGCGCCACGCGCACCTACCTGCACGGCGATCCGTATGCGCCGGCGGCCGACTTCGAGCTGACGCGGGCCCTCGTCGACGCCGCACGCGCGAAGGGCGTCGAGCCGCACATCGGCCAGATCGCCACCGTCGACGTCTTCTACAACCCGGACGAGGACTACGTCACGCAAGTGGCGCGCTCGCCACATCCTGGGCTTCGAGATGGAAGCGGCCGCGCTCTTCACGCTCGCCTCGCGAGCCGCCGCGGCCGGCGACGACGTGCGAGCCGGCTGCATCCTCACGGTCAGCGACACCCTCTCGGAGGAAGAGACGTCGGAGGGGACCTACCTGCCGCTGGAAGAGCTGGAGCGGGCCACCGACCGCATGATCGAGATCGCCCTGGAGGCCGGTGCCTCCCTGTAGGTCGCTCGTGGGCCTGGATGGCGGCCGGCCGTGAGCAGGCAGCACCTCCCGGTCGGCCTCAACCTGACCGCCATCGGCGTCTCCACGGCCTGGTGGCTGGAGTCCGTGCGGCGGGCCGAGGCGGCCGGCTTCGCCTCGGCCTGGATCTGGGACCACTTCATCAGCCGGGGCCGACTGACCGACCCGCTGCTGGAGTGCTGGTCCATGCTGGCTGCGGCGGCCACGGTCACCAGCCGCATCCGCCTGGGACCCTTCGTCGCCAACGTCATGAACCACCACCCCGCAGTCCTGGCCAACATCGCGGCCACGGTCGCGGAGCTCTCCACGGGGCGGCTGGAGCTGGGCATCGGGGCGGGTGGCCACCCCGCGGAGCACGCCGCCTACGGCATGCCCTTCCCGGAACGGCCGGAGCGGGCTGAGCACCTTGTCGAGGCCATCGAGGTCATCCGACTGCTCCACGCGGGCGGGCCGGCCGACTACATAGGTCGCCACTACCGGCTGGAGGCGGCGCACGCCTTCCCCGCGCCGAAGCCCCCGCCCCGCATCATCGTCGGCGGCATGACCCCCAAGGGTGCCCGGCTCGGGGCGCGCCACGGCGACGCCTGGACCTGCTTCAGCGACAGCTACGATTCGCTGCGGCCGGTCTTCCTGGCCGAGCTCGCGGCAGTGGGCCGCGGCGCTGACGAGGTGCCCATCCTGGTGGCCGTGAGCGTGGAGGAGGCCAGCGTCGGCCTGGCCGAGCTGACGGCTCGCTGGCGGGAACGCGGGGCCGCGGAGATCATCGTCCACGACATCCATCCCGACGAGCTCGACGACATCCTGGTCCTGGCCGGGTGACGCTCGGGCGCGAACGTTCTCCGGCGATCGGGCCGCAAGGAGCGCGCCCGCGGCCCTCGCGCTAGTCTGGCGGCCATGACACGAGCAGCCGATCCGCCCTCCGCGGACGACCACGGGTTCCTTGCCCCCAAGCCCGACCAGCAGCCGGTCGACCACTGCTTCCGCTGCGGCAAGGAGACCCCGGCCGGTGTCGGCCTCTGCGACGAACACAACCCCAAGCACCTGAGCGGCCCGAGCTCCACGCAGATGCATGCCACGGTCTTCGTCGGCATCGTCTTGGGCGTCATCGGGCTCTTTGTCCTCTTCCGCCTGACACTGACGGACGCGGGTCCCTTCTCGACACAGGATAACCTCGGCCAGCGCTGGCGCCGGTGGCGCCGTGGCCGTTGCCTTCAGCATCACCAACGATGGCGAGGCGGAGGGCCGGGCCGACTGCCGCTTCACTCGCGATGGCGTGCCGCGGCCGGATGACGTGGCCTTCCGCAGCCCGGCCGTGGCCGGTGGACAGACCATCGCCCTGGAGCAGGAGCTGGCCCCGACCTCTGACGGCGCGGTCACGTACGTCCCGGATCTGCTCAGCGTCATCTGCCAATAGTCGGTCCACGCACCTAGCCTGCCAGCCCGGCCGACTGCGCTAGCATCGGGTCGTGCCCGACATCGACCTTGCCCATGATCTCCAGGTCGCCTCGGCGGCCGCCCGCGCCGCCGGCGCCATCCACGTGGAGCGCTACGAGCGGCTCGAGCGCATCGTCCACAAGTCGGAGAAGGACGTCGTCACGGAGGTCGACCATCTGAGCGAGGAGGCCATCCTGCGGACCATCGGCGAGGCCTTCCCCGAGGATGGCTACGTGGCCGAGGAGTCGGGCGTCTCAGGACCGCCGGCTCAGCGGCTCTGGGTCATCGACCCGCTGGACGGGACCGTCAACTACGCCAACGGCCTGCCCTTCTTCGCCGTCAGCATCGCGCTCGTCATCGACGGCGAGCCGCGCCTGGGTGTCGTCCTCGATCCTCTTCGCGACGAGCTCTTCCATGCCGTGGCTGGGGAGGGCGCCTACCTGGATGGCGAACGCATCCACAATCCTGGCAAGGAGCGTGTCGGCGACGCGGTCGTGCACCTCGGCCTGCCCCGCTCGGGCTTCGCACGGCAGAACACGCGCTATCGCCGCACCGTGCGCATCACGCGATCGATGGGCAGCGCAGCGCTGAGCCTGACCTACGTGGCCAACGGCCGCTTCGACGCCTACGTGCAGTGGCAGGGCCTCTCCACATGGGATATCTGCGCGGCTGGTCTCATCGCGGCCGAGGGTGGCGCCGTGGTGACGTCGCGCCTGGGCAACCGCTGGTTCGACCTGGGCATGCCCAGCAAGTCCATCGGCATCGTGGCGGCCATGCCGCAGCACCACGCCGCCTACCTGGAGATGCTGGCCTGACAGGAGTGTCGGCCGGTCGTAGGAGCCGCCGCCGCAGCGTGGGAGCCGCCGCAGCAGCGTGGCTCACGTCAGCGGCAGACGCTGCAGCAGTCGCGGTGCCCGCAGTCGCTCGGCCATGGCCGTGAACGCCTCATGGTCCGGGCCGTGCCAACGCAGCTCCTCTGGGTCGTGCTGCGGGATCGGCGCGTCGAGGCGCAGGGTGGCCAGCTCCCGGTAGAGGAGTGCGTCGGCCCGTTGGTCCTTCAGCGCGCGGGCGAGGTTGGGAGCGCTGCGCACGCCGACGTCCCAGGCGCTCACCGAGTCGGGGATGTCCTCGAGGTGCGGGTAGCGCTGCAGGACGGCCGCGGCCGACTTCGCCCCCCATCCCGGCAGGCCCGGGAAGCCGTCGGCGCTGTCGCCGACGAGGGCCAGATAGTCGGGGATGGACGCTGGCGGCACGCCGAACTTCTGCTCCACCGCGAGGGCATCCATGAAGCGACCGGCTCGGCGGTCGAAGGTCAGCACCCGTCCGTCCGGCCGCACACACTGCGCCATGTCCTTGTCTGGCGAGAGGATGATGACCCGCTCCACGGACGGATGGTCGGCGAAGCGGGCGGCTGCGGCGGCCAGCCCGTCATCGGCCTCGAACTCGACCATGGGCCAGACGACGACCCCGAGCGCTCGCAGGGCGTCCTCCAGCAGGTCGAACTGGGCCAGCAGCTCCGGAGGCATGCCGGCCTCCGTCTTGTAGCCCGCGTAGCGATCGTTGCGCCAGGAGCGGATGACGTGGTCCGTGGCGCAGCCGAGGTGCGTGACGCCGTCGTCGCGAAGGAGCGAGAGCGCCGAATTCGATGACCCCCAGCGTGGCGCCTACCGGCTGGCCGTCCGCACCGGCGTGCGGCGGCCGCCCGAAGTGCGCCCGGAAGAGTTCGTACGTGCCGTCGAGGAGGTGGACCTGCATGGCGCGCCTCGTCTGGCGCGTCAGCCGCGCCTGGGGGGTCGAGGTCGCGACGTCGCGGCCTGCTCATGGGCGGCCAGGCCAGCAGCGTAGGCGGCGCCGATGATGCCCGAGGTGTTCAGGTAGCGGGCCTTCACGAGCTCCGCGTTGGTCTGGAGATACGACCAGTAGCGCGGCAATTCCTTGCTCACGCCGCCGCCCAGGATGATGCGGTCCGGCCAGAGGAAGAACTCCAGCATGGCCAGGTACTCATTGAAGTCACGGGCCCAGCGCTTCCAGCCCAGCTTGCGGCGCAGCCGCGCGGCACCGCTGACGAGCGTCTCGGCACCCTTGTTGCGCATGAGGATGTGCCCGAACTCCGTGTTGGGCACGAGGCGGCCCTCGCTGATGAGGGCGCTGCCGATGCCCGTGCCGACGGTCAGCAGGATGACCGTGCCGGGCTGCTCCCGAGCCTCCCCGTACGCCAGCTCCGCCATGCCGGCCGCATCCGCGTCGTTGATGACGTAGACCGGTCGCTCCAGCCGCTCGCTGAGCCGGGTGGTGGCGTCGTAGTCGATCCAGCCCTTGTCGACGTTGGCGGCCGTCTTCATGTGGCCGTGCTTGATGGCGCCGGGCAGGCCGCAGCCGATGGGCACGTCACCCTCCGGCGAATGCTCTCCGAACACCCGCGCCACCACGGTGGCCATCGTCTCCAGCACGGCCTCAGGGGTGGAGGGCTGGGGGGTGCGTTCACGGACCCGGGAACTGACCAGCTCCGCCGTGGCAAGGTCCACGAGAGCGGCCTTGACACCGGTGCCGCCGACGTCGATGCCGAGCGCCAGGCCTGTCAGGGGGATGGCTGCTGAGCGCAACGCCGTGGCTGCGGATCCTCCCTGGATCGATTCACTGGGCCTGCTCATCGGCTGCAGGATACCCTCCTCAGCGCACCGGGCGACGGTCCGGTGGCCGGTATGCCCCGCCGGCGTGGCATCCCGGCTTGGCCTACGATGCGCCCACGATGTTCGATCCCTACGGCGACTTCAAGCTCCTGCCACCCGACCCCGATCCAGACGAGACGAGCGACTGGATCGCCTCGCTCGACGCGCTGACCGAGGAGGTCGGTCCGGAGCGCACCCAGTTCGTGCTCTACAAGCTGCTCAAGCGGGCCCGCCAGCTCCACATCGGCCTGCCGCCGCTGACCCAGACTCGCTACATCAACTCCATCAGCCCCGAACAGGAAGCGCCCTTCCCCGGTGACGAGAGGATGGAACTGCGCATCCGACGCATGGTGCGCTGGAACGCCGCGGCCATGGTCCTGCGCGCCAACATGACCTCGCCGGGCATCGGCGGCCACCTGGCCACCTTCGCCTCCGCCACCAGCCTCTACGAAGTCGGCTTCAACCACTTCTTCCGCGGCAAGGATGCCGAAGGCATGGGCGACCAGGTCTTCTACCAGGGACACGCCGCGCCGGGCGTCTATGCCCGCGCCTTCCTCGAGGGCCGCCTCAGCGAGTCGCAGCTCGACCACTTCCGCCGCGAGGTCGTGCCCGGGCAGGGCCTCTCCTCGTACCCTCACCCGCGGCTCATGCCGGATTTCTGGGAGTTCCCCTCGGTCTCCATGGGCCTCTCGCCCCTGGCCGCCATCTACCAGGCCCGCTTCAACCGGTACCTCCACCACCGCGGCATCAAGGACACCTCGCGCAACCGCGTCTGGGCCTTCCTGGGCGACGGCGAGACGGACGAGCCGGAGTCGCTGGGCTCGCTCTCCATCGCCGCCCGCGAAGGGCTGGACAACCTCGTCTTCGTCGTCAACTGCAACCTGCAGCGTCTCGACGGTCCGGTGCGCGGCAACGGCAAGATCATCCAGGAGTTGGAGGCCGCCTTCCGCGGCGCCGGCTGGAACGTCATCAAGGTCATCTGGGGCCGCGAGTGGGACAGCCTGCTGGCGCGTGACCCGGATGGCGTCCTGGTGCAGCGCATGGCCGACGTGCTCGACGGCGAGTGGCAGAAGTACTCCGTGGAGCCAGGCTCCTACATGCGCGAGCACTTCTTCGGCACCGACCCACGTCTGGCTGCCCTTGTGGCAGACAAGTCCGACGAGGAGTTGAAGACCCTCCGGCGAGGTGGGCACGACTATCGCAAGCTCTACGCCGCCTACTACGCGGCCACGCAGCAGAACGGCGCCCCCACGGTCATCCTGGCCAAGACCGTGAAGGGCTGGACGCTGGGCTCCAGCGTGGAGGCCCGCAACATCACTCACCAGGCCAAGAAGCTCAAGGAGGCGGAGCTGCGCGTCTTCCGCGACCGCCTCGAGCTGCCCATCCCCGACGATGAGCTGAAGGACGCGCCCTACTACCACCCGGGCCCGGACTCGCCCGAGATCCGCTATCTGCAGGAGCGCCGCGTGGCGCTGGGAGGCCCGTCGCCGCGCCGCATCGTGCTCCAGAAGACCCTCGCTACCCCCGGCGATGCCGTCTTCGGCGAGTTCGATAGCGGCTCAGGCGGTCAGGAGGTCTCGACGACGATGGCCTTCGCCAAGCTTCTGCGCAATCTGCTGCGCGACCCCGTGATGGGCGCACGGGTGGTGCCCATCATCCCGGACGAGGCCCGCACCTTCGGCATGGATTCGCTCTTCAAGGAGGTCGGCATCTACTCCGCGCTGGGTCAGCTCTACGACCCGGTCGATTCCAATCTCGTGTTCTCCTATCGCGAGGACAGGGGTGGCCAGATCCTCGAGGAAGGCCTCACGGAGGCCGGTTCCACGGCCTCCATGCAGGCCGCGGGGACGGCCTACGCCACGCACGGCGAGCCCATGATCCCCTTCTACATCTTCTACTCGATGTTCGGCTTCCAGCGCACTGGCGACGAGATCTGGGCCTTCGGGGATGCTCGGGGCCGCGGCTTCATGCTGGGTGCCACGGCCGGCCGGACCACGCTCAACGGGGAAGGGCTCCAGCACGAGGACGGGCACAGCCTCGTGCAGGCCTCGCACTATCCATCCTGCCGTGTCTACGATCCGGCCTTCGCATACGAGACGGCCGCCATCATCAAGGACGGCCTGGCGCGCCTCTACGGCGATGACCCGCACGACGAGTTCTATTACATCGCCCTCTACAACGAGAACCACGTCATGCCGGGGCGCCCGGAAGGCATCTCGGATGAGGACATCGTGCGCGGTCTGTACCGCTTCGCGACGAGGCCGGACCTGGGCGGGGAGGCGCCTCGGGCGACCATCCTGGCCTCCGGCGTGATCGTGCAGCAGGCCCTTGCGGCGCAGAAGCTGCTGGCCGAAACGTACGGTATCGCGGCGGACGTCTTCAGCGCACCATCCTTCCAGCAACTGCGCAACGAGGCCCTGGAGGTCGAGCACTGGAACCTGCACAATCCCGGACTGCCGCGGCGTGTGCCGCACGTCACCCAGGTCCTCGCCGAGCCTGGCGCGGCCGGCCCGGTCATCGCGGTCTCCGACTGGATCACCGCCTGGCCGGACATGGTCGCGCGATGGGTCCCGACGCAGGCGTGGCGCAGCATGGGCACGGACGGCTATGGGCGCAGTGACACGCGGGAGGCCCTGCGCCGCTTCTTCGACATCGACGCGTCGCACATCGCGGCGGCTGTCCTCGTCGAGCTGGCCCGACTGGGATCGCTTCCTACGGACCGTGTCGCCGAGGCCGTGGCCACGCTGGACCTGGAGCCGGGAGCACCCTTCGCGCTGGGCCGCTGAGTCCGGAGCGGACGGCGCCTGCCGCCGAACCGACGGCGGCTGCCACCGACAGGCGATGCACCCTGCCGGCGGTCCACCGCGGCACGGATACGGCTACCATCAGGCCACGATGACGGCGACCACCAACGCCACGGTCGAGGCCGCTGACGCCATCCTCGTGTCAGCGGCCCGTGGCGGCGACCTCTTCGCGTGGGAGCATCTCGTGCGTCGCTACCAGGAACCGGTCTACCGGGTCGCCTTTCTAGTCGTCCGCGACACGGCACTCGCGGAGAAGGCGGCCCAGTCCACCTTCGTGAGGGCTTGGCGGGCGCTGCCCTCGCTGGAGGACGAGCACGGCCTGCTGCCCTGGCTCTTCCGCATCGCAGCCGGTGAGGCGCGCCAGCAGCGGCGCGATTCGGGGCGGCCCCGTCACAGCTCCCGCCCTGTCGAGCACATCCAGGGACCGCACTACCCCGCGACCGCGATACCCGCCTTGGCGGGCGCCGCCGGTCTGAGCCAGATGCAGCGCGAAATGGCGAGCGAGGCCTTCGACCGACTGGGCGAGGAAGACCGCCTGACCATCGCCAGCCGCTACTTGTTCGGGCTCTCCCGCGCCGACGCGGCCAACGCGCTGGCCATCTCGGCGAGCCTGCTCGACGAGCATCTGCGGACGGCGCTCCAGAACCTGCGGGCGCGCATGGCGGCCAGCTGATGACGAACCCCCGACCGGCCGACCCCGCACGTCTCAGCGACGACGACCTGGGCAGCCTGGCCGTGGCCCTCGTCATCGGAGAGCTGCGCTGGACGCCGGACGTGGCGCCGGCCGTCATGGACCGCATCTCCCGCGACGCCGTGGCCTACCCGGAGCAATTCGACCGGCGCTCCGGCTCGTCGTCCGAGGGGTCGGAGCCGCCCGAAGAGGCGCCGTCCATCGGCCGGACGCTCCGTCGCGTGATCATCTTCGCGTCCATCGCCCTGCTCGTCGCCGTGCTCGTGCTGGTTGCGGCCACGGCCAACGCTGCCGGCTTCGCCGGCGGTGACGCGGGCGCCCTCGCGGGCGTCCTATCGTCCGTCACGGAGGCTCCATGACCCGGTTCCAGGTCCCTCGACGCCATCGTCACCGCTTCCTGGCGGTGCTGCTTGCTGCGACCACGCTCGTGATGGGCGGGCCGGCAGCCCACGTCAGCGCGGCTGACGCCACGCCCAGCCCGGACGTCCCCGCTTCGCCCGCGGCTTCGCCGAGTCGCCTATTTCCACCCCCGCGCCCACCTTCGACCCGGCCAGCGTCAAGCTCCGCATCGACCTCGTCGTGGATGGCCTGGTGACGCCCGTCTACGTGACCGACGACGGCAGCGACGCGGCCTGCCTCTACGTGATCGAGCGAGGGGGCGTGGTGCGGGTCGTCGAGGCGGACGGCTTCGTCCGTCCAAAGCCGTTCCTGGACATCAGTGCGCTCGTGACCGAGGGCACCGAGCAGGGTCTGCACGCCATCGCCTTCCACCCGGACTTCGCGGAGAACGGCCGATTCTTCGCCCACTACAACGACACACAGGGTCGCACGCAGATCGCCGAGTTCCGTGGCACGCCCTGCCGCACGGCCAGCAGCAAGCCTGTCAAGTCGCTGCTCCTGGAGGAGCAGCCCTTTCCCAACAACAACGCAGGCTGGATCGGCTTCGGTCCGGACGGCTACCTCTACATCCCGCTGGGCGACGGCGGCGGTCGCTCGCCGGGCGATCCCAACGGCATCGGCCAGGCCACGTCGTCGCGCCTTTCCAAGGTGCTGCGCATCGACGTCAACGTGCGCAGCGACAAGCTCTATGCCATCCCCAAGGACAACCCTTACGCCAAGAAGCGCAAGGGCTTCCCGCCGGAAACGTGGGCCATGGGCCTGCGCGACCCGCGCCGTTCCAGCTTCGACCGACTGACCGGCGACCTCTGGATCGGCGACGTCGGCCAGGACAGCTACGAAGAGGTGAACCGCATCCCCGCGGGCGTCTCGAAGCTCAACTTCGGCTGGTCCGACATGGAAGGCGACCGCTGCCACAACCTGCCTGACTGCGACCCGACTGCCTATGAGCCACCGGTGGCTCTCTACGACCGCGTCTCGCCGCAGTGCGGCATCGTGGGGGGTTACGTCTATCGCGGCAGCGCCATCCCGGAGCTGAAGGGCGTCTACCTCTTCAGCGACTTCTGCAGCGGGTACGTGTGGGGCCTGGACGCCGCCGCCGTGGCAGCCGGCCAACCGGCAGCGGCGCAGCTGCTCCTCGATGCGCCGCAGGGCTTCGTCTCGTTCGGCGAGGATGATGCCGGCGAGCTCTACCTGGTGGCGCTCGACGGCAGCATCTATCGCATCGCGGCGGAAGTGGCCTGAGCGGCTCCGATTCCTCCGGCCCCGGGAACGCCACTCCAGCCGGCCCCGGGAGCCCGGAGCCGGCCAGTCCCGGGAGCCCCGATCCGGCCGGCTTGCGCTACGCGCGTCATTGGGAGCCGGTCCTCGCGCCGGCCGGCGCACGCCTGCTCGATCGCGTGGCATCGAGGACGACGCCCGCCACCGTGCTCGACGTCGGGACCGGGACGGGCTCCCTGATGCGGGCCGCCGCTGCCCGCTGGCCGAGCGCGCGGGTCGTGGGGCTCGACGCCTCCGCGGCCATGCTTTCAGTGGCGCGCTACCGAGTCGGATCACCAGCTCCTGCCCTGGGCGTGGAGCGCGCGGAGTGGATCGTGGCCGACGCCGCAGCCATGCCCCTGGCGACCGCTTCGGTGGACGTCGTCCTCTGCGCCTTCATGCTGCACCTGGCTGAAGACCGCCGTGCCGTCCTGCGGGAGGTCGGCCGCATCCTGCGTCCGGCGGGGATGCTTGGCCTGGTGACCTGGCTGGCTGACGACGCCGTCATGGCGTCGGACGCCGAGTTCGACGAGGCCGTCTACGACCTGCAGCTCGACGATCCAGAAGCCGAGGAGGATCCGCGGCCCCCGGACGACGTCGGGAGCGCTGATGAGCTTCGCGCCGATCTCGAAGCGGCTGGCTTCGATGACGTGGACGTGCAGCCAGACATGCTGGAGCACGCTTGGTCCCGTGACGCCTACCTGGACTTCAAGGAGGGCTATGACGAGTGGGACCTCTTCGACTCATTGCCGATGGACGAGCGTCGGCGACTGCGTGAGCGCCTCGTGGAGCGCTGGGCCCTCCTCCCGGACGAGGCGTTCCGACTGCGGGCGCCGATCGTGATGGCCACGGCCAGGCGGCCCGTAGGGCGCTAGAAGCGCCTCGATCTTCTGGCTGCGGACGTGGCCTCCTCAGGCCGCGAAGGGCGAGGCCTCCAGGGGTCGGCAGACACGACAGGGGTGGTAGCCCGCCGCCCGGGCGTCTTCCGCCGATCGGAAGCGAACCTCGTGGGCCGGCGTGATGCGTCTGGCGTGCCGACATGAGGGGAAGCAGTAGATGCGCGTCGTGTCGCTGCCCGTGAAGCGAGTGCCCGAGGCCGCCAGGCGCTCCAGGGCGGCCGTATCCACGCCCTCCACGGCGAGCACTTCTCGCTTGGCCTCCGGACCGCCGGCTCCGTACTCGCCGATGTGTCCGTCCGTGCGAACGACGCGGTGACAGGGGATGACGAAGGGCACCGGGTTGCCGGCCAGGGCGGAGCCCACGGCGCGCACGGCTCTGGGCCGCTCGATCTCGCGAGCGACCCACGCGTATGGGCGCACCTCGCCAAAGGGGATCTCCATCGTCTTGCGCAGCACGGCTTGCTCGAACGCGGTCAGGTCGCCCAGGTCGACGGCCGGCCCGTCCGTACGCTCGCCGCGAAGTCGGCGGACCACCTGCTCACGCATGCGGGCGGGCATGGTGGGCAGGCGCCGCAGGGGGCGAGCGTGGCGCAACCCGTACTCGGTCTCGAAGCCCTCCGGGTCGCCCACGCGCTCCACGGCCGTGATCCCGTTTGGTCCCCAGGCCACGTAGAGCGGCCCGATGGGGCCCTCCATCTCGGTCCAGGCGTGCGCCAGTCCGAGGCTGGCCAGCACCCCGTCAGCCAGGTTGGCGGGGGCCGGTGTCGCCGCGCTCCGCAGGTCGTTGACCATCGTTCGCGCCTCCTTCAGCGTCATGTCCTCACCTCGTCCTCTGCAGCCAGGGCTTCGCGCAGCATGGCGATGCCACGGTGGACGTCCGACTTCACCGTGTTGACCGGCCGGCCGAGCGCCTGGGCCAGCTCCGGGTAGGACAGCCCGCTGACATGGCGTAGCTCGACGGCTCGGCCATAGCGTGGCGGCAGGGCATCCAGCCGAGCTCGCCAGCGGCGGGCCGATTCGCGCACGGCGGCGATGCCGTCCGGCCCGGGACCCTGGTCGGGAAGTAGTCCGGCGACGTCGTCCAGGTCGATCATCGGCGCCGGCTGGCGGCGGGCTCGGTTGCGGCCGAGATTGGCCACGATGGAGACCAGCCAGCCGCGCGCGCGCAGCTCACGGCGCCGCTGGGGCTCATATCCCCTCAGCGCACGGTAGGCGCGGATGAAGGCTGCCTGGGCCAGGTCCTCTGCGTCCGCCGGGTTCCGGGTCATGCGCCTGGCCACGCCATACACGAGGTCCTGGTGGTGAGACAGGAACTCGGGAAAGGCCCCGTCCAGGTCGTCACCAAGCCGGGCCGGGCAGTCAGCGCACACGCCCTGAAGAACACGCGATCTGGTCCATCGGTTGCAGTGTCGCTGATGTGTGACGCGCGGTCAGCGCAGCAGGAACCCGTCTCGCAGAGGATCGCGGTCGTCCACGACGAAGCGGTGGCGTCCGGTCACGAACCCCCGTCCCGCCACGCTCGTCACGACGGCATCGCGGTCGCCCAGACTGGTGAGCCCCTCCAGGCGGCCGACGAAGGACTCGCCGGTGATGCCCGCGTTGACGATCTCGTCGCCGATCTCCGAGGCGCCCAGGGCATAGCGTGCTGCCAGCAGTGCAGACGTCCCTGAGCCGCATGGAGAGCGGTCCACCTCCGCCTCCGCGAAGACCGTCACGTTGCGGATGCTGGCCCCTGCCGCCAGGCCGTCCGGGGAGGTAGCCGGGTCGCTGTCCACGATGATCGTGCCGTACACGAAGCCCAGCGTCTCGTCCAGCGGATGGCTCGGCGTGTGGTCACGACGAAGGGCCTCGGTGATGGCCGCACCGGCCCGGGCCAGTGGCTCCACCTGCTCGGGGACGACGCGCAAGCCCAACTCGGCGACATCGACGATGCCGTAGTAGGCGCCGCCGAAGGCCAGCTGGACGCTGAGGCCCTGGCGCTCTGCGGCGGAGCCGAAGAGGCGCACGCCGCGCGGCCGCATGATGAGTCGATCGGCGTGAAGGTAGGCGGGCACGTTCAGAAAGCGCACCTCGGAGACGAGAGGTTCGCCGGCCTCGCCCACTCCGACCGCAGCGGTGGCCGTCACCAGCCCGGCCGGTGTCTCCCAGCGGATGGTCGTCTCCGGGGCCGTGGCCGGGTAGAGACCCTTTTCGATGAGGGCCTGGGTGAGGGCGATGATGCCGTGGCCGCACATCGTGCTGTAGCCCTCGTTGTGCATGAAGAGGACGGCGATCTCGGCATCGTCACGATAAGGAGGAAGGAGGATCGCGCCGTACATGTCGCGGTGGCCGCGAGGCTCGTACATGAGCAGCCGGCGCACGTGGTCGGCATGCTCACCGACCCAGGCGCGGCGTTCAGTGATGGGCAGCAGCGGCACGGGCAGGGAAGCCGCTGCGGATCAGGCGCAGGGGCTCGCCCGCACAGTGCAGATCGAGGGTCTCCACGACCCCTCGGGAAGCCTCCAGTTCCAAGGCACGCAGCTCGTCCCACGGCACTGGCCGCGTGCGGTCAGCCACGGCGGATCGGGCGTCATCGCTTCGGGCCACCCCGGGACGGGCGTCGACGGTACGGGTGTCCCCAGCCGGGCTATCGGCCCACGCGACCCCGGTTCGTGCGTCGCGGGTCTCGTAGACGACGGTCAGGACCTGCTCGCGGCCCTCCGTGCGCCAGCGCTGCGAGACAGGCTCCCAGCCACGTCCGGCGGCTTGCTCTCGCTCGCGCTGGAACGAGCGCTCGGCTGAGGCCCGGTCCGCCGCGGCATAGGTGCGGATGACGCTGCTGGTGGACCGCTGCGCGCTCGTCCTGGCCATGCTGTCCCGCCTCCTGTATCAGCCCCGTGCCGGCTGACAGCCATGATAGCCACGCCGCTGGCGTCCACCGCGGGACTGCGTGTCCAGGCACGCTCATCGGACGGTCCCGATGAGCTACCGTGCAGGCCATGACTGACCACGCAGAGCATGACCTGAGGGAGCTGCGGCGGCGCATCGGCGACGTCTCGCAGCTCGTATCCACCAGAGCCGCCCGGCTGTCCGACGGCAGCGAGGACGGCGTCCGCGTCATCGATGCGCGTGCCGCCGGCGGCCTCTCGGCCATGATCTTGGCCGACCGCGGCCTGGACCTGGGCGCCGTGTGGGCTGCCGGCCACCAGGTGAGCTGGCAGTCCACGACCGGGACCGTCCATCCTGCCTACTTCACGGAGCCGAACTGGCTGCGCTCGTTCCACGGTGGGCTGCTGACGACCTGCGGCCTGCAGAACGTGGGCCTGCCGTCCATCGACCAGGGCATCTCGCATGGCCTGCATGGGCGCATCTCCAACATCCCGGCCCGCAACGTCAGCCATCGTGTCGTCGAAGAGGACGGCCGACTTGTGGCCGAGGTCACCGGCGAGATGCGCGAGACGGATGTCTTCGGGAGCGACCTCCTGCTGAGGCGGCGCATCAGGCTGCCCATGGGCGAGACGGTCGTGCACGTCGAGGACGAGGTCGTCAACCAGGGCTTCGCCCCGGCCGCCGTGCTCATCCTCTACCACGTCAACCTGGGCTATCCGGTGGTGGCCGACGGCGCCCGCCTGGTCGGACCGCCGGCTGAGATCGTGGGTCGGGACGAGCGCGCGCAGGGCGCCATCGGTGACCGTGCCAGCTTCCCGCCGCCGGAGGACGGCTTCGCAGAGTACGTCTACGAGTATCGGCTCCGCGACCGTGATGCTGCCCAGGCCAGTATCACGCTGGCCAATCCGTCGTTCGTGCCCACTGGCGGCATCGCTGCGACCGTCTCCTGGGACCCTCGGCAGCTTCCGCGACTCTGGCAGTGGCGCATGCTCGGCCCGGGTATGTACCTGACCGGGCTGGAGCCGGCCAACTGCGGGCTGGCTGGCCGTGCCGCCGAGCGTGAGGCCGGCACGCTGCCGATGCTGGAGCCCGGCGAGGCACGGCGTTTCGGGATCGCCGTGCGCATCTCGCTGGGCGATGAGGTCCAGGCGCTCGTCGCCGCTGCCGAGTGACTGCTGCTGCCGGACCCACTCCCGCCGCTGCCGGATCGGCCCGCCGCGCCGATACCCGTGCTAGGGTCGCCCGGACCACGATGCCTGCGCAGGAGTGTGCGACATGCCCGGACCGGGACTCGACCTGGTCGGTGACGAAGAGCTCGCCGAGCTGACCGACGTCATCCGTAGCGGACGCCTGAGCCGCTACGGCCCCGACGACGGCACGTTCCCCGCCAAGGTGCGCCGCTTCGAGGAGGCCGTCGCTGGACACGCCAGCGTGCGCTACGCCCTGGCCGTCAACTCCGGCACGAGCGCCCTCTACCTGGCCCTGGCTGGCCTGGACGTGGGACCCGGCGACGAGGTCATCGCGCCGGGCTTCACCTACGTGGCCACGCTTTCCGCGATCGTCTACGCTCGAGCGCGGCCCGTCCTGGCCGAGGTGGACGACACGCTGAACCTCGACCCGGCAGACGTGGAACGGCGCATCACGCCACGCACGAAGGCCATCGTGGCCGTCCATATGCTGGGCAACCCGTCACGCCTCCACGAGTTGCGTGCCATCGCCGATGATCACGGCCTGCCCCTCGTCGAGGATGCCGCCCAGGCCTTCGGGGCGACCTACGGGGGCCGCTGGGTGGGCAGCCACGGCGCGGCCGGCATCTTCAGCTTCAACGAGTACAAGACCATCACCTGTGGCGACGGCGGCATGCTCGTCACTGACGACGAGGCGCTCTACCGACGCTGCTTCGCCCTGCACGACCAGGGACATACCCCGATGCGCAGCGGCATCGAGGTCGGCGCGCGACCCATGCTTGGACTCAACTTCCGCATGACCGAGCTGGAGGGCGCCGTGCTCCTGGCGCAACTCGCGCGACTCGATCGCATCCGCCAACACCTGCGCGTCAACCGGGACCTCGTCCGCGCGATGATCGCGGATCTGCCCGGCATCGGCTTTCGCACGCTGCCCGACCCCGATGGCGACCTGGCCACGCACCTGGTCGTCATCTTCCCGGACCCACGGGCGGCGCAAGCAGTCACCGCGGAGCTCGGCTCGATCACTCTCGACCGATCCGGCTGGCACGTCTACACCCACATGGAGCACCTGCTCGCCCAGCGCACAGCGGTCGGGCATGGCTGTCCATTCGCCTGCCGCGACTCGCATGACGAGCCGACCACCTACGAGCCGGGCATGCTCCCGGCGACCGACGCGCTGCTGGCACGCTCGATGAGCTTCGGCATCGGGGTGGCCGATCCCAATCTGGCGCCTTTCGGCCTGCGCATGCGCGATGACGCTCGAGGTCGCCAGACAACAGGCGGAGCGCTTCCGCACCGCGTATCTCAAGCACGCCGGATGAGCTGGGCGCGAATCACCCTGTCGCGCATCGCGAGATCCTTGGTACGTACCGTCGGGCTGCTGCTCATCCTGGTGGCCTGTCTGGCGCTCACCGCCTGCGTGTCGATCACGCGCACTGACGGCCAGGCCTCGGATCCTCTGGGGCCGACCGCGTCGATGGGCGCGTCAGCGCCATCGAGTGCGACCTCGTCACCGCCGCCCGCTTCGACCAGCAAGACATCCACCGAGCCGGAACGGCGGCGCGTCGGCTACCTCTCGCTGGACGAGCGCAACGCCTTCGTCGCCTCGGTCAGCGGTTCGGTGCGCGCGGCCGCGGCAGCCGCCGACCTCGAACTCGTCGAGTGCGATCCGGCCTGGACCCGGGAGGGCGTGGCCGACTGCGCCCGGCGCCTGGGCGACGCCGGCATCGACGGTCTGCTGAGCTTCCAGCCCTTCCCGGACCTGGCGGCCGAGGTCTGCTCGGCCGTCGGCGATGTGCCGGTCGTGGGTGTCGTCTTCGACCAGGGGCCCTGTCAGGTCTCGCGCCTGCGCATCGACCAGGCGGAGTCGGGCCGGCTGGCCGGAGAGGCCGTGGGCCGCTTTGCGGCCGAGCGGTGGGACTGCCAGACGAGCGCCTACCTGTCGCTCGAATCGAGCGACGCCGATCCCGATGGACGGGTCCGCATGGCCGGCTACCGCGACGGGTACGAAGAGCACTGCCCGCTGCCCGATCGCACCTTCGTGCTCGACGGCGCTGACCGCCTGGTGACGGCACAGACCCAGGTGGCGTCCCGATTGGAGGACCTGCAGGGCAGGCGCATCATCATCGTCGGCCTCAACGAGGATGCCATCCTGGGCGCCATGGCCGCGAGCTCGGCTGCCGGGCGCGCCGACGAGGTCTGGTACAGCGGCCAGCTCGCCGACGCCTCCATCCGCCAGCGGATCGCGTGCGACGACCACTACATCGCCTCGGTCGCGCAGTTCCCCGAGCGTTTCGGCGAGCAGCTGGCGCCGCTCATCGTCGGCGCGCTCGATGGCGAGGCGGTGCCACCGATCGTGGATGCCACGCTCGAGTTGGTGACGGCGTCCAATGTTCGAGGGCTATTCCCGGATACGCCCGCCTGCCAGGAGTGACGCCGACCGGCTTGCCCGGCGGTCGATCCGCGGCGACCGCTGATAGACCCCAACCGGGCCGGGCTTCAGCCACCTGGCTGGGCTCTCAGTCACCGAACGCACGCTGGTGACGAGGCCACACACGACCGGGTATCGTTAGCGCCACGTCACGTCGTGCTCGACGGCCAGGAGGGGGTCGTCCGGCGGCGTTCCCACACCTGCAGGAGGGACGGATCCTTGGATCGCAATCGGAAGCGCCTCACCCGACTGGCTACCTGGTCGGCACTCCTGGTCGCGGGCACCTTCGTGGTGATGGCCTGCCGATCGGAAGAACCGACGCCTGCGCCGACCGAGGCTCCCGCCGCGAGCGAAGCCCCGATCGCCAGCGAAGCTCCCGCCGCGAGCGCCGAGGCCTCCACGGCCCCCGTCCTGGCCACCATCGAACCTGCCTCCAGCGAAGCGCCCGAGCCCACGGTCGCCCCGACGCCCGAGCCCACGGTCGCCCCGACGGTCGCCCCGACGGTCGCGCCGACGCCCGAGCCCACGCCCGAGCCGACGGTCGCCCCGACGCCCGAGCCCACGCCCGAGCCGACGCCCGAGCCCGACGCCCGACGCCCGACGCCCGAGCCCACGCCCGAGCCGACGGTCGCCCCGACGCCCGAGCCGACGCCCGCCCCGACGGTCGCCCCGACGCCCGAGCCCACGCCCGAGCCGACGGTCGCCCCGACGCCCGAGCCCACGCCCGAGCCGACGCCCGAGCCCACGGTCGCCCCGACGGTCGCCCCGACGCCCGAGCCGACGGTCGCCCCGACGCCCGAGCCCACGGTCGCCCCGACGCCCGAGCCGACGGTCGCCCCGACGCCCGAGCCCACGCCCGAGCCGACGGTCGCCCCGACCCCCGAGCCCACGCCCGCCCCGACGCCCCGACGCCCGACGCCCGAGCCCACGGTCGCCCCGACCCCCGAGCCAACGGTCGCCCGCCGACCGTCGCGCCCACGCTTGTCGCCAGCGAAGCCCCCATCCCCGGGACGATCGTCAGCGGCACGGTGCTTCTGCCGGATGGTGCCGTCCTGCCGGAGGGTGCCCAGTGGACGGTGGAACTCCAGGACACCTCGCTCGCCGATGCACCCGCGGTCGTGATCGGCCAGGTAGGCGATGTCGTCCTCGACCCGTTTGCCGTTGAGATCCCCTTCGAGATCGCCTACGAGGCGTCGTCCATCCTCGAAACGAACACGTATACGCTCCAGGCGAGGATCTCGGACTCGGCGGGCATGCTGCTCTACGTCAACGACACCGCTATCCCGGTCCTCACCGGAGGCGCTCCCAGCGAGGACGTGATGGTCCCGGTCGTGGCTGTTCCACCGGCGGAGGCGCTCGCCTCGATGGCAGCGGAGGCCAGCATGGCCCCCGCGGCCATGAGTTCACCGGAGGCCAGCCCGGCCCTCTGATCGGGCGCTCGAGTCAACGAGCCGGCGACCGCCCTCGACTCGGCCACCGCATGACCGAGTCCCCATAGGTCAGGAACGACACCCAGGCCGCCGGCCCATCGCCAGGGCCGGCGGCCTCGTCTTTCGTGCAGGGTCAGGGTCGCCGCGGTGTCGTGTCTGCCCACGCGCCGCCGATGACGTGCGGACCGTCCGCGCCACTCGCCCGTGGAACGCCCACCGGGAGCCCAGGCTGTCACGGTCGAAACAGGCGGGCCGTTCCCAGGTGGGCACCCAGACGAGCGACCGCACAGTGCCCAGATGCCTACTCCTCGGGTGACTCCAGGTCGATGGGGGCCCTGCCCGGTTCCAGGCGGATGGCCGCTGAGTTGATGCAGTAGCGCTCACCGGTGGGCCCAGGCCCGTCGGGGAAGACGTGGCCGAGGTGGCTGCCGCATGTGGCACAGAGGACCTCCGTGCGTTCCATGAACAGCGAACGGTCGGTCTCCATGGCGACCGCGCCTGGCGCGGACGGCGTGCTGAAGCTGGGCCAGCCGCTGCCCGAGTCGTACTTGGTGGCGGCGTCGAAGAGCTCTGTGCCACAGCCCGCACAGCGGTACATGCCGGCACGGTGGTCATCCCAGTACTCACCCGTGAAGGCGCGCTCCGTGCCCTTCTCTCGGAGGACGTGATACTGCTCCGGCGTCAGGCGCTCACGCCACTCCTGCTCCGAGGCGGGGATGCTGGTCTCTGGCTTCTCGTTCATGGGCGGACGTTATGCGCACGGCGTGACGCCTGCATGACACGGCCCGGCGCGCCCGCTTGCGGGATGCGACGATAGCGCCATGACCCTTGCCTGGATCGCCGTCGGAGGTGCCGCCGGTGCCGTCTCTCGCTACCTGCTGCAGGGCTGGGTGGACGAGCTGGCTGGCGCCCGCTTCCCGTGGGGCACCTTCGTCATCAACATCTCGGGCTCGTTCGCCCTGGGCGTCCTGTTCGCCCTGGCCGTCGACCGCGCCATCCTCAGCCCGGAAGTGCGCGTACCCCTCATGGTCGGGTTCATCAGCGCGTACACGACCTTCTCGACCCTCATGCTGGAGTCCTGGCGCCTGGTCGAGGAGGGCGATCTCCTCTTCGCCGTCGCCAACCTTGCCGGCTCCATCCTCGTGGGCATGATCGCGGTCGTGGCCGGCCTGGCCATCGGAAGGTCGTTGGCGTGAGGATCGACGGACCCGCGCTGCTGGTGCGCATCTACATCGGCGAGTCGGACCATCACGAAGGCCGGCCACTCTACGAGGCGATCGTCCAGCTGCTGCGTCAGCGCGGACTGGCCGGGACCACGGTCCTGCGCGGCATCGAGGGCTTCGGCCGCAACGCGCGCGTGCACACCACGCGCATCCTGCACCTCTCCTCGGACCTGCCCATCCTCATCGAGGCGGTGGACGAGGAAGCCAAGATCCGCGCCGTGCTCCCCGAGCTCGACGCCATGGTCGGCGAGGGACTCATCACGCTCGAGAAGATCGAGGTCATCGCCTACCGCTCACCTGAGCAGGAAGATGCGCCTTGAGTCCGCTCCATCGATCGGGCCTGGTGCTCACGTCGTGCCCGCCCGTCCTGGCGGGCGTCTCGGCTGCCGCGGTGGCAGACCAGGGATGACCGAGCGCGACCAGTCGGACCGGTTGGGTCCCAGCGCCGGCTTCTCCTGGCACCCGGAGCCCGAGCTCATCGACGTTCGGGACCCGGCCATCTCCCGCCCTGCCCTGGAACGGATCGGCCGGGATGCCTGGGCGGCCGGTCTCGACTATCTCTACGAGCATGCGTTCGTGCGGGCTCTCGGTGAGCCGACCCGCTCCGCGGACCTGCGCGCAGACTTCTTCGGGCCGGGTGGCGGTCCGCGCCGGGCGCCGGCCGAGCCCATGCCGCTGGAGGCGCTGCTGGCCGAGTTCCGCGAGCGCGTCGCACCCCATCAGCTGAACAGCTGGCACCCGCGGGCCTTCGGCTACTTCACGCCGGCGCCACTGTGGTCGTCCATCGTCGGTGAGCTCCTGGCCCAGGTCACCAATCAGGGCGTCGATGTCTGGCACTGCGGACCGGCCGCGGCTTTCATCGAGGAGGAGGTCATCGCGTGGCTCTGCGCGCTGGTCGGGTATGGCGACGGCAGCTTCGGGCTGCTCACCTCCGGTGGCCTGATGGCCAACCTCATGGCTGTGGCCATCGCCCGGGACCGCCACCTGGCACGCCTCCGCGGGCTGGATCGGCCGCCGCGAGGCGGCGAACTGGAGGGCTGCCGTATCTATGTCTCCGATCAGGCGCACTTCTCCTTCGAACGCAGCCTGGCCATCCTGGGGTTGCCAGCGGAGTCGCTGGTCGTGGTCCCCAGCGACGACCGATTCCGGCTGCAGGCGTCCCCGGTCGCCGCGGCCATCCGGCGCGACCGCGCCGCCGGCCTGACACCGCTGGCCATCGTGGCCACGGCCGGCACGACCAATACCGGCTCCGTCGATGTCGTGGAGGAGCTCGCGGCGCTGGCCCGGCGCGAAGACCTCTGGTTCCATGTGGATGCCGCCTACGGCGGTGCCGCCCGGCTGTCGCTTCGCGATGGCGGCCGGGTGGCGGCCCTTGAGCTGGCGGACTCGGTGACCATCGATCCGCACAAGTGGTTCTTCCAGGCCTACGACATCGGGGGCCTGCTGGTACGCGACCGGTCGCACCTGGAGGCCACCTTCTCGTATCAGCCGGAGTACTACCGCGGGGGTGGGGACCCCGCGCGGCCACCGGACGCGCACGGCTCCGGCGAGCTCGACTTCTACCGGCTCGGCCTGGAGGGCACACGGCGCTTCCGCGCCTTGAAGCTGTGGTTCTCGTGGCGGCACCTGGGGACGGCCGGCCTGGGTCGCCTGGTGGAGATGAACGATGACCTGGCCACCGCGCTCGCGCGCAGGATCGCGGTCAGCGCCGACTTCGAGGCCTGCCCGGAAGAGCCGGAGCTCTCCGTCGTCTGCTTCCGGCACCTGCCGGGCGGCCGCGATGGCTCCGACCAGGCTGGCCGCGACGCCGTGGACGTCCACCAGGATGCGCTGCAGGCGGCTCTCGAAAGGAGCGGCGTGGGCTTCCTCACCACGACCCGGCTGCGGGGGCGCACCTGGTTGCGCGCCGGCATCCTCAACTACATGGCCACCGAGGCCGACCTCGACACGCTCCTCGACGAGCTGCGGCGCCTGGCGATGCCGGGCAGCCGCGGCCAGCGGGGCGTTCCGCCGTGAGCTGACGGGGCCGACTGCTGGCCCGACGCTCGCACGCCCGCCGCAGCCCCGCCGATCGCCCGCCGGTCGGGATGCCCGCCTTAGGCGTGGAATGCCTCGAGTGCGGCGCGCTCGTCTTCGACGGCGTCCCGCTGCCCAGCCGTCAGTGGCTCGAAGGGGTCCAGGACGACGCGACCTTCCTTCAGGGACCATGCGCCGACCACCCGGCCGCCCACGAGAAAGGTGCCCACGGAGAAGGGGTTGCGGTCGCTGAAGACGCGCTTGCGGTGCTCCTCCGGCAGGACGCCCGTCCGACGGGCGTGGACGAGCAGGCTGGCGTCCCAGTGCGGCAGGAAGCGCACCGGCACGGGCGTGTCCGCGTCGGGCAGGGGAGCGCCCGGCAGGTCAAGCAGCGCCTGCCCCGCCTCGTCGCGGTACCGCACCAGGTCGAGGTCCGCGCCGCCGGACCTGGCCTCGCTGACGCTGATGCCGGCCCAGGCTGCGATGGCGCGCCAGGGTGCCGGCCCGAAAGCTCGCAGGTAGGCGCGCACGAGATGGGCTCGGCCGTCGGCCGGAGTGCTGTCGCTGGGGCCCAGCCACTGCTCTGCGAGGGCCAGGCGATCGGCCCGTCGTCGTTCCCAGGTCCCCGAGGGCGGCACGCGGACCAGGTCCACCCACGAGCCCATGCGGCCCAGGAACCCCGTTCCCAGCTGGCCCAGCTCTCTGGCGTCACGAGGCCCGTCGGCCAGCGCTCGACGCAACTCGGCGGCCGCCGCGTCCATCGAGGCGCCGTTCGCCGAGCGGTCCGCGCGCAGGAGCCAGGCCCGTCGTGCCTCCCGGATGCCCTCCGCGAAGAGCCAGAACTCCTGACTCGAAACGACATGGATGGTGGCCCGCATGAGGGTCGCCTGGACCACCTCCCGCCGCTCCAGGGCCGCCGTGAGGTCGATCCGCGCGAAGCCCTCGATCCTTGTCCAGAGGCCCACATAGGCCGATGGCGCGTACTGGGCTTGCAGACCACCGACCTGGCTGAGGGCGCCAGGCACGTCGGCGTGCGTCCGCTCCAGCAGAAGCTGGCGCGCCAGGAGCGCCCTGCCGAGCGCCGGCTGGCCGAGGACGAGCGGCGTCACATGGACCGCGACGCGCCTCCGGCGACCGGCGCCCTCCTATCGCCACGGCAGTCGGCGCAGATGCCCACCACGCTGAGGTGGCCGAGGTCCACGCTGAAGCCGCGTGCTTCCTGCAGATCCTTCACCAGGCAGGCGACCTCGTCGGCACCGATCTCCCAGGCTTGATGGCAGAGCGAGCAGTGCAGGTGACCGTGCTCACGTACCGGTCGGACGTGGAATTCCTCGCGTCCGTCGAGACCATGGGCATGGCGGATGAGGCCGATGTCCTCGAGGACGTCCAGCGTGCGGTAGACCGTCGATGGCGTGGTCTCCGGGTCCTCGGCACGGCAGCGCTCAACCAGTTCCGCACCGGTGATGTGCCCGTCGGTCTTCGAGAGCACCTCGATGAGCAGACGACGCTGCGGCGTCCAACGCAGCCCACGCTCGTGGAGGCGCTCGCGGACCTGGTCCCAGCTGATGGCGCGGCCGGGCGATGTGTCAACGGGCATCTTCAGAAGCATACCGGCATCGCGCCTGCTGAACCGGCTTATCACATGGATCTGCAATAGCGTCTGGCCGCGATCGAGGCACGACCCCCGCGGTCATGGCCTTGGGCCGCTGAGGCGGACCTCGTTGATCGTGCCCGAGGCGACGTCGGCCGCGAAGAGCCGGCCGGCCGCATCCTCGCCGAAGGAGGAGACCTGCGAGCTGGTGGTGCGCGAGAGGCGGATCCTGCCGTCGGCGTCCAGCACGAAGAGCCGTCCGCAGTAGTCACCTGCCACGTAGAGCCCGTGCCAGGCCGAAGCGTCCGGACCGCGGTAGACGTAGCCGCCGGTCACGGAGCAGCGGCCGGTCCCGTGTGCGTAGTCGTGCACAGGAAGCGTGCCGAACCGGCAGCGGCTACCAGTCCCAGGGTACTGGCGGCTGCCCTCGCAGCGGTTCCAGCCGAAGTTGGCGCCCTTGCCGGCGTTCCGGCCCGCCCCGTCGGCGCGTGAGCGGTCCACCTCCTCGCGGTCGCCCTGGCCGACGTCGCCGATCCACAGATCGCCGGTGACACGGTCGAAGGAGAAGCGCCAAGGGTTGCGCAGGCCCCAGGCCCAGATCTCATCGAGTCCGGCCCTGCCCACCAGCGGGTTCGAGGTCGGGATGGTGTAGCGGCGCCGGCCGACCCCGTCCGGATCCAGGGGGTCGATGCGCAGAAGCTTGCCCAGCAAGGAGCCACGATCCTGGCCGCTGCCCCAGGATCGCCGGCCCCGCCTCCGTCCCCGATCCCGATGTAGAGGTAGCCGTCCGGGCCGAAGGCCAGGTGGCCTCCGTTGTGGTTGGCCGCTGGTTGGTCCACGGTCAGAAGGACGCGACGCGATGAGGGGTCTGCCCGCCGTGCCTCGAGTCGCTGGTACTCCGCGACGACGGTGTCACCCTCGGCAGCACCGGTGCCAGCGCGCGTGTAGTCCACGTAGAAACGGCCGTTCTGCCGATAACGAGGATGGAAGGCCAGGCCCAGGAGGCCTCGCTCACCGCCGTCCTGGCTGACGACCGAGCGCAGGTCCAGGAACGTGCCCTGCTTGCGCCACGAGCCATCCTGCAAGGCCGCGCGCTTGACCAGGCCCGACTGCTCCACGATGTAGATGACGCCGGCGTCCCCGGGCGCATGCGTCACGAGAACGGGGCGCGAGTAACCCGAGAGCACGGGGACCAGCTTGAGCGAGCCCTCCGCGGCGGATGTCGTCGCTGGCCAGGCTGTGACCGCGAGAGCCGTGGCGAGGGTGGCAAGGGCGCGGAGCACGCGACGCATGGCAGATCTCCATTGGCTGGCGCCCGTTCCTAAGCGCCAAGGGCCAGTATCGACCACCGGGCGCCCGGGCGGAGTCAGCGCCTCGCCGCTCCGTGAGCCAGCCGTTACCTCAGGAGGCGATCCGGGCAGCTTGGCGAGCGAAGCGGAGGGCCATGAGCGGAGTCAGGCGCACGCGGAGCAGGTCCGGCCCAAGGGGGTCGTCATCGCTGATGTCCTCGTCGTCCGGCTCCGCATCCGGCAGCAGGGCGCTCTCGCCGGCGCCGGCGTCGAAGACCAGGGCGAAGGCCTCCACGACGACGCGGGAGCTGTCGTTGTGCCAGCCGATGGTGAGCGTACCGACGCGGAACTCTTCGCGAAGCGGCTCCTCGAGCGTCGCCCTGCCTCGGTCGCCCGTCGCGGCGTCCGGCATGGGGAGGGACCCTGTCTCGATGGCGAGCAGTCCGCGCCGCTCCAGCTCGCCGCAGATGAGGAGCATCCGATGCGCCAGCTGTGCGACCTGCTGCCGCTCGAGCGCGACCGTCACCACCCGTTGGTCGTGCACGGCCTGGAGGTAGACCGTCGCGTCCTCATCCGCATCGTCCGCCGTCCCGGCCACGAAGCGGTCCGGGGCGTCGAGGTCGATGATGCGCCGCTTCACGCGGGGTGCCCGGCTCCCCCCGGGTGCCCGTCCTGGGAGGCGCTGCCGATGATGGCCTCGGCTTCCATCTCTACCTTCCAGCGCGGGTCGAGCAGGCTCGCCACGACGACCATCGTAGAGGCCGGCCGCACGCCGCCGAAGGCCCGTCCATGTGCCCGGCCGACCGCCTCCCAGTCGCCGCCGGACACGAGGTAGGCGCGAGTCCTGATGACATCGGCGGCTGCGGCGCCGGCCTCACGAAGGGCGGCCAGCATGATCTCGAGGCAGCGCTCCGCCTGGCGCTCGACGTCGGGATCGACATGTCCGTCCGGCCAGACCGGAGCTGTGCCGGCCACGACCACGTGGTCGCCCACGCGCACGGCACGGCTGAAGCCGATGGGCGCCTCGTAGGGTGAGCCAGAGGAGACCAGTTGTCGGAACGGTCGGGTCTCGGGCATCTCAGGGAACCTCAGCGTGTCGGGATGAGGATGGCCAGGGCCGTCGAGACGGCGCTGATGACGAGAGCTCCGCTGGCTGCCGCGACCAGGGCCGGCCAGCCGAGGTCGGGCGGGAAGCCGCCGATGACGAGGAGCGGCTCTCCAAGGAGATCGATGGCGAAGGCCACGACCAGCAACAGCACGGCGTTGAGGACGATGGAGAAGAGGCCCAGGGTCAGGATGTTGAGCGGGATGGAAACGAGACGGGCGATGGGCCGAATGGCGCTGTTGACCAGGCCGAAGACCACGGCCAGCACGACCAGGGTGATGGCGATGCTCGCCGCATCGTCGCTCCAGGCGATCTCGATGCCGGGCACGAGCAGGCCGGCCGTGAGCAGCGCCACGGCGTTGACCGCGACGCGGATAAGGCCCATGGCCACGACCTCAGAGCAGCGCGGCCAGCGACTCGACGACCAGGTCTGCGTCGTGGAGCGGCTTGCGGGAGTCGCTGGGGATGCCCACGCAGGTCAGGCCGGCCGACTTCGCGGCGGTCACGCCGGTCGGCGAATCCTCGAAGGCCAGGCTGCGTGCCGGGTCGATGCCCAGCTGCCGGCAGGCCAGCAGGTAGAGGTCGGGGGCCGGCTTGGGCTCCGCCTCGTCACCGCAGACGAGCGAGTCGAAGCGGTGCGCGAAGGGCGTGCCGCCCAGGACCCTGCTCACCAGCGAGCGGCGCGTGTTGGAGGCAAGGGCGAGGGGTGCGGCCTCGGAGAGGCGCTCCACGAACTCGGCGGCGCCTGGCGTCAGCTCCACGCCCTGGTCGAAGAGCTCGCCGATGATGGCGAGGTACTCGTCGCGCAGGGCCGGGATGCCCTCCGGCGGAACGCCCAGCCGGCCCGCGAAGTAGATGGCCGTGGGCAGGTCCGCAGCCCCGAAGACGGCCAGCTGGTCGGCCTCCGTGAGCTCCACGCCGTGGCGCTCGAAGAGGATCATCTTGGCCTCGAGCCACTGCCGCTCGGTGTGCACGAGAAGGCCGTCCATGTCGACGACGACGCCGTCGAAGGGGCCGGCCAGGGGCAGGGCGGGCAGGGCGCGGCTGACGGACATGGTGCTCCTGAGTGGCGGTCGGCGTATGCGGGCCTGGATGGGCCGCCGCGGACATCGTAGGGCAGACGGGCTCGCGGGATGCTCAGCGACCCGCCCGACATCGAGCGACGTCCCGACACGCAACGACCGCCCGGCCGTCGTCAGCGCATAGACTCTCAGGGATGGACGTGGAACTCACGACGCCAACGGTCGACACTCGATCCGGAAGAGGACGTCCTCGCGCAGGCTGACGAGGATGCGGCCCTCCCGGACGTCGTCGACAGCGGCGAGCCGTACGACCCCGGGCGCATCACGATGCGCTTTCGCGAAGGTCGCCAGGCGCTCCTGGAGCTGCCCTGGCACGAGCCACTGGCGCGTTGGTCGGGCGAGGCGCTGGCCTTCGTGGACCTGCCCGTGGGCGCCAGCCGCCACGTCGTGCGCTTCCTCGTCGTGGAAGACGGCATCCTGGCCCTCAAGGAGCTGCCCCTGGAGGCAGGCCAGCGCGAGTATGACGTCATGCACGAGCTCGAGGTCAGGGGGGCGCCGACGGTGCGTGCCTGCGGGCTCGTCACGCGCAGCGGGGACCAGTCGGCCATCATCGTGACCCGCTACCTGGCCCGCTCCTTCCAGTTCCGGCGTCTCTTCATGCGCTTGTCGGAAGGGGAGCGCCGCTACCGCGACCAGCTGCTGGACGCCATGACGGGCCTCCTCGTGGACCTCCATCGCATCGGTCTCTTCTGGGGCGACTGTTCGCTCGCCAACACGCTCCTCATGCGAGACGGGCAGCGCCTGCAGGCCTACCTCGTGGACGCCGAGACGAGCGAGATCCACGAGCGGCTCTCCGACGGCCAGCGCGAGGCCGACCTTGAGATCGCCATCGAGAACGTGGCCGGCGACCTGGCCGACATGGCCGTCATGAACGGCCGTTCCATCGAGGACATCGACGAGGACTTCGAGGCGGCCCTCAGCCTGCGCGATCGTTACCAGGGACTCTGGGACGTGCTGCACACGGACGTGCGCATCGAGCGAGACAAGCGCTATCGAGTGGACCGCCGCCTGAAGGCCATCAACCAGCTCGGCTACGTGGTCGACGAGGTCCTCCTCGAGCCGGGCGACGATGATTCGGACGAGCTGCGGCTGCGCGTCTCGGTGGCCGGCCGCGACTACCACTCGCGCCGCCTGCGCCAACTCACCGGCATCGAAGCCGGTGAGGGCCAGTCGGCCATCCTGCTCAACGACCTGACGGCCTGGGCCGGCATGGGCTGGGCAGGCTCCTGGGACTCCAAGGAGCGAAGCAGCGAGCGGGTGCTGACGCGTGCCGACGGTGCCCGCTGGATGCTCGGCATCTTCGAGCCCGTGGTGGCCCAGCTGGTGACCACGCTGGGTGAGGACATCGACCCCGTGCAGTCCTACTGCGATCTCCTCGAAGTGCGCTGGCTCCTCTCGGAGGAGGCGGGCCATGACGTCGGCAATGCCGCCACCCTGGCCGTGATGGCGGCCCGGCGATCGCCGGCCGGATCGTCGGCGCAGATGGCCGCCGTGGAGCTCCCGGCCTCACCGCGCCGCCTTGGCTGGCACCGCCCATGAGACGTCGCGGGGGCGTGAGGCGCATCGTCCGGCGCCTGAACCCGTTCGCGAAGCGTGGTGCGTCGGCTGCCGCCGCGGACGAGGGCGGCGCGCTGCACTCACGCTACGATCAGCTGCAGCCCTTGCCGGAGCACCCGCCCGAGTGGCGCACCGGCCCTCCGGACTTCGTCATCATCGGCGCGCAGAAGTCGGGCACGACCTGGTGGCAGGGCCTCGTCGAGGGGCACCTGCAGGTGGTGCGCCCGGGCCGCCAGCGTCGTGAGTTGCACTACTTCGACCACTTCTGGGATCGCTGGCCGACGCCTGGGCAGTTCGCGCGCTACACCGGCTACTTCCCGCGCCCCGATGGCAGCCTGGTGGGGGAGAAGACGCCGGGCTATCTCTACCAGCCCTGGGTCGCGCCGATGCTCGCCCATGTCGCGCCGCAGGCGAAGCTCATCGTCCTGGTGCGCGATCCCGTCGAGCGCTACATCTCCGGTCTGGGCTTGCTGCAGCGCTCGGGCGCGCTCAAGGGCCAGGTCGGCGCGGGCGAGCTGGGTGCGCGCGAGCATCGCATCGTGGAGGCCATGGACCGCGGCCGCTACGCGGCCCAGCTGCACTGGTGGCTGCAGCACTACCCGCGCGAACAGTTCCTCCTCCTGCAGTACGAGCGCTGCGTGGCCGACTCGCAGGGCCAGCTCTCGCGGACGTTCGAGTTCCTGGGGCTGCCCGACCAGCGTGCCTCGGTGGCGGAGATCTCCCGCACCCGCAAGAAGGCCTCCGAGCACGCGCCGCTGGCGCCGGAGCTGCGCCGAATGCTCGTCGACTACTACGCGGCTGACGTGGCGGCGCTGCAGGCGCTCATGCCCGACCTCGACCTGGCGCTCTGGAAGGGCTTCGCGACGCAGGAGCCCCCGACCGGCTGAGTCGCGGCGAGTCGACCGTTGGGCGACCTCGCGCCTTGTCCCGGCGCTGACCATGTGGCATGATCGCGACGCCGCGGCAGGTTCGCTCGCCTGACGTGCCGAGGCGCCTCGCCCGTTCCGGGGAGGCGCCTCGATGGGTTCCGTCATTGGCGGTGGGCCGGTCGGCACCGGCCACCGCGTGGGTCAGACGCTGGCCGGCGTGGGCTCGACCTTCCGCGCGGCGCCGCCGGTGCGGACGTCCGCCACGTCACGCTCCTTGTCCAGGGCCAGCGTGGACTCCGGGTCGAAGAGGTGGACCTTCTCGAGCGGGATCTTGAGCGACAGGTCGTCGCCCGGCCGGACGCGATGCTCGCTGCCGATGAGCGCCACGATGTCGTGCGCCCCGACGGCGAGGTGGATGAGCTCCTCGTTGCCCAGGTACTCGACCACGTCGGCGTTGCCGCTGAGCGTGCCGGCGGGGCCCTCGGTGTTGACGTCGAGGTGCTCGGGCCGAACGCCCACGGCGAGCTTGTCGCCGCTGAAGCCCTTGATGGAGCCCTTGTAGCGGTCGGGCAGCGGGATGTCGATGCCGTCGCCCACGAGCCGGATGTCACCGCCGTCGCGATGGACGTCGACATCGAGGAAGTTCATGGACGGCGAGCCGATGAAGCCGGCCACGAAGCGGTTGTCGGGATGGTCGTAGAGCTCCTGCGGAGTGCCCACCTGCTGGAGTCGCGCCTCGCTCATGACGGCGATGCGCTGGCCCATGGTCATGGCCTCGACCTGGTCGTGGGTGACGTAGACGATGGTCGTGCCCAGGCGCTGGTGCAGGCGGGCGATCTCGGCGCGCGTCTGGACGCGCAGCTTGGCGTCCAGGTTGGAGAGCGGCTCGTCCATGAGGAAGACGGCCGGCTCGCGCACGATGGCGCGGCCGAGGGCGACGCGCTGGCGCTGGCCGCCGGAGAGCTCGCGGGGCTTGCGGTCGAGGAGGTTCTGGCAGGAGAGCATGGCCGCGGCCTCGTTGACGCGCCGCTCGATGTCTGCCTTGGGCGTCTTGCGCAGCTTCAGGCCGAAGGCCATGTTGTCGCACACCGTCATGTGCGGGTACAGCGCGTAGGTCTGGAAGACCATGGCGATGTCGCGGTCCTTGGGGGCCACGTGGTTGACGACCTTGTCGCCGATCAGGAAGCGTGCCCTCGGTGATCTCCTCGAGCCCCGCGATCATGCGCAGCGAGGTGGTCTTGCCGCAGCCCGAGGGGCCGACGAGGACCATGAACTCGCCGTCGTTGATCTTCAGGTTCAGGTCGTTGACGGCGACGACCTCACCGAACTTCTTCCAGACCCCGTCGAACGTGACCGTAGCCATGCGACATCCCTCCTCCTCCGCGAGGTCGCGGGTCCCTGCATCTGCTGGCCGTGCGGCCAGCTGGACGGACCCCGTACGCCTGGGCGGTGGATGTGGCTCATCCTAGCAAGGTCGTCCACCGGTCGGTTGGTGCGACCGACGCGCGGGCAGGTCGGAACGCTCGCGATCAGCCACTTGTTTCCCGGGCTCCGGCACGGCCCGTCCGCTCCCCGGGGCTCCTGCCCGCTCGTCTGCGCCTTGAGTCCACTCGGTCGTCCCACCGGGGAGTCCAAACGACCGTCGGGACGATCAGGGACGCCGCGTCGGGCATCGCCGGCGGCTGTCTGGCTCCCTCCGAGGGACAACCGGCGGACGGGACGCCCTCCGCGGCTGCAGGGGCAGGCTCCGCCGTCGTATGGCTCCCCCGATGGGACAAGACGGGTATCACCTCGGGCGCGGCAGGTCCAGCGGCTCGGGCGCAGCGGGTCCTGGCTCGCCATCACCCAGCGCGGCCGGTCGGAACCCGAGGGGTCAGCCCGTGCGGGCGTGGGCGATGAGGTCTGAGACGTATCCGTGGGCCAGGCAGGTCACCGTGTCCGCGGCGCCGTAGTAGATGCTGATGCGGTCACCTTCGACGAGCGCGGCGCAGGGGAATGCGACGTTGGGCACGTCGCCGACCTGCTCGTAGGGCACCTGCGGGCTCAGCAGATAGTCGCGGCCGCGGGCGATGACCTTCCAGGGCTCGTCGAGATCCAGAAGCGCCACCCCCATCGAGTAGACGAAGCCGTTGCAGGACGTCAGCACGCCGTGGTAGACGAGCAGCCAGCCCTCCGGCGTTTCGATGGGCGTGGGTCCGGCGCCGACCTTGGTGGACTGCCACGTCCAGGGCAGGGGCGCCATGACATGACGGTGCCGGCCCCAGTGCACGAGGTCCGGGCTCTCCGAGTAGTAGATGTCCCCGAATGGCGTGTGCCCGTCGTCGCTTGGTCGGCTGAGCATGGCGTAGGCGCCGCCGATGCGTCGCGGGAAGAGCACCCCGTTGCGGTTGAAGGGCAGGAAAGCGTTGTCGAGCTGCGAGAACGAGCGGAAGTCGTGTGTCCAGGCCAGACCGATGGTCGGGCCGTGGCCGTTGTAGCTGTTGCACCAGCTGACGTAGTAGCGATCCTCGAGCCAGGTGACGCGGGGATCGTAGGCGTGCACGAAGCGCTCCTGGATCTCCGCCACCCGCGCGTCCGCGGGCGCGAAGGTGATGGGTGCAGGGTCGATCCGCCAGGCCACTCCATCGTCGCTGAAGCCGGCGTGGATGTTCATCGTGCGCGTCCTGTCATCCACCCGGAAGACGCCGGCATAGGCGCCCTCGAAGGGCACCACGGCGGAGTTGAAGATGCTGTTCGAGCGGGGCAGCAGGTCTCGCGGGATGACCGGATTCAGGCTCGACCGCCAAAGCGGGCCGACGTGTCCGGCCGGCCGATCCTGCCAGGGCATGGAAGCCGGGGTGCGAGGCCCTTCGATCGGCGCGTTCATGGCTCGTGGTCCCTCCTGCGGCGCGCTCACCTGGGCGGCTCCATTGTGCCCATGATGGGAGCGCTCCCGGGCATTGTCGCACGTCAGGAGGTGACAAACGGCCCAACACACGCTTGATTGGTCGTGCACAATGGGAGCGCTCCCATTCCGGGACGACGCAGGGAGGCGTCGGGCGGCAGGGGCCAAGGTGCCCGACATCGGGCGCGGGGAGGATGCTCCGGGTGGTAGGTACCCTGGACGACGTGGCTGCCGCGAGCGGCGTATCCCGCTCGACGGTCTCGCGCGTCATCAACGGTGGCTCCGTCTCGGAGGACACCCGGCGCAAGGTGCAGGCGGCCATGGAGGCCACTGGCTACCGGCCCAACCTGGCAGCTCGCACGCTGGCCTCCGGTCGCTCGGGCGTCGTCGGTGTCGTCATCCACGTGCCGCCGGACCTGCTCTTCCAGGACGTCTTCTTCTCCGACCTCTTCCACGGCATCGCCGAGGCGCTCGCCCAGCGAGGCGCCGGCATGATGCTCTGGCTGGCCAACCTCTCCAAGGAGCAGACGCTCGAGCGCATCCTGGGCATGCGCCTCTTCGACGGCCTCATCGTCACGGCCGACATGCTCGACGACCCGCTCGTCGATGGGCTGGTCAAGTCGAGCCTCGCCGACCGTCCTCGTGGGCCACCGGCACCGCGACCGTTCGGCGAGCTACGTGGACATCGACAACGAGCGCGCCGCCGAGCAGGTCACCGACCATCTCATCTCGCTGGGCCGCCGACGCGTGGGCCACATCACGGGGCGACGCGGTGGTGTCTCCGCCGAAGAGCGCCTGACCGGCTACCGCCGCGCCATGAAGCGTGCCGGCCTGGCCACGGACGGGCTCGTGGCCGATGGCGACTACCTGGCCCGCTCCGGTGAGGAGGGTGCCAGGCGACTCTTGGCGGCCGGTGTGGATGCCATCTTCTGCGCCAGCGACACCATGGCCCTCGGCGCTCTGCGCGCGCTGGAGCGTCACGGCGCAGCAGTCCCCGACGACGTGGCAGTGGCCGGCTTCGACGACCTGCCCCAGGCCGCCGAGGCCTCGCCTCCCCTGACGACCATGCGCCAGGACACCGGCCGACTCGGCATCGAGGCCGCGCACGCCCTCTTCCGCCTGCTCAACGACAAAGAGGCCGCACCCCAGCGCGTGATCCTGCCGACGGAGCTGGTCATCCGCCAGTCGACCGTCGGCGCCCTGGGAAGCCGGTAGACGCAGGCCCGGACCCATCAGCTTCCCAGCTCGACCGTCAGCCACCAAGAAGGAGGGATGCCCCCGGAGAGACGAGCGTGGACGTTCGACCACCCGACCAGGGATGGACACCAGGAGGAGAGATCAGGACATGAAGAACCGTACCCGGATCGTGGGCCTCATGGCCGGCCTCGTGCTGGCAGGCACGGCGATCGTGCCCACTGCCGCGCAGGTCGAAGAGTTCCCGCGCGATGAGACCCTCTACACGAGCGGCACGCAGTGGGGACCGCCCGGCAGCTGGAACCCTATCCAGGACTGGGGCTATGCCATGGGCACCCTCGGCCTGGTCTATGAGCCGCTCTTCAACTACGACCCGCTGACCAACGAGTACATCCCCTGGCTCGCCGAGAGTGGCGAGTGGACCTCTGACACCGAGTACACCATCAAGCTGCGCGAGGGCCTCACCTGGGCAGACGGCGAGCCCCTCACGGCCGATGACGTCGTCTTCACGCTGGAGCTCGGGAAGCTCCCGTCCGTGCCCTACAGCACGATCTGGAACTTCCTCGACAAGGTCGAGGCCGTCGACGACCTGACTGCGAAGGTCACCTTCACCTCGCCACAGCACCAGCAGTGGGCCAACTTCATCTACAACCGGGCCATCCTGCCCCAACACCTCTGGGGCGACCGCTCCGAGGAAGAGATCATGGGCGCCAACGAGAACCCGGTCGGCTCCGGCCCCTACCAGTACCTCTCGCATGACCCGGGCCGCATGATCTGGGAGAAGCGTGACGGCTGGTGGGGCACCGAGGCCCTCGGTCTTGACCCCAAGCCGAAGTACATCGTGGACATCGTCAACGGCAGCAACAACGTGGCCCTGGGCCTCGTCCTGCAGGGCGGCCTGGACATGTCCAACAACTTCCTGCCCGGCGTGGCGACCCTCGTCGAAGGTGGCTATGGCGTCAAGACCTACTACGACGCCGCGCCCTACATGATGTCCGCCAACACGGCCTGGCTGGCCACCAACAACACCAAGCCGCCGCTCGACGACCCGGCCTTCCGCAAGGCGCTGGCGACCTCCATCGACGTCGACACCATCGTGAACGTCGTCTACACGGGCATCGTGGCCGCGGCCAGCCCGACCGGCCTGCTGCCCCCGTGGGAGCAGTACGTCGACCAGGCCGTCGTGGACGAGCTCGGCTTCAGCTATGACCCCGAGGCCGCCAAGGCCATGCTCGACGAGGCCGGCTATGTCGACGCCGACGGCGACGGCTGGCGCGACAACAAGGACGGCTCGCCCATCGCGCTCGAGATCATCGTCCCCAACGGCTGGACCGACTGGATGGAGTCCATCAAGGTCATCTCCGAGTCGGCCAAGGCCGTCGGCATCAACGTCGAGCCGGCCTTCCCGGACTACGGCGCCCGCACGGACGCCATCCACAACGGCGACTTCGACCTGGCCATCGTCAACGACAAGCAGCTCAGCAACTCGCCGTGGGAGTACTACCAGTACATCTTCCGGCTGCCCGTCCAGGACGTCCAGAACACCGAGAACTTCGGTCGCTACGAGAACGAGGAGGCCTGGGACCTGGTCCAGCAGCTGGACCAGACCCCGGTCGAGGACGTGGAGGGCATGAAGGCCATCACGTCCGAGCTGCAGCGCATCCACCTCACTGACCTGCCCATGATCCCGCTCTGGTACAACGGCATGTGGTCGCAGGTCAGCGACGCGGTCTGGACCAACTGGCCCTCCGACGGCAACCACTTCCTGCCGACCACCTGGCGTGGCTACTGGCAGATGGGCGGCATCCGCATGCTCGACGCGCTCGAGCATCCCGAGCCGGCCGCCTGACCGGACCATCCAGCAGGGAGCCTCGCCCGGCCTGAGCCGGGCGAGGCTCCCTCATCACATCCCAGCCTGACGGAGCGTTCGTGCGCAAGTACTTCGCGCGCAAGTTGCTCTTCTACGCGGTGACCTTCTGGGTCGCCGTGACGCATCGACTGGCTCATCCCGCGCTTCGCGCCCGGCGACCCGGTGCGCAGCATGGTGGCGCGGATGGCGTGCCCAGCCGGAGGCGGCCGAGGCCATGACGAGCTACTTCAACCGTGCCTTCGGGCTGGACGTGCCCATCTGGCAGCAGTACGTCAACTTCTGGACGTCGCTCGCGCAGGGCGACCTGGGCGTGAGCATCTGGCTCTTCCCGCAGCCGGTCATGCAGGTGATCATGGCTGCCCTGCCCTACACGCTGGCGCTGCTCATCCCCTCGATCCTGCTGGCCTTCTGGGCGGGCAACAAGTTCGGCGCCTTCGCGGCCCGCAAGAAGTGGCTCGACGGTGCCGTGCTGCCGGTGGGCTACATCCTCACGGCCACGCCGTACATGTGGCTGGCCATCCTGCTGGCCTGGTTGCTGGGGACCGTGTTCCACGTCTTCCCCATCGCCGGCGCCTACGGCTTCAACCTGTCCCCAGCCCTCTCGCTGCGCTTCGCTGAGAGCCTGGCCTGGCACTGGTTCCTGCCCTTCCTGTCGCTCTTCCTGGTGGGCTTCGGAGGCTGGGCCATCGGCATGCGCAACCTCATCATCTACGAGCTCGACGCCGACTACAGCCGCTACCTGCAGTCGCTGGGCGCGCCGTCGAAGCTGGTCCGCAAGTACGCCTACCGCAACGCGCTGCTGCCCCAGCTCACCGGCCTGGCGCTCTCCCTCGGCGTCATCGTCGCCGGCGCCCTCGTGACCGAGGTCGTCTTCTCCTACCCGGGCCTGGGCTGGTACTCGTACCAGGCCATCATCAACCAGGACTACTTCCTGCTGCAGGGCATCTTCCTGTTCGTGATCGTCGGCGTCCTGGTGGCCAACTTCCTCATCGACATCGTCTACGTCATCGTCGACCCCCGGGTCCGCCTGGGCATGGAGAGCAGCTGATGGCCAGCCTGCTGCCCCCCGACGCACTCGGGCCGGCCGCGCGCGCCCCGCGCAAGGTCGGTCGGGTCCGCGAGTTCTTCTACTTCGCCGTCCGCGACAGGAAGGTCTTCGTCAGCCTGGCCATCATCGCCACGCTCCTGGTGGTGGCCTTCGTGGGACCCATGCTGCGCGACTACGGGCCCAACGAGTACGTGGGACCGCCCGCCCAGGCGCCCTCCTCGGAGTACTGGTTCGGGACCACGACCTTCGGCCAGGACGTCTTCGTGCAGTTCGTGCACGGCGTGGGCGCCACCTTCTTCGTGGGCCTGCTGGGCGGCGGGCTGGCGGCCCTGGTGGGCATGACCGTGGGCTTCGTGGCCGGCTACCGCGGTGGCCTCGTCGACGAGGTCCTGAACATGCTCACCAACGTCGTCCTGGTCATCCCCACGCTGATGGTGCTCATCGTCATCGTGGCCTACGTGGACGCCCGCGGGCTCCTGATCGAGGCCGTCTTCATCGGCCTCACGAGCTGGCCCTGGGCGGCGCGTGCCATCCGGGCCCAGACGCTCTCGCTGCGCACGCGCGAGTTCGTGGACCTGGGGCGGCTCTCCGGCCAGTCCACGCGCCAGATCATCATCGGCGAGATCGCCCCCAACATGAGCTCCTACCTGATGCTCACGTTCATCCTGCTCTTCGGCGGCGCCGTGCTCATCGCCGCCACCCTGGACTTCATCGGCCTGGGGCCCACGGACGGCATGTCGCTGGGGCTGATGATGAACAACGCCGTCCTCTGGTCGGCGCTCCAGCTGGGCATGTGGTGGTGGTTCATCCCGCCCGGCATCGGCATCGTGGCCATCGTCGGGTCGCTCTACGTCCTCAACGTCGGGCTCGACCAGGTCTTCAACCCACGGCTTCGGAAGCTCTAGCCATGACGCTCAAGGTGAGGGACCTGCGGGTCTACTACAACACCCTGGCCGGTGACGTCCACGCCCTCGACGGCGTCAGCTTCGACATCGCCGACGGCGAGATCATGGGCCTGGCCGGTGAGTCGGGCTGTGGCAAGACGACGCTCGGCAACAGCCTCATCCGTCTCGATGGCCGCATGCGCCACGTGGCTGGCAGCGTCGAGCTGGACGGCACGGAGCTGCCCATCTCGGACAGCGCGGCCATGGACCGGCACCGCTTCCACAGCATCTCGGTGGTGCCCCAGTACGCCATGAGCGCGCTCAACCCGACCCGCAAGATCGGCCGCATGGCGGCCGAGGTCATCGAGTCGCGGGGCATCCGCTACGCCAGCGTGCAGGACGAGTTCCAGCGACGGCTGGCGATGGTGGGCCTTCCCGATCGGGTCCTGGACCTCTATCCGATGGAGCTCTCGGGCGGCATGAAGCAGCGCGTCGTGATGATCCTCTCGACGCTGCTCGACCCCTCGCTGCTCATCGCCGACGAGATCACCTCGGCACTGGACGTCTCCACCCAGAAGGCCGTGGCCGAGGCGCTGGTGGGCCTGCGCGACAACCACTTCGTGAAGTCGATGATCGTCATCACGCACGACCTCTCGATCCTGCACGAGGTCGCGGACACCATCCTCATCATGTACGCCGGCCACCTGGCCGAGAAGGCCGCCACGGACGTCATCATCAACGGCCCGCGCCACCCCTACACCAAGCTCCTCATCTCGTCGCTGCCGGAGGTGGGCGTGCGCTTCGCCGAGCGTCGCCTGGTGGGCATCCCGGGGCGGCCGCCGTCGCTGCTGGAGCCGCCCGCGGGTTGCCGCTTCCGGGCCCGCTGCCCCCTGGCCGACGCGCAGTGCCAGGAGCAGCCGCCTCTCATCGACATCGAGCCGGGCCACCAGGTGGCCTGCTGGAAGGTGCGCTGATGGGCACGCTCGCGCTCGAGGGCGTCAACAAGGTCTATCGGGTGGGCACCTTCGGCGGGCAGACGCTCCACGCCGTGAAGGACGTCACCTTCGAGGCGCGGCCGGGCGAGATCATCTCGCTCATCGGCGAGAGCGGCAGCGGCAAGTCCACCATCGGCAAGATGATCCTGCGGCTGGCCTCCGTGAGCAGCGGCCGCATCCTCTACGACGGCCAGGACGTGGCCATGCTCGAAGGCCAAGGAGCTGAAGCCCTACCGGCGCAAGGTGCAGGGCGTCTTCCAGGATCCCTTCAGCTCCTACAACCCCATCTTCAAGGCCGACCGCGTCTTCGGCCTCATCCGGGACGCCTTCTTCCCCGACGTCAGGGGCGCCGACTGGGACGAGCGCGTGCACAAGGCACTGCAGGGCGTCAGCCTGGACCCGGACGGCGTGCTGGGCAAGTACCCCCACCAGCTCTCGGGAGGCCAGCTGCAGCGCATGCTGGTGGCCCGGGCACTGCTGCTGGACATCGAGTTCCTGGTCGCCGACGAGATCATCAGCATGCTGGATGCCTCCACCCGCGTGGACGTGCTCAACCTGCTGGGCGACCTCAAGGCCGGCGGCCTGGGGGTCCTCTTCGTGACCCACGACCTCTCGCTGGGCAACTACATCAGCGACCAGGCCATCATCCTGCGCAAGGGTCGCATCGTGGAACGCGGACCCACGGCGGCCGTCTTCGACCAGCCCGCGCACCCCTACACGCGGATGCTGCTGGCGTCCGTGCCGGCGCTCCACGGCGGACGCGACCTCGGTGACCTGGGTCGCATGGACGTGGCCCGCGATCGCTCCGCCTGTCAGTATCACGAGCGGTATCCGGACGGCGATGCCAGCGCACCGGCGAGCGAGGCGAACCCCACCATGGTGGAGGTCTCGCCCGGCCACCACGTGACCTGTGCCACCGTCGACGAGGACGGCGGTTGCGTCCAGGGGGGAGCCCGGCCGGCCACGGGCTGACGGAGCCACGCGCGGACACCACGAGCACGGGCCGGCACGAGACACACGAAGGAGCGCGACAGGCATGGCGACGACGGAGACCCTTTTCCCGGACGGGTTCCTGTGGGGGGCGTCCACGAGCGCGTACCAGATCGAGGGGGCCGTCCGAGAGGACGGCCGCTCGCCGAGCATCTGGGACACCCTCTGCCGCGTGCCCGGCGCCATCCGCGGGGGAGACACGGGCGATGTCGCCGACGACCACTACCACCGCTATCGCGAGGACGTGGCGCTCATGGCCTCGCTCGGTCTCACGGCCTACCGCTTCAGCGTGGCCTGGCCGCGGGTCCTGCCGGCCGGCCGGGGCGTCGTCAACGAGGCCGGGCTGGACTTCTACCGACGGCTCGTGGACGAGCTCCTGGCGGCCGGCATCGAGCCCCACCTGACCCTCTACCACTGGGACCTGCCCCAGGTCCTGCAGGACGCCGGCGGCTGGCCCTCCCGCGACACGGCGCGCTGGTTCGCCGAGTACGCGAGCGTGGTGTTCGATGCCCTGCACGATCGCGTGCGGTTCTGGACGACGCTCAACGAGCCCTGGTGCTCCTCGTTGCTGGGCTATGCCGACGGTATCCATGCGCCGGGCATCCGCGACCCACGACAGGCCACGCGGGCCATCCACCACCTGCTTCTCGGCCACGGCCTGGCCCTGCAGGCGATGCGCGCCATCGACCCCTCACCGGCCGTCGGCATCGTCCTCAACCTGCAGCCCATCCGGGTCGGCGAGCCCGATCCGAGCCCGTTGCTGCTGGACGCCGTCCGACGCGTGGACGGGCTGCGCAACCGGGTCTGGACGGAGCCGCTCCTGCGGGCTCGCTACCCCGAGGACGTGGCCACCGACCTGGAGGCCTTCGGAGGTCTTCCGGTGCGCGACGACGACCTCGTGCTCATCGGCCAGCCGCTCGACTTCCTGGGCGTCAACTACTACGCCGACGACTTCCTCGTCTCGGCGCCCCAGGGCACCATCCCGCACAGCCCCGGGGTCCAGGACGTCGGGGGGCGCGACCCGGGCCCAGGCGCCACGGACATGGGCTGGCCGGTCACCCCGGACGGCCTGCGGGACCTGCTGGTGACGCTGGCGGCGAGCTACCCGGAGCTGCCCCCCATCCACGTCACCGAGAACGGCGTGGCCTACGACGACCCGATCGTCGACGGCGCCGTGCACGACGACCGCCGCATCGCCTACATCGATGCGCACCTTCGGGCGCTGCACGCGGCGATCGCGGCGGGCGTCGACGTGCGCGGCTACTTCCACTGGTCGCTCCTCGACAACTTCGAGTGGTCACACGGCTTCCGCATGCGCTTCGGCCTCGTCCACGTGGACTACGACACGCAGGTCCGGACCCCGCGTGACAGCGCCCTCTGGTACCGCGACGTCATCGCCCGCAACGGGCTGGGGGACCGCACGTAGGCCGCGACACGGCCGGAAGGGAGGACCGCGTGCGCTACGGCCACTTCGACGACGAGGCCCGGGAGTACGTCATCACCCGGCCGGACACGCCGCTGCCCTGGATCAACTACCTGGGCAGCGAGGAGTACTTCGCCCTCCTATCGAACACGGCGGGCGGCTACTCGTTCGTGCGCGACGCCCGTCTGCGGCGACTGCTTCGCTACCGTTACAACAACGCGCCCCTCGACGTGGGCGGCCGCTTCCTCTACGTGCGTGATGACGACAGCGGCGACTACTGGAACCCGGGCTGGCAGCCCGCGCAGCGGGACCTGGACGTCTACACCTGCCGTCACGGGCTCGGGCTACTCCGTCATCGCCGGCCAGCGGGGCGACATCCGCGTCGAGACCACCTACCTGGTGCCGCCCGGACGGACCCTTGAGGTGTGGCGGGTGCGCATCACCAACGATCGGCCCGAGGCGGGCCACCTCTCGCTCTTCGGTGCCGTCGAGTTCTGTCTGTGGGACGCCCAGGACGACGCCACCAACTTCCAGCGCAACCTCTCCACCGGCGAGGTCCTCGTCGAGGACGAGGTCATCTACCACCTCACCGAGTACCGGGAGCGCCGCGACCACTACGCCTGGTTCGCCTGCTCTGAGCCGGTCGCGGGCTTCGAGACGTCGCGGGAGCGGTTCCTCGGCGCGTACCGGGGCTGGGACCGACCGGTCGCCCTGGAGGGGGGCACGCTGAGCGGCTCCATCGCCCACGGCTGGCAGCCGGTCGGGGCGCTGCAGGTCAGCCTTGATCTGAGCCCCGGGGAGACCCGGGACGTGACCTTCGTGCTCGGCTACACGGAGAACCCGCCCGCGGGCAAGTTCGATCCGCCCGGCTCGGGGCACCCCGACACCAGCCGCGCGCGGGCGGTCATGGACGCCTACCGGCAGGCCGGGCAGGTCGAGCGCGACCTGGACGCGCTGCGCCAGACCTGGGAAGAGCGCCTGGGCGCCTTCCAGGTGGCCACGGGCGACATCCACGTGGACCGCATGGTCAACACCTGGAACCCCTACCAGTGCATGGTGACCTTCAACCTCTCGCGCTCGGCGTCGATGTTCGAGTCGGGCATCGGGCGGGGCATGGGCTTCCGCGACTCGAACCAGGACCTGCTCGGCTTCGTGCACCTCGTGCCCGAGCGCGCCCGGGAGCGCATCCTGGACATCGCTGCCACGCAGCTTCCGGACGGCGGGGCATACCACCAATACCAGCCCCTGACCAAGCGCGGCAACGACGACATCGGCGCCGGCTTCAACGACGACCCCCTGTGGCTCGTGCTGGGGGTGGCCGCGTACCTCAAGGAAACGGGTGACCTCGCCATCCTCGACGAGCCCGTGCCCTGGGACAACGCGGAAGGATCGGAGACGTCGCTCCACGAACACCTGCGGCGCTGCATCTCATTCACCCTGGAGCGCCTGGGGCCGCACGGCCTGCCACTCATCGGTCGAGCCGACTGGAACGACTGCCTGAACCTCAACGTCTTCTCCGAGCGGCCTGGCGATTCCTTCCAGACGGCACCCAATCGCCCCGGCGGAGTGGCCGAGTCGGTGTTCATCGCGGCGCTCTTCGTGCTCGCCGCACGAGAGGCGGCCGCCCTCGCCCGCCTTCGGGACGACGAGGCTGAAGCGGCTCGCTGCGAGGACGCTGCCCGCGCCATGACGGCGGCCATCGAGGCGCATGCCTGGGACGGAGCCTGGTACCGCCGCGCCTACGACCACGTCGGGCAGCCCGTCGGCTCGGCCGTCAACGACGAGGGTCGGCATCTTCATCGAGCCCCAGGGGCTCATGGCCATGGCCGGCGTCGGGCTGGCGGACGGTCGCACGCGGACGGCCATCGCGTCGGTGCGCGAGCACCTCGCCACGCCCCACGGCATCGTGCTCCAGCAGCCGGCCTACGCGAGCTACCACCTCGAGCTCGGCGAGATCTCCTCGTACCCGCCCGGCTACAAGGAGAACGCCGGCGTGTTCTGCCACACCAACCCATGGCTGATGATCGGCGAGGCCATCACCGGCTAACGCCGAGGGTGCGCTCGACTACTACCTGCGCATCAACCCCTCGGTCCGCGAGGCCATCTCGGACGTGCACCGCTGCGAGCCGTACGTGTACGCCCAGATGATCGCCGGCCGCGACGCACCGACGCACGGTGAGGCCAAGAACTCGTGGCTGACCGGGACGGCGGCCTGGAACATGGTCGCCATCAGCCAGTGGATCCTGGGCATCCGCCCCGAGCACGACGGGCTACGGGTCCAGCCGGTCGTCCCCGACTCCTGGGCGGGCTTCCGCGCCACGCGCCGCTTCCGCGGCACGACCTACGAGATCGAGGTCCGGCGCGACGGTGGTGATGCGCCCGCCGGGACGCCTGGCTCGGTGCGACTCGATCATCGACGGGCGGCTCATCGAGGGAACGGTCATCCCCCTGCCCGAACCCGGGACGCCGCTCGTGAGGGTGGAGGTGCGGCTGCCCTGACGGGTGCGCCAGGTGCCCCGGCCCTACTCCAGGGCCGGGCATGCCGCCAGGCGGCGGATCGTCACGCGGCTCCATCGAGCTGACCGCGGTGAAGAAGCGGTTGCGCGCGGCGAACCGCCGCGGCTCGCCGACCACCTCGAACTCGGCCTGCAGCGGCAGGTCCGTCGAGGAGGTGCCGACCATCACACGGTGCCGGCCCGGCTCCACGATGAGCTCGCCGTCCACGCCGGTGAAGGCGAGCTGCTCGGCGGCCAGGGAGAAGCTGACAGCGCGACGCTGTCCCGGCGCCAGGTGGATGCGAACGAAGCCCTTCAGCTCCTTCACCGGCCGCGTGACACTGGCCTGGAGGTCACGCACGTAGAGCTGCGCGACCTCGTCGGCGGCTCGATCACCCACGTTCGCAAGTTCCACGCTGATGACGATCTCGCCGTCCGTGGCCATCGTCGGGGCGCTGATGCGGAGGTGCTCCAGCGCGAAGCGAGAGTAGGAGAGGCCGTGGCCGAAGGGCCACAGCGGCAGGTGCGAGCCATCCACGTAGTCCTGATGCCACAACGACCGACCGCCCGAAGGCTTGTGGGCGTAGAAGAGCGGCACCTGCCCGACATGGCGGGGCACCGTCACGGGCAGCTTGCCGCCCGGACTCACGTCACCGAAGAGCACCTCGGCGATGGCCTGGGGCCCTGCCTCCCCAGGCACCCAGGCGTGCACGACGGCCGCGGCCAGAGCGGCCTCGCGAGGGATGGACAGGGGCCGGCCGGAGATGAGGACGATGACGACCGGCGTGCCAGTCGCCGCCACGGCTGCCACCAGCTCGGCCTGGCGGCCTGGCAGGCCGAGCTCGCAGCGGTCGCGCGTCTCGCCGCACGTGCACTGCGCCGTCAGGCCGGAGCGCTCGCCGAGCACCAGGATGGCCACCTCGGCACCGCGGGCAGCCTCGACGGCTGCCTCGATGTCGGCATCCTCGCCGCCCAGGACGCCACAGCCAGCCGCATAGCGAACCTCGGTGGCTGGTCCGACCCGCATCCGGATGGCGTCCAGGACCGTCGACCAGGCGGCCAGCTCGTCTGCCAGCTGGAGGTCCAGCGGCACGGACGAACCCGGCGACACCTTCGCGTCCGCGATTCTCGAGAAGCGTCTCGATGTGCACGATGTGCCCGTAGTCGCCCACCAGGTTGCGGGCGCTGTCGGCATTCGGCCCGATGACCGCAAGCCGTCGGAGGTCAGGTCGCAGCGGGAGCGCGCCGTCGTTCTCGAGCAGCACGATGGACTGCCGCGCTACCTCAAGGGCGACGGCCATCTCGCGCTCCGACAGGTCCCCCGGTTCGCTCGCATCAACGTAGGGGCGATCGAAGAGGCCGAGCCTCAGCTTCATGCGCAGCACGCGGTCCACCGCTCGGTCGACGATGGCCATGTCGATGCGGCCCGCGTCCAGGGCAGCGCGCAGCGGGTCGCCGTAGGCGTTGGTGGCCGGGAGCTCGATGTCCAGGCCGGCGCCGAGGGTCATGACCGCCGCGTCCGAGAGGTCCGCGACCATCTCGTGGAGGGTCAGCAGGTGCTCGATGCCGAGGTAGTCGGCGACGACGATGCCGTCGAATCCCCAGCGCTCCCGCAAGGTCGTCGTCAACAGTTCCCTCGATGCGGCACAGGGGAGCCCGTCGACGTCGTCGTAGGCATGCATGACCGAGCCGATACCCACCTCACGCACGGCGGCCTCGAAGGGCAACAGGAAGACGTCGTGCAGCTCTCGCTTTCCGATGTGCGCCGGCGCCGTGTTGAGGCCGCCTTCCGGGACGCCATGGCCGACCATGTGCTTGGCCGTGGCGATGACAGGTCGCTCTCCATCGCCGGTCGACTGGATGCCGCGCACGTACGCGCACCCAAGCACGGCCACAAGGTAGGGATCCTCTCCGTACGTCTCCTCGAGGCGTCCCCAGCGCGGGTCGCGGGCCACGTCCAGGACCGGTGCGAGGGCCTGGCTCGCACCCATCGCTCGCAGGCGGCACCCGATGAGTCTCGCGACCTCTTCGACCAACCCTGGATCCCACGTGGCGGCCTGGCCGATCGACTGCGGGAAGCAGGTGGCGTCTCGGGCCATGACGCCGTGCAGGCTCTCCTCGTGGAGGATGGCCGGGATGCCCAGGCGTGTCTCCTCGACCAGGAAGCGCTGGATCTGGTTCCCGAGATCGGCAACGCGGGCGGGCGGCAGGTTCGTCGCGCCGGCCACGCGCGTGATCTGCCCGATTCCCCCGTTGAGGCGTGCCCGGGCGCGCTCCGGGTCGAGACCCTGGCCATCGAAGACATCGAAGGACCAGATCGAACCCAGCTGTGCGAGCTTCTCGTCGAGGGTCATGCGCGACAACAGGTCCCGAGCCCGCTCCTCGATGGACAGCGTGGCGGTCGCGATAGCTCGCGGGCGTGTCGACAGGGACGCTTCGATCTACCTGCCCTGGATCCTCGCTCGTCATCCCTTGACCGCCCCGGACGTGAGGCCACCGATGAGCTGTCGTTCCGCGAAGACGTAGAAGACGAGCGCCGGGACCATCGACAGCGAGGTGTAGGCGAGGACGGCGGCCACGTCCTGCGAGTACTGCGATCGGAGAAGTTGAAGACGCCCAACGGAAGGGTCCACTGGTTCGCGTCCGCCCAGGATGAGCAGCGGCAGCAGGAACGAGTTCCAGGCGCCGACGAGGGCGAGGATGGCCACGGTCGCGAGGGCCGGGCGTGAGAGCGGCAGGAGCACCCGCCAGAAGAACCCGAAGCGGCTGCAGCCGTCGATGGCGGCCGCATCCTCGAGCTCCGCGGGGATGCTCCTGAAGAAGGGCCGCAGGATGATGATCGTGAGCGGGATGCCGAAGGCGGCCAGCGGCAGCGCCACGCCCAGCGGGTTGTCCAGCAGGCCGATGGTCCGCAGCAGGATGTAGCAGGGGCAGGATGGCCACGGCGGCCGGGAAGAGCAGTCCCAGCGCGAAGAGCGTGAACAGCGCCTCGCGGCCCCGGAACTGGAAGCGCGCGAAGACGTAGGCAGCCAGCGCGGACACGGTCACCACCACGACGACCGTGATGGCGGCGATGACGATGCTGTTGAAGAGCTGCTGCCAGTACATGCCCTCCGGTGCAGGGCCGTCGCGTAGTGGTCGAGGACCCAGGGGTCCGGGACAGGCCGGCCGGGTCGTTGCGGATCGCGCCGGTCGTCCGGAAGCCGCCCAGGAACGCGTAGGCGATGGGCACGACGATGGCGACCGCGACGGCCAGGAGCACGACCCAGCGCACCAACGCCGCCGACGAGGGCACGGACCCGGACGCGTGGCACTGCGCGGGTCATCGACGGCGGCCGAGGTCGGTGCCGATGTCGTAGCCATCGCTCAACCGCCTCCCAGGGTCACGGCACCCTCGGTGTCGCGGCGCATGACGAAGCGCAGGTAGAGGAGGGCCACCACCAGGGCCATGGCGAAGAGGATGACCGCGACGGCGCTGCCGTAGCCCATCTGCGTGCGCTTGATGCCGTAGTCGACGAGGTAGACGGCCATCGTGTCGGAGGCGTGGAACGGCCCTCCCCTCGTCGTCGCCCAGACGAGGTCGAAGAGCTGGATGGCCCCGATGATCGACAGGAAGACGGACACCCGGATGGTCGGTCCCAGCAGGGGCAGGATGATGCTGCGCACGGTCTGCCTGCGGCTCGCGCCATCGATGGCGGCGGCCTCCTCGAGCTCACGCGGGATGCCCTGGAGGCCGGCCAGCATGAGGATCATGTGGAAGCCGAAGTACTTCCACGAGATGACCACGAACATCGTCAGCATGACGATGGAGCGGTCGGCCAGCCACTCGTGGATGAGGAAGCCCAGGCCGGCCGTCCCGAGGCTCCGGTCGAGCAGGCCGCCCGGGTAGAGGAGCAGCTGGAAGACGATGCCCGTGATGGCCTCGGAGAGCACGAAGGGCGCGAAGAAGAGGATGCGCAGGATCGTCCGGCCCGGGAAGCGTCGGTTGAGCAGGAGCGCCAGCCAGAGCGCGAACGGGATCTGGACCGTCAGGGACAGGAAGACGATGAGGACGTTGTGCCAGACGGCGTTCTGGAAGACCGAGTCGTTGAGCGCCTTCGTGTAGTTGTCGAGCCCGACGAAGTCGGTGAGCGGCGTGAGCCCGTTCCAGTCGTAGAGGCTGTACCAGGCTGCCTGGACGATGGGCAGCAGCACGAAGAGCCCGTACACGACGAGCGCGGGCAGCAGGAAGAGCGCGATGGTCAGCCAACGCCGGTAGCGGGGCCTCGCCGAGCCGGCTGCCAGCGGTCGTCACCGGACTCGATGGTAGCGAGCGGGCCGGCGCGAACGCCGACCCGCTCATCGATCGTCGGAGCGCCAGGCTCACGCCTCGGCGGCCGCCGCCTCCGTGATGGCCTGCGAGACCTCCTCCGGAGACAGGACGCCAGCCACCAGGCCGCCGACGGCCTCGTTGATGGCGGCGCCCAGCGCCGGGCTGGTCACCTGGTCGAGGTAGCCCTGCGCGAAGGTGGCCGCGGCCCGGGCCTGAGGATCGACTGCAGGTTCGGGTCGGTGACGAAGGCCTCGGCGCCTGCCACGGTGGGCAGGGTGCCGTCACCGATCGCGACCCATCGCTCGGCGACGCCGAGGTCGGTGGTCAGGTACTTGAGGAACTCGACCGCCTCGGGCGGCGCGTCGCGACCGACGACGAAGTTGTCGCCACCGCCGAAGACGTCGGTCGGCCAGGCCGGCGCCGCCGTCGACCATCGGGAAGGGGAACCAGCCGAGTGCGTCGCCGATGCCCTCGCCCGATTCACTCTGCGAAGCCTGCGAGCCGGCACCCCACTGGCCCTGCAGCATCATGGCCGCCTTGCCGTTGCCGAACTCGCCCTCCTGGGCGTCGTGCGTGGCAGCGAGGAAGCCGGCCTGGAAGGGCTCCATGCCCACGAGCCGCTGGAGCTCCTGGCCGGCCTTGACGAAGCACTCGCCGCTCCAGTCGCCCGTGGTGATGGCGGTGTTCATGCCCTCCTGGCCGCAGATGCGGACCGCGAGATAGGCCCACCAGAACATCGACGTCCAGGTGTTCGAAGCCTCGGCAGCCAGGCTGATGGGCACGATGCCCGCGTCCTTGAAGCGTCTGCACGTCGGCCAGGAACTCTTCCCACGTCGCGGGCGGCGCGTCGATGCCCGCCTGGGCGAAGAGGTCCTTGTTGTACCACATGCCCACGGCGCCGAGGTTGTAGGGCAGGCCGTACTGGGCGCCGTCGACCTGGGTCATGGAGAGGCCGGCGGGGACGATGCTGTCCTTGACGTCCGCGATCTCATCGTCGATGGGTCGTACCAGGCCCGCCTCGACCTGCTGCGCGAGGGTACCGCCGCCCCACGACTGGAAGAGGTCGGGCGGGTTGCCGGACTGCATCTCCGCCGCGATCTTGTCCTTGAGCGCGGTGTTCTCGAGGACCGTGAGGTTGATCTTGACGTTGGGGTGCGCTGCCATGTAGGCGTCCACGCTCGCTCTGGATGAACGTCTTGCTCGGGATCGACGTGGTGGAGGTCGTAGAAATCGAACTCCACCGGGTCCTGGGCGACCGCTGCGGCCGCGCCCACCGCGCCGGCCAGGATCGCGGCGGCCATGGCCAGCGCTCCCGTGCGTAGGTATCGCGACATCCCGTCTCCTCCTTGGTGTTGCGGAACCTTGCCGGAGCGATCCATGACCCTCCGGCGCTCCTCCGGATGGCGTATTCGTACCACACTCCTGCAAGCGCTTGCAAGGCCGATTCGGACTCCGCTATCCTGCGGTCATGGACTCGCGGAGCCCGACGCGCCGATAGCGGGCACGGGCAGAGCCGCCGCTCGGCGCGCAACGGCCCAGGGCCGCGCGGCGGCCCACCATCTTCGACGTGGCGGCGAGGCTGGCGTCTCGTACTCGACCGTCTCGCGTGTCGTCAACGGCCACGCCCACGTCAACGAGGCGACCCGCGAGCGCGTCCAGGCCGCCATGCGGAGCTCGGCTACGTGGCCCACGTCACCGCGCGAGCGCTGGCCAGCGGCCGGACGCAGGCCATCGGCCTGCTGGCGCAGGAGATCGACAACCCCTTCTTCTCGGTCGTCATCAAGGGCGTCGACCAGGAGGTCTCGATGGCCGACTACGACCTGCTGCTGTGCACGACCCACAGCCGCCGCGAGAAGGAGGCCGAGTACGTCGCGCGCCTCTCGCACGGCATGGTCGACGGCCTGCTCATCGTGCTGCCCACCGGGCTGCCGGAGTACGTCGCCCAGCTGCGCGCAGAGCGACTACCCGTTCGTGCTCATCGACCACGACAGCGAGGCGCCCGGCTGCAACGTCGTCAACGCCGCCAACCGGACCGGGCACCCGCGAGGGCATCGCCTACCTCATCGCGCCTGGGGCACCGGCGCATCGGCTTCATCACCGGTCGCCAGGACGTCGGGGCCAGCCCACGAGCGCCTCTCAGGCTACCGGGATGCGCTGGCCGAGGCGGGCATCCCGCGCGACGAGCGGCTCGTCGTCGCGGGCGACTTCCTCGAGGCGCGCGGCTACGAGGCCGCCCGCGAGCTGCTGGCGCTGCCGGAGCCGCCGACGGCCATCTTCGCCTCGAGCGACGCCGCCGCCTTCGGCGTCCTCGGCGCAGCCCGCGACGCCGGGCTGCAGGTGCCCGCGGACCTCTCCGTGCTCGGGCTTCGACGACATCGTCGAGGCCTCCTATCGTCGGGCGCGCGTCGCTCTCGACCGTGCGCCAGCCCCTGCGCGAGATGGGCCGTCTCGCGGTGCAGCGCCTGATGCGCCTGCTGGCCGACCCGACGCAGCCGCCGACCGCATCATCATGGACACCGAGCTCGTGATCCGGCAGACGACCGCGCCGCCGCCGGCGCAGGTCCGGCGTGGCCTCGCAGGTCGGCGTCGCCCGGAGGCTGCGTGGCCGGTGTGCCGGACGCTCGCCGATGTCCGCCGGGCCTGACCTCACGGCGCGTCGTGGTTCGCTAGCATCGACAGGCCGAGACGACGCAGGGGGGCCCACGATGTCGCTGACCATGACACGATACGCAGGCCACGAGGCCGTCCAGCTCGAGGCTGGTGCCGTGCGCCTCGTGGTGACCACGTCCGTGGGGCCGCGGGTCCTGGCGCTGCTCACCGACGACGGCCGAAACCACGTCGCCGAGCTGCCGGACATGACGCTGGCATGTCCCGGGCTCCGGTCCGTTCCATCTGCGCGGCGGCCACCGTCTGTGGGCGGCGCCGGAGGACCCACGTGTCACCTACCGGCCAGATGACGACCCGGTGGCTGTCGCCGAGATCCCTGGACGGCGTGCGTCTCACCACGCGTCCCGATCCGGTGGCCGGCACGAGTCGCGAGACGAGCATCGTCGTCACCGGGCCGGAGCGCCTGTCGCCTTCGACTATCGCGTCGTCAACACGGCCGACCACCCGCAGCGCCTGGCTGCCTGGGCCATCACCATGATGGCGCCCGCCGGGCGGGCCTGGCTGCCGTTCCTGGCCGGTGAGCCTTCGACCCGGGCGGCTTCCAGGCACAGCGCAACATCGTCCTGTGGCCCTACGCCAGGACCGACGACCCGCGCTTCGTCCTCACTGACGCAGCCATCGAGGTACGCGCCAGCGTCATCGCCGCGCAGGGCGTCACCAGCTCGTTCAAGGTCGGCACCAGCCTGCGCCGTGGCTGGGTGGCTCACTGGCGCGATGGCCTGCTCTTCGTCAAGCGGGCGGCGCACGACGAGACGCGCCAGTACGTCGACATGGATGCCTCGGGTCAGGTCTACTCGCACCCCGACTTCACCGAGCTGGAGACCCTCGGCCCGCTGACCGACCTGGCGCCCGGAGAGGCGGCCGTCCATCACGAGGACTGGGAGGTCCACCTCGTCGGCGAGGAAGAGGCCGAGCGTCTGGTCGGCTCCGGCGACCTGGACAGCTAGAGGGAGAGACCGTGAACAGCACGCCTGTCGTCCTCGGCCTGGACGTCTCGACCACCGCGACCAAGGCCATCCTCATCGCGCCCGATGGCTCGGTCGTGGGCGTGGCCTCCTCGGAGTACGACTTCGAGTCCCCCAGGCCGCTCTGGGCCGAGCAGGACCCCGGGCTGTGGTGGACGGCCGCGCAGGAGGCCATCGGCACGGTCCTGCGCGAGACCGGGCACGTCGGCCGATGTCATCGCGGCCGTCGGCGCGGCGGGGCAGATGCACGGCCTGGTCCTGCTCGACGAGGACGAGGAGGTCGTGCGCCCGGCCATCCTCTGGAACGATCAGCGCACCGCCGCCGAGTGCGACGTCATCCGGGAGACCGTCGGGCGCGAGCGCTTCATCGCCATCACCGGCAACGAGCCGCTCACCGGCTTCACCGCCGGCAAGCTGCTCTGGGTGCGCGAGCACGAGCCCGAGGCCTGGGCGCGGGCGCGGCACATGCTGCTGCCCAAGGACTACGTCCGCCTGAAGCTCACCGGCGAGCACGCCCTGGACGTGGCCGATGGGGCCGGCACGGTGCTCTTCGACCTCGCCGCCCGGACGTGGTCAGGCGAGGTGGTCGAGGCGCTCGGGCTCGACCCGGCCATGCTGCCTCGGACCGTGGAGGGGCCTGACGTCGTGGGCTTCGTGACCGCGCAGGCGGCCGCGGCCGCACCGGGCTGCGAGCCGGCACGCCGGTCGTCGGCGGGGCAGGCGACCAGGCCGCCAACGCCGTCGGCGTGGGCGCCGTGGTGCCCGGCATCGGCGCCATGTCGGTGGGGACCTCGGGGGTCGTCTTCGTGCCCACGGCCGGCCCGGCCATCGAGCCCGAGGGACGACTGCACGCCTTCTGTCACGCGGTCCCGGGCACGTGGCACCTCATGGGCGTGACGCTGTCAGCGGCGGGCTCGCTCAAATGGTTGCGCGATGCCCTCGCGCCCGGGCGCTCGTGGGATGAGCTCACGGCACTGGCCGCGGCAGTGCCACCGGGCAGCGCTGGGCTGGTCTTCCTGCCCTACCTGTCCGGCGAGCGGACCCCCTACCCGGACCCACTGGCTCGCGGTGCCTTCGTGGGCCTGACCGTGCGTCACGGCCTCGGACACCTCGTGCGCGCCGTCCTGGAGGGGGTGGCCTTCAGCCTGCGAGACGTGTTCGAGCTGGTGCGGGCGACGTCGCCGGAGCCCCTGCGCGACCTGCGAGCCTCCGGCGGCGGCACCAACAGCCGCGCTGTGGCGGCAGATCATCGCCGACGTGCTGGGGGTGCCCCTCTCCTCGACGCGGACCGCGGAGGGAGTGGCCAGTGGCGCCGCCATCCTGGCTGCCGTGGCGGCAGGCTGGTATCCCACGGTCGAGGCGGCCTGCGAGGCCATGGTCGAGGTCACGGGCACCACGGAGCCGGGTCCCGACGCGGGCGCCTACGAGCGCGCCTACGCGGTCTACCGCGACCTCTACCCGGCGCTCAGGGACTCGTTCGCGGAGCTGGCCGAGGCGTAGCACGTTGGGGTAGCGCCCCGCGGCGGCCCCCCGGCCCACCTGCTACAGGCCCTCTTCCTCGGCACGGTCGCGGAAGGTGCGCACGAGGTTGGCGAGGCCGAAGCGCGCCGTCGCTTCGGGTTCCAGACGCAGCGGCCAGACCCACAGCAGGCAGCCACCCTGGTGGTTTCCTTCGAAGCCACTCTCCGAGACGGAGATGGTCTCGATGGATGACCACCATGCCGCCGCGGCCGGCTGCGGTCGCGATTCAAGCTCGATGCCGATGTAGCTGTTGCCCATGCTCACGTGATGATTCGCTGACGTGATGCGGGCGACGTCGAAGCGTGCGCGGTCCCCGTCGACCGCGTACCAGGCCGAGGGGTTCCCGCCGCCACCCAGCATGTTCAGGGCCCACTCCACGCCGATCAGCGCGTCCACGGCCTGCCCGCCCAGGTTCGTGACGTCGACCGTGAGGTCCAGGGTAGGAACGCGGCGATCGGACCCGAAGCCGAATGTCTTGCGCACCTGAAGCGGAGTACTCGTGCCGTCGGCACGCCTGATGGACCCGCGGCGCTCCAGCACGACGCGATCCCCGCCAGCCTCCCCGACCTCGAAAGCACCCGTGACGAAGTCGCCGAGCTCCTCGAAGCTCGCCTGCTCGAAGTCGTCCGGCATGGTCACGACCGGCAACAGGTGGACGAGGCCGGAGCGTCGTTCGTAGTCGTCGTACCAGAGGCGCCTGCTGATGCCCGGCTCGTTGACCTTGATGAGGTCGTGGATGGACACGGCGCCCTCGCCGGCCTCCTGCTCCTCGACCTGGCCCGTGTCGGCCGCCACGAGGGTCTCGTGGTAGGCCTCCGGGCGACGCCGCATGACTGACGCCAGGGCGTGTCGCACGGCGCGCACGTCCCAGCTGCCGACGCCCCCGCCTTCGCCCGGCTTGATGGCTACGACCTGCCCCGGCGTGCTCACCAGCAGCTCGTCATAGCCGTCGATGTCCAGGTCGACCGTCTCGATGGTCACGCCGGCTCGACCTGTCGCCCGGTCGGCCGCGTCCTCCGCGGCGATGAGATGCTCCAACGTGGCCAGCCGCATGTGCGAGAGGTAGATGCCGCCGAACAGCCCGTGCCAGTAGCAGTCGTTCGACTGGCCCTGGTAGAGGTGGTCGGCGATGCGCGCCAGGACCGCCGTATCAGTCCCGCTGGCCCTCCCGTTGCGAAGGCCATCGACCTTCCGCGAGACGCGCAGCATCTGCTTGTGGAGGTCGTTGATCTCGCGATAGTTGATCTGGAAGCTGCGCCAGAAGCCGCCGCGCATCCAGCGCGCTTCCGGCCGACGATGCTCGACGGCGTCGTGGAGCAGGTGCGTGAACTCGCGCCGCGCCTCCACCGGCAGGGACCACTCACCCATCTCGGCGTAAGACCCGGTGGGCAGGTAGACGCGGCCGATGGGCGGGTGCTTGACCAGGGCCTCTGCCGGCTGCAACAGGGTCAGCCAGTCCCGGTTGGCCTCGAGGGCGCTGAAGAATCGCTCCACCCAGCCAGTGCTTCCGTAGCAGAGCTCCCAGGTGCCCGGCCAGGTGCCGAACTTCTCCCCGTCGTCCCCCATCATGCCCACCAGCTCGCCACCCTCGGTGGCGTGCTCGCGGAGATATCCGATGACCTCGCTCACGGGCCGGAAGGGGATGCGGTAGCGGAGCCCCTGCTCGGAGCCGTAGACGATGACGCGGTAGCCCTGGTCGTCCGTGGAGTAGCTGCCCCAGTGGCGTTCGGCGGGGAGGGCCGCAGCCCGGAAGTGGGCGTCGTCCACGATGGTGTAGGCGTAGCCGGCCTTGGCCAGCGAGGTGGGCACGTCCGGCTCCCAGACCCGCTCGGCCAGCCAGGCGCCGACGGGTCGCCGGCCGAAGAGCGACTCGACCTCGTCGGCCATGCGCGTCAGCTGGCCAACACGGTCCGTCTCGCGCAGCGAGGCCAGCACCGGCTCGTAATAGCCGCCACCGAGGATCTCCACCTGGCCGCGGTCGACGAGGGCGCGCAGCATCGCCAGCGCCTCCGGCTTGTGGGCCTTGAACCATTCGAGCAGTGGCCCCGTGTAGTGCAGACCCAGGCGGACCCCGGGATGACGCTCCAGGGCAGCCAACAGGGGCTGATAGGCGGCCCGGTAGTTGTCCTCGAAGACGAAGCCGAAGTTGCCCACCGGCTGGTGGTTGTGGAGGACCAGCGTGAGCGAGATGCGTCGATCGGTCATGGCGGCCCCATGCTATCGGATGCCGAATCCATGGGAAGGCGTGACGAGCCTTCTCGATCGGCCCTCGAGGGGTGGTCGTGCCGGAATTGGCGGCGTATCATCCGCAGGCCAGTCGATGCCCGGGGGAACGGAGTCCCAGTCGCTCGAAGGCCGGGGACCGTCACGGTCCTGTGCTCTCGATGCCCAGGCTCGCCGAACTTCACGGAACGACGACCCCCAAGAACGCCACCGTTGGCCGGTGGCCACGATGAGGAGGACGGATACGAAGATGTCCACCAAGATCAAGGCTGCGGTCCTGACCGCGGCCATCGCGCTGACCGTGGGCGCCGTGCCCGCCGCGGCGCAGGACGCTCCCGCCATTCCAGAGGTCGCCGCCAGCGAGCTCGCCTACCAGGGCGACATCACCTTCTGGAACACCATGCGCGACTTCGAGTTCGCGGAGGTCCAGAAGCTCGTCGATGCCTGGACGGCCGCCCACCCCGGCATCACCGTCACCCATACCGCCCAGTCCTTCGACTCGGCCCGCGCCGACTATCAGAACGCGGCGCCGGCCGGCACCGCGCCGGACATCCTGCGCGCTGACATCGGCTGGACCATCGGCTTCGCCGACGATGGCTACCTGCTCGAGCTGGGCAGCCTCGTGAGCGACCTCGACGACTACATCGCCGTACCGCTCGCCACGGCCACTTGGAAGGGCGGTGTCTACGGCCTGCCGCACGTCACCGACGCTCTCGGCCTCCAGTGCAACAAGGAGCTCCTCGCCGAGGCCGGCCTCGATCACGCCCCCGCGACGTGGGAGGAGCTGGTCACCGCCGGTTCGGCCATCGCCGACCTCGACGCGCAGCGCTACGGCTTCTACACCCGAGGCGACAGCTACTGGGCGCAGCCCTTCACGTGGGCATGGGGCGGTCAGCTTTACGAGGTCGCCGAGGACGGCACCGTGACGGTGCTCATCAACAGCCCTGAGTCCGTTGCGGGCTGGAACTTCCTCAAGGACAACATCCTCGGCACCATCGCCCCGGCCACGTGGGACTTCCCGTCCGATTACGACAACATGTCCGCAGGCTTCAAGGCCGGCACCATCATGTGCGTCATGAACGGACCCTGGTCGGTCGCGGATCACCTCACGGGCGAGGCCTTCACCGACCCGAGCAACCTTGTCATCGCTCCCATCCCCGAGGGCACAGCGGGCAACACCGGCTCCCCCGTGGGCGGCCACAACTACGTGGTCTACGCCCTCGTGGCTGACGACCCCGACAAGCAGGCCGCGGTCCTCGACCTGCTCTCGTACATCAACGGCACAGACGCCCAGGCCTATCTGGCCCAGACGCTGGGCCTCCTGCCCACCCGCAACTCGGCCTACGCCAACGAGGCCGTGGCGGCCGATCCCATCATCTCCGCCTGGGGTCAGGTCATGCAGAAGGCGACCAACCGCGCTGGTCACCCGAAGTCGTCAGACATGTATCTCCCCTACAGCCAACGAGTACCAGGCATTCCTGCTGGGCGACAAGACTGCCGAGGAGGCCCTGGCCGCCATCGAGCAGGAGTGGATCACGCTCTTCAGCGACTAGCCCGTCCGAGCCCCGAACACGACCAGGGGTCGCCAAAACGGCGGCCCCTCGTCGATTCAGGGCTGCTATCGTTGGCCCCGGAGGAGTCAAGCCCGTGAGGTCAAGAGCCTGGGTCGCCTGGGTCTTCATGGCGCCGACGCTGATCGCGATGGCGGTCATCGTCTTCCTGCCCCTGATCCAGGCCTTCGGCTGGACGTTGACGGACATCGACCGGTCCAACATGGGCACCCGGTTCAAGGAGGCCTCGTGGGAGTTCACGGGGCTGGACAACTACGTTGCTGCGCTCCAGGACCCGGACTTCCAGAACGCCCTCCTGTGGACCGTCGTCTGGACGCTGGTCAACGTCTTCTTCCACTTCACGGTGGGTCTGCTGCTGGCCGTCATCCTCAACCAGAAGCTGCGTGGCCGAACGGCCTTCCGCCTCCTGCTCCTGGTCCCCTGGGCGATCCCCATCTACATCTCGGCCATCGGCTGGTCGTTCATCTTCAACGGCGAGTTCGGTCTCCTGAACAACTTCACCGCGCTCTTCGGCATCGATCGCATCGCCTGGTACTCCGAGGCGCCCTGGTACTACATCGCACCCATCATCGTGAACGTCTGGGCCGGGATCCCGTTCATGATGGTGGCGCTGCTGGGCGGCCTGCAGGGCATCCCCCAGGACCAGTACGAAGCAGCCCGGGTGGACGGCGCCAGCCGCTGGCAGTCCTTCTGGAACATCACCATGCCGGGCCTGCGCTCCGTGAGCACGATGGTCATCCTGCTGGGCATCATCTGGACCTTCAATCTCTTCGCCGTCATCTTCTTCACGACGCGCGGCGGGCCGGCCGGCAAGACGAACATCCTGGTGACCTTCGCGTATCAGGTCTTCAACCAAGGTGAGCTCGCGCTGGCGGCCACCTACGGGGTCATCATCTTCAGCATCCTGATCGTCTTCTCGCTCTTCTACCGGCGACTGACGCCCGAGCAGGCATGAGGACCGGGACATGAGAGAGCCACGCTGGGTCAAGTTCGGCAGCTACACGGTCCTGGTCATCGCAGCCCTCATCGCCGTGCTGCCGGCCATCTGGGTGTTCGTGAGCAGCTTCAAGGTCGAGAGCGAGGTGTTCTCCACCAGGATCGAGTTCGTGGGCCGCAGTGGCATCACCTTCGCCAACTACGAGTTCCTGCTGACACGCGGCGACTTCCAGCAGTGGTTCGTGAACTCGGTGATCGTCGCGGCGGCGGTCACGGTCATCGGTGTGCTCCTGGCCGCCACGGCCGCCTACGGTCTATCGCGTTACCGATTCCGCGGCCGCGACACCTCGCTCTATATCTTCCTCGTGGCGCAGATGTTCCCCGGCATCATCCTGCTGGTTCCGCTCTTCAACATCTTCACCAGCGTCGGCCTCATCGACCAACTCCTCGCTTTGGTCATCTCGTACTCGACCATCGCGATCCCCTTCAGCGTGCTCATGCTGAAGGCCTACTTCGACACCATCCCCTTCGACCTGGAGGAAGCGGGCCAGGTGGACGGACTGGGCGTCTTCGGCGGCTTCTGGCGCATCGTCCTGCCGCTCTCCGTCCCGGGCGTGGCCGTGACCGCGTTCTACAGCTTCGTGACGGCGTGGAACGAGTTCATGCTTGCCAGTGCCTTCCTTGTCAGTCGCGGCAACCTGACGCTGCCGGTGGGACTCTCCACCTTCATCGACCCCTTCAACCAGCCCTGGCACCTGCTCGCGGCGGCCTCGGTCATCATCTCCATGCCGGTGATGGTCTTCTTCTTCCTCGCTCAGCGCTACCTCATCTCCGGCCTGCAGACGGGCGGCGTCAAGGGCTGATCTGACAGCCTCGCGTCAGGTGGCCTGCGCTGCGACCGTGTCGGCGACAGGCTGGTCGTCGCGGTGGACCGCCGCCCGGGATCTGAGGTAGGGCACGTAGGCCGGGTGCCACATGGCCTCATCGACGGCAGCAGCGAGGTCCGTGTGTGGGTCGATGTGGGCGACGCCCGATGCCACGGCCTCCTCGGCGACGGCCACCGCCACGATGCGGGAGATATCGGCCAGCGTCTGGACCGCTGGATAGAGCCCGCCGTCCGCGATGCGCTCGTCGCTGACCTGAGCTGCCAGAGCTCGCGCCGCCACCAGGAACATCGGCTCCGTGATGCTGCCTGCCTCCGCCACCACCGCACCGAGGCCCACGCCGGGAAAGATGAAGACGTTGTTCGCCTGGGCGACGATGCGCTCGCGACCTTCCCACGTGGGCTGGCTGAAAGGGCTGCCGGTGGCGATGATGGCGCGCCCCTCACTCCAGGCCAGGATGTCCGAGGGGACGGCCTCCACCTTGCTGGACGGGTTTGACAGGGCGAACACGACGGGCCGCTCGACAGCCTCAGCCATGGCCCGGATGACGTCCTCGCCGAAGCTGCCCGGTTGGCCCGTGGTACCGATGAGGACGTCCGGGCGCATCGCCTGCACGACCTCCGCCAGCTGCGGCTGACCTTCCCCCTGGCTCGTCAGTCCCAGCCCAGCGACGACCTCCAGGTCCATGGCGTACTCGTGCTTGAACTCGTCGAGGTCCGTGCGACCGGCGTGCACCAGGCCCCGCGAGTCGAGCACGGCGATGCGGGTGCCGGTCTGCTCACGGCTCAGGCCCTCATCGGCGAGGGCCCGGTGCAGGAGCCGCACGATGCCGATGCCGGCTGCGCCCGAGCCGGCCAGCACGAAGCGCAGGTCGGCCAGGCTTCGACCCAGGGCTCGGGCGGCCGTGTAGAGGCCCGCCAGGGCGACCGCGGCAGTGCCCTGCACATCGTCGTTGAAGCTGGGGACCTCGGAGCGGAAGTAGTCCAGGATGCGCAGGGCATTGGGGCCCTTGAAATCCTCCCACTGGATGACACAGCCCGGCCAGACCTGCCGGACGCCGCGCACGAAGGCCTCCACGAGCTCGTGGTAGGCGTGGCCGCGCAGCCGCCTCGCGCGATAGCCGAGGTAGAGCGAATCCGCCAGGAGCTGGCGATTGTCCGTGCCCACGTCCAGCGAGACCGGCAGCGTCAGCGAGGGGTGCAGGCCGCTCGTGGCCGAGTAGAGCGCCAGCTTGCCGATGGGGATGCCCATGCCGCCGGCACCCTGATCGCCGAGGCCGAGGATGCGCTCGTTGTCCGTGACGACGATGAGTCGCACGTCCTGGTACGGCCAGTTGCGCAGGAGCTCCGGGATGCGGTCGATGTCCGCGGGCGTGATCCAGAGGCCGCGCGTGCGGCGGAGGATGTGGCTGAACTGCTGGCAGGCCTGCCCCACCGTGGGTGTGTAGACGATGGGCATGAGATCTTCGAGGTGCTCGGCCAGGAGTCGGTAGAAGAGCGTGGCATTGCGGTCCTGCAGAGCGGCCAGCCCGATGTACTGCTCCAGTGGGTCGTCCTTGCGCTGAACGTGCTCCCATTCGAGCTGGACCTGCTCCTCGATGGTGAGGACCTGGTCCGGCAACAGGCCACGCAGGCCGAAGGCCTCCCGCTCGTCCTCCCGGAAGGCGAGGTCCTTGGTCGATCAGGCGCGCTCCCAGCAGCTCCGTCCCGCGCAGGTCGACCTCAGCCGGTCGCCCGGCCACCATCGAGGCGGACGGTTCGGCGAGCGGCTTCATGTCGACGACCTCTCGGCAGGCAGGTGCTTCACGGACCGACCGTAGGCGTCCGCGGTAGCCGTCTCCTAGTGCACAGCGGTGGGGGACACTGAGGCCGTTCGGCCTATCCGCGCCCGCGAGCCGACATACTGGTCGCATGACCGCGCCCCGCCACGAAGACCAGGCCACCCTTGGCTCGCCCGCCCTGCCGGCCCGCCCCGTCGTGGGCATCCTCCTCTTCGACGACGTCGAGGTCCTCGACTTCGCGGGCCCCTACGAGGTCTGCAGTGGGACGCGTGATCCTGACCGTCGGCCGTACGTGGACGTCCTGACCGTCGGGACCGGGCCGCTCGTCACCTGCCGTGGCGGCCTGCGCGTGCAACCCGATCGCACGCTCGACGACTGCCCGCCGCTGGATGCCCTCATCGTGCCCGGCGGCCCCGGAGCCGATGAGCGCACGCCGGATCAGGACGAGCTCATCCTGCCCTTCCTGCGCGCCCGGGCGGATGGCACGCCGACCCTCGCATCCGTCTGCACGGGTGCCTTCCTGCTGGCCCGCGCCGGTCTCCTCGACGGTCGTCGCGCCACGACGCACACGTCCGGACTGGCGTCTCTGCGCGACGAGTTCCCGGCCGTGGACGTCGTCGCGGCCAAGGTCGTCGATGAGGGACCCATCCTGACGGCTGCCGGTGTCAGCTCCGGCATCGACCTGATGCTGCACCTCTTCGAGCGCTGGTTCGGGCCGCAGGCTCGAGCGCGCGCGGCGCGGGGCCTGGACGGTCCCTGGTCGTGATGGGGGCGGGCGACCCTTCCCATCGATCTTCCAGCCGCCCGGCCGACGCGCTGGCCGCCTCGACAGGAGCCCTATCCTGACAGTGTGAGCGCCAGGCAACGGCTCCTCGTGGTCTCCAATCGCCTGCCACTTACGGCGACGCGCGTCTCGGGCCGGTGGCGGAGCGAACGTTCCGCAGGTGGTCTCGTGGCGGCCATGGCGCCTCTCATGCAGCGCTACCACGGACTCTGGCTGGGTTGGTCCGGCGATGCCCTCCCTGACGAGCCCGCCGGCCGCGCCCAGCTGGTACAGGAGTGGGAGCAGCGCCACGGGTACGTGGCGGTGGACATCCCGGCTCGGGTGTCACGCTCGTTCTACGAGGGCTACGCCAACGATACGCTCTGGCCGCTGCTGCACGGCTTCGTCACGCGTGTCTCCTTCCAGCCCGAGAGCTGGCACGCCTACCTCGATGCCAATCAGCGCTTCGCGGATGCCGTCCTGGCGCAGATGCGTGCGCGGGACCTGGTGTGGGTGCACGACTACCAGCTCATGCTCGTGCCGCAGTTGCTCAGGGAGCGCGCTTCGGAGGCGCGTATCGGCTTCTTCCTGCACATCCCCTTCCCATCCTCCGATGTCCTTCGCACCCTGCCCGAGCGCGAGAAGGTCCTGCTGGGGCTTCTCGGATTCGAATTCGATCGCCTTCCAGACGCATGGCGACCTGCATGGCTTTCGGCGCTCCCTGCTGCAGGTCCTGGGCCTCGAGAGCCAGATGGACCGCCTCTTCTTCGAGGGACGCACCATCAAGCTGGCCGCCCTGCCCATCGGCATCGAGGCCGCCAGCTGGAGGCGGCTCGCGAGCAGCGACCGGAAGGTCGCCAGTCGGATCGTCCAGCTGCGGGATCGCCCCGGCGATGCCAAGCTCATCCTGTCGGTCGACCGACTCGACTACACGAAGGGCATCCCGGAGCGCCTGCGGAGCTTCCGGCGCCTGCTGAAGTCGGCTCCGTCGTGGCGCGGCCGCGCCACCCTCGTGCAGATCGCCGTGCCGTCGCGCGAGCGCGTGCCAGCCTATGCCGGGCTGCGTCGCGAGGTCGCCGAGCTGGTGGGCGAAGTGAACGGCGAGTTCGGCACGCCCGAGTGGCAGCCGGTCGTCTACATGCGGCGCTCCATCGACAAGGCAGAGCTGGCGGCGCTGTACTCGGCGGCCGACGTTGCCTGGGTGGGGCCGCTGCGCGATGGCATGAACCTGGTGGCCAAGGAGTACGTGGCCTGCCAGCAGCATCGCTCGGGCGTGCTGGTCCTGAGCGAGTTCGCAGGCGCGGCCCAGGAGCTGGGCGAGGCGCTGCGCATCAATCCGTACGACGAGGAAGGTACGGCCGATGTCCTCCTTCGTGCGCTCGAGATGGACGAGGCCTCGCGCACCGAGCGGATGGCGGCCCTGCACGCGCGCGTGGTTCGCAACGATGCGGTCGCCTGGGCGGAGCGCTTCATCGACGGCCTCCGCGAAGCCACGCGACGCCCGCTGCGAGGTCGCAGCGATCGGCACCCAGCGCCTGACCCGACAGCGCTGAGCGCCGCCTTCGAAGCGGCCCGCAGGCGCCTGATCCTGCTCGACTACGACGGCACCCTGGTACCCATCGCCCGACGTCCCCAGGAAGTGGTCCCGGGCCGCGACGTCTGTCAGCTCCTGGCCGACCTGGCGGCCACGCCCCGGACCACGGTCGCGGTCATCAGCGGCCGTGGCCGCGCTGACATCGGACGGTCGCTCGGCGACATCCCGGGCCTGTGGCTGGCCGCTGAGCACGGTGCCCTGGTGCGGCCTCCAGAGAGCTCCACCTGGGAGTCCCTGCGTGCGGGCGCCGACCTGGCCTGGAGACAGTCGGTCCGGCCGGTCCTGGAACAGTTCGCGGCCAGTGCCCCGGGTTCATTCGTCGAAGAGAAGGAGCTGGCCCTGGCCTGGCACTATCGGCTGGCCGATGCCGAGTTCGGGACATGGCTCGCCAACGAGCTGGTGGCCGCGCTGGAGAATCTCCTGGCGGGGACGGAGGCGACCGTCCTGCACGGCGACAAGGTCGTCGAGGTCCGCTTCGCCTGGGCCAACAAGGGTGAGCTGGCAGGACAGCTCAGCGCCGGAGCCGGACGCGGCGCGCTCATGCTCGCCATCGGAGATGATCGCACCGACGAGGACATGTTCGCCCGACTGCCGCGCCGTGCTTGGACCATCAGGGTCGGCCCGGGACCGACGGTGGCGCGCTTCAGGCTGGCCGGACCAGCGGCTGTCGTCGGGCTGCTGCGCCTGGTGCTCGACCGAGCGGCGCTGACCGCCTCGACGTGACCCCCGTCAGCCCCTGACGCCGTTGGCGACCTGCTGGCGGATCAGATAGGCGTACCCGCCCAGACCCAGGCCGGCCACGATGAGTACGATGCCCAACAGCCTGAAGATGTTGCCGACCGTGGAGGCGCCGGCCGCTCCAGCCATGAGCAGGACGAGCCCCGCGATCAACAGCAGGCCATTGATGACCAATGCCGCCAGGGGCAGGCCAGCGTCGGCGCGGCGGCGGACGAAGGACCCTCCGATGCCCGTCAGGCCGAAGACGATGAAGCCGATGCCGACCACCACCGCCATGGCGGCCGTGACGGCATCCGTGCTGGCAGCGAAGAGTGTGGCCACGATGACGACCAGGCCGACCGTGACACCGGAGCCGGCCCGGAAGGCGGCCAGCGTCTCAAGGTCCGTACGGACGCGTGCCCCGCCACAGCTGGAAGGCCGTGAGCAGGGCACCGACGAGCAGGATGAGGCCCATCAGCTGCAGGGTCACGGTCTGACCACCCAGAGGCTCGAAGAGGAAGACCAGGCCCAGGATGATGGCGACCACGGCCTCCGCGGCCACGATCGTCCACGACGTCCGCGAACTCCAGGGCACGCCCCGCTCGATGAGATCTTCAGTGAAGGCGCTGGCCCGTGCCACGCTGCCCGCGCTGGCCGGCGCCGCCGGCGCGGTCCCGTCTTCGGCGGTGGGCGGCGGCGTGGTGGTCATCGGCGATGCCTCCTGTGAACGAACCTTCGTCCCGCCATGCTAGCGCGACGAAGGTTCGCCGGCGGCAGCTACCCGACCGGGCTGGCCGACGGCTCGGCCGGCGCCTTCGAGGCGGCCGCGGCCTCAGCCTCCGTGGCCTCGGCGTCCGTGGCCTCGGCGTCCGTGGCCTCGGCGTCCGCGGCCTCGGCTGCAGCCACCGCGGTCTCGATGGCCGCGATGGCCTCGTCGAAGCTCTGGAACTCGAGCAGCTTGCCATCGAGCACGAGCGACGGCGTGCTGCTGATGCCAAGCGCGCCGGCATCCTGGCGAGCGTCTGCCTCGATCCGGCTGAAGCGCTCGCGCGCCTGGTCGAGGACCAGCCCGGCCCGGAAGGCGTCCATGTCAAGTCCGGCTGCCTCGCCCATCGCCAGCAGTCGATCGAGATCGTAGCTGCCCACGTTCTCACCCAGGAGGTTGGCGAAGAGGTAGTCGTGGAAGGGCCAGAACAGGTCCTGCTCGGCCGCCAGGTCGGCGGCGACGGCGGCCCAGTGCGATTCGTCGCCCAGGAAGGCCAGGTTCGCGGAAGGTCAGGCTGGCCATGCCCGTCTCGACGAACTGCTCGACGATCAGCGGCTTGACCTGGAGGGAGAAGCGCTGGCAGAACGGGCACTGGAAGTCCTCCCACACCTCGATGGCGCACCGGGGCGCTCAGGATCGCCCAGGGTGTAGCCGTTCCCCAGCTCGACCGGGGAGACGACGGACGGTGCCACGATCGGCGGCAGCGTCACCAGCGGTGCCCACGTGAGCTCCGGCTCGGCGGTCTCCTGCGCAGCCGACGCTGAGGCGCCGGCGGCCGCGAACAGGCCGGCCAGCAGACAGGGAGACGGCGGCGGTTGACGATGGCGCGACCGCGACGGGAGGCGTGCGACGTGAGTCATGTCGGTCCTCGATGGGGGATGGCAGTCACCAGCATAGACGGAGGCCCCGGCCGGCGCGGTCGGGGCCTCGGGGGTCGACGGATCGGGAGGCTAGCCCTCGCTCTCGGGAGCTTCGCTTTCCTCGGATCCTGACGTCGTCGCTGTCGTCGTGCCGTCATCATCGGCGTCGTCCAGCCGTCAGCGTCGTCATCGCCGATGCCCGTGGCCATGGGGCCCAGGGCCTGCACGGGGACCATGACCGTCTGCGGCTCGGCCGTGGCGAACTCCAGGGTGAGCTCGATCTGCTCGCCCTCCACGAGGGGCTGCACGAGGTCGATGAGCATGACGTGATAGCCGCCGGGCTTGAGCTCGGCGACGCCGCCGGCCGGGATGGGCACCGTCCTCGACCGGGGCCATCGCCATCGTGCCGTCCTCGGCCTCGGTGGTCTGGTGGATCTCGACGGTCGTCGCCGCCGGGCTGCTGGCGCCCACGAGGGCGTCGTCCGCCTCGGTGTTGTTGACGATGACCATGAAGGCGGCGCCCGCCAGCTCCATCATGGGCGACTCCCGCGACCAGGCGTCGACGACGTGGAGACCCGGGCCCAAGCGCGGCCGGGTCGATCGAGGCCATCGGCGCCGCCGAGGCCATGGGCGCGAGCCATCGGAGCCGCCGACTCCACGGCCTCATCGTCGTCCTGAGCGGCCACAGGCCCGCCGGCCACGGCCAGGCTGGCCGATCGCCAGCATGGGCAGCAGCGTGGTTCGCTTGCGTCGATCCATGTGTCCCCCTCCTGTCGGTCTCGAGTGCTGGTGGCCGTGCGGACGCTGCCCCCGATGCGTCAGCCAGCCTGCAGGGTCTGGATGTCAGCGGCCATCTCGGCCGCCGGGGTGCCGAAGGGATACGTGCGACGGAGCTGTCCGTCGCCATCGATGAGGTAGACGTTGGCCGTGTGCGACATCGTGTAGCCCGTCGTGGAGCTCGTCTCCACGCGGGCGTACTTGACGCCGTACTCGTCCGCCGCGCGACGGACGGCGCCGGGGCTGCCGGTCACGGCGTGGAAGTCCTCCGGGAAGTACTCGGTCCACGAGGCCAGGAACTCCGGCGTGTCCCGCTCCGGGTCCACCGAGACGAAGACCGCCTGGGTCTCCGGCGCCGACTGGAAGACCCCGAAGATCTCGCCGATGGTGGCGGGACAGACATCCGGGCAGTGCGTGTAGCCGAAGAAGACGAGCGTGGGCGAGCCGGCCTGCTCAGCCAGGCTGAAGGGCGTGCCATCCGCGTTGACGAGGCCCTCCAGCGGCGGCGCCGGCCGCGGGCTCTCCAGCCCGGCCGGGGCTGCCGTGGACGTGCTGGCGGGCGCCGCGGAAGCGACGGCCGCGGTCGCGACGGGAGCGCCAGCAGCGCTCGACGAACCCGCTGAGCCCGGCGCCGCTGAGCCCGGCGGCCGACGAGCCTGGGGCAGATGAGGCCGGGGCCGCAGAACCGGGGCAGACGGCGCAGCGGCCGACAGCCGAGGCCGCCGCAGAGCCCGGGGTCTGGCCGTCGGCCGTGCAGGCCACGGCCACGAGGAGCAGCACGGACAGGCCGGTGAGCACGGTCGCGGAGTGGCGACGCGGTCATGATGGCTTCTCGCAGGGGCCGGGCAGCGGCGCCGCTGGCGCGCCGCATCGCCGAGGCTTTGGCCAGTGTACGGACAAGTCGCCGCGGACCCGTCCGGCATGTCGCTGGCGATCGCCCGAGCGCTGCCCGCGGGTCATCCTGCCGACTGGCGTACCCTTGCCGATGGCCGCGGGCGGACCACGAACGCAAGGGTCATCCATCGAACGGAGGGAGTGCATGTCCAGGACGGTGAGCGAGCTGGCGCGTGAGATCATCGCCCGACTCGAGCGCGGCGAGCCGCTGGACGAGGCGCTCGCCCTGGAGCTCAGCGGCGCTGAGATCGACGAGCAGACGCGCCTCGAGCTCGAGACCGCCGGGCTGCGTGCCGCTGTCGTCCACGAAGCATTCCACGAGCTGCTCGACTGGCATGCCGACTTCGGCGGCCTCGTCGAGTTCGCCGAGATCGACGACGCCATCCACCGGACGGCGGAACGCATCGGGCACGACTTCGAGCAGGACGCCCCCGATCACGGCATCGACAGTGGCTCCCGGCTCGTCCACTGAGTGCCGCCGGGCACTCCTCTGACCCTCCCGTCCGGCATCCTCAGGACTGCGTAGCCCGGCGGTACCGGGTCCGGCGCACCATTCGGATGGCCACGGGTCATTGACGCCGCGACTACCATGCGAAGCCTCGAGGCTTGCCCAAGACGCTGCCCCCTTGCCCAGGGCGCACATCATCTCGAGGAGAGGGAGTGGAGCGGACATCGTGCCTGAAGCCTGCTCGAGCGCTTGGAGGCGGCTGGCCTCGCGTGCCCTGGTCTTGCTGTGCGCAGTGACCTTGCTAGCCGGTGCCTCGCTGGCCGCGCCCGGTGTCGCCACGGGCAACGAGTTGGGCAGCCAGATCTCCAGCGGCCGGCGAAGCCAGGCGTACTTCGAGTCGGTCATGCTCTCGCAGGACGCGGCCCTGGCCCGCATCAAGGGACAGACACGTCTTACGCACCGTGCCCTCAAGCAGGCTCGCCGGGCCGTGACCCACGGCAAGCGCGCCCTCAGCACGGCTCGCCACGTCGTGGCCGAGCGGACCGGGCTCCTTGCGGAGCTGGAAGGGCTGCACGCCGGGACGCCCATAGAGCTGATCCCGGAGAGCCATGTAGATCGCCTGCGCTCCGTTCGGCGCGAGCTCGCCAGGGCGAAGAGCCGTCGCGTCCAGATCGGGAGGCAGTTGCGGACCGCGGTCCGCCAGCGGCACGCCCGGCAGTATCGTCTCGGCGTCCTGAAGCGGCAGCGCAGCGCCGCGGTCTCGCGACGCGAATCGGCTGAAGGCGGCCTGGGCGCCTACATCGTGGAGCTGACGCGCCTGGCCGAGTTGCGCGCCGAGAACCAGAGCGCCGCGCAACTCACCACGTCCACCGGCTTCACCTGGCCCAGCGTGGGCCGCATCAGCCAGACCTACGGCTGCACGGGATACCGACTCAACCCGCGCCGCGGCTCGTGCGCCCACTTCCATGACGGCCTGGACATCGTGGCTGGCTACGGGTCGCGCGTCGCCTCGGCCGCGGACGGCGTGGTGGCCTATGCCGGCTGGAACCCCTGGGACGAGGGTGGTCGGGCCTGGCTCATGGTCGTCAGCCATCCGGATGGCTACGTCACCCGCTACGGCCACCTGCTGCCGGGCGCCCTTGCCCGGGTCGGCCAGTTCGTGCGGCAGGGCGAGGCCATCGGCCGCATGGGCAACACCGGTCGCAGCACCGGCACACACCTGCACTTCGAACTGCTCCAGGGCGGGACGACGGTCAGCCCGTGGACCTACCTGCCCGCCGGCATGGTCACCGTCAAGGTGGCACGCCATCCCGACAAGAAGGCCCACGACCGAAGCCGGGGCGACGAACGCGCAGCCGGTCCCCGGGCGGCCAGCCGCAACGCCGACCGAACCGAGGTCCGGCGGGCGAGCCGTCAGGGGCAAGGCCGAGCCGTCAGGCCGGCCGGTGTACGAACCGCGGCTGGCCAGGAGACCGCCGCTGACCGGGCCAGGGGCGCGCGGCTCCCGGCGACCTCCCTGTCGGACATCACCCTCTCCGGCGCGGCCAGCGAGGCCGCGGCACCTGCTGCGGCTGAGCTTTCCGTCTCCAGGAACACCCCGGTCCGGCCGGTCAGCCAGAGCGCGGTCGACCTATCAGCGGATATCTGCCGGTCGTCGTTCGAGGCGAAGCGGACCGACAGCCTGACCGCCGGCCAGTCGGAGCTGCCTCGTGCCGCGGGATCGGCTGTCGCGAGCCGCCCGAGCAGATCCGACGACCCGTGCGTGATCACCGGTCCCGCGAGCGCGAGCCACACCGAAGGGTCGACAGGGACGTCCTTGGCGGCAGCGCCGGACGACGGACGCGACCCTGGCGTGCCGCAGCCGCTCCGCGGCACCTCGCCCGTTCCCTCCTGATCGCCGCCGCGCTCCAGGCGGCCAACACACCACAGGGCGCAACGGACTAGGCTTCGTCGTGGGCGCGGGTTCCGCGGCCTGCCATCAGACGACAGGAGGTCGGGGTCTTGGAAGCATCTATGCGACGGGACCGACGCGCCCGCGGCGCCAGCCTCGCGTCGATCGCCCTGCTGGTCCTGATCACGGCAGGCCTGCCCGGCCCGGCGCTGGCCCAGGATCCGTCGGCTGTCCCATCGGAACCTCCGTCAGCTAGTGCATCGGAGCTCCCGTCGGCTGGTGCATCGGCGCTCCCATCGGCTGGCCCCGCCTTCCCGACCACGCTGGCCGGGGCGGAGCTGGACGTCCAGACCTACAGTGGCGAGCAGTGGCTCGCCCAGTTCCGGGACGGCACCACGGAGAACGAGGCCTTCGCCGCGGACACCGCTGCCCTGCTCGAGTCGCTGGGCAAGGGGATCGACGACCTTCGCGTGACCTCCGCCCTGGCCGAGCCGACGCCCGGGAACCAGGCCGTCATCCTGGGGCTGCAGGTCGAGGGTACCGATGCGCGCGATTTCGCCGGGCCGGCCGTCGACCTGCTGCTCGGCGACATCGATGATCCTGGCTTCGCGCTGCGACCCCTGGGGAGCCGTTGGGTCTTGCGGGTCGTTGACGCCGCCGTGCCGGGCGTTTACCCGCGCACGGTGTACCTGGCAGGCGATACAGCCTGGATCATCGGCGCCGACGAAGAGTACGTGTTCGAGTTGCTCGAGCAGCTCCCCGCCCAGACCTACTCCCAGTCGAGCGGAGAGGCCGTGCTGGCAGCGCAGCTGCCGGCGGTCCTCGACGATCGCCGCAGGGCCGGTCTCTACGAGGCCAGGGAGCCCATCTTCCTGCCGGCCCTGGAGATGCGCATGGGGCCGACGCTGGATGACTGGCTGCTGGACCTCTACATGGAAGAGGGCCTGACGCCCACTGATCTCGTCGGCGCCATCGCCTGGTGGGGCATCGACAGCAGCGAGGAGAGCATCGAGGTGGAGGGCTACCAGGTGCCCGGCGGGTCGCCGGAGCTCGTCGAGAGCCTGCGATCCCGGGTCTTCCTGGCCGACGGCGAGGCCTTGCCGGACGAGGTCAGCCGCTCCGAGCAGGAGCTGGGAGGCCGCCCCGTCACCACGATCGACTTCGGCTACTCGAAGCAGCACGTCTTCAGCAGCGGCGACACCGTCTGGGTGGTCACGGACCACGCGGGTGAGCCGGCCATGGCTGAGGAGGCCATCGCGGCGCTCCCGTAGCCGCGGAGGGCCGGCCGGACCCATGGAGAGTACCGACCGGCCGTAGGCGGGCGGTGGGGAGAGCCGGTCCGGAGTGCTACGACCCGGCGGCCGGCAGGTTGCCGCTCACGTCGGCCACCCACCAGATGTCGTTGACCCCATTGCCGGTCGTCTGGCCGGCCTCCGTGTCGCCCTGCCAGTAGTAGAGCGGGCGGCCGTCGTAGGTGACCTGCATCGAGCCGTCGGTGGCCGTGATGAGCCCGATGACGCCCGTGACGCCCTCGCCGGCCGCCACGCTATTGCCAGGCGCCACGGTGACCGGCGGCCAGGCGGCCAGACAGTCGCCCTCGCAGCTGCTCACGCCAGGCGTGGTGTCAGCCCCGAAGAAATAGACCGTGAGTCCATCCTTGCCGGTCAGGAAGGTGCCCAGATCGGTCGTCGCGGTGCCCAGCGTGAGGGCTGGTGGGTTGACTGGCATGGAGCCGTCCGCACTGGCCACGAACCAGACGTCGTTGACGCCCTGGCCGGTCGTCTGGCCGGCCTCCGTGTCGCCCTGCCAGTAGTAGAGCGGTCGGCCACGGTAGGTGGCCTGGAGCGTGCCATCGTCCCGTGGGGCCGTCGCCAGCGTGCCGGTCACGCCGTCGCCAGCGACGAGGGTCTGCCCCTCCTCCACGAGCAGCGGCGGCCAGGCTTCCAGGCAACCGCCGGTGCAGGCGCTGACGCCGGGAGTGACGTCCCGCGTGAAGGCGTAGAGCGTGCGGCCGTCGGGCCCCACGAGGTAGGTGCCCAGGTCGCCGGTGGCCGAGCTCACCGTGACCTGGCTGTCATCCTGGGCCAGGCTCGCCAGCGGCAGCGCCGCCGTGGCGGCCAGGGCCAGCAGCCCCGCCAGGGCGAGGTTCCCGATGGAGCGGCGCGCCGCCGCCGAGTCGATGCGAGTCCTCATCGTGATCTCCTTGTTCAGATGGCCTGGCAGCCAGTCAGGCGCTGTAGGTGGCGGTGCCCCGGCAGACCTCGCCGGTGCGCGGGTTGGTGGCGATGCCCACGAAGCGGTCGCCGCTGGCGCCGACGTGTCAGGCGCCTGGCTTCGAACGAGCCGGAGGGCGCCTGCGTGGTTCGCTGGCCGCTCCAGAAGCTGCTGCCGTTCTTCTTGAGCTTCACGTCCCAGGTCTGGCCGTTGCGGTTCTGGTCGACCTCGAACTCGACCTCCACGCGGCCGTCCTCCGGGCTCAGCTTGAGCTTCCAGTCGGTGCTCGCCGAGCAGCTGCCGGTTCGGATGACGTCGCCGTCCTTGGCGGCGGCGCCCATCGGCGCGGCCACCAGCACGGCGCTGGCGAGGAGGGTGGTGAGGAAGGCCGCCCTGCGGCCCAGCGTGACAGTCGTCATCGTGTGTCCTTCTCCATCTGCGATCTCCGAGTGCCCGCCCGACCGAGCATGGTGGCCATGGTGCCCGAGGTCTTCTGCGGTGCGGAACGGGCGGCGGTCTGGAAATGAGTCGGACCTTGGTCCGATGCGAGCTCGGACATCCGTCTCTACCCGGCGCCGGGACACGCGCCTACCATGGGCGCGCATGTCCGGCCGCCCACACGCTGACCCCACCCCCAGCGGCGTCGTTCCGCCGCCGTCGACAGTCGCGCCCGCGTCGCCCGGCACGACTCTGGGCCTACCTTCGGTCGGCCTGCGGAGCAGGCTCTCCCGCCCCTGGCGCAAGGCCCGCTCGACCTCGCTCGCGCAGCGCTTCCTGCTCGCCAACCTGCTCATCCTGCTGGTGGCCGGGTTGACGGTCGGCGTCTGGGTCGGCGACCAGCTCGAGCGCAGCATCATCGACCGCACGGCCTCGGTGACCGCGCTCTACGTGGAGTCGATCATCGAGCCAAGCCTGGCCTCGCTAGCCGACGGCGACGAGCTGACGCCCGAGGAGATGGCCACGCTCGACTCCCACCTGGCCAACCCCCCGCTGGCCGACCGCCTCCGCTCGCTGCGCATCTGGTCCGAGGACGGCCGCGTCGTCTACAGCCCCAGCCAAGAGCTCACCGGCCGCGTCTTCCCGGTGGAGGGCAACCTCGCGCTTGCCTGGCAGGGCAAGGTGGTGGCTGCCATGGACGACCTATCCGGCGAGGAGAACGCCTGGGAGAGCGCCCGCTGGGACCACCTCCTGGAGATCTACATCCCGGTGCGCGAGCGAGGCAGCGAGCGGATCATCGCGGTGGCGGAGTTCTACATGCCGCCGCGGGAGATCGACCAGCAGGTGAGCGAGGCTCGACTGACGACTTGGCTCCTGTTGACCATTGCCATCTTCAGCTCGGCAGTGCTGCTGTACGGCATCGTCAAGCGCGGCAGCGACACCATCCAGCGCCAGGAGGTGGCGCTCACGCAGCAGGTGGACGAGCTCACGGGCCTCCTGACGGAGAATGCGGTCCTGAGCGAGCGGGTGAACTCGGCCGCGCAGCGCACCACGACCCTGAACGAGCGGACCATGCGCAGGGTCAGCTCGGACCTGCACGACGGGCCCGGGCAGACGCTCTCGCTGGCCATCCTGCGCCTGGACGCGTTGCGCTCGCGCGCGGTTGACGGCCGCTCGCCCACGGCGGCCGATCTGGCTGAGGTCGAGGTGGTGCTGCAGGAGGCCATGGCCGACATGCGCAGCGTGGCCGCCGGGCTGCGCGTGCCGGAACTCGCGCCATTGGAGGTGGAGGCCGTGGCCGTTCGCGCGGTGCACGACCACGAGCGTCGCAGCCGCACGCGCGTGACGCTCACCGTGGACCACCTTCCGTCTGACGTCTCGCTGCCGGTCAAGATCGCCCTCTTCCGGGCCCTCCAAGAGGGGCTATCCAACGCCACCCGCCACGGCGGCAGCGAGACCGTCCACGTCTCCCTCGTCGGTCGGCCGGCCGACCGACCCAGTGGCACGCCGGGCCTGGAGCTGCTCGTCAGCGACGATGGGGCGGGCTTCGACCCGGCGGCGTTGGCATCGACCGAGGGCCTGGGCCTGGCCGGGATACGTGAGCAGGCCGAGTATCCTTGGGGGCACCTTCGACATCCGCTCGGCACCGCAAGGGGGCACGCGACTGCGTGTGTGGTGGCCCATCCAGGGCCAGGAGGACGAGGGATGAGCGCGTCACTCTCGACACCATCTCCGCGGCCATGAGCGACACCATCCGGGTCGCCGTCGCCGACGACCACCCCATGTTCCGCGCCGGGGTCGTGGGCAGCCTCCAGGAGGTCGAGGGCATCGAGGTGGTCGGCGAGGCGGGCGATGCGGCGTCGGCCCTGGCTCTCGCCCGCTCGGAGCTGCCGGACGTCATCATCCTGGATATCGCCATGCCGGGAAGCGGCCTCTCCGCCGCCCGCGAGATCGCCACTGTCTGCCCGGCCACCAGGATCGTGATGCTCACGGTCTCCGAGGACGAGGACGACCTGCTGGCGGCCGTCAAGGCGGGCGCCTCCGGCTACGTGCTCAAGGGTGCCGGGGCAGGGGAGCTGGTACGCGTCATCCGCTCGGTCAACGCCGGCGAGGTGTATGTCGCGCCGGCTCTCGCCTGGGGCATGCTGCGCGAGTTGCAGACGCCGCGGACGTCGCCCTTCGACGAGCTCACGGAGCGCGAGCGCGAGGTCCTGGAGCTGGTCGCTGAGGGGCTCAGCAACCAGGAGATCGGCGACCGGCTGGGCCTGGCCGAGAAGACCATCAAGCACCATATGACCAACATCCTGGGCAAGCTCCAGGTGCGCAGCCGTGTCGAGGCGGCCTTGCTCGTGGCGCGCGAGGGGCCCCCAGGCCCCAGGGGCTGAGGTCCTGCCCCGCCGACACCCCTGACGATCCGGTCGGCGGCACGAGAGCGTGTCGATCACGGCGCCGGATGCCCAAGCCTCGCCGGAGGCGGACCGGCCGGCTCGACTCAGCCGCGACCTCTTGGTGAAGGGCAACCCGCCGACGTTCTGAGCGGGGCGATCAACGAACGAGGACCTGGGATCGCTCGGGCGACCCCAGGTCCTCATCGACCGGTGGGCGCTCAGGCCTCGGTCGCGGGTGCCTCGGTCTCTGGTGTCTCGGTCTCTGCCGACGCGGCCTCGACCTCCGCGAGTGCCTCGTCGGGCACGTCGTGGACCTCGGGCGTCCCTCCGAGCTCGGTGAGCTTGTCAGAGATCAACGAGGCCTCCCCGGCCGGTGCCAGAACGCCGACGGCCGCCTTGCCGCCAGCGAGCTCCGCCCCGAGGCGCTCGCGGATCCGCGTCTGACAGCCCCAGGCCCTTGTGGTGAAGGGCGCCGAGGATGCCGCCGCCAACGAGTCCAGCGAGGAGCGTCGGAGGTGCGACGACCGCCAGGACGAGACCGATGCCGGCGCCCTTCTTGGTGCTCCGCTGACCCATCTTGTTTTCCTTGAGCTTGCCCTTGTCATCGACGACGAGGACGCCGATGGCGCCGAGCTTGACCTCTTCACTGGCCTTGTCCCACTCCTTGACCGAAGCGACGGCCGCATCGGCGGCGGCCTCGTCAGCGAAGATCCCCAGGACGAGCTGCTTCTCAGCCATGTCGAACTACCTCCTTGTTGCCTGGCAGGGTGCACAGACATTTGTGATACCGGTCACCCCTGCCCCCCGCCGACCCTGGCGTGAAGAGAGGCTGCCCTACGCACGGGACTTCGACCGAGTCCAACCATAGCAGCACCAGGCGGGATCCCCATCCTCGACCAAGGACGGACTCGGCTGGCTTGACAGTCGGTCTCCGCTGCGGATCGGGACACCGCGGCTTCACCAGGACTGGGTGCCGGCGAGGGACGGTCGGGGTCTATCCTTCGGCCCGGATGCGGGCGAATATGCCAGCACCTACAGGGAGCAGCGGGAGGGCCTCACCTTTGGCCGGCTCACAAGAGCGATCCGCCAGCCATCTTCCGTGCGCACGGCTTGCCTGGGTCCGCGTCAGTTGAAAGCGATCCGCAGACCTGGCGAGGCCGACCTGGCTCGGATCACCCACGACTCGGTGGCGCTCGTCGACCGGCTACTCGATGTCGTGGAGAACGAGATCGTGCCCTTGACGAGAGCGGGCGTCCGCGAAGGCAACAAGATCTTCGGTGGCGCGGTCCTCCGCAAATCTGACCTCTCCACGGTCGTGGCGGTGACGAACCAAGAGAGCATCAACCCCCTCAACCACGGTGAGATCGCCACCATCAACGCCTTCTACGAGCTCCCACACGGCGAGCGACCCCGGGCCGTGGAGACGATCTTCCTAAGTACCCATGAGCCCTGCCCACTCTGCCTGGGTGGCCTGACCTGGGGCGGCTGGGACAACTTCTTCTACCTCTTCAGCTACGAGGACACGAAGGACGCCTTCAGCATCCCGCACGACATCCGCCTCCACGAGGAGATCTGGCGGGTGAAGGATGGCGAGTACGACCACAAGAACCGCTACTGGTGCGCCTGGCATATCCCCGGGCTGATCGACGCCTGCGAGCCAGTCGTCCGCGGCGACTTCCTGCGGCGCGCCGCCGATCTGGCTGCTGCCTACCGGGAGCTGTCTGCCATCTACCAGGCCTCGAAGGGGTCAGGAGCCGAGATCCCGCTGGCCTAGGGGTGACTCCATGGGCTACTCGACGCGCTTGCTGTTCGTCGGCGACGAGGTCCGGTCGCCCTCCCAGGCCAGCAGCGCGTCGGTCGTCTTGTCCGCGACGCCACCGTAGAAGCGCTCCAGCACCTGCGAGAACAGCGGCTCCTCGGGCGCGGCTCGCTGGTACAGCGTCATGCACGAACGCAGCTTCAGCGCATCGATCGGACCGAAGATGCCCTCAGCGTTCCCTGCGGCACCCTGCAGGAGGAGCCCGGCGCACTCGCGCAGGCGAGCGCCCAGGACGGGGTGGGCGAGGTACGCGCGCGCCTCATCGAGCGAGGCGATGGCGTAGCGCTGCGCCATGAAGCTGGATCCGAGGCCCGCCACCTGGGGGAAGATGAACCACATCCAGTGGCTGACCTTGCGGCCGCTGCGGATCTCGTCGAGCACGCGGTCGTAGACGGGCTCCTGCGCGTCGAGGAAGCGCTCGAGGTCATACGCCATCTGAGCCATTCTGCGACAGGCATCAGATGTGAAGCTTGGGTAGCACTCCCTGGTCGCTGGTGTGCCACGGACGGTCGATGACTCAGGGGTCTTCGTGCGCCGCTCGAAGGCGACTGGCAGTCCATCGGCGGGCTCGCTGAGCCCGAGTGGCCGTTCGCCTGGGCGCACGGAGACGTATCCTCGCGATGCGACTTGCACAGGGGGGCCGATCGCTGCGACCGGACGTGCAACGGGCCCAGGGGAGGGCCTTCTTCGAATCGATCGCGCCGCACGTCGGGGCGCTCGACGGCCGGGTCGCCGAGGTCGTCCACGGCTACAACGCGGGCGATGCCGAGGCGACCTTCGCCGCCCTCGACCGGGCTGCCGCAGCGGGGGACGTGCTCGTCGGCCTTATCCGGACCCTCACGAGCGGGAGCCCGGCCCAGGCCGTCGCTCCATTCCGCTCGATGGTCGACCATCTCCTGGCTGCCGGGACCACCTGGAGGGCGGCGCGGTCGAACGTGGAGCGCGTCGCGGGGCCGGTCCACCTCCAGAAGCCGATGAAGGAGCTTCCGATCCCGGCCGGCGCCGTTAGACCGGCCGGCTGGGAGGCCGTCCTCTGGGAGGAGGTCCAGCGTGCCGACCGCATCTGGGTGGCCGTGGCCGACGAGCTCGCGGCTGCCGCGGTGTCGGGCCCGATCGACTGAGCCTCGAGTCCCCTGCGCACCCGCACGACGAGGGGCGTCACCTGTCTCGAGCAGGGTCAGGCGAAACTCGCATGCAGTCCGAAGTCGGCCATCGAGACCGGGACGTTGGGCTCACCTCCGTCGAAGGAGGCCTCGACCGGTGGCGATCGCGAGAAGGGCACCATGCCGTCGAGGCTCGCGCCGACGGGCGGCGACCCGGGTCGCTCGGTTCGAGCATGGTCGGGTCTTTCTTGCTGATGGCTCATCGGGCGCCCTGCGGAAGCTGGCTGCGACGATGGCGGCCGATTGGCGGGAGCCAGGAACGTCACGAGTCTGTCGACCCGTGCGGCTTGATCGGCCAGCCTCCAGCGGCCATGGTCGCCTTGATCCAGGCCTCGGTCGTAGCCACATGGATCGTCGCCGCCGCCTCCGCCAGCTCCGGGTCTCGGGCGACGAGAGCGGCCAAGATGTCCTCGTGCTGGGAGATCGTCCGCGCCACGACGCCCCTGTCGACGTTCCCCCGCCAGACACGGGCCCGGATGGTCTGGCTGGACACTCCCGCCAGCAGGGACGCGAGCGTGGCGTTGCCGGCCGCCGACGCGACCAGCGCATGGAACTGCTCGTCGTACTTGACCATCAACTCATGCGTCTCGGCGCTGCGCATCCGGTCGAGGCAGGCCGTGAGCGCACCGACGCCGTCCGCATCGATGTTGCGGGCCGCGAGGCCGGTGGCGGCCCCTTCCAGGATCCGCCGCACAGCGATCAGTTCGAGCGAGAAATCCGCCTGCAGCAGATCGGCCGCAAAGGCGATGCCGTCGAACAGGAGCTCCGGACGAAGGCTCGTGACGAACGTGCCGTCGCCGCGACGGACATCCAGCACCCGCGCGGTCACGAGCGCCCGAACGGCCTCACGCACCGTATTCCGTGACGCTCCCAGCTGGGTTGCGAGCTGGGCCTCAGGAGGTAGGCGGTCCCCGGGCCGCAGCGTGCCGGAGGCGATGAGTTCCCGAAGGCGGTCGATGGCCGTCTCGGTCAGCGGGGCAGCCAAGCAGTTCCTCCTGGAGCGATCGCATGAGCGGACGTGCCGATGATACCTGCGGCGCGGCCTCCGGGGTCTAGACATCGGATGTCTTGACGGCTAGAGTCCCCGGAGGCCCGGCCGCCGTGCCAACTGCGCGGTGACTCCACCCAGAGCCGACGGTGGCGCGTTCGCGAGGCGAGAGTGGCGAGAGAGACGAGAGGATGGACGCGTGAGGACGGGCCTGGCAGGCCAGGTGAGGACTCGCTGGGAGCCCACTCTCGTCGGGGCCACGAGGTCTGGCGTCGACTGGCGCCTGCGCGGCGCTGGAGCTGGTGATGGTCTTCCTGGCCGGTCCGGTGCTGATGCTGCTGCTCCTGATGGTCGTGCCTGGCGCTGCTGGAGCCGGTGTTCCTGACGCCCCGCAACATCGGCAACGTCCTCGCCCAGACGTCGGTCATCAGCGTCCTGGCGATGGGCCAGCTGCTGGTCATCGTCACGCGCGGCGTGGACCTGTCGGTGGGTGCGACGGTGGCGCTCTGCGTCGGTCGTGGGGGCGCTCGCGTTCGGCACCGTCGACGGCGGCCTGGCGATCGTCGTCGTGATGCTCGCGACCGGCCTGACCGTGGGCCTCGTGAACGGCGTCGTCTACGTCTGGGGCCGGATGCCGCACCCGTTCATCGTCACGCTCGCCTCGCTCAGCGTCGCCCGCGGGCCTGGCGCTCTGGCTGGCGGATGGCCGCTCCACGATGCCGGGCGGCATGCCCGACATCATCCGCTACCTGGGCAGCGCCAGCGATCGGCTTCGTCCCGTCAGCGCCGTCGTCGTCGGTCTCCTGGCGGTCGCGCTCGCGATCTTCACCAAGGGCATGGTGTGGGGACGCTGGATCTTCGCCGCTGGGCGGCAACCCCGAGGCTGCCCGGCGCGCGGCCATGCCGGTCGCCCTGGGTGACCTCCTCGGTCTACGCCCTGAGCGGCCTGCTGGCCGGTGTCGGCGCCGTCCTGGCGTCCGGTCGCAGCAACGCCGGGTCGCCCAACTTCGGACAGCTGGCGGAGCTCGACTCCATCGCCGCCGTGGTCATCGGCGGAGCGAGCTTCCTGGGTGGCCGGGGCAACGTCGGCAACGCGCTCGTGGGCGCGCTGATGATCGGCGTCATCCGCAACGGCATGAACCTGCTGAACGTCGACGCCTTCGTCCAGCTGATCGTGATCGGCGTCGTCATCGCGGTGGCGGTCGAGATGGACGTCGTGCGCGGCGCGCTCGAGTCACGGTTGCGCGTGCTGCGGGCGGCGCGGGCATGAGTCTGCAGGACCCAGCCGTGCCGCCGCCTGATTTGCCCGGACCCCCGATCGGGACGACCAGCGCCGGCGCTCGCCGTGCGCGGCGCGACCAAGCGATTCGGGGCCGTGCTGGCGCTTGACCATGTCGACCTCCACGTCGGCAGCGGCGAGGTGCTGGCCCTCCTCGGCGACAACGGCGCCGGCAAGTCCACGCTCATCAAGTGCCTCAGCGGCGTCCATCGCCTGGATGACGGCGTCGATCGAGATCGACGGGCAGGCCGTCGACACTGCGCTCACCCGCCGACGCCCGAGCGCACGGCATCGAGACCGTCTACCAGGACCTCGCGCTCTTCGACAACCTGGACGCGGCGGCCAACTTCTACGCCGGTCGCGAGCTGGCCGGCCCTCGCTGGCTGCCGCGCGGCCTCCGATTCCTGCGCGCGCGGCAGATGGACGAAGCCACCCGCGAGGTGCTCGAGCGGTTCCAGGTCCAGCTGCCGGACGAGAGTCGCATCCGTCGGCCTCATGTCCGGCGGCCAGCGTCAGGCCGTCGCGGTGGCCCGCGCGGCCGCGTTCAGCTCTCGCGTGGTGATCCTCGACGAGCCGACCGCCGCCCTCGGCGTCCGAGAGTCGCGCCGGGTGCTCGACCTGGTCGTGCGCCTTCGGGACGCCGGCCACGCCGTGATCGTCATCTCCCATGCCATGGACCACGTCAGCGAGGTCGCCGACCGGGCGGTCGTGATGCGCCGCGGCCGGGTGGTGGGCGAGGTCGAGTCCGTGCGCGAGGAGCCAGGCCCACATCCTCGCCCTGATCATGGGAGGTGATGCGTGACGCTGCCGCGCTGAACCAGAGTCGAGCCGACGACCAGCGCGGGGGCCGACCACTCCACCACGCGATGCCACGAGGAGAGCAAGAACGATGAGCACGAGACTCCGTTGGGCGGCCCTGACGATGGGCGTCGCCATGGCGGTCGCCCCGACCGCCTCCCTGGCCCAGTCCGATCGATCCCGCGGGCGATGAGGTCGTCAAGCTGGGCTTCGTCACCAAGTTCCCGGTCGACTTCTTCTTCACGCTCGAGAACGCGGCCAAGGCCTGGGACGAGGCGCACCCCGAGGCCGAGGTGCTGTTCGCCCAGGGCCAGTCGGCCACCGACGACGCCGGTGAGATCGCGGCCATCGAGGACCTCGTCGCGCAGGGTGTGAGCGGGCATCGCCATCACGCCCACGAGCGACGCGGTCATCCCGGCCCTCGACGCGGCCATCGCGCCGGCGTGCAAGTCGTCCTGATGGACAACGACCTGTCCGTCCTGGACGGGCAAGACCGCGGTCGTCGCGACCGACAACCTGGCGGGCGGCGTGCTCGCCGGCGAGTGGCTCGCCAGCGTCCTCGCGCCGGGCGACACGCTCGCCATCCTGGAGGGCGTGCCCGGCGTTCCGGCGCTCGACGCGCGCGTGGACGGCATGCTCCAGGGCCTGGGCGATCTCGCGACCGAGATCGAGGTCGTGAAGCGCTTGCCGACCGGATGCGCCCAGGACCAGGGGCAGACCGCCACCGACGACATCCTGACCAGCGACCCGGACGTGACGGCGATCTACGCGGCCTGTGGACCGCCCGCGCTCGGTGCCATCACCTCCATCGCGAATGCCGGCATCGCCCCCGAGGACATCATCCTCGTCGGCTTCGACGCGCTGCCCGACGAGGTCGCCGCTCATCGTCGACGGGACCGAGGACGCCTCCGTCGCCCAGTTCCCGGCCAAGATCGGCGAGCTGGGGATCGACACCCTGCTTCAAGGCCGTGCAGGGCGAGGACGGTCGAGCGCGTTCGTCGACACCGGCACCGCCATGGTGACCGCCGAGAACGCTGGCGAGTTCGGCAGCTAGTCCTTCCGGCCTTGGCCGGCGAGTGGCAGAGGCGGAGGTCGCGCCGCTCCTCACTCGCCGGTCATGACGGCAGCGATGGCGTGACCCGATCGCGTACGAGGGAGCCATGGAACGCATTCTTCAGTTCGGGACAGGGCGATTCCTGCGAGGGTTCGTCGAAGCGTTCATCGATGATTCCGAGCGGGCGAGGGTCGCCGTCGGGCTGCCGCCAGGCGCTCGCGTGACCGTGGTGGAGACGACCGGCTCCGGGATGGCAGGTCGGCTCGCCGCGCAGGGATACACGTACCAGCTGCACACCCGCGGCCTCGAGCGCGGCCAGGTGGTGGACACCAGCCGGACGATCCGAGTCATCGACCGGAGCGTGGACGCGTCGGAACGGACGGACGCGCTCACCGAGGCTGCCCTCGGATCCGGACGTGACGACGATCGTGTCGAACACCACCGAGCAGGGCTACGCCCAGGGACGATATCCGCGTCTCCTGGCCACGGTGCTGGAGGCACGTGCACGAGCCCGGCTGCCGGGCCTCGTGATCCTTCCCTGCGAGCTCCTCGATCGGAACGGAGACCTGCTGCGGCGCTTGGTGTCGGACGAGCTCGCGTCCACGGCCGAGGAACCGGCGATCGTCGCCCGTGTGCTGGACGCGAACGCCTGGGCCATCACGATGGTCGATCGCATCGTGGCGGGGCCACCGCCCGGCCATCCTGGACTCCGGTGCCGGGCTGGATGTCGTGGTCGAGCCGTACGCATCCTGGGTCGTCGAGGTCGATGGGGATGTGCAGCTCCTGCGACACCCGAGCGTGAAGCGGACCGCGGATGTGACGACCTTCGCCCTGCGCAAGATCCGCATCCTCAATGGTGCTCACACAGCCCTCGTGGCACGGACGCGGGGAGGGAGATACGAGTTCGTGCGCGAGGCTCTCGATGACTCTGACGTCATCGACTGGCTGGAGGGCGCTGATGCGCGAGGAGATCGTGCCTGCCATTGGCCGATCGCATCGTGGACGGGCAGGAGTTCGTCACCTCCGTGCTCGAGCGACTTCGCAACCCCTTCCTCGACCATCGCCTGGCCGATATCGGGGCCGATCACCCGCAGAAGCTCCGCTCCCGCCTCCTGCCCACATACCATGACTACATCGGGCTGTTTGGGCAGCCGCCACGACGGCTGTCGGCGATCCTCGACTCAGGAAGGGGTCATCGCTTGAAGGCCGTGACCCTCATCGAGCCCGGGCGGTTCGGACTCGACCGACCTGCCGAGGCCCGCTGATCCGGCTCCGGGAGAGGCGCTCGTCGCCGTCCGGCGGGTCGGTGTGTGCGGGACGGACCTGCACGCGTTCCACGGCCGTCAACCGTTCTTCACTACCCCCGGATCCTCGGGCACGAGCTTGGCGTGGAAGTGCTCGATGTCGGGGCTGGTGTGACCGATGTCAGGCCCGGGCGACCGTTGCGCGCTGCGTCCCTATCTCGAGTGCGGACGGTGCGACACCTGCCGCCGCGGGTTCCCAAACTGCTGTCCCGACCTCGCTGTCATCGGGGCCCACATCGACGGCGGCATGCGAGAGCGTCATGGTGGTACCGGCTCGATCACCTGCACGCGTCGCGGACGTTGTCGTTCGATGAGCTTGCGCTGGTCGAGACGTTATCGATCGGCGGTCACGCGGTGGTTCGCGGAGCTCCGACCCCCTTGGACCGCGTGCTCATCCTCGGCGCAGGCCCGATCGGCCTCGGTCTCACGGCGGTCCTTGACGCGATGGGTATCAAACCAGTGGTGTGCGACATCAGCCCCGAGCGTCGGGTCTTCGCTGCGGACTGGGCCAAGGTCCTCGTGATCGAGCCGACAGAGCGACATGATCGCATCCACGCGACACGCATTCGGCGGCGAATCGCCCACCGTGGTCTTCGACGCGACCGGCAGCACCGCATCCATGACCACATCGTTCTCCCTGCTCGCACACGGAGGCCGACTCGTGTTCGTGGGCCTGGTGCAGGGCGATATCACGTTCCACGACCCGGAGCTGCATCGCCGGGAGGTCACGCTGGCCGCGAGCCGGAACGCGACCGCCAGCGACTTCCAGCGGAGCCTGACGATGCTGGAGTCCGGATCGGTGGACGTCGGTGCGTGGCTGACCGATCGCTGCTCCCTGGCGGACGTGCCACGCGCGTTCCCTCGGTGGGCCCGTGATGAGACCTCGACCATCAAGGCCATCGTCGATGTGTGACGCGGCGCAGGTCTACATCACCGCTCCCAGCGGCCAGGGCGCGAACTCGTCCTGGCCGATGCCCCACTCCTCGCTCAGCGGCTTGCGGCCCGAGGCGACCTCGAGGATCAGCTCGAACAGCTCGTCGCCCACCTCGTCCGACGGTCGCCGTGCCATCCACCACGCGACCGGCGTTGACGTCCATGTCGTCCCCCATGCGCTCGAACAGTGGCGTGTTGCTGGCCGACCTTGATGGACGGCACCGGCTTGCACCCGAACACCGAGCCGCGGCCCGTCGTGAAGCAGACGACCTGGGCGCCGCCTGCCACCAGTCCGGTCACCGACACCGGGTCGTAGCCGGGCGTGTCCATGAACACCAGGCCCGGTCCCGTGCATCGGCTCGTGCGTACTCGACGACATCGACGAGGTCGGTCGTGCCGCCTTTGGCGATGGCGCCCAGCGACTTCTCGAGGACGGTGGTGATGCCGCCTGCCTTGTTGCCCGGCGCAGGGTTGCTGTCCATCGAGCCATCGTTCGAGGACGCGTAGCGCTCCCACCAGGAGATCCGAGCCAGCAGGCGTTCCGCCACGAGGGGATCGCGTGCACGGGCCGCGAGCAGATGCTCCGCCCCGTAGACCTCCGGCGTCTCCGCGAAGGCCGCCGTCCCACCCTCCGCCACGATCCGGTCCGACGCGCGTCCGACGACCGGGTTCGCCGCGATCCCGGAGTAGGCATCCGAGCCGCCGCACTCCATGGCCACGATGAGCTCGCTCGCCGGGACGTCCTCGCGCCCGACATCGGCGATCCGTCGGCAGCAGCTCGGTGATCGGCATCGACTCCTGCCCGGACGGTCTCGCGCGTGCCGCCCTCCTCCTGGATGACCAGCGCACGATGCGGGCACCGCCACGTCGAAGCGCGGGTCCTCCATGAGGCCAGCCAGCTCGTTCGTCTCGCAGCCCGAGCGAAAGCAGCAGCACGCCGCCGAAGTTCGGATGGTTGGCGTAGCCGAGGATCGTCCGCCGCAGGAGCTCGAACCCCTCGCCCGCCGTCGGCATGGCGCAGCCGGACGTGTGCGTGAGCGCGACGATCCCGTCGACGGACGGGATAGTCGCGCAGGAGTCCGCGCTTCTCCACCTCCGCGGCGATGAACCGGGACACGCTCGCCGAGCAGTTCACCGTGGTCACGAGCCCGATCATGTTGCGCGTGCCGACCTTGCCGTTGCGACGGCGGAAGCCCTGAAACGTGCGCTGTGCCACCGGGCGCGGTGGCGTCGGGCGCGGCTTCGGGAGCTCGTGGCGACGGACTCGACCGGTCGATAGCCGAGGTTGTGGAGGTGGACATGGTCGCCGGGCGCGATGGGCCGCGTGGCGTAGCCGATGACGTCGCCGTACTTGCGCACGGGCGCACCCGCCGCCACCGCACGCAGGGCGACCTTGTGGCCCGACGGGATGGCGTCGGTCGCGTTCACCGCTCGGCCGCTGACGGTCAGGACGGTTCCGGGTGCGACATCCTGCACCACCACGGCTACATCATCATCCGGATGCAGCAGGATGGGTGGCATCATCCGGTCGACGGTCTGGTTCATGTTCTGAGAGGCTGGCGCCGCTCGCACGAGTTGTCAAGATGAACATCGGATGTCTGATGCATGCCCGTTGGAGGCCCCTGCAGCGCACAAGCTGCCACGGGTATCGCCGGACGTACCTCGAGGCACACTCGGCGGGAACCCGTGTCCCTCGCTGGTTGGCAGACCGCTACACTCGCCCGCGACCCCGACCTCGCATGGACCATCAGCCCGGAGGAACGATGACGCGGACGAACGAACGAGGCCATCGATCGCAGGTCGCCGGCCTGCTCGCGATCCTGATGGTGGTCGGCTCAGCGCTGGTCGTGGCTCCTGCGGTTCGGGGCGCCGACGCTGGCCAGTCACCTGCGCCGGCGAGCGCATCGCCATCAGCCGCGGCCACATCGCCGTCGGCCGCTCCGAGCGGTTCGGTCACGCTCCCCGACACTCCCGTCGCGACCCGCCTGCAGTGGGTGCTCGACGTGCTCGACAAGGGAGCCGATCCCCTCACTGTCGCCGAGATCAGCGATGCCTTCTCGCCCACGTTCCTCGCGCAGGTCACGACCGACCAGCTGACCCAGGCCTTTGCCCAGGTCGCGGCAGCGGGCCCCTTCACGGTCACGTCGTACACAGCGTCGGCCGACGGCCTCCAGGCGGAGGCACGCATGGACGGCCCGGGTCCAGCGCTTTCCGTGGTGATCGCCGTCGAGCAGGCCGCCCCGTATCTCATCGTCGGGCTCGGCTTCCAGCCAGCATCCGCCTCCCCGACGATCGCTCCCGTCGCGAACTGGAGCGATGTCGATGTCGCGTTGCGCGGTCTGGTGCCCCAGCCCAGCATGCTGGCGGCGGAGATCGTGGATGGTCGGTGCGTGCCGATCCACGCGCTCGACGCCGACCGCAGCCTGGCCATCGGCTCCACGTTCAAGCTGTACGTGTTGGGCGAGTTGGCCCGCCAGATAGCGGAGGGCACCGCAACGTGGGACGAGGAGTTCGCCATCCGCGATGACTGGAAGAGCCTCCCCACGGGGACGATGCAGGACGACCCCGCGGGAACGCGTCACACGCTCGAGGAGTTCGCGACCGGGATCGATCTCCATCAGCGACAACACCGCCGCCGACCACCTCATCCACCGGCTGGGTCGTGAGAACGTCGAGGCGAACCTGTCCGCCATGGGGCACGCCGACCCATCGCTCATGACGCCGTTCGTCACGTCTCGCGACATGTTCGTCCTCAAGGCGACCCGCAACGCGGAGCTGACCAGCGAATTCGTTGCCTCTGACTCTTTCGGGCGGCGCACCTTGCTGGAGGGGCGCGTCGCCAGCACCCCGATCGCCCTCACCGACCTTGGAGACTGGACGGCGCCGCGGCACATCGACACGGTGGAGTGGTTCGCCAGCACGAGTGATCTGTGTGCCGCGATGGCGAGGCTTCGCGACTTCGGCACCCAGCCTGACTTGGCACCCGTCCTGGACATCCTTTCCGTGAACCCCGGGATGCCGTTCGACCCGGCGCGATGGCCCTACGTGGGCTTCAAGGGCGGCTCAGAGCCAGGCGTGCTCCAGCTCACGTGGCTCGTCCGCCGCGACGACGATCGCTGGTTCGTGCTGTCGATCACGGTCGACGATCCAGCCGATGCGACGGACCGAACGCTGCCGATCGTGGAGATCGCACGGGGCGCCTTTGACCTGCTGGCGCACGAAGATTGAACTCCGCGGCGGTCGCGAGCATCTTTATGGGGTGAAGCGCCCGCTCGTCGGGCGCCGCGGGGGGCGACCCATGCGGGGGAGATTGGTCGAGCGCGCGAGGGAATCACGGCCGCCAGCTCCGCGTCCGCCACCACGACCGGTACGCTGGTCCGGTGCCGTTTTCGCACCGTGCCTTCGTCCTCCGCCACACCCGCCTGCGACCCGTCCCTGGACTCGAGGAGGTCCGGCTCCACCTGGCCGACGAGGTGCTGTCGCTCTGGCGGGCCGTGGAGAGTCGAGTCGGAGCAAGTCGACGCCCCGTTGCCCTACTGGGCGTTCGCGTGGGCGGGAGGGCTTGCGATCGGGCGATACCTCCGCGAGCACCCGGAGGCCGTGGCTGGTCGAAGGGTGTTCGACGTGGCATCAGGCTCCGGGCTATGCGCGATCGCAGCGATGCGGGCCGGCGCGCGGGCGGTGACCGGAGCAGACATCGACGGCTTCGCGGCCGCGGCGATGGCACTCAACGCGCGCGCCAACGGACATCGGCTCACCATCACCCGTCGTGACGTCCTGGACGACGAGCCGCCCGATGTCGAGGTCATCCTGGCTGGTGACTGCTGGTACGAGGCCCACCTCGCGGGACGCATCCTGCCATGGTTGCGCCGAGCGAGCGACCGTGGCATCGAGGTCCTCATCGGTGACCCCGGCCGCCGCTACCTCCCGACCCACGACCTGATCGAGCTGGCCACGTACGACGTGCGCACGACCACCGACCTCGAGGATCTTCGAGCGCAGGCAAGGCTGGGTCTACACCATGAAGGGTTGATGGGACGCCACCGCGAGGGCCCGTGATGCGTAACCTGGCAAGACGCCCCCGGACGGCGGCCCTGGCCTGGATGGCCTTCCATGCCACCGAGCCAGGAGGACGGGGCGTGTCACTGGCGTAACGCCGTGGGAAGCGCCGCTCATCCCCACGGGGGTCATGCCGACAGACCGGGAAGAGGCCCCGTTCACGCGCCAGGGGACGACGACGGCGCCGCCGACCAGGCCAAAGAGACCGCAGGCGGCGTCGAAGAGGACCAGCTCGTGGATCTCGTCTGCCGGAAGGCGCGCACGTCTCTCGCCCGAGGTGTATGGCCTGGCCCGCCAGCTTATAGTGGGCCCATGCTCGAGGCGGTCCTCGTCGGTGCGATCGCACAGTCGTCGTTGCTCCTGGCCGGGTTGCTCGTATACGTCATCGCCCTGCCCTCCAACGTCGTCGGCCAGCTCGCAGGGTTCGGAGCTGGGGCGCTCCTCGGGGCGGCGGCGTTCCAGCTGGTCCCGGAGGCCCAGGTGTCGCTCGACAACCTCGAGGTGGGGCTCTGGCTCCTCATCGGTGGGACCGTCTTCGTTGTCGCCGATCGGATCATCGAACGTCGCCTCGGCGATTCGGGCGCCATGGGCATCGTGGTGGGCAACGTGAACGACGCACTGCCTGAGTCCCTCATCTTCGGCATCCAGCTGGGTGGAGGGCTCGCGCTCAGCCTGCCCTTCGTTGCCGCGGTCTGGGTGTCGAACATCCCACAGGTGCTCCCTCCGGCGGCAGACCTGGCGGCAGCCGGCTGGACGAAGGCGAAGCAGGCCGCCCTGTGGGGCTCCGTGGTCGTCCTCGCCGGCGCCTTCTCCGGCGTGGGCTACGTGATCTCGTCGGCACTGGGTGATGTCAATGGCGCGCGCGTCGCCGCCTTCACGATCGGCGGGCTCATCGCCATGCTGACGACGTCGATGATCCCATTCGCGTACCAGAAGGGCGGTCTGGCTGCGGGCATCTGGGCCGTCGTAGGGTTCGGCCTGACACTCGCCTCGTCGTAGGTCACACCCTGCGGCCGCATCGCCGCGCCAGCCCACCGTGCCGAGCAGAGAGTCGGCGCCGCGTCGTCGAGCAGGCGTCGGTCATCGCGCCTGCCCGGCGCGCCTGAGTACCCGCTGCGAACCACGCGCCGATGCTCGGCCTACCGAAGTGGACGGCGTTGCTGCCCACGAGGACCCGGCTCCGGTGGGCGGCGATGTGGACACGCCCGCCCGCCCTCTCTCGGCCGTCGCCCGCAGCGTCGCCCGGCTCCGGCCAACGTCGGTCAGCCACTGACCGCGCTGTGGCCGACCCACGCGGTCGCCGGGGTCGCCCAGTAATCGGCCAACGCTTGGAGCCGACCGGCGTACGAGGCGCGCGCCCGCGCGAAGGCTCGCCAAGCCTCGGCCTCAGGCTCGAGTTCGTAGCCGGCCCTGGAGAGGCGTCGGTACACTTGGGCGAACTGCTCATCATCGACCAGCGACTCGGCACCGATGAGAGCGAGGTTCCTGCTGATGTCATCGACGAGGTGGGTCCCGACCCGTCGGGTGATCGTCGCGTGGCCGCGTGGCACGTCGCGGATCGTCGTCAGCACGAGCGTCGCGGCATCGACGACCGCGCCGAGCGCGCTGATCCACGACACGTTGTCGTGGCTGGAGCGGAAGTAACCGAGCAGCGGGTAGGCGACGTGGGTATCAAGAACCTCAGCGGTCCACTCCTCCCATTGGCGAAAGAGCGCAGGCAGCTCGTCCTTGAGCCCCAGATGGGCGTATGTCTCGAGGAGGGTGATGGCCGACGGCGGTGACTTGGCCCGCGCCGAAAGCGCGACGACGAGCACCTCTCGGCGCTGGTAGGACCCGAAGAGCGAGAACAGGAACGTGATGACCAGCGCGACCAGCCCAAGTCCGGTCGCTGCCGCGCCCAGGACCACGAGCCGCGACAGATCACCGGTCGGCACGATGTCGCCGTACCCGATCGTGAGCACCGACGAGCCCGCGAAGTAGAGGGCATCCATCGGACCCGTCGGGCTCGGTAGAAGCTCGCCTCGCAGAGCGAACAACAGGAGCCCGTAGCCGACGACGATACCGGCGAGCCAGATGAACAGCAGGCCGATGGCGGCGCCGGGGGCGTAGAGGCCAAGGAGGGCATCACGCGCGAGGCCGGTCCGTGTGCGCGTCGCGAACCCTCGCCACAAGCGCCACGTGGGAGGCACGATGAGGCGGGCGATGCGCAGGCGGCCCGATGTCGGGCGCGGCACGACGATGCCCTGGAAGACATCCCAGAGAACGAGGCCGATGCAG
>CAWDUR010000013.1:0-16131 GCA_963805585.1 uncultured Chloroflexia bacterium | reverse complement strand
GCAGTCCTCGGGCGTGGCCCGCGGCTTCAGCGGCTTCTTCAAGTCCATCAAGAAGGGCGAGGTCGCGGAGTACACGACCACCATCTCCGAGGCGCGCCGGATCTCCGTCGAGCGGCTCGTCGAGCACGCGCAGGCCATGGGCGCGGACGCCGTCGTGGGCCTGCGGTTCGACTCGTCCGACGTGGGCGGCAACGCCCTGTCCGAGATGGTCGCCTACGGCACGGCCGTCAAGCTCGCCTGACCCGAACATCAGCAGTCCCAGGAAGGAACCCCACATGCGCCGACTGATCCTCACCACCTCGCTGCTGGCAGTGGCGCTGGCGCTGCCCGCTGGCGCGCTCGCCGCCGATCCGCCCACGCTGGTCACCACGCCGATGAGCGCGGAGGACTCCGCGGGCATCGACATCATCGCCAACGCCATGCTCGAGTCCGGGGACATCAACGCGCTCTATGTGGGCGTCTGGGACCCGGCGCGCGGCGCCCACGTGAAGGCGTACGGCACCGCGGACGTCGCCACCGGCCGCGCGGCGAGCATCGACGACAGCTTCCGCATCGGCAGCGTGACCAAGACGTTCACCGCGACGGTCATCCTCCAGCTGGTGGACGAGGGCAAGCTCGCGCTCGACGCGACCCTCGCCGACGCCGCGCCGGGTGTCGCCGCGAAGTACCCCACGGTCGCGGACCGCACCATCGAGCAGCTCCTGAGCATGACCGGGGGCATCCCCGACTACACCGAGGTCCCGGACGGCGTCGTGGCAGGCGTCGCCAAGGACCCGTCCCGGGTCTGGACGGCGGACGAGATGATCGCGTCAGGCCTGACGCAGCCGCTGTCGCCGGTGGGCACGGAGGCGTACTCCAGCACCGGCTACCTGCTGCTCCAGGAGGTCGCGGAGGAGATCACCGGCACGCCGCTGGCGCAGCTCATCGCCGATGGCGTGACCGGACCGCTGGGCCTGACACACACGGTCCTGCCGCCCGACACGGACACGACCCTGCCCGAGCCGTCGGCGCATGGCTATGTCGGCGAGGCCTGTGCGGCGCAGATCGCCGCGCTCGGCGGCACCGTCGCGGCGGACACGGACAGCACCGACTGGAACGTCTCGTACACGCAGGGCTCGGGCGGCATCACCTCCACCCTGGCGGACCTGGGCGCCTGGGCGGCGTCCATGTCCGGCTCGTCCCTGCTCTCGCCGGAGCTCGCCGACCAGCGCATGGCGTTCGGCAGCAGCCCTGATGATCTGCCGTCGTACGGCCTGGGGATCATGGGCGCCGGCCCGATGTGGGGCCACTCCGGCGAGGTCTTCGGCTGGGAGGGCTACGCGCTCCACGACCCGGCGACGGGCGCGACCGTGGTCATCTACTCCAACTCCTGTGGCACCGGGGCGCCCCTGTCGGTGCTCTTCACCGCCTACCAGCCGGTGCTCGACTGGTTCATGAAGGTGACCGGCAGCTGACCATTCGGACCTGAAGGAGGGCACGATGACGACAGCGACGACGCCCGTGGGAGCGGGTGCCCTGCTCTGGGCGGAACGCCAGCGTACGCGCGCCGGTCGAACCCGCCGGCAGGCGAGGCCCCCTACCCCGCGCGAGCGTTCAGCGTCGCGACCGTCTGCTCCAGGCCGTCCCGGTCGGTGATGGGGCTCGACGTGGGGAAGCTGGTGGTCAGGTAGTGCTGCGCGTACGGGAAGCAGCAGGCCTCGAACGGCTCGCCGGCCAGGATCCCGTCCCCGAACGTCATGCGCTCGAGCGTGATCGCCTCCAGCGGGATGGACAGTGCCTGCTCCACCTCCTGCGGGTCGAAGATGAGACCGAAGGGGACCGCGTTGGCGGCCTGGAGCGGCCCCCCGTAGTCGACGGAGAGGTTCCCTTCGAGCCAGAGACGCTGGTCGAGCGGTCGCATCGTGCCTTGGGACAGGTCGGCGACGCCGTCGAGCTGGTTGCGGCCGTGCGCGCTCTGCACGTCGACGATCAGGTCGCCCGAATGACTGGTCGTGACCACGCAACGGCTCGTGCTCGAGCCCGAGAACCCCTGGCCGGGGTCGTAGCTGATGGTGTTCGCCTCGTAGTCGCAGATGACCCACGACAGCATGCCGGTCGTCCTGTTCTCGGCGATGAGCGAGAGCTCGATGCGAGTGCCCCAGAACACCGACGTGTGGACATTGAACGCGCCGATGACCCCGCAGAGCCTGGGCTCCGTGCCCACGAAGATGGCGGTCGGCACGAGCTCGTAGCCGGGCGGCAGCAGCCTGCTGGCGGCTGCCTCGTCCGTGATCTCGTACGCCAGGAAGAGGCTGTACGGCTCGACGATGAAACCGACGTACTCGTCCTTCCCGCCTGCCCGACTCACGAACCACTTCTGCACCCCCACCGGCAGCCTGGTGAGCATCTCGGCTCGTCGGTGCATCGTGGCGACGGCCTTGGGTGTCACCAGGTTCTCGGTGCGCTTGATGAATCGATGGGAGTCAGATCTGTCCACGAGACGTCCTTCCTGAGCGGCGGGATCTGCAGGGGCACGATAGGGAATGAAGAGGGGGTGGTTGCGACCGTCGTCGTCGCTGGTGTGGCATGAGCTTCCAGCTCAGGCAGGCTCATGTGTCGGTGTCCCGGCGCAGGCGCTCGAGCTCGCGACGCAAGCGCTTGCTCGGCCGGCCCTCGCCCCGGACGGCGATGATTCCCGGCCGGGCCTCGGTCACGACCGGCGGCGGGCTGTGGTCCACGTAGCAGGTCACGGCCACGGCGGCCCCAACGCGCGACTCGATCGGCCGCACCACCTCGACGACACGCGCGCGATCGGCGATGCGGGCCTCTACCCGGTCGCCCGTGTGGACCTTCGTCGACGGCTTCGCCTGCAGCCCGTTCAGGCGGACGTGGCCGGCCTCGCACAGCTGGGTGGCCAGCGGGCGCGTCTTCACGAGGCGCACCGCGCACAGCCAGCGGTCGATGCGCGTCGTCTCGTCGGCCGGGCTGGGGTCCGTCATGCGACCAAGCATGGCACGGCAGGTGAGCCCGTTCCCGTCACCCCGCTTCGACGGACGCTGTAGCCAGCCGATAGGGAATGGTCGGGGCGAGAGGATTTGAACCTCCGACCTCAGCGTCCCGAACGCTGCGCGCTGCCAAACTGCGCCACGCCCCGACCGAAGAGTCCGCGGCGCCAGGCGCCTGCGGGGAGTCAGCAGTATAGGACACCGACCGCGACTGGACCCTCAGGTCGGACCTCGAGCTCATGGGGCTCGCCACGTCGGCCGCGTCAGGCTCGTCAGTCGGCCGTGCCAGGCTCCGCGGCGCCCGCCGAGCGCGCGGCCGCGAACCGCGGATTGGTCTCCGCCGACCGGACATACGGCACGACCACGGCCACCACGACCGAGGCCACGGCGAAGAGGCCCATGGCGGCGGAGATGCCAGCCGAGTCCGAGGTCAAGCCGATGAGCGGCGGTCCGACCATGAAGGTCAGGGTCAGGAACGTGAAGGCCGCCGAGAGCGACGGCCCGTGGGGCGGGATGCGCCCGGCCGCGCCGAAGAGCTGCGGGATCGCATTGGCCACGCCGATGCCCGCCACGACCAGGCCCACGAGGGCCACGACCGCGCTGCCCACCACCAGGAAGGCGGCGATGGCAGCGGCCGTCAGGAGCATGCCCCACTGGATGAGCCGGATGGAGCCCACGCGGTCCTTGACCCAGTCGCCGCCCACGCGTCCGACGAAGAGGCCCAGCGAGAGGGCCGCGTACGCGAAGGCCGCCACCTCTCCGGAGTGCCGATGCCCTGGCGCAGGTAGATGCCACCCCAGTCGGTGAGGCCGCCCTCCACGAAGGCCAGCAGGACGATGAGCAGGGCGATGGGCAGGACCGCCCTGGTCGGCAGGTGGATGCCGCTGGCGCCCTCCGTGCGCACGGAGCCCTGGCCCAGCGAGCGACCCGCGACCAGCACGACCAGCCACAGCAGCAGGCCGGCCAGCAGCGCCTCAACGGCCACATCCACGCCAAGCGACACGGCCACGCCCATGCCCACCGCGCCGATGACGCCGCCGAGCGACCAGCCGGCGTGCAGCCCGGAGAAGATCGACTTGCCGGCGCTCGTCTCGAGAGCCACGCCGTGGGCGTTCATGGAGACGTCCATGGCCGTGTTGAAGGCGCCGAAGACGATCATGACGCCGGCCAGGACCAGGGGGTCGGGTGCCAGCATCGGCAGCACCGTGAGGAAGGGCAGGACGAGGCCGGTGGCCATGACCATGCGGCGGCTGGAGACGTGCACCAGCAGCTGCCCGGTGATCTGCTGCGAGACGAGCGCGCCCAGGGAGGCGCTGAAGAGCACCAGGCCCATCTGGGTCGCGGTGGCACCCAGGTCCGTCTTGATGCCGGGGATGGCGGCCACCCAGGTGCCGACCACGGCGCCGTTGACGACGAAGAGGAGGAAGGTGGCCAGGCGCGGCGACATCGTCATCGGGGCCCCTAGACCAGGGGCTCCGTGGCCACGCGCGGGGCGAAGCGCGCATTGGTCTCGACGGAGGGGACGCGACCGACTCCGACGGCGACGACCAGGACGGCCACGACAGGGAGCCACATCGCGGCCCGGATGCCGACCGCGTCCGAGACGACACCCATGACGGCCGGCTCGACCATGAAGGTCAGCGTGGAGAAGGCGAAGACGGCCGAGAGCGAGGGGCCCACCGGCCGTGATGCGGCCGGCCGCCCCGTACATCTGCGGGTAGTTGTTGGCGAGACCGATGCCCGTGACGGTCATGCCGATGAGGGCCAGGTACGGGTTGCCGACGATGAGGAAGGTGGCCATCGCGACGGCCGCGATGAGCGTGCCGACCTGGATGAGGCGCACCGAGCCGACGCGGTCCTTGAGGACATCGCCGGTCGAGCGGCCCAGCAGCAGCCCCAGGGAATAGGCGGCGAAGGCGAAGGCAGCCAGCTGCGCGCTCGCGCCGAGGCCCTGGCGCAGCAGGACGCCGCCCCAGTCGCCCATGCCACCGGCGGCGAAGGCCACGGGGATGATGAGGAGTGCCAGGGGCAGCGCGCGACGCGAGGGCAGGTGGATGCCGCTGGCGCCCTCCGTGCGCCGGGAGCCCGTGCCGATGCGCCGGATGACGAGTGCCGCCACGAGCCAGAGGAGCGCCCCGATCAGGACCGCCTCGAGCACCCCGTCCACCCCGGCGGTCGTCGCCAGCGCCACCGCCATGGCGCCGCTGAAGGCACCCAGCGACCAGCCGGCGTGCAGGGTGGAGACGATCGAGCGTCCATCCTGCGTCTCGATGGCCACGCCGTGCGCGTTCATCGAGAGGTCCATGGTGGCGTTGATGTAGCCGAAGCCGAACATGACGGCGGCCAGGACGAGGGGGTCCGGCGCCAGCCGGAAGAGGGGCACCATGAGAGGGAAGAGCAGCGCTCCCACCATGGCGATGCGCCGGCTCGAGTAGCGCACCAGGAGCTGGCCCGTCACCTGCTGGCCGATGAGCGATCCCAGTGCCGCCACGAGCAGCACCAGCCCGAGCTCCGTCGCCGACATGCCCAGCCTGGCCTGCACACCCGGGATCGAGGCGATCCAGGTGCCCAGCACGACGCCGTTCACGAAGAAGAGAACGAGCGTGGCGATGCGCGGTGTCACGGTCCGGTCTGGGTGCGGGTCAGAGAGCGAGACCGCACCACGAGCGGCGCGTGTCCGCTGGTGCGCCACGCCCACCCGCCGTGGGCAGCCGACCGGGCATCACTTGCCGGCCTTGAAGGGATAGACGACCCAGGCATCCGTCTCGACGACGAAGTGGTCGGGCACCAGGTTCACGCGCGAGCGCTTGGGCTTGTAGTGCAGCACGGCCGTGATGGGCTGTCCGCCGGCGGCCTTCACGCGCTCGCTGACTGCGGCGATGGTGGTGCCCGAGTCCCAGACCTCGTCGATGATGACCACGCGCTTGCCGCGGAGGTGCTCGTCGGCCGGGAACTGCAGGAACTCGGCGTGTCCGCGGAAGCCCTGCTCGTCGTCGTAGACGACCACGGCGGCCAGGAGCATGTCCCGCCAGCCCAGTCGGTAGCCGATCATGCCCGCGGGCACCAGGCCGCCTCGTGAGATGGCCAGCACGACGTCCGGCTTGGCATCGGCAGCCAACTCGTCCGCGAGCGCCGCGACGAGCCGCTCCAGGTCCTCCCAGCTGACGATGTCCTTCACGGGTTCGGCCATGCTCCGCAGACTACACGTCGGCCGCCGGGTCCGGGCGGTGGATGCCCTACCATGACGAGGTCGCCGCGAGTCGCAGCCTGAGCCGACCCGCGACCGATCATCTCCCTCCCCCAGCACGATGCCAGACACGAGGAGCGCACCATGGCCTTCGGACCCATCCAGATCTTCGCCTTCGGCTTCCCCTCCACCGACCGCATGGAGGGCCGCATCGCCGAGGAGCTCATCAAGCTGAGCGATGCCGGCATCATCCGCATCATCGACGCCCTGGCCGTCGTGGCCGACGGTGACGAGGTGGAGATCCTGCGCGTCTCGGACCTCGATGACGAGCAGCGCGAGGCGCTCGGCGCCCACATCGGCTCGCTGATCGGCCTCGGCGCGGCCGGCCTCGAGGGCTTCATCGCGGGTGCCGAGGCAGGCGCCGAGATGGCCGACGAGGGCGGCTTCGGCCTGGTCGAGGACATCACCGAGGATCTGATCGACGAGCTGCCGGACGGCAGCGCCGGCGTGCTGCTCATCATCGAGCACGCGTGGGCGGTGCCCTTCCGGGATGCCGTCGTGGACGCCGGCGGCGTCATGCTCGCCAACGAGTGGATCGGCGCCCAGGACCTCGTCAGCCTCGGCATGGCCATGCGGGATGCGGACGGGGTGGAGGACGACGACTGACCGGTTGATCCACTCCGGCCGCCGGCCGTCCGGGCGCCCCGCCTACCCGACGACGGGGCGCCGGTACACTGCGGTCGGGAGGTGACCATGTCGTTGAAGTGGGATGGCCGTGAGTGCTGGGCGCTCGTGCTGGGCGCCAGCAGCGGGTTCGGCGCAGCCGCGGCCAAGGCCTGGGCACGCGCCGGGTTCGGCATCATCGGGGTCCATCTCGACCTGCGCAGCTCCATCGCCACCGCCCACGCGGTGCGCGATGAGATCGCCGGGCTGGGCGTGCCGGTCATCTTCCACAACGTCAACGCCGCGGACGACGAGAAGCGCGCCGCCGTGGTGGCCGCCATCACTGAGCTCTTCGAAGAGCGCCGGGCCGCGGGCGAGGACCCCCTCATCGGCGCCATGCTGCATTCCCTGGCCTTCGGGGCCACGCTCCACTACGTCACCGACGACCCCGGTCGCAAGGAGCTCTCCCGCAAGCAGATGGAGATGACGGCCGACGTCATGGCGCACTCGCTCCCCTACTGGACGCGGGACCTCTACCACGCCGGCCTGCTGGGCCGCGGCAGCCGCGTCTACGCCATGTCCAGCGAGGGCGCCATCCTGGCCGTGCCCACGTACGGCGCCGTCAGCGCCGCCAAGGCCGCCCTGGAGGCGCACGTCCGCCAGCTGGCCGTCGAGCTGGCCCACGCCGGCATCACGGTCAACGCCATCCGTGCCGGTGTCACGGACACGCCGGCCCTGCGCCGCATCCCGGGTTGGGAGCAGCTCGTGCAGGCATCGCTGACGCGCAACCCGCACGGACGCATGGGCCGCCCCGAGGATGTCGCCGATGCGCTCGTGGCCCTGGCCAGCCCGCTCACCCACTGGATGACCGGCAACGTCATCGGCGTCGACGGCGGCGAGGTCATCGGGGCGCGCGAATCGACTGAGATCCCATAGCCAGCATCGGCTCACGCAGACCGGCTGGCCGATCGCAGCCGGTCCGGCCGGCCGACCGCCGCCGGTCCGATCGCCCGATCCCAGGTCTTCACCGCATCGCCACCCGGCGCTAGTCTGACCGACATGCTCGACCAGCCATCCGACCGACCGGCGATCTCACGCTCGAGGCGCGGCGATGCCTCCAACCCGGCCGTCCGCGCCGAGCCGGCCGGCATCGGGTCGTCGCGGGCCCGCGATCCGCTCTCGCGAGAGGTCAAGCTGCTCGGATCGCTGCTGGGCCAGGTCATCGCCGAGCAGGCCGGCGAGGATCTCCTGCACCTGGTCGAGCGCGTGCGGAAGCTGACGATGGACATCCGCGCCACCGGCAGCCTGACCCGGCAGCGCGGCCTGCGAACCCTCCTGGAGGGGCTCTCCAACGACCAGGTCGAGGACCTCATCAAGGCCTTCAGCCTCTACTTCCACCTGACCAACCTGGCCGAGGAGAAGCAGCGTGTGCGGCGTGTGCGCAAGCGCGCCCGGACGGCCAGCGCCGGGGGCCCGGAAGGCTCCATCCAGGAGGCCGTGCGCCGGCTGCTTCGCGAGGACGGCCCGGCGCGCAACCAGGCCCTCATCGCCGAGCTCTCCGTCGGGCTGGTCCTGACGGCGCACCCGACCGAGGCCCGGCGACGCACGATGCTCGTGGCCCTGCGACGCGTGTTCGGACTCCTCGACCGGCTCGACGACCAGCGCATCACGCCGGACGAGGACGCTGAGATCCGGCGCCGGCTGCGCGAGGAGATCTTGCTCCTGTGGCGCACCTCGGTGCTGCGCATGGAGCGCCCGTCGCCGCTGGACGAGGTCCGCAACGCGCTCCTCTTCTTCGACGAATCACTCTTCGTGGTCACGCCGCGCCTGTACCGGGCGCTTGACCGGGCGCTCGACCGCTCGCCCTGGATCGCCGAGGAGCACGCCGCGTCCGTCCGTGGCGGTCCTGCCTCGGACAGTGGCCGGACGGGCACCCGGCCACCGGCAGCGCATGCCTTCCTGCGCTGGGGCTCCTGGGTGGGCTCGGACCGAGACGGACACCCGCGCGTGACGGCGGACACCACCCGTCGCGCTGCAGCCATCGGTGCCGACCACGTGCTGCGCGGCCTGGAGGCCGTGACCACGCGGCTCATGCACACCGTGGCCCCGACCCACCTGGACAGCGACCTGGAGCCGCGACTCGCGTCCCGGCTTGAACGGGACCGACGGGAGCTCGGCCAGGTCTACGAGGAGCTGACCCGGCACTTCCCCAACGAGCCCTATCGCCGCCGCCTGGGGTCCATGGCCGAGCGGCTGCGGCAGACCCGCCATCGCCTGGTGGACGGGCACGGGCTCGGAGCTGGGTATCGCTCGCCCGCGGAGCTGCTCGAGGAGGTCCGCGAGCTCCAGGCGTCGCTCGTGGCTGACCACATGGAGCGCGTCGCCTACGGGGAGGTCCAGGGCCTGCGCTGGCAGGTGGAGACCTTCGGCTTCCATGCCCTGTCGCTGGAGGTGCGTCAGCACAGCGAGGTCCACGCCGCGACGCTGGCCGCCATCGTCACGGGGGCGGACCTCGACGCGACGCAGGTGACCGACGGGGTGACAGCCGCTGAGGTGCTCGAGACCTTCCGAGCCATCGCCGAGATCCAGGCACGCTTCGGGCCGGAGGCCTGCCAGCGCTACGTCATCAGCTTCACGCGCTGCCCACAGGACGTCTTCGACGTGCTGGCCCTGGCCGCGAGGGCGGGCCTCCCGCAGGCCACCCTGGACGTGGTACCCCTCCTCGAGTCGGCTGACGCGCTGGAGGGCGCGGATCGCCTGCTGGACGAGCTGCTGGCCGACCCGACCTATCGCCAGCACGTGCGCGAGCGAGGCGATCACCAGGAGGTCATGCTGGGCTACTCGGACTCCACGAAGGAGTCGGGGGCGCTGGCAGCCGCCTGGCTGCTCCACGGCGCCGAGTCGCAGTTGGCCAAGACCGCCGAGCGCCACGGGGTTCGGCTGACGCTCTTCCACGGACGCGGCGGGGCCATCGGCCGCGGTGGCGGTCCCATGAACCGCGCCATCCTGGCCAGCGCGCCGCACTCGCTGGGCGGGCACATCAAGATCACGGAGCAGGGCGAGGTCGTGGCCGACCGCTACGCCAACCGCGACATCGCGCTGCGGCACCTCGAGCAGCTCACCAACGCCGTGCTCATGGCCTCCTCCAGCGGCCACGAGCGGGTGGTCCAGACGGCACGAACGAGCGCCAACGCCATCATCGCCGAGCTGGCCGAGCGGTCGGCCAGGGCCTACCGCGGCCTCGTCTGGGAGGATCCCGCCTTCGAGGCCTTCTACGTGGCCGCCACACCCATCGCCGAGCTCTCGGAGCTGACGCTCGGCTCGCGGCCGGCCGCGCGCGGTGGCGGCGGCGTCTCGCTGCCCAAGCTGCGGGCCATCCCCTGGGTGTTCTCGTGGGCCCAGTCGCGCGCATTCCTGCCGGCCTGGTACGGCCTGGGCACGGCCGTGGAGGGCTACGAGGCCGACCGTGGCCCGCGAGCCACCGGAGAGCTCCAGGCGCTGTATCGCGAGACGCCCTTCTTCACGGGCGTCATCGACGTCATGGAGATGGCCCTCGCCAAGGTCGACATGGCCGTGGCCGGCCTGTACGCCAGCCTGGCGGCCACGCCCGACGGGGATCGCATCTGGGCGAGCATCCGCGCGGAGTACGAGCGCTCCGTGGCCGCGGTCCTGCGCATCACCGGTCGTGCGAACCTGCTGGATGCGTCTCCCTCGCTGCAGCGCTCCATCCAGCTGCGCAACCCCTACGTCGACTCCCTGTCGGAGATCCAGGTCATGCTCCTGGGCCGGCTTCGCGCCATGGCTCCCGACGATCCCGCCCGCCCACGCCTCCAGCGCCTCGTGCAGTTGACCGTGAGCGGCGTGGCCGCGGGATCTGCAGAACACGGGATAGGTCCCCATGACGTGCCGAACGGACCGCTCCGACCTGACCTCCGCGACGGCCCTGAGGCGCCCCGGGTAGCTAGACTCGGCAGTGTGATCAGCCCGACCCGGAACGGTCGCCTCCCGGTGGAGGAGCGGCCCGCCTTCAACACCCATGTCCACCTTCCGCCCAATTTCTCAGCCTTCGACACGGTCGAAGACGCCATCGCCACCGCCGCCCGCGAGGGCGCCCGCATCATCGGCTCCTCCAACTTCCACGACTTCGGCGTGTACGACCGGTTCGAGGCTGCGGCCAGGGCCAACGGCGTGGCCGCCATCTTCGGCCTGGAGTTCATCTCCGTCCTGGAGGAAGAGCAACGACAGGGCATCAAGATCAACGATCCCGGCAACCCCGGTCGCGCCTACATCTGCGGCAAGGGCATCCCTTCGCCGACCGCGCCGAGCCCCGCGACCAGGGACTTCATGGACACCGCCAAGGCCTCCAACGAGGCCCGCACGCGCACCATGGTCGACCTCATCGGCGGCCTCTTCTCTGAAGCCGGCCTCACGCTCGACGTCAGCTACGCCTCCATCGTGGCGGACGTGGCCGCTCGCGCCCAGGTGCCCCAGGAGTGGGTCGTGCTCCAGGAGCGCCACGTGGCCCTCGGCTTCCAGCTGGCGCTCTTCGCACAGGTCCCGGTCGAGCGCCGCGCCGCGCTCCTCGAGAAGGTCTACGGCGCGCCCCCCAAGGCCGCCCCGGAGCGATGCGGTCGCCACCCAGGGCGAGCTGCGCTCCCGCCTCATGAAGGCTGGCTGCCCGGCCTTCGTGGAGGAGACGCCCATCCCCTTCACCGAGGGCCTCGCCTTCGTCCTGGGCCTGGATGCCATCCCCGTCTACCCCACGCTGGCCGACGGCGTCATCCCCATCTGCGGCTTCGAGGACCCGGTGGAGGACCTCATCGAGCGCATCCTGGGCTACGGCATCCACGGCGCGGAGCTCATCCCCATCCGCAACACGCCGGAGGTCGTCGACCGCTACGTGCGCGCCTGGCGCGACGCCGGCATCTTCGCCATGGTCGGCACCGAGCACAACACGCAGGAGCGCATCCCGGTCGGCCCGACCTGCCTGGAAGGCGTGCCCCTCTCCCCGGAGGTCCTGGACATCTGCTGGGAAGGCACCTGCATCGTGGCCGCGCACCAGCACCTGCGCGCGGCCGGGGAGCCCGGCTACGTCGACCGCGAGGGAACGCTGAACCCCACCTTCCCGGATGGCGAGTCCCGCATCCGCTACTTCGCTGAGCTTGGCGAGCACGTCCTCGTCGAGGCCATCTCGGAGGCATCCCGATGACCGAACCTGGCCGGGAGCCCCGGCACCTCCTCGATCTCTCCGACGCGGCCATCCGGCGGGCCGTCGAGATGTCACAGCGCTTCGGGCGTGACACCGAGTACTCGCGTGGCGGCGGCGGCAACTCGTCGGTCAAGGCGGACGGCGTCGTCTACATCAAGCCCAGCGGTGTGCCCCTGGCCACGCTCGAGGCGGACGACCTGGTGCCCCTGGAGATGGCGCCGCTGCTGGATCTGCTGCACGGCGCGCGCCGGCGCGGAGGCCGAGGCCCGGCTGGAGGGCCAGCCGGACCCCGTCATGCGCATCGCGACACGGGCACGCCTGGCGGACGCCAAGGGTCGGCGGCCCTCCGTGGAGCTGCTCTTCCACTCGCTCCTGCCCGAGACGTATCGTGCTCCACACGCACCCCATCGTGCCCAACGCCGTGACCTGCAACCAGGACGGCGAGGCCATCGCGGCGCGCCTCTTCGGCGACGAGGTCCTGTGGGTGCCCTACACGGACCCGGGCCTGCCGCTGGCGCGCGCCATCCGACGACGCTGCGGGCGGCCTTCGAGGCGCGCACCGGCAGGCCGGCGCCGCGTATCACGTTCATGGGCGACCACGGCATCATCGTCACGGCGACACGACCGACGAGGTCGCCGAGCGCTGCGAGTACGTCATGTCCACCGTCCGCAGCCGAGCTGGTCGCGCACGGGCGTCCGCTGGTCGACGGCCCGGCCGCACACCCCGCCGCGTGGCCGCGGACGCCGCCGGCGGCAGCAGCCGAGCTCGTGGTCGACCATCGCGCCGTCGCTGCGCGGCCTGCTGGCCCAGCGAGGGACCGCTCAAGGTCGTGACCTACGACCCGGCGGCGCGGGCCGCCGAGTACCTCGAGTCGGAAGGGCAGGGCCGCTGTCGAAGGGCGGACCCATGTCACCCGACCAGATCGTCTACGCCGGCTCCTTCCCGCTGCTCTTCGACCCGCCGGCCGACGCGCCGGCGGAGGCCATCCCTGCGCTGCTGCGCGAGGATCTGGCGCAGAACGTCGCCGAGCACGGCACGCCGCCCATCCTGACGGTCGTGCCCGGCCTGGGCGTCTTCGCCGCCGGCGACACCCAGAAGGAAGCCGACCTGGCACGGCTCGTCTACCTCGATGCCATGCGCGTCGTCGCAGGGCGCCGACGCCATCGGCCACGTCCGCGCCTTGAGCGACGAGGAACGCGGCTTCATCGAGACCTGGGAGGTGGAGGCCTACCGGCGCAACGCCGCCGCCTTCAGCCGCGACCGTGGCCGCTTCGGCGGGCGCGTCGCGCTCGTCACCGGGGCCGCCCAGGGCTTCGGCCTCGAGATCGCCAGGGGCCTCGTGGCCGCCGGCGGACACGTCGTCCTGGCCGACGTCAACGCGCCGCTGGCCTCCGAGCGCGCCCAGGAGCTGGAGGCCGCCCACGGCACCGGTCGGGCCTGGTCGGTGGCCATGGATGTCAGCGATGAGACTTCGGTGACCGCCGGCGTGCGCGCCACCGTCGAACGCTACGGCGGCCTCGACCTGCTCGTCTCGAATGCCGGGGTCCTACGGGCAGGCTCGGTGACGGGCCAGCCGCTGGCCGACTTCGACCTCGTCACGCAGGTCAACTACCGCGGCTACTTCCTGGCCGTGCGGGCCGTCGCCCCCGTCATGGCCCGCCAGCACGCGGCGCGGCCGGACTACCGGGCTGACGTCATCGAGATCAACTCCAAGTCGGGCCTCGAAGGCTCCAAGCGCAACTTCGCCTACGCCGGCTCCAAGTTCGGTGGCATCGGTCTGACCCAGTCCTTCGCCCTCGAGCTCATCGAGGACGGCATCAAGGTCAACGCCATCTGCCCGGGCAACTACCTCGATGGGCCGCTGTGGTCCGATCCCGCAGAACGGGCTCTTCGTGCAGTACCTGCGCGACGGGCAAGGTGCCCGGCGCCCAGACGATCGAGGATGTCCGCCACGCCTACGAAGCCAAGGTCCCCATGGGTCGCGGCTGCACCCCGGCCGACGTCCTGGAGGCCATCTTCTACCTCGTCGCCCAGCAGTACGAGACCGGGCAGGCCCTGCCGGTCACAGGAGGCCAGGTGATGCTGTCATGACGACGATCCCGGCTACCCAGCGCGCCATCCAGTTCGTGGCGGCCGACACGGTCATCCTCAACCCCGCCAAGCCGGTGCCGGAGCTGCGTCCCACGCAGGTCCTGGTGCAAGGTGGAAGCCGTGGGCATCTGCTTCTCCGACACGAAGCTGCTGCACGCCTTCACGGCCCATCCCCGCAAGGGCGAGGTGCAGGGCGGCCTGGACCCCGAGGTCCTCGCGGAGATCCCCAGCTACGTGCCCGGCGAGCGACCCACCGTGCCCGGTCACGAGTGCTGCGGGCGCATCGTGGCCGTCGGGTCTGCGGTGACGCAGCACCGGATCGGCGAGCGCGTCCTCGTGCAGACCGACTATCGGCACCTGCCCACGGCCACGTCGAACGCCTCCTTCGGCTACGACTTCGAGGGCGGGCTGCAGGAGTACGTGGTCATGGACGAGCGCGTCATCCTGGACCCGGAGACCGGCGAACGCTTCCTCATCCCCGTGGCCGAAGAGCCCAGCGCCTCCGCGGTCGCGCTGCTGGAGCCGTGGGCCTGCGTGGAGCGCGCCTATGCCACAGAGGAGCGCGGGGCGTTGACGGCGGGCGGTCGCCTGCTGGTCGTGGCGGAGGCCGGGCACGCCATCGAAGGCCTGGCCGAGCTGGTGGCGGCGTCCGCCCCGCAGGCGGTGGCAGCGCTGCTGGCCGACGACATCCAGCGCGACGCCCTCGTCGCTCAACTGGGTTCCGGCCCGGCGGCCGAGTCGGGCATCGACGGCATCGTGGAGGCCGCTGACCTGGCGTCCCTGCCGGCCGGTTCCTTCGACGACATCGTCTACTTCGGCGCGGACGCCGGCCGAGTGGAGGCCCTCCAGGCGCTGTTGGCCCCCAAGGGCGTCATCGACCTCGTCCTGGGCGGCGAGCGCCTGGCTCGACCGGTGGAGGTCGATGTGGGGCGCATCCACTACGACCTGACCCGCTGGCTCGGCACCACCGGTTCCTCGGCCGCCGACGGCTACGCCATGGCACCCGGCACCGGAGAGTTGCGTGACGGTGAACGCGTGGGCATCATCGGCGCTGCCGGCCCGATGGGCTTCATGCACGTCATCCGCGCGCTGGCCTCCGGCCGCCCTGGGCTGGCCGTGACCGCCGTGGATATCGACGATGCACGGCTGGCGCACCTGGCCGAGGTGGCCACCCCGCTGGCCGATGCCCGCGGCGCGTCGTTCGCCTGGCTCAACAGCCGACAGGCGCAGCCGGAGCCCGGCTTCACCCGGGTCGGCGTCATGGTGCCCTCCCCGCCCTGGCGGCCGAGGCCGTCCGGCTCGCCGGCGACGGCGCCATCGTGGACCTCTTCGCCGGCTTCGCCATCGGCACGCGCGCCCCGCTGGACCTCGACGAGCTCGTTCGCAAGGGCGTCTACCTCATCGGCACCAGCGGCTCCATGATCAGCGACATGAAGGCCGTGCTGGCCAAGCTGGAGGCTGGCACGCTGGACACGAACATCAGCGTCGACGCCGTGTCCGGTATGGAGGGCGTGGCCGACGCGCTGGCGGCGGTCCAGGCCCGCACCTCGGGCGGCAAGATCGTCATCTACCCGATGCTCTCCGGGGTCGGCCTGCTGAAGCTGCCCGAGCTGGCGTCGGCCTTCCCGAGCGTGGCCGCGGCACTCGACCACGGGCTCTGGACGCGCGCCGCCGAGGAGGCCCTGCTGGCCGCCGCTGGACCGGGGGCGGCCCGGCCCGGCAGCGCCGGACCCGGTGGTGCTGCCGGCACCGGGGCCCAGGAGGACTGACATGACCGACCAGCGAGGGCTGCGCTACGTCGCGCTCGACTTCGGGGCCGAGAGCGGCCGCACCATCGTCGGGCGCTTCGACGGCGACCAGCTCTCCATCGAGCCCGTCCATCGCTATCCCAACACCCCGGTGCGCATGGGGGGCACGCTCTACTGGGACTTCCCCCGCCAGTTCGGGGACATCCTGGGTGGGCTGGAGCGCGCGGCCGTGGACGGGCCGGTGGCCT
>CAWDUR010000012.1:0-17169 GCA_963805585.1 uncultured Chloroflexia bacterium | reverse complement strand
CGACCTCCGGGTTGGAGAGGTCGATGCGCGGCGCGAGGGCGTGAACGACAGCCGCCTCCAGGCGTCGGCGGATATCGCGGAAAGCCTCCTCGCGGGGCGAGACGCGGGCGACGGCAGGCGGATGCTCGCCGCCCTCGACAGCGGGGATAGCGAACCAGGACGAGCCCGTGCCTTGCGGCGCGTTCGTCCCCGTCGGGGCCGCCGGCGCCCCACCGGCGTACCTGGACCCTTCGTCCCGGCGTTCGCCGTCTTCGCTGCTTCGACACGTTGCAGCAGCGACATGCCGAATTCCTCCTCAAGGCGTGGGCGTGACTTCAGACCGGGAGCATACGCCCGCGTCCGTCACCGGGACAGCCGCGGGCAAGCTTGCAGGAGGCATTCGGCCGAGGTTCTCGTTGCCCGAGGGCAACGAAACGGAGAAATCCCCGGCTCAGCCGACAGCGACACCAACGCGACAGGTGTAAGAGAAACGCCCGCTCAGCCTGCCCGTTCGTAATGCCTCAGATCGCCCATCGGTCCGATGATGGAGCGTCGGCGTGAGCCATCCGCGCCGAGCGGAAGGAGACCGGCATGGGCATCATCGCAGCAGACCTGTTCCTCACCCTGGACGGGGTCTATCAGGCACCCGGCGGCCGCGACGAAGACCGCGAGGGCGGCTTCGCGTTCGGCGGCTGGCAGGCGCCGTATACGGACGAGGCGATCGGCGCCTCGATCATGTCGAGCATCGAACGCACCGACGCGCTCCTGCTCGGCCGCCGCACGTACGACATCTTCGCCGCCTACTGGCCGTTCCAGCCGGCCGATGAGCCGGTCGCGGCGAAGTTCGCCGCCATCCCCAAGTACGTGGTCTCGCGAACGCTCGAGGATCCGAGCTGGGCGGGCACCACGGTGCTGCCCGATGCCGCGGCCGTCGGGCGGCTGCGCGACGAGTTCGACGAGGTGCACACCTGGGGCAGCGGCGAACTGCTGCGCAGCCTCCTCGCCGAGGGGCTCGTGGACCGCCTGAACCTGTGGATGTACCCCATCGCGCTCGGCACCGGCAAACGCCTCTTCGATACGGGCACGGTGCCGATGGCCTTCCGCCCGGCGCAGCCCGCGCACGTGTCCGAGTCCGGGGTCATGGCCCTCGTGTTCGAGCCCGCGGGCGATGTCGAGACCGGCGAGGTGGGGGCCACCGCGGCGTAGCGAGCCGCCACCCGCGCTGGTACTTGGCCAGGGCCTGAACAGCGGCTGCCTCGAGCGAGCTTGCCACCGGGTACGCCTTCCAGACCCAGGACGTCACTGCAGACGAGCGCCGGACCCGGTTGACGACTTCAGGTGGCAGTCGCCGAGACCGACGGACACGACCAAGTGGACGGAAACCCAGGATGGGAGCGTGTGACAGGCCGAGGTCGAGGACGGACGCGAGGGATGGTGACACTCAGCCCGGTCTACTGGGCGGTCAGGCGGGCGTCAAGCGATGCGGCGTACGGGTGTTCGGAGAACCGCACGAAGATGGGAGGTTGCCACCTCGCACCTCGGGTCGGCTCAGCCGCCGGTCAGCTCCGTCAGCCACTGGAGCAGCGGCTCATAGGCGGTGATGATCACCGACAGGGGTGCCCCGGTGCCGCAGGAGTTGGAGTAGACGACCACGGTCGCGCCCGTCGCCGGGTCGTGGAGCGCGAAGCCCTCCCACCCGAAGACCTCGCCCGAGTGGCCCCACATCGGGCCGACGCCCATGATGCCGAGGCCGTATGTGAAGGGCTGATCCTTGAGCTGCTGGGGCGTCGCGATGCGCTGCGCGGCCAGCTCCGGCGAGAGCGTCGTGGAGCCGGACATGGAGGCCGCCCAGGTGCCCAGGTCCGTCAGCGTGGACGTGACGCCACCTGAGCCCTGGGCGTACGAGACGTTCCAGTCGGTACTGTCCGTGCCTGCCGTGACCGTGCCGCCGGCGGCGGCCATCTCCGCGACGCACTCTGGGCCGATGTAGCCGTGGGCCGACGGCTCCGGCAGGGTCGTGTCGGCGTCGGGCGGCAGGACGGTATGCGTGAGGCCCAGGGGCCCGGTCACGCGGTCGGCGATGAGCTGTGCGAGGGGCGCCCCGCCGACCTCCTCGGCCACCTTCTGGAGCACCAAGTAATTGGTGTTGGAGTACGCGGTGGTCTCGCCCGCGGGCGAGAGCGGGAGCGTCAGGCCGGAGGCGATCATCTCGTCGGCCGTCCAGACCCGGGTCGGATCCGCCGCGAGGTCGGCGATGACGCCGTCGGGGACCTCGGTGTAGTCGGGGATGCCTGCGCTCATGTCGAGCAGCTGCGCGATAGTGCGGTCGGCGATGGTCGGGTAGGCGGCCGCGACGCCAGGGGCCGCGTCCGCGAGCGTCGCGTCGAGTGCCAGCTTGCCCTCGTCGATGAGCTGCAGGATGACGGTCGCGGTGAACGTCTTGGTCGTGCTGCCGATGCGGAAGCTGTCGTCGATGCTCGCGGCACGGCCGCTGGCAACGTCCGCGTTGCCATAGGCCTTCACATAGGCGCCGCGCGCGGGGTCCCAGACGCCCACGTACAGGGCGTTGATGCCCGCGGACTCCAGCGTCGCGTTCGCGATGATGTCGATGCCCGCGGAGTCCTCCGCGCTCATCGGCGTCGTGGGGAGCGTGGGCGGATCGGCGGCGAGCGCAGCCAGCGGGTAGTGCCAGCGCCACGGCCAGCAGCGAGGTGGTGATGGTCAGTCGGCGCATCGTGGGGTTCCTTCCTGGGATGGGTGATGTTCGGGTCAGGCGAGCTTGACGGCCGTGCCGTAGGCGACCATCTCGGACAGGGCGTTGCCGCCCACGTCGGACGAGTCGAACCGCAGGCCCACGACGGCGTCCGCTCCCATGGCCTGCGCGTGCTCGACGAGCCGCTCGACGGAGATCCGGCGCGCCTCGGAGATCGTGGTCGTGTACTCCGCGACCTCGCCCTTCTTGATGGACTTGAAGAAGCCGCTGAAGCCGCGGGCCACGCCCGAGCGACTGCACGATCACGCCGAAGGCGGCACCGACGTACTCGGTGATCTGGCGTCCGGGGATCGTCTCGATGGTGGCGACGGGGATCGGGAGCTTGGCGTTGAGATCCGCCATCTGGATGGTCCTCCTTCAGGACGTGATGGGAGCATGGTTCGTCGTCCTGGTGGACTACGGGTGCAGGAACTCGGGTCTGGATGCGCTGACTGGAGCTGCGACGTCAGTTCCAGCGCGAAGCATCCCGCTCTGCAGGTTCGCGCTGCTCGCCGAGCGGATGGGCCTCCACCCGTGCGCCTGCGCATGGTATCGCGCCGTGCGTCAGTCGGCCGACGGCGAGCGAGCGTCCGTTCAGGGCCACGTCAGGACCGCCCGGGTCGTCCGGGGAGCCGACCGTGCGATTGCCAACACCGACGGATAGACCTACATCTTGACAAGCGTGGAGATGCTCTCGGGCCAGCGCAAGAAGGACATCGTGCTATCCACGCCAACATGTCGGAAGTACACTCGCGGCCTCCACACCCCCCAAGGAGGAACCCCATGGACCACGCCGCGACGGTGCGACGCTTCTACGACCTCATCAACGCTGGCGACATCGACGGGCTTCGGTGCCCTGCTGGCCGACGACTTCGTCGAGCACGAGCAGCTGGCCGGCCTCGAGCCGACGAAGGACGGGGTCCTGGCCTTCTTCCGGATGCAGCAGGCCGCGTTCCCGGACATGCGCATGGAGGTGGAGGACATCTTCGCGAGCGGGGACAAGGTCTGCGTCCGCGTGCGCTACACCGGGACGCACCAGGGTGCCTTCATGGGCCTGCCGCCGAGCGGCAAGCGCGTCGATGCGCAGCTCATCGACATCATGGGCATGGGCGACGACGGACTCTGCCACGAGCACTGGGGCGTCATGGACCAGCTGACGATGATGCAGCAGGTCGGCGCGATCCCGGAGGGCCCGTCCGCCTGATCTGACGCCGGAAGGCTGGCATCGCCTACGGGGTGTCGGGGCCAGGATCGCGACCGGGCGTGCGGCGTCCCTGATCGACGGCCTCGGTGACGATCTTGCACATCGTGACCGATCCCGCGGCGATGCCGGGGTCGGCTTGTCCGGACTGTGCGGGGCCGCCTGTCTGCGAGGCGCGACCACCGATCAGGCTCTGTCCGAGCTTCGGAGCCGGCCGGGACGTATCCTTGTGGGGCGCGTCAGAGCGCCGCATGCAAGGGGTGGTTCGGCCCGCTGATCGCCGGACGCTCCGGATGGCCGTACAGGAGGACAAACGATGCGTTTCATCCTTGGCGCCGTGGCCGGCTTCGCTGCCGGCATGGCGGCGTCCACATTGTCGTCCGGCAAGCTAGGCCGGGAGTTGCGCGACGAGCTCGACGGCATCCGCGCCGACCTTGAGAAGCGTGACTTCGAAGCCGTCGGTAACCGCCTGGAGACCCGCTTCAAGGATCTTCCAGTCCAGTCTGGAGCAGCGTCTTGCGCAGGCGGACGAGGCGTCCGCGGGTGCTGCCGACGCCGCGGAGGATGCCTCAGAGACCCTGGACGAGGCTGCCACCGAGGCCTCCGCGGCCGTCGGGGATGTGGTCGAGGAGGCAGCCCCGGCCTGACGCCGGACCGGCTACCGACGAGGCCGCGCGACCGACCACGCTCGATCGGCGCGCCACGCCCGCCAGGATCTCAAGTGTCGACCCGCCAGCGGCCCGCCCGGGGCAAGGGAGGGGAGCCATCACCGACATGACCACGGCCAGCCAGACCGGCCGGCCGTCGACACGCCACGCCATCGGGAGCGCCGGCTGATGCCGGCCAGCGTCATCGTCGGCCTGCAGTGGGGCGACGAGGGCAAGGGCAAGGCCGTGGACCTGCTCTCCGAATCGGTCCACATGGTCGTGCGCTACCAGGGCGGCGATAACGCCGGGCACACCGTGGTCATCGGCGACGCCGTCTTCAAGCTGCACCTCGTGCCCAGCGGCGTGCTGCACCCCCACATCACGCCCATCATCGGCAACGGCGTGGTGGTCAACCCGCGCACGCTCATCAGTGAGATGGCCATGCTCGCGGAGCGCGGTGTCGACCCCTCCCGCATCCGTGTCAGCCGTGCAGCGCACGTCATCATGCCCTATCACGTGGCGCTGGATGGGGCCGCCGAGGCACGGCTCTCCGGCGCTGAGATCGGCACCACTCGGCGGGGCATCGGGCCCACCTATGCCGACCGCGCCTGGCGAGCCGGCGTGCGCATGGGCGACCTGCTCGACCCGCGCGTCCTGCGCGCGCGCCTGGAGAAGGTACTGCCCGAGCGCAACGCCGTCCTCCACGAGTCGTATGGGCAGCCCGGCTTCGACATGGAGGAACTTCTTGAGGAGGCGGCGACCTGGGGGGAGACGCTGCGCCCGCACATCACGGATACCGTCCTGCTCATCCAGGACGCCCTGGCAGAGGGCCGGCACGTCATCCTTGAGGGTGCCCAAGGCACGCTGCTGGACCTCGACCATGGCACCTATCCCTTTGTCACCAGCAGCAATCCCGTGGCCGGCGGCGCCTGCACCGGAGGCGGCGTGGGCCCCCTCCAGGTCGAGCAGGTCATCGGCATCCTGAAGGCCTACAGCACCCGAGTCGGATCGGGACCATTCCCAACGGAGCTGGACGACGAGACGGGCCGCTACCTGCTGGAGAAGGGCCGCGAATTCGGCACCACGACCGGCCGTCGGCGCCGTTGCGGCTGGCTGGACGCGGTCCCGCTGCGCTACGCCGTAGCCGTCAACAGTGCCAGCCACCTCATGGTCAACAAGCTGGACATCCTCTCTGGACTGGAGGAGATCCGCATCGCCACGGCCTACCGCGTGGACGGCGGACTCATGCGCTGGCCGCTGACGCTGGAGGAGCTGGAGCAGGCGGTGCCCGTCTACGAGGTCTTCCCGGGCTGGTCGGAGGACATCTCCGGTGCACGGACGATGGCCGACCTGCCGCCCGCCGCCGTGTCCTACGTGGAGGCCATCGAGGCGCTGGCTGGGGCGCCCGTGGCCGTCGTCAGTGTCGGCCCGGAGCGGACCCAGACGATCATGCGCCGAGACCTGCGCCCGAGGCCCCGGGTCATCACATGATCGAGCGCTACACGCTGCCCGCGATGGCCGCGCTGTGGTCCGAGGAGAGCCGTTTCGAGCACATGCTCCGGGTGGAGTTGGCGGTGCTCCGCGTCCTCGCCGAGCGGGGGGATGTGCCTCTGGAGGCCGTGGATGCCATCGCCGCAGCTGCGCGCGTGGACGTGGTCCGCATCGCCGACCTGGAGCGCATCACCGACCACGATGTGGTGGCCTTCGTCACACAGGTCGCCGAAACGGTCGGGGAGGCCGGACGCTATCTCCACTACGGGCTGACCAGCAGCGACGTCGTGGACACCGCCCTGGCCCTCCAGTGCCGTGCCGCCGCTGACCTCATCCTGCGCAGCCTGGACGCGGCCATCGCAGCCGTGGTGGCCAAGGCACGGGTCCACGCCGGGACCCTGATGATGGGGCGCACGCATGGGGTCCACGCAGAGCCCATCACCCTCGGGCTCAAGCTGGCCTCCTGGGCCTTCGAGCTGGATCGGTCGCGCTCCCGTCTCGGCGCGGCCGCGGCCGACCTGGCCACGGGCAAGATCTCCGGGCCCGTGGGCACCTACTCGCACCTGCCGCCGGAAGTGGAGGCGGCGGCCCTTGGGGCCCTGGGTCTCACCGTGGACCCGGCCAGCACGCAGATCGTGCAGCGCGACCGGCATGCCTCATTCCTGGCCGCCATCGCCATCAGCGGCGGTTCCATCGAGCGTTTTGCGGTGGAGGTCCGCAACCTCCAGCACACCGAGATCGGGGAGTTGCAGGAGCCTTTCCGGGCCGGCCAGGCCGGATCCTCGGCCATGCCCCACAAGCGCAACCCCATCCTGGCCGAGCGCCTCACGGGCATGGCGCGTCTGCTGCGCGGCTATGCCATCGCGGGCATGGAGGACCAGGCCCTCTGGCACGAGCGGGACATCAGCCACTCGTCCGTGGAGCGAGTCGCACTGCCCGGTGCGACCACACTGCTGCACTACATGCTGGAGCGCTTCCGGGGCTTGGTGGAGGGTCTCGTGGTGCGGCCGGAGCGCATGGCCCGGAACATCGCCGCCGGGCATGAGCTGCACGCTTCGTCCCGGGTCCTCAGCGCCCTCGTGGAGGGCGGGCTGGCACGCCCCGAGGCCTATGCCATCGTGCAGCGCCTCGCCATGCGGGCAGCCGACGAAGGAGTGTCCTTCCAGGCACTCGTGGCGGGGGACGCGGCGGTCACCACGGCGCTCTCGCCCCAGGTGCTCGAGCGTTGCTTCGATGACCGGTTTGCCCTGCGGCACGTGGACACGGTGCTGGCCCGCCTGGAGACCCTCGACCGATGACGGACGCCGTGGACCCGGCACCCGGTGCCAGCACCCCTGGCGGCCCGAGACAGCGGCGCGCCCTCATCTCGGTCTCCGACAAGCGCGGCCTGCTCCACCTTGCCGGCGGATTGATCGATCGCGGCTGGGAGCTGGTGTCCACAGGTGGCACCGCACGCGCCATCCGCGAGGCCGGTCTGCCCGTGACTGACGTGGCCGCCGTCACCGGCGCCCCGGAGATGCTCGACGGGCGGGTCAAGACACTTCACCCGCGCATCGCGGGTGGCGTGCTCGCGGACCTGCGCCGGGCATCGCATCGCCAGCAGCTCGCGGCGCAGGGCATCGAGCCCTTCGAGCTCGTCATCGTCAACCTCTACCGCTTCGAGGAGGCTGCGGCCCGGTCGGGCATCGCCGACGATGAGCTCATCGAGGAGATCGACATCGGCGGCCCGACCCTGGTGCGCGCCGCAGCCAAGAACCACGCCTCGGTCGGCATCGTCTGCGACCCGGACGACTACCCGGCCGTCCTCGCCGAGCTCGACGCGCACGGCGCGCTTGGCGACGACACGCGGCGCAGGCTGGCCCTGAAAGCCTTCCGGCTCACGGCGGCCTACGACACCGCCATCGCCGGGACCCTGTCTCGCCGCTGGGCACCCGACGACCGCTTCCCGGAGCGCCTCGACCTGACGCTGCGTCGCGCCCAGCCGCTCCGCTACGGCGAGAACCCCCACCAGGCAGCAGCCCTCTACACACTGCCCGGCGCCGACCCCGAGACCGGCCCCTTCGCCGCCGGTGCCACGCTCCTGGCGGGAAAGCCGCTCTCCTACAACAACCTGCTCGACGCGGCCGCTGCGGCGGCCCTGGCGCGCGACCTGCAGGGAGATGCGGTCGTCGTGGTCAAGCACGGCGTCCCCTGCGGTGCCGCGGAAGGTCCCGACTTGACCACGGCCTGGGAGCGTGCCCTGGCGGGCGACCCGGTGAGTGCCTTCGGCGGCGTCGTGGCGGTGCGCGGACGCGTGGATGGCGCGCTGGCGGCTGCCCTCGCGAGCCTCTTCCTGGAGGTCATCGTGGCGGCCGGCTTCGACGACGCGGCCCGCGCCAGGCTGGCTGCCAAGCCCGATCTGCGCCTGGTCGTGGACGGCACGATCCTGTCGTCGGCGCCGACTCGACCGCCGCTGGACGTCCGCAGCGCGGGCGGTGCCGTGCTCATCACCGAAGCGGACGATCAGCCGGATGACCCGGAGTCCTGGCGGGTCGTCAGCGCCCGCCCGCCCGACGCCCGAGAGTCGGCCGATCTGGCCTTCGCCTGGCGGGTCGTGCGCCACGTCAAGTCGAACGCCATCGTCATCGCCCGCGACGGCGCCCTCCTGGGGGTCGGCGCTGGGCAGATGAACCGGGTAACGAGCGCCCGCCTGGCGGCCACACAGGCAGGCGACCGGGCGCGGGGTGCCGTGGCGGCCTCGGACGCTTTCTTCCCCTTCGCTGATGGCGTGGCAGTCTGCCTGGCCGCGGGAGTGTCCGCCGTCATCCAGCCGGGCGGCTCGCGGCGCGATGATGAAGTGCTGGCCGCGGTGGACGCCGCGGGGGCGGCCATGGTCGTCACGGGCCGACGCCACTTCCGTCACTGAAGCGCAGGCGGCTTGACGAGGACCGGGCAGGGGGACCATCGTTCGGCGGTGGCCTCCGACCCGATCGTGGAACAGCTGCGCGGCTCCCCGCTCTTCGCTCACGCCAGCCCGGAGGCCCTGGCTGACGTGGCTCGACACCTGCGCCGGCGCCGCTACCGACGCGGCGAGGTCATCTTCGGACAGGGCGACCCTGGAGATTCGTTGCACCTCGTACGCAGCGGCGCCGTCAAGATCGTGCTGCCCAGCCCTGATGGCGAGGAGGCCATCATCGCCACGCTGCGCCGGGGTGACACTTTCGGGGAGCTGGCCCTGCTCGACGGCCAGCCGCGCTCGGCCGCGGCCGTGGCACTCGAGGCCTGCGAGACATGGGCGCTGGCCCGCGACCGCTTTCGCGAGCTGCTCGACCGCGATGATGGCCTTCGGGACGCGCTCCTGGTCGGCCTGGCCCGTGAGCTGCGGCGACTCACCGGGCAGGTGGAAGAGTTGCACTTCCTCGACCTCGCCGGCCGCATGGCGACGCGCCTTGCCCGTCTCGCGCGCGAAGCCGCCCCGGATCGCGCGAGGTGCGCCTCGACTGGCCCTACACGCAGTCCGACCTCGCGGCCATGATCGGCGGCACCCGCCAGTCGGTCAACAAGCTGCTGTCCGGGTTCGTCGAGCGCGGGCTCCTGGTCATCGAGCGGGACAGCCTGCTCATCCCCGACGTGGATGCCCTGGACCCCGACGGTGCACGGGCCCCGACGGAGGCCCTGGCCCTGGCGGACGCCTTGGCCCCGGCGAGCGCCAGGGCATCGACGGCCGAAGGATGATGGCCCGCCTGTCGGCTGCTTGACAGACGGCGCGGTTCCTCGCTGTGTAGGTTCGTCCTAAGACAGCGAGAGGTCCGAGCCATGAACGGAATGCTTCCCAACCAGGAGATCTCCCGGATACTGACCGGAGATCGCGAGCGCGAAGTCCGCGACGCACGTCAGCCAGTCGGCGTTGACGGCCGCCGCCAGGACGGCCGACCCGGCCCCGGACCCGGAGCTTGGCACGCGCCGCCCACGGTTGCCTCGCCTGCACCTGCTGCACCACGGGCACGCCGTGCGTACTGTGGTGGCCACGGCCGCTGCCCTCGGGTCGCTGTCGCTCGTCGTCGCGCTGCTCCCGGCCGCGTAGGGGCTGCTCTCGGCCGCGCGTAGCGGTTGCGGCCTCGTCGAGGCGGCTGCCTGTCGAGTCGGCACGCGGCTGCGTGAGACCGGCAGCCTCGCCGCTTGGTAGCATCGCGGCAGCCCATGACCGAACGACGCCGCTTCTACCTGACCACGGCCATCGCCTACGCCAACAACCGACCCGGTCTGCACACCCTCTATGAGGTCGTGGGTGCCGATGTCATCGCCCGATGGCATCGCATGCTCGGCGACGACACCCGCTTCCTCACCGGCACCGACGAGTATTCGGTCAACATCGCCACCACGGCCGCCCAGCGTGGGCTCGAGCCGAAGGCGTTCGTGGACGAGATGGTGGCGCTCTTCCGGACCGCGGAGGATGCCCTGGGCATCAGCCCTGACCGCTTCATCCGCACGACCGACCCGGACCACACCGCGGCCGTCCACGAGATGATCCGCCGCGCTTACGCAAACGGCGACATCTACCTGGGCGACTACGAGGGCTGGTACTGCCCCAACGAGGGTTTCCGCAACACGAGCGACCTCGTCGAGGACGAACGCGGCTTCCATTGTCCCAACCACCCGGATGTCGAGCTGCAGTGGCTGGCGGAGCGCAACTGGTTCTTCCGCTTGAGCTCCTACCAGGAGCGCCTGGAACGCCACTACGCGGAACACCCCGACTGGGTGGAGCCGGAGTACCGCAAGAACGAGATGCTCGGCTTCATCCGCCAGGGTCTCGAGGACTTCTCGGTCAGCCGTGAGGGCGCCACCTGGGGCATCCCCTTCCCGCTGCTGCCGGACGGCTCGTCCGCCCAGCGTCCCGACGGCAGCTGGGACCCCGCGGCCGGCACCGTCTACGTCTGGTATGACGCGCTCATCAACTACATCACGGGCGCCGGCTTCCCGGGCGAGCCGGCGGCCTTCGATCACTGGTGGCCGGCCGACCTGCAGGTCATCGGCAAGGACATCAATCGACTGCACACCATCTACTGGCCGGCCATGCTCATGAGCGCCGGTCTGCCGCTGCCGCGCAAGGTCTGGGTCCACGGCTGGCTGCTGGCGCAGGGTGAGCGCATGAGCAAGAGCCGCGGCAACTTCCTCGACCCGGTGGACGTGGCAGCGGCGCTCGGTCGCGACGGTGCCCGCTACGCGGTCCTGCGCGAGGTCGCCTTCGACCGCGACAGCGACGTCTCATGGGATAGCTTCGTGCGCCGCTACAACGCGGACCTCGCCAACGACTTCGGCAACCTGCTCAATCGCACCTTGACGATGACCGAGCGCTACCTGGACGGCGAGCGACCCGCCCCGACACATGGAGAGCTGGCCGCGGGCTGGGTGAACACCCTCGAGCGGTATGCCGGGCACCTCGAGTCGAACCTTCTGCACCTCGCGCTGGAGACGCTCTGGGGGTTCGTCGGCCAGGCCAACCGCTTCGTGGAGTCGGCCCAGCCCTGGAGCCTCGCCAAGGCGGCTCGAGGCGGGGACGACGCGGCCGCGGCCCGCCTGGCGGACGTTCTCGGTGACCTCGTGGAGGCCTGCCGCGTCATCTCCGTGGCCGTGGCGCCCTTCATGCCGGAGTCGGCGGCTCGGGCGGCTCAGCAGCTTGGGGTCGACTGGGCCTACGGGCCGGACGGCAACGGCGGCCCGCTCCTGCTCCGACTGGCCACCTGGGGCGCGCTCGCGGGCGGTGGCCGGATCGGGCTCACGGCACCGCTGTTCCCGCGCCTGGAGCTGGACGAGGCCGGAGGCGTGGCCGAGCCTTCCTGATGCAGCCCGGCCAGCCACGCCGCACGGATGGGTGACGCCGCACGGATGGGTGACGCCGCCCCGCTGCGCCTCGTGGACGCGCACGCTCATCTGCAGTCGGAAGCCTTCGCCGGGGACGCGGACGAAGTGCTGGACGCCGCGCGCGCCGCGGGCGTCGAGCGCGTGCTCGTGCCAGGCTGGGACCTGGACTCGAGCCGCGCCGGGCTGGCCTTCGCAAGGCGCCACGGACTTCCGGTCGCGGTCGGGCTGCACCCGCATGTCGCCAGCCGCGCTGACACGTCCACGTGGGCAGCGCTTCGCGACCTGGCCGCCGAGCCCGGCGTGGTGGCCATCGGGGAGACCGGCCTCGACTACGACCGGGCCTTCTCGCCCCGCGCTGACCAGCTGACCAACCTGCGCCGTCACATCGAGCTGGCGCTGGAGCTCGGCAAGCCGCTCATCCTGCACTGCCGCTCCAAGCCCGGCCAGCGGGATGCCCAGGACGACCTCATCCGCGAGCTGCGCGAGGCCGGGGTCGGGGAGGGGGCCTGGCAGGCTCGCTTCGGCGACCAGCCCCCGGGCGTGCTGCACTCGTTCAGTGGTCCCGTCGACTACGCCGAGGCGGCCCTGGCGATGGGACTGGCCATCGCCTTCGGTGGCCTCGTCTTCCGCAGTGGCGAGGAGGCCAGCGCGCAGGTCGCGCGCATCGTGCCCGCGGAGCGCCTCCTGGTCGAGACGGACGCCCCCTATCTGAAGCCGCGCGGCGTGCGCGGCAGCCGCAACGAGCCGCGCCACGTGGCCGTCACCGCGGAGTGGCTCCGCGGATTGCGGGGCGACGCACCCGAGACCTTCGGCGCGGCGCTGGTCGCGGCATTCGACCGTTTCGTCGGCGTCGAGCCCTTGAGCGATGGGCCGGTGCGCTGAAGCCTGAGCCGGCCCTACGTGATCGGCGACCGGCTGATCAGCACCCGCGTCAGCTCCGTCCCGTCGCCGTCACAGATCCGGCACGCGATGGAGCCCGCGTCGGGACGCCAGGCGGCCACGTCGAGCCGGGCATCCGGCAGGGCGGGCTGCAGATAGCCGACTCGGTAGAGGCGGCCCACCGGGCCGTCGTCGGGTCCGCCGCCAACCGTCGCGGGCGGCAGGTGCGCCATCACCTCGTCCACGACGTCCAGGTAGGCGGCGTTGTTCATGTGTGCCATGGGGTCCACGTCCAGTGGCCGCACGCGGATCGCCAGTCGCGTGGCATCGGTCGGCGTCTCCGCGATCAGGACCCGACCGCGCTCGAAGGTCGGCTCCGCGGCGAACCATGTGGCGATCTCGTCGGGTACGCGGGCAGGACGGCCATCCTCTCCGAGCAGCACCCAGTCGGTGTCCACGACCGCGACCACCTCGCCCGTGTCCGAGTCATCCTGGTGTTCGCCACGTCGTATGACCCCCTGGCGTCGCGCCCAGACGTGGCGCCAGCCGGTGACCTCCGTCGTCAGCGTGATCTGCTCGCCGTACGTGACCGCCGCCCTGAGATGCAGGGACACGTTGCGGACCAGCCAGGTCAGCGAGCGCGCTGCGTACCAGTCGCGTCCGAAGCCGGCGCTCTCGCTGTGCCGCCAGGCCATGTCCTGGGCGTAGCGCAGGTAGCCGGACGGCCGCAGGCGACCATTGGCATCCGCCTCGTCGAACCGCACCTGGTAGCAGTGGCGCAGGCGACGGGCGGGAGGCATGCCTCGTAGTGTAGGTGGACGACATGGTTCGATCGCCGGCCGTTCCGGGTGTCAGGCAGCGGACAGCAGCGGGGCCCGGCCGCGCGTAGCATGGGCGCCCATGAGCTGCCGCAGGTGTGGCCGCGCGCTGGATGTCGATGCCCGTTACTGCGCCTCATGTGGCCTGCCCATCGGTGTGCCCTGCGCAGGCTGCGGCGCTTCCCTCGACCCCGACGCCCGCTTCTGCAAGCACTGCGGACACGCTGCCGACGCCACGGCATCGACCATCCTGGAGCGCCTGCCGGGCGACCCGTTCGTGGCCCTGCGCGCCCCCGCCCCCCTGGCTCGTGAGCGCAAGGTGGCCACGCTCCTCTTTGCCGACATCGTCGGCTTCACGGGCCTGGGCGAGGCGCACGACCCGGAGCTGGTGGCCACGCTCATGTCCAGCACCTTCGAGCGACTCGCCCAGGAGGTGACTCGTTACGAGGGCACCATCGAGAAGTTCGCGGGCGACGCGCTGCTGGCCGTCTTCGGCGTCCCTGCCGTGCACGAGGACGATCCCGAGAGGGCCGTGAGGGCTGCCCTGGAGATGCAGGCGGCCATGGTCCAGGTGGCAGCCTCCGCTGGCGGTCGGCCGGCTCTGGCGTTACGCATCGGCATCGAGACCGGCGAGGTGCTCGTGGACCTCGCGCGCGCCCGCGACGAACGCGACCTCTTCGTGACCGGCGACGCCGTGAACACCGCGGCTCGCCTCCAGGCTGCCGCGGATCCGGGCACCGTCGTCGTCGGTCCATCCACCTACGCGGCCTCCCGCGACATCGTGGAGTACCGCGAGCTGCCCGTGCTGGAGCTGCGTGGCAAGGCCCTGCCCGTGGCTGCCTGGCAGGCCGTCTCGGTGAAGGCGCGGCGCGGCGACCGCCGTGCGCCGCTCGGCATCGGCGCGCCGCTGGTCGGCCGTGACCACGAGATGACGCTGCTCAAGGACACCGTCCGTCGTGCCGTCGAGGACGGCCGTCCGCACCTCGTCACCGTCATCGGCTCGGCCGGCGTGGGCAAGAGTCGCCTGGCCTGGGAGCTCGAGAAGTACCTGGATGGTCTGCCGCGGGTCCATCGCTGGCGCAAGGGCCGCTGCCTCGCCTACTCATCGCGATCCTTCGGTGCCATCGCCGACATCGTCAAGGCCGACGCACGCGTGCATGACGACGATGCTCCGGCCGCGACGCGCCAGGAGTCTGCGACGGCGCCTCGCCGAGCTGCCCATCCCGTCAGCCGACGCGCCCGCCATCGCGGAGGCCCTGGAGGCGGTGCTCGCGGTCGAGGAACCCCGCGACCCACCGCGAGATCACCCGCGCGATGAGCTCTTCGAAGCGTGGCGTCGCTACCTGTCTGCCATCGCCACCGCCGATCCCCTGGTCCTCGTCATCGAGGACATCCATTGGGCCGACGATGGCAGCCTCGCCTTCATCGATTTCCTGGCCCGCTGGGCGGAGGGCTCCATGCTCGTGCTGTGCCTGGCCCGACACGAGTTGCTCGAGTCGCGGCCGGGCTGGGGCGGTGGCCTACCCAACGCCCTGACCGTGTTCCTCGAGCCATTGCCGGTCGCCGCCACGGCGCGTCTCATGGATGGGCTCCTGGAGGGTGGCGTGCCGGAACCCCTGCGCCAGCGCATCGTGGCCCTCTCGGAGGGGAACCCGCTCTTCGCGGAGGAGATGGTGCGCATGCTCGTGGACCGCGGCGCGTTGCGCTTCGCGGACGGCCACTGGGAGCTGGCGCATGACATCGGGTCCATCGACATCCCGCCCTCCGTGCAGGCGGTGCTGGCCGCGCGGCTGGATACGTTGCCGGCGGGGGAGAAGCGACTGGCCCAGGATGCCGCGGTCGTCGGCCGCATCTTCTGGGACGTCGTGGTGGCCCATCTCACACAAGCCGGGAGGGAGTCCACCCAGGAGCTCATCCGGCGCCTGCGCATCAAGGACCTCGTCGTCCAGCGTTCACCGTCGGCGCTGGCAGAGGCCGCCGAATACGGTTTCCGTCACGCCCTCATCAGAGACGTCGCCTACGACTCGCTGCCGAAGCGTGACCGCTCCCGGCTCCATCGCGATATCGCTGGCTGGGCGGAATCGGAGCTGGCCGATCGGCTGGAGGAGTTCGCCGAGCTCATCGCCGGCCACCTCGCGGCAGCGCTGGCCTACGAGGAGGAGTTCAGCGCAGACGGCGACGACGACCTGCGGCTCCTGCGCGGCCTCACCATGCGCGCCGCCCTGCGTGCCGCGCGGAGAGCCGCGGCCATCAGTCAGCTCGCCGCCGCCGGCCGTTGGCTGAAGATGGCCGTTGACCTGGCAGGGACGCTCCAGGTGCCGCCACGTGAGATGGCCGCCCTGGCACGGGAGTACGCCGAGGTGGCCTGGGAGAATGCCGACGCGCGCGAGCGGGAGGCCGTGCTCGCCGCCGCCATCGACGGCCTGCAGGAGTTGCCGGAGCGCACGGCGGCGGACGTGCAGGTGTTGGCCGGCCTGCGCGAGCAGCGAGGCCAGGCGCTCTACGAGGCCGGCGATGCCGACGCCGCGCGAGACCTGCTGCTGGCCGCCATCGCAGACCTGGAACCGGGTCCACCCAGCGCTGCCCGTGCGGCCCTGCTCGACCGCCTCGGCTGGACGTCCTGGCGCGCCGGCCGCGTGGAGGAGGCGGTGCCCGTCCTGGAGCGTGCCATCGCCGAGGCGCGAGCCTGCTCCAGTGAGCCGACCCTGCGCTGGGCGACGCACAACCTGGGGGCCGCCCTGGCCTTCCTGGAGCATCAGGACGAAGCCGTGGCCCTCCTGGAGGAGTCGTTCCGCATGGCCCGCGAGGCCGACGACCGGGGTCTCCTGATGCGCTGCTACATCAACCTGCCGGCCGTGCGTTACGGGCGCGGCGATCCGCTGGAGCCGCTCATCGACATGCTCGACGATGGCCTGCGCGTGGCCCGGCGGGCGGCAGCCACGCACAGCCTCGCCTGGCTGGCCGGCAACCGTGCGGAGTTCTCACGCGAGATGGGTCGCCTCGACGAGGCCCTGGCGCATGCCGACGAGGCCGTCCACAACGCCCCGGTCATCAGTCCCTCCCACTGGTCGGCGCGGTTGCTGTCGCGTGCCCTCATCCATCGCTATCGAGGAGAGCCGGGAGACGCCTTGCGCGACCTCGAGGAGGCGGAGCGTATCGGCGGGGATCACGAGCCGCAGGTGGCCGCCTTGCATCCCTTGAACGTGGCCCTGCGCGACTGGCCGGACGATGCGCCCGGAGCCGCGGCCGCGCTGGCCGACTGGGTGGCCGGACGAATGAGCCGACCGACCCGGCGCTGCATCGCCGTCCACGAACTGGCCCGCATGGCCATGCGGCTCGGGGACGGGGCGCGGCTCGATCTGGCCGTGGCGGCCCACCGCGCCGGTCGGGACAGCCGCCCCTCGCCGCTGCTGGCGGCTCGCGATGCCTGGATCGACGCGCTCGCGTTGGGCGACCCCATGCCCGTGGAGATCGCGGCCCCGGTCTTCCTGGAGTCGGGCTATCGGATCTCCAGCGCGGACGCGCTGGCCGACGCTGCGGTCCTCGCCGCGCGGACAGGGC
>CAWDUR010000011.1:0-43678 GCA_963805585.1 uncultured Chloroflexia bacterium | reverse complement strand
GACGCGCACGGGCAAGGCCATCATCGAGGACATGCGCTACCGCATGGACGTCAACACCCTGCAGCGCGACGAGACCGCCTCTGAGCTGGGCCTCGACGAGATCGGCGCGTGCGCATCCGCACCAGCACGGCGCTGCTGCTCGACGAGAACCGCCTCAGCCGCGCCACGGGCGGCTTCGTCCTCATCGACGAGACGACCGAGGACACCGTCGGTGCCGGCATGGTCGTGCGCACCGGGCCGGAGGTGGAAGTCGACCTGGAGGCCGACACGTCCGAGGTGGAGGCGCCCGCCGCCTGAACCCCGGTCGGCGCCTGACGTCGGCGGCGCCCGAGCAGCCACCAGCGACCTGACGGGTCGCGCGGCCGACGCATCGGCCCGTGACCGATGCCGGACCATGACCGGCCCTGGCGCTGCCTGGTCTGCCCCTTCGTGGCGCTGGCCGAGGACCGCGACCGGCGAGCTGACGCGCCCGACGACGGCAATCGCTGCTACGAGGAGAGGGCTCCGTGCCGGCGCGACCTGGCCGACCAGGCCGAGTACTGCTACACGACGCGGTTCCCAGGCCTGCTCGGTGTTCCTGGCCTGGGCGGCCGCAGCGCGGCCGAGCCTGCCTATGTCAGCCAGGCCGCGCAACACGCCTGGGGATCCGGCGTGGCCTTGCCGGAGGCTGGCGCGCCCCACGACGCCGGCGTCCCGCGAGATCGCGACCGCTGACGCCGGCCTCGCCGTGGGGTCGCGGCCAGGGGGTCGACGCTCCGCTGAGCGCGGCGAGGTCCCAGGCACCCGAGATGCCCGGGCCGACCCCGGAAGGCGGACTCTTCGGCCCGCCTGAGACTGGGCTCGCGGGCACGGCCCGCCCGACTCTCGGAGCTGCTCGACTGGGTGTCCGCCTCGGCCTGGGCGGAGGCGCCCTGGGATCCCGACTTGGACGACGACGCGGTCGAGGACGAGGGCCCGGTCGACCTGGTCGACGATTCTCGACGCTACCGGCCGAGGCTGTCGTCGATGAGCCACTCGAGGCGCTCCAGGCGCCCAAGGTGCCGGCTGCCCTGCCCATGCGCCGCCGCCGTCCGCCCCGTCACCCATCCGCACGCACGGCTCGGGTGAGTGGCTCTACGCGGATCCGCCGGCCCGCGCGCCGCTGGGCCGTCGTGGCGGCGGCCTCGGGTCGCCGATCCTGCTGGCCGTGCTGGGGTGCTGGTCGTGTCGCTCGTCGTCTTCCTGCTGCCCACCCTGCTGGCCGGCGGCGGCGACGGCGGCACGGCAGCGGTGGCGTCTCCGTCGCCGGGTGCCTCGGCCCGCGCCCTGCCCACCCGCGCGCCTCTTCAGACACCGGACGCCAGTTCGTCACCGAGCCCGACGCCCGAACCGGAGATCCGCGTCTATGCGGTCAAGCCGGGTGACACGCTCTCCGGGATCGCCACGAAGGTGAAGGTCAACGTCCGGCTGCTGCAGTGCATCAACGGCCTGGTGGACCCGGACGTGCTGTCACTGGGACAGGAGCTTCTCGTCCCGCCCGACGGTTACGCCTGCCCGGCCGGCTGGCGCCGCGGAGATGGCTCGCCAGAGCCCTCGCTGGAGTCTTAGGGCCCCGACCGGACACGCCATGCATGCACCCGCTCGCCGGGAGCGGCAGGCATCACCCGGACGCCTGGCTGCGCGGTGGCCTCTCGGACTGCCGCGCCATGTCGCAGCGCTACCGCGACGAGAAGTTGATGCTCGTGATGCGACCGGCCTCGACCCGGAAGAGCGCGTCGATGTGCTGGGACGGCGCACCCGGCCGCAGTACGAGGAGGTCGGCCTCGTAGGTGTTGCCCATCTCGCGGACGTCCGCCGGCACCATCTTCAGGCCAGGATCGGCGCGTAGGAACCAGCCGCCCACCTGGGCCACGCCACGCAGCGTGCGCGAGCTGTCGCGCACGTGGACGCGCATCTCCGCCCGCTCATCCATGAGCTCGACGGCGCCCTGACGGTCGCCGTTGTTGAGCTTCTCGAAGAAGATCTCCATCGTGTCGGTGGCACCCATGGCCTACAGACTAGGCCACTTGGGCACTGACTGCCGCCGGGCTTATGCCACGCTCGGGCTAGAAGCCACCCCCGGCGCCGCCTCCGCCCCCGCCCGAGCTGCCGCCGCTGAAACCACCCGACCCGCCGCCCCCGCCGGACGAGGCCGGCGGGCTGCCGATGCTGGCCAGGGCCGCCGTCATGGCCGTGAAGTCGGGCACCACGCCGCTGGAGAAGAGACCCGCCGTCGGTGCCCGCGCCCCTGACGCACCGCCGATCGGCCACCCGATCGCTCGCCGATGCCAAACCAGAGCGGGAAGTAGGTGCGGGTCGGCGAAGCAGCGCCGGTGCGCACGTCCTCCATCGAACGCTCCAGGACCTCCTCGGCCTCCTCGTGCAGGCCCAGGGCATAGGCCCACACGACAGCCTGGTCTGGCGTGTCCACCCAGGGCAGCACGCCGCTGGCGACCACCTGGTCCATCGTGCGCGACTGCTCCAGCGTCTTCTGGAGCGTGCGTCGGTAGGCGGCCAGCTGGGCGAAGGTGCGAGCCCCCTCCATCGTCCGCTGCGGCATGACGCGGGCGATGACGAACATGACCACGGCCGCCACGATGGCCGCAACCGAGACCAGCAGCAGGCCGTTGCTGGGCAGGTTGAAGCTGACGAAGATGCCCACGACTCCGGCGATGAGCACGACCGCGGCTCGGCGCGACCAGCGATCGGTCGAATCGCCCGGCGGTTCGCGGAACCAGCCGTTGGTGGCCACGGTCTGCTCGAGTCGGTCATCGAAGGCGCCTACGCTCTTGGCGAAGTCGGGTACGTCCTCCGCCTCGATGGTCCGGATCGCTCCGCCCAGGCGCTTGAGCGCGTCGAGCGCGTACTGCTCCGCCTCCCCGAGCGGCTGGCGCCGGTTACGTGCCAGGCGCGGGTCGCGCTGGTCGGGGACGGTGATGTCGATGTCCATCTTGCGCGGATCGCCCTCCGAGGCGCGGAAGGCGATCTCGCCACGAGACGCGAGGTCCACGAGGGCCGTCGTGAGCGCATGTCGTCGAGCCCGGCCATCCATGATCACGGCCGCCGCAGCCGGCGTCAGGCCCGGCGGCGGGGCGGGCATGAGGATGGAGGCGCTGTCGAGGTAGGCGGGATCACGCCCGAAGCGCAGCCAGCTCCAGCCAGACCACGCCACCAGGCCGATGAGCAGCAGGGGCGCAACGATCGAACCCGGTCACGGCGTCCACCTGGCGTGCCAGCTGCAGGGCTGCGGCGTGCTCCGCGGTGGCCGCCTCGTCGATCCGCTGCATGGCCGCCGTGAGCGCGCCGTCGAAGTCGCAGCGTTTCAGGGCCGGCAGCATCTGCTCCTCGAAGATGGCCTGGCGCTCGGCGTTGGTGAGGTACGTGGCGCTGAAGCCCGGCGCCGCGTAGAGCTGCACCTGGCCGTGGCAGAGGTCCTCGCGGAGGTTGAAGAAGATGGCCAGGCCATCGTCGAAGCCCTGGCGGCCGACGCCCCATTGGTCGATGAGCGCGATGGCGTCCTGCTCCGTCCGCCCCGGGTCGTCCGCGCTGGGCTTGACCTGCGTGTAGATGACGATCTCGGCACCGGTGCGTTCCTCGACCTGGGCGATGGTGCGGCCGAGACGCTCGATGACGGCCGGGCTGATGACCTCCGCGTAGTCGTAGACAGCGAGCCCGTTGATGGGATCCGGGAAGGCCGGTCCGGCCTCCGGTGAGAGGCCGCTGGTGGGCCGGCGGCCCTCGCTGGTGGAGGGACGCCGGACGTTGGGCGTGGCGCCGGGTGCCGGCGTCTGGAGGGGCGCTGGCGTGGTGACCGGGGCTGCGCTGAGACGGGATTGCAGCTCGAGCTGCCCGGTCAGCACGGCGCTGATCCAGTCCTGACTCTGCAGCCCTGGAAGCACCGCGGAGTTGACGGCCTCGTCGACGTCGCCCTCGTCGAGCGCTGCATAGGCCGACCCCAGCGCCACGCCGCTGCGAGCGACGTCCCCCTCCGGGTTGATGTTCCAGAACATCACGGCGCCGTTGCCGGACGTCCCGCCGACCTGCCATTCCTCGAGCAGCCGGGCGGCATCCTCGCGAGCATCGCGGCGCGCCCCGACCCGCTCCTGCTCACGCGTATAGACGACGATGTCGATGCCGCTGTCGGCGAGCAGTGCCTGCAGGTCGGCCTGCAACTGCGCCTCATCCACGCCGTTGAGGAGCTTGGCCTCGTCTGCGATGTGGACGCCATCCCCCCGGGCCGGGAAGGGTTCCTCGCCCGTCTGTGCGGCGGCCAGGGGGGCAAGGATGATCAGCAGCGTCGTGAGGGTCGCCAGGAGCCCGCCAAGATGGCGCGCCATCCTCGCGCCGGCAGGCGCAGCGAGCAGGTCCATGCCGGGCCTCATGACTCCGCCGGGCCGTCTCCGGCGCGGACCCGACGCACCAGCTCGGCGGATTGCTCGTAGCGCCCGAAGCTGGGCATGACGTAGGTGCCCTGGACCAGCGGGCGCATCTCGTGGAGCAGCTCGAGCGCGGCCTCCAGGCCCACCTCCATGCCTCGCTCTCCGGCCGCTGCCATGGCGCTGCGGACCTCCTCGGGATGGTCATCCCGGGCACCTCGTGATGCAGGAACTCGGCGTGTCGGGAGGTGTGCAGCGGCAGCACGCCCAGCAGCACGGGCAGCGGCAAACGGTCACCCCAGCGTGCCGAGGCACGCTCCATGAAGCGCTGCCACTGCGCCGCGGCGTAGATCGGCTGGGTCATGATGAGGTGCGCACCGGCCTCGATCTTGCCGGCCAGGCGTTCGATCTCGCGATCCAGGTCTGCGGCCGTGGGATCCAGGGCGCAGGCGATGGTGAAGCCCGCGGGTGCACCGATGGGCCGCCCGGCCTGGTCCTCGCCCCGGTTCAGGCGCACCAGGATGCCGATGAGACCGACCGAATCGATGTCCCAGATGCCCGTGCCGCCCGGGTAGTCCCCGACGCTCGGAGGGTCACCGGTGAGGGCCAGGACGTCGCGGATGCCCAGGGCATGGGCGCCCAGCAACTCCGACTCGAGCGCCATCAGATTCCGGTCGCGGGTCGTGAAGTGGATGAGCGTTTCGAGGCCCAGGTCACGCTGGATGGCGAAGCCCACGGCCATGGCGCCCATGCGCACGCGCGCCATGGCACTGTCGCTGATGTTGACGAGGTCCGCGCCGGCCTCGCGGATGAGCTGGGCCGACTGCAGCGTGCGCTCGATGTTCACCGAGCGAGGCGGGTCGATCTCCACGCTGACGACGAAGCGGCCCTCCGCGAGCGCGGTCGCCAGGCCCGTGAGTCGGAGGCGCCGCGATCTCGACGCTGGAGGACCCCGCGGCCGACCCGGAGACCCTCGCGGGCCCCGGCACAGCCGGCCCCGCCGCTGCGCCCACGGAGGTGGCGCCTCCCGTCGCCCCGCCCGCGGCGGCGACAGCGGTCGTCGTCCCGGCGCCGCGCCGCGCCATCTCGCGGTCCAGTGCCTGTCGCATGGCCGCCACGTGCTCGGGGGTCGTGCCGCAGCAGCCGCCCACCAGCCGTGCTCCGGCAGCCAGGAAGCGGGGTACCTCTTCGGCGAAGTAGGCGGGCGTGGCGGCCCACACGAACTGGCCGCCGACGCGACCGGGCAGGCCGGCATTGGGCATCACCAGCAGCGGCGTCCCAGCGGCCGCCTCCGCCATCTGCTCGAGAACGTCGATGCCGGCTATGGGGCCCGATCCGCAGTTGACGCCCAGGGCGTCCACACCCGCCGCCTGCAAGGCGGCCGCGGCCTCTGCCGCCGTGTGCCCGTCGGCCACGAGCAGGTCCTCGTCGAAGCTGAGCGAGGCCAGGATGGGCAGGTCGCAGGCACGTCGGGCGGCATCGACGGCCGCCAGTAGGTGGCCCACGTCGCTGGCCGTCTCGATCATGACAAGGTCGATGCCGCCCTCAAGGAGCCCCTCGAGTTGCTCGCTCGCGGAGGACCCGGCGACCCGGTCGGAGAGGTGGCTTGGCCCGTGAAGCGGGGAGCTCACCGGGCCGATGGAACCCGCCACGAGCACGTCTCGACCGGAGACCTCGCGGGCCTCCCGTGCCAGCTGGGCGGCCCGCCGGTTGATGGCCGCGGTCCGGTCGGCGAGCCCCAGCAGCCCAAGGTGGACCCGGTTGGCGCTGAAGGTGTCGGTCTCGATGACCTCCGCGCCGGCCGCGATGTATTCGCGATGCACCGCTGTCACCAGCTCCGGGCGGCTCAGTACGAGCTCGTCGAGCGAGGCCCGCTGGGGCACCCCTCGACTGAAGAGCAGGGTCCCCATGGCACCGTCCAGCAGCACCGGACGCTCGGCAAGCCGGGCGGCGAAGGAGCGGCGCGCGTGAGAGGTCATCGAGTCGCTCATGCCACGCCACAGGGTACCGCGCCCCGTCCCGGCATCGTAGGATGCCCCTCATCAACCTCACCCATGCTGTGCGCGGACCGCCTGACGCCGGCACAGCCCATCGGAGGACCCGTGACCACGCGACTGCGCCCTGACGGCCTGCCCGAGCCGGTCGATGCCTTCGAGTCGGCCGTCGTCGACCTCCTCGTCGATCTTTTCACGGCCTTCCCGACCTGGGGCACCGACGCCGGCTACCACGCCGTGGACGGCCTCTGGCCGGACCTCAGCGAGACCGCCCGCATGGCTCGCGTGGCGACGCTGCATGGCCAGGCTGCACGACTCGGATCGTTCGAGGAGGCCGCCCTGTCACTCGACCAGCGCGTCGACCGGCAGGTACCTGCTCGAGGAGATCGAGAAGGCCCTCTTCGCTGAGGAGGTCCTGCGCGGCGAGGCCTGGGATGCCCTGGAGCTGGTGACTCTCATGGGCAGCGGTCTGTTCGGCATCCTCTCGCGCGAGTACGCGCCCTGGTCGCAGCGCGGGGCGGCACTCCTGTCCCGGCTCCAGGGCCTGCCCGAGCTGTCGCGCCAGGCGCTGGCCGGCCTGACCGGACTGCCCGGCCGCCCGGTGGCCCTGCTGCAGCTTGACACCGCGCTGTCGCAGCTGGATGGCGTCAGCGAGCTGGTCGAGGCCGGCCTCGATGAGGCGCGCAGGCGGGCCGGCGGTGGCGAGGCCGTCGACCTGGTGGGTCCGATGGGACTCGCGGCGGCAGCGGCGCACGAAGCCCTCGAGGCCTTCCGTGCCGGTCTCGACGGCGAGGTGCGTTCGCGCGCGGAAGGCGAGGGCCGTTTGGGTCCCGACCTCTTCGCCCGCAAGCTGCGCCTCACGCTGGGCAGCGACCTGACGCCCGAGGAGCTGCGCCGCCGCGCCTGGGCCGACTACGACGCTGTCCGGGGCGAGATGGTGCGCCTGGCCCGCGAGACCTGGCCGCACTGGGTGCCGGGCGAGCCGCTCCCCGACGTGGCCGATGGCGACACGGACGGCGAGGCCGCCCTCGTGAAGCGCGTCTTGGACGCCATCGCCGCAGAGCACCAGGCCCCGGAGGACCTCATCGCCTACTGCGAGGCCGAGGTCGAGCGTATCGCCGCCTTCTGCCGCGCGCAGGACGTCATCGGCCTGCCCGACGAGCCCCTGACCATCACCTGGACGCCCGTCTTCCTGCGCGCCCACGCGCGAGCCTTCCTGGACAGCCCGGGCCCGCTCGACCGCGGCCAGAAGTCGCACTTCTGGATCACGCCACCGGATGGCTCGCTTGGGCCGGAGGCCGTCGAGTCGTACCTGCGCGAAGAGAACGACCGCATGCTCCGGGACCTCACCATCCACGAGGCCATCCCGGGCCACTACCTGCAGCTGGCGGCCTCCAACCGCTGCCCATCGCTGGCGCGCACGGTCTTCACCAACGGCATGTTCGCCGAGGGCTGGGCAGTCTATGTCACGCAGGTCATGGTCGACCTGGGCTACGGCGCTGACGACCCGGGTTTCGCCCTGACCCACTGGAAGCTCTACCTGCGCGCGGTCGTCAACGCCATCCTCGATGTCGAGACCCACGCCGGCGCGATGACCGAGGCGGAGGCCCTCGACCTCATGGTCCGCGGCGCCTGGCAGGAGCCGGACGAGGCACGCGGCAAGTGGCTGCGGGCCCGCATCAGCTCGACGCAGCTGTCGACCTACTACGTGGGCTCGCTGGAGATGTGGGACCTCGAGGTGGAGGTTCGCCGACGGGCCGCGCTGGCGGCCGGCGACGACACCCGACGCCGTGCCTCCGCAGCGCGTGGCGGGCGGTCTCGGCGAGACGCCCGGCTTCGACCGGCGTACCCACCTGGAAGCCGTCATCAGCCACGGCACGCCGCCCATCAAGTGGTGCCGTCGCATCCTGCTCGGCGAGGTGGCCTGACGGGCCGCGCGGCAGGCTTCCGGGACCAGCCTGACCGGGTCCCATGAGCGAGCTTCGCCCGAGCTCACCGTTGCGGCGTCCCGACACGGCACGCCCGCGCGAGGCATCGGTCCCTGACGTGGCGCCGCCATCCGTGGAGGAGCTGGCGGCCATCCAGCGTCATCTCGTCGCGCTGCCCGAGTGGGAGGGCGCCACCGTCGAGGTGGACGAGCAGCTCGGCGTGACGCTCGTCAGCGGTCCTGGCAGCGGACCCGACACCAGCTACGCCGCCATGCCCCGCTGGAGCCCGCAGTCATGGCCGGACCGGCTTCAGCTCGTGCGCCAGCGTATGCGCGGTGCCGGGGTCTGGCCGTCGCTGCTCTGGTGCGACGGCCTCGACCAGCCGACGGGCCTCGATCGCGAGCTGGAGCGCCAGGGCTGGATCCGCGCCCTCGCCGAGTCGGTGCTCTGGGTGGCGCATGCCTCCGTCGTCCCGCACCTTGAGCCCTCGCTGAGGATCGAGGCCGTGCAGCCGCGCTCGCTCGTCACGCACGAGGCGCTCGAGCGCAGCATCTTCGGCATCGCCGACGCCCACGCCGAGCGCCGCCGCACCAGCCTCCTGTCGAACCTGGAGAACGGCCGCCTGCGTGCCTGGATCGTGTGGCTGGCGGAGGAGCCGGTGGCCGTGGCCCGACTCCTCCAGGGTGACGGAGTGGCTGCCATCCTCGGCGTGGGAGTGGTGCCCGACCGTCGAGGCCAGGGCTTCGGCACGCTCGTCACGACGGTCGCGACGCGGGCCGGCCTGGCGCTCGGCAACCGCATCGTGTGGCTCTCCGTCCAGGAGGAGAACGAGGCTGCCCTGCGGGTCTACTCGAGGCTCGGCTTCGAACGCGCCTTCGCCTGGACCCGTTACCTGGTCACGGAGGATCCGCGCCCGCGCCCCTGAGCCGCCGGCTGGGCGGCCGCTGAGGAAGCCGCCGCGGAGGCCACCCCGGCAGTGGACAGGGCCGCCGAAGCGGCTGCCGCGAACGACGGCCGGGCTGCCGGGAGGTACATCTGCTCGACGTACTCGACGAGCATCCGCGAAGTGGAGAACTGCCACAGGGCGCTGCCGATGGCGCGGCGCATGCGCGCCAGCCAGCCTACTGGCAGCCCGTGCTCGTCACGGGCGTACCAGAGGGGCACGATCTCCTCCTCCAGGAGCCGGTAGAGACTCTGGGCGTCGGCCCAGTCCTGGGCCCCGTCATCAGGGTTGCGGTCGCGACCGCCGATGGCCCAGCCGTTGTCGTCGAGGTAGCCCTCGTCCCACCAGCCGTCCAGGACGGAGAGGTTGACGACGCCGTTCATGGCCGCCTTCATGCCGCTCGTGCCGGAGGCTTCCAGTGGGCGTCGCGGGTTGTTGAGCCAAACGTCGGTGCCCTGCACGAGGTAGCGGCCCGCGCGCATGTCGTAGTCCTCGAGGATGAAGACCCGACCGCGGAAGGCCTGGGAGCGGCTTCGCTCGAAGATGGTCTGGATGACACCCTGGCCCGGACGGTCGGCGGGGTGCGCCTTGCCCGCGAAGACGATCTGCACCGGCCTGGCGGGATCGCTCAGCAGGCGGGTGAGGCGATCCATGTCACTGAAGAGGAGCGCGGCGCGCTTGTAGGTGGCCATGCGTCGAGCGAAGCCGATGGTCAGCACGGCCGGGTCCAGCGAGGCCTCGACCTCGGCCAGAACGGTCGGCGACTCGCCGTGCCGCGCCAGCTGGCGGCGCAGTCGGAGCCGGGCGAACTCCTGGAGGCGCTGCTTCTGCTCGAGGTGCGCTCCCCAGAGGCGACGGTCGGGCACCTCGTCGCAGGCGCTCCCAGAAGCGGTCGGCCTCGTACTCGTCCTCGAGGTGGTCGAGGTCGCCCCCGATCTCATGGAAGACGCCGCGCAGCGCCTCGCCGACCCAGGTCGGGGGGTGGACGCCGTTGGTGATGCCCAGGATGGGCTTCGTGATGACGCCCGACCAGGTCTCGTTGGCGGTGTGCGCGTGCAGCTGGCTGACCCCGTTGGAGCAGCAGGTGTTGCGCAGCGAGAAGGCCGTCATGTCGAACTGGCTGATGTCACCGTCCACCGGCCGGCCCGTCTCGAGGACGCCCTCGAGGTCCATGCCGGCTCCCGCCAGGGACGGGGCTGCCAGGCGGCGCACGAGGTCGGCGGAGAAGCGCTCGTTGCCGGCCGGTACGGGCGTGTGGATGGTGAACACTGCCGACTGGCGCACCTGTTCGAAGGCGGCCGTCTGGCTGGCGCCGTCGGCCATCAGCTCGCGGGCTTGCTCGACGAGCATGAAGGCGGAGTGGCCCTCGTTGAGGTGCCAGGCGGACGGCGCGATGCCCAGCGCGCGCAGGGCGCGGACCCCGCCGACGCCCAGGACGAGCTCCTGGTGAAGGCGCATCTCCCGACCGCGGACGTAAAGGATGTGGGTGATGGGTCGGTCGGCCTCGTCATTCTCCGGAACGTCCGTGTCGAGGAGGAGCAGCGGCACGCGACCGACCTCGGCCAGCCACACGGCGGCGTGGACGACGCGGCCAGGCAGCTCGACGGGCACCAGCAGCGGCTCGCCGACACGGTCCACGACCCGCCGGAGCGGCAGTCGCTCCGGGTCCAGCTGTACGTAGTCGTGCTCCTGGTGGCCGTCGGCGTCGATGGTCTGGCGGAAATAGCCGCGACGGTAGAAGAGACCCACGCCGATGAGCGGCAGCGCCATGTCCGAGGCCGCGCTCAGGTGGTCGCCGGCCAGGATGCCCAGGCCGCCCGAGTAGATGGGCAGCGATTCGTGGAGGCCGTACTCGGCGCAGAAGTACGCCACCGGCCCGGACATCTCGTCGCCGTGGTGCCGCGCGAACCAGTGCGCCCGGCCGTTGACCATGTAGGCATCGAACTGCTCCAGGATGGTGGTGTAACGGGCCATGAAGTCGGTGTCATCGAGCAGCTCCGACCAGGCCAGGGGTGCCTTCAGCACGCCCACCGTGCTGCGGTAGCCGACCCAGTGCTGCCGGTCGATGCGGGCGAAGAGCGCCCGGACCTCCGGGTGCCAGGTCCAGTAGAGGTTGTAGGCGAGACGAGCCAGGCCGGCCAGCCTTGGCGGCACGCGCAGGTCCGGATAGGGAAGCGTGGGGATGGCGGGAAGTGACGACATGACTGCCGAATGCTACACACCATGACCCGGCCATGCCGCCCCCTGCGAGCACGAGACCGGATCGGGCCCTCTGGGACGACGTACCATTCGGGACACGATGCGCATCGCCATGGTGGCCTCCGAGTGCGAACCGTGGGCCAAGACCGGCGGCCTGGCCGACGTGGTCGACGCCCTTTCGCGAGCCCTTGGCTCGAGCGCACCGGCCGGGCTCGGCCACGAGGTCGACGTCTACCTGCCCTGGTACCGCGGCCTCACGCCGCCCGCGGGCCTGCGGCCGCTCGAGCTCCGCGTGCCCGTGGGCAGTCCTCGTCGCGACGGCCCGCGCTTCGAGGCGGTGACGCTCTGGAGCGGCGAGGCGGACGGCTATCGCTTGCGGCTGGTGCAACACGCGGCCTCCTTCGACCGCGCCGGGATCTACATGGACGGTGGCGCCGACTACCCTGACAACGCCGCGCGTTTCTCGCTGCTGGGGCGGGCCGTCATGGAGGCCATCCGGGCTGAGGCACGGCCCGTCGACGTCGTCCACGGCCACGACTGGCAGGCCGGACCGGCGCTGCTCTCGCTGCGCCATCGCTACGACGTCGATCCGCTCCTGGCGCGGTCGGCCACCATGCTCACCTGCCACAACCTCGCCTACCACGGCTGGACCCCGCGAGAACAGGCCTGGCAGCTGGACCTGCCGGACAGCGTTGGTGACCCGCAGGGCGTGGACCTTCTGCGTGAGGCCATCTACGTGGCGGACATCGTCAACACCGTGAGCCCCACGTACGCGCGCGAGTCGCTCTCGCCGGAGTCGGGTGGCGGCCTCCACGACGCGCTCCGCGACCGTGGCGACCGCTACCTGGGCATCATCAACGGCATCGACGCGCAGCTCTGGGACCCGGCCACGGACCGGGCCCTGTCGGCCACCTACGACGCGGCCGACCTATCCGGCAAGGCCCAGGTGAGAGCCGATCTCGTCATCCGCCATGGGCTCGACGGCGGCGGCCCGCTGCTTGGCGTCGTCGGGCGGCTGGACCCACAGAAGGGTTTCGACCTGGTGGCGGCCGCGGCGCCGGCGTTGCTCGAGCTGGGCGCGCGCCTCATCGTGCTGGGCACGGGCAACCGCGAACTCGTGGCGGGCCTGGCGCGACTCTCCCTGGAGCGGCCGGACCGCGTCGTGGTCCTCGACCGCTTCGATGCCGACGAGGCGCGTCGCATCTATGCGGGCGCCGATCTCTTCCTCATGCCCTCGCGATTCGAGCCATGCGGCCAGGGCCAACTCATCGCCATGCGCTACGGGACTCCGCCAGTGGTGCGCCGCGTCGGAGGCCTGGCTGACACCGTCGTCGATGCCGACGCGGACCCGCGGGCAGGTACCGGCTTCGTCTTCGGGCCGGCAGAGCCCGGTGCGCTCGTGGAGGCCGTGCGTCGGGCCATGGTGGCACTCGCCGATGGACCACGTTTCCGGCGCATCCAGGCGCAGGCCATGGCCCGTGACGATTCCTGGTCCGTGCCGGCACGGCAGTACGAACTCGCCTACCGGCGTGCCATCACTGGCTAGCGGGGTCAGTCGAGGGCTGGGCGGGTCAGTCGAGGAAGAGGATCGCGTCGACCGCGACCGTGGCCGTTGGCGCGCTGGATCTTGAGGGTGTGCGGACTGTCGGCCAACCGGCGGCTGAACACCACGCGACGCTGCTGATTGGCAGCGCCGGTCAGGCTTACGACCTGCCAGGGCTCGCTGTCGAGTCGCACACGGATCGAGCCACGCGCCGGACCGACGGGCGCCACGATGGCCACGGTCTCACCCTGGAACTCGCTGATGAGGGCCTTGGGCGCCGCGCCGGGCACCAACACGGAGCCGCGGAATGCCGCCCTGGCCGGTTTGGTGAGCCAGCCCGTGCTGGCGAATCGCCAGGCCGATGAGCCCGAGTCCTGGACCGTCAGGCCGATCGCGATGGGCTTGCTGAGCGAGCTGTTGCCGAGGCTGTCCGTGGAGCGCACGCGGAAGCGGTCCCGACGGCCCGGCGTCAACGTGACCGTCGCGTTCCCGGTGCCGCCGGCCACGCTGCGCCATGGACCGCTGCCGACCTGTCGCTGCAGGCTGGTGCTGCGGATGGCGCTCAGTCGGTCAGCCGCGGTCCACTTGAACACGGCCTGCGCGGCCCCGTTGGCGGCCATGCCCACGCCGTCGTCCCGGACGCGCGGCGAGAGATCGCCGACTCTTGGGTCCGCTTCGGTCCACGACCAGCTCCAGCGGACGGTTCGCCACGAGGCCTTCCGCGCTCACCGCATCCACGCTGAGCTGCCGCCGACCATCACGGGCGTCGCCCTCGATCCGGAGGTCGAGTCGGGCGTCCAGGCCATCCAAGCCGGCCAGGCTGGCGCCGGGCTGGTCGAAGGTGGCGCGACCGACCTTCCGCGTCAGACCTGCGAGGCTGAGCTGCGTCAGGCCGCCGTAACCACCCGCGCGCTGCAGGTCCACGCGGGCCTGGCGCCGGGTGCCGTCCTTGCCCACCTTGAAGCTGTCGCTCGAGAGCCATACGCGGAGCGCCGGGGGGCCCACGAGGGCCTCGACGTCGAGCAGCCGGTGCGGGTCATCCGGGTCAGCCACGCCGGACCAGACCGGGTCCGAGGCGATGTGCCAGTCCATCCGACCCGCGGCGCGGATGAGGTCCCGCACCTGGCCGGGCAGCGTGCCCGGATGGCCGGCCAGGTAGCGGGCCACGGCGCCCGTCACGTGCGGGGCCGCCATGGAGGTCCCGGTCATGCGCTTCGTGACGTCCCCCGAGTCCGACCGTCGCAACGACACCACGCAGGTGCCCGGCGCCAGGACATCCACGTCCGCGCCGTAGTTGCTGTAGGGGGCGTAGGAATCGTCACCCTCCCCCGAGCAGCCATCCGTGGCCGCGCTCCAGCCAGCGCCGTCGTAGTCCGTGATGGCGCCCACCGTGATGACCTGGTCGTATCCGGCCGGCACGACGGAGCTGGCATCCGTGGCGCCGTTGCCGGCCGCCGCCACGACCGTGATGCCCGCCGCGTTGGCGGCGCAGACGGCCACGTGGATGGGATCAGGGTCGCCCGGCAGGCATTCCTCCGTGTAGGAGAAGCGCGAGCCCTCGATGCTCATGTTGACGACCTCGATGGGCTGCGAACCGGGCGGCGCCGCACCCGGCACCCGGGTCGAGGTCACCCAGTCCAGGCCACAGAGCACCGTGGACTCGTCACCCCAGCCGCCCTGGTCGAAGACCCGCACGGCCCACAGCCGGGCGCCCGGAGCCACCCCCACGACGCCCACGCCGTTGCCATCTCGAGCGCCGATGGTGCCTGCCACGTGGGTCCCGTGGCCGACCTCGTAGAGGTCCTGCCACTGCTCCGCCGGGAGTCCATCCGCCGCGCAGTTGATGCCGCCGGCGACGTTCAGCTCGTTGCCGCCGACCGGACCGATGCCGGTGTCGATGATGGCCACGTCCACATCCGCGTCCGGGGTAGGGCTGCTCACCGGCGCTGCCTTCACGCGCTGCACGCCGGGCGGCAGGCTCTCGGCGGCCAGTCGGAAGCGCCGCGCCGGTCGCACGTTGGCGACCTGGGCGTCACGTGCGAGCGAGGCCGCCTCTCGGGCCGTCAGGCGGGCCGAGAACCCGGAGAGCGCGGTCGTGTAGCGGTGGCGCGCCCTGACGTCGTGATCCCGGACCAGGCGGTTGGTGACGGCCCTGGTCAGGGCGATCCGCTGCCGCATGCGCACGCGCCCGGACCGGTTGCTGACCCGGATGGTCTGACCCGCATCCGCGGTGGCGAGCGTGACGATATAGGTGCGGCCGCGCTCCCCGGGGGCGGCGGCAACCGAGCCGGGCACCAGGATGGAGAGGGCGACCACACAGAGCAGGAGGCTGATCCAGGTTGGCGGCACCCGACCCAGGGACACGCTCTCTCCGACTACGCGCTTGAACGTCCTAGGGTAGCCGACAGAGGTGAAAAGGCCACATCTCGACGGTGAAGTTCAGAGAACATCAGGAGCGCGATCGAGGGGCCAGCAGTGCGACTTCCGAGCATCGCCGCTCTGCATGACCCCTCGAACGTGTCCGCATGCTGCGGGCTGGGTCACGCCGTCAGTACCACCCGTTGGTCCATCGGTGGTGGCCCGAGCGGCGCGTCTGCGGGCCGCCGGCCTGGCTTGCGATCGCGACGTCCGCCCGCTCCTTGCCCGGACGGTGCATCCTTAGTCGCGACACGAAGCGGCGGTCGAGACGGTCTCGGGGCGCCGGCGGGGGTACGCGGCGGTTCACAGGGAGGTTCGCAGCTGATGGGTCTGCTGGAGGGCAAGCGCGCCCTGGTCTTCGGCCTGGCCAACGACCACTCCATCGCCTGGGGCATCGCCCAGGCGCTCCACCGCGAGGGTGCCACGGTCGGCTTCTCGTCCGTCGAGATGCTCATCGAGAAGCGCGTCCGTCCCCTGGCGGAGCAGCTGGGGTGCCACCTTCGTGGAGCCCTGCGACGTCCAGAGCGACGAGGACATCGAGCGCGTCTTCGCCCGCTGGCGGGACGCCTACGGACACCTGGACATCCTCATCCACGCCGTCGCCTTCGCCAACAAGGACGAGCTGGGCGGCGAGTTCATCCGCACCTCCCGCGAAGGCTTCCGCCTCGCCCACGACGTCTCCGCCTACTCGCTGGTGGCCCTGGCACGGGAGGCTCGACCGCTCATGAGCGATGGCGGAGCCATCCTGACGCTCTCCTACTACGGTGCCGAGAAGGCCGTCATCAACTACAACGTCATGGGCGTGGCCAAGGCCTCGCTGGAGGCCTGCGTGCGCTACCTGGCCGTGGACCTCGGCAAGGAAGGCATCCGCGTCAACGCCATCAGCGCCGGGCCCGGTGCGCACGCTGGCGGCCTCCGGCGTCACCGGCTTCAAGAAGATGCACCGCCTCTTCAACGAGATCGCGCCACTGCGCCGGCCGCTCTCCATCGACGACCTGGGCAACGCCGCGGTCTACCTCTGCAGCGACATGAGTCGCGGCACGACCGGTGAGATCCACTACGTGGACGGCGGCTACAACATCATCGGCGTGCCGGAGGTCGTGGACTGACCGCTGCGCGCCGATGACGGAGCCGCCAGGTCTCGGCGGCGTTGCGCCGGCCAAGAATGAACCCGGTGGCGAGGTCGGGAGGAGGGGTCCGACCTTGCCACCGGGCAACGAATGCCGCGTCACCTGTCCCACCCCCGATCGAGAGGGAGAGGGGCCATCTCGATCTGGGGCCGTGCAATGGAACGGTGCCGCTGTGTGTGGTTCTGCCGCGAATCTCCCCGTTGCCCGACGGCCAGCCCATCACTCGGTGGTACGGCCGCCCCACGTACGGGACTCCCACCGGCGCTGCGGTCCGGTGTGGCGGTGGGCGGTGACCCGGCGCGCCACGTATCGGGATGGTTCCCGTGGGGGCGCCCGCGTATCTGCGCGCCGCGCCGCGGCTCACCAGCCGCGTGTGCCCGGGCCGCCCTTGAAGGGACCGCGCACGTCCGAGGTGATCCAGCCGCCGTAGAAGTCGCCCTCCTGCGGTGCCACGAGCTCGCCGTCCACCCAGGCCTCGTCCACGCGTCCTGCGTAGAAGGACAGGTGACCACGGATGGTCTCGTAGCCCGGCCGCGGCTCGAGGTAGGCCCAGGCGATCTCGGCGCGGCCTTCCGGGTGGCCGGCCCAGCGGTAGTAGCTGGCCTGGCCCTTGTACTCGCAGACGGTGCGGCGTGTGGTCGGTGCCAGCAGGTCCATGCGCACGTCCTGGTCGGGGATGTACCAGGACGGCGGGTGGCTCGTCTCCAGGACGCGGACGGCGCGGGACGAGTCGGCCAGCGTGACGCCGTTGAGCACCACGCGGACGCGGCGCGTGGACGGTTCGACGCGCGGCGGGCGCGGGTAGTCCCAGACCGATTCGACGATGTCCGGGCGCTGCATGTGGTCCACGGTAGCGCCGCTTCCGATACGGGAAGATGACGGCGCCACGAGGCGTCGCCCCAGGCACCAGGCAGCAGGCACCGGGGAGGGGAAGATGGGCAGGCCACTGAAGGTAGGCATCCAGCTGCCTGAGGTCGAGTACGAGCCGCGCTGGTCCGAGCTGGCCGCGATGGCGCGGCTGGCCGAGGACGTCGGCCTCGACTCGATCTGGGTCGGCGACCACTACCTCTATCGGGACGCCGCGGGGGCGCGCGGGCCGTGGGAGGCGTGGACGCAGCTGGCAGCGCTCGCAGCGGTGACCTCGCGGGTGGCGCTGGGACCGCTCGTGGCCGCCACGGCGTTCCATCAGCCGGCCGTGCTGGCCAAGCTCGCCGCCACCGTGGACGAGATCAGCGGCGGGCGACTCGTGCTCGGTCTGGGCGCCGGCTGGAATGACGTGGAGTTCGCGGCCTTCGGCTTTCCCGGCGAACAGCGCATCGCGCGGTTCGAGGAAGCCTTCACGATCGTCCGCACACTCCTGCGCGAAGGCCACATCGACTTCGACGGTCGCTTCTACCAGCTGCGCGATTGCGAGCTGTTGCCGCGTGGGCCGCGGCCGGAGGCCCGCCCCTGCTCATCGGCTCGAGCGGGCCGCGGATGCTGCGCATCACGATGCCGTGGGCGCAGGCTTGGAACGCCTGGTACCAGACGTACGGCAACCGTGCGGCTGGCCTCGCCGCCCAGCGCGCGCTCGTCGACGCCGCCTGCCGAGAGGTGGCGCGCGACCCGGACGAGGTCGAGCGCACGGTCGCCGCCTTCGTCCGCCTGCCGGAGCGCGCCGGGCGGGGGCCGACCCGGCCGCGCCGCCCCCGAGGGCACACCCGGAGGTCGCGGAGGAGCTGCGCGACCTCGCCGCCGTAGGCGTCGGACACGTGCAGCTGGTGATCGACCCGATCACGCCGGGCGGTGTGGCTGCGCTGAGCCCGATCCTCGAGGCGCTGGACGCGGAGTAGCGGATGGCGACGGCGCTCAGGCGCCGAAGCGCTCGCGCAGCCGCGGCAGGACGTGCTCGGCGTAGAGCGCCATGGCGCGCTCCTGGTCGTCGCCCGGGAAGTGGAAGACGAGGTGGTCGAAGCCCCACTCGAGGTAGGGCCGGATCTGCTCGACGTGCTCCTCGGGGTCGTCCGAGACGAGCCAGCGGCGGTGGGCCACGTCCTCGACCGCCTGCGCCAGTCGCTCCATCTCGCGCGGGTCCTCGACGCCGACCTTCTGCTCGCCGGGCAGCGCCAGCGCCGCCCAGATCTTGGTGTCCTCCATGGCGCGGTCGCGGTCGGTGTCGAAGCTGACCTTCATCTCGATCATGCGCTCGATGTCGCCGCTGGCGCGACCGCCCTTCTCGAGGCCCTCGGCCACGGCCGGCAGGAGCTGCTCGGTGTAGAGCTCGGGGGCCTTGCCCGACGTGGCGATGAAGCCGTCGGCGACGCGCCCGGCCAGTCGCGCGGCGGCCGGGCCCGAGCCGGCGATGTAGATGGGCACGGGTCGATCGGGCCGGTCGTAGAGGGTGGCGTTGCGGGTGCGGTAGTACTCGCCCTCGAAGGTCACGAACTCCTCGCGGAAGAGCCGCTGCATGAGCAGCACCGACTCCTTGAGGCGGTGGAAGCGCTCCTTCTGCTCCGGCCACGGCGCGCCGACGACGACCTCGTTGAGCGACTCGCCCGTGCCCACGCCGAGGATGATGCGGCCGGGCGCCAGGCAGCCCAGCGTGGCGAAGGCCTGTGCCACGACGGCCGGGTTGTAGCGGAGCGTCGGCGTCAGGACGCTCGTGCCGAGCGTGACCCGCTGCGTGGCGACCGCGGCGGCGCCCAGCCAGGCCAGGGCGTTGGGGGCGTGGCCGTCGGTGTGGCGCCAGGGCTGGTAGTGGTCGCTCGTCCAGACCGATTCGAAGCCGTGGCGCTCCGCGGCGACGGCCAGGTCGAGCAGCCGGCGCGGACCGAACTGCTCGGCCGAGGCCTTGTATCCGAGTCGCAGCATGTCGTCCTTTCCAGTGCCGCTGGGCCCGACCTCAGGGCTGGGCGAGCGCGTCCGGCGTCCCCGAGCCGTCCTCCTTGGGTGCTGCGCCGACCTCATGGTAGGGATCGTGCATCTTGAGTGGCGTGCTGTTGCGCGATGACCAGCGGATGTTGAGGGCCTCGACGAAGACGGCGAAGCCCATCGCGAAGTAGATGTAGCCCTTGTCGATGTGCTGGCCGAAGGCCGTCCGCCACGAGCGTCACGCCGATCAGCAGCAGGAACGCGAGCGCCAGCATCTTGAGCGTGGGATGACGGTCGATGAGCCGCGTCACGTAGCCAGAGGCCACGAGCATGACCAGGACGGCGATGACGACGGCCGCGATCATGACGATGATCTCGTTGGCCATGCCCACCGCCGTGATGACCGAGTCGAGGCTGAAGATGATGTCCAGCAGCATGATCTGGATGATCGTGCCCCAGAAGGAGTTGGCTCGTCCCGGTTTCGCGGACGTGGTCGTCGCCCTCCATGCGGCCGTGGATCTCCCAGGTGGCCTTGGCGATGAGGAAGAGGCCGCCCACGATGAGGATGATGTCGCGGCCGCTGAACTCGAAGCCGGCGATCTCGAAGAGCGGCTCCGTGAGGCTGACGACCCAGTTGATGCCCAGCAGCAGCAGGATGCGCATGCCCATCGCGGCCAGGATGCCGACGCGCCGGGCCCTGTCGCGCTGGTCGTCCGGCAGCTTGTTGGCCAGGATGGAGATGAAGATGATGTTGTCGATGCCGAGGACGATCTCGAGCGCCGTCAGCGTCAGCAGCGCGATCCAGACCTCGGGGTTCAGCAGCAGGTCCACTCACCAGAGACTAGCCGGAGTTCGCATCAGCGTCCCGGCGAGCGCCTCAGGACCGGCTCAGCGGAGCACCGCCGCTACCATGAGTGGCCATGCGTGACGCCTTCGCAGACCAGCTCGTGGCCCTCATCCGGGCAAGCGTCATCGGCGACGACGAGGCGGTCGCCGGACCCTTCGGCATCCGCCGCGTCACCTACGCCGACTACACGGCCTCCGGCCGCAACCTGACCTTCATCGAGGACTACATCCGCGAGCAGGTCATGCCCCTGTACGCCAACACGCACACCGAATCGTCAGGCACGGGTCTGCAGACGTCGCGCTTCCGGGAGGACGCTCGCGACATCATCCGGGCAGCCATGGGCGCCCCGCGCGGCGAGTACGCGGTCATCTTCTGCGGCTCGGGCTCCACGGCCGCGGTGGACAAGCTCGTGGGCATCCTCAACCTGCGCCTCCCGGCCGACCTCGACCGCCGCTACGGCCTGCGCGCCCACATCCCGCCGCAGGAGCGTCCGGTCGTCTTCATCGGCCCCTTCGAGCATCACTCCAACGAGCTGCCCTGGCGCGAGTCGATCGCCGACGTCGTGACCATCCGCGAGGATCACGACGGGCACGTCGACCTCGAGCAACTCGCCGAGGAGCTCGAGCGCCACGCCGACCGACCCCTCCGCATCGGCTCCTTCTCGGCCGCTTCCAACGTGACCGGCATCCACTCGGACACACGTGCCATCTCCGTGCTGCTCCACCAGCACGGCGCCCTGGCCTTCTGGGACTACGGGGCCGCGGCTCCCTACCTCGAGATGAACATGACCTCCCGACGTCCGGCAGCGGACGGCGACATGACCACCGCCACCCTCGACTACAAGGACGCCGCATTCGTCTCGCCGCACAAGTTCATCGGCGGACCCGGTACCCCGGGCCTGCTCGTGGTGCGCCGCGCGCTCCTCACCAACTCCGTGCCCACGGTCCCGGGCGGTGGCACGGTCGCCTACGTCAACGCCACTCGAGCACGTCTACCTCGACGAGCCCGAGCACCGCGAGGAGGGTGGCACGCCGGCCATCATCGAGTCGATCCGTGCCGGCCTCGTCTTCCAGCTCAAGCAGCAGGTCGGTGCGGAGGCCATCCGCGCCCGCGAGGAGCACTTCATCGATCGAGCCCTGGCCGCATGGTCCGAGGTGCCCGGCCTGCAGGTCCTGGGCGACCTGCGCGCGCGGCGGCTCTCCATCGTCAGCTTCGTCATCCGCCACGGCGACCGATACCTGCACCACGACTACGTGGTGGCACTGCTCAACGACCTCTTCGGCATCCAGTCACGTGGCGGCTGCTCCTGCGCCGGGCCCTACGGTCATCGTCTCCTGGGCATCGACATCGAGACGTCGCACGAGTTCGAGCGCGAGATCACCCACGGCTGCGAGGGCATCAAGCCCGGCTGGGTGCGCGTCAACTTCAACTACTTCATCAGCGAGACGGTCTTCCGCTTCATCCTCGACGCCGTCGAGCTGGTCGCCCGTCACGGCTGGCGGCTCCTGCCGCACTACCGCTTCGAGCCCGCCACTGGTCGCTGGCGTCACGTCGGCGGCCAGGTGGAAGCGCCGCTCTCGCTGCACGACGTCCGCTACCTGGAGGGCGCCATGCGCTACGCGTCCCATCGTCACCAGGAGCCGGAGTCCCGGCTGGCCGACTACCTGGCGGAGGCCGCGCACACTCCTGCTCGCACCCGCCGGACCCGGGCACCCCGCCGCAGGGCGCGGCCGACCTGGCCGTGGGCCCCGACTTCGAAGGCTTGCGATGGTTCCTCATGCCCGACGAGGCCGCAGCCGAGCTCAGCGGCCAGCGGGCCGCCATCACCCAGACCGGCCAGTAGACCTCCGTCTGCCACTTCGCGGGGTCGGGCTCGTGTTCGGGGTCGGTCAGGTAGACCTCCCACATGGAGCTGGACGGGCCGCCGTCCCTGGCTCACGATCCAGGCCTGCATGGCGCTGTAGGTCTCGCTGCAAGGTGTCGTACGGGCCGACGTGCATGCCCACGGCGGCCTCGCCGCCCCCGAGCTCGCCCGCGTGCGACCTCGCCGTCACCCGCTGAACGGTGCCGCGACCGTGGCGCCGCACTCGAAGTCGACCGCCTCCGCGCCGAACTCGAAGTAGCGGGAGAAGACGGGCCCGGCCGGGGTCGCGCCGGTCTGCCCGATGGCGGCGAAGACCTTCCCGAAGGCCTCGCCCATGGTGGCGCTGATGGCGTCCGGCCTGCAGCGCAGGTGGATGACCGCCGTGTCCTGGCGGGGAACCGAGCGGATCTCGAAGCCTGGCATCGTTCCCTCCCTGCCTTGGGTCTTCAGCCGACCGCGTCGGCCGTGACCTCGTGGACGGGCGAGCCGGTCTGCTCGAAGGCCGTGATATTGGCGATGGTCGTCTTCGGCGATGTTCTGGAGCGCCTCGACCGTGAAGAAGCCTTGATGGGCCGTGATGAGCACGTTGGGGAAGGTCAGCAGCCGGGCGAAGGTGTCATCCTGGATGATGTCCTGGCTGAGGTCCTCGAAGAAGCCGAGGGCGTCCTCCTCCTCGTAGACGTCCAGGCCCAGGTAGCCGATGCGACCGTCCTTGAGCGCCTCGATGGCTGCCTCCGTGTCGATGAGTCCGCCGCGGCTGGTGTTGACGATCATCACGCCCGGCTTCACCAGGGCCAGCCTCTCACGGTCGACGAGGTGATGGGTGGCCGCCGTCAGCGGCGCATGGAGGGCGATGATGTCCGCCTCGGCGAAGAGCTCGGGAAGGTCCACGTAGCGGGCGCCCAGCGAGCGCATCTCATCGTTGGGGTAGGGGTCGTAGGCCATCAACCGGCAGCCGAAGCCGGCCATGATGCGGGCAAAGACGGTCCCGATGCGCCCGCTGCCGACGATGCCCACGCAGCGGCCGTGCAGGTCGAAGCCCAAGCAGGCCTTCCAGCGAGAAGTTGCCCTCCCGGACGCGGTTGTAGGCGCGAGGCGTGCGCCGCACGAGGCTCAGGATGAGCGCCACGGCGTGCTCGGCCACGGCGTGGGGTGAGTAGGCTGGCACGCGCGCGACGCGGAGCCCGACCTCCGGGCGACGGCCAGGTCGACGTTGTTGAAGCCGGCGGCCCGCAGGGCCACCAGGCGCGTACCGCCCTTGGCCAGCTCTCGCAGCAGCTTCTCGTCCAGCTCGTCGTGCACGAAGGCGCAGACGGCCGGGAAGCCGGCTGCCAGCGGAGCATGGTCACAGCAGAGGCGCGCCTCGAAGAACTCCAGCTCGTGGCCACTGTCCTGGGCGGCCGCGGTGAGTGAGGTCCGGTCGTAGGGCTTGGTGCTGAAGACGGCCACGCGCATGTTGCGTAGGGTAGCGAAACGGGCCGGGATGGCTCCCGGCCCGTGGAGGGGTCCGTGCGGCGTCGGCGCCTGCCCAATCGGCACCGACGCCGCGGGGTTGGCTACTCGATCTCGTACTGGATGAAGACGCTGATGGAGAGCTCGACCTCGCCCGGCAGGACCGGGGTCTTGGCCATGTCGCCGGCGGCTTCTGCCACGGCCATCGTGTCGCGCGACAAGTAGAGCGGCTGGGGTGCCTGGCCGCCGGACTCGCTGATGGTGATGATGCCGGTGATGGTGACGCCGGCATCCGCGGCCAACTGGTCGGCCTTGGCCTTGGCGTCGGCGACGGCCGCGGAACGGGCCTCAGCCTCGGCCGCGGTGGGATCCTCGACGCGGAAGGTGATGCCGTTGACGTTGGTGGCGCCGGCGGCCGTGGCCGTATCGACGACGTCGCCGACCGCGGTGATGTCACGGACCGTGACGTTGACCTGGTTGCTGGCCTCCCAACCCTCGATGGTGGGCGGATTGTTGTCCCAGTTGTAGATCGGGTTGAGGCTCAGCGATGAAGTCTGGATGTCTTCGTCGGCGATCCCGGCCTCGAGGAGCGCCTTGATGACGGCGTCCATCGCGGTGGCCGCGGCGGCGGAGGCCGCCTGGGCGTCCTCACCCTGCTTGGTCACGCCGAGGCTGATGTCCGCGACGTCCGGCTCGGCCTTGACGCGGCCGACGCCGTTGACGCTGATGGAGCGAACGGTGTCCTCGTCGTCCGACTGGGCCCGGGCGGCGCCGACGGCTGGTCCGGCGAGGGCAGCGGCCAGGAGCCCGACGGCCAGGCCGCCGGCGAGCCAGCGGAGTCCGGGGCGAGTCGCGGAGATGGTGGTCGTCACTGTCGTGGTTCCTCCTTGTGTCCCCTGTGGGCTGGGTGGCCGATCGCCAGTGGCCGATGCTTCGTCGTTGCCGCCGCTGGCCTGGCTTCCCGTTCGACGTCGGACCGTGTGCTTCGGTTCCCTCGAATCGCGGCGGGCCCTCCGTCCGGGCGCCGCCCTCCGACGAGGGCGCCCGCCGCTGCCGTCGCCCGACCCGGCGACGCCCGCGCCAGTCCCGTCGGCCCTACGCGATGGTGGTGCGGCGCGCCAGCTTCCGGAACTGCGCCGGCACCCACCACTTCAAGAAGTACAGCCGGCAGCCCAGGCAGTAGCCGGTCGCGGCCAGGACCGCCTGGAGCCCACCCACCGCGGCGGCCACGACCCAGCCGGCCGTCCCGAAACCCACCAGGAAGAGCACCGTCGCCACGCCGAACCCCAGCGCACCCAACGCCTGAGCGAAGCGGGGTGGGAACTCGTGCTCGAGCTCGCGCGGCTGGCGCGATGCGCAGGACGCGGCGCACGTAGGGCCAGGGTCGTCCCAGCACCGAGTACCGCGTCCCGAAGAGGGCGCTGAAGCCAAGGGCCAGGGCCAGCAGCGCGACCACGATGGGCAAGCCAGCCGCGATGCCGATGGCCAACAGCACGACGCTCAGGGCAGCCCCGAATCGCTGGCCGCGCGGGTCGATGAGTCTGCCCTCGTCGTCGGCCGTCTCAGCGCGAGCGAGACCCGGCCGGTCGGGAGCGGTGTCAGCGATCGTCGCGGTCATTCGTCGTCTCCTCCGGGGTCGAGGGCGGGCTCAGCGCAGGACGGGTGCGCGTCGCATTTGAGCCTAGCCTCGCCACCTGCAGCGTGTCCAATCGAAACATGCGACCCTAGTGATCGACTCTCACGTTCACACCAAGCGGAGAATCAAGCGGCAGATGGACGTCCCACGCCTGGAGGCCTTCCTGGAGGTGGCGCGCCTCGGATCGATGCGCGCCGCCTCACGCTCGCTGCATCTCGGTCAGCCGGCACTCTCGGCGCGTATCGCCACCCTCGAGGATGAGCTGGGGGCGCGCGTCTTCGAGCGCACCAAGCGCGGCGTGCGGCTGACCTCGGCCGGACGGGCCCTGCTGCCGCACGCCGAGAGGGTCCTCGAGTCGGTCGCGGCCGGCCGCACGGCCGTCAGCCAGGTCGAGCAGGGCGACGAGGGCGAGTTGGTCATCGCCGCAGCCTCGGCCATCAACGCCTCGCTCGTGCCGGAGCTGGTGGCGCGTTTCCGGCGCTTCCATCCTGGCGTCCACCTGTATGTGAATAGCGGCTCAGCCGAGCGTGTCGCCGAGCAGGTCGCCTTCGGCATCGCCCAGATGGGGCTGGTGCGCGAGGACGGTCACCCGAATGACCCGCGCCTGCTGGTGACCCCCCTCTACGCCGAGCAGCTCCTGCTCACGGCACACCCGGACCACCCCTTCGTGGCGCATGGACCGATCCGGATGGCACGGCTGGCCGATGCGACGCTCATCCTCTTCGACCGTGCCTCGGGCGACGACGAGCTCGTCCGCACGATGATGCGGGAGGCCGGGGTGACACCGTACGGAGTCATCGAGGTGGACAGCGTGGATACCGCGCGCCGACTGGTCGCCCGGGGACTGGGCATCGCCTGGTTGCCATCGACAGCTGCCGCGCATGAGCTGGAGGCGGGACGCCTCGCGGTCGTGCGCTTGTCTGACGCGAGCCCCATCGACCGCCGCGTCGTGGCCGTGGAACGGGCTGAGTCCACCTCCTGGGTCCCGGTGCGGACGATGCGCCGGCTGCTCGCGGACGTGCCCTCCTTCCTTCACGGCTCGGTCGCCCTCGCGTCCCCGCGGACGGAGGACGGCCTCGACCCTTGATCACGATCGCGGCATCCGCGGCAGACTGGAGCCGACATGAGGTCCCCTGACCGTGCCCGCCCACTGACCCCTCGGTTCCTCAGCTTCCCGGCGCCGATCGGGGCGCTCGGCCTGACCATCTGCCTGATCCTCGTCCTGGGACCCGCGCCTGAGCGCGCGCTTGCGAGCGCTCCTCGCGACCGATCCGCGCCGCAGGCCAGGGCCGGACCCGTGCTCGAGATCGTTCCCCGCCCGACTGAGCCCGTGCCGCTTTTCGCCGGCCCGGCGACCCTTGAGCTGGACGGCCGCGACGGTGCCTATGCCTGGGACGAGCTCCGCTTCGGTGCCGACCAGGTCATCCTCAGCCTGACCGCCAGCGGTGGCGAGCGACCCTGCGGCATCTTCCTGGCGCTGGGGGACACGGCCACCGACGAGCCGCCCGGCGCTGCTCTGGCCGACGACCCGCCCGCTGACGCACGATCTGCTGGCCAGTACGCTCGTCACGACGGGTCCAGGCGAGGTCGCGAGCCACGAGACGAGCATGGTCGTGGACTACGCCACGGCGTCGCTACGACTGATCGCCACCTGCGAACGATGGACCCTGTGGCTCGAGCCGCTCGCGGATCCGAACCTGACCTATGAGGTGGAGGAGCAGACCTATCCCGTGCGTGGCCGGACCATCCGCGAGCTCGCTGCCCAGGCCGATCAGGCCCAGGACGGCTGGGCCGCGTTCGCCGACTGGCGGACCGACTGGCGGTTCTGGTGGCTCGATTCGGGGACCTCGTGCGACGTCACGGAGGGTGAGGTCGAACTCCAGGCCCGCATCACGTACCCGGCATGGCGCCCGCCGGCCGGCGTGGGTCCCGGCGTGGTAGCGCACTGGGAGCGCTTCATGGACGATCTCACGACCCATGAACTCGGCCACATCACTATCGCGCTGCAGGGCGCCAACGCCATCGACGAGCTGTTCGACGCGGGCGTGACCGCGGCCACGTGTGCAGAAGTCGAACGAGTCGCCGACCGCGCCGCCTCACATCTCCACGACCGATTCGAGCGCGTCAATCGCCGCTACGACGAGTCGACCGACCACGGCGTCGCGCAGGGGACGGGACTTCCCTAGTGACCAGACCCGCCCCGGGTGCCCCGCGCACCCGCCGAGTGGTCGATCCCGAGTGCATCCTGGAGGGGCTCAACGACGCCCAGCGTGAGGCTGTGACCACGGTATCCGGGCCGCTCGCCATCGTGGCCGGGGCGGGCAGCGGCAAGACGCGGGTGGTCAGCCACCGGGCCGCCTATGCCGTGGCCACAGGGGCGGTCCACGAGCGACAGATCCTGCTCGTCACGTTCACCGAGAAGGCCGCCTCGGAGATGGCCGAGCGGGCCCGCGGCTTGGGTCTCGTGCGCGTCACAGCGCGTACGTTCCACTCCGCCGCGCTGGCGCAGCTGCGCTACTTCTGGCCACTTCGACACGGGGGCGCCCCACCGCCGGATGTGATGGCGGACAAGTGGCGCATCGTCGCGCCGCTGGCCCGGGCCCTGCCGGGCGGCTATCGCTTCACGCCCAGCAGGGACCTCATGGACGAGATCGAATGGGCCAAGAGCCGCCGACTCACGCCGCAGACGTACGAGCAGGGCTCGGGCGACCGGCAGCCGCCCATCCCGATGAACCTCTTCGTGCGCCTCTTCCGCGACTACGAGCGCGGGAAGGAACGGCGCGGGCTCATCGACTTCGACGACATCCTGGTCCTGACCGCCGACCTCATGGAGGCGGATGAGGACACGGCGCAGTCCGTACGGTCGCGCTACTCCTGGTTCACGGTCGACGAGTACCAGGACACAACGGCCCTCCAGGCTCGTCTGCTCGACCTGTGGCTGGGTGGTCGTCAGGACATCTGCGTCGTCGGCGACCAGGACCAGGCCATCTACGCCTTCGCTGGGGCGTCGCCGGAGTACCTGCGGGGATTCGCGGCACGCTTCCGGGAGACCAGGGTCATCGACCTTCTGCAGAACTATCGGTCGACTCCACAAGTCCTAAGCCTGGCTGATCGGCTCATCGAGTCCGCCGGTGGAAGCAAGCGACTGGTGGCCACCCTGCCGGACGGCCCGGAGCCGTCGATCCACGCCCTGTCTGACGCACAGGCAGAGACCGTCTACATCGTCGATCGGGTGCGCGACCTGCTGGCCAAGGGGGTCCAGGCCCGGGAGATCGCGGTCCTGCTCCGGCTCAATGCGCAGGTGGAACCTTTCGAGGCGGCGTTGAGGCGTGCCGGGATCCCGTTCCAGGTCCGTGGGCAGCGCTTCTTCGATCGACATGAGGTACGAACGGCCATCCGAGTCCTGGAGGGACTGCCACAGGAGTTCGGCCGGCGACGCTCTGATCGCCGCCGCGCGTAAGGCCTGGCATGCAGCACTCGGCTTCGAGGTGGACGATGCGCCCGAGGGGCGCGAGGCGCGCGAGCGACACGCGGCGCTCTCGACGCTGCTGGCGCTCGTGACGGAGCTGTCCGTCGAGGCTGCCACGGGCGAGCCGCGCGGCGGTGGGTCGCGCGACGTGGTCCTGGCGAAGCTGGCGCAGCGTGCCGATGACGAGGCACAGGGAGACGACGACGGCGTCGAGCTGCTCACGCTGCATCGAGCCAAGGGCCTCGAGTGGGATGCGGTATTCATCCCGTCACTTGAGGAGGGACTGCTGCCGGTGGGCCAGGCGGGTGATCATGAGGATGCCGTGGCGGAGGAGCGCCGCCTGCTCTACGTCGGCATCACGAGAGCTCGTCGCCACCTGGCGCTCTCGTGGGCGCGGCAGCGGCCCTCGGCTACGGGGAAACCCCAGACCCGCACGATGTCCCGGTTCCTGCGTCCTCTCGATGGAGCCAATCAGCGGTCCAGGGTGGTTGGCTCACGGCGGGCAGCGCGGTCGACTGGCCGAGACGGCCCGACGCAGCGACGGGACGAGGCCGATGCGGAGCTGGTCGACGCGTTGAAGGCGTGGCGTCGAGAGCGCGCGTCCGAGGACGAGGTGCCTGCCTACGTCGTCGCCACCGACGCCACGCTGGCGGCCATCGCCGAGCGGCGCCCCTGGAACGAGGCGCAACTGCTCGCCGTGCCCGGCATCGGACCGGCCAAGGTCGCGAAGTACGGCGAGGCGATGCTCTCCGTGGTCCGCGGGCACGCATGAACGACGATCCCGCGGCACTTCATGACGCGCGTCCAGCCTGAGCGCGCTGGCAGCATTTCGTCTCGGGGTGGGTGCGGCGCGTCAGGTCGGCGAAACGAGTGGCAGGACCAGCGCCTCGATCCGGCCGACGTGCTCGTAGGTCAGGTCGATCGCCATCCCCGCGTCTGGTGGGACCTCGAGGTGGTCGGCGGCGGCCATCGTGAGGAGGGCGTAGGCGGGCCAGCCCGTGATGGCCGTGACCTCGTTCTTGAGCAAGCGGTGCACCGCCGTGACGTCCGGGCCGAGCAATTCCGTATTGCCGGCGATCGACTGGGCCACGTAGCTGCCGTGGTGGAGGACGAACTTGAGGTCGAGCTTGGCGCCGCTGCTGCAGGCATCGCAGCTGCAGGTCAGCCCGGCCTCGGTGCGCGCCAGATGATCGCGGAAGCTGGCATAGCAGGCTTGCAGGCAGTCGGACACGGCTGGCCCCCGGATCTCCAGCGTCGGGTCGTCCGCGTAGGCGAACACGGCGTCGCCTTCCAGCTTGGCCAGCCTGAATGGCGGCACGAGCTTGCTGACGATCGACTCGAGGAGCGTCGTCATGAGTGGATAGGCGGCCGGCGTCTCGCCCATGTCCAGCTGGGCACCGTGCGCTGCGCCGACGTCCTCGAGGAAGCGCGTGTATCCGGAGATGTCCGCCAGGACGAAGGTCGCGCGATGGCGGGTGGGCTCGGTCGGGGCAGCCTGGGTCTCGGTCGTGTCGCTCACCGCAGGAGCGTAGCACCCGCCCGTTGGCGGCCGGTCTGACGGTGCCCGTGATACTGTCCCACGTCTCGGTCACGCAGCAGCGAGGCAAGCCGATGTCCATCCCAGCCTCCGTGCAGCAGCTCATCGAGAGCGGGCCTCTCGCGCACGTGGTGACCCTCGCTCGAGACGGCACCCCGCACGTGTCGCTGGCCTGGGTCGGCCTCGAGGACGGGGATGTCGTCATCGGGACGCTCTTCGACCAGGCCAAGCTGCGCAACCTCCGTCTGGATCCGCGTATCGCGGTCTCCATGGTGAACGGGGAGCGCAACGACTACGGGCTCGACGAGTACGTCGTGCTGCACGGCCAGGCACGACTGACCGAGGGTGGCGCCGCGGTGCTGCTCCAGCGGCTCGCACACGTGTACCTGGGGCCGGACGTCCGATTCCCGGCCATGCCCGACCCACCTGCCGGCTGGATCATCCGCATCGCCGTGGAGCGGGTCGTCGGCGTGGGGCCATGGACCTCCGCGGTCTGATCCCGACCTATAGCTCCTGGCGACGGAAGGCCCACCAGGCCAGGCCGACCGCGACCCCGATGATGGCCACGTTGACGACCACCGGGCCCAGTAGCGGATCCGGGACGCTGCCCACGGCCAGCGCGTCCGCGGCGCCCCAGAGCCCCGTCGGCATGTAGGGTCCGACGACCGGGAGCGCGGACAGGATGCCGGCCACCAGCAGGGCCGCGATGCCGATGCCACCGGCCACGAGGGCCGAGCGCGCCACGACCGAGGCCAGGAACGTGATGGCCGCGAATACCGACAGCGAGAGCCACACCAGGAACACCGTGCCGGCGAACCCGCCCACCGGCAGCGGCTCGAACAGGATGGCGGTGTAGAACCAGCAGAACACTCCGGCCACGACGGTGCCGAGGGCCAGGAGGGCCCCGATGGCCACGACCTTGGCGCCCAGGAAGGCGCCCCGCGTGACCGGCTTGGTGAGGAGGAAGGCGGCCGTGCCGTGGTCCTTCTCGCCGGCCACCGAGCCCATCGTCACGAGGATGGCGGCCAGCACGCCGAACTGGCCCAGGTTCTTGGTGAACTGGATGGCAGCGTCGCCGACGACCGGGTCGGGCACGATGCCCGTGAGCTGGTCGCCGCCCACCGCGGAGATGATCTCCTGGATGTAGCGCGCCAAGACCGGCGAGATCATGCCCAGCATGGCGAAGAGGACGACGATGACGGGCAGCCGCAGGGTGCGCACCTGCTCGCGCAGCTCCTTGCGCACGAGGAGTCCGAGGCCGTTCATGCGCGATCCTCTCCGTCCGCTGCGGCCACCGGGCCCTCGGCGCCGACGAGCTGCAGGAAGACGTCCTCGAGGGTCGGTCGCACGCGCTCGAAGCGGGCCAGGCGGACCCCGGCGGCCACGACCATGGGCAGCGTCTCAGCGGCCGCCAGCTCCGCGTCCTGCACCGCCACCCGGAGGACGCCGTGCTCGAGGCGCACGTCCTGGCTCCAGGGCGCGGCGCGGAGCTGTCCGACGAGTGCCTCAACGGCAGCCTCCTGGCCGGGCTCCGGATCGAGCTCGAGGATCGGTCTCGCGTGGCGCGCCAGCAGCTCTTCCATGGGTGCCTCGGTCACGAGCCGGCCGCGGTCGAGGATGGCGACCCGGTCGCAGATGCGCTCGACGTCGTTGAGGATGTGCGTGCTCATGAGGATGGTCGCCGTGCCGCGCAGGCCGCCGATGAGCTCGAGCACGTCGCGTCGGCCGGCCGGGTCGAGGGCGCTCACCGGCTCATCGAGGAAGATGACCGAGGGTCGCGGCAGGATGGCCTGGCCGACGCCGAGCCGCTGACGCATGCCGCCCGAGTAGCCGCCGATGCGACGCTTGGCGGCATCGGCTGAGGCCGACGATCTCCAGTACCTCATCGACACGGGTCCGGAGCTCGCCGCCGGTCATCCCGTAGGCCCGCCCGGCCAGCTCGAGCAGCTCGCGACCGCTCATCCAGCCGTAGAAGCGGGGCTCCTGGCCGAGGTATCCGATGTGACGCGCCAGCTCGAGCGTGCCGTCAGCGACGGGGATGCCGGCCACCGTGGCCGTGCCGCTGGTGGGGTGCCCGAGGCCGGTCAGGAGACGCAGGGTCGTCGTCTTGCCCGCGCCGTTGGGCCCCAGGAAGCCGAAGACGGAGCCGGTCGGGACCGCCAGGTCGAGGTGGTCGAGCGCCACGACCGAGCCGTAGTGCTTGGTCAGTCCGCGCGCCTCGATGGCCGGCGCGAGGGGTCGGCCGACGGCCCGGAGGGCGCGTCGAGGTTCCGGCGCGAGGCGGCTGCCGCGGTCATGCCTCCTCGCGGCCGAAGAGGAAGTAGACGATGGGGCCGATGATGTTGACGAAGATGATGACCAGGGCCCAGAGCACCTTGCTATCACCCTTCACCTTGCGCTCCGGACGCGTCAGGTCGTAGAGGCCCCAGATGAGCAGCCCCAACTGGATCAGGACGATGGGGGTGATCAGCAGCAGGAGCGTGGAGTCGATGTTCATGCGGTGCACCATCGCGCTCCAAGCCTCCGCGGTGCACGGTGCATCGGTCACGTCCGCACGGGTCGTAGGGCCGTTCCGCGATCAGGGGGAGTCAGCCGGGGGCATTGGCCTCGAGGGCTGGCCTGCCACGCGTGCCAGCCGAGCTGTCACAGCGACCGCGCTGAGTGATCGGCATGAAGCTCCGGGGGCGTATGGTCGCCGGCGCGGTGGGTTCATCAGCGGGGGATGATGGTGATGATCGAGAGTCAAGCGTCCAGCGAGCCGGACTGCCATCGTTGCGGGTCGCCGCTCCTGGGTGACCCTGATGACGAGCCGGATGGCGGAGAGGACGGTCTGCCCATGTGCGGGGAGTGCGCCCGCGATCGTGACGAGGAGGCTGACTTCGCCATGATGGACATGCGCGACGGCGAGTTGGACGGCATCATCGACTGGTGAACGATAAGCGGGGGTGACGTGACCGGATCGAGCCACTTCGCGGCCGGCACGCCGGTCGAGGTCTTCGCGGACGCTGACCAGCTGGGCGAGGCGCTGGCGCGGGAGGATCCTGGACGGCCTCGCCACCGCCCCGCCTGGTCAGCGCTACCTGCTCGGCTGTCCCGGCGGTCGCAGCCTGCGCTCCACGTACCAGGCGCTGGCACGGCTGGTCCCTGCGGACGCTGACCTCTCCCCCTGGTCATCGTGATGATGGACGAGTACGTCGTCGATACCGCGGATGGGCCGCGTCGCATCGACCCGAAGGCTCACTGCAGCTGCGCCGGCTTCGCGGAGCGAGAGATCGTCGGTCCCATCAACGCCGCTCTGCCAACCGGTCGGGGTATCCGGCCTGAGCACGTCTGGGGCCCGGATCCGGCCGACCCGCTCGCCTACGACCGGCGCATCGAGGAGGCCGGCGGCGTGGACCTCTTCCTGGCAGCCAGCGGGGCAGGGGACGGCCATGTCGCGTTCGTGGGGCCGGGCGGCCAGCTCGCCGGACGCACGTCCGTCCTGGACCTCGCGGAGCAGACGCGCCGTGACAACATGGCCACCTTCCCGGATTTCGCCTCGCTGGACGACGTGCCGCGCCTGGGGGTGAGCGTCGGCCTGGGCACCATCGTGAGTCTGTCGCGAGCGGTGGTCATGGTCCTCGTGGGTGACGCCAAGCGTGCCAGCGCCGCTCGCATCCTGGCCGCGTCGGACTTCGACGCGGCCTGGCCCGCGACCTTCATCCATCGCTGTCCGCGGCCGCGCATCATGCTCGATGCGGCCGCGGCAGGCGAGGTTCGACGCAGAGGTCTAGCCTGACGGGATGATCGCTCGGTCTGCTCTCGCGCGTCGCTCCGGGGCCGTCATGGGCGCTGCCGCACTCACGGCGTTGCTGGCCGTTGCGGCGCTCCCGCCGGCCGTCGGACTGGCGGCCACGGATGCCCAGCTCAAGGCCACCCTGGAGCTCCCGCAGGGGGACATCGACTTCCCGCTGGAGGCCGGCACGCTGCACTTCTTCGACGAGGAGGGTGCGCCCTTCATCGTGCAGGTCATCGACGGCTGCGCCGTCAACGGTCACTACTGGGTCTTCGGGGCCGGGCTGGGTGCCAGCCGCCGTGCCACTCACGGTCTTCGACGAGCGTTCCGGACAGAGCCACCGGACCGTGCTCCCCGCCTATGAGCCGGGAGGCTCCATCGGAACGATCCTGGAACCGGAGGCCCTGGCCATCTGCCGCGAGGGTCCCACCGGTGGCCTCCCGGAGTCGGGTGGCACCGCCACCTACACGTCGGTCTCGCCGCGCTGCCTGGATCGCTCCGAGTCCATCGTGCTCCTCGCTGAAGGGCGCGCGGACGGGTACCGCGCCATGATCCGTGACGGCACGGATCGCGATCGGATCATCAGTGAGACCCCGCTCGCCATCGTCGATGACAGTCGCGAGTGGGACGAGCTGCATCTGCTCGCCGAGGGACGCACGCCGAGGCAGGTGGAGGGTATCCGCTTCAGTGGACCGCAGGGCATGCTCCCCGCGCAGGCCAGGCTGGAGAAGGCGTTGACCGGCATCACCAAGGCCCGAGTCCGCCGCGCCTTCGAGGCCGCTAAGGGCTGGACCGTCCCGCAGCCGCTCATCGATGACCTGGGACTGGGCGCGATCGACTGTATCTACCACGTCAGTCTTGAGTTCGACACGCCGGGAGCGGATGCCTATCTCGCCGAAGCGGGCTGGATCGAGGAGGGCGGTGCGCCACTGGAGCCTCCCCAGCTCGTCACGGAGCGCTTCAGCGTCGACCTCGTCAAGGCGGACGGATCGAGCACACGCTTGCCGCTGACGGGTCCCTTCCAGGGCGCTGCCGGCGACGGCCAGCTGTGGGAGTACGTGTCGGATATCGCCAAGGTCCAGATCATCGACGGCTGCGACCTGAGCGGCTCCTACTGGACCGTCGCCGCGGCAGTCACGGACGAGCCGCTGGAGCTGGTCATCACGGATACCGAGACGGGGACCAGCGTCTCGCAGCTGCTCTGGACCGACCGCGAAAGCACCTCCCGGCTCTCAGACACGGCCAGCCTGCGCGCCTGTCCCTGATCCAAGTCGCCCGACGTGCTGTCGCACTGACACGCCCGGGACCCTTCCGCTTCGCCCGCTCGGTATGCTGTGCCCATGGCCAAGGCCAGGTGGTGGATGTGTGATGGCTGCCGCAGCCTGAACGACATGCCTGCCAACAAGTGCTACAAGTGCCGCGCTTCGAGACCGGCCAGCCCCACCCTACTGGATGACCAGTACGGGCAGGTCGGTGGCAAGCCCCGCGTCGGGATCAGCGTGGACCTCTCCAGGGTCGCCGAACTGGCAGCGCGCGATCCCGTGGAGGCCCAGAAGGGCGCCGGTGTCTTCGAGGCCTTCACGGCCCAGGACGACCTGCCTGTCGAGAGCGCTCGGGCGAAAGGCCCCGCCTTCGCAACAGGTGCAGCAGCTGCCACGGGAGCGGCCGGCCTCAAGCCGATGCCGCCTCCCATGCGCGAGCCGGTGCAGCGTGGCATCTCGGAACTGGGCGGACAGGACTGGCGCCGCGGCTTGCCGCCCGTGCCCGCCTCGGGGTTCGCACCGCCACCTGGCGTGACTGCCCCGCCGCCGAGTCCGCCGGGCTCAGCGCCGCTGCGACCGTCACCCCCGGCAGCTGGCGTCCCCCCCACGGGTTGCCACCCACGGTACCGCCGCCTGGAGTGCCGCCGCAGACGCCGTACCCGCCCGTGCCGGGCGGACCTGTCACACAGAGACCGCCGGGCGGGCCCATGCCGACCGTTCCTGGGATGGGGCCCCTACCCTCGGGCCCCGGGACGGCTCCTCTCCCGCCGAGGCCGGGCTCATGGCCTCCCGCGCCTACTGTGGCCCCGCCGCACCCGGCGGGCCCCCCACCGCCAGCGGGCCCCCCACCGCCCGGCGGGCCCCCCACCGCCAGGGTCCGTGCCAGGACCGACCATGCCCCGCGAGACGGAGGGAGACGAGGCACCCGGGTAGGCCGAGCGGTCGCCGGGAGACTCGCCGATCGGATCAGCCTCCACTTCCCACGGCACGTCCCGGCTGCGCGACCCGGCGGCGCGACCCGACGCGTGCGCAAATCCGCCGGCGCCGGTACTCTCGACGAGTCACCATGACCATCCCACGCGTCGTCGCGCTGGCCCAGGCGCTGGCGATGATCATGATCCTCGTGCCCGGCATCCAGGGGAGCGGCCCTGCTCCGGCGCTGGCGGCTACCGGGTCTGGCGTCGGCTGCGAAACGGGCGCAGATCGTTTCCGGGGGCCGCGCTCGCCCGGCGATCCACCCTGGCCGCCAGGTGCCGAACCGACACCGACGCCTGAACCCTCGCTCGAGCCTTCCCCTTCCCCGGCGGTCGACGATGCCGCGGACAGTCCGACCATCTTCCTGGCCGCCACAGGCATCCGTGTCGCCCAGGCCGACCCGACGCTCCAGCCGACGCCGACTCCGGCTCCGGCGCAGGCGACGCCGACTCCGGTGCTGCCGACGGAGGAGCCATCCATCAGCGGCATCGATGTCAGTCACCACAACGGCGACGTCGACTTCCAGAAGGTCCGCGACGCAGGCTACGACTTCGTCTACCTCAAGACCACGCAGGACAACGACTTCATCGACCCCATGTTCGCCACCAACCTGGAGCGCGCCCGAGCCGCGGGTCTGGCCGCCGGGGGCTACCACTTCTTCGACTACACCCTGGACGGCGATGTCCAGGCCGACCACTTCCTCGATCGCCTGGAGGCTGCTGGAGGGCTGGAGGACGCGTTGCCGCCAGTCGTCGACGTGGAGTGCTGGTCGCCCATCGGTCTCTCCATCCACGCCGTCTCGACCGCGCGCCTGCGCGACTTCGTGGCGCGGGTCTACGAGCGGACGGGGCGCCTGCCCATCGATCTACACCTCCGTCCTGATGTGGAAGGAGGTCGTCGGCAACGCGGACGGGTTCGAGGACCTGCCGCTCTGGGCTGCCTGCTGGGACTGCGAGGCTCCGCCCTCCATCGCCCCTGGCTGGGACGGCTGGACCTTCTGGCAGACCGGCATCGACCGCATCCCCGGCGTGGGGTCGCTTGACGGCAACATCTTCGGCGGCGGCATCGAGGAACTGGAGACGCTCCGGTCGCGACCACTGACCATCGAAAGCGGTGCCGTGGCCACGGCCAGCAGGCAGGTCGAGATCGACCTGGGCGGGCGCACCGGCACCCATATGCGCACCTCGCCGGACGGCAAGGACTGGTCGCGCTGGACGCCGATCCGCGGCACACCGCGCGCCGAGCTGGGATCGGGCGAGGGCAGTCACACCCTGCACGTGCAGCTGCGTGACGGCGTCCGCCTCAAGTCCCCGGTCTTCAGTGACGCCATCACGCTCGACACGAGCGGACCAAAGCTCTCCGCTCCGACCGTCCGATTGCGCCTCGCGCCGCTCGGGTCGGGAGTGGCCGGCGATCCCCCTGGTCCCGCCGGCTCGCCAAGCCCGGACGTCGTCTCCCCCAGCCCGACGGCCGTCGCCGCCGGCCCTGCTGAGGGCCCGGGCGTCCCCATCGAGGTCGGCTGGGAAGCCAGCGATGCGGTCGCGGGCCTCGCCGATGCCTCGCTCTCGGTCGACTGCGAGGATGGCCCCGCCGCGCTCGCAGAGGCGCCCGGCACGGCCGAGGCGGGCCAGCTCGACGACGTGGGCGGCGCCGGCGGCGGTCGTCCCGGGCGCTCGTTGCGAGGTCACCGTCACTGCCCGCGATGGCGTCGGCAACGCCACCCGGGCCAGCTCGGCCGCGGCGGTGGCCACCTTCGTCGCGGTCTCCGGCGACGGCGACTTGAGCGGCACCGTCGAGGGCCGGCAGGTCGGCGTCATCGCACGCCGCGGCCCCGACCTGGGTCGAGCCGCCGTCCTCGTCGACGGCGAGGCGGTCGGCCTGGTCGACCTCTACGCGCCCATCGCCGGGGGGCCCGAGATCGTGCACGTCGCGGACCTGTCGCCTGGCAGCCCCGCGAACGTGGCGCTGCAGCCGACCGGGACCAGCGACGCAGAGAGCACGGGGACAGCGGTCCTCGTCGATGGGTTCGTGACGCTCGCGGACGCCTGACCGCCAAGCTGCGCGCGGACCTCGGCCGACGCTATCAGCGCTTCTTCCCGCCGCCCAGGCGGCGGTGGTCGCCCTTGAGCCAGTGCGGCTTCGTCTGACGTGCCCACGACGGCCCGGCCTGGCGCCGGAAGACGATCAACATGCCGATGATGCCCGCCATAGGCGACGCCGAAGAAGACGATGCCGGCCACGCGAAGGCCACCCACGGACGACCCGCCGTTGACCGTGTCGATGACCGAGGCCGCGAGGTTCAGGGCAACGTCCACCTCGCCCGCCACCGCGGCTTCGATGGCGGCGTCCAGGGTCGGCTGCACGTCCGTGCCGAGCATGCCCAGCTGGGTGAGCAGGTCGCGCGGCTCGGCCGCCTTCACGACGGCTTGCTGGACGTTGGCGGCCGCGACGTTCCAGCTCTCCGCGAGGTCGGCGCCTGCCTGCAGGTCGGCCAGGCTCGCGGCGCCCTCGAACTGCGATCGGACGCGCTGCAGGGCACCGATGTCGGCGAGCTTCTTGTCCGCCTCCGCGGCGTTGACGATCCAGCGCTGGGCCGCGGAAGCCGACCTCCGCGGCGACCGCGAAGTCGCGTTCCTCGATGGGTGTCGTGACGACGGCCGGGATCTGCCAGTCGGGCACCAGGGTGCTGAGCGACGCGAGCGCGCCGCCGACGACCTCGGCCTGGGACTGGATGACCTCCGCCGCAACACGCAGCTCGGCCATCTGCTCGGCGCTCGTGACCGCCTCGAAGCGGGGCCGAAGGTCCTCGCTCAGGATCGCGTCCGGCAGGGCGGCATCCGCTGCGCGGGCTGCCGACACGACGGCCCGGGCATCCTCGACGATGACGGTCGCGGCCTCGATCTGGCCGCTGCCGATGGGCGTCGTGACGGCGGCCGGGATCTGCCAGTCACCGGCCTCCTTGAGGAGGATGTCCAGGGCGGCGCCGACCTTCTCCGCGGCGGCGCGGTCGGATGCGGCCGCGGTCGCCAGCTCGGTGAGCGCCTCTGTGGTGGCGGCATTCTCGTAACGAGCGCGATAGGTGTCCAGGAGGCCCGCCGTGGGCAGCGCCGCGGCGGCCGCTGATACATCGGTGACGACCTGGAGCGCCGGCGCGACGGCGCTCAGGATCTCTTCGAAGCGCTGCTGGGTGATGGCGTTGCGCACGGCACCCGGCAAACCCCAGCCTTCGGGCGAGGCTGCCTGTAGCTGGCTCAGCGGCTCGAAGACCTCGTTGGCCGACTCCAGCAGCAGCTGCGTCTGGGTCAGGACGTCATCGAGGGCCTTGGCGTTGCGGGCGCTCTCGAAGCCCGGCTGGACGAAGGGGATGAGGCCCGCGTCCGGCAGGAGCTCATCGGCTGCCTTGAGCGCGTCGAGGACCTCGTAGGCCTTGTCGAGGTCGCTCATGGCGTCGTCGAAGAGCCAGTTGTCCATGGCTTCGCGGACAGACAGCGGCGCACCAAGGGGAGCGGCGTCGGCCAGGAACTGGTGGTAGCGGGCGCGCGCGACCGAGCGCTTCTCCAGCTCCTCGGGATCGGTCGGGATGCCGTAGCCGGCCAGCAGGTCCTGTGCGAAGTCGAGCTCCTCGAGGTTGGCCGCGAAGGCCGGATCGGCCTGTCCAGCGGGCACGAGCCCACGCTCATCGACGGCGTCCAGCCACTCCCGGTAGTCCACGCGCGTGCTGGAAGCCGCGGCGGGCTCGTCGTTGCCGACGTACTTCGTCTCACCGGCCAGGAGCGAGCCGACGACCTCGTGCCACTGCTCCGCGCTCATGCGTTCGGCCACGGCGGTGACGATGCCGCAGGCAGCGGCCTCCTGGTCCGCCATGACCGTGTCGATGGTGGCCGCGTCGGCGGTGGGCCGCACCACCTGCCAGTCGGAAAGGTCCAGCGCGGGCTGACCGTCGGCTACCGCGGGCGCAGGTCGCCCCGGCCATGCTCGTGGCCGTCCACTCGGCCATGCCCTCGCGGAGCCAGAGCTCGGTGAAGTTGTCCGTCCCGAACCAGGCATGGGCCAGCTCGTGCTCGGCACCATCGACCCCGGCCGATTCGTCGAGCTGCACGACGCCGGGCGTGTCGTGAGCACTGGCGTAGCCGCCCAGCGAGCGAGGCGGGGCCTGGCGGATGACGACGGGACCATCGCCCGGGATGTCGTGGCCGAGGAAGGCGTGGATGGCATCGAGCGTCGGCTCGGCGTTGGCCTCCGCCGCGTCCAGCCAGTTGTCCGCCTCCGGCCAGGCCTGCAGCACGATCTCGCGCTCGGCAGGGCCGACGAACGTGGACGTGGCGAGGTTCTCGTCCAGCGTGCCCTCGACGCAGGTGAAGTGCTCGCGACGGCTCCACGGAGCGGGTGGACTTCGAGACCCTTGGGCGTGGGCTCCATGACGGTCCCGGACTGGGTCAGCTTGAAGCGGTCCTTGCCCACGATCTCGACGCGGACGAGGCCCACGTCGGTGTCCTGGCCCACCATGCAGAAGTAGAGGTAGCCCTCGCCGACCCGGGCCGGCGTCTGGCTGGCGCGACTCTCGTTCTGGTCGATGGCCGCGTCGAGGGTGTAGGCGACCTGGAGGTTGACGTTACCGCCGTTGCCCTCGATGACCGGCGTGTCAGACGTCGACGGCGCGCCACAGTCCCGCCAGGTCCCGCGAGTCGCCGACGGCGAAGCCCTTCGAGACCCGCGGCACGACCAGCTCCTCCATCACCAGCGGGCCCCAGGTCCCCAGGTTGAAGGCCTGGGCCTGGTTGTTGGTGAGCTTCACCACGATGGTGACGTCGATCGTGCCGGCTGCCGGATCGACCTTGTAGATGGTCGTGGACTGCTCGACCAGACGCTCGGCCTCAGCTGCCATGGGCAACGTGAGACCGAGGGTCGCGCCGAGCGCGAGCAGGACGGCGACGAGGGCGCGGCAGGCCCCTGACGACATGGGACGTTCCTCGTGTGCAGTCGATGGTGCGGTCAGGTGTGGTGCGGACCCTACCCAATGGGCGGCAAGCGGACCATCGGCCGCGCACAGGACCGGCACCCATTCGGTCCGGACCACGGTGGCAGGACCCGTCACCCATGCTCGGTCGGAGATGCGCACCTCAGGCGCCTCGGTGGCCGGCTCGCGATCCAGGAGCCCTCGCGCATGACGCGGCGCACCCCCAGGCTGGCGTCCAGCTCGACGAGGTCGGCGCGGCAGCCCGGCTCCAGGCGGCCCCGGTCGGTCAGGCCCAGCAGCGCCGCGGGGTTGGTGCTGGCAGCCCGCACCGCGTCGGGCAGCGGGATGCCCGCCCGCACCACGTTGGCCAGCTCCAGGTCCAGGGCCGTGACCGAGCCGGCCAGGTTGCCACCCTCGACCAGCGTGACCCGCTCGCCGTCCACGACCACCTCCAGCTCGCCCACCCAGCCGCGCGTCCTGCCCGAGCCGGCCAGCGCGATGGCGTCGCTCACCAGGAGCACGCGTTCGGCCGGCTTGAGGCGCCAGACGAGCGGCCAGAGCTCGGGGTCCACGTGCAGGGTGTCGGCGATGAGCTCCACCCAGGCCTCGTCGTCGAGCAGGGCCGCCAGTGCCAGTCCAGGGTCGCGGTGGGCGACGCCGCCCATGGCGTTGAAGAGATGCGTCGTGGAGACGGCCCCAGCGGCATAACCACGACGCGCCTCCGTCACGGTGGCGGCCGAATGGCCCAGGCAGACCCGCACGCCCAGGGCGGCCAGCCGACCGATGAGCTCCGGCGCTCCGCGCAGCTCCGGGCGCGATGGTGATGATGCGCAGGCCTTCCATGAACGTGGCCAGGCGGTCCTCGTCGAGGTCGGCTGGGTGGCGCAGCAGGCCCGCCGGGTGCGCGCCCTTCCGCGACTCGGCCAGGAAGGGCCCCTCCATGTTGAAGCCGAGCGGCTCCGCGCCGTCGGCGGGCGCCACCGGCATCCAGGCCGCGGACCGATCTCGGCGAACTCGGTGAGCGCCTCGAACGAGGCGCGTCACCGACGTGGGCAGGAACGAGGTCACGCCGCGGTGCGCCAGGGCGCGGGCCATGCCGTCCAGCGCTTGCGCCCCGCCCATGGCGTCATGGCCGCCCCAGCCGTGGACGTGGACGTCGATGAAGCCGGGCGCGATGGTGACGTCTCGGCGGGGCGCTCGCGTCAGCCTCGATGGCCGCGATGCGGCCGTCCTCGACGAGGACGTGGCCGGGCCGGACCTCGTCCGGCAGGACGAGGCGACCCGAGACGATCGTGCGCACGTGCTCAGCCATACCTGCCGGCCTCGTCGAGCGCCTCCCACATGGCCAGGATGTTCTCGACCGGCACGTGGGCCTGCATGTTGTGGATGCTGGCGAAGACGAAGCCGCCGCCCGGCTTGAGGTCGTCGATGCGCCGGCGCGCCTCCGCGCCGACCTCCTCCGGCGTGCCCCGCGCCAGCGTGCCCTGGGGGTCCACGGCGCCGCCCCAGAAGGTGATGTCCTTCCCGAACTCCGCCTTCAGCGTGGCCGTGTCCATGCCCGTCGCCGAGACCTGCACCGGGTTCAGGCAATCGACGCCGATCTCGATGAGGTCCGGGATGAGGTCGCGGATGGCGCCGCAGGAGTGCAGGAAGAAGCGCGCCGTCGAGCGGCTCTTGATGTAGCTGATGAGCTCGGCGTGCAGCGGCTTGACGATCTCCCGGTAGGTCCGCGGCGAGAAGAGCGGCGCGTACTGGGCACCCAGGTCGTCGGCCTCCGCGGCGATGTCGATGAGGTCGCCGAACTCGTCGAGGACCTTCTCCCAGTAGGCCAGCTTGAGCTCGGTGACCTTCTCCATGAGCTGCCGCGCCAGGGCCGGGTCGGCGGCCAGGTCCATGTAGCCGTCCTCGTAGCCCCGCAGCCGGAAGTGCATCTCCGTCACGCCGGCACACAGCGACCCCACGAAGACGGCGCGATGCTCCACCTCGCGGATGTGGCGGGCGCGCTCGGCCATGCCCGCGAAGCGGCCCGGGTCCCGCGGGTCCGGCCAGGCGAAGGCACTCACGTCCGCGGAGCTGATGACGCCCTTGAGGGGAGCCGTGCTCGACTCGTAGTACAGGCCGCCGATGGGCCGCGCGCGCACGACGCCCCATTCGTCCACGAAGCGCTCGTACTCGCCATCGGAGACGACCTCGCGCCGGTAGCCGGAGGGCGAGCCGCTGGCGACCAGCGCCACGTCCGCGCCGAAGCGGTCGAGCATGTCGTCATGGACGTGGGCCAGGCCCTGCGTCGTGTCCACGATCGTGATCTCCGCCTCGGGCAGGCCCAGGGCCGGCCGCAGGCGCGCGTAAGCCTCCGCGTGGATGCTGCTGTAGCGCGTCCCGGCCAGGTCGCGCGGCACGCGGTCGGCCTCCCGGTGGTCGAGCGCGGTGAGGACTCGGTCGCGTGGTTCCATGTTTCTCCCAGTGGCCGGTGGAGCCGGCGGCTCAGGCTCTCGGGGCAACGGT
>CAWDUR010000010.1:0-60621 GCA_963805585.1 uncultured Chloroflexia bacterium | reverse complement strand
GCGCGCCGGCCATGGTGAGCCCGATGACTCCCTTGAATGTGCGCATTACCAGATCTCCTCCGTGATGGGTGGATTGGAACCTGTCTCTCCCTATCGGTCCTGCGTCACCTCCTGCTTGCGCTACTCATGCCGATAGACCTCCCACTGGAGGTAGTTGCCGAGCGCCTCGGCGACCACGTCGGCCGTGGTCGAGGGGCTCATGGCGCAGTGATGTTCGAAGCCGGTGTTGCAGATGAACTTGAGGAGCGGCTGGAAGTCGGGGATCTCCACCACGGCCCGCGAGCCGAAGGTGTCCAGCGGGTCGTCGAGGAAGCGGCCCTCGGCCACGTAGGCCTTGCAGATGCCGTTGACGTCATCGGTGCTGATGCGCGCGATGGTCAACGGGGCGGCCGGGGCTCGGCCGTTGATGGCGCCCCAGACGTTGTCCGCGCCGAGCGTCGTGCCCAGCACCTCGGCCGTCTTCATCTCGGCCTCGGTGTAGAAGTTGAGCGGCCAGTTGCCGCAGTGGAAGAGCACGCACTTGTCCGGATCGTCGCCGTAGTTGTTGTTGAGGTCGACGATGGCGGCCGGCTCGCCCGCGGCCAGCTGCAGCGCGTACATGGAGGCCAGGCCCGTGATGTCCGTCTCGCAGGCGGACGGCATCATCTTGTTGCTCATGATGCTCATGAGCGTGCAGACGTTGACGCCGAAGTTCTCCTGGAGCGAGTTCCAGCACTGGATGGCGGAGGCGTTGAGGTCGTTGTCGGCCATCCAGTCGTCGATGACGACGCCCAGGCGGGCCATCTTCACGATCGCGGTCCGGCGGTGCCGTGGGGTGCGCGATGTGGGCGTGGATCTCGTCCAGCTTGGCCGTCACCTTGGCGTGGTCATCGGTCAGCTTGGCGGCCCGGCCGAAGACCTCCGAGAGGTCGATGACGCTGACGGCGATGCCCGAGGCTTCCAGGAGCTTCTCGCTGTAGCGCACCGTCTTGAAGGCGTCCGGCCGCGTGCCGATGGCGCCCAGGCGGGCGCGTCTTCATGCCGTTGGCGACCTTGCAGACGCGCACGAAGCTGTCGAGGTCCGTGCGGAACTCGGCCGACTGCACGGGGACGGTGTGGCGATCGGTCAGCGTGTAGGCGTAGCCGTACTGGCGCAGGTCGCTGCAGACGGAGATCTTGCCGCAGAAGGAGTCGCGGCGGCGCTCCAGCGTGAAGTTGGTGACGTCATCCGGGTAGGCCTGCACGAGGATGGGCACGTCCAGCCCGGACAGCCGCATGGTGTCCGCGACACCCTTCTCGTCACCGAAGTTGGGAAGGACGACGACGATGCCCTCGATCTCGCTCGCGGTGCTGCTTGAAGAGCTCCGCGCAGACCTTGGCATGGGCGCGCGTCTCCACGCCGCCCAGCTTGGTGGCCGTCTCGTCGACGATGACGGGCGTGATGTCCATCTCCGCGAAGAGCGCCAGGACATCCGCGCGCGCCTCGGTCACCAGCGCGTCCGGGAAGAAGTCGCGGTTGCCCACGATCACGCCCAGGGTCGCTCTTGCCATCTCGTTCCTCTCCTCCTGTGGTCTCGTGCAGGTGTCTCGGCTTGCCGGCGTCGGCGCTCAGTCGGTCCCGAGCTGGTCCACGGCCACCAGCAGGTCGGCCTCGCTGATGGCGCCCTCGAACCACTGCTCCTGGAGCTGGCGCAGGCGGTAGACGGTGGACGGCGACGATCTCGACGTCCGCGAAGGTGATGGGGCGGTCCATGGGCACGGCGCGTACGAGGCGGGCGCCCTTGGCCAGGCCGATGGGCAGCAGGTCGTCCGCCTTGGCCGCCTCGTACGTGTCGATGAGGCTGTAGTACGTGGTGCCGCCGATGGCATCGAGCCTGTCCCCGGGCGCGAGGTCCCGCTTGGCCACGGCGAAGACCTCCGAGACGAGGCGGTCCAGGGGCGCCATGTTCGACTGCTTCCGGATGGCCAGCATGGCGCAGGTCAGGGGCACCTCGATGCTGCACAGGTGGAAGGGCCGGAAGAGCGTGTAGTAGGGTCCATCGCCCATGTCGCGCAGCACCATGGCCTCGCGCAGGCGAGGGATGGTCCGTGCGCACGATGAGGAAGACGCCCGGCGCCACGTGGCCGATGCCGTAGTCCACGACGCCGGTCCTGCCCAGCAGGCCGCCGTCCTCGCGAAGCCGGAAGGTCTCGGCCAGGTGGTCGCGGTCGGTCTCCGGGCCGTGCATGCCGCGCACGTCCGGCACGAGACCGGTGGCGTTGGAGACGGCCGCCATCTCGATCATCGTCTTGCTGCCGTCCACGAACTCGATGAGCATGTTGGGGCGAGAGGCCGCGACGGGCGGCCTCCTTCTGGACGGCCGGGTCGGCCGGCGTGGAGTGGCGGTCCAGCGGGTTGTTCTTGCCCTTGCCGGCGGCCACCACCGTGAAGCCCATGGAGACCGCCAGGTCGTAGAGCTCCTTGCAGGCGGCCGGCTCGTCGCCCGCGGCGAGGGCGTAGATGACGCCCTTCTGGCGCGCGTACCAGTTGAGGATGGGACCGACCGTGATGTCCGTCTCCACGTTCATCATGGCCAGGTCGTGACCGCTGCGGGCCGAGCGCAGGGCGGCCAGGGCGCCGATCTCGGGCACGCCCGTGGACTCCAGCATGACGTCGATGGAGCGCATGTCCGTGACGACGCGGAAGTCACGCACGGCCACCAGCTTGCCGGCCTCCACGGCGGCGTCCGCCTCCGCGGCCGACTCGGCCACCACGACCTCGCCCTCGACCTGTCCGATGCGATAGCTGTCGCGGGCGCGATCGAGGTCGAGGTCCGCGCTGACGACGACGCGCACGCCCTGCATGACGCTGGTCGTGGCGACCACGTCCGTGCCCATCTGCCCGGCGCCGATGAGCCCGACGCGGACGGGACGGCCGGAGGCCTCGCGCTGCTCGAGTTCCTCGTGGAGGCCGATCATGATCGTCCTGCGCTCGCTTCCTGCCCGATCTCGACCATGACCTTGAGCGCCTCGCCGGCCGCCACCGTGCGGAAGACCGCGTCGACCTGGTCGAGCGGGAACGTGTGGGTGATGATCGCCTCCGGGTCGATCTGCCCGCGCTCGAGCAACTGCAGAGCGCGGCGGTGGTACTCGGGGTGGTAGCTGAACGAGCCGACGACGCGGATCTCGTCGTAGTGGATGCGGTTGGCGTCCAGCTCGGTCATCGGCGCGGCCTTGGGCAGCCCGCCGAAGAGGACGACCGTGCCGCGTTTGCGCACGGCCGCCACCGCCTGCTGGTGCGTCGCCGCCACGGGGTTGGCGCAGATGGCGCTGTCCGCTCCAAGGCCGCCCGTGAACTCGCGAACGTCGGCGACGACGTCCTGGCTGCCTGGATCGATGACGAGCTCCGGCGCGAACGGCTCGGCCATGCGACGCCGCTGCGCGTTGGGCTCGCTGAGGATGACGCGCGCGCCGCGCAGGTGCGCGATGGCCGTGTGGAGGCAGCCGATGGGCCCGGCGCCCATGACCAGCACCGTGTCGCCGAGGTGCGTGCCGATGTCCTCGTGGCAGGCCTGCACCGAGCTGAGAGGCTCCGCCAGCGCACCCTCCCGGAAGCCGAGCGAGGCCGGCATCTTGTGGATGGTGCCTCCGGCCAGGGCGTGGGCAGGCAGGACGCAGTACTCGGCGAGTCCGCCCTGGAAGCCGGGCGTGATGCCGATCATGGTCATGTCGTCGCAGACGTTGTAGAGGCCGAGGCTGCAATACCAGCAGCGCAGGCAGTGGACGTCCGGGGCCACGGCGAGGTGGTCGCCCACTCGGTAGCCACGCACCTGTGAGCCGACCTCGACGACGACGCCCGCGAACTCGTGACCGGGCACCGTGATGCCGCCCGGCGCGGGACCCTCGCGCCAGCGGCGCAGGTCGGATCCACACACGCCGCAGGCCATCACCTGCATCAGCAGGCCGTCGTCCGGGCAGTCGGGAACGGGCAGCGTCGACCAGCTCGATGGTCTCCGGCCCGGTGAGCTGAGCGGCCTTCACGACGCCTCCACCTCGCGGAGCCTGTGCCCGACCGCGCCACCCGGATGGGTCTCGCCGAAGGCGTCCCGGGTATAGCCGCGCAGCTCCAGGAGGGCCACGCAGATGGCGTCGCAGAAGGCCGAGTTGAAGAGCGAGCTGCCCGTCGCGATCATGCCGTACGGGTCCACGTCCGCCGGGGCGTGGATCTCGAGGACCACGTCCGCCAGGCGCCCCAGCGTGGAGGCCGGCTTCTCGGTGATGGCGATGACCGTCGCGCCGCGCTTGCGGGCGATGCCGGCCAGGAAGCAGACCTCGGACGTCTCGCCTCCCTTGGAGAGGCCCGATCCAGACGTCCTCCGGGCGCAGGGCCCCGGCCGCGCCGTGCTGGCTGTCGCCGGGATGCAGGAAGAGGGCGGGCGTCCCGCAGCAGGAGAGCAGGTGGGCGAAGCGCAGCGCCACGGCGTGCGAAGTGCCCGACCCGGAGACGATGACGTGACCTCGACAGTCGAGCAGCAGTCGCACGGCTCTCGGCAGCACGGCGGGCAGTTGCCCGGCCAGCCCGGCGACCGCCGCGCTCTCGGCCCGGATCACGCCAGCGGCGAGATCCAGGATGGCGCGATCATCCATCGGACGGTTCCAGGAGCTTGCCGGCCGTCACCGAGTCGGTGACCAGCACGTCGATGAGCCCGCCATGCAGGGCGGCGCGGATGGCCGGCACCTTGTCCGGGCCGCCGGAGGCGGCCACCACCTTGGGCCCTCGCTTGAGCTGCTCGAGGGTGACGCCGATGATGCGGTCGTTGATCTCGGATTCGACGCAGCGTCCCTGGACGTCGAAGTAGCGCAGCGCGATGTCGCCCACCGCCCCCTTGTCCAGCAGGTCATCCAGCTCTGCCCGGCTGATGATCGAGCCGTCGCGCATCGTCACCGAGTCCGGCGTGGGCGCGCCGACACCCACGAAGGCCAGGTCCAGGTGGTCGCATGCCTCCACGGCACGCTGCACGTGCACGTCGGAGAGGAGCGCCCGGCGGGTGCGCTGGTCGGCCACGATGCCGGGCACCGGCAAGAGGGTCAGGCGGCAGCCCAGCGACCGCGAGACGCTGCGGCAGAGCTCCGTGGCGTGGACCTCCGCCTCCGGCTGCCCCAGGCCGCCGATGATCTGCACGAGCTGGACGTCCGGGAAGCGCTGGGGGGTGAGCGCCATGGCCATGTGGCGCAGCGTGCTGCCCCAGGCGAAGCCGACCGTGCTGCGGGGCTGCAGAGCGCGCAACAGGAAGCCAGCAGCCCCATGGCCCACCGCGCGGCTGACCGCGTCCTGCGAATCATCCGGCTGCGACTCCACGACCAGTGCTTCCTGCAGGCCGAAGCGCTCCTCGAGCCGGCTCTCCAGGTCCAGGTAGAGCTGCGGGGGCGAGACGACGCTGATCTGCACGACGCCCTGCTCGCGTGCCTGGGCCATGAGCCGCGAGACCTTGGAGCGGGAGAGGCCGAGGCGGTCCTTGATGGCGTCCTGGTTCAGGCCGTCCTCGTAATAGAAGCGACTGACCTTGACCAGCAGCCTGAGGTCCTCGTTGGACGGATTCATCGTCCTCGCCACTGAGATATTTCTCGCTCCTGAGATTTGGTGCAGTGACGCTACCACGGCGCCGGAGTCCGCGTCAACTCGGACTCGCGCGGTCCTCGACCGTCGATGGCGTAGCCGTTGGGGTACTCGGCGCTCAGCTGGTATCGGGCCACCCGCTCGCAGAGCTTCAGGTAGGTGATGCCGTCCTCTGCAGAGCGGTCCGCGCTGGGCACCATGGGCGCGCTCTCGATGGTGCAGTAGCCCGCGTAGCCGGTGCGGATGAGGCCGCGCATGACAGCCCGGAAGTCCGTCTTCCCGTAGCCCGGCGTCAGCGAGTTGGAGTCGCGGAAGTGGCAGTGCCAGAGGTACGGCTGGGCGTCCATGACCGCCTCGGAGGCGGAGAGCTCCTCGAGATTGACGTGGAAGAAGTCGAGCTGGATGCCGATATCGTCCCGCCCGGTCAGCTCGATGACGCGCCTGTGGTTGGCCGCAGTGTTCACGAACTTGCCCATCTCGAGGTGGTTGGTGGCCTCGAAGACGAGACGCATGCCGCGCCTCGCCGCGTGCTCGCCCATGCGTTGCAGAGCATCCACCGCCACCAGGGTGGCCTCGGTGACGTTGTCGCTCGTGATGGGTGCGTGGATGGCCGTGGCGATGGTCACCGAGGCCGCGCCCAGCTCGGCCGCGAAGTCGATGGTCGAGCGGGTCTCCGAGACGGCCAGGTCAGCCGTCTTGGGCTCGGTGAGCGTCTTGAAGCTCGGCGAATAGGGGTCCCACATCTCGCCCCAGCACTCGTTGACGTTGGAGACGTCCAGGCCGTGAGTCCGCCTTGAGGCGCAGGTGCGTGGCCAGGTAGTCCTCCATGGAGACGCCCAGTCCGTAGCGGCCCTTGGGAGGGCAGATCTCGATGGCGTCGTAACCGAAGCGCCGCAGGCGCTCGTAGGTCAGGTGTGGCCGGCGGTAGGCCTCTTCCTGGCCGAAGGTGAGCTGGAAGTAGCTGTAGCGGAACGGCGTGCGCTGGCTATCCATCGATGCCCTCTCCTCCCCTCATCGCCCTGCCCGGCTACTCCGGCGGGTAGACCTTCTCCGGCTCGGGCTTCTGTCGCGGGCGAGCGATGAGCTCCAGGGTCGTCCCGAAGAGCTCCTCCGTGTCGAGGTAGGCGTAGTGGCCATCGCCATCCACGCCGAAGCCGGCCCCGTCCATGATCATGGGGATGCCGGCCGCCTCCGCTTGGGCGATGGCGGCATCCATGTCATCCACGAGAAGCCCCAGGTGCTGGATGCCATAGCCGTGCTGGGCCACGAAGTCGGCGTACACCGTGGGCCCCTCACCCAGCTCGATGAGCTCGACGCGCATCGGCCCGAAGTACGAGAGCGCCAGGCGCATGCGGTACTCGACCGGCTGGCGGTGGTACGACATCGTGCGGCAGAGCCCCGTTCCGTACGTGTAGAAGTGCCAGGGGCCGATGCCGAAGACCTTCCAATAGGCCTCCACCGTGCGGTCGAGGTCCTTGACCACGAAGGCGATCTGGGCCACGCCGTTCTGCAGGAAGGGCAGCGGCAAGCGTGGGGCGGAGGGAGGATCGCCAGGGGGAGGATCGCCGGCGGCATCGTGGGCAGGGGCGGGGTGTTGTGCCCGGTCGAGCTCATCCATCAGGCGTACAGGGCGTCCTGCAGGCGGCGCAGCCGACAGACGAAGGTCGACTCGTCGATGGTCACGTCGTCCTCGGTGAGGGTGGCGCCCCTGGCGATGGGCCGCTGCACCACGGCGTCGGCCCCGATGCCGATGGGCACGGCGCGCTGGGCGCGGGCATCGGAGTAGGTCATGATCGTGCCGTGCCAGTCAGTGCCACCGATACCGTCAAGGCGGTCGCCTGGCACAAGGTCCCGCTTGGCCGTGCAGACGACCTCTGCGTGCATGGCCTCCGCAGTGGCCGTGACCTCGCCCAGGAGCACGGCCTCCGCGATCGACTGGGGCGTCTCCAGGTCGCAGAGATGGTAGGGCCGGAAGTGCAGGTAGTAGGGACCCTCGGCATGGGTGATGAAACGCATCTCCGTGCGGATGCGTGCGTCATACGAGCGCACGACGGCGAAGACACCCGGCGCGATGGCGCCGGTGGAGTAGTCGACGCAGCCAGGGCGCGAGAGGATGCCGCCATCCTCGACCGGGATGAAGACCCTTTCGAGGTCCGCCAGCTCCACCTTCGGCCCATGCATGCCGGGCACGTCCGGCAAGAGTCCCGTGCTGTTCGAGACAGCGGCCATCTCGACCATCGTCTTGGTGCCGTCCTTGAAGGCTGCCAGCATCTTGGGGTTCATGCCCTTGCTGGCCGCTTCCTCGGCGCAGGAGGCGGCCGTGGCCGACAGGTCGATGACGTTGTTCTTGCCCTTGCCGAGCGTCACGACCTCGAAGCCCATGAGAAGGGCCTGTTCCCAGAGCATCTTGCAGACGCCCGGCTCATCACCGGAGGCGACGGTGTAGACGGCCCCGCTGCGGCGGGCCAGGCGGTCGAGGTAGAGGCCGATGGTGATGTCGGTCTCCACGTTCATCATGACGACTGGCTTGCGCGACATGATGGCCTCGTAGGCCACCCGGGCGCCCACGTCCGGGATGCCGGTGACCTCCACGAGCGCCTCGAGACCCTCCAGGGCAGGCATCGCGAGCGCCGCTGGCGTCACCACCGGCCGTCCGGCACGGATGGCGTCCTCGGCCACGCCCAGCCCTTCGGTGACGACGATGTCGTCCGCCGCGTGACCCATCTCGCGGTAGGTCTGGACGCCACGCTCCACGTCCAGGTCGGCGATGGCCGCCACGCGCATGCCCACGACGTTGTGGATGGTGTGCGCAAGGCCGGAGCCCATCTGGCCACAGCCGACGATGCCGACGCGGATGGGATCGCCCTCCGCTGAGCGCTTCCTGAGCTTCGAGACGAGCTCCATCCTGGGCCCTACCCTTCCACGGGCCCCGCCGACCGAAGCCGGGCGAGGGCCACGAAATCGTTCTTGAGGTCCTGGTAGACCTGCTTGAAGAGCGCGAAGTGCTCCATGTAGCGAGCGTGCGCGGCGGGGTCCGGCGCCATGGGCTCGATCGTCGTGGCCCACTGGCGGGCGACGCTGAAGTCGGGGAAGACGCCGGTGGCCACGCCGGCCAGGATGGCGTCGCCGAAGGGCGCGCCGGTGCGCCGCTCGAGCAGCACGGTGCCCACGTCGAAGACGTCCGTGATGATGCGGCGCCAGAGCGTGCTGCGGGCGCCGCCCTCGTTGAGCACGAGGGGGTAGTTGACGCGCAGGCCCGCCGCGCTGAGCGTCTCGAAGGAGTGGTAGAGGGCGAAGGCCACACCCTCCAGGGCGGCACGCACGAGGTGGCCCTTCGAGTGGTTGAGCGAGAGGCCGAAGAGCACACCGCGCGCGTTGGCGTCCCAGATGGGCGTCCGTTCGCCCATCAGGTAGGGCAGGAAGAGCAGGCCGTCACAGCCCGGCGGCACGGTGGCTGCCTGCTCGAGGAGCAGGTCGTAGGCGCTCACCCCCGTGGTGCGCTCCGCCTCCAGCTCCGCCGCGGAGAGCTGATCCCGCAGGTAGCGCAGCGTGCCCCCGCCGGTCGTGGTGGTGGGCACCGTGATGTAGGTGTGCTCCGAATCCACCGTGTAGGGGAAGTTGATGGAGGCGGCGCCCGACGCCGAGAAGAGGAAGTCGCGGTCGCGGTGGATGATGCCGAAGTTGCCGGCCGTGCCCAGGTTCATCTGGATGTCGCCCGGCTCGATGGCGCCGCCCTGAAGCCAGCCGGCATTGCAGTCCACCTGGCCGCCAGCCACGGGGGTGCCCGCCATGAGTCCGCTGTCCAGGGCCGCCGTCGGCGTGACCTGGCCGATGATGTCGTCGCAGGCGCAGAGCCGAGGCAGAAGCGCAGGGTCGATGCCCATGGCCGCGAGCAGGTCGGGATCGAAGCGGCGAGCGAGGATGTCGTAGGCGCCGTAGAAGGGTGCCGCCGAATCATGGACCGTGGCCTGGCCGGTGAGCCGGAAGTCGATGTAGCCGTCGATGGTCAGGACGGTGGCGATGCGACGGAAGTGGTCCGGGCGGTGCTCGCGTTCCCAGACCAGGTTCACCAGCGCCGGGTGATCCTCCAGCCGGTTGGCCGTCACGGCGAAGATGCGCTCCGCGCCGACGTGCTCGCGGATCCAGGCCACCTCTGCAGTGGCCCGGCGGTCCATGAGGTTGTAGGCGCGTGGCAGCGGTGCGCCGTCCGCTTCGATGAAGACGACCGAGGGCAACGCGGATGAAACGGCGATGCCGCGGATCTCCTCGGGCGCCACCCTCGACTCGGCCAGCACCTGGCGGGTCAGCCGGCAGAAGGCATCCCAGTAGCGTGGCGCGTCGTGCTCCGACCAGCCCGGGCCATCCGTGTGGATGGGGTACTCCTCGAAGGCGTAGCCGAGCTGCTCTCCCTGGTCGCTGACGATCGCGACCTTGGCGCCGCCGGTGCCGAAGTCGGCGCCCAGCAGGAAGGTCATGCCAGGTTTCCCGCGTACCAGGAACGCCCAATCGAGAAGAATCTCAGGCGTGCACTTTCTCTCAGCACTGAGCCAAGGTAGCACGCTGGCACGGCGTATTCAAGTCTCATGGCAGGCTGAAAGGCGAACCCGCGCCGACGCCTGGGAGAGTGACTCCGCCGGCTCAGGGCTCCAGGCGGTAGAAGCGCAAGACCTCGTGCTCGACGGGCAGGGTCTCGATGCGCGCGTTCGATGCCATCGGCGTCGGACAGTGAGGTGGTGGGCGATACTGGATTCGAACCAGTGACCTCGCGGATGTGAACCGCGCGCTCTAACCGACTGAGCCAATCGCCCGAGGTCGCTCAGTATAGCCCGCCGACCGAGAGCCAAGCCGCGATCGGTCCCCTCAGTGCGCGGCTCCCCTCACCTGAAGCCCGGGCCAGCGGGCCACCAGCCCGGCGGGATCGACGCCCTCGACGTGGCAGTGCTTGTACCGGCTGGTGGCTCCGCCGGTCAGGAAGACGGCGCTGCGGCGCACGCCCAGCTCAGCGGCCAGCAGTGCCACCACGGCCTCGTTCGCGGCACCGTCCACGGGAGCGGCGCTGACGCGGAGGCGCAGCCGGCCCTCCCCATCGACGCCCTCGATGGCGTTGCGGCCGGCCCGCGGCGTGACATGCAGTGCCAGGTCCACGCCGGCTGCCATCAGCCGACCTGGACGACCCGCATCAGGATGCCCAAGCCCAGCAGCACCAGGAGAGGCGAGAGGTCCAGCGAACCGGTCCGCGGCAGCGCCCGGCGGACCGGCGCCAGGACAGGCTCGGTCCATCGGTAGAGCACGCGGCTGATGGGCCGCTCGAAGCGCGGGTCGATCCAGCTCATCAGCACGCGGCCGAGCACGACCAGCCAGGCCAGCACGACCAACGCCTGGACGACGACCAGGACGATGGCCATGGTCAGGTCCGACTCACGGCCGACCCGACGCTTGATGCCCCGCGCGCTGACTTCACCCGCGCTCGGCCGCTCGCCGAACAGCGCCCGGCCCACCCGCACCAGCGTGCTGCCTTCCTCGATGGCGATCTCGTAGTCGTCGCTCATGCCCATCGAGAGACCTGGCCCCAGCCGGTCGTCCTGCACGCGCAGGCGCACGGAGAGGTCGCGCAGGCGCGCGAAGGTGGGACGAGCGGCCGGCGCGCCGATGGTCAGCCAGCCGACGGTCATGAGGCCACGAACGTCCAGATGCTGGAGGTCCAGGATCGCACCCAGCTGACGGGCCAGATCTTCCGTGTGGAAGCCCTCCTTGGCTGGGTCAGCGTCCACGTTGACCTGCAGGAAGATGGGCAGCCGGCCCCCGGATCGGCCGCCACGGCCCGCCACGAGGCCATCCAGCCGCCGTGCCAGGTCCACCGAATCGACCGACTCGATGACGTCGAAGAGCTCCACGGCGCGAGCGGCCTTGTTGCGCTGGAGATGGCCCACCAGGTGCCACTCCACGGCTCCCAGGAGCTGGATCTTGGCCGCTGCCTCCTGGACGCGGTTCTCACCCAAGCGATCGTGACCGGCGACCCGGGCCAGGCGCAGTCGATCGACCGGTACGGTCTTCGAGACGGCCACCAGGTCGACGGCGTCCGCGGCACGGCCGACCCGCGCGCAAGCGGCGGCCATCCGCTCGAGCACCTCCAGGCGCGCCGCGGTCAATGCGGCGATGGCGGTCCTGTCGGCCCGCTCGTCGAGCGGGCCGCGGTCAGCGTCCGTGGGCGGCGGTCAGCGGTTTCGGCGCAGGAAGGCCGGGATATCGAGGTCCTCCGCCTCCCGTGTGGCCGACGCAGGGGTCGAGGCTGCGCCCGTGGAGACCGGCACGGCGACGGCCTCGCGGGGCGTCTCGTTGGCGCCGCCCTCGAGCTCGTCACGGTCTCCGGCCGCCGTGCGCTGGCGCTGCAGCTCCTGCATGTAGTCGCGGTTCTCCAGGCCTGCCTGGACCCCGCCGGCTCCGGCCTGCGTTCCCGCCATGCCGTACAGCGACGACTTGCGGGCCGCATCGAAGCCGGTGGCGATGACCGTGATCTGGAGATCGTCGCCCATGCGCTCATCGATGACGGTGCCGAAGATGATGTTGGCCTCCGGATCGGCCATCTCCTTGATGATCTCAGCCGCCTCATCGACCTCGAAGAGGCCCAGGCTGGGGCCGCCCGTGACGTTGAAGAGGACGCCCTGGGCGCCGCTGATGCTGATCTCCAGCAGCGGGCTGGAGATAGCCTCGCGGGCCGCGTTGGCAGCGCGGTCCGGGCCGCTGGAGCGGCCGATGCCCATGAGGGCCGAACCGGCCGAGCGCATCACGGCGCGCACGTCGGCGAAGTCCAGGTTGATGAGGCCGGGCACCGTGATGAGGTCGCTGATGCCCTGCACACCCTGGCGCAGGACGTCATCCACGACGCGGAAGGCGTCCACGATGGAGGTCTCCGGCGTGACGACCGCCTTGAGCCGATCGTTGGGGATGGTGATGAGGGTGTCCACCTTGTCCCGCAGCAGCTCGGCCGACTTCTCCGCGTTGAGGCGACGACGAGCGCCCTCCCACGAGAACGGCTTGGTCACGACGCCGATGGTCAGGGCACCCATGTCGCGCGCGATCTCAGCGATGACGGGTGCGGCACCGGAACCCGTCCCGCCACCCATGCCCGCGGTGATGAAGACGAGGTCGGAGTCACGCAGGAGGTCGGCGATCTTCTCGGAGTCTTCCTCGGCGGCACGCTGGCCGATGCTGGGGTCGCCGCCGGCGCCGAGGCCACGGGTGATCTTGTCGCCGATGCGGACCTTGTTGGGGGCGTCCGACTGCAGGAGCGCCTGGGCGTCGGTGTTGACGGCGATGAACTCCACGCCCATCAGCTCTGCGCGGATCATGCGATTGACGGCGTTGCTGCCGCCGCCGCCGACCCCGATGACGCGGATGAGGGCGAAGTTCTCTGAGTCCGAACGCAACGGCATGTGGAAACCCTCCAGATCACGCTCCCAGGCCCCTGCTGCCCAGTCAGCACCCTCGCACGGTCGAGGGGACTGAAGACCGCCTGGTCGTCGTGGCGGCGAGTATATCCTCGGCGTCGCCCGGAGGGATAGTCCGGGGTCGCGCGGGGATGTGCGGTCCGCTGGCGTGCGGCCCGCTTCCTGGCGCCTTTGGTCAACAGGACGGGCCGCTGGCGGCTCCACTCCGCCCCGCGGGCGCTACGGGAAGAAGCGCCGCATCAAGTCGCGCATGCGGTTCCAGCCCACGGCCACGGGTGGCGGCTCGTAACGCTGCAGGTCCTGCTCCTTGACGACGCGCGCTGCCCATAGCAGGAGGCCGATGGCCGTGGCATAGGACGGCGTCAGGAGATGGTCCGTGAGGCCGCCGACCCCTCCCGGGGCCGCCACGCGGACGGGGATGCCGAGGACGTCGCGGCCGACCTCCGCGACGCCGGCGAGCTGCGAGCCGCCTCCGGTCAGCACAAGGCCAGCCGGCAGCCGGTGCGCACTGGCGTGGGCCGAGACCTGCTCGCCGATCTTCTCGAAGAGCTCGCGCATGCGGGCATCGATGATCTCGGTGACGTCCGACCTGCGTGCCGGGCGAGCCACGCCGTCATCGATGATCTCGATGACGGCCTCCGCAGCATCGTTGGCAGCGTTGGCGGCAGCCTTGCTGTTCGCCGAGCCGAAGCGCATCTTGAGCTGCTCGGCCGCGGCCAGGTTGGTGCGCAGGCCGATGGCGATGTCGTTGGTGACGTTGACGCCGCCGAGCGGCACGACGGTGGTGAAGAACGGCCAGCCATCCGCGTAGAGCGCGATGTCCGTGGTGCCCGCGCCGATGTCGGCGACGGCGACACCCAGCTCGCGCTCGGTCTCGGTCAGGGCAGCCTCTCCAGAGGCGAAGGAGGCGACCACCAGCTCGTCGGGCCGGACGCCAGCCTGGCGCACGCATTTGGTGAGGTTCTGGAGAGCCGTGGCGCTGCCGTGCACGATGTGCGTGGCGACCTCCAGGCGGATGGCGCTCATGCCCTCCGGGTCCTTGACGCCTTCCTGGCCGTCCACCGTGAAGTCGCGCGGCAGGACGTGCAGGACCTCCCGGTTGGAGGGGATGGTCACGGCGCGCGCGACCTCCGTGGCCCGCTCGATGTCCTCCCGTGTGATCTCGCGATGCGCGCCGCTGACGGCCACCGTGCCGCGCGAATTGAGCGACTCGAGGTGGTCTCCGCCGACGCCCACGAAGGCGGCCTCCAGGCGCAGGCCGGAGAGGCGCTCAGCCTGCACGATGGCCTGGTGGATGGAGGACACGGTCTGCTCGATATTGTTGACGAGACCCTTGCGGACCCCCGCCGACGGCAAGGTGCCCTTGCCGATGATGTCCACGGATCCATCGTTGGCGACCTCGCCCACGAGCACGACGACCTTGCTCGTGCCGACATCGAGCGCCACCAGGACGGCTTCGATCTCCAAGCTCTTCCCTTCCTCGACATGGGACCGACCGCGGTCACCCCGGTGCACGGACGCACCATCATTGTGGGCGATGCCGCGGCGATCCGCAGGCCCGCCCCTACGGGCTCGGGCTGCGCGCCCGGTCTGGTTGCCCGAACAGCGTGAACGTGCCGCACCCGTCGTCCGAGACGGCCAGGCGGACCCGCTCCAGCCGTCTCTCCTCCGCTGCCAGCAGCCAGCGCAGGCACTGGACCTGGCGGGGCACGACGGACGGCGGCTGGAGCGTCGGAGTGTAGTGGCCGAAGACGGCCTGCCAGCCGCGGTCGCTGGAGAGGACGTAGCCGTCGTACTCGTCGACACGCAACTGGAGCGCCGCGGCACGGCTCCCCAGCGAGGTTGGCGTCAAGGCCAGCAGCTGGCGCATGACGGCCACGTCGTCGGCCGGCAGGAAGGTGCCGATGGCCGGCGGCGCGGCGGGCAGGCGCGAGTCCACCACGACCGGTAGCGCGGCCTCAGGGTCGGCCGATAGTGCCGCCGTGGCGGGTGGAGTGGACGGCCCGGGGTCGAGCGAGGCGGACGGTCCGGGATCAGGCAGGGCAGATGCGTCGGCCTCGGGCGAGGCCGCGGACACGACCCCCGCGGGCACGGCTGGGGCGTCTGATGCGCCGCCTGGGTCGGCTTCGACCATCGGCACAGGTGCGAAGAGCATGCCCTCGTCGTCGATGAGCCAGGCCGTCTCGCCGTCCTGCCAGGTGAAGACAGGCTGGCGCTCCTCGATGCGCACAGAGACGCGCGCCGGCAGTGTCACGGTCGCGGCCGCGGAGGCCACGTCCGGGAGCACCCGCAGTTCGGAGGCGATCTCCGAGGCCCGCACCCGGAAGACGTTGGGCCTGCGCTCCAGGCCGGACAGCTGGTCGCGCAAGGCGGCCTCATCGGCGTAGCGCAGACCCTCGAAGGTCACGCTCGACGCGCTGACGCGGAAGGAGGCGTCCGTGAGCAGCCAATAGAGCAGCCCGGTCAGCGCGATCATGCCGGCCGCACCAACGAGACGGGCCATGGCGGAGTGCCCGGATGGCCGTTCCGGCGTGGCGCCCGATCCTCGGATCGATGACGCCAGCCTCGGTGGCCGGCCGGGCGAAACGGGTCACGGCAGGTCCATGGCATCCACATGACGCGCAGGCCGCGCGGCGGCCTGTTGCAGCGCCAGCGCCACGATGTGCTCGCACGTGCCGGCGAAATCGTAGCCGCCCTGGGCAGTCATGCGCGGGAAGAGGCTGATGGGCGTGAAACCGGGGATGGTGTTGATCTCGGAGATGAAGGGGATGCCATCGGACGAGAGCAGCATGTCCACGCGCGCGAAACCGCTGGCGCCGATGGCCAAGTAGACCTCGACGGCGGCGGCACGGATGTCCGCCGCGAGACCCGGATCGAGGTCCGCCTGGGCCACCGTGCGGCTCTCATCGGAGCGGTACTTGGCGATGTAGTCGTAGAACTCGCGACCCGGCATGACCTCGCCCGGTCCGAAGGCCGCGACATCCGCCCGGGAGTTGCCCATGACGCTCGTCTCCAGCTCGCGGGGATGGTCCAGGTACGGCTCCAGGAGCACGAGGTCGTCGTAGCGCAAGGCATCCTGCAGGGCGGCGCGAAGCTCGTCGCGGTCCTCCGGGTGGTGCACGATGCTGATGCCGATGCTGGAGCCCAGGCGGGCCGGCTTGCAGATGAGCCGCGGATCGGGGAACCCGCCCGAGAAGTCCAGGATGGCCGCCTCGACGCGTCGATGGGTCGGCCGCGAGTCTCACCGGCGCGCACCTCCAGCCAGGGCAGGACGGGCAGCTCCAGCGAGCCGCACACGCGCTTGAAGATGGCCTTGTCCATGCCCACCGCGGAAGCCGCCGGCCCGGCACCGCAGTAGGTCAGGCCGACCGACTCCAGGAGCGCCTGGACCTGGCCATCCTCACCGAAGGGGCCGTGCATGGCCGGGAACACGACGGGCTGCGGACGGCTGGCGGCCAGCTCCTCGAGGGCGGCCGGCGCGGAGAGCGGACCGCGGGCGCCCAGCGCCGCCGGGTCGCGAAAGGCAGTCGCGGGCAGCGAGGGCTCGAGCGCCGTCACGGGCAGGGCCCACCAGCGCGCCTCGAGATCGACGAGCCAGCCGCTCACCTCGTGCCCGCGCTCGCGCAGGGCGGAGGCGATGGAGCGTCCCGAGACGAGCGAGACGTCGTGCTCGGCCGAGGGGCCACCGAGGAGGACCGCGATGACGGTCGGTGGCAGGGCCGTGCGCTCAGCTGGCGGGTTCGTCTCGTTGAAGGTCACGCTGTCCTCCTCTGCCGGCCAGTCGCCGACGAACTCGATCTCATGACGCAGGTCGAGGCCGCGCTCCCGGCGCACCGTTTCGCGGATCCGCTCGGCCAGCGAGCGGACGTCCGTGGCCGTGGCCGTGCCCACGTTGACGATGAAGTTGGCATGCTTCGGGCTGACCATGGCACCGCCGACCTGCGTGCCCTTGAGGCCCAGCTCGTCGATGATGCGCCCGGCCGATCCGCCATCCGGGTTGCGAAAGACGCTGCCCGCGGACCGCTGGCCGATGGGCTGGTGCGCTTGCCGCCAGCGCCGGATGTCGTCGAGCCGCTCCGTGATGGTGGCGGGGTCCGCCGGCTGCAGTGCGAAGGTAGCCGCCACGACGACCTCCGGGCGGCCCGGGAGCCCGTGCTTGAGGCGCGACTCGCGGTAGGCCATGCCGAGGTCGACCGGCCCAAGGGCTGCTTCGCTGCCGTCCGCCATCACGACCTGTGCCTTCACAAGGATGGCCCGCGTGTCCGAGCCATGGGCGCCGGCGTTCGCCCACACGGCGCCGCCGACGGTGCCGGGGATGGCCAGCCCATACTCGAGCCCGGCCAGGCCGGCCTCGCGAGTGACGGTGGCCGCCTTGGCCATGGGCAGGCCGGCCTCGGCCACGAGATGGGCCCCGTCGAAGCGGTGCCCCACCGCGCGCACGAGGACCACGAGCCCGGCCATGCCGGCGTCGCTGATGACGAGGTCGGAGCCGCGGCCGATGAGGAAGAGCGGCAGGTCCCGGCTGCGAGCGTAGCGCACGATGCCGCGCAGCTCGAAGAGGTTGCGCGCCTCCGCGAAGAGATCCGCCGGTCCGCCCACGCGCATCGTCGTGTGTGGCGCCAGTGGCTCGTCGCGGGTCGCCCGGATACCCAGGCGTCGGGCGATGTCGGCGCTGGCCGCCTGCTTCTCCGCCGCCGTCAGGCGGACCGCGCGAGGGCTCGTTCCGCTGCTGCGCGTCGGGTGCGTCGGGTGCGTCGGAGGCGCTCCGCGTCTCGCTCATGGCGTCTCTCTGGTCAGTCGTTCGACGGCGTCCCCAGAGGGTAGCGCGGCACGTTCGGCGAGCGCCACGAGCAGGTCGGCGGTGACCGCGGCGGCGGCAGGCCGTCCCAGCGAGCGGGCCGCGGCGGCCATGACGGCCAGGTCGGGACCGTCGAACAGGTCGACAGCCTGGCGCAGCCGGTCGCCGTCGAGGTCTTCGTCCGCCACGAGGAGAGCGGCTCCGGCCTCCACCAGCTCGGCGGCATTGGCGCGCTGGTGCGCTGCGGCATGCGGATAGGGCACCACGATCATGGGCAGGCCGGCGGCCGTGGCCTCGGCCAGGGTCGATGATCCGGCGCGGCCCACGAGCAGGTCCGCCGCCGACAGCGCGGCCGCCATGTCCTCGTGCAGGAAGGCGAAGGGCCGATAGCGCTCCCGGAGATCGGTCGGTAACGAGTCCCGCAGGGCCTCGGCTCGCGCGAAGGACGCCGGGCCCGTGAGATGCACGACGACGCAGCGCTCGACAAGGTCGCCCACGGCGTCCGCCATGGCCTCGTCCAGGCGGCGCACCGACTGCGAGCCGCCGAAGACGAGCAGCACGGGCAGGCCCGGCGGGATGCCCAACCGCCGCGCGGCGTCGCTGCGGGTGACGGTGGCCACGGCGCGGATGGGCGTGCCCGTCAGGTATGTCGGCGGAGGCAGGCGGTCGCGAGTGGCAGCGAAGGATACGGCGCGCGCAGTAGCCAGTCGGGCGACCAGCCGCACGCTGCGCCCCGGCACCTGGTTGCCCTCCCAGAGAAGCGCGGGGATGCGCAGCAGCGCGGCGGCAGCGAGCACCGGGATGGCCACATAGCCGCCCGTCGTGTAGATGGCGTCCGGTCGCCAGCGCAGCAACGTCCAGGCGGCCTGGGGCAGCGAGGCCAGCAGGCGCAGCGGGTCGATCAGGCTGTCGAGGGACGCGTCGACGGTGCGCAGCGATCGCAGCCAGAGCCGCTCGAGGCGCAGCCCGGCCGCGGGCACGAGGTCGGCCTCAAGGCCGCGATGGCCTCCGACCCAGCGCAGCTCGTGATCAGGCTGTCGTGTCGTCAGCTGGGAGACGACGGCCAAGGCGGGGAATATGTGGCCGCCGGTGCCCCCGGCTGCGATCAGGATCCTCATGGGCGCTGTCACCTCGGGAGACGGTCTCGCGGGAGATGGAGAGAAGGATACCCACGGCCGCGAGGGCCACCACGAGCGATGTCCCGCCGTCGGACAGGAAGGGCAGCGGCATGCCCGTCAGGGGCAGCAGGTTGACGACCACGCCGATGTTGATGAAGGCCTGGAAGGCCAGCCAGGCCGTGATGCCCAAGGCCAGGAGGCCCCCGAAGGTGTCCGGTGCACGCATGGCGATGCGGATGCCGCGCCAGGCCAGCAGGAGGAACAGGCCGATGACCAGGAGGCCGCCCCATAGCCCGAACTCCTGTCCGACCACCGCGAAGATGAAGTCGTTCTCGGCTGCCGGCAGGACGAGGCCGGAAGGCTGGCGGCTCTCGCCCAGGCCCTGCCCGACGACGCCGCCCAGGGCCAGCGCGTAGAGCCCGTGGATGGTCTGGAAGGCCACGTCGCGGGGGGCGCTCCAGGGGTCCAGGAAGGTGTTCCAGCGCTCCATCTGGTAGGGGTTCCGGATGAGCATGGCGACCACGCCGACGAGGCCGAGCGGGATCACGAGCAGCATCTGCCAGAGGCTCCCGCCGGCCACGAAGAACATGGCGAAGCCGGTCAGGACGATGACGCCGGTCGTGCCCAGGTCCGGCTCCATGACGACCAGGAAGGCCATCGATCCGACGACGGCGAGGAAGGGCAACATGCCTCGCCGGAATCTGCCCACCTCCGAGCCCCGCGACTCCAACCAGTGCGCCAGGTACACCACGAGGGCAAGCTTGGCGAACTCGGCCGGATGGAAGGCCGGCAGCCCGCCGATACGGAGCCAGCGCGTGGCCCCGTTGGCCTCGATGGGCTGGATGAGCGGCGGGATGGCCGGCAACAGCACCAGCGCCAGCAGGCCGATGGCGACGGCGATGCCGAGCACTGAGAAGGCGCGCCAGTGGCGATAGTCGATGCGCATGGCCACCAGCAGGGCGATGCCACCCACGATGGCCCAGGTGAGCTGCGTCGTGACGGCGGCGAAGACGCTGCCGTCACGGGCCTTCTCCACGCCCATGCTGGAGTAGACCATCAGGATGCCCACCGCCGAGAGCGCCACGGCGGCCAGCAGCACGAGGTAGTCGGGCTCATGGACCTCGCGCTGTGGACCCTGCACGACGCGGCCCGGGACGCGGTCGCGCGCGACTGCGCGGGAGGCATGGCCACTGGCTCGCCGCGAGCCACTGGTCGGCGAGGTGATGACAGCCGCGCTGCTGACGATGCTGGCAGCCGGGGCGCGACGCTCGGTCGGACGCGGACCGGGGCGAGAGGCGTGGGAGCGCAGGAGGCTGGCTGAGGCTCGAGAGCGGCGAGGCCGAAAGACGCTGGGCGCCACCTCGCGACGCTGGGCATCCTGGTCGCCATCCCAGGGGAAGCGCAGGGTGTCGGTCATGGCCGCACCTCGTCTGCACCGGCTGACCCATCGACGCCCTCAGCGGACTCGGCCGCGATGGCCGCCACGGCAGCCTTGAAGGCATGGCCACGTGCCTCATAGTCGCGGAACATGTCGAAGGAGGCGGCTGCAGGGCTGAGCAGCACCACGGACGGTGCCATCTCGCGGGCGATCAGCGTGGCCCGGCGCACGGCCTCCTCCAGGGAGTCGGCCTGCTCGATGCGTCGCAGCCCGGCACGCGCGAACGCCTCGGCCAGGCGCGGGCCCGACTCGCCGATGAGCACGGCCGCCGCGAGACGCTCCGCTGCCACGCGCGCCAGCTCGTCCATGGGTACGCCCTTGGAGCGACCCCCGGCGATGAGCACGAGCGGTCCGGGGAAGGCCTGCAGGGCGGCGATGACGGCGTCCGGCTGCGTGCCCTGCGAATTGTTCACGTAGCGCACACCGGACACGGAGGCGACGAGCTCAAGGCGGTGCTCGACTCCGGGGAAGGCGCGGACGGCGCCGCGGATCGAGTCCGGCGGGACGCCGTACAGGAGGCCCACGGCGGTGGCGGCCAGGACGTTGGAGACGCTGTGCTCACCGGGCAGGGGGATCTCCGAGAGCGGCAGGATGCGGCCGCCGTCAGCGATCTCCGCGAGGCCGCCCCCCGCGACGGCCAGTCGGGGCACCTCGTCTGCCACCACCCATCCGTCGACGACGCCCAAGCCCCCGCTGCGCGGAGGCGTTCGCGAGTAGCTCACGGTCAGGGTGCCCACCGGCGCGCGGTAACCGCTGACCACGGGATCGTCGTCGTTGCGGATCAGCGCGCCACCCTCCCTGAGCAGCTCCAGCAGGTGTCGCTTGACGGCCCGGTAGGCCTCCACACTGCCGTGCCGGTCGAGGTGGTCGGAGGTGACGTGCGTGTAGACGGCCACGTCCGTGCCTCGCGAGAGCGTGGGCAGCTGCAGCTCGGAGAGCTCCACGACGACGCGGTGTCGGGGGCCCATCTCTGGCAGGCGCTCGATGAGCGGCCGTCCGATGTTGCCGCCCAGCACGACAGGGTCCCGCCCGGCCGCCAGGACCGCGGCCACCAGGGAGCTCGTGGTGGTCTTGCCCTTGGTGCCCGTGACCCCGATCGTGGAGGCCGGGCAGAGCCGCAGGAAGAGGTCCACCTCGCTGACGACGGGCACCTGGGCGGCCGCCTCCAGCGCGCCCAGGGCCGAGCGCAGACGCGGCTCGGTGGTCGGGTAGCGGCTACTCACCGACGGAGAGGTGCAGATCAGGTCCTGCCCGGCGAGCGCCTGCGCTGGGTCGATGTCCGGGCCCAGGAGCAGGCGCGGCTGACGCTCCCCGAGGGCCGCCAGCGCCTCGCCCAGGGCCGCGGCAGGCTGCGCGTCGTAGATGGTCACCCTGGCGCCCTGGTCGGAGAGGAAGCGCGCCAGCGCCAGGCCGCTGCGGGCCAGGCCCAGGACGGCCACACGCCGCCCGCGGAAGGAGCCCAGGGAGAGCGTGGCCAGGTCGATGGGCGACGCGGGCATCGCCTGGGCGCTCAGCTGAGCAACCCGCGCGTGGCCAGGAAGAAGGCCACGCCGACAAGCGCCGAGAGCGCGCCCACGATCCAGAAGCGCAAGGTCATCTTCTCCTCGTCCCAGCCCATCAGCTCGAAGTGGTGATGCAGCGGCGACATGCGGAAGAGCCGTCGGCCGCGCAGCTTCATGGAGCCGATCTGGAGGATGACGGAGCCGGTCTCCAGGACGAAGACGAGGCCGATGAGAGGCAGCAGCAGGACCTGCCCGGTGATGAGCGCGATGACGGCCAGCGTGGCGCCCAGGGCCAGCGCTCCGGAGTCGCCCATGAAGATCTGGGCAGGGTGCACGTTGAACCAGAGGAAGGCCAGCAGGGCCCCGATGATGAGCGCGCAGAGGAGTGGCAGGTCGGCCACGTCGGCGCCCACGTCAGCCGGGCCGCGGTCGAAGAAGACCGCCGCGATGACCATATAGCCGGTGAAGGCGAAGATGAGCGTCCCGCCGGCCAGGCCGTCGAGGCCGTCGGTGATGTTGACGGCGTTGCTGGTGGCCACGATGGCGAAGGCAGCGATGAGGATGTAGAGCCACGGCGGGATGCTGATGACGCCGATGAATGGCGCGAAGAGGGCCGTGATCTGGTAGGTGTCCTGGATCTGCCAAGCCGCCACGCCAGCCACCACCGACTGCCAGAGGAGCTTCTGCGAGGCGCTGATGCCATCGCCTGTTCGCGCGTTCAGCCAGTCGTCGGCCGTGCCGAGGACACCCACCAGGGCTAGCGTGGCCATCGGGGCGAACGTCGAGCTGTCCACGAAGTCGCCCCCGGCCAGCTCGACCAGGAGCCCCACCCCGAGCACCACGCCCACGATGAGCAGGCCGCCCATGGTGGGCGTGCCCTCCTTGACGTAGTGGGTCTCCGGCCCTTCCATGCGGATGCGCTTGCCCATGCCCAGGCGGCGCAGCAGGCGGATGAAGGTCGGCATCATCACGACCACGATGGCGAAGGCGAGGAGGATGCCCTGGACGATCGATTCGCCGTTCATGCGCTCGCCCCGCTGGAGCGTGCCGCCGCCACGAGCTCCTCGACGAGGAGGTCGAGCGCAGCCCCGCGTGACGCCTTCACGAGCACGGTGTCGCCGTCCTCCAGCATCGTATGCAGAGCCGCCAGGGCCTCGGCGCGGTCGGCCACGCGTTCGATGCGGGCCGGATCCAGCCCGCCCTCCAGGGCGCCCTCGGCGATGCCGGCCGCTGAAGCGCCGACGACGACGAGGCGGTCCGCCACGGAGGCCGCCTCGACGCCCACGCGAAGGTGCTCGGCGGGGGCCGCGTCACCCAGCTCCAGCATCTCTCCGAGGACGGCGATGTGCCGTCCCGGCAGCTCTGCGAGGAGGCCCAGAGCTGCCAGGACGGCGTCGGGAGAAGCGTTGTAGGAATCGTCGAGGATGGTCCAGGCGCCTGCCCGGACGAGCTGCGAGCGGTGCGGGACCTGAACCGGACGGGCCAGGCCGCGGGCGATCTCGTCGACCTGCAGGCCGGCGCAGGTCGCCACGGCCGCCGCTGCGAGCGCATTGTGGACGCCGTGACGACCCAGGGCCGGGGTCTGCACCTCGATCGTGGCGTCGAGCAGACGCAGGCGGAACTGCATGCCGGCCGCGCCGAGCGAGCGGACCTCCTCCGCACGCACGTCGGCCGTCGCGTCGAAGCCATAGCGGAGGACGCGCGCCAGCGTCGAGCGCGCCATCCGCGAGACACGCAGGTCATCCGCGTTGAGGACCGCCCAGCCGGACGCCGGGAGGGCCTCGACCAGCTCGCGCTTGCCGGCCTCGATGGCATCGATGGACCCTGCCCGCGAGACGTGCACGCCCCGCACTGCCGTGACGACGCCGATGCTGGGCTGCGCCAGCTGTGCCAGGAGGGCGATCTCACCGGTGACGTAGAGGCCCATCTCGAGGACCGCGGCCTCGTGCTCGGGGCGGAGACGCAGGAGCGTCAGCGGCAGCCCGATCTCGTTGTTCTCGTTGCCCGCGCTGCGCAGCACCCGGAAGCGGCCGGCCAGCACCTCGGCGGCGAGCTCCTTGGTGGAGGTCTTGGCCAGCGATCCGGTGATGCCTACCACGAGCGGCCGGAAGCGCGCGCGATAGTCGGCGGCCACGGCCCGCAGCGCCATCGCCGGGTCGGCCACGCGGACGACGCTCACAGACCCCGAGGCACCTGACAGCGTGGCAAGCCGAACGTCATCGAGCGGCTCACCGACGACCAGCGCCGCGGCGCCGGCTGCCACGGCCGCGTCCAGGAAGCGGTGTCCATCCGTATGCTCGCCGGGCAGCGCGAAGAAGGCGTTGCCGGGCTCGATCCGGCGAGAATCGACGGCCGCCCCGACGATCGGCAGGCTACCGGTGCGAAGGAGCGAACCGGCCGCGCTCTCGGCCAGCTGGCGTGGCTCGATCACGGCTGCATCGGCCGCCAGGCTCGATGGGCCCGCTGCTCGTGCCTGATCTTCTCCCCTACTCATGACGGGCCATGCTGCCACCCTCAGGCGTGGCCGTCAGCGGAGCGCAGCTCCCGCTCGCGGTCGGAGGCCGGTCCGACGTCGGAGCTGCCCGCGCCATCATGTGGTGTGCCCGCCTTGCCGGTTCGGAGGGCTCCCGGGCGCATCCGAACCTGGGCGGCCGCGCCCCGACCGTCAGCTGCGCTCGGACCGTCGGCCGCGCGAGGGTCGGCACCAGCGCGGGTGCCGCCAGCGGCGCGGGGGTCGTCACCTGCACGGGTCTCGCCCTCGGCGAGCGGCTCGTCGCGCCGGTCGAGGCGTGAGTCGCCCGCAGCGGTGCCCTGGGCCCGAGCTCTCTCCTTGGCGGACGCCATGGCCTGCTGGAACAGGGGGTCGCGCGCAGCTTCCGTGCCTGGCACGGGCAGGCCCGCATAGGGGTCGCGCGAGCGCTTGATGTCAAGGTTCTTTATGGCGGCGCGGGCGATCATCTGGAACAGTTCGTAGGACTCGATGTTGAGGTCGAGGTAGGGCCGCGTGGCCTTCGGCACGGCCTCCTCGATGCGGATGGCGATGAGGGCCTCTGGGCGGTTGGCGCCCACGAAGCCCACGAAGCTGTGGTTGAAGCGGTTGCGCTTCCAATCCCCGTTCGAGCCGATGGAGGGGTCCCAGATCTGGGCCGTGCCGGTCTTTCCGCCGATCATGTAGCCCGGGATGAGGGCGCCGCGCGCGTAGGCGGCCACCGAGCCGGTGACGTAGCCGAGGATCTCCCGTACCTGGGCGGCCACCTTGGCGTTGAGCACACGCTCCCTGGGCACGTCGGCGGCCTCCCCATCCGCGACCACGTGGGGCTGGACCCGGAAACCGCCATTGATCAGGGTGGCGTAGCCAGTCACCAGGTGCATGAGGGTGACGCCAACGCCCTGGCCGAAGGAGCGGTTGGCGAGGTCCATCTCGGCCCACCGGTACTGGTCGGGGTCGTACCAGATGCCGGCCTCCTCGCCGGCCATGTCTACGCCGGTCTTGCCGACCATGCCCACACGGTCCCACAGGTCGAAGAGGATCCGGGCGGCCTTCTGGTGGTCCCGGGGCGCCATGCGGAAGGCGATCTTCGTGGTGCCCACGTTGCGCGACTTGGCGATGATGTCCCTGACCGGTTTGAGGCCGATCGATTTGCCCGAGTTACGCACCTCGCCACCCTCGACCGCCAGCCGGGGCTGGTCGAGGATCTTGGTCTGCGGCGTCACGGCACCGCTCTCCAGCGCAGCCGTCACCGTGAAGGCCTTCATGACCGAGCCGGGCTCGTAGATGCCGCTGATGACGCGGTCGCGGAGGAGCCCCGGCTCCTCCTGGGCGACGCTGCCATAGTCGTTGGCGTCGAAGGCCGGCACCGAGGCCGACGCCAGGATGGCACCCGTGTGGGGGTCCATGACGATGGCGCTGACGCTCTTGGCATCGTTGGCGAGACGTGCCGCGTTGATCTCGATCTCCACCTGGCGCTGCAGCCGGGCGTCGATGGTCAGGCGCAGCGGCGGCACCGCCAGGCCGCCGTAGTCGGAGACCGCCACATCACCCTGTGCAGCGGCCACGCCAGCGATGCTGGCTACGTCGAGCGGGCGTCCGTCCGCCCCCGTCAGCCGAGCGTCATAGAGCCGCTCCACGCCGTAGGCGCCGCCGCTGTCTCCGGCCACGAAGCCCAGGAGGTGACTGGCCAGGCTGGTCCCGCTCTGGCCGCCATCGCGCGGATAGACACGCGATTCGAACGGGCGCCAGGGTGATGCCGGGCAGCTTGCCCTCGTCCTTGGCCAGGGCGATCTCGACCGACTGCTCGGGGCTGAGGCGGCGCACCAGCCAGTCCCAGGCGGCACCCGACGAGAGCTTGGCAAGATAGGCCCCCTGCTGCTCGGGTGTGAGCGCCAGGATCTCGGTCAGCGTGGCGACGATGCCTGCGCGGCGCTCCTCGGGGATGTCCCTGGGGTTGGCGTCGAGTCGGTCGAAGGAGGCCGACTGCGCCAGCGTCACCCCGTCGCGATCGATGATCTCTGCCCGCGCCAGTGCCAGCGCGGGCGGCGGCGCCATCGTGTCGATGGCCCTCGATACCAGGTCAGGGGCAGCGACGACCTGCCAGTAGCCCAGGCGCAGCATGGTCGCCGAGCCGAATAGGGTGAACACGACCAGCAGGGCCACCATGCGCAGGCGGCGATCCGTTCGGCCCAGCATGGCGGCTCAGGGCGCCGTGAGGACGACCACGTCGCCCAGCTGCCGGAGGCCCAGCTCGCGGGCCTTGCGACCCACGTCCGCCGGGTCCGCCCAGGTCTCGATGGCCAGGGCCTGGTTTCGAAGCTGCCGGGCGATCTCCTCGCGCCGGTCGGCCAGGTCACCGATCTCCGAGCTGGTGGCGTTGGAGGCCAGCGTCTGGGTCAGGTAGACGAGGCCGAGCATCGTGGCCGCCAGGATGACGGCCATCAGCAGGCCGGTCGGCCGGAGGCGCGGGATCGCGCCGGCCACAGGGCGCGGGACACCACGCGCGCGAGCCGCGATCCCACGATCGGGGATCGCGACGGCACGGAGTCGAGCACCCTGGAAGGCAGCCATCAGCGGGGTCGGGCGCCGCTGGTCAGGTCGCCGAGCTCAAGCCCCGCGCGGTGCAGCGGGCGCTCCTCGTCCCAGGCGGACCCGCGGTTCCAGCCGCGGGGGCCGTCGAGGTCGACGGCGAGCTCGTCGCCGCGCCGCGTGCGCAGGTCCTTCATGCGCCGCCCATACGCCTGTCGTCGGGAGCTGCCGTGTCCGTTCTTCATGCTGCGAGCCTCCTGGCCGCCCGCAGCCTGGCGCTGCGGGCACGCGGGTTGTGGGCCACCTCCTCTTCGCTGGGGACCTGTGGCTGCGGACCGATCCGGGCGATCCGCGGCGCACGGCCGCAGACACACACGGGGAAGTCGGGTGGGCAGGTGCAGCCATGCCGCTCACGCGCCATGAAGCGCTTGACGATGCGATCCTCGAGCGAGTGGTAGCTGATGACGCAGAGACGCCCGTCCGGCTTGAGCAGGTCCAGGCAGGACTCCAGCGCGGCCGGCAGCGTCTCCAGCTCGCGGTTGACCTCGATGCGCAGTGCCTGGAAGGCGCGCGTGGCGGGGTGCAGGCGCCGGCGTCCGGGCGTGCGCGGGGTCGCGGCGGTCATGATCTCGGCCAGCCGGGCGGGGGTCTCGATGGCTCGCCGGGAGCGCTCCGTGACGATGGCACGGGCGATGCGCCGGGCATGCGGCTCCTCGCCGTGGCGACGGAGAGCCGCGTCAGGGCGGCCTCGTCGTAGCTCGCGACGACCTCGCTGGCCGGGACGCCGCGCGTCGGGTCGAAGCGCATGTCGAGGCGCTCGGCGGATCGGAAGCTGAAGCCCCGGTCTCGTCGTCGAGCTGCTGGGAGCTGACGCCGAGGTCCATGAGGATGCCGTCGACCTGGCCGAAGCCGCTCTCGGCGGCCACGGCGGCGATGGCCTCGAAGTTCGATCGCCTGAGGGTGACGCGTTCGCCGTAGCGAGCCAGGCGGCGCTCGGAGCGCTCGATGGCACGCGGGTCGGCGTCGATCCCGAGGAGACGGCCATCAGGGTTGGCGGCCTCCAGGATCCGGCTGGCGTGCCCTCCGCCGCCGACGGTCGCATCGATCTGGAAACTGCCCGGGTGCGGCGAGAGAGCCAAGATGACCTCCGTAAGCATCACGGGCAGGTGCCCTAGTTCCTGTTCCATCAACGATCCGACCGCCCCGACGGTCCATCCGGACCCCGGAGGCTCATGTGGTCGCTAGATGCCCAGGCCCTGGAGGTGCGCGGCAAGCACTTCCGGCTGGTCCATCTGAGCGGAGTAGTGGTCCCATCGCGGCGGGGACCACAGTTCGAGACGGTTGCGGGCGCCGACCACGACGACCTCGGCCTCGAGCCCTGCGAACCCGCGCAGGACAGAGGGCAGGACGAAGCGGCCCTGGCGATCGAGCTCGATCTCGAACGCCGCCCCGAAGAGGAAGCGCTGGAAGGTCCGGACGTCCTGGTCCGTGACCGGCAGCGCCGCGACCTGCTCCGCCAGCGCGTCCCAGTCAGCACGGGGGAAGATGGCTACGCAGCCATCGATCCACTTGCTGACCTGTGCTCCCTGGGCAAGATCGGCACGGAAGCGGGCAGGGACGGCCAGGCGTCCCTTGTCATCGACCGTGTGGCGGTACTCACCAGTGAACACGGGGCTTGGGCTGGCTCCGACTGTCGTGACGATGGTGCAGGCGACGGCCGGGACCGTCCCGACTTCCTACGCCGCCGGTGGGGCGGTCATCGGTCCCCCACATCGGCCACCACGGCGGTGGACCGACCGGACCGCTTCACCTTTCTCCCCCACTTCGCACCACTTCGTGCCACTTGGATGGGCATGATAGCGGAGTTGAGGGGGTCGTCAAGGGGACATCCGTACTGGCCGACCCACCAGCTCCTGCGCCAGCGCGACGGGACCGGTCGGCGACCCGGCCGGGGTACCGAACACCCATAGGCGGTGTCCCGACGAGGCGATAGGGTCGCCTTCCGCGCACGGCAGAGACGCTGCCTCGCGACTGAGGAGTCGACGTGACCATCGCCCGAAGGCGCCTCGGCCCGTTCGGACCCATCGGCTCGACGATGCCGCCTGCTCCTGAGGCACCCATCGGTGCCGTCGGGATCCCGGTCGCCTCGCGAGACGTGCCAGCTCCCGAGTCTCTGGCCCCCGTCGGGCGCCTGCGGCGCTGCACGTTCCGTCGCATCGACCGCCTCGAGCCCCTGCCGGGACGCGCGGTGCTGCCCGCCTATGAGGTCATGTGCCTCTACCGCGGCATGACGACGCCGATGGCGCTGGGTGACGTGGACTCCGCGGGGCCGATCTGCGGCGCCTGCACCGCTTCAGGCATCTTCCGTCCCGACGAGGCCTGACCGACACTGACGCCTGGGCAGCCAGGCACGCCGAGACGCCCGCCCCGAGGCTCGGGACGGGCGTCAGGTCGGTGTTCGACGCGGGTGAGTCTGGCGGCTGGGCCTCGGACGAGGGCCGCCAGAGGATGGAAGGCTACGCGGCCGGGCTGGCCTCGGGGCTGGCCATGGGATCGGACACTGCGGGATCGCCGCTGGCCGCCGGGCTGGCCTCGGCGGTGCCGCCCAACTCGTCGCAGACGAGCCACGGCATGGTCTCACCAGGCACGAGCGTGATCTCCTCGTCGATGGACGTGGATTCGGCCGTGAACTCCGAGGCGAGCAGGCCGGTCATCATCTCGACCATGTCCGGGGTCACCTCCTGCCCCGTGGCTGCCAGCAGGCCTTCGATGAAGGGGGCCAGGGCGGTCGTGTCGATATCCATCGAGATCGTTCCGGCGAGCGCCACCACGGCCTCGCTCTCCGTCTGGCTGATGACCTCGAGACTGGTCACCTCGGTATCGAGGATGAAGGCGTCCAGGAGTGCCTGAACGTCGGTGCCTTCCGGCAGCGTGCCGGCCAGGGCGGAGAGGTCGAACATGTCGGCCTGGCCGGCGAACTCCTCGCAGAAGTAGGTCGGCAGGGCCTCGAAATCCTTGGCCTCGATGCTGGCCAGGAGGTTCTGCACGGTCACGTCAGGCCCGTCCTCCTGGGCCAGCGCCGCCGGGACCGAGACGAGCGAGAGGGCGACGAGGAGCCCTCCGCTGAGGGCGGCCACGCGCGAGCGGACCGAGGGGGAACGATGGGACATGAGCGGTGGCTCCTTCCAGTGACGACGGGCACGTGAGCAGTGCCTCACGGGCCGGAGTCTAGCGCGCCGCACCCGCATGTCGACAATGGCCGTTCCGTCGCCTGGCGTCCCGGACCGGCGGTCACGCCGCCGCCGGGCCGCGATCAGGTGGGCTCACGGACGGCCGGGGGCCGTCTCGGAGCGCAGTCGTGTCTTGGGTCGCCTTGTGTCAGCGGGCGGGCAGGCTGCCAGCGAGGCGGCCTGTAAGCCGAGTTCTGTCCCGCGCAAGCGCGGGGATGGCCATCCATCTAGGGCGCCGGTCACCCGACACCTCATGCGGCCGACCCGAGAGCGGGGCGACGCACCCCTCGTGCGACTCACGCCGCACGGGCTCTCCTATTTGGCCTTGCACCAGGTAGAGCTTGCCCGTTTCACCCGGCCGCGGCCGAAGCCGCCGCCGACTCGTCTCTGTGGCGCTGGTCCTCGCCTCACGGCGGACGGGTGTTACCCGCTACCCTGCGTCGCGGTGCTCGGACTTTCCTCGAGCGGCGGGTCACCCCGCCGCGCGCAGCCATCCGGCCACCTCGCTGGCGAGAGGACTCTAGCACCGGCGCCTCGCACCACCCGCGGAGGCGGGGCGCCGAGCGCGGCGCGTCGGGTCCGCCCACACGGAACCTGCCGCCCGCAACGCTGGACGACGAGATGGTGGGAGGGTCGCCGCTGCCCCGGGCACCGTCTGTCCCACCCAGGAGGCCAAACGACCGCTGAGGGAGCCGTTGCCGCCTACCTTGCATCAGGCGCGGTAGCGGGCCTCAAGGCGCGCCGCGGCCGCCGGGTCGTCCAGCGCCAGATTGGCAAGGGCGTCAGCGGCGCGGTTGGTGGCGCGTGGCTCATGCGTGGCCTTCCAGCGGGCGAAACCGGCCAGCAGTCGGCGCGCCTCCGCGTGAAGGGGCTGTAGCTTGGCGTCCTTCACGCGCCAGCGACCGTGGAGCTGCTCCACGATGAGCTTGGAGTCCAGGCGCAGGTCGACCTCCGTGGCCACCAGTCGATGGGCCTCCTGCAACGCCAGCAGCAGGGCCGTGTACTCGGCCACGTTGTTGGTCTGGATGCCCAGGGGCCGCGACACCACCGAGAGTGGTGGCGCATCCGGGTGCGCGGCATCGGGTCGCTCGGCGTCGATGAGTACAGCCCCGGCGGAGGCCGGTCCCGGGTTGTCACGCGAGGCGCCGTCAGTCCGGATGAGCAGTCGCCTCGTCATGGTGCCGGCGGAGTCTCGTCCCCGGGCGAGGACCCACGCTCGCCGCGCAATCTGCGCCAGAGCGCCCGAACGGGGTCGTAGTACTCGTCGGCGACTCGTTCCTTGAGCGGGATGATGGCGTTGTCGGTGATGCGGATGTGCTCCGGGCAGACGTCCGTGCAGCACTTGTTGATGTTGCAGTAGCCGATGCCGGCGTCGGACTTGAGGAAGGGCACACGATCGGCTCCATCGAGCGGGTGCATCTCCAGGCTGGCGGCGCGGACCAGGTAGCGCGGACCGATGAACTCGTGCTCCGTCTCGTGGTTGCGCAGGACGTGACAGACGTCCATGCACAGGAAGCACTCGATGCACTTGCGGAACTCTTGGGAGCGCTCAACGTCCTCTTGCTGCCAACGCCACTCCGACTGGGGCGTGTCCGCCGGAGGCGAGAAGGGCGTGATGCGCGCGTTGATGTCCGAGTTCCAGGAAACGTCCGTGACGAGGTCACGCACGAGGGGGAAGGTGCGCATGGGCTCGACGGTGATGGCCTCCCCCGCAGGGAAGTCGTGCAGGCGCGTCTTGCACATGAGGCCCGGCCGGCCGTTGATCTCCGCGCTGCATGAGCCGCACTTGGCGGCCTTGCAGTTCCAGCGCGCCGCCAGGTCCGGCTGGACGTGCTGCTGGATCCAGTGGACGGCATCGAGGACGACCATGCCCTCCTCGGCCGGCACGCGGTACTCGTAGAAGCCGCCCTCCTCGCCGGCCTCGCCGCGGAACACCCAGAGGATGGCCTCGTCCATCGTCTCAGACCCTGGACGTGTCAGCGGCGGCGGTGACGTGCTGGCGCAGCTCGGCGGGGAAGTCCTGGGTGGGGGTCTGCCGCACCACCATGGCACCCTCGTCGCGCCCCACGGCGACGTTGACGACATCCCATTCTGGCTGCATGCCGACGTGGTCGAGACGACTGTGCGCGCCGCGGCTCTCCGTGCGCTCCAGGGCCGAGCGGGCGATGGCCTCCGAAACGGCGAGCATGTTGCGCAGCTCGAAGACGAGGTCCCAGCCCGGGTTGAAGCGCCGCGGGCCGGTCACGGCCAAGCCGTGCCAGCGTTCCTTGTAGCCCTCGAGACGCGCGATGGCGGTGCGCAGGTCAGCCTCGGTCCGGAAGATGCCGACCAGGGACGACATCGTCTCCTTCAGGTCGGCGTGAAGGCGGTTGGGGTCCTCGCCGCTTCGTTCGAAGGGGAGCGCCATGGCAGCCAGTGACTCGTCCACGAAGTCGGATGGCAGGTCTGCGGGCGGGTCCGCGAGCCCGCGGGCGTCGGCGGCCGTGGCCGCCACGGCCGCTTCCCCGGCGCGCCGGCCGAAGACCAGCAGGTCCGTGAGCGAGTTGCCGCCCAAGCGGTTGGAGCCGTGCAGACCCGCGGCCACCTCACCCGCGGCATACAGCCCGGGCATCGTCGTGGCACCGCTGTCAGCGTCCACCCGGACGCCGCCCATCATGTAGTGCGCAGTGGGGCCGACTTCCATGGGCCCGGCTGTGATGTCCACGTCGGCGAGTTCCTTGAACTGCTCGTACATGGAGGGCAGCTTGCGGCGCACGCGCTCAGGCGGCAGGTAGCTGATGTCCAGGAAGACGCCGCCGTGCGGGGAGCCGCGGCCTTCCTTGACCTCCGTGTAGATGGCGCGCGCCACGTTGTCCCGCGTGGACAGTTCCGGCGGCCGACGATGGTCGGTCACGCGGCCCTCGGTCAGGGCATCGACCCAGCCCCGCGCCTCCTCGTCGCTGGCGGCGTACTCGTGGCGGCGATCCTCCGGCAGGTAGCGCCACATGAAGCGCTCGCCGTCGGCGTTGCGCAGGATGCCGCCCTCGCCGCGCACGGCCTCCGTGACGAGGAGGCCGCGTACACCGGGCGGATGGACCATGCCCGTGGGATGGAACTGCACGAACTCCATGTCGATGAGTTCGGCGCCGGCCCGCCAGGCCAGCGCATAGCCATCGCCGGAGCACTCCCAGGAGTTGGAGGTGACCGCGAAGGCCCGGCCCGCGCCCCCGGTGGCCAGGATGATGGCCCGCGCCGGGAACGCTACCGGCACGCCGTCAGCGCGCCGGTAGCCGATGGCGCCGATGACGCCGCCAGGGCCCACCGCCAGCCGCGTGATGATGGTCTCCGGGTAGACCTTCACGCCGACGGCCACGCTGCGGTCCTGGAGCGTGCGGATGAGCTCCAGGCCGGTGCGGTCGCCGACGTGGGCGAGGCGCGGGTAGGTGTGGCCGCCGAAGGGCCGCTGCAGGATCCGACCGTCTCGAGTGCGGTCGAAGACGGCGCCCCACTCCTCCAGCTCGCGCACCCGGTCGGGCGCTTCCTTGGCGTGCAGCTCGGCCATGCGCGGGTTGTTGAGCAAGCGTCCGCCGACCATCGTGTCCCGGAAATGCGTAGACCACGAATCGCGGTCGTCGACGTGGGCCAGGGAGGCGGCCATGCCGCCCTCGGCCATGACGGTGTGGGCCTTGCCAAGCAGCGACTTGCAGACGACGCCCACCGAGCGCCCGGCGGCGATGCCGGCCACGGCCGCCCGCAGGCCGGCCCCGCCCGCGCCGATGATGAGGATGTCGTGGGGGTGGCTCTCGATCATGCCGTCTACAGGAAGCCCCCGATGATCGGCGTGCTGGGCCCGATCACGTCCAGCGCCAGGGCCCGCACGTAGAGGTCCACGACGATGATGCTGGCCAGGCTCGCCCAGGCCCACAGACCGTGGTGCTGGTTCCAGGCGCTGACGCGGGCCCAGAGGCCGTGCCGGCGCCGCGTGTTGGCGCTGCAGGAGTAGCAGTCCAGCCCGCCCCCCGCCAGGTGGCGGAAGGAGTGGCAGCGAGAAGACGTACAGACTGACCAGCAGGGCGTCAGCGGCGATGAGGAAGACGCCGATGCCCAGGCGCAGGCCGCCGTCGTGCCAGGCGGCCAACACGAGGTCGATCCAGAGCACGACGAGTGGGATGAAGGCCAGGTACAGGAAGAAGCGGTGCGCGTTCATGAGGATGAAGGGGAAGCGGTTCTCCATGCCGTAGCGGCGATGGATGGATGGCTCTCCCACGGCGCAGGCCGGCGGATCCGCGAAGAAGGCCTTGTAGTAGGCGCCCCGGAAGTAGTAGCAGGTGGCCCGGAAGAAGACCTGGATCCAGAGCACCAGGATGGCGGGGGAGAGCCAGGCCGGCAGGAAGGCCTCCCCGATGGCGATCGAGAAGAAGGGCGAGTGGTAGCCCACCGCCTCGTACTCGAAGCCGAAGTAGGGGATGAGCACGACCGACGAGATGAGTGCGTACACGATGAAGGCGGTCAGACCCAGGGCGATGGCCAGGGGGCGCAGCGACCAGCGGTCGATGCGCCGCGTGGTCCCGAAGCCACGCAAGGCGGTGCCAGCCGGCTTGCTGGCCGGGCGCGCCTCGACCCGTCGGCCCTGCGTGACCTGATCGGACGCGGTCACGGACGGCTGCGGCGTGGAGAGGGCGTGGGCAGGGACATCATCGAGGCGCTGCGGTTCCCTTCGGCTGCCGTGCCGGCCGCGAGATGGTCGGCTGCGAAGTAATGTATCGCATCGTCACGGTGCGGCCGAGGCACGCTATCCTGCAGACGCCCGTGAAGCTGCACGAATCCCACGCCAAGTCCCTGCTCTTGCGCGCCGGCTTGCCGGTCCCTCCCTATGCGGTGGCGACCACGGCGGCGGAGGTGCGTAGCCAGGCCGCCACCTACCTGGACGGCGGCGCTGATGCCGTGGTCATCAAGGCCCAGGTCCTCACGGGCGGCCGTGGCAAGGCCGGCGGGGTCAAGCTGGCGCGCAGCGCAGTCGAGGCGGAAGCGGTCGCTGCCGCCATCCTGGGCATGGACATCAAGGGCAGCACGGTGCGCCGCGTCATCGTCACCCCGGCAGCCACCATCGTGCGCGAGATGTACCTCGCCGCCGTCCTCGACCGCGCCAACCAGCGCATCCTGCTCATGGGTGCTGCAGAAGGCGGCGTGGAGATCGAGACGCTGGCAGAAGAGCATCCGGAAGCCATCGTCCGCGTGCACGCCCATCCGCAGCTCGGCCTGCAGCCCTTCCAGGCGCGCCAGATGGCGTTCGCGCTGGGCCTGGGCGAGCACCTGCCCCAAGCCACATCCATCTGCCAGGGCCTCGTGGACGTCATGGTCCGCGAGGATGCCGACCTCGTGGAGGTCAACCCCCTGGCCATCGTGCGCGAGGACGGGCCGGACGGGCCGGTGGAGCGGCTGGCTCTGCTGGACGCCAAGATCACGCTGGACGACTCGGCGCTCCGCCGCCACCCCGGCCACGAGGCCTTGCGCGACTTGGACGAAGAGGACCCCGCCGACGCGGCCGCGCGCGCGGTCGGCCTGAGCTTCATCCGGCTCAAGGGCGACATCGGCTGCATGGTCAACGGCGCCGGCCTGGCCATGACGACCATGGACCTCGTCAAGCGCGCCGGCGGTGAGCCCGCCAACTTCCTGGACATCGGCGGCGGCGCGCGCTCGGACAAGGTGGCGGAGGCCATGCGCCTCATCCTGTCCGATCCTTCCGTGAAGGCCATCCTGGTCAACATCTTCGGCGGCATCGCCCGGGGTGATGAGGTCGCCCGGGGCCTCGTGGAAGCGCGCGCCCAGCAGACCCGCAGCGTGCCTCTGGTGGTGCGCATCGTGGGCACCAATGCGGACCTGGCGGCACGGATCCTGCGCCAGGCCGGCGGCGACATCGTCACGGCGGAGACGCTGGACGAGGCGGTCGAGCGGGCCGTGGCGCTGGCCAGGCAAGTGCCCGCATGAGCATCCTCATCGACCGTGACACGCGCTTGCTCGTGCAGGGCATCACCGGCCGCGAGGGCGGATTCCACGCCCAGCAGATGCTCGACTACGGCACCAACGTCGTGGCTGGTGTGACGCCCACCAAGGGCGGCCAGCGGGCGCTCGGCGGCTCCGTGCCCGTCTTCGACACCTGCGCCCGGGCCGTGGCTGACACCGGCGCCGACACGAGCGTCGTCTTCGTGCCCGCCGGCGCCGCGCCCGACGCCATCCTGGAGTCGCTGGACGCCGGCATCAGCACCGTCTTCTGCATCACCGAGCACATCCCGGCGCTGGACATGCTGACCGTGGTCGCGGAGTTCAAAGCCCGCGGCGCGCGCCTCGTGGGACCCAACTGCCCCGGTGCCACCACGCCCGGCCAGGCCAAGGTGGGCATCATCCCGGGCTCCATCCACCGGCCCGGCCGCGTCGGGCTGGTGAGCCGCTCGGGGACGCTGACCTACGAGGTCGTGCAGGCCATGACGGACGCGGGCATCGGCCAGTCGACCTGCGTGGGCATCGGCGGCGACCCCATCAGCGGCAGCAGCTTCGTGGACATCCTGGGGCTCTTCCGCGACGATCCCGAGACGGAGGGACTCGTGCTGATCGGCGAGATCGGCGGCAGTGCGGAGGAGGAGGCGGCGGCCTGGAAGGCGCGGCACATGCCTGACCTGCCGATGGTCGCCTTCATCGCCGGCCGCACGGCGCCGCCCGGACGCCGCATGGGCCACGCGGGCGCCATCATCAGCGGCTCGGGCGGGACGGCGGAAGCCAAGATCGCGTCGCTGGAGGCGGCCGGCATCCGCGTCGCCGACTCACCCACCCAGATCCCGCGCCTGCTCATGGAGGCCGGCATCCGGCGCGACTGATGCGGCCTGATGCCTGATCAGGCCAGGGGCGCCTCAGCGTCGTAGCCGAGGCGGGCCCAGGCCGGCCCTCCAGGCGCCTCGATGAGTTCCACGAGCACCCCGTGGCATGAGCGCGGGTGCAGGAAGGCGACCGGGCCCTCCGCCCCACGGCGAGCCTCGCGGTCGATGACCTCCACCCCGCGGGCAGCCAGCTCGGCCAACGTGGCGTCGACGTCCGGCGTCTCCACGCAGACGTGGTGGAAGCCCTCCCCCTTCGAAGCCAAGAATCGGGCCACGCCGGTCGTGTCATCCGTGGGCGCGACCAGCTCGATCTTGGTCTCGCCAACGGCCAGGAACGCGATGACGACCCGATCAGACTCGATGGGCAGCACGAGCTCGACGCTCAGTCCGAGCGTGTCGCGGTAGAAGGCCAAGGCGGCCCCGATATCGCGAACCACCACGGCGACGTGATGGACCCGGCTGAACGTCCGACCTGCGATCTCGACCATGTTCCTCCTCGCTCCCGACGTCGATCCGACCGTTCGGCCGACCTGGCCCTACTGGATGCGACGGCCCACATCCGCGACGAGCCCGGGCCGTCGGCCCGAGTCGTCCGCAGCCGACCGCACCCGCAGTTCAGACGGTCACGACCTCGCGATGTTCACCCCAGACAGCACGCAGCCGGTCGCTGATCTCGCCCAGCGTGGTGCGCACCCCGACGGCATCGATGATGGCCGGCATGACGTTGTCCGTGCCTCGCGCGGCTTGCTCGAGGCGCGCCAGGGCCGCCTCGCATGCAGACTGGTCGCGAGTCGCCCGCAGCAGGCTGAGTCGCTCGACCTGCTCTCGCTCCAGGGCGGGATCGATGCGCTGCAATGGCGGCCGGACGGTCTCGCCATCGCTGAAGCGGTTGACGCCGACGACCACGCGCTCCCCGGACTCGACCTGGCGCTGCACGCGGTAGGCGGCATCCTGGATGTGGCGCTGCTGGTAACCCACCTCGATGGCCTTGATGGCACCACCCAAGGCCTCGATCTCGTCGAGATAGGCCTGCGCGGCCGCCTCCAACTGGTCCGTGAGGGACTCCACGAAGTACGAGCCCGCCAGGGGGTCCGGCGTGTCGGTGACGCCGGCTTCGTGCGCCAGGATCTGCTGGGTGCGCAGCGCCAGCCGCGCCGATTCGGCGGTCGGCAGCGCCAGGGCCTCATCACGGGCGTTGGTGTGGAGGCTCTGGGTGCCGCCCAGCACTGCTGCCAGTGCCTGGACCGTGGTGCGCACCACGTTATTGTCGATCGACTGAGCCGTGAGCGAGCTGCCCGCCGTCTGCACGTGGAAGCGGCACATCATCGAGCGTGGATCGGAGGCACCGAAGCGGTCACGCATGATGCGCGCCCACATGCGCCGCGCGGCGCGGAACTTGGCGACCTCCTCGAAGAGCTCGCTCCAGGCGCCGAAGAAGAACGACAGGCGGCCGGCGAAGGCGTCCACGTCCAGGCCGCGCGCCACGGCGCCCTCCACGTAGGCGATGGCGTCGGCCAGCGTGAAGGCCAGCTCCTGAGCGGCTGTAGCCCCCGCCTCCCGCATGTGATAGCCGCTGATGGAGATGCTGTTCCAGCGCGGCAGCTCCGCGGCACAGAAGGCGAAGATGTCCGTCACCAGGCGCATGGACGCCTCGGTCCCATAGATGTACGTGCCGCGGGCGATGTACTCCTTGAGGATGTCGTTCTGGACGGTGCCACCGAGCCGGTGGCGGGGGATGCCGCGGCGGTCGGCCACGGCGATGACCATGGCCATCAGGATCGGTGCGGTCGCGTTGATGGTCATGGAGGTCGTGACCTTGTCCAGGGGCAGGTCGGCCAGCAGCACCTCCATGTCGTCGATGGAGCTGACCGGCACCCCCACGCGTCCCACCTCGCCGGCAGCCAGGGGTGCGTCAGAGTCGTAGCCCATCTGGGTGGGCAGGTCGAAGGCCACGGACAGGCCGGTCTGGCCCTGCTCGAGCAGGTAGCGGAAACGCTCGTTCGTCTGGGCAGCGCTGGCGAAGCCTGCGTACTGGCGCATCGTCCAGAAGCGTCCCCGGTACATCGTGGGCTGCACGCCCCGTGTGAAGGGGAACTCGCCGGGTCGCCCCAGCGTCGTGGTCCTCGTCCAACGAAGCCGTGTCCGCCGGCGTGTAGAGGTCGGCGATCTCGACGTCCGACGTGGTCACGAAGCGCTCGCGACGCTCCGCGTGGCCCTCGAGCGCTCGGGCTCGCGTGGTCGCTCGCCAGCGTTCGCGATCCGGATCGGTCGATGTCATCATCACCTCTCTGTCAGGAGCCCGACACCGGGCTCGTCGCCGCCGTCGCCGCGACGGTAGCACCCTGCGGCACCTCCAGTGGGAGCCCGCAAGCCGTCAAGGTATCCCGACCATGCGATGTGCCTGTCTTTGCGTAAAGACGGCCGTCTCCGAAGCGTGCGCAAGGCCGGCCACGGTGGACGGTGTCACCGCTTTTCCACAGGTTTGGTGGACGGTGCCCATCGCATGTGGATAACCTCCGGTTGCCGGAAGCCCCGTTCGCTAGACTGGCCATCAGACGCCGCGGCGGTGGAGGTGCGGTCCCAAGGCAGACCGGAGGGCACGGTGGCACGCGTCATCTCGATCGCGAACCAGAAGGGTGGGGTGGGCAAGACGACCACCGCCATCAACCTGGGTGGGGCGCTGGCAGAGCTTGGTCACCGGGTGCTCTGCGTGGACATGGACCCGCAGGCCAACCTGACCGTGGGACTCGGACTCAGCGCCCGGGATATCGAGGTCTCGATCGCCAATGTGCTGCTCGACGCCTCCCTGTCCCTGGAAGACATCGTCGTCCCCACCACCACGGAGCACCTGGACGTGGCGCCGTCGGACATCGACCTGTCAGCCACGGAGAACCAGCTCTTCAGCGTCATCGGCCGGGAGCATGCCCTCCGCGAGGTGCTCCACGGCTGGGCGGAGAAGCAGTACGACTACGTCATCATCGACTGCCCGCCCACCCTGGGGCTGCTCACGCTCAACGCCCTGGTGGCCTCGGACGGCGTCATCATCCCCGTGCAGACGCAGTACTACTCGCTGAAGGGCTTCACGGCCCTCAACACGGTCATCACCCAGATCCGCGCCAAGGGTCTCAACCCGCGCCTGCGCATCCTGGGCATCCTGCCGACCTTCTACGACGGGCGCACCAACCTGGCGCGGGACATGCTCGCGGAGCTCGGAGAGCTGGGTGACCACCACATCTTCAAGACCATCATCCGGCAGGCCGTGCGCCTGGGCGAAGCACCATTGGCAGGCAAACCCGTGACGGCCTATGCCAGCCGCTCGGGCGCGGCGGAGGCCTATCGCCAGCTGGCACAGGAGGTGATCGAGCTTGGCTAGACCCGATTTCCGGACACAGGCGGCCGAGCGCCTGGCGGCCGAGCGGACCGAGTACACCCCGGTCCTCATCGACCTCATGAGCCCCGATGAGCCCGGCACGGTCACGGAGGTCCACCACATCGCCGTCGAGCGCATCAGTTCGAATCCCAACCAGCCCCGCCAGACCTTCGATACCGACACCCTCCAGGACCTGGCCGCCTCCATCCGGGAGCACGGCATCCTGCAGCCGGTGCTGGTCCGGCCGCGCGCGGACGGCAGCTTCCAGCTCATCGCCGGTGAGCGTCGCTGGCGGGCCGCTCGCATCGCCGGCCTGCGCGAGATCCCGGCCATCGTGGAAGCGTTCGACGACGAGGCCGCGCTGGAGATCGCCATCATCGAGAACCTCCAGCGGGAGGACATCTCGCCGCTCGAGGAAGCCGAGATGTTCGAGCGCATGACCACCCAGCACGGCTACAGCCTGCGCAAGCTGGCCCAGAAGCTGGGCAAGGACAAGGGCTACGTCGAGAACCGCCTGCGCCTGGCAGACGCGCCACCGGAGGTCCGCGAGCTCGTGGCCACTCGCAGCGACACGCTCTCGGCCGCGTACGAGCTGATGAAGGTCAGCGACCCGCGCACGCGCCGCCGCCTCGCCGGGCAGGTCGCACGCGGCGAGCTAAGCCTGGCCAAGCTGCGCCAGCGCATCCAGGGTCAGACTCCGCCGACCGTGCCCCAGGACGCCTCCGACGCGACGGGTGAACGTGTCAGCGAGGCCGATGCACTGGAGGTCGAGCCCGAGATGATCGCCATCAGCGTGGAGCCGGAGCGCGCGTCGATCGCCATAGAGCCGGAAGGCCCCGCGGTGGATGCGCCGCATCCCGCGGCAGCCGCGGTCGACATCGACCAGGCAGCCCGGCAGCTCTCGCGGGCCGTCGACGAGCTGGTGGCCGCCCTGCTGGGCGATGGGTCACTCGCGGAAGCCTCGTCGGCGGACCGGCAGCTCTTCGCCAAGTACCTGACGATCAACAAGGTCAAGCTGGAGAACGCCATCGCCGTCGTGCGCGTGGCAACCCCGCGGGAGGCGGTCGCAAGACGCGCTCCCCAGGGCTGAGGGCCTAGGCAGCGAGGAGTCGCCTGCCAGGGCCTGCTTGTCCCGCCCAGGGTGCCGATCGGAGGTCGGGCGCGTGACGAGAGGTCTCAAGTGACTCCTCGTCGGTCACCCGTCCCGCCCACGTGACCATACGGCGTACGGGAGCCTGCCGTGATAACGAACGGACGGCCAGCAAGCTGCTCCGACGGTCGTTTGGCATCCCGGATGGGACGCCGAGCGATCGGCGCGACCCTCCGACCGTTCGGTCAGATGTAGACCACCTCGTGGAAGCCGGACACCAGGAAGTCGATCTCCTGGTCTCGCGCTTGAGCCGACTGGGCGCGCAGACCCGGCACGAGGTACTGCAGCGAGATGGCGGGAACCATGAGCTGGCCCTCCGCCGTACGTCCGATGGTGGCGGGCGCGCCGCCGCCGGCCGTGAACACCTTCGTGATGCCGGCATCGTCCAGGCCTGTGGCCTGCCGGAAGCGCTCGAGCGTCAGGAGCACCCCGGCGCGGATCGAGAGGTCACGCATCAGCTCGATGGTCCAGGCGTCCAGCTGCTGGTCGGTCTGCTCGGCGAGCCGGCTCCGGTACTCGGTGGGGTCTGCGGACAGGCCGGCTGACGACAAGGCGCTCCCTCCTCGGTGCTACAAGTGGGCCCATGGTAGCGTCCGGCACGCCGGTCGCAGGCCAGCCGCGAGCGACCCCGTCTCCGCGCCGCCCGCCACATCGCCGCACCGCCGGGGACACCTCTACACTCGGGCTCATGCTCCGAAGCGTCGCCGCCACCCGCTACGTGACGCCCTTTCGCGAGGGCGGCTCGCTGCCGGGCCTCTGCGAAGCCGAGGATGACGGCCTCTACGTGGTCAAGTTCCACGGCGCCGGCCAGGGCCCCAAGGCACTCATCGCCGAGGTCATCGTGGGCGAGCTGGCGCGCGCGCTCGGCCTGCCGGTACCGGAGCTGGTCCTCGTCGAGCTCGACACGCGCTTCGCGGCGGGCGAGCCGCACTGGGAGGTCAAGGAACTCCTCGACCGGTCGCCGGGGACCAACCTCGGCGTGGACTTCCTGCCTGGCGCGCTAGGCTTCACGCCCGCGGTCGGCCCGGCGCCCGAAGCCGCCCTGGCGGCCGACTTCGTCTGGCTGGACGCGTTCACGCTCAATATCGACCGCACACCGCGCAACCCGAATCTGCTCGTCTGGCACAAGCGGCTCTACGGCATCGATCACGGGGCGGCGCTGGGGGTGCAGCACCGCTGGGCAGGACCTGGCCCGCGAGCCCGAGCACGCACGCCGACCCTTCAGCCAGATCCGGGACCACGTGCTGCTGCCGTTCGCCGGCTCGATCGAGGAGGCCGACGCACGCCTGGCCCCGCTGGTGACGGAGGACCTGCTCACGGACGTGGTGATGCTCATCCCGGACGCCTGGCTGGCGGGTGGGTCGGACTTCGCCAGCGAGGCGGAGAACCGGCGTGCCTATGTCGACTACCTGCGCGAGCGGCTGGCCGCCCCGCGCGCCTTCGTAGAGGAGGCCGAGCGTGCCCGAGTCGACGCCTGAGCCCGCCCGCCACCCCTTCGCCTACGCCATCATCCGCGTCGTGCCACGGGTGGAGCGGGGCGAGTCGATGAACGCGGGCATCGTGCTCCACTGCCGGTCACGGCGCTTCCTGGGCGCGCGACTCGCACTCGACGAGGCCCGGCTGCGGGCGCTCGACCCGGCCTGCGACGCTCGACGAAGTGCGCGGCCACCTGGCCGCCATCGAGCGCATCGCCGCCGGCGAAGCTGCCGGGGGACCGATCGCGGCGCTGAGCCAGGCCGAGCGCTATCACTGGCTCGTCGCTCCCTCGTCGACCGTCATCCAGCCGTCCGAAGCGCACACCGGCATGACCGCCGACCCGGCGGCGACGCTGGAGCACCTCTTCGCCACGCTCGTGCTGTCACCCATCGGCGAGGCGGCCGAGCCGACGTAGGCGGAAACGCGGGGCCGAAACGCGTCACGGGCGTGTCACGAACATGGGGCTACCATCGCCGCATGTTCCTGTTCCGACGACCCTCGACCATGCCCACGCCGCAGGAGGCCTTGAAGGGCCGCCCGACTCCTATCGTCATCGACGAGCCACATCACGTGAACGGCGCCTCACTCACCCCGCCGTGGCCGGCGGGTGCGGAGACGGCCGTCTTCGGCCTGGGCTGCTTCTGGGGCGCGGAGAAGGACTTCTGGCAGCTGCCGGGCGTCATCTCCACGGCCGTCGGGTACGCCGGCGGCTACACGCCCAACCCGACCTACGAGGAAGTCTGCACCGGCCAGACCGGTCACGCGGAGGTCGTGCTGGTGGTCTTCGACCCGGCGCGCATCGGCTACGACGAGCTGCTTCGCGTCTTCTGGGAGCACCACGACCCGACGCAGGGCATGCGCCAGGGCAACGACCAGGGCACCCAGTACCGCTCGACCATCTACTGGCGCTCGGATGTGCAGCGCGCAGCCGCCGAGGCCTCGCGCGACGCCTACCAGGCGGAGCTCTCGAAGTCCGGCTACGGCACCATCACCACGGAGATCGCCCCGGCCGGCGAGTTCTACTACGCCGAGCCCTACCACCAGCAGTACTTGAGCAAGAACCCCAACGGCTACTGCCCGGATCACGGGACCGGCGTGGCCTGCCCCGTCGGGCTGGGCGTCCGGGCGGAGTAGCGAGCCACGCGGGCTCAGGCGCGGGCGCCCGCGCCGCGTAGCCGCCCCCTACCGACCGGACCGCGTACCGATGGGCGATCGGCCCCTCCCGCTGTGGAGCGGCCCACGGTCGGACCCGGTCATGGCCGCCCGTCCCATCGAGGCCTTGGAACCGCCGTGGCATCGGGCCACAACGGATGGGTCGACCGTACCGACACCGTGCACCCCAGGAGGACCCGATGGACCTAGCTACGATCCTTTCAGCTGCCGTCGTGCTGCTCGTGCTGGTCTCTGCCTACATCCTCTTCCGCGGCGTCCCCACGTTCGAGCGGCAACCGCGGGAGCATCGACCCGCCCGCCGCCGGTAGCTTGGCGCCCGCGCCGGTCAGCGGCGCGGGGAAGTCGATGACGAGGTCACCGGCCAAGCCCGACGGAGCCCCGCGATGGCATGTGCTCGGCCGCCATGACCTCTGCCGGCGGCTCGCGGCGGAGCGCCTGTTCGAAGCCCATCATGGCCGCTCCGATGGCGGCCCCGAAGGGCACAACGAGCGCTTCGGGCTTCGGGGGCGTGTCATCGGACATGGCCGACCGAGGGTAGCAGGGAACGCACGCCCGACCCAGCAGTCGTGTCGGAGCGGCCCGCCCGGGCCCCAGCGCTGGACGTGAGTCACCGATCGGCGCTCGCGAACGCGGCGGCCTGCGCTACGCTCGCGGCTCGCGACTCGAACCCCTCCGGTCCACCCATCGCAGAGAAGGTGATAGCCAAGCCATGAGCCAGCGCCTGCGTGGGCCACTCATCAGCGCCGCAGAGCTTGCCAGCGTCATCGGCGACCCTCGACTGCGCATCGCCGACGTGCGCTGGTACCTGGGCGACCAGCGGCGCGGGCGTGACGAGTACGCGGCCGGCCACCTCCCCGGCGCGGTCTTCGTGGACCTGGAGCGCGACCTCTCGGCCGCCAGCGGGCCGGGCCGTCATCCCCTCCCCGACCCGTCCGCGTTCGCGGACCGCATGGCCGAGCTGGGCTTCGGTGACGACCATGCCATCGTCGCCTACGACACCGCCAACGGCATGGTCGCGGCTCGCCTGTGGTGGATGCTGGACCGACTCGGGCACCGTGAGGTGGCCGTGCTCGACGGCGGCCTGGCCGCGTGGACCGCGGCCGGCGGCATGCTCACCCCGGTCCTGCCCACGCACCTGCGGACCAGCCTCAGCCCGGTGCCCAGGTGGTCGGACACCATCGATCGCGAGGCCATCCTGGCCGACCCCGAGGCCATCGACCTCGTCGATGTGCGGGCGCCGGAGCGCTACCGTGGCGAGGTCGAGCCGGTCGACCGCGTGCCGGGCCACATACCGGGCGCTCGCAATCGGCCGCTGGCGACCCTGCTGGACGAGGACGGCCGACTCCTACCCGCCGACCGCATGCAGGTCCTCTTGCGCGCCCATGGCCCGCGAGCCGAGAGACCCCAGGTCATGGCCTGCGGCAGCGGCGTGACCGCCTGCCTGGGCATCCTCGCCTCCCGCGTGGCCGGCCTACCCGACCCGCTCCTCTACCCGGGCTCGTACAGCGATTGGTCGGCGGCCCATCTGCCCGTGGCGACTGGCGACGAACCGTAGGCGGCTCGGCCCGCGACTACTCCTTGACCGCGCCCGCCGTCAGCCCGCTGACGATGAGCCGATTGAAGAAGAGCGCCACAAGGACCACAGGGATCGCCGCCAATACGCCGCCCGTGGCCATGGCTCCGAAGTCCACCGCATGGCGACCCACGGGAGGCGCGTGCGCTGGTATCGTCAGCCATCATGGGACTCGGCTTCGGACTCCTAAGCGCGCAGCTCAAGCCGGGCGAGACTGACTGGGATCGTGCCTATGACGAGACCGTCCGTCTGGCCGTCGTGGCGGAGCGGCTGGGCTTCACGTCGGTATGGACGACCGAGCACCACTTCGTCGATGACGGGTACATGCCCTCGCTCCTCGTCGTCAGCGCGGCACTCGCACAAGCAACGTCCCGGATCGAGCTCGGCACGGGCGTCATCCTTGCGCCGATGTACCAGCCGCTGCGCCTGGCCGAGGATGCGGCGACGGTCCAACTCCTGAGCCACGGCCGGCTGATCTTGGGCCTCGGACTCGGATGGTCGGGGGTCGAGTTCGCGGGGCTCGGCGCCGATGCCCGCCGTCGCGGGGCGGCCATGGACGAGATCCTCCGGATCCTCCCGCAGGCGTGGACCGGCGAGCCGTTCTCCCACAAGGGCGCGGTGTACGACCTCCCGACGTTGGCCGTCCGGCCCAGGCCATCGACACGGATCCCGGTGCTCATCGGCGGTAGCGCGGAGCCCGCGATCCGGCGCGCCGCACGCCTCGCCGACGGGATCTTTGCCAACGTCCCGGTCGAGAAGCTCGTCGAGCAGGTGCGCTGGGTCCTCGACGAGTGCGACCGTATCGGCCGCGACCCGTCCAGCTTCCGCTTCATCCACTATTCGGTGTTGCTGCCAGGCCCGTCACGCGAGGTGGCGCTGGCCCGGTACCGCGACGCCCTGTGGGCGATGTACTGGAAATACTCCGACATGGAGGCTTCCGCCAGGCGGCCGCTCCCGCCGCCGTCTCCGCCACCAGTCGATCGTCCGGATGAAGCGCTGCTGAAGGGCCGGTCGACGTACGCCGGGACGCCCGCCGAGCTTGTCGAGGCCTTGCTCGACATCCGGAAGCAGGTGGATGTGCCGCTCGAGTTCGTCGCACGTAGCCACCTGCCGCTGCTGGAGTACGAAGCGCAGGTCGACCTGATGGAGCAGCTCGCCGAGGGCGTCGCACCCCACGTGTAAGGCGCGATCAGCATGGTCGGGGACCCGGATGCCGGCGTCCCCACATGCATGCCATGTGCGTGCTGCGCCAGGTTCAGTCGCCTCCTCGGTGAACGACGGCGTCACCTTTTTGAGCCGATCCACGGCTCCAGCATCCATCCGATCGGCACTCACCCACAGACATGGCGATCAGATTCTGCCCGAGGTAGCACCCCATCACCGCTTCGGTCGGGCCAGGTGCCCGATCCCGACGCCACGTGCGGCGGCCACGGCGGACGCGACGCCACCGGTCCAGGGGCCCCCGTGCCCGGGCAGCAGCCAGTGCGCCTCGAGCGGCTCGATGCTCGCCAGGGAGGCCAGCGCCAGGTCGGGGTCCGCCGCGAAGGGACAGATCTGCGGACCGTGCCCCTCGTCGATCACCGCGTCCGTCGCCAGGGCGTCGCCCACGAAGAGGGCGTCGTGCCCGGGCGCGTGGAAGGTGACGCTGCCATACGTGTGTCCGGGTGTGTGGATGACGCGCAGCGCGCCCGGCACGTCGAGCGTCGTCCCCGGGGCGAAGGTGCTCACCGCCGTCAGCGCCTGGGTGCGCATCCCGCCGTGACGCGTGAGCCACAGCAGGTAGTGGAGCAGGGAGCGGAGCCTGCGCTCGCCCATGCCGGCGCTCGGGTTCTTGGCCTCGCCACGTGCGAGGGCCAGGTCGAGCTCGTGGATGCTGGCGGGCACGTCGTGCTCGGCGCGCAGCCGCTCAGCGAACCCGATGTGGTCGTCGTGGCCGTGGGTCAGCACGAGGGCCCGGACGTCCTCGATCGTGCGGCCCATGGCCGCCAGCTCGGCGGTCAGGTCAGCGTAGTAGGCGGGCACGCCCGCGTCGATGAGGGTGACCGCTCCGGCTTCCTCCACGAGGTAGCAGCACACGATCTCCTCGCCGAGCCGATGCAGGGATGGAGCGAGTCGCATGGGTCGGACCTCCTGTGAGACGTGACCTGATGGTGTTGCCCCGATCTGGTCCGAGTGACCCGGCGATCGGGTCCAGGCGCAGCGGTCGCGGGCGCTCCCCGGTCGCAGGGCTCGCCCGCCGGCGCTTTCGGCCTGGACACCGCGCCCACGAGGTCGATCAGGGTCGCGGCAGTCTCATGCCACGGCTCCTGTCGCCAGCGCCGGCGCCTCGGCGACCTCCGCGACCGCAGGCGGGGCCGGCTTGGTGCTCCGGACGAACTGGAGGCCGAGGCGGGTGGGCATGTCGGCGACGGAGACGTCGGCGAAGCCGGCCTCCTCCACCATCCGCCGACAGTCGTCCACGCTCCACTGCCACTGTCCCATGGCGTCGACCTGACCCGACCGGCCCCACTTGTCGCTCTGCTTGTCGATGGTGAGCACGAGACGCCCGCCGGGACGCAGGACCCGGTGCATCTCCCGCAAGGCCTTCGGGGGATCGGGCACGAACTTCAGGCAGTTCAGGGAAGCGACGACGCTGAAACGGCCATCCTCCCAGGGCAGCTCCATGGCGTCACCCAGGACGACCTCGGCCGTGCCCGCGGCGATGCGATCGGCGAGATTGCGGCGAGCCTTGCCCACCTGGATCCCCGAGGCGTCCAGGCCGGCGATGTAGCGGACCTGCGAGGCCTGCTCGGCCAGCAGCCTCGCCGACCCGCAGCCCACCTCCAGCAGGTCGTCGTCGGGCCGCAGGTCCAGCTCCTTGGCCATCATCGGGTAGAGCCGCCCCACCATCCTCGGCATCACCCGCGCGCCCACCGACCCGAGCGCCCCGCGCGGCACCCCGAAGAACGGCAACCAGAACGAGCTGCGCAGACCCATCGCGACGCCCCCCTCTCGCGATCTCGGGTCGGTCTCGCCAGTGGCTCGGCGCGGTCCCGGCGGCCGGGGCATGGGCCGCGCGTCACAGCCTCCCGCTGCACGCGAGGGTGCCACATCGCTACCGCTCGGTTCAAGAGTCGGACGGACCGTAAGACAGCACCCAACGGCGTGTCGCCGCGCAGCAACTGGTACGAGGCAACCATCGGCTGCCCTGACCGGGTCCCGATCTGCGATGGAGATGTGACACGACTGGTCCTGCCTGAGGGCGCCGACGTGCGTCGCCAACAGCAGCCTATCGACGGTAAGGATCAGCGTGACACGACCGCTGAACCCCTCGCGGAGGTGACCCATGCGCCAGATCGTCGTCAGCGAGTTCCTCACCCTCGACGGGGTCATGCAGGGCCCCGGAAGCCCCGACGAGGACCGCGAGGGAGGCTTCGAGCACGGTGGCTGGCATCTGCAGTTCGCCGAGGACGAAACGCAGATGAAGGCGATCGGCGACGCGATGGTCGCCGACGGATGCGTATCTGTTCGGGAGGAAGACGTACGAGATCATGGCCGCCCACTGGCCGAACCAGCCCGACACGGACATGTTCGCCGCCGTGCTCAATCCGCGCCCCAAGTACGTGGTGTCGCGCACGCTGCGCGAGCCGCTCGCCTGGCAGAACTCCACTCTCATCAGTGGTGACGTGGTGGAGCGGATCGCCGAGCTCAAGCGCGGAGCGGGCAAGGACATCAGCGTGCTGGGCAGTGGCGACCTCGTCCAGACGCTCATCCGACACGACTTGGTGGACGAGCTCTCGTTGATCGTCGACCCCATCGTGCTGGGCAGTGGAAAGCGTCTCTTCCGTGACGGACTGACGCCGCGACGCTTCCACCTCGTCGGCTCGGTGTCGGGAGACAACGGCGTCGTGATGCTCACCTACCGTCTCCTCGAGCAGCAGGCGTGACAGCGCCATGGCTTCCTATGCGGTCAACACGCGAGCCGTGGCCCGTGCCCGACGGCTCATCGCGGCGCGCCAGTACGTGCTCGATAGCGATTGGGGCGAGGTGCAACCCGGGGCGAAGGACGAGACCGCGTACCTGCGTTCCCACTCATGGGAGGAGTACGAGGAATGGCACCTCGGTCTGACCGAAGGAGCGCGCGACCGGACGAAGGCGCGTTATGCCTTCGTGTACGGCGACTTCCGTCGCATCCATCGCTCGGGCCTCATCGCCTGCGAGTATCGGGCCGCCGAATGGCGTCACAAGGAGGTCGAGCTCGTCGCCCATGACCTCCTCCAGGAGCTGGACCGCACGAGCGGCTGAGCGAACCAGGCTGCCACGGGGCTGCCGGCCCGGTCCGATACGCGACCCCTTCAGCCAGGGAGTGGCAGGACGATGACCGACCGACGACCTACCGAAACGACCGATCTCGATGGCTACGGGCACGAACCGCTGCCCTGGTCCCGCGCGCTCGCCAGGCCCCCTGGGCCATGAAGGTCAGGCCATCGTAGCCGGGCATGCCGGCGCGGACGTGCAGGACCACCCGTCAGCGCCCCCATGGAGTCAGATCGGATGCACCAAGCAGTAACGCCCCGACGTCGGGCACGAGACCCTGCGCCGGGGCGATGCGTTTACTCGGCGACGTCTCCGACCGCTAGCCGTGCGCCTGCTTGGCCATCAACCCTTCGACGATCGCGGCCTGCGCAGCCAGCGCGCCACTACCGCTGAACTGGATGATCTCGGCGCCTTCATCCGAGATGAAGTTGTGCGGAGCCGGCCAGAAGCACACGTCCCCGGCCTTGCACACGTCGACGGATCCATCCTTGTAGATGACCTTCAGCGTGCCGCTGATGACGTAGGCGTGGTGCGGGACCCCGCAGAGACCGTCCGGCAATGGCGCCAGCAGCTTCGTGAAGTCCGTACCCGGGGCGAAGATGTGGTAGGCGCACTGCATGTCGCCCCAGACCTTCTGCCAGAGTCTTGAGGCCCGGGGTCTGCTGGGTGACGAAGTCGTCGACCGGATCCGATATTCCGTCAATTGGCTTCTCACGGGTTTGCTCCTTCTCGTGCCTCACCCGACCGGCGGTGAGGCCGATCTGTCGAAAGCCAAACCCGGTCGCCTAGATGACTGCATGGAACCACGCACCGTCGCGCGGCGCCTCGTCCATACGGGAGGATGGCCCGACCCGTGAGCGGCATGCCGATGAAGACTCGCTGGGCACCGACGCCGACCTGACGGACACGCCGGGCACGGCAGCTTCGTTCGCAGGGATACGATCCGCCTGTCGCCCGCGAGTTCGGCATATCCCCATCGGCCCGGGCCGTTCTGCGTGTCGAGCCGTCCGCGGAGTCTGGTGACGTCGAGCGCGTCTTCGGGCCTCCCCATCGTCCTGAGCGTGATGGGCGGCGGTCGGAAGTGAGGAGCCCGCGGTATCCCCAGCACCTCAGCGTCGCTTACGCAGCGTGCGCGTAGGCCTCCCTGAGCCAGCTCTCCACTTCCGCGTCGAGGTCACTCACCGCGCAGCACCTCGAGGTGGTGCATCCAGATGTCGCGGGCGGGATGGGCGACCTGCTTCCAGCGCAACGACTCGTCGTGCCGCCCCAGCGTCATCGAAAGGACCACCTCGACTCCGGGCGCCCGCGCCCAGGACACGGGCAGCCACAGGTATGCGAAGCCGCGACGTCGTCGGAACGCGAGCTGGCTCTTCGTCGAGCGCACCGTGAAGGGGCCCACCGCCTCGAGCATCCCGTGGACGACCCGGTAAGCCTGGTACGCGGCCGGACGCTCGGCGAAGAGGCGCTCCGGGTCGAAGGTCGACTCGGTGTCCATCTGCGCCACGAGCGTACGCCGACGGCCGGGCATCGACACACCTGCCCGCTCCAGGTCGCGACCGCTGGTCCCGATGCTCAGACCGGCAGTCGCAACCAGGCCGGCATCGACTTGTGACCATGCTCGTGACGCAGCGCGCGGTCATCTGATCGGCCGGGTGGGTGCGTCAGCCGCGTTCGCCGTCGATGCGCTTCATCGCCACCTCGCTGGCCTCCCTGTAGTAGTGCTGGGCCAGCTTCTCGTTGGCCTCCGCGAGCGCCACGTCCGTGCTGGCCTCGTGGATCCGGCTTGCGTGGTGACCGCGGCGAGTTTCGCGGCCTTCGCGGTCTGAACGGCCGATGCCTCCGCGAGCGCGGTAGCCTCGAGCGCGCGTGCGGCCGCTTCGGCCGTCGCTTGCGCGGCGGTCGCCGCGTCGGCGGCGACGCTGGCTGCGACGTCCACGGCGCGCTTGCCACGCCGAGCCACGGTGGCCGTCTGCTCGGCTGCGCGCCACTGGTCCAGGGCCTCGGGGACGGATGCCTTCGGGGTGGCGACCGGCTCGTCCTGCTCCGACATGGTGTTCTCCCTCGTCCCCCGGTGGTCGGTGTCTACGCCGCCCGGCATGGCTCCGAACCGGCCCGAGCGGACGCTATCGCCTCCATGACCCGCGATGGTTGCCGCGAGCTCGCAACGGCCGTCTCGACGACACGTCCGGGTAGAAGCGTGGAAAAGTGGCCGCGACGGTCGGAGTTCCAACGACCCGCGAGCAGCCGTGTAGGGCGCGGACGCCATGCCCCGGATGCAGATCGTCGCGAGATGCTCGGCTCTCGAACATCGTCCTCGAACGTGGACGTCCCCGCGTGGGCGCCCGCCCGCGAGTCCCTTCCCGTACAGGGACCGAGCGGTACGCCTTCGAGGCGTCACTCTTGGTCAGGCCTCGCTGAGTTCGCGGGCGCTCACCCGGAGTTCGATGTGCCCCTCGTCCGATGCGAGCACATGTTCGCGCCGGATCCGCATGGTCCCGCCGAGGATGCCGCTGCGTCTGACCACGAACGAGTCGTCGTCGACCACGGTGACCCGTCCGACCACGCCCCCGTCCACATCCACCACCTCGGAACCTGGCTGGATCGCGTGGTCGCCGATGGCCGTCGTCGGGCTTCGCATTCGGTAGTCGTTCATGACAGATCCTCCTTGGGTCCTAGGGTTCCTCCCTGCGGGTGACTCACGCTCCGTCTGGCCGGCCGGTGGCCTTACGATCGCATCGCAACGCGCGCTCGCCCACGTCGCCCAGGCCCTCGTCGACGACCCCAAGCGGTCGGAGCCGGGAGGGGAGGTCGTCGAGGTCAGCGTGCTCTTCGCCGACCTGAACGGCTACACGCCGTTCTCGGAGGGACGTCCGCCAGCCGAGGTGGTCTCCATGCTCAACGCCACGTTCGGAGCGGCCGTGCCGGCCGTCCTCTCCGAAGGCGGCACGATCGTGCAGTTCGTGGGCGACGCCCTGATGGCCATCTTCAATGCCCCGCTCCGCCAACCCGATCACGCGCTCCGGGCCTGCCGCGCTGGGCTCGCCCTGCAGCGGGCCGCGCGGGCTGATCCGCTTGCGCCGACGGACGGCCTCGCTTCCGCGTCGGCATCAACACGGGGCCGGCCCTCGTCGGCAACATCGGCAGTGCCGAGCTTCACAACTTCTCGGCCCTCGGCGACGCGACGAACGTGGCGGCGCGTCTGCAGGCCTACGCCCCTGACGGCAGCGTCGTCATCGGCGAGCGCACCCGCGAGCTCGTCGGTCCTGCGGCCCACGTCCGGGCCATCGGAGCGGTGGACCTCAAGGGCAAGTCAGCGCCCACCATGGTCTTCGAGCTGGTGGGCCTGTCGTAGGGACGCCGGACGACGCCCGAGGTCGAGACGCTGAAGCCAGGTATCGATGCCGCGATGGCGGCGTGCGGAAGCCTGAAGCTAGGCCGTCTCCGGCGCGGACGAGCACCGCCGACGCGTCGTCACCAGTATCAGCCCGTGGCCCTCTTGACCAGCTCGGCGATGCGCTTCTCGTTGGACGCCGTCAGGCGCGTGAGGGCGAAGGCGGTCGGCCACATCTCCGTCTTCTTCGTCCAACCTCGCGTCGGGCTGGAAGCCGAAGGTCGAGTAGCGCACCTTGAACTTCGCCTTCGCCTGGAAGAAGCAGATCACCTTGCCGTCCTTCGCGTACGCCGGCATCCCGTAGAACGTCCGAGGCACGAGGTCCGGGGCGGTCGCGCGGACGAGCTCGTGGATGCGCGCTGCCATCGTCCGGTCGTCCTCGGACATCTCGGCGATCGCAGCCTGGACATCCGCCTCGCCCGCGGCACGCGCCTCATCGGGGGACAGGCGGGCGGCTCTCTTACGCTCCCGCACGGTCGCCTGCATCGCGGCGCGCTCCTCCTCGCTCAAGAGACTGCCGGACGTCTTCGAGGAGCCGCTTCGCTTCGTGGATGTCTTCGCGTCCGTCACGTCGGTCGGTCCTTTCGTTCCAGACGCCGCAAGATCGGCCTGTGGGCCAACGCGCCGTCTCATTCGATCGTGTCACAACGTAGTGATCGGGCGCGCGATCCGCGTCTCCAAACCTGCTCGTTCGGTGACGATCGGCTAACAGATCGCTGATGCCTGGCACCCTGGCCACACGGTTCCATCAAGCTCGGTCTCGACGCCACCGGCGTGGAGACTGGCATCGCCCCGCACGAGCCGAGCGAGTTGCTCGTCGTCGGCGTCAGCCCGGCGGCAGGGCGGCAGGTGCCACCCTCGCCGTGACCGTGCACCGCTGACCCACTTCTGCGCACGCGCCTAGCGCGGGGTTCGAGGGCGCCAGCTGTCACCCGTCACGTCGACCAGGTGCTGGAGAGCCTCGACCATCTCGCCGAACCGCTCTTTGCCGACGATCGCGGCGTACCCGGCCTCGATCTCGCGCACGGCACGGAGAGCTTCGATGAGCACACGGCGTCCCTTGCGTGTCGGGCGGATGAGCTTCGCTCGGCGATCGCTCGGATCGGGCCGTCGTTCGAGATAGCCACAGCGCTGCAGTTCGTCGACGAGCTCTGACATCGCCGGCAACGTCATGTTGGCGCGAGCCGCGAGGTCGGTCAGTCGCGTGCCGGTCCAGTCGATGGCACCGAAGACCTGGAGATGCGCCTCACGGATGTCACCGTATCCGCCCTCCTGCGCCCGCCGGAACAGGTCCTGGCGAAAGGAACGCAGGAGGCGTCCGAGCAACTGACCTATCGGCGATGGGGGGCTTGCATCCACATGGCCATCCTACTACGCTTACCTTATTAGGTATCCGAAGTATGAGGTTGTCCGATGCCCCCGTCGATGACACCGCAGACTGAGATCGTGAACGCCCGCACCGGCCAGCGGATGCGTTTCGAGGTGCCCGGCTCGCCCGAGGTGCTGCGCATCGAGTGTTGGAGCCCGGCGACGGGGGTCCGGGAACCAGAGCACACCCACCCTCGACAGGAGAGTCGGTTCGAGCTGATCAGCGGACAACTCGTCTTCGAGATCGACGGTGTCGAACGGACGGTCGATGTCCCGGGCAGCATGACCATCCCGGCCGGCGCGCGGCACCGCTTCTGGAACGCGGGTCCGGGCGAGGCGCACTACGTCCAGGAGTTCCGACCTGCCCTGAGCACGCGCAAGTTCTTCGAGTTGCTCTTCGACCTCGCCAACGCAGGTCGGCTCGACGAGAAGGGCATGCCCAAGCTCCTGGACGTGCCGGCCCTTTTCGACGCCTCGGCGGAGGTCGATCCGACCGACCTCGCCACCCTGGGCGGTCCTCCGGCTGACCGCCGCCCTGATGCGTCCGTTCGCGGCGGTTCGGAGCCGCCGGCGACCCGCCTTGCGATAGGTCCGCCGACGTGCCACCGTACCTCCGACCCTCGTGGCTGCAGCGCCGTCTCGAGGCCCCGCTGATGACTCGCTTCTCGCGACTGCCGGTCCTTCGTGTCCGAGGCCGCGTCTCGGGACGGATGCGCACCGTCAACGTCCGACCCATCGAGGTCAGCGGGTCGCGCTATCTGGTCGCGCTGTTGGGCGACACCCACTGGGCCCGCAACCTACGGGCGGTCGGGACCGGGGAGCTCCGCGAGGGTGGCAGCACCCGGACCATCCGGTCAGTCGAGGTCGAGGGTGACGAGCGCGCTGCAGCCGTGGCGCACTACCTCGCGACGAGCACGTACGGCCCGACGAAGCGCCTGCTCACGCGCCGACTCCCGGACCCGGAGGACCATCCCGTCTTCCGGATCGAGTGAATGCGGCGCCCGACTCGGCCGAGAAGGAGAGCACATACCAGTACAGCATCTCCGAGCCCCTGGGGCGGACCGCGGTCAATCGTCCAGGAACGGCGGGCTGACCCGCACCGGCTGGCCCCGGGCGAACCGGAAGTCGCAACTCTGGCCACCCTGGGCGATCGTCTCGGTCCGGATGAGCTTCACGCCCATGGCAGCGTAGGCGGGATAGTCGACCCAACAACCGTACGGAGCGATCTCCGGCGCGCCCTCCCGGCTCAAGTACTTGACGATCGCGCACTCGGTGTAGTCGAGCCCCCACTCGAAACCCTGTCCGTCCCCGTCGACGACGTCGAACACCCAGTCATCCGGGATAGCGGCGCCGTCGGCTGATGATGGCGGCGTGCCTGCGCTGGTCGATGTACTTCCGGCTGAACATGCGTCGGCCCTGCCAGCGCATGAGCAGGCGGAACGGGAAGGCGTCGTACAGGCTCGCTGTCCCCAGGTAGATCAGGCGAGCGGCTTCCTCGACCGATGCTCCACGTGCCCTGAGGGCGCGGTACATCGCCAGCCAGACCGCCTGAGAGGTACAGGGTCCTCGTCATGGGATTCTCGTCACCGCCGATGTACGGGATGTCCGGAAGCAGCGCCTCGAAGCGTCGCATGGTGTCCGTGGCGACAGCCTCCCCCGCCTCCTTGCCCGTAGGTGCTCACGAACAGCTTCCGGTAGGGCCGGCTGGCGAACCGGACCTCCCGCATGATCCGGGACTTGTGCCTGACATACCAGGTCTCGGGAGCGATGCCACGCACCCGCTCAACGGCCTCTGGTGAGGGCGCGGGCTCGCGTCGGAGCTCGGAGGGCAGCTCCTGTCCGCTGACCCAGGCCTCCACCATGCGGATGTGCAGGTCGGGTGCCTTGCGCTGCCAGCAGTGACCGAGACCGGGAGCGAACCGTGCCTCGGCTTGGGGCATGAGGGACGCCAGCGCCGCGTTGGCCGGGCGGATCATGCTCTCCTTCTCCCCGGCGACGAGCAGGGTCGGACGGGTCGCGCCGATCGCGGCCGAGGGGTGGCGAGCTGTCCGCGAAGACACGCCGGAATGCCCGGCGTGAGGCGACACGCAGATCCTCTGCGTCCATCAGGTCACGGAACAGCGCCATCACCGGTCGGGTGTGCAGGAAGGGCGACACCGCGGTCACAACGAGGAGCCCCAAGGCCCCGGCGCCGCGCGGCCAGATGAGGGCGGCACCATCGATGACCGCGCGGTCGACGAGGTCGGGATGGCGCTGCATGAGCACCTGAACGAGGAAGGCTCGCCTTCGCCCGGAGCGCGTGACCATCGCCGCCGTTCGCCAGCGCCCGACCCGGCGCCAGCTCGAGGTGCTGCGGGCCTACATCCGGGCCGGGTCGGTGGCGGCCGCGGCGTACGAGCTCGGCATCAGCGAGACGACGACCCGACAGCACCTGTCGGGGCTGTACCGGCGGACGGGCTGCCTGAACGCCGCGCAGGCGAGGTACTGGTTGGGCGCAGGCGAAGAGCAGGCGCGCTGGCGCCGGGGGGAGGGAGCCGGCCGCGGGCCCGGCCCCGTGTCTTCCGTGGGCAACGGCAACCCGGTGACCGAAAGGCGCACCGGTCGTAATCGACGCCGTGGCGACAGCGGCGGGCGACCGCGGAACTCGAGCCCTGGGCGCCCTTCGGTCACACGCCGGTCACTGTGCCCCGGCGAAGCCTTCCCGCACCTGGGTCGCCTGCTCGAAGGCATAGGCAATGCCTACCATCTCGCCGTCGATGAGGTACCCGCCCGTGAACGTAAGGCCCACCGCGGGGGACATCGGCACCGTGATGGCCGGGTAGCCCGCGGCCGCGTAGGCCGTGGCCAGCGCCTGGTTGGACGCGACGATGGCGTCCAGATCCTGGTCGGCGAGCACGCCGTCGAGCCAGGCACGCGCATCGGCGCGCAGCTTGGTGCCCAGGGCGACGTAGTCCTCGCGCGACATGTCAGTCGCCGCTGAAGTGACCAGGGGCTCCTGGCCGTAGGGCGCGTACGCGCGGGGTCCTGCGCGTTGAACGCGACGACATCCGCCACGGACTAGATCGGATAGCTCGGGTCGGTGGCGGCGATGTAGTCAGCGAAGCCCATGCGGAAGCCGTTGTGGCCCACCTGGAAGAACTCGACGCTGTTGTCCGGCGCGGTCCCCCACACGAGGACCACCTCGGCGCCGGCGGCCTCGAGCCCGGCCGCGCCTGCGTCCAGGCCGAGCTGCGTGAGGAGACCCGTGACCTCGTCGGCGGGCAGGGGGTCGGGCACGCCCTCGGGCTTGGCCACGCCCAGGTAGATGCCGACGCGCTTACCCTGGAGCGCGTCCTTGTCCAGGAAGGTCGCGAAGTCGGTGCCGTCGAGCGCGGCCGCGTCAGCGGTCATCGGATCGTTGGCATCGACGCCGGAGATGGCTGTCAGCAGGATGGCCGCGTCGGTCACGGTGCGCGCGAGCGGACCTGGGGTGTCGGTCTGGTCCGTGAGCGGGATGACCCGGTCACGGCTGACCAGGCCGATGCTGGGATGCATACCCACGACGCCGTTGATGGCGGCGGGGGCCACGAGCGAACCCAGGGTCTCGGTCCCGATGGAGCCCGCGACCAGGTTGGCGGAGGTGCTGACAGCCGAACCGGAGCTGGAGCCGTACACCGGGAGGCGCGGGTCGAGCGGGTTCACTGACTGGCCGCCGAGGGCCGAGAATCCCGGCTGGGCCGGGTATCCAACCGGCCCACTCGGACATGTTGGCCTTGCCACGGATCCACGGCGCCGGCCTCCCGGAGCTTCGCGGCGACGAAGGCGTCACGGTCGGCCTTCGCGGTCTCCATGGCTGCGGCGCCGCCCGTGTTGTGCATCTGGTCGCCGGTGCCGATGTTGTCCTTGATCGACAGCGGGAGCCGTGGAGCGGTCCGCGGACGTTGCCGGCGGCGCGCTCCTCGTCCAGCGCGGCGGCGATGGTGAGCGCCTCGGGGTTCAGCTCGTTCATCGACTGGAACCCGGCCACATCCTGCTCGGCGATTCGCGCGAGGTACCAGGTGGTGAGCTCGACGGAGGTGAGACTCTCGGCCTCCATGGCCGTTTGCATGTCCGCGAACGTGGCCTCGACGAGCAACTCGTCAAGCTCGGCACGGCGCTCCGGCGTCAGGGCCTCGATCTGAGTCTTGAATGGCGAGAGATCCAGGGCGCGCAGCGGGGCCGGCGGTGTCGCCGGCCGGCCGGAAGGGCGGACGCTTCCTGGGCCGAGACGGTCATCGCGGTCCCGGCCAGGAGCAGGACGGCCAGGGGCAGGGCGAGCATGGGGTCCAACGGGGCGAGCGGACATTCAGTGTGGAGTCCTTCTGGTGGTGGGATGGCTCTCCCCGGGAAATGGGCAGCGTGATGGTACACGAGAGACTCCACTCACGACCTCCGTACGCAATCCCGAACACCCGTACGGTCCCTCGCTTGACGCCCGCCTGACCGCCCCGTAGACCGGGGGGCATGCACGGACGTCCTCCCCTCCTCCCCGCGCGTCGGGTCGGGTCGGTGCCCCCGGCCCGGCCGACGCACTGTTGGCGACGTGCCATCACCCCATCACGATATTCACCCTTCTCGCGATGGCCGGCATGTAGCCCTCAGGCGCGCGGTTACGTACCACGTACTCACCCCCGGTTCCCGCCCGCCTAGCAGTCAGGTGCAGGTTCAACTTCCCAAGCAGTACGCAGGGGTGGGCGACGGATGGTCGGGGCGAGAGGGTAGCGCCAGCTTGACCGACCTTCCTGCCCGACCGCGATTCGTGCTCAAGACCGTGACGGGGCCGCCGAAGGTGTGGCCCGATGTCTACCGGAAGGCCGGATCATGGCCGCCCAGCGCCCCACCCGCCGCCCGCTCGAGGTCCTGCGTGCCTACGTCGCGGCCGGCTCGATCGCGGCGGCAGCGTACGAGCTGGGCATCAGCGAGACGACGGCGCGACAGCATCTGTCGGGGCTGTACCGGCGGATGGGCTGCCTGAACGCGGCCCAGGCAGCGTATCGGCTCGGCCGAAACGAAGCGGGCTCCATGCCGACATCCCACTCTGGCCCGCCCTCTGGCTAGGTCAGCGACGAGTGCCCTGCTGCTTGGCCCAGGCGTACAGGGCGTCGTAGACGGGCAGCTCGAGCTCGAGCTGGCGCTGGTCGTCGAGCCCGAGGAGCGCGAAGCCGTCCGCGATGGCGAGGAGGCCGGCCGACTCGGGGGTGACGCCGAGGTCCTCGGACACGTCCGCGCCGTGGATGACCCGGGCCATGAGCGCGACCGCCGGGTCATCGATGCCGTGCTCGACCGACGAGCACCTCGAACGTGCAGAGCCCGTCGCGGTGGGTGTAGCGGGCGCCGGGCGCGTCGAAGCTGATGGCACCCTCCAGCTCGGCGTACGGGAGGACCTCGTCGCGCGGCACGTAGACGATCTCGGCGTCGGGGTCGATGAAGCGGCGGATGAGCCACGGGCAGGCGATGCGGTCGGTCCGCGGGTGCTCCCGGGTGACCCACTGCATGGTGCTGCCTCCTTCAGGCGCCCCCGTAGTGACCGATCGACGACGCGATGCCGCGACCGTCAGATGGTGATGACGACCTTCCCCCGCGCCTCGCCGCCCTCGAGGTACCGCAGCGCGTCGGGACCTGCGCCAGCCCGTACCGTCGGTCGATGACCGGCTCGACCTTGCCGGCGTCGATCAGCTCGAGCAGGACCGCCACGTCCTGCTGCTTGAAGGGTTTCCATCCCATCTGGAGACCCATCTTCCTGTCGCCGGCCAGCGAGACGAGCGGACCCACTACCAACGCCGCGAGATCCGGCCCGTGGGACCCCCGACGAGGACGTACACGCCA
>CAWDUR010000009.1:0-122481 GCA_963805585.1 uncultured Chloroflexia bacterium | reverse complement strand
AGATGGACGGTGGCACGACCTTCCACTTCATCACCGATGGCATCGACGCCGCGCTGCGCCGTGCGCGGGAGGCAGCGGGGCAGATGGACATCAAGATCGGCGGCGGTGTCGAGACCGTGCGGCAGTACATCCGCGCTGGCCATGTCGACGAGTACGCATCTGGCCGTGGCACCCGTGGTCCTCGGTCAGGGCGAAGCGCTGTTCGAGGGCATCGATCTGCGCGCCCTTGGGTATCGCACCATCGAACATGTGCCGACCGAGCGCGCCACCGATGTGGTGCTGGCACGGTGAACGACCGCCTTCAGGATCATGGAAACGAGCACGGAAGGGCGACATAGCATCGAGGTCGTCGCGAGGCCAGGATGTGGGCGAGCCTCTGCCTTGGCGGTGCGGTGACGTCCGTCGCCCCACCGGCGGTCCTGCTTCGCCGTCTTCTCGCGATGGTGGATGGCGCAGAGACTCTGGAGATTGGGCGGGTTCGTCGCTCCCGCCGTGCACCTTCGGCACGACGTGGTCGACATCCGTCGCGGGCCTACCGCAGGGGTCCACCCAGCGGCCCGCCTCCACTGGCAGGTTGAGTGCCGCAGCAACGCTGTGCTCGACGCCTTCGCCAGTCCGCCCCATACCCGCGCTAAGTGGTCGTCCCGCCACCGTGGGCGACGCATCGTCCCGAGCGCGACGTGACCTGAAGGCAACCCGGGCAGGGATGTACGGTCACCACAGGTCCGGGACCTCAACTCGGAGCAGATGCGGCCCGGAGGCTGCAGGGCAGGTCCAGCACGCCGGACCCACCAGAGACCGGCCGAGCATCGCGCAGGCCGCGACCCCGAGGGGCGCGCCACGCGCGAGAGGCGCGACGTGACCCGCCGTCGCCAACCACTGTGGTGGGTTCTGCCGGTCCGTCCCTGCCAAACGGGCGGGTCGGCCCTTTCGGCGATGGGAGCCCGAGCTGCACCATCCGCGCGGAGGAGGCAGCATGGCAAGAGCTCTTGCGCTCGGATTGGCGGTCGGGGCTGCGGGCGCCGCATTCATGGCGCGGCGGTCCCGGATCCCCACGGAGCAACGCGATCGTTGGGGCGCCGATTTGATGAACGAGCCTAACGCGCCGGTGCTGATGGGACTTGGCCTCGCACGCGGGGAGCACGCACGAACGGGCATCGTCGAGCACGTAGGACGCTCCAGCGGGACGGTCCGCCGGACGCTGATCTACCCGGTCCCGCTGGGCGAGCGATTTGCCGTGCCGCTGCCATACGGCCCCGAGGCGCACTGGCCGAAGAACGTCCTCGCGGCAGGTCGGGCGCGCCTGGAATACCGGGGACGGATCTACGATCTCGTCAACCCGCGCCCGATGGGTTGGGCGGAGATCGAGGGAATGCCGCGGAGCGACGCGCTCATCGGCCGCCTCATCGGCGGGCGGTTCCTCGTCGCCGACGTCGCTTCAGTCGCCGAGGGAGGGTTCGAATCGGCCCGCTTCCGGTAGATGCGACCACGCTCGCAGCTCGTCGTCTCCCCTCGTCTCGGCCGGGCGCGTAAGTGGCCAGGCGGTGGGGAGGACACCATTGAAGACCACGACCATCGACACCGCGAAGCGCGGCCCCCTGCCCTTATCCGCTTCCTGGTGGACGGGCCGCACGGAGACATGATCCACTCGACCGTGCCGCCGGGGATGGTGGGCCGCGCCTCCACTTCCGGACCATCGACGAGTACTGGTACGTCCTCTCGGGGTGAGGAAGAGGTCTCGCGCCGGGCGATCCATCGCCGCGAGAGCGTCACCCGACTCGTCCCGGGCGTGTGCATCGACATCCCGCTCGGCACGGCGTTCCAGAACCACTGCATCGGCGCCGCACTCCGCGTCTTCACCTGCACGGCCCTGCCGCCCAGCCCCGGCGACGAGGTGGTCATCGATCTATCCTGGGCGCCCCGTGTATCCCGCGCCCGACGGTCAGCGCTCGGTGCAGCCCCAGGACTGATCCTCCCGAGCCCGCACGACGCCCTGCTACGCGAGGTCTCTGGCGCGTGCGTGGTCCGCGCCCGCCGCTCACTAAGACCCCTGTGGAACGAGCCGGACGAGCGGGAACGTTCGAGCGGTGGCTCGCTGGTACCGCTCGTAGCTGGGCGCCTTGCGCAGGAGGCGAGGCCAGAAGGCGGCCGCCTCGTCGGCCGAGAGCTCCTCGGCACGGACCGCGAATCGTGCGATCCATGATCTCGACGCGCGCCGCCGGGTCGGCCTTCAGGTTGTGGTACCAGCCCGGGTCGGATGATCCGCCATCGTTCGCGGCGGCGAGGACGAGGTCGTCGCCGTCGGGGAAGTACTGGAGCACCACGGTCCGCTCCTTCCCGGACCTGCGTCCATGCGTCGTGAGCAGGAGCGCATCGATGTCCGACGGCGTGATCCGGCCCTTGGTGCGCCGGAGGAGTGCGACGCCGAGGGGCGTGAGCCGCTTGTCGGACTCGCGATGCAGGAACAGGCCGACCCGCTCCTTCGTGGAGAGTCCGGCCGGCCGCTCATGCTGATCCAGCGAGTCCAGGTCGAAGAGGCGGCGCACGGCTCGGTCCTTGGCAGCGTCGGGAAGGCGCATCGACGATCCGGGCAGCGAAGGGGATGGCCGCGGTGTAGCGGGCATGCGGTCGCCTGGCGACCAGGGCCTTGCGGATGACCGAGGCCACGACCTCGGGACCCGGCTCGCTCGCGCGGATGCGCTCGTTCGTCGCCGCGACGCGGGCGTAGAGGGGGGCATAGGGCGATCCTTCCCGCGCCAGCCGCTCGCCCGACTCCCGCGCCACGGTCGCCTCGAAGCACGTCCGGATGGCACCCGGCTCGACGAGGACGACATCGATCCCGAAGGGCGCCAGCTCCCAGCGCATCGCGTCGCTCAGGGCTTCCACGGCGTGCTTGGTGCCCGCATAGGCGCCGTTGGCGGGACCCGGGAACTTGCCGGCCAGGGAGCCGACGTTGACGATCCGACCCGAGCCCTGGGCGCGCATGACCGGGGCGACGCGCTCGACCATGCGGATGATGCCGAGCACGTTGACATCGAACATCCCCGCGACCGCGTCGACGTCGAGCTCCTCCACGGCCCCGCGCATCGCATGGCCCGCGTTGTTGACCAGGACGTCGATGCGGCCATACCGTTCGAGCGACCGCCGTCACGGCCCGCTCGATCGAGTCGGGGTCCGTCACGTCCAGGGCCAGCGCCATCGCGACGTCGAGGCCCTCGAGCGACTCGGTCCGGCGTGCCGTCGCGACGACCTGGTAACCCGCGTCCACGAGCCTGGCGGCCGTCGCTCGACCGATCCCCGTGGAACAGCCCGTGACCAGGACGACATCTCGGTTCATCGCGCGACCTCTGCTTGTGGCGAGCCGAGCCCGGGCTCATCGGGAGTCGGAGGACCGCTGGGCACCCGCCACCGCCAACGGGATCTCGGGACCCGACTCGGGCGATCCGCTCGTGCACGGGGAGGACGCCTCGTCCAGCGATCGGATGGCCGTCACGACCCATTCGCGGTGGGTCGGGGTGAACTGACCCTGTGATACCGGCTAACGAGGGCCTTGCGCCAGTGCCACAGGGCCCGACTCCAGATGCCCCGGCCGCCCAGCCGTCGCCCATCGGTCGGGGCCGCAACGGAGGGCACACAGAAGCCCGCGAGGGCGAAGTGCCCCCGCGGGCTTGAAGCGCGTTGGCGAAGTCAGGCTACTCGCTGGCCGCCTCGGCCATCACCAGGTCAGCGCCATCGAACGTCGATACCATCGCGGCCATGTACTGGCCGTCGCTGATGTAGGCGTCGGAGCCGCGATACGGCTCAGCGAGGAAGTCAGCCTCCGCGACCCACTGCACGGCCTCGGTACCACCCACCTCGAAGATGCTCTCTGCGGTGAAGGTGATGCCGCACAGGCCACCCTCCTCGACCGGCAGGACGAAGCCCGCGAAGAGGTCACCGATGGCTTGTCGTCCCTTGACGACGGTGCCGCCAGGGAGGTGGACCTCTGCGTCATTGGGGTACTGCGCGAGCAGGTTGCCCCATTCGCACGCGTTGAGCGCACGAACGTGCTCGTCGAACACAGCCCGAGCGTCCGCCTGGGGGACGAGCGTGTCCGATACTTCGCCGCTGTTGGGGTTGGTGACTGGATCTGCGGGCTGACCGTCCTGTGCCAGTGCGGCTCCCGCTGCCGAGAGCATCAGAGCCATCGCCAACGCCGCCGCGATCGTGGTCCGAGACATGGATCCCTCCTCCACCGATCCTGATGACTGGATGGTCCAATCATCGATTATCGATGGTAGGTACGGCCATCGCGGTCGTCAAGCGGTAGCTGAGCTCCTGGTGAAGACGACGAGACTTCGTACCTCGGTCACCCCGTCATACGACGGACCGTGACACCGGGCCGAACCTCCGGTCGAGCCTCCCGGTCTTCTGCCGATGGTGCCGCCCCAACCTCCGGTCGTCCCGCGCCGTCTTCAGCCGATGGTGGGCAGCGCAGAGCGACTGCAGGTTCGACGGCTCATCGCTCCCGCCGTGGACCTTCGGCACGACGTGGTCGACGTCGGTCGCAGGGCGTCCGCACGGCGGGCGTCGGCCACGCTCCACTCGCAAGCCGGATGGCGGAGCAGCTGCTGCGCCCGACGCCTCCGCCAGTCCGCCCCGTACCCTCGCTGGGTCGTCGTCCCGCCGCCGCAGGCGACGCAGCGCCCTGGACGGGACGTGACGCGCAGGCAGCCCGGGCAGGGATGAGCGGTCACGACTCGTCCCGCTCCTCGGGCTCGAGGATGTCCCGGACCGTGTCCGGCGCGAACACCCCGGCGCGGATGACGACGCCCGCGACGATGAGCATGACCGGCCCGAGGATGGCGAGGTCCTCGTCGGTCAGCCCGAGGTAGCGAGCAGCGATGGCGAGCAGGACGGCCGCGAGGAAGCTCGCGGTGAGGGCGGGCTCCTTCTGGGTGGTGTAGCGCAGGAAGCGGTCCATCACAGCCTCCGTTCATCGGGGCACCGCCGCGATGGCCTTGGCGGCGTCCCGGAGCGCCTGTGCCCGAGCGGTCGTGACCGCGGCCCTGGCCGTGGCGAGCTCGGCGCGGAGGCTCCGGGTCTGCTCGCGCATGCTGGCGCCGGAGCCGCTCGACGCTCGACTGCTCCCCGCGCTTCACGACCGCGCAGTACGGCGAGCCCGAGGCGGTCGTGAACCGCGACGCGAACTGGCGCAGGTCCGCCTTCGGCACCCACTGGCCCTGGTAGCGGCCTCGACCGAGCGGGTCCATGACGAAGGCCCGCTCACCCCTTGCGGCGTGGACGAAGACGGCGTGGTCGTAGTCGTCCTTGGCCTGCATCGAGCGCAGCGGGCTCGACGGGTCCGTGACCCTGCTGGGGTTGCCGTCCAGCACGGCGCAGTGGCCGCGCTCGAGCCTGGCCCACAGCTCGTCGAAGGAGAGCCGCAGCGGGTCGACCGGGGCCGTCGTCCGGGGCAGGGGCGGCAGGTCGGGGAAGCGCCGGGCGATGCCGCGCGCGAGGTCCTCGAGGCTGGCGCCACCCTCGGTGTCACCCGAGAGGACGCGGATGCGCTCCCGGAGGCGCTTCAGGCCCACCGCGTCGAGCGTGTTGCCGTGGCGGTCGAGGATGGCCTCGCCGGCCGTCCACTCCGCGACGAGCATCAGCCCGGCGCAGAACTGGCAGTCGGTGAAGGCGGGCTCGTCGGTCTCGGTGATGAAGGGCGAGCGGTACGTCATCAGTGGCGCACCCGGGGCAGGTCGACCGAGAGCAGCCCGGCCGCGGTGAGGAGCAGCGGCACGAGGACCGATGGGCTCACCTCGTACTCATCGACGATGACGTCGAGCACGACGATGACGACGACGACCGCGATGAGGAGCAGGGCCGAGACCTGACGGGCCCAGCGATAGTCGTTGGGCGCTCGCCGCTCATCACTCACACGGGCCATGCCGGCGGACCGGGAAGAGGCCCCGGTCCACGAGCCAGGGGATGAGGACGGCGCCGGTGACGAGGCCGAAGAGGTAGCAGAGGGCGCCGAAGAGGAGCAGCTCGAGGGGGCTCATCGGGCGGGGCGCGTCGGCCGGGCTGGGGGCACCGACCCGGCCCGACGCGAGAGGAGGAGGGGAGGACGTCCGTGCACGTCCTCCGGTCTACGGGGCGGTCAGGCGGGCGTCAAGCGAGGGGCCGTACGGGTGTTCGGGAAGCCGAACTAACGTGTGATGGCCGTCGCCGGCTGACCGACGGTCGGGTTAGCGGCGGAGGCCGTCCGCCACGACTCCCTCACGTCCGCTGGCGTGGCTTTGGCCCGTTGCACGGCGTGATCGGGCCCCGCCTGAGGAATTGTATGCCTGACCGACTCCGGACCCGAGCACGCAGACGCGGTAGCTTACTGGCCATGGACACGCATCGCGACCGATATCCCATCCGCGTCGGGGCCCTGCTCTGGGTGCAGGCGACCGATTGGCTCGAGCTGTCTGCCGCCGCCCGTCTCGTCGATTTGGTCGGTCTCGACTCGCTCTGGGCATGGGATCACCTGCACGCCATCGTGGGTGACCCATTGCAGCCGATCTTCGAGGGGTGGACCACGCTAGCCGCGTGGGCTGCTGAGACCACGCACGTGGACCTCGGACTCATGGTCGGCGCCAACACGTTCCGCAACCCCGGGCTGACCGCCAAGGCGGCCGTGACCGTTGACCACATCAGCAGGGGCCGAACGTGGCTGGGCCTCGGCGGTGCCTGGTTCGAGTACGAGCACACCGCCAATGGCCTTGATTTCGGCACTGGATTCGGTGAGCGGCTCGACTGGCTCGAAGAAGCCGCCGAGGCGATCGTCCGCCTGCTGTCCGGTCAGACGGTGACCTCCCGGGGGGGCGGACACTACGACTTCCACGAGCTCGCGCATCGGCCTATGCCCTATCGCGGTCCGGGCTCGTTACCGTTGATGATCGGCGGGGGTGGCGAGAAGAAGACACTGCGCAGCGTGGCGCGTCACGCGCAGGGTTGGAACGTCGGCGGCGCCTACGAGAAGCTCGCGCACAAGGTCGAGGTCCTGCGCACGCACTGCGACGCGGTGGGGCGTGACCCGCTGGAGATCGAGTACAGCCTGGTGCGGCTCGCCGTCCTGCGGGACGATCCGGCGGAGGCTTCACGGGTGCTCGCCGAGTCACTCGTCCACAACGGCGACAAGCGACCTGTGGACCCGGCACTCGACTTCGTCGGCTCCGAGGAACAAGTCGCCAGCCAGTGGCGCCGCTATGTCGACCTCGGCTTCACACACCTCATCGTGGACGTGCCCTCACCCTTCGACCGCGAGACGATCGAGCGCCTGCCACGTCTCAGGGAGCTGATCGCTCGCGGGTGATGGGGAGGGCGTCAGCGCGGATGCCGTGCCGGGGCGCTACATCGCCTCCCTCTCGACGATCGGCAGGCGAGCGCCATCGCGCAGGAACAGCGGGATCACGCTCCAGCGGGGCTTCGACCTCGATCGTCCGTCCACCGTCGTGAGCCGCGCGGGTCCATGCGTCGGTCCACGTCGACCCCTCCGGCAGATAGACCGTCCGGCTGCGCGCACCATGTTCGAGGATCGGGGCTACCAGGAGGTCGGGACCGAAGAGGTACTGATCCTCCACCTGGTATGACGTCGGGTCGCCAGGGTACTCGAGGAATAGCGGTCGCATCGGGGGCATGCCGTCATCGTGTGCCGCCCGCATGAGCGACATGACGTACGGTCGCAGCCGCTCCCGCAATCCCAGGTAATCGCGGAGGATCGCGTAGGCCTCGTCGCCGAACGACCAGACCTCATTCGGGCCACCCGCGAAGTCGTTCGACGTGCGGAAGCCGGTGTCCGTGCATCCGGAAGATCGGCGAGAACGCGCCGAACTGGAACCAGCGCACCAGGAGCTCGCGGAACTCGGCATTCGCCGGGTCGCCGCCGCGGAAGCCGCCGATGTCATGCGTCCACCACGGGATGCCACTGACCGCCATGTTCAAGCCCGCGCGGACCTGGCTTCGGAGGGAGGCGAAGGTGGAGTCGATGTCGGCGGACCAGACCGCGACCCCGAGGCGCTGGCTTCCGGCCCAGGCAGACCGGCAGAGCAGCGAGGATCTCGTCCTGGCCTGCGGAGCGCATCCCATCGAAGAACGCCTGGGCATGGTCCCGCGGGTAGACGTTGCCGACCTCAAGCCCACTTCCCGCGTGGAACCGGAGGTTGTCATGGGCCAAGGGCAGCATCTCCGGCTCGCAGGCATCGAGCCAGAAGACATCGATCCCGTGCCGGTAGTAGCCCTCCCTCACCCGCTCCCAGATGAAGTCCCGGGCGCCCGGGTGCGTCGAGTCGTAGTAGTGCAGGTAGAGGCCGTCCTCGTTGCCGTTGTCGACGAAGTACATCTGGCCCGCGGCACCGCGCATGTTGCGGACGATGTAGCCGGCCCGCCACATCTCGTCCCATGTCGTGGCGAGGCGGCTGACGGTCGGCCAGATCGAGACCATCACGCGGACGCCGCGCTCGCGAAGGCGAGCCACCATGCCGGCCGGATCGGGCCAGCGCTCGGGGTCGAACCGCCACTCGCCCTGCCGCGTCCAGTGGAAGAAGTCGATCACGATGACCGACAGGGGAAGCCCGCGCGACTGGTGCTCGTGGACTGCGTGTTCGAGCTCATCCTGGCTGGCGTACCGCAGCTTGCTATGCCAGTAGCCGGCGGCCCACTCGGGAAGCATCGGCGCATGGCCGGTCGCGTCCGCGTAGTTGCGGAGGATCGCGGCCGGAGACTGGCCGGTCGTGACCCAGTAGTCGATCTGCGATGTCGCTTCCGCCACCCAGCGGGTCGCATTGAATCCCAGCTCCACGCGGCCGATGGCGGGGTTGTTCCAGAGGAATCCATATCCTTCACTCGAGAGCAGGAACGGGATGCTGACCTCGGTGTTGCGTTGGACGAGGTCGACCACGCAGCCCTTCTGATCGAAACGCCCGTGCTGGTGCTGGCCGAGGCCGTACAGGTGCTCGCCGTCGGTCGCCTGGAAGCACACCTCGATCTTGAACAGGCCGCCCAGCAGATCCGCGTAACTGCGTGCGGGCACGGACAGGCCGTGGATCGCCTTCTCGCAGAGCAGGTCCTTGCCGGTCACGACGTTCCGGAACGAGAGCGCTCCCGACGCCGTCGCGCGGACCTCGATCTCACCGTTCCGGAGCGTGGCCGCGTCCTCGGCGATGTCGACCGAGCGGCCTCTGCCTCGTCGCTCCGGAGCCAGGAGTGCGCTGATCGGTGTCGTCCCGGATGGCTCCCGGTCGGGCGCGCGCGAACGCGCACCGAGTCGCGTCCCCAGGGCTCGATGAGGACGGTCTCGGCTTCGAAGCGACAGAGGAGCCCGCCGCGGTCGTCGATGATCTGGAACGTCTCTGGCATGGATCGCACCTTCGGGTCAGTTGGCCGACGTTGCTCGTGAACGCGTGTCAAGTGAGGTCAGCGTCGTCGACCAGGAGTGCGCGAGGGTGGATAGAATCGAGGATGGGGTCGAGTAGCCGAAGAGCCTTTCAGTTGGTGCGGCAAACACCGATCGCGCTTCCGGGGACTGCTCCCCGACGTTGGACGGTCCCCCGCAGGTTGATGCTGCGGGGGACCGTCGACATGGTTCCGGACCTACGAGCCGTTGGCCGTCAACGTGGTGCGGCAAACACCGATCGCGCTTCCGGGAGCGTCGCTCGTCGCGCCGGTCGCTGGGGTTCACTGCAGGATCGAGCTCATCTGGCTCGGCAGCGTCCTGCATGGCCTGCTCCGGGCTCTTCTGCCCGCTCAGCGCTGCCTGGAGCGCGTCCTGGATGACGGCGGAGGCGTCGGACCAGTTGGGGAGTGGCCCGCGCGCGGCGGCGGACTCCATCTGCTTGAGGAAGACCTGCATGGTCGGGTCGTTCGCGGACGCTCTCGGCAACCTGGGCGAGGACGTCCTTGCGGCTGGGCATGTAGCCCATGCAGTCGGTGAGCTTGGTGCCGTAGGCCGGATCGGTGACGAACTTCAGGAAGTCCCAGGCGCCGTCCTGCTGCTTGCGGACAGCGAAGACCGCCCAGTTCTCGCCGCCCAGCGACGAGGCCGGCTGCTTCGTGTAGGGCAGCGTCGGCGACCTCCCAGTGGAGGTCGGGCGCGTCCGTACCGATGGACGCTGCGTTCCAGGTGCCGCTGATCATCATGCCGGCCTTGCCGGTCGTGAACTGCTGGTAGATCTCGGCGAAGCCGTCGTTCACCGCCGACCTGGGCGCCCAGCCCTGGTCGACCAGGTTCCTCCAGAACGCCAGGGCCTCGATGGCCTCGGGGGAGTCGAGCTTGTCGATCGACCCACCGTTCTGGAGGATCCAGGGCAGGAACAGGAAGGTCCCGGTCTCATCCTTCTTGGCGAGCAGCGCGGTGCCGTAGACGCCCTCGTCCTTGTTGGTCATGGCCTGCGGCCCACGTGGCGAACTCGTCCCAGGTCTTTGGCGGGCTCGACGGATCGAGCCCGGCCGCCGTCGCCAGATCGGTGTTGATCCACAGCACGACGGTGTTGCTGCCGAGCGGGATGCCGTAGGTCTTGCCCTCGCCACTGGGTCGAGTTCCACGGGCCGGGCAGGAACTGGTCGGCCTGGCCCCATTCCTGGACCTTCGACGGTCAGGTCGGCGAGCGCGCCTGACGCGGCGAACCTCGCGTTGTCCGGGTTGTCGACGATCATGAGGTCCGGCGTCGTGCCGCCAGCGATCGCGGTGGCGACCTGCTGGTTGAAGTCGGTGAATGCCAGGTTGCGGATCTGCGACCTGGTAGGTCGACTGCGAAGCGTTGTAGTCATCCACCGCGGTCTTGACGCAGCCGGCCGCCGCACCGGTGTCCCCGTAGTAGGTCCAGAGGTTGACCTCGCTCAGCGGCCAGCGACCACGCTGGCGACGCAGCCACGAAGGCAGCGCTGAGGGCGATCGACTACCGGATGCTCTCTTCATGTGGGATTCATGTGTCCTCCAAACGGACTGTGAGAGGAAGGAACGAACGAACGTGTCCGTTCGCCGATGTTCGCGCTGATCGATGATCCCGGGTTCACCTCCTCTCTGCTGGCGCTTCAGGACTTGACTGAGCCGGCCGTCAGGCCGGTGACGAATTGACCTCGCAGGAGGAGGAGCGCCACCACCGCCGGGATCGCGACGACCGTCGCGAACGCCATCATCGAGTCCCACTGCGTCTTGTACATGCCGACGAACTGGAAGACGCCGAGCGAGATCGGCTGCGTCGCCACGTCGGGCAGGAACGACAGCGCGAACACGAACTCGCCCCACGCGGTCAGGAACGAGAGCACCGCGACGGCCACGAGACCGGGTCGGACGAGCGGCACGACGACGCGCATGCAGCGTCGTCAAGCGGGATGCTCCGTCGACCCATGCGGCCTCTTCGATCTCCCGCGGCACCTGCCGGAAGCTCGTGTGCAGGAGGATGATCGCCGAACGGCAGCGCGAGCGCCGTGTCGGCGACGATGACCGCCAGCTGCGAGCCGTAGAGCCCGACCGACCTGACGGCAACGAAGAGCGGCATGACCAGGAGGGCGCTCGGCAGCATCTGTGCGACGAGGACCGCGAGGATGATCAGGCGGGCGGCGCGGAGCCGGAAGCGCGCCAACGCATACGCAGCAGGGACGGCCAGCAGGAGGGTCAGGGCCATGGTGGACGCGCCGATGACGATCGAGTTCTTCAGATACGAGATGGTGCTGACATACAGCTCCGGGCGGTCATTCGGCAGACCCAGGATCGATTCGTAGCTCTCGATCTGGGGCGATGTCGTGATGAGCACCGGAGGGGTCTGGATGATCTCGGCTGGCGGCTTGATGGATGTCGAGACCATCCAGAACAGGGGCAGCAGGTAGATGCCCGTGACGAGCGCGCCGATCAGGAAGCGCGCGGTCGTGGTGAAGCGCGCGTGCGCTTCTCACGGTTCGTCCGAGAACGCGGACCGCAGATACGCGAGGGCGGCAGCCAGCAGGATCAGGAGCACGAGAACCGCGACCGCCGCACTCTGTCCGAAGTCGAAGTGCACGAACGCGAGGCGGTAGGCGAAGGTGGGAAGGACCTCCGTGGCGTTTCCGGGCCCACCCTTGGTCATGATCCAGATGAGGTCGAAGACCCGCAGGGTGTAGATGAATCCGAGCATCAACACGGCCAGGATCGCGGGCCGCAGGAGCGGGATCGTGAGATGGCGGAGCTTGCTGCCAACCGCTCGCGCCGTCGACCGTGGCTGCCTCGTAGACGTCGGCCGGCAGGCCCGCCACTGCCGCACTCATCATGATCAGATTGAATGGGATGCCGAGCCAGACATTGGCGATGATGACAGCCGGGAGCGCCGCTCCGGCATCGACCGTCCAGCCGATGGGCTCCGAGATCACATGCAATGACTGGAGGATGTAGTTCACCAGCCCGTAGTCGACGTTGAACATCCAGAGGAACAGGGTCCCGGTGACCACGACCGGGATCTGCCAACCGCTGAGCATCAGCCCTCGGAACGTGTTGCCCAGCGGGAATCCGCTGCCGAAGAGGAGCGCGAGGGCGAAGCCGATCGTGAACTGGAGGGCGATCGACACGACCGTGAACACGAGTGAGTTGACGAGCGCGACCGGGAACGTCGGGTCGGCGAAGGCACGCGCGTAGTTGTCGAGGCCCACGAACGGCGTGTTGCCCGAGACCAGCTCGTTGAGCGTGAACCGCTGGAACGACATGAGCACGGCCTGGAGGATCGGGTAGCCCATCACCGCCGCCAGGACCAGTAGGGCCGGCAGGATGTACAGCCACGAGCGTCCATCGACCCAGGCGCCATCGCCCGACGCTCGGGGCCGCGATGGCGATAGCAGCGGTCCTCACAGATGCAAGCCCCTGTGGCGCGCCCTGCATGGAAGGCCCTGTGCAGGCCGGCCGGGTAGGTCAACGGAGCACGGAGGTGCTCCGCCTCATGACGAGTCGTGGGGGGATGAGCTCCTGGTGGACCGGTGCAGACTCGCGGTCGAGGCTGCGGATGAGCATCCGAGCCGCGTCACGGCCGATGGTCTGCGCATCCCAATGGATCGCCGTCAGGGGCGGGATGATGAGATCGCTGTCAGTCCCGAAGGCGATACCGATGACCGAGCAGTCGTCCGGCACCGTCCGTCCCGCTGCCTGGATGGCGTTGATCGCGCCGACCGCCGTCGTGGGGTGCATCGCGACGATCGCGGAGATGCCAGGATGCTCGACGAGCATTCGGCTCACCGATGCGGCGCTCGAGTCGACGTTCAGGTCGCACTCGAGGGCGATCGGCTCGAGCCCGTGCTTCGCGATCGCAGCCTCGAAACCCAGGCGTGCGCGGATGGCGGGGCCCAGCCCGCCCGCGCGCCACGAGGCCGGATACGTGAGGAAGGCGATCCGCGAATGGCCCAGTGCCACCAGGAAGTCGAAGGCGTCGACCAGGGCCCTCTCGAAGTCGAAGTCGATGAAGCTCAAGCCCGTGTTGTCTCTGGCACCGTCCGATCATCGCGAACGGGTAGTCGAGCTCACGGAGTGTCTCGACGCGCCAGTCGTCGAGGGCCACCTGCATCAGGATGAGTCCGTCGGCGATGGAGCTCTTGCAGATCCGTCGCAGCTCAACGGGCGAGAGCTCGCCCGTGAAGAGCGTGAAGTAGTACTCCTCGAGGGCGGCGCCCATCGCGATGCCAGACACGAAGCTCATCTCGAGCCGCTCGGAGAACAGTTGGGGGTTCGCGAGCGGGTAGTGCAGCGCGATCGATCGAGTCCTGCCCGACGCGAGCCGGCGGGCCTGCGCGTGCGGGACGTACTCCATGTCATCCGCGATGTCGAGGATGCTGTTCGCGCGTCGTGGCGGATATCTCCCGATCGCCGTTGATGGCGCGCGAGACCGTCTTCGCGGAGACCCCTGCGACCTTGGCCACATCACGCAACGTGACCATATCTGCGCTTCCGCTCGCCCGCTCGTCATCGCTGACGTCACAAGAGCGTCAGCGCTGACGGGAGCCTAGTCCACCGCCATTCGGGATGTCAAGGTGGTCTCGCGGAGAAGCGGTCCGAGAGTCACCTGGACGTGGCTGACCTCATTGCCGCGCGCTGTCGCTCGCGCTCAGCCAGAAAGGCGCCCGCGTGCCGTCGCGCCCGGTGTCGAACTGTCGTGCCCCCAGCCAGTACGCTGCCTGCGCCGCGTTCAGGCACCCCGTCCGCCGGTACAAACCCGAGAGGTGCTGCCGCGCCGTCGTCTCGCTGATGCCCAGCTCGTAGGCCGCGGCCGCGATCGAGCCGGCCGCGATGTAGGCGCGCAGGACCTCGAGCTGGCGGCGTGGCGGACCCGCACCTGCACACGCTGGATGTCCACTCCCCCGAGGTGGGCGGGGGTCAGGCGGTGCCTGGCTCACCCCCCGAGTCACTATCTGGCGTAGTCGGTCGCCCCGAAGAAGTCGACCACGACGACCTGTTCGTCGCCGACGACCCATGCGTCGTGGCCGGCCGGCAGCGACGACAGCCCCCGCGGCCGACGTCGAACTCGCGTGCCGTCGGCCATCGCGACGTGGAGCTCGCCGGCACGTGGTACTGGAAGTGCGGCGCCTCGCACCACTCCGTGCCGGCGATCGGCTTCACGTCCTGCGACCAGCGCCAGCCCGGCTCCAGGATGAGCCGGCCGATCACACCGGCCGACGTATTGAGGATCTCGGCCCGGCCGTGTCCGAACGGGCGGACCTCATCCGGCTCCGAGAAGTCGAAGTGCTCGACCGTGCGCATGACGCGGCCCCCTTCATGACTCTACCTCCCAGCTTCGGCGGGTCGGTTTCGTCATTGGCTCGACACGGTCTAGGCGACCAGATTGGGCGACCGTGCGTCGTCACCTCCGTCAGGAGCGGGAGTATGCGCGCGCCCCTAGGAAAAAGATACAGAGGAAACCAAGTCTTTATGACGAGTGGCCATTGTCGTTCATCCTTCAGTCGGCTCCAGGGTCGCACCCCCCCGTCGGCCTAGCAGCGAGTCCAGTCGGGCGGGCGCACCGGCTCGGTCTTCCCAGCCAGTACGCCGCCTGCGCCGCGTTCAGGCAGCCCGTCCGCCGATACAGCCCCGAGAGATGCTGTCGCGCCGTCGTCTCGCTGATGCCGAGCTCGTAGGCGGCGCCGCGATCGAGCCGGCCGCGATGTAGGCCCGCAGGACCTCGAGCTGCCGCCGGGTCGGCCGCTGCTTCGCCATCAGCCGGCCTTTCGCTCGTCGACTGGCCACACCTTCGGCGGCCCGGTCACGTTCTCGAGCACGAACCGAGGTCGGACAGAAAGGTGGGTCAAGCTGGCGCTACCCCTCTCGCCCCGACCAAACTCACGTTCCTGGAGCACGACCTGCGCGGTTAGCGCAGCGTCGAGGCCCAACTGGATAGCGTCGGGCGTGTGCCGGTACGCAATCCTCCACGGAGACGAGCAGGTAAGCGACGCGGTGCGAGGCGCCGCCGATTGCGGAGAAGCGTGTCGCATCTCTCTCGTCGCGGCAGAGTGGCTGTCGTCGGAGCCTATGAGATGCCAACCCTGAGAGTAGCACGAGTCCGGAGAGGGCTGCATCCCCCGCCCCCTTGCCGCCCCAGTATTGCCAGGGGGGTGGGGGCACCCTCCGTGAATGTCGAGCTCGGCCCGCGGTGCAGAGTGGACGGGCACTCGGTCGTCTATGCATGGGCAGCGAGCAGCCGGTGACATGGGTGGGAACCCAGTCCGCGATGTGCGGCTCGTCGCCAGCCCCAGCGCCGTGACTCGATCGTCTGCGATGCCCGCGCCGGAACGCCCGCTCTACGCTCGTAAGGTCGCTTATACCCCTGCAGGGCGACTCGTGGCCAACGGGCTTCCTGCGCGTCCACAGGACACGATATCGCTGGGTCTTGCTCACACATCTGCCCACACACCCGAGAACAGCAAGGCCCCCGGACTGGTGTCCGAGGGCCATTTCACGCTCAGGGATATGGTCGGGGCGACTGGATTCGAACCAGCGACCTCTTGACCCCCAGTCAAGTGCGCTACCAGGCTGCGCCACGCCCCGACCGAAGCGCGAGTGTATATCAGGCGAGACCCGCCCACTCATCCTTCGAAGCGCGGTCGAGCAGGTCGGTCACGGAGGCGCGCACGTCCTTGTCCTCGTAGAGGACCGCGTGGACTTCCCGCGCGATGGGCATGTCCACCCCATGGCGCTCTGCCAGCGCCACGGCGGCACGCACGGTGTAGGCACCCTCAGCCACGCCCGGCAGGCCGCTTTCGATCTCGGACCAGCGCCTCCCAGCGGCCAGCTCAACGCCCACGCGATGGTTGCGCGAGAGCGCCGACGCGCACGTGGCCAGGATGTCGCCGATGCCGGCCAGGCCAGCGAACGTCAACGGGTTGGCACCCATGGCCACGCCGAGGCGCGTCATCTCTGCCAGCCCGCGTGTCGTGATGGCGGCCTTGGCATTGTCCCCTGCCCCAAGTCCGTCCACGGCGCCAGCCACGATGGCCACGATGTTCTTGAGCGCACCGGCGAGCTCCACCCCGGCCAGGTCCCGGTTGCGGTAGAGGCGGAACGTCCGGCTGCCCAGGATCTCGACGACCCGCGCGCTGACGGCATCGTTCGGCGCCCCGACCACGGCCGCGGCCGGCAGACCCCGCGCCATCTCCGGGGCCAGGGTCGGGCCGGAGAGAGCCGCCACGCGCCCGGCGCCGGCAGGCACCTCGTCGGCCACCACCTGGCTCATGCGCAGCAACGTGCCGGCCTCCAGGCCCTTGACCACCGACAGCAGGACGGCCTCATCGGGCAAGCAGGCCGCGATGGCCCGGAGTCGAGAGCGCAGGACCGCCGACGGCACCGCCAGCACCACCAGGTCCGTGGCCCACGCCAGGTCGCCCGGATCCGCCGAGACCACGACCTCCGGGCCCAGCGTCACGCCCGGCAGGCGCCGCTCGTTGCGTCCGTCCCTGCGGAGCCGTTCAGCCTGCTCCGCATCACGGGCGAGGAGGGTCACGGATCCCGTGCGCGACAGGAGCACGGCCAGCATGGTGCCCCAGGCCCCGGCCCCGACCACCGCGCGTCGGGGCGCCTGACCGGCCATGCGGGCGCCGTGGCCCGCCATCAGGAGCCCTTGCGACTCGACTTCTTCGTCATCCGTCCAGGCGAGGCGCTGCTGCTCCCCTTGCGTCTGCCCGCCGTCCCCTTGCCTCTGGCGCCGGCGCCACCGCCCGCGCCCGCGCTGGGGCGACCCTTCGAGGACGAGCGGGGAGCCTTGGCGCGCGGCTCCAGCTCCACACGGGAGCGCTCGCGGAAGATGAGGCGCAGCGGCGTGCCCTCGAACTTGAAGGTGTCCCGGATGCGGTTCTCCAGGAAGCGCTGGTAGCTGAAGTGCACCGAGCGCGCGTCGCTCGCGAAGAGCACGAAGGTAGGTGGTTCGATGGCCGCCTGCGTGGCGTAGTAGAAGCGCGGGCGGCGGCCCTTGACGGGCGGCGGCTGGTGTCGCGAGACCGCGTCCGCGAGTACCTTGTTGAGCCGCGCCGTGGGCACGCGGCGACGACGCTCGGCCGCGATCTCAAGCGCATCTTCCAGGACCCGCCCGGCGCGCAATCCCGTGAGAGCGCTGATGGCGACAACGGGTGCGAAGTGCAGGAAGGGCGCCTGGCCGCGGATGCGGGTCACGTACTCCTCGAAGGTCTTGTCGTCCTTCTCGACGAGGTCCCACTTGTTGATGGCCAGCACCAGACCGACGCCCTCGTCCACGACGTACCCGGCCACGTGCGCATCTTGCGCCGTCAGGCCGTCCTGGGCGTCGAGCACCAGGACGCAGACATCCGCCCGTCCGATGGCCTTGAGCGCCCGCAGGGCCGAGTAGCGCTCCGCCGCCGGTCCCGAGGCCACCTTGCCGCGTCGCCGCAGGCCCGCCGTGTCGACGAGACGCATCTCGCGACCCTGCCACTCCAGCGTCGTGTCGATGGCATCTCGGGTGGTGCCCGGGATGTCGCTGACGATGGCTCGTTCCTCACCCAGAAGCTGGTTGAGCAGCGACGACTTGCCCACGTTGGGCCGGCCCACGATGGCGATGCGCGGCGTCGGTGGTGGCTCGGCCTCGAAAGCCAGCGCGCGGGTCTCGTCAGACCCGGCGTCCCCATCCAGCCCGTCGAAATCGTCGAAGTCCTCGACCTCCCCATCCGCGAGGCTCGGCGCCAGGCCCTCCTCCACCAGATCGGCGAGCTCATCGGCGCGCGCCTCGCGAGCCTTGCGCTCGAGCTCGTCGGCCGATTCGGCGGGCAGGGCCGCCACGACGGCATCGAGCAGGTCGCCGCTGCCCCGACCATGTAGGGCGCTCACGGCATGGCTGTCCAGCCAGCCCAGGCGCAGGAACTCCGCGCCCTGCAGTTCCAGCTTCTCGTTGTCGGCCTTGTTGACGGCCATCACGATCGGTGCGGCGGCCAGGCGCAGGGTCTGCGCGACTTCCTGGTCGGCCGGTGTCAGGCCAGCGCCCGCGTCCACCACGAAGACGATGACGTCGGCCTCCTCGATGGCCAGGCGAGCCTGGTCCTGGACGCGCTCCTCGATGGCGTCCCCGGGGTTGATCTCCATGCCGCCCGTGTCGATGACGACGAAGCGGCGATCATTCCACTCCGCCACGCCGTAGAGGCGGTCACGCGTCGTCCGCGCGCGGTCTTCGACGATGGCACGGCGCTCCCCGACGAGGCGGTTGAAGAGTGTCGATTTGCCCACGTTAGGGCGGCCCACGATGGCCACCACCGGCAGGCCCGAAAGTGAGGTGTCGCGGTCCAGGCTGCGAGGCCGGCGGCGAGCGATGCGGCGACCGGGCACGTCAGGCGGCGCTGAGCGAGGTGCTGCGGTAGGCCGGCTCCGCGACGGCGGTCACGGCCTCGCGTGCGAGCTCCGCTGCACGCGCCTGTGCCTCTGCTGTCCCGGCCAGCTCGTAGATGCGCTGGGCCACGGCTGCCAGGTCCTCGATGGGAGTGCTCGTGCCACCGGTCACACCGACCCTGTGGCATCTCTCGAAGATCGCGGCATCCTCCAGGTCGCGGGGGTGCTCCACCTGCACGGCCGGCTTGCCCACGATGCCCACGAGGCGGGTGAGCTCCCGCGTGTTGGCGCTGTTGCGCCCGCCGACGACGACCACGATGTCCACTGCTGCCGCGAGGTCAGTGGTGTCCTGCTGCCGACGGATCGTCACGGGGCAGACGGTGTTGACGATCTTGAGCTCATGGGCCCGGGAGACGAGAAAGGCGGCCAGCCGCTCGAACTTCCAGGGCGGCTGCGTGGACTGCGTGAGCAGCGCCATGCGCTTGCGCCGCGGGATGCTGGCCCAATCCTCCTCCTCGTCCACGAGGATGGCATCCGGAGCGAAACCCAGCAGACCCACGACTTCGGGGTGGTTGGGCGTGCCCAGCAGGACGACCGTGTAGCCATCCTCCACGAGCTTGGCCAGCTCCTTCTGCTCCTGCGTCACCCAGGAGCAGGTCCCGTCGATGACGTCCAGGCCGCGTCCCTCAGCGCGGGCCATGACCTCCGGCGTCACGCCGTGGGCGCGGATGACGACGGCAGCCCCCTCCTCCACCTCGTCGAGCTCCTTGACGCTGCGGATGCCCTGCTCGCGGAGCTGGGCGATGACGCCCTCGTTGTGTACGACCTGGCCGAGCGTGTGCGTGGGTGTGCCCTGGGCGGCGCTCAGGCGAGCCGCGTCGATGGCCTCACGCACGCCATAGCAGAAGCCGGTGCGACGGGCGATGCGGACCTCGGCGACGGTTCCCATGGGACGGTAAGTATCGCATCGGTGCTTGACGATGACGTGAGGAGCTCCCGCGGCTGGCTCGCCGGCGCGACGCCGAGGCAGATCCTCAGTCCGATGGCCAGGGTTCCCAGGTGCCGCGATGGCGGGGCTCCACGAGCGCCGCGATGTGCCGCATGAGCTCGCGGTCCGCGTCGGCCAGTGCGGCCCGCCGGTCCACGCCTTCGGGGATGACGAGCTGGAAAGGCCGGCCGACCCGCATCGTGATGCGCGTTCCGATCGCCGGCAGGGTCTGGCCGCGACCGAGCAGGCGATCCGTGCCGGAGATGCCCACCGGCAGCACCGGGGCACCCGTGCGCGTGGCCAGCAGGGACACGCCCGGCTTGGGCTCGCCCAGGACCCCGTCGAAGCTGCGCGTGCCTTCCGGCAGGATGGCCACCACGCCGCCCCGATCGAGGACCGCCTTCGCGGCACGGTAGGCGCCGATGTCGTTGCCGCCTGCCTTGACCGGCTCGGCCCCGAGGGAGCGGATGAAGACGGCCAGCGGGCCGTCGAAGAGCGCCTCCTTGGCCAGGAAGGTCGGACGTCGCTGCAGGGCGGGTCCCAGCCAGCCGCCGATGAAGGGCGGGTCAGCGTTGCTCATGTGGTTGGCGGCGATGATGAGCGGGCCGCTCGTGGGCAGGTCCCGGACGCCCTCCACGCGGACCCGGGCGATGGCCTGCAGCAGGAACCGGGCGAGGCCGGCGATGAGGCGTGGGTAGGGCGCCAGCCCCTCGGGCTCGCTCATGGGCTCGTGGACTCCTGCTGCTCCCGGGCACGGATGATGCCGACCACCTCCGCTACGGTGTCCTCGAAACGCCGGCCCCCCGAGGCGACGACGACCGCGTCATCCGGGACGCGCAGCGGGGCCACCTCGCGATTGCTGTCGATGTGGTCGCGACGGCGCAGGTCGGCCAGGATGGCATCCGCCTCCGGTGAGCCCGGTGCCAGGCCGCGCTCCTCAGTGCGGCGGCGGGCGCGCTCCTCGATGCTCACCTCGAGGTAGAGCTTGAGTTCTGCATCGGGCAGGACGACGGTGCCGATGTCCCGCCCGGCCAGGATGATGCGGCCGGCCGCGGCGCGCTGGCGTTGTGCCTCCAGAAGGGCGCCTCGCACGAGCGGCTGGCGCGAGACGATGCTGACGCGGCGGTCCACCTCCGGCGCGTGCAGCTCGTCGGTCACGTCCCGACCGCCGACGCGCACCCGGCGCAGGGCACCTGCTTCGTCCTCCATGAGCTCCAACTCCGGCACGAGCGCCACCAGGGTCGCCTGGTCCTCCGGGTCGATCCCGCGGCCCACGGAGAGCCAGGTCAGGGCGCGGTATAGCACGCCGGTATCCAGGAAGCGGTAGCCCAGGGCCGCAGCCGCGGCCGCGCCGACGGATGACTTGCCGCTCGATCCCGGACCGTCCAATGCCACCCGCAGGCCGCTCACGAGGGACGCCGCGAGGCCGTCAGGCGGGCTCGCTCCGCGCTGCTCAGGACGCGCACGTGGCCAGGTGGCATGTCGTCGAGCCGGAGCGTCCCGATGCGCACTCTGACCAGGCGCTCCACGGGAGCCCCCACGGCGGCGAACATGCGTCGTAGCTGGCGGCGCCAGCCTTGCGTGAGCACCACGCGGTACCAGGTCGGGGCCGTGGCCGGGCCGGCGTCGCGCTCGAGCCGCGAGGTCTCCGTCCGCGTCGCCAGGCGCAGGCTGACGAGGGTGGCCACTCCCTCGTCCAGCTCGATGCCGTCGTGCAACGCGTTCGCCTGGGCACCGTCCAGTGGCATCCGCAGCGCGACCGCGTACTCGCGCTCGACCTGGTAGCGCGGGTGCAGCAGCTGCTGCGTCCAGTCGCCGTCGTCGGTGAGCAGGATGAGGCCCTCCGAATCCTTGTCCAACCGACCCACCGGGTAGAGGCGGGCGCCGCCGGCGCGCAGCTCGGGCGGCAGCAGGTCGAGCACCGTGCGTTCGGCATATCGGTCGCTCACCGTGGACGTGACGCCGGCCGGCTTGTGCATGACGAGGTAGGTCCGGCGGCCGGCCGGCACGATAGCGCGGCCATCGACGGCCAGCGTGTCAGAAGCCGGGTCGACCCGCTGGCCCGTCTGGGCCGGCAGGCCGTTGACGCTCACGCGCCCGGCAGCCACGAGCGCGTCCGCCGCGCGTCGCGAGGCCACACCGGCGTCCGCGAGCGCTTTCTGGATACGAACGGACTCAGACATCCTCGACCTCGTCCACGACGGGCGTCGCATCGGCACCGAGGAGCCCTTCGACGATGGCGACATCTGCCTCCGCCTGCGCCAGGCGCGCAGCGATGTCCGCCTCGATGGGGGGCAGGTCGTCCAGCGAGGTCAGGCCGAATCGTTCCATGAACTCGATGCTCGTGGCGTAGAGGATGGGCCGGCCGGGTGAGTCGGCGCGTCCCTGCTCGTGGATGAGGCGGCGGTGCAGCAGGCCGCGCACGACGTGGCCGGAGTCCACGCCACGGATGCGCTCGATGACGCCCCGGGTGACGGGCTGCCGGTAGGCGATGATGGCCAGCGTCTCCAGGGCAGCCGGCGAGAGCCGCACGGCGTCCGCTCCGAGGTAGCGTGCGATGAGTGGCCCGCTGTCTGGCGCCGTGCCCAGCATGACCTGCTCGCCGGAGACGACGAGTCGGATGCCGCGGTCGCGCAGCTGGATCTCCAGGTCGCCCAGCCGTTCGTCCACCTCCTCGGCCGAGAGGCGCGCCACGCTGCGCAGCTCCGCACGGGTCAGGGGTCGCTCGGCGACGAAGAGCAGAGCCTCGATGTCCGCCACGCTGGCAGCGCCCGGCTCTTCAGGTGCCTCGTCGTCTGGCGCATCGCGCGCGTCCTCGCCTCGGGCGATCGCGCGCCTCGTCGCGTGGAGCATCGCCGACCCTCGTCGGATCCGACCGCTCGTCGCGCCCCGGGCCGACGGGCACCAGCTGCGGCTCGTTCACGCCGCGCTCCGGGAGCGGCAGACGATGGGCCCGAACGGCGCCTCCTGCGTGACGACGAGCTCCCGGCCCTTGACAAGCTCGAGCATGGCCAGGAACGTCACGGCCACGACGATGCGGTCGCTGAGGTCCTCGAGCAGATCCTGGAGCACCACGACGGGCGCCTCGCGAAGGGCCGCCCGGATGAGCGCGGCGCGCTCCTCCAGGGTGACCAGCCGCAGCACGATCTCCGGCGATGGCGCGGGCGCCGGTGCCAGCCGCAGCGCGCCCTCCAGCGCCTCCGAGAGCAGCCCCGCGTCGAGGGGTGGACCCTCGTCCGGCCGAGAGCCGGCCCTGGCGGAGGCCACCGCGGCACCGGGCTCCCGCCGGAAGACCTCCCAGCCGCTCTCGAGGCGGCCCCGCAGCGCCCGGCCGGCGTCGCGGAAGATGCCGGTAGAGGATGAGTCGCTCGCGCAGCGCCGTCCTCCGGGTCCGGTCCCTCCTCGATGGGGATCGCCACCACCGGCGGGCGCGGCAGGATGGCCCGGCTCTTGATGAGGATCAGCTGGCTGGCCACGCTCACGAAGGCGCTGATGTGCGCCATCTGCTCCTGGTCCAGTCCGGCCAGGGCTTCCAGGTAGGCGCCCGCCAGCTCCCCGAGGGGCACCTCGAGGATGTCCAGCTGGCGCTGCTCGATGAGCCCCAGCAGCAACGCCAGGGGGCCGTCGTAGCCCTCCAGGCGTGACGTGCGCGGCACGGTCGGGGTGCGAGGTGTGCGCGATGCGCACGGCCATCTCGCCCCGACTGGGTGAGCGCAGGGGTGGCAGCGAGCGCGACGCCGATCTCGCGGGCCGGACGTCGTCGCGCAGCGCCCGTCGGCCCCCGAGGGCGCGCAGCGTGGTCATCGTCAGCAGGCCTCGTCGGCGAGGTGCAGGGCCATGCCGGCGTCCGGGTCCAGCGGCGCGGCCTGGTGGCGGATGAGGTCGGCGGTCCGCTCGCTGCAGCCAGCCTGCCGCGCCAGCCGTGCCGAATCCTCGGCGTGGTCGCGGAGTCGCCCGAAGGCCGCCCGGAAGCCGGGGAGCGGAGCCAGGAGGTCGTGCACGCGCTCACCGTAGCGCTCTCCGAGCGACCACGCCACGCGATGCGGCAGCCGCACCGAGCGTCCCTTGGAGCAGTCGTGCAGGAGGGCCGCCAGCAGCAGCTCCGGATCTTCACGCCCCGACGCGCGCAGGTGGGCCACGACGTCCAGCCCGTGACGCTGGTCGGCCCGATGCATGGAGTCGAAGAGCGCCACCTGCGGATGCGCTCAGCCAGCCCCGCAGCTCGCGGCGCTCGGCGTCGCTGACCCGGCCGGCGACGTGCCGGAGCGCCTGCCGGGTCTTGCCCGGCCACCAGCCCACGGTCAGAGCCCCAGGAGCAGACGGGCGAGCGTGTTGATGAGTGGGCGACAGGAACGTCCCGCCGCTCACGAAGAGGATGATGACGAAGCCCAGGAAGAGCGTGGGGATGACGTTGGCGTACTGGACCTCCAGCTCGTGCATGCGCCGCGCCATGGGCGCCGGCACGAGTCCGCCCACCACCGACCAGCCGTCCAGGGGCGGGATGGGGATGAGGTTGAAGATGAAGAGCACGATGTTGAGCATCAGGAGCGTGAGCAGCACGTTGTAGGCAAGGTCCAGCAGCTGGTTCTCGCGAACGAAGACGTAGCGTCTCCTCGCTGCCCAGGATGACGCGCAGCGGCACGGCCACGAGCATGGCCACGACGAGGTTGCTGGCCGGTCCGGCGAAGGCCACGAGCGCGTGGCCGCGCCGGCCGTGTCGCAGGTTCAGCGGGTTGACCGGTGTCGGTTTGGCCCAGCCGAAGAGCAGCCCGCCGCCGGTGAAGACGCTGAAGGCGGCCGAGATGACGAGCATCAGGCTGCCGGACTGGTCGAGGTGGACGCGCGGGTCCAGCGACACGCGACCCTGCCAGCGGGCCGTGCTGTCACCCAGGCGCCAGGCCGTCCAGGCGTGCATGAACTCGTGGACCGGGAAGCCCACCAGCAGCATGATGGCCACCACGATGACGGCCGAGAAGATGGCTCGGCCGAGCTCGGGATCCATCAGCCGTCAGCCCGACGCCGGGGTGACCGCGGATGCCCGAGGCGCCCGGACCACGCTGATCGCCGCGCCGGAAGAGCCGGCGCCGCGCTCAGAGGCGCCCAAGGAGTTCCTGCTTCTTGGCCTCGTAGTCGGCGGCCGAGAGGTGGCCGTCGTCGCGAAGCTTGGCCAGCTGGGCAAGCACCTCAGCGACCTCCTCCGGGGTGTCCGCCCGGAGCGGGTCGGCGCCTCCGGAGACGTCGATGCGGCCAGCCGCCGCGGCGAGCGGCGGACCGCAGTGCCGGAGGCCGCTGAGCCGCTGTTGGGTTGGACGAGGGGACGGCGCTCGCGGGCAGCGCAGCGGCCGATGACCGGGCGCGCATGTAGTCGTCGCCGTCGCCCCGCTCTCCCGACTGCAGCTCGTGCTTGGCCGTCATCATGGCCTTCTTGAAGTCCTTGGCGTGGTTGAGCCGGTCGAGGTAGTCAGACCCCTGCAGCGGTGCCGCCGTCATGACCTTGAGGCTGCCGTAGTCGAGCAGCCGGCCGAGGACGGTGATGTCCAGCTGTGCATCGTTGATCTTCTCCAGCGAGCTGTCCGAGGACGACTTGTTGAGGACGCCCCAAGCCAGCACGAGCCGCCGATTGGTGACCAGGAACTCCTGCGTCCCCCACCACCACCAGCGCAGTGCCACCACGACGATGCCGCCGAGCAGGGTCACGACCGTGAGGATGTCAAGGATGCGGCCGATGTCCCCGGAGGTCAGGCTGACGCCGAAGAACTCGTCCGGGAGGACGAGCCGGAGGATCATCAGGACCAGGGTGGCGCCCCAGAAGATGATGGCCAGCCAGCTGTCCAGGATGAGCGCCAGCCAGTGCTGACGCTGGCGCATGATGACCTTCTCATCGGGCGTGAGCAGCGACTCCGCGTAGGTGCCCATGTGAGCTCGACCTCCCTTCGGCATCAGGCTCGTGGATGCGCCCGCAGGTAGACCTGCCGGATGCGCTCTCCCGTGACATGCGTGTACAGCTGCGTGGTGGTGATGCTGGCGTGACCCAGCAACTCCTGGACGACGCGCAGGTCCGCCCCGCCCTCCAGCAGGTGCGTAGCGAAACTATGCCGCAACGTGTGAGGGGTCACACGTCCGGACAGACCGGCCCGCAGAGCGGCCGCACGCATGACTCGCCAGGCGGCCATGCGATCGAGCCGGCGGCCGCGGCGCGACAAGAACAGGGGCTCGGAGGCGTGCTCCGTCGCCCGCGCGTGGGCCGGCCCTGCCGGGCCCGGCGACCGGCTGCCCACTCTTTGTCGCGCTCTTCGAGATACGCCGCGATGGCGGCCAGGGCCACGTCCCCGACGGGCACCAGCCGCTCCTTATCGCCCTTGCCGATGACGCGCACGAAGCCGCCGCCCAGCGAGATGTCCTCCCGGTCGAGGTCCAGGGCCTCGCTGATGCGCAGCCCGGCGGCATAGAGCAGCTCCAGGAGCGCCCGGTCGCGCAGGCCCATGAGATCCGGACCAGCGACCGCCTCCAGGAGCGCGACCACCTCGCCGGCGTCCAACGTGTCCGGCAGGCGCTGCATCTGCCGCGGCAGGTCGATCAGGGCACCCACGTCTTCCCCGATGAGCTCCTCCGCGTAGCAGAAGCGATAGAACGCGCGGATGGCGGCCGCCTTGCGTCGCACGCTCGTGGGCCGCAGCAGGCGCGGCGGACGCGTCATGGCGCCCAGGTATCCGCGCGCCGGATCGGGCGAGCCTGCCCAGCGTGCCACGTCCGGCGCATCGCGACCGAAGAGGCGCAGGTCGCTGTCGTAGGCACGGATGGTGGCCGCCGCCAGGCCGCGTTCCACCCGCAAGTAGTCCTCGTAGGCACCGATGGCCGACACCAGGTCGGCCGGTAGAGGCGAGTCGGCGGCAGGCTCCGCCGGAGGTGATGCGGTCGTGCTGCTCACCGCATCAGGCCGGCAGCAGCGAGGCTTTCTTGCGCAGCAGGTCCCAGAACGGCAGCGCGCCGCGCGGCTGGATGAAGTCGATGGGCGTGGCGTGGGCGCGCACCTCCACGCGGTCGCCCACCGCCAGCGAGACCTCGTCGCGACCGTCGATGCTGAGCAGCGCGTCGTGGGCGGCCTCCACGCGCACGCTGACGACGTGCTGCGGACCCACCACCGTCGAGCGCAGCGGTGTCAGGTAGGCGGCGATGGGCGTGACCACGAGGTTGCGGCTGGTCGGCTCGATGATGGGACCGCCGGCGCTGAAGCTGTAGCCCGTCGAGCCGGTGGGCGAGGCCACCACGACGCCGTCGCAGACGTAGGTGGCCACGCGGGAGTCGCCCACGTCCACGACCACGTGCATGACTCGTGCGTGCGCGCCGCGTACGATGGCCGCCTCGTTGAGGGCGATGGTGGTGGCGCCCGGCGGCGCCACCGCTGGCCGGGATCACGCGCGCCTCCAGCATGAGGCGCGGCTCCAGGTCGTAGTCGCCAGCCTTGAGCTGGGCCAGGACGGAGGCCAGGTCCTGGTGCTCCGCCTTGGAGAGGAAGCCGACCTTGCCCAGGTTGACACCCAGGATGGGCACCCCGAGGTCGGCCACGGAGCAGGCCGCGCGCAGGAACGTGCCGTCACCGCCGAGCACCACGAGGGCGTCCGTCGCCGGACAGCAGCGTCGGGTCGTCCGGCGCGTCGCCGGCGGGCGCCGCCCACGCCTCCACCCCGTTGGCCCGGCACCAGGCCAGGGCCCGCTCGCGCAGCTTCGGCGAGGCGGCCTGGGTGGGGTTGAAGGCGAAGCCGATGCGCCTCACGCGGGCACGTCGCAGGTGCAGGAAGAACTCGTGGTTGCCTGACGGCCCCGTGAGCGGCGATTCGACCTCGCCCAGGACGTCCAGCCCGAGTGACCGGGCGTGCTCGCGGACGCGCTCCACGGCCTCGCGCCATGCCGGCCGGATCGCGCACCACGCCATGCGGGACCTGTCGCGGGCTCAGCTCGAACTGCGGCTTGACCATGGGCAGCAGGTCGGCGCCGGGGACCAGGCTGGCCGCGATGCCGCGCAGGAGACGGGTCAGGGAGATGAAGGACACGTCGGCCACGGCCAGCTCCGCGCGCTCCGGCAGGACCAGCGCGTCCTCCGACGTCGGGATCCAGCCGCGCCGCGTGTGTCCGCTCCATGCTGACCACGCGCTCGTCGCGCCGCAGTGACTCGGCCAGCTGTCCTCGACCCACGTCAAGAGCATAGACACGGCGCGCGCCGCGCTGCAACAGACAGTCGGTGAAGCCGCCGGTGGAGGCGCCCACGTCCAGGCAGAGGCGCCCCGTCGGATCGACGCCGAAGGCGTCGAGGGCGCCGGCGAGCTTCTCACCCCCACGCGACACGTACTGCGGGCTCGCCTCCGACTCGAGGACGACCTCCGACGACACCAGGTCGCCCGGCCGCAGGTCCCGACGTGCGCCGTCGCCGCTAGCCGACGCGCACCCGGCCGGCCAGGATCAGCGCCTGGGCGCGGCTGCGTGTCTCGGCCAGCCCGCGCTCGACGAGCAGCTGGTCGAGACGCTGCCGACGCGGCCGTGGCTCGCCCAGCCCTCAGGCCTCCGCGCGCGCCGTGTCCGGTCGGGGCGGCCGCAAGGTCGCCTGGCCGGCGAGAGGCCGAGCGACGCGATCGCCTCCTCCACCTGGGCGCGGATGCCAGGCTCGTCCAGGCGCAGGACGCGGCGCAGGTCGGCGACCGACCCGTGGTCCACGAAGCGACCGGCGGGGATGCCGATGCGGCGAACCACCGGCCACGTGACCGTGTCGCTGGCATCGGCTGCATCGGCAAGCAGCTCGAGCACCGCTGAGCCGAAGCCGCCCGGCAGGGCGCCCTCCTCCAGCGTCACCAGCAACTGCCGACCGGCTGCCTGCCCGAGGATGAGATCGGCGTCCAGCGGGAGCGCGAAGCGGGCGTCCACGACGGCCACCGACCAGCCCGCCGACTCCAAGCGCCTCAGCCACGGCCAGGCCGCGGGCCACGATGGGGCCGAGGCCGACGATGACGATGTCCCTCCCCTCGCGCAGGAGCTCTCCGCGGCCGACCGTCACGAGCCTGCGGCTCCACGGGCGGCAGGTCGAAGCCGGCGTCCCGGGGGTACTGGATGGCGAAGGGGTGATCCTGGGCGAAGGCCGTCCGCATCAGCCGACGCAGCTCCTGCTCGTCTCGCGGCGCCGCCATGATCAGGTTGGGCAGCTGGCGCAGGGCGGCGAGCGTGAACATGCCCTGGTGGCTGGTGCCGTCCTCGCCCACCAGCCCGGCGCGGTCGATGCCGATGACGACGGGCACGTCGTTCTGGCAGACGTCGTGCACGACCTGGTCGAAGGCACGCTGCAGGAACGTCGCGTAGAGGGCCACGAAGGGGCGCTGACCGGCGATGGCCAGGCCGGCCGCCAGGGTCATGGCGTGCTGCTCGGCGATGCCGACGTCGAAGACGCGGTCCGGGAACCGCTCGCCGAAGGTGGCCACTCCCGTGCCGGTCGGCATGCCCGCCGTGATGGCCACGACGCGCTCGTCGTCGCTGGCGATGCGCAGCAGCTCGGCGGCCATGACCGCCGTGTAGTTGGGCACCTGGCGCGCCGCGCTGGCGCGCTCGCCCGCGGACGGCGCCGCGTCGCCGTCGGCCGATGTCTCGGCGCCCGGCGACCCACTGGTCGGCGACCCACTGGTCGGCGTCGCACTGGTCGGCGTCTCAGCGCCCGGCGTCTCAGCGCCCGGCTCCGATGCCTCTGCTCGGTCGGCGCTCGCCACGGCACGCGATTGGGTGGGCATGGGCGGCAGGGCTGCGCCGTGGAAGCTCACCTTGTCCGCCTCGGCCGGGTGGTAACCGTGGCCCTTCCGGGTGCGCACGTGGACGAGGATGGGCGCGTCCTCCTCCAGCAGGGCGGCCCGCAACGTGCGGTCCAGGACGACCAGGTCGTGGCCCGGCACCGGCCCCACGTAGGTCACGCCCAGGTCCTCGAAGAGCCGACCGGGCTGCGAGAGGTCGACGACGGCGTGCCGCACGCGCTTCGACCACTCGAGGACCACCGGCCCAACGCGCGGGATCTCACCCGCCAGGGTGTCCCAGGTGCGGCGCGAATCGCGCCACTGCGGGGAGAGCTTGATGCGGCTCAGGTACTGGCTGACCGCGCCCACCGTGGGCGAGATGCTCATCTCGTTGTCGTTGAGCAGGATGACCATGCGCGTCTTGCGCTGGCCGATGTCGTTGAGCGCCTCCAGCGACAGGCCGCTCATGAGGGCCGCATCACCGACGACGACGGCGATGTGCTCGCGGCCACCGCGCCGGTCGCGCGCCAGGGCCAGGCCCTCCGCGATGGAGAGGCCCGTTCCCGCGTGGCCGCCGTCCATGACGTCATGGACCGATTCGGAGCGGCGCGGGAAGCCGCCGATGCCGCCCAGCTGGCGCAGCGTGTCGAAGCGGTCCAACCTTCCCGTGAGCAGCTTGTGGGCATAGGCCTGGTGTCCGGTGTCCCAGACGATGCGGTCGGTCGGGCTGGAGAGCAGGCGGTGCAGGGCGACCGTGAGCTCCACCACGCCCAGCGAGCTGCCCAGGTGGCCGCCCGTCACCGCCACCGTGTCGATGATGCGGTCGCGGATCTCCGTGCACAGGGCGCGTGCCTCCGCGTGGCTGATGTCCCTGAGGTCCTCCGGTCCGTGAAGGTCGGCCAGTCTGGTCATGACCTACAGGTCATCGCCGTCATCCGGGCGCAGGTCCACGAGGCGCGGCACGCCGCCGCTGCCGTCCACGAGCCGCTGGAGGCGCGACTCGGCCGTGTCGAGGAGGTGGGCACAGTGCTCATGCAGGGCCGCCCCACGCTCGTACAAGGCGATGGAATCCTCGAGCGGCAGGCCACCCTGCTCGAGCTGCGCCACCACGCCACGCAGCTGGTCGAGCGCCTCGTCGAAGCGCAGCGCACGCACGTCGCCAGCAGGGCTTGCCGTCCCATCGTCCTGGGGCAGGGCTGGCGCGGGTGGCCCGGTCTGATCCGTCACGTGCCGGAGTCTCGCACGCCTGCCACCGACACGTCCAACGCGCCGCGCGCCAGGCGCACCTCGAGTCGGTCGCCGACCGCCTGGGCGGCGGCATCCAAGACCACGCGTCCCTCCGCCGTGCGCACGATGGCGTAGCCCCGTTCGAGCGTGGCGAAGGGGTCCAGCGCGGTCAGGCCGGCACCACTGCGCGTGAGATCGGCCCGAGCCCCGGCCACGCGAGCCGCGACCAGCGTCGGAAGCCGGTCGGCCGAGCGGGTCAGGACCGCGTGGTCGGCGGCCAGGCGGGAGCGCAGGGCGCGGGTCGCGCGGTCCAGGAGCAGTCCGACCCGCTCGCGCTCGGCAGAGAGGTAGGCACCCGGCCGGAACTGCTCGAGGCTGCGCCGCTCGGTCTCCAGTCTGGCGCGCGTGCTGACCAGTCGGCGGGTCGCGGAGGTGGCCAGGCCAGCCTGCAGTTCCCGCAGGTGCCGCTGCTGCTCCGCTCGGTCAGGCACGACGAGCTCGGCCGCGACCGACGGCGTGGCAGCCCGGACGTCGGCCGCGAACTCCGCGAGGGTCACGTCCGTCTCGTGCCCGACACCCACGACCACGGGCCGTGGGTGCGCGGCGATGGCGCGCACGACCGGCTCCTCGTTGAAGGCCCACAGGTCTTCGAGCGAGCCGCCCCCGCGGGCCACGATGACGACGTCCACGGCCAGGCCCGTGAGCGGGTCCGTCCAGCGACCGATGCGGCGCAGCGCCGCCACGATGGAGGCAGCTGCGCCGGGCCCCTGCACCTGGCAGGCACTCACGACGATGCGAGCCAGCGGCCAGCGCCGGCCGATGACGCGGTGCATGTCGTGCAGGACCGCGCCGCTCAGCGACGTGACGATGCCGATGGTGCGCGGCCAGCGCGGCAGCGGCCGTTTGCGCGTGGCGTCGAAGAGGCCGTCCGCGGTCAGGCGCGCCTTGAGCGCCTCGAATCGCAGCGCCAGGTCGCCCACGCCCGCCGGCTGGAGGCTCTCCACGTAGAGTTGGTAGGCACCCTGCGGCTCGAAGACGTCGAGGCGGCCGTTGGCGATGACGCGGAGGCCGGTGCGCGGCTCCAGGGGCAGTGCCAGGCGGTCGTCCCTGAAGATCATGCAGCGGAGCTGGGCGCGCTCGTCCTTCAGGGTGAAGTAGCAGTGTCCGGCGGAGCTGACCGTGGCCTGACCGACCTCTCCCTCCACCCAGACCCTGGCCAGCCTTGGGGCTCCCCGGATGGTGTCGCGGATGAGGCGGGTGAGGTCACCCACGGAGAGCACGCGTGGCCCTGCGGCCGGACCTGACAGCGACTCGCCGGGCACCGTCTCCGATGGCTTCGGTTCCACGGGCGCCGGCTCCGGGCGCGGAGGCTCGTCCCACAGTCCGGGCATGGCGGTCAGCGCGCCCGCATCAGGGCGGCTCGAGTGCTGGCCGGCCGGGTGATGGCTCGGCGCCTAGACGCGGGTGAGGTACTCGCCGGTCCGGGTGTCCACCTTGATGGCGTCGCCTTCGTTGACGAAGATGGGGACCTGGACGACGAGACCGGATTCCAGGGTCGCGGGCTTCTTCGCGCCCGACTGCGTGTCGCCGGCGAAGCCAGGCTCCGTCTCCGTGACCCGCAGGTCCACGGACGTGGGTAGCTCCACTCCGATCGTCTCACCCTGGTAGCTGGTGCGGTCGAGGCTCATGCCTTCCACGAGGTAGTTGGTGACGTCGCCCAGCTGCTCCGCGGTGAGGTGGAACTGGTCGTAGGACTCGCTCTCCATGAAGTGGTACTCCGAGCCGTCCCGGTAGAGGAACTGCACGGGGCGCTTCTCGAGGATGGCGCGAGGCCACTTCTCACCGGCCTGGAAGGAGCGCTCCACCGTCTGGCCGCGCTTCACGTTGCGCAGCTTGATGCGCACCTGCGCCGAGCCTCGGCCCATCTTGATGTGGTGGTAGTCGAGGATCTGCCAGAGCTCACCGTCGAGCTCGATGGCGATGCCCTTGCGCAGGTCTCCGGTCGAGATCATGGGGGTCGCGTGTCTCCGTTGGGCGGGCTGTCGGCGGCCGTCGCGTCCGCGTGCTGAGAAGCGCGATTCTAGCGGAGCGGGCGTCCGACTCCAGCCTCGGGGCCCACGCGGCCGCTGTGGGCCGCGGCAGGGACCTGCCGCTGCCCTGTCTACGCCCCGACGACCAGGACCTCGCGCGGGAACGTGGTCAACAGCTCCACCGTGCCTGCCGCAGCATCGACGGCCACCAGGTCCTCGATGCGCACTCCGGTGACACCGTCGAGGTAGACGCCCGGCTCGACGGAGAACACCGTCGGCGAGGGCAGCGGCTCCTCTGGCGCGGCGCGGCCCACGGAGGGCAGCTCGTGTGTGGCCAGCCCGATGCCGTGGCCCGTGCCGTGTCCGAAGTGCGAGCCGTGACCGGCAGCCTCGATGACGTCTCGCGCTGCCGCGTCGACCTGGCGGTTGGTGATCGGCTGGCCGGCCGGGATCGCCTCGCGCAGCAGCTCGATGGCGGCCGACTGGGCTCGCGCGACCAGCTCGTAGACCTCCTGGTCGGCGGCCGTGGGCTCGCCCACGAAGAGCGTCCGCGTCATGTCGGAGCGGTAGCCGTCGACCCGCGCGCCGAAGTCGAAGAGCAGGACCTCTCGCGCGCGCACGGTCCGCGCGCCTGGCGAGCCGTGCGGCAGGGCGGCCCGCGGGCCGGACAGGCAGGCCACGTCGAAGGCCAGGCCCTCCGCCCCTCCGGTACGCATGCGCCACTCGAGGGCCAGCGCCAAGTCGCGTTCGCTGACGCCCACGCGGATGTCAGCGAGGATCTCGGCCAGAGCGGCGTCAGCCACGGCGCAGGCGGCCGCGATCCGCTCGCAGCTCGGTCGGCTCCTTGACGCGGCGCTGCTCCTCGACGAAGCCCTCGACCGGCACCAGCTCCACGTCCGGCGTGGCCTCCGCGAGGCGCAGCCACTCCGCGTGGCTCAGGAAGCCGGCCTCCACGGCGACGCGGCGTACCCCGCCGATCGGCGCAGCGCTGATGGGCCGCAGGCTTCGCAGCAGCTCCGGCCACGCTTCCAGGAAGGTGCCCGCGAGTTCCGCCACGCGGCTGTCCGGGCACTCCTCGCGTGCCTGCAGACGGTAACGAGAGTCAGCCACCACGACCGATTCGTCGGCGCGAGACGAGGAAGCGGCCGGAGGCTCCGCAGACCTTCTCCTCGCCGTCGCCCAGCACGAAACCGGTCAGGTAGCGCCCGTTCTCCGGTCGTAGACCGAGGTAGGCATCCAGCCCGTCAGCCGCCAGCCGTTCGCGCAGTCGGTCGAGCCGAGCAGGCCGCGCGGCCAGGTCGGCAGCGCGCCAGCGCTCGTGGTCAGCAGCGGTCGGGGCGGCGGGTCCGGCCGCCTGCCCAGGGTCGGTCTTCCCGTCAGTTCGCCGGGCACTTGGCGATGTTGCGGCTGTGCTGCGCGGCGGTCTTGGCGAACGTGTGCGTGTCCGACCCGGGGCAGGCGTAGAAGAACAGGAAGTCCTTGCGTTTGTCCGGGTCGAGGGCGGCCTCGATGGACGCCCGCGTGGGCGTGGCGATGGGCCAGCCCGGGAGCCCGGCCTGCTGGTAGGTCTGGTGTGACTGCAGCTCCGGGCTCACGTTCACCGTCGCCAGGTCGGCCACGCCCAGCGTGTCCCAGAACAGGTAGTTGGGCCACTTGGCCATGGCCAGGTCGCTGAGCGCCATGCTGTCGGACGGCGTAGACGACGGTCGGGTCGGCCTGCATGAGACCGCCGGTGGCGCCGTTGAGCTTGGGATCGAGCCGGTTCCAGTAGACGCCGGCCACCTTGGCGCGGTCCGCGTCCACCTTCACCTCGCGCTCGACGAGGCTGGCCACGGTCAGGGCGTCGTAGAAGTCGACGCCCTTCTTGCGGGCCTGGGCCACGAGGTCGCCGGAGTCCTCCTCCCACTCCTGGATGAGCAGGTGCAGGAACTCGTCGGCGTTGATGTCGATGGGCACGGGGTAGACGCCGCCGGCGAGGAAGCCCTCCAGGCTGTTGCCCTCGGGGATCTGGCGCAGGAAGGGGTACTCGTCGAAGAGCTCCGGGCGTGGGTTGGTCGCCAGCTCCAGGAACTCCTTGGGGTCGAGCTGCAGCTCCGTCTCTTCCTTCTGGGCCTGCAGGTAGGCGGCGATCTGCTCGATGCGCAGCCCCGGTCGGAGCGCCAGGTTGACGACGGGCGTGGGCGGGTCGGGCTCGGCCGCCAGGCGGCTGACGACGGCCTGTGGGCTCATGCCCGTGTCCATGGTGTAGATGCCCGCCTTCAGGAGCTGGTCGACGCGGTCCGACATGATGAGGTACTTGAAGGCCAGGGTGTCCGTGAGCAGCCCCGCATCGACGAGGTTCTCCTGGATCTCGTCGACGGTCTGGCCGGGGTCGATGACGAACTTGACCTCCGTCGCCTCGCTGCTGGCCGGCTTGGCCAGACGGTCGCCCAGCTCAGCCCGCAGGAGGTCGGCCACGACGGGCATGTGGAGGACGCCGGGGTTCTGCTCGAAGAGGCCCGTGACGGCTGGGCCGATGACCGGACGGGCCACGATCCAGCCGCCGATGACGAGCCCGATGAGCAGGCACGACGACGAAGATGAGGCCCTTCCAGGCGCCCGAGTTGGCGTCGCGCTGGCGCGCGCGGCGCAGCTCCCAGCCCTCCACGATGCCGACGCGCTGGCCACCGCGCGGCTGTGGCGTCAGGGGCCCGCTCACGGGCTGACTCCCACGGTCCCGGCGGCACGGGCATCCAGCTCACCCTGGACGATCGCAGCGGCGGCCTCGCGGTCGACGCGCGCCCGCCAGGCGCGGCGGGCGGCCGACGAGGGCGGGCCGCCCGAGCGGCCGCGCGGCGCACGGCCCATGCGGTCCTCCGCCGACCTGGCTGGTGAGGCGCTCGTCGCGGAAGGTCAGCGGCACGGACAGATCGGGGCGCACGGCGGCCGCCCACTCGCGCGTGCGGCGCGACTGCTCGCTCTCCGTGCCGTCCAGGTGCAGCGGCAGGCCCACCACCACGGCGTCCGCGCGACGCTCCGCGCAGAGGCGGCTGATGGCAGCGGCATCCTGCACGGGCGTGCTGCGCCGGAGCGTCAGCAGCGGCTGCACGCCGCCGCTGGTGGTGTCTCCGCAGGCGACGCCGATGCGGCGCTCGCCGAGGTCGATGCCCAGCAGCACGCTCACGGGCACCCCGGGACACGCAGGGGCCGGTCGACGACGTCGTTCATGGTCAGGTGTGGCTCACTCCGATGCGGATGGATCCAGGACATCCAGCCTGATGCGGTTGCGGTCGCTGGGCAGGTCGCCCAGGAACTCGGGCCAGACGCTCACGGTCGTCGCCCCGATGTCCTCAAGTATGGCCCGAGCCTCGGAAACCGGCAGGCCGGCGATCCTGGCCAGCACGGCCTCCTTGTCGATGACCTGGTAGGCGACCGCGCTGGCGGTCCCGTCGAAGCGGATGCCGCCGTCCTCCGCGACGCCGTCACCCGTCTGGACGGAGAGCCGGCCGGGCAGGACGGCCATGCCCTCCGGGAAGCTCGGCGAGCACGATCGAGCGGGCCAGCGCATCCACGGAGCGTTCGTCGACGGCCAGCACGTGCGCAGCCAGGTCGCCGGCCAGGGTGAACTCCGCGGAGCGGCTGCCGACCACCTCCTCGGCCGGCGGCTGATGCTCCACGGTCCCCGGCTCCGCGGTCCCGGTGAAGACGGTCAGGTCCTCCGGCAGGCGTTCCGGGTCGCGCAGGCGCGCCGCCAGCTCGCCGACGAGGCGGTTCTGCAGGTCGGCCAGGGCCGCCTCGTAGTCCTCCTGCGTGACGACGGGCGTCTCCTCGTAGCGGCCCCCGCTGGTGGCCTCCGGGTTGCTCACGCGTGATGCCCTGCGCCTCGAGGGAGGGCACCAGGCTGATCGACGCCGGCCGCCACGTTGCCCTCGTCGCCGGGAGCCACGGCCTCCACCGGGGCCGTCACCTGGCTCGGCCCGCCGCCCGCGGCGACGCGGGGCATGACGACCGGCTCGGTGGTCCGGAACTCGATCCCTGACGGGTGTGCTGACACGGGTGCCGGCCGGGATCGGCTGCTCGAAGGGCTGGTCCGGCGAGCCGTCAGGACGACGCTGCCCGTGGCGCGCGCCTCCACGATCTCGCGACCGGTGGCCGGGTAGGTCTGCTCCGTCGCCAGCGGGATGGCCACGTCGACGGCGGGCAGCCGCCCCGTCTCCGGGTCTGGCTCGCTGACGGTGGTGAGCGCCGTGATCGTGAGCGGCAGCGGGCCGATGCGTGGCGGTCCGCGGCGTCAGCGTCACCTGGGCCGTGGGCAGCGTCTGGAGTGACGCCACCACGCCGATGACGGCGACCGTGAGCACACCGCCGGCGACGACGACCACCGGCGGCTGAGCGCGACGCCTGGTCGGCGCGGCAGCGCCGAGCGGCGGCGTGCCTCGTGCGTCGTCCGCCTCCGGCGACCGCCGGCTCGGCAGGCCCGGGCTCCGTTGGCTCCGGCGCCGTCTCGCCACGCTCCAGGGCGGCCTCCGCCTCCGCGGCCGTGGCCAGCCCCAGCACGCCGGCCGAGGCGGCCATGGCGCGCACCTGCACGTCCGGGCTGGCGATGGCCAGGCTGCAGGTCGCGCGCCGCGGCCTCGCGGTGCAGCAGCTTGAAGTTGATGCGCCCGGTGGCGATGCGCGACCCGGTCGGGACGACGAAGACGACCTGCTCGTCGGTGGCGTTGCGCAGCCGCGCCACGGCATCGGTGATCTCGTCGTCACTGTCCAGGTACCAGACGGCCATCAGCGGCAGTCTGCCCTACGACGCGCATCCGGCCCGCGAGTCAGACGCGCATGCCCCGAGCACCGGCGGGCGCGTCCAGGGGCTCCTGCGGCAGCGAGGCCTCCAGGGCCTGGAAGGCGAGGGCCATGGGCGTCACGTCCTGCTGGTCCACGAGCAGCCCCGTGGCGTCGCTGACCTCGCTCACCGACGTGCGGCGCCATCATCGAGACCAGGGGCCGCCGGGCGAAGGGCAGGCCCGCCGCGAAGCCGGGGGCCTCCAGCGCGGCGCGGATCTCCGGCAGCGCCGCGCCGCCGCCGCAGAGCTCGATGCGACCCGGCAGCAGGCCCTCCTTGCCGAACTCCTCGAGCACCAGCTCGATGCCGGCCGCCCAGACGGCCACGTCCTCGCCGACGATCTCGGCCACCTCGTCGGCGTCGCGCACCTCGCCGCCCAGGGCGTGGTCGATCTTGAGGCGCTCGGCCTCCTCGAAGCTGGTGTCCAGTCGGTCGGCCAGCGACTTGGTGAAGGCACGCCCGCCCAGGGCGAACATGCGCGTGCCCTCCACGCTGCCGTTGCGCACCAGGGCCACGTCCGTGGTGCCGCCGCCGACGTCGATGAAGAGCGCGCCCGACTGGCCGACCTGCTCGCCGGAGATGGAGCGGGCCACAGCGTACGGCTCGGCGACGACCTTGATGAGCTGCAGGCCGAGCTGCTCGACGACCGATTCCAGGGCCCCCAGGTGCACCAGCGGCGCGTAGGCGTTGAAGACCGAGACGCGCAGGTGGCGACCCTGGAAGCCGACCGGGTTGGTGACCGCGTAGCCGTCCACGGCCGCACCGGCCACGGAAGCGTGCACCAGCCGCACGTCCACGTTGGGCAGCCCCGTCTCCCAGGTGATGGTGCGCTGGGCTTCCGCGGAGGCGTCCGCCTCCACCTCCTCCAGCAGCCGCTCCAGCTCCGAGTGGGTGACCGCGCTGTCCGGTCGCTTTCGCTCCACGCTGCGGGTGGTCGTGAAGCCCTTGACCAGCTCGCCGGCGATGCCGACCACGACCTTCGGCGCCGTGCGGCCGGCCATGGCCTCTGCGGCAGTCGAGGGCCTCGCGGCAGTTGACGACCACGGCGGAGATGTCCGCCACCGTGCCCGACTGCATGTGCGAGAGCCCCTGCCGCTTGCGGCCCACGCCCGTCACGAGCGCACGGCCGTCCGAGCCAGTCTCGAAGACCAGCGCCTTGGCGTACTCGGTGCCGATGTCAAGGGCCAGCAGGGCGTGGCTGGCGCTGACGGAAGGGACCCGCCGCACCAGTCTCCGGATCAGGCTCACGTCCGGGCCCCCGCCCTAGCGCACCAGTCGTTCACGCAGCTTCTGCAATGCTCCCTGCAGGGCTGCCGACTCGGGCAGCCGGCCCTGGGCCATCTCTGGGCGACCTCCGCCCTTGCCGCCACTCTCGGTCACGGCCTCGCGCACGAGGTCGGCAGCGCTGATGCCGTCCGCCACGAGATCGTCGCTGACCGTCACGAAGAGCTGCGGCTGCTCATCATCCTCCAGGCCGGCAGCGATGACGCCGCTGCCCAGCGTGCTGCGCACCTCCTTGGCCCAGGCCTTCAGGTCGTCCATGGAGCGGAATCCGCCCGTGTAGGCGACGAGCGCGCCCTTCTGCAGGAGCTCGGCAGCCCTGGCCGCGGCCTGGGCTGTCGGGACGAGCCCGGCGGACCCCGCCCGGGCTGTCTTGCCGCGCTCCCGGAGCTCCGCGATGCGGGTCGTGAGCTGCTCGGGTGTCTGGGCACCGGCGGCGGCCACGGCGGCCTCCAACAGGCGGAAGCGTTCCTCGGTGAGGGCCTCGGCAGCCTCGCCGGTGACGGCTTCGATGCGGCGCATGCCGGAGCCGATGGAACGCTCACCGGTGATGATGAAGCCGCCGATCTGCCCGGTGGCGCGACAGTGGGTACCACCGCAGAGCTCGTGGCTGTAGCCCTCGACCCGCACGGTGCGCACGGTCTCTCCGTACTTCTCGTCGAAGAAGGCGTCCGCGCCGGCCGCGACGGCTTCCGCCATGCTCATCGACGATCGGCGTCACGGTGCGGTCCTCGCGGATGACGCGGCGCACCTCGTGCTCGATGAGGTGGCGCTCCTCTGGTGTGAGGCCGCGGTCGAAGGGGTAGTCGAAGCGCAGGTAGTCGGGCGTCACCAGCGAACCGGCCTGGCGCGCGGCCTCGCCCAGCGTATTGCGCAGTGCCCGGTGCAGGAGGTGCGTGCCGGTGTGGTTGCGCATCGTCCGGGCCCGCCGGTCGGGATCGACCTCCGCCCTGAGTTCCTGCCCCAGTGCCACGCGGCCGTGCAGTTTGCCATGATGGACGATGAGCCCGGCCACGGGGCGCTGCGTGTCCTCGACCGAGAAGAGGACCTCGCCCGTGGCATCCCGCAGCACGCCGCGATCGCCGATCTGGCCGCCACCCTCCGGGTAGAACGGTGAGCGGTCGAGCACGAGGAGCGCGTCGGCCGCGGCCTCAGTGCGCTGCTCCACGTCTGCCCGAGCCTCCAGTTCCTGGTACTCGGTGCCGTCACGGACGACGGCCACCACGTGGCCGTTCGCCTCCGTGCCCTCGTAGCCCACGAACGTGCTGTCGCCGACGCGCCGTGCCATGCCGCTGAAGAGGGCCACGAGCTCAGCCTGCCGGGCGAGGTCCTGCCTGGTTCCCGAGCGGCTGCGCTCGCGCTGACGCCGCAGGGCAACCTCGAAGCCCTCGCGGTCGACGCGCACGCCGTATTCGGCAGCCAGCTCCACGGTCAGGTCGATCGGGAAACCGTAGGTATCGTGCAGGCGAAAGGCCGTCTCGCCGTCCAGGTTCGGCGCGTCCTCAGGCACCTCCTCGGGACGGCGGCCCACGGCGCGGTCAGCGCCCGTGAGCGGGATGAGCGCTTCCTCGAGCTGGATGGTGCCAGCATCCAGGGTCCGCGCGAAGGCGGTCTCCTCGCGGATGATGGCGCCCAGGATGGCATTGCGGCGCTCGACGAGGATGGGATAGGCCCCGCCCATGATCTCGATGACGACCTTGGCCGTTTCGGCCAGGAACGGCTCCCGGCGGCCCAGCAGGCGCCCGTGTCGCACGGCCCGTCGGACGATGCGCCGCAGCACGTAGCCGCGTCCCTCGTTGGCGGGCAGGACGCCGTCGGCGATGAGGAAGGTGATGGCCCGGGAGTGGTCGGCGATGACCTGGTAGCTGAAGCGCTCCGATTCGAAGGCGTCAGGGTCGTGGCGCATGAGCTCGCGCATGCGGGCGTGGATGGGCGTGAAGAGGTCGGTGTCGTAGTTGGTGGCCACACCCTGGAGGACGGAGGCCAGGCGCTCCAGGCCCATGCCGGTGTCGACGGATGTGAAGGGCAGCGGCAGGCGCGGCCCGTCGGGCTGCTGGTCGGACTCCATGAAGACGAGGTTCCAGATCTCCAGCCAGCGGGGGCAGTGCTCGCTGTGGTCGGGGACACAGTCGGGGCCCTCGGAGAGCTCTGCGCCGCGGTCGTAGTGGATCTCGCTGCAAGGACCGCAGGGCCCCGTCTCCGCCATGCGCCAGAAGTTCTTGTCATCGCCGCGGTCCACATCGCCCCACTTCGCCATGCGCTCGGGCGGCAGGCCGATCTCGTCGCGCCAGACGGTCCACGACTCCTCGTCGTCCTTGTAGGTCGTGGCTGCCAGGCGCTCACCGGGGATGCCCAGGTCCTGCGTCAGGAACTCCCAGGCCCAGTGGATGGCTTCACGTTTGAAGTAGTCGCCGAAGGACCAGTTGCCCAGCATCTCGAAGAGCGTGTGGTGACGCGGCGTGCGCCCCACCTCCTCGAAGTCGTTGTGCTTGCCGGCCACGCGCAGGCAGCGCTGCGAATCGACCGCCCGGCTATAGGAGCGCTTCTCCACGCCACGGAAGACATCCTTGAACTGGACCATGCCGCTGTTGGTGAAGAGCAGCGTCTGGTCCCCGCCGGGCACCAGGCTGGCACTGGGCACGACCTCGTGGCCGCGGGCCGCGAAGAAGCCCAGGAAGCGGGCGCGGATCTCGTCGGCGGACAGCGGCTGCATGCGGGCCTGGGGCGCGGCCCGCTCGTCGTGCGTCTGGCATCGCGCCGAGTGTAGCGAACGACGCGTCACACATGGACAGACCCGCGGGAGGTACGACCGCCCGCGGGTCGGAGTCAGGCGCCGGACGCGGCTGCGTCAAGGCTCATCGCGGGGGCAGGCCCATCCGGTGGCCACCGACGTTCGATCGTCGAGTCGCGCCACGAGCCATCAGCCGGGGTCGCGGCAGCCGCCCGGCTTCTCGTTCTTGGCCAGAGGCGTTGGCGAGGCTCTCGGTCCGGTCAGGTTCCGATGAAGGATTCGAGACGTAGGTTCACGCGGGCGCCGCACGGCGCTACGGTGCGCGCATCGTGCAGCCTCAGGCGCCCGGGACGCACGGCCGCCTCGCCGCGCTGGCCCTGGCCGGCATCATGACCGTCACTGGCTGCTCCGTGTTCGGCGAAGAGCCACTGGCGATCGTGCCACCGGTCTCCCGCCCGGAGCGGCCGCCTCGCCAAGCGGGTCGGGCCCGGGTCGAATCGGTCCTCTCAGGCACGCGGTCGCTTGCCACGCCGATGCCGACGCCGGCCACCGCACTGCTGAGCCCCTCGCCAGAGCCCGAGCCGTTCGTCCGTCGGCTCCGGCCGCGCCCGGCACCGGGTCCCTTCTCCATGGATCTCTATCGAGCGGGCGACTTCTCGCACCAGGCCACCAAGGACTGGTGCGTGGCCGGTTCGACCCAGACCATGATGAACATCATGCGCAGCGGCCGGAACGACCATGCGGTGCGGTCGCAGCAGCGCATCTACCTGCAGGGCCGCCGCTTCTCGCCGGACAAGCGCAAGCTCGGTCCCATCGGCGTGGACCTGCTGGGCTGGGCGGAGGTGCTGAACCGGGAGGGCTTCGGACCGTACGTGGTCGATGGCGCCGGGACACGCCGGGCCGCCATTCGCAAGGCGGCGCGGGCCCTGCGCGTCACCGGGCGCCCCGTGGGGCTCGTCACCTGGCGCGGAGCGCACTCGTGGGTGATGTCAGGCTTCACGGCCACAGCCGACCCGGCCTGGCGCGACGACTACGAGGTCACGGCCGTGAACATCGAGGACACCTGGTATCCCTGGGTGAGCACCATCTGGGGTGCTTCGCGTCCGCCGGGCACACTCGTCCCGGTCGGTGACCTGGCGGAGGACTACCTGCCCTACCAGCGACCGCGGGCACGCTACCCGGGGCGCGATGGCCGGTTCATGCTCATCCTGCCCGTGCTCCCAGCTGACACCGTGGCCCGCTGACGGGCTCTGCTGCCCGCACGTGTGCCGGGCTGGCCACGTCAGCCCGGCAGGAGGCCCAGCTCAGCCCTGGCGGGGACGGATGCTGCCGCCCGGTTCCGGCGGATTGGCCGTCGTGCCGTCAGCGCGCTGCTGACCACGGCGATGCCGATGCCCAGCCAGGACAAGGCGGACGCCCACAGCAAGGGATAGTCACCCAGGCTGAGCACGTCCCCGATGCGAGCGCCGATGGCCTGACCGGCCAGCGCGCCCAGGATCGCGCCAACGAGGATGAAGGGCAGGTGCCAGCCCAGCCTGCCACGCACGAACACGTAGACGCAGGTGTGGAAGGTCCCGACGAGGAGCGAGAGCACGAAGGCCGGCTGCAGGACGAAGGTCGCCAGCCCGCCATCCATGCCCTGGACGTCCGCCCTGCCGCTCAGGCGGCTGGCGCGATGCGGCCGCCACCGACGACGGCATCGTCAGCCTCGTCGGCAGCGTAGAAGACTGCCGCCTGCCCCGGGGCCGGCGCCCAGGCCGGCTCCTCGAGTTCGACGCGCCAGTGACCGTCGGCCGCACCCACCAGGGGCGAGACCAGAGCCGGGACGAGCGGCGCGCGATGACGGATGCGCAGGCGGGCCCGGAAGGGACCCTGCGGCACGCGGTCCACGAACGACGACTCGCCGACCGTCAGTTCCCGGCGCTGCAGGTCCTCGCGGCGGCCCAGCCGGATGAGGTTCGCGGGCACGTCGATGGCCGCCACGTACTGCCGCTCGCCGAGGGCCACGCCCAGGCCGCTGCGCTGCCCGATGGTGTAGGCGGCCGTGCCAGCGTGCGAGCCCACGACGGCCCCGTCGGCATCCACGAGCGCGCCGGCGCGCGGCTGCCAGCCGGCCTGGCGCGTCAGCTCCTCGCGGTAATCACCCGTGGGCACGAAGCAGATCTCCTGGCTCTCCGCCTTGTCAGCCGTCACGAGTCCATGACGGCGAGCCACCTCGCGCACCTGCGCCTTGCGCAAGGTCCCGAGCGGAAAGCGGGTGTGAGCCAGCTGTGCCTGCTGCAGCCCATAGAGGAAGTAGGACTGGTCCTTGTCGCGGTCGAGCCCGGCCAGCAGCCGGAAGCGTCGGCCGCCGGGCCGGCTGGCATCGTCCACCCCTTCCACGCGAGCGTAGTGGCCGGTCGCCACGGACTCGCAGCCGTAGAGGTGCCGCGCCCGCCCCAGCAGTGCCCCGAACTTGACCAGCGAGTTGCAGTCCACGCAGGGGCTCGGCGTGCGGCCTGCCAGGTACGCCGCCACGAAGGGCTGCACCACCCCGGCCGAGAACTCGCGCTCCAGGTTGAGCACGTAGAACGGGATGCCCAGCTGCCCGGCCACGCGGCGGGCGTCCTCCGCGGCATCCAGTGAGCAGCATGAGCGATCCGTGCTGCTGTAGACGTCCGCCCCGTCGTGGAGGCGCATCCACACGCCCACCACGTCAAGCCCTTCCTCCACCAGGAGCGCGGCGGCCACGGACGAGTCCACCCCTCCGGACATGGCGACCAGGACCCGGGGTGCGCTCATGTCAAGCGGGCCTGGCCCTCGCGCAGACGATCGATCGCCCGCGGCACGATCCCCTCCGCGACGGCGACGTCCTCGTCGCTCGTGCGGCGTCCCAGTGACAGGCGCAGGGCGGAGCGGGACTCCGCAGCCGGGTAGCCCATGGCTGCGAGGACGTGCGAGGGCTCACTGGAGCCCGTCGTGCAGGCCGACCCGGTGGAGCAGGCCAGGTCCTCCAGGTCCAGGGCCAGGACCAGGTCGTCGCCGGGCACGCCGCGCACGATGAGCGACAGTGAGCCGGGCAGCCGCTCCACGGGGTGCCCGGTGAGTTCCACGGATCCGACGGCCAGGAGTGTCGATCGCAGTCGGTCGCGCCGCGCAGCCATGGCGGCCACCGTCGTCGCCCGCTCAGCCGCGGCCAGCTCGAAAGCGACCGCCATGCCCACGGCGCCAGCCACGTTCTCCGTGCCCGCGCGCCGGTAGCGCTCCTGGCTGCCCCCGTGCACCTGGGGCAGGATGGTCGTGCCGCGGCGGATCCAGAGCGCGCCGACCCCCTTGGGGCCCTCCACCTTGTGTGCCGCGAAGGAGACGAGGTCCGCACCCAAGGCCTCCACATCGACGGGCAGGTGCGCTGCGCCCTGCACGGCATCGACATGGATGAGCGCCGGCGACGCGGCCCGTACTCGGGCCACGAGCTCCGCCAGCGGCTGGATGGTGCCCACCTCGTTGTTGGCCAGTTGCAGGCTCACCAGGGTGGTCTTGTCCGTCAGTGCCGCGGTCAGATCGTCGGGGTCGAGTCGGCCGTAGCGGTCGACGGCCAACCGACGCACCTCGAAGCCGAACTTCTCCAGCAGCAGGCAGGATTCCAGGACGGCCTTGTGCTCCACGGCCGAGGTAAGGATGCGATGACCGGCCGCCTTGCCCGCCCAGGCGGCGCCCTTGACGGCCAGGTTGATGGCCTCCGTGCCGCCGCTCGTGAAGATGATGCTGCGGGCCTCAGCGCCGATGCTGCGGGCGAGTCGCTCGTGAGCTTCGTCCAGCCAGCGCCGCGCACGTCGTCCGGGCGCGTGGGGCGACGAGGGGTTGGCGCCGTCACCCTCCAGGATGGGCAACATCTCCGCGAGCACCTCCGGGCGCAGCGGCGTGGAGGCGGCGTGGTCCAGGTACACGGTCACGGGCGGATTGTAGGCGTGGACCCGGGGACCGGCCTCAGTGGGTGCTGGCCTCATCAGGCAGCCCGGCCCGCCGCCGGTCCTCGCCGCGCCCGCGCTCGCGGCGCCGCTCGTGCAGCGAGAGGATCCGCTTGCGCATGCGGATCGCATGCGGGGTGACCTCCACGAGCTCGTCGGCAGCGATGAACTCGATGGCCGATTCGAGCGTCATGGGCGGAGGCGGCACGAGGCGCAGGGCGTCGTCGTGGCTATGGGTACGGATGTTGGTGAGCTTCTTCTCCTTGGTCGGGTTGACGTCCATGTCACCCGGCCGCGAGTTCTCGCCCACGATCATGCCCTCGTAGACCGGGACTCCGGCCCCGATGAAGAGCGTGGAGCGCTCCTGGAGATTGAAGAGGCCGTACGCGTTGGATGTGCCCGAGCGGTCCGCCACGAGCACGCCGCTGGTGCGGTGCTCGACCTCCCCGGCCCAGGGGCCGTAGCCCTCGCCGATCTGGTGCAGCAGGCCCGTGCCGCGGGTCTCCGTGAGGAACTGGCCGCGGTAGCCGACCAGTCCTCGGGTGGGCATGACGGCTTCGATGCGGGTGCGGCCGTCCGCGTCGGTGGTCATCTGCTCGACACGTGCGCGGCGGGCGGCCAGGGATCCCGTGACCGTTCCGATGTGGTCGGGCGGGATGTCGATGCTGACGCGCTCGTAGGGTTCGTGGACCTGCCCGGCGATCTCGTGCAGGAGGACCTCCGGGCGCGAGACCTGCAGTTCGAAGCCCTCCCGGCGCATCTGCTCGATGAGCACGGCCAGCTGCAGCTCGCCGCGGCCGCGCACCTCGAAGGTGTCCGCGGAGTCCGTGGGCACGCACCTCGATGCTGACGTTGCCGAGCACCTCGCGCTGCAGACGCGCACGGATCTGCCGTGAGGTCAGGAGCTTGCCGTCCCGGCCGGCCATGGGCGAGGTGTTGACGCCGAAGGTCATGCTCAACGTGGGCTCGTCCACCGAGAGGCGGGGCAGCGGGCGCGGGTCGGCGGGATCCGTGATGGTGTCCCCGATGGTGATCTCCGGCAGCCCGGCCACGGCCACGATGTCGCCAGGGCCGGCTTCCTCGATCTCCACCAGCTCGATGCCGCGTGCGGTCGTGAGCGAGGTGACCGTGCCGCTGAGCGTCACGACGCGACCCGGCTCGACGTTGCCGTCCGGAGTCTCCGCCTCCTCCCGCAGCACCGTGATGCGCTGGCCCATGCGCAGGCGCCCGTTGCGGATGCGGCCGACGGCCATGCGGCCCACGTAGTCGTTGGCCGCCAGGTTGGTGACGAGCAGCTGCAGCGGGTGACCGGGCACGTGGCGCGGCGGCGGCGTGTGCGCCACGAGGAGGTCCATGAGCGGCTGCAGGTCCTGGCCGGGTGCCACGGGGTCGAGACTGGCCGTGCCCGTGCGGGCGTTGGTGTAGACGATGGGAAACTCGATCTGGCGGTCGGTCGCGCCGAGATCCATGAAGAGCTCGTAGACGTCATCCACGACGATCGCTGGCCGCGCGTCGGAGCGATCGATCTTGTTGATGGCCACGATCACCGGCAGGTGCTGGGCCATGGCCTTGGAGAGGACGTAGCGGGTCTGGGGCAGCGGCCCTTCTGCGGCGTCCACGAGCAGCAGGACCGAATCGACCATGAGCAGGCTGCGCTCGACCTCACCCCCGAAGTCGGCATGGCCGGGGGTGTCCACGATGTTGAGGCGCACGCCCTTGTAGGTGATGCCGGTCTGCTTGGCGAGGATCGTGATGCCGCGCTCGCGCTCGAGATCCATGGAGTCCATGACACGGTCCATGACCACCTGGTCGACGCGGAAGGCGCCGGCCTGGCGGAGCATGGCATCCACCAGGGTGGTCTTGCCGTGATCGACATGCGCCACGATGGCGATGTCGCGCACGTCTCCCCGGGTGGCCTCGTCGAGCATGGCGGTGGCAGGAGTGGCGTGCATGGGAAGATCGATTGTCGCACGCATCGCGGTCCGGCCCCTATCCTGAGCACGTGAAGGTTCGTGAACCGGTCGCCCGGCCGCTCGACGTCGTGGCGGCGGAGCTGCTCCTCTCCGCGTCGCAGGCATTCCTGGCCGGCGTCCTCTTCTACCTGGCCATGGGCATCTGGGACGACCGGGGCGTGGGCTCCGGACCAGTGGCCATCGTCCTGGCCGCGCTGGGGGCCGCGGTCGGCGGTGGCTGGCTCTACTGGCTGCTGGGCGGGGTGGGCTGGCCGCTGGCCGCCGCCAACGTGCCGGTGGCCATGTTCCTGGGCTTCGCGCTCGTGCTGGGGTGGCGGGGTGACGACCTCTTTCACGTGGCGGGTGCGCCTCTTCTGCTCAGCCTGGCGGCCTCCGCATACGGCATCGTCTGCGGCGTGTTCCTCGATTCGCCGCGGCGCTGGCGCTGGGACCAGCGTCAGCGGCTGCGCTCCGGGACCGTCGTGCCACGCGTTTCCCCGGCCACGAAGACGTTCGTGGCGCAGGTGCCGCGGACCCTGCCGAAGCGGCCGACGACGGCCCTCGAGCGCGCCGACCTCCTGTCACCGGCGGGTACGCCCAGCGCGACTGCGGATTCCGGGAGTTCCTGGCGCTGAAGACCGGGGCAGTGGCCAGGCGGACATCCCCTACCTCGTCGCCGAGGGCGCTCACGCTGGCGAGCTCGCTGACCCGGCACGGGAGACCGCGCAGGCCACGGCACCGCGGATGGGGCGGATCTCGGACCGGGCCCTCCGACTCGCTCGCCGGACCGGCCGGCGTTTCGATGCCCACCGAGCGACTCGACCAGGCCGCGCGAGCCGGCAGCGCCCCCGCGCCGGTGGACGACGGACCGCCTGACGCCGAGCCCGGCGGCATCGAGCTGCCCACCGCGATCGAGCCCAAGGCGCAGAAGTCCCCCTGGGCGTGGGCGGCGCCGCCCGAGTGGAACCGTGACGAGGACGACGAGCCTGACACTCCCTCGTCAGGCTGGCGATGACCGTCGGCGCGGTCGTCGTGGCGGCCAGCTTGGAGGAGGCGCTGGTCGATGCCGGCGGGCGCATCGCAGTGCGGCGCATCGTGGATGCCGCCTGGGCAGGCGGCGCCCTGCCCATCATCGTGGTCGTCGCTGATGACGCCGGTGGCTCGGCCGCCACGGCCCTCGAGGGTTCGCCCGCCCAGTGCGTCGATCCGCGCGGCCTGGTCGGTGCGGAGGCGTACGCCGCGGGAGCCCGGGCGGCCACCGATGCGGTGCGCGAGACGAGCGCCCTGCTCCTGTGGCCCGGCCGCATGACCTGGATCGATCCGGAGACGGTCACATCGCTCATCGAGGCCCACGGCCGTGTCGCCGACCGGGTCATCCGGCCCCGACGGGCTGGCCAGGCAGGCTGGCCGGTGCTGGTGCCGACGGTGCTGGCGGACGACGTGCTCGGAGCGGCCGGCACCCTGGACCTGGACGCACGCCTGGTGACGGCATCCCCAGACCTGCTGGAACTGGGCGACCCAGGCTCCGTGCTCGGGCGCGAGGTGGAACTGGACGCGCTGCCCGACTACTCGGGCCCACCCGAGCCGGTCGGCGGGCCACCACCGGAGTGGGGCGCGGCCGCCGCAGACACTCCCGATCCGGAAGTGCCACCAGCACCGTAGGCTGGCGACGGGCTACTCCGCGGCGGGGACCGGCGGACGCAGCATGAGGCCCAGCTCCTCGAGCTGCCCGGGCTCGACCGGCGAGGGCGCATCGAGCATCAGGTCCGAGCCGGACGAGGTCTTGGGGAAGGCCATGACCTCGCGGATGTTGGTCTGGTCGGTGAGCAGCGCGATCCAGCGGTCCACGCCCAGGGCGATGCCGCCGTGCGGTGGCGCGCCGTACTCGAAGGCTTCCAGGATGCCGCTGAACTTGGCCTCCTGCGCCTCCAGCGAGTGGCCCATGAGCGAGAACGAGCGCGAGAGCATCTCCCGCGTGTGGAAGCGCACGGAGCCTCCGCCCAGCTCCCAGCCGTTGAGGGCGATGTCGTACTGGAGCGCCCGGGCGCGGCCGGCCGGGTCGTCCGGGCTGGCCACCAGCGGGTCGCCGGAGGTCGTCACCAGGAGCGCCTCGTCGTCGGGATGGACGCCGCTGAAGGGGTTGTGGGTGGCGTCCCAGCGCCGGTACTGCTCGTCCCACTGGTACATCGGGAAGTGGTGGACCCAGACGTAGGAGAGCAGCGAGCGGTCATAGGCAGCCGAGGCGGTCGGCCAGCTTGACGCGCAGGGAGCCGAGGGCTTCCTGGGCGTGGATGTCCGCGTCGGCCACGATGAGCACCAGGTCACCTGGGCCGCCGCCGGCCGCGATCGCCAGGTGCCGCGACGTCTCCTCTCCGACGGCCTTGACGATCGAGCCGCGCATGCCACCCTGGCCGTCGAGGGCCAGCCAGACGAGACCCTTGGCGCCCGCCCGCCGAGCCAGCTCGGTCAGCTCGTCGATCTGGGCCCGGCTCATGTCCGCCTGGCCGGGGACCGCGAAGCCGAAGACACGTCCGCCCTCGGCCAGGACCGACTCGAAGACGCGGAAACCGGAGGCCGCGGCGACCTCGCCCAGGTCGTGGAGCTCCATGCCGTAGCGCACGTCCGGCTTGTCCGAGCCGTAGCGGTCGATGGCCTCGCGATAGGTGAAGCGCGGGAAGGGCTCGTTGAGGAGCCGCCGTTCGGGCGCCACGGCGCGCGTCACGGCCAGCACCATGTGCTCCACCCAGGCCATGACGTCGTCCTCGGCCACGAAGCTCATCTCCAGGTCGAGCTGCGTGAACTCCGGCTGGCGGTCGCCGCGCAAGTCCTCGTCGCGCAGGCAGCGGGCGATCTGGAAGTAGCGGTCGAAGCCGCTGACCATGAGCAGCTGCTTGAGCTGCTGGGGGCTCTGGGGCAGCGCATAGACGTTGCCCGGCTGCAGGCGGGAGGGCACGATGAAGTCGCGCGCGCCCTCCGGCGTGGACTTGATGAGCAGCGGCGTCTCGACCTCCACGAAGCCGGCCTCGTGGTGGACGTCACGGATGGCCTGCACGAGGCGGCCGCGAGCCAGGATGCGCTGCTGCAGCGGCTCACGGCGCAGATCCAGGTATCGGTACTTGAGCCGCAGCGCCTCGTCGATGTCGGCGTCGGGCTCGTTGATGACGAAGGGCGGCGTGCGCGCTGCCGAGAGCACCGTGATCTCGCTGGCACGCAGCTCGACCTGGCCGGTCAGGAGGCGCGCGTTCTCGGAGCCCGCGGTGCGGGGCGTGATGGTGCCGTGGACGCGAAGGACGTACTCGCTGCGCACCCCGCTGGCGACCTCATGGGCGACGGGCGACCCGGCCGCGTCGATCAGCACCTGGGTGATGCCGTAACGATCGCGCAGGTCCAGGAAGATGAGCTGGCCAAGGTCGCGCCGGCGATTGACCCAGCCCGCCAACGTGACCGACTGCCCAGCGTGATCGAGTCGGGCGTCGGCACAGGTCAGGGTGCGGTAGGACGTCTGCATGGGATCACTCATGGTAGCCGCCGGCGCAGCCGACCGCGGCCTTGCTCAGTGCCCCCCACGGCGAAGCTGCTCGCGCAGGTCACGCAGGCGGTTCCAGCGTGGGTCGATGACAAGGTCGAAGGTGCCCGGGTGGCGGAGTGGTGCGCCCAGGAAGCGGCGCTTGAAGAGGCTGAAGCCCTCCCAGGCGGGGTCGACCGTGGCATCGTCCGGCTCGCGCACGCCCCACAGGTCGAGGCTCTGGGTGCCGGCCTCGCGCAGGCTGCGCTGCAGGGCGGCCATGGCCACGTATGGACCTCGCTTGACGGCCGACTGGGGATCTCGGCTCGAGGCTGCGTAGAGGTAGAACGCGCGCGCGCCGGTGCGCGGGGCGATGGCGCCAGCCAAGGGTCGGCCGTCGTGCTCGGCCAGGGCCAGGAACCAGTCGCCGCTGGCGACCAGGGGTCCAGCCAGCGCCCCCAGGAAGACCCGCGACCGGATGCGGAAGCCGGCTCGCTCGGACGTCTGGGCCAGCAGGCCGTAGAAGGCATCGAGGATGTCAGGGGCGCCGGCACGATCGACCCGCGCCGTCGTGCCTTCGCGCTCGGCCCGGCGCAGCTCCGCGCGGGCTTCCTTCGACCAGCCCGCAACGGGATCGTCGCCGGCCGCCAGGTCCACGATCCGAGTGGTGAGCGCCTGCAGGTCGTGCGTCGCGGGTCGGGCGCCGCTGGCCAGCAGGGCCCGTCCGACGGCCTCTGTGGCGCGGGCATCCAGTGAGGCACGTGGGTCCAGCTTCAGGACGACACCGCGCCGCGCGCGGGCATGGGCGCGCAGGCCCGTGATGAGGTGCGCCAGGATCTCGGCCGCGTCGGCAGCCTCGCGGTCCCAGAGAGGTCCGTGGGGCACGTAGAGGATGGTGCGGCCGAACGACGTGGCTCGGTCGAGCACCAGGGCGGCGCCGCGCGGACGTCCGGCCGCATCGACGACCATGAGCCGGGTCCAGTGCTCCCCAGGCTCGCCGGCACCCGCGTCGCCCCAGGCCCAGCTTTGCAGGACGTCGCCCTCCGGCCGAGAGGTCACGAAGGCCGACCAGTCGGCGCGGTCCGCGGGGCCGGCCTCGCGGATGCCCAGCGTCATGGGTGGCCGCCCCGATGCGTCAGTGGCAGCACGGCGGGTGTCATGCGTGAGGCCCGGCCATCGTCATGGGTGGCGGCCCGGGGCGTCACCCGTCCCCGCCGTGGCGGTGCTGGGCTTGCGCGCGCAGCAGCTCACGGGCCAGGTCGGTCACGGCCACCTGGCGCTGGGTGCCGGCCTTGAGGTCGCGCAGCTGGAGGTGGCCCTCCTCCATCTCATCCCCGCAGATGACGGCGAAATGGGCGCCGGCACGGACCGCCCCCTCGAGCTGCTTGCCGAGCCGCCGCGTGGTGAGGTCCGGCGTGCACGCCAGGCCGGCACCGCGCAGCTCCGTCGCGACCTGGAGTCGCACCACGGTGTCCTGCGCGTCCGCGCCCACCACCACGGCGGCGGGTCGCCAGGGCTCGGAGGGCATGGAGGCCGACTGCTCGGCAAGCGCCAGGGCGACGCGGTCCAGACCGATGCCGAAGCCGATGCCGGGCGTGGGCTGGCCGCCCAGGAGCTCGACGAGGCCGTCGTAGCGCCCTCCGCCTCCCAGCGCCTGTTGCTGTCCTTGCGCACCAGGGCGGTAGAACTCGAAGGCCGTGCGCGTGTAGTAGTCGAGGCCTCGGACCAGCGTGGGTGACGGACGGGGCTCGATGGAGAGTGCCTCGAGGTGCGCAAGCAACCCGTCGAAGTGCTCCCGGCATGCGTCGCAGAGGTGCTGGTCGATGGTCGGCGCGGAGGCGATGAGCGGGGCCATGCGCTCGTCCTTCGAATCGAGGAGACGCAGTGGGTTCGTGGCCAGCCGAGTGCGCTCCAGGTCCGGCAGGTCCCCCTCGTGGGCGCCGAAGTAGTCGCGCAGGGCTTCGATGTAGGCTGGCCGGCAGGCGCCGTCCCCGATGGAGTTGACCAGCACCTGGACGTCCTCGAGGCCGACCGTGGCGAAGAACGCGGTAGCCAGTTCGACGATCTCGGCGTCGATGGCTGGCCCGGGATCCCCGATGACCTCCACGTCGAACTGCCAGAACTGGCGATAGCGTCCCGCCTGCGGCCGGTCGTAGCGGAACATGGGACCGCTCAGCGTGAGCTTCACGGGTTGCGCCCAGGTGCGCATGCCGTGCTGCACGTAGGCCCGTACGATGCCGGCGGTGGGCTCCGGACGCAGGGCCCAGCGCTCACGCTCCTCCTCGCCCCGCCCGGCCTGCACGCGGAAGAGCTCCTTCTCCACGACGTCGGTGACCTCGCCCACGCCGCGCTCGTATACCGACGCCTGTTCGAAGAGCGGCGTCTCGATGGGCTGGTAGCCATACCGGTTGGCCAGGTCGCGGGCGACCTGCTCGAGGCGCAGGAAGACGCTGCGCTCGGGGGGCAGGAGGTCACGGGTGCCGCGGGGAGCCTGGAACCTGGGCATGGCATCAGAGTCTAGCGGCGCCCGACCGGCCCGTGATCGGCCCCGCTGAGCGACCGGCTGAGCGGGGTCAGGCGTCGTCAGCGCTCGGCGGCGCGGGGTCGTGCGATGTCAGCGGTCGGCGCGGCCAGAGTGGGCGTCAGCTGTCCCGTTCAGGCACCCGCAAGATGCTCGCGCTGCTGCCCTGAGCGGGGGCGGCCAGCGTCGAGCCGGCAAGCCATCCGCCTCAGGGGGCGTCCACGTCTGCCATGGAGCGGACCCAGTTCTCCGGGCCGTAAACGTGCCGTGGCACGGCCGGGTTGCGCGGATCCTGGGGCCCGACGATGCCCACCCGCTCCAGCTCGTCCATGAGGCGGGAGGCGCGGTTGAAGCCGACCTTCAGCTTGGTCTGCATCATCGACGTGCTGGCCTTGCCCGTCAGCAGCACGAGCTCGGCCGCCCGCGGCGTGAGCTCGTCCTCGGCGATCTTGGCCAACCAGGCGAACTCGCTGCCCTCGCCGTCGTCACCGTCGGCCGTGCCAGCCAGCACGTCGGGGTCGTAGAGGGGCGCGGGCTCCTGCGTGCGCCAGTGCTCGGTCACGGCCTGCACCTCGGCATCGGAGACGAAGACGCCCTGGATGCGCACGGGCCGCGGCAGGTCCGCCGGCTGGTAGAGCATGTCCCCGCGGCCGATGAGGTCCTCCGCTCCAGGGGCGTCCAGTACCGTGCGGCTGTCGATCATGGAAGCCATGGCGAAAGCGATGCGACTGGGCACGTTGGCCTTGATGAGGCCGGTCACGACGTTGACGCTCGGCCGCTGGGTGGCCAGCACGAGGTGGATGCCCACCGCGCGTGCCTTCTGGGCCAGCTTGACGACGGGCTCCTCCACCTTGCGGCCTTCCTGGATCATGAGGTCGGCCAGCTCGTCGATCATGAGCACGATGTAGGGCATGCGATCCTCCGGGGCGACCCCGGGGGAGGCGTTGTAGGCGCCGATGTTGCGGCTCGTGGAGCGCGCCAGCTTCTTGTAGCGTTCCTCCATCTCGCCCACCGCCCAGGCCAGCGCGGCGCGCGCCTGGTAGGCCTCCATGATGACGTCGGTCAGCAGGTGCGGGATGCGGCCGTAGGGGGCCAGCTCGACACGCTTGAGGTCGATGAGCACGAAGCGCACCTCCGTGGGCTTGGCGCGCATGAGGATGCTGGTGATGATGGCATTCACGCAGACCGACTTGCCCGAACCGGTGGCTCCGGCGATGAGCAGGTGGGGCATGCGTCCGCAGATCGACCGCGTAGGGCTTGCCGGAGACGTCGCGTCCAAGCGCGAAGGTCAGCGGGCTCGTGGCCGAGGCCATGTCCGCGTCCACGTAGACCGAGCGGAAGCCGACCATCTCCGAGGCGTGGTTGGGGATCTCGATGCCCACCACGTCGCGCCCCGGGATGGGCGCCTCGATGCGGATGCTGCGGGCCGCGAGGGCCATGGCCAGGTCGTCGGCGAGACCCTCGATGCGCGAGAGCTTGATGCGCGCGTCCGGGCGCACCTCGTACTGCGTCACGACCGGACCGGTGTTGGTGGCCACGACCGTGGCGGGGATCTGGAAGGAGCGCAGCTTCTCCTCGATGATGCGCACGTTGCGGGCGTGGTCGTGGAGGCCGGCCTCCGCCGATTCACTGGCGGGGTCGAGCAGCGCGACGCCCGGAAGGTGCCACTCCTTCTGGTAGAGGCGGCGCCAGGCAGCCTCTGCGGGGTCATCCAGCCAGCCTGGACCGGCGCCAGGGACCGCCTCGGCCGCGTCCTCCGGCGAGGTCGATGAGCCGGCCGAAGCCGCACCGGCACCGGCTGTCGACGCGTGGGGCGCCCCGCCCGCGCTCGTGCCTGTGCTGCCGCTCGGGTCGGGCAAGCCGGCCTGGCTCCCCAGTCGGCTGCTGCCAGCCCAGACGGTCTGGCTCATGGGCAGCGGGCTGGGCAGCGGCTCGGGGAGGTCCGGGGCGGGCTCATCGGCGACCGAGCGCCGGCGCACAGCGGATGTGGCCCGGGCGCCGGGGACGACCGGCAGGACGGTCGCGCCGCGGTCCGCAGCCGAGCCCTGTGATCCGCGCGAACGCACCGCCACGGCAGCGCTGCTGGCGCCAGCTCCGGCAGCGCCGGCCGCCGCGCGGCCGGCACGCGCGAAGGGCGAGACGAAGGCCACGAGGGTGATGTCGAAGAGCAACAGGATGCCCACCAGCACGATGGCCAGCAGCACCACGAGCGCGCCGAGCGGACTGATGAGGTCGGCCAGCGTGGACGAGAACAGATGCCCCAGCGCACCGCCACCCTGCTCGAGGTCGGGCTCGTTGCCGCCCTTGCCGCTGATCAGGTGGATGAGGCCGAGACCGCCGATGAAGACGATGAGTCCTCCGAGCGCGACGGTGACCCAGCTGTCGTCGACCTTGGGAGCCCGCTCGACGAGCACGCCCGCCACGAGCAGCAGGACGCCCAGCAGCCAGGCACCCTGTCCGAAGACCGGGCGCAGGAAGCCGTCCACGTAGCCGTTGAGCAGCCCGCCACCGGGCAGGAAAAGCGCGATCAGGGTGATGGCACCCGCGGCCAGGAGGGCCACCGCGACGATGGAGCGGAGCGTCGACTTCGAGACGATGGGCGTGCGCCTGGCCGGGCCGCTGCGGCTCCGGCTCGAGGTGCGCGAGGTCGTCTTCTTCGTCCGCGCCATGCCTAGACCTCCACGATCACCGGGAAGACCAGCGGTCGGCGCCGCGTCTGCTCGAAGAGGTAGCTGGAGAGCCCGTCCTTGATCTGGGCCTTGAGCAGCCCGACCTCGCTCATGTGGCTGCCGCTGTCCTCGATGGAGGCGGCGATGCGGGCGGCGGCACCGCGCAGCAGCTTCTCGTCGGCGTTGGCCACGAAGCCGCGTGTGACGACCTCCGGGTCACCCACGAGTCGGCCATTCTGCTTGTCGACGGCGACCACCACCAGGAACATGCCGTCCTTGGCGAGAGCCCGCCGGTCGCGCAGCACGATGTCCCCGACCTCGCCCACTGAGATGCCGTCCACGTAGACGTAGCCGGCCTCCACTGGCTGTCCGCGACGAGCCGAGCCATCGGCCAGGAACTCGATGGGCTGCCCGTTCTCGAGGATGAGGATGTTCTCCGGCGCAAGGCCCACGTCGGCGGCCAGGCGGCCGTGCTGCACGAGCATGCGGAACTCGCCGTGGATGGGGATGATGTAGCGCGGCTTGGTCAGGTTGAGCATGAGCTTCAGCTCTTCCTGGCTGGCGTGCCCGGAGACGTGGGCACGCTTGATGGCGTGGTAGTAGACGTTGGCGCCCGCCTTGAAGAGGTTGTCGACGGTGCGCGCCACGTACTCCTCGTTGCCGGGGATGGGGCTGGCACTGACGATGACCGTGTCGCCGGGCACGATCTCCACGAAGCGGTGGTCGCGGTTGGCCATGCGCGCCAGACCGGCCATGGGCTCACCCTGGGCGCCGGTCGTGGCGATGGTCAGGCCCGCGGGGGCCATGTCCTTGATGCGGTCCTTGGACACGAGCCCGGTGGTGGGCGGGGTCAGGTAGCCCAGGTCGGTCGCGATGCGCGTGTTCTGCTCCATGGAGCGCCCGATGACGGCCACCCGCCGGCCGAAGGCCTGGGAGGCGTCGAAGACCTGCTGGATGCGCGCGATGTTGGAGGCGAAGGTGGCCACGATGACGCGCCCCTGCAGCCCTTCCATGATCTCGCGGAAGGCTTCGCCGACGGTTCGCTCCGAGGGCGTGTAGCCGGGATTCTCCGCTCGCGTCGAGTCCGACATGAGGCAGAGCACGCCCTCCTCCCCGAAACGGGCCAGGTCGTGGAAGTCGGAGAGCTTGCCGTCCACGGGCGTATGGTCGAACTTGAAGTCGCCCGTGTGGATGATGTCCCCGAAGGGCGTGCGGATGCGCAGCCCCATGGCATCAGGGATGGAATGACCGATGCGGAAGGCCGACACGTCGAAGTGGCCGAGCTCCACGGTATCACCGGGCTCCAGGGCGAGGAGCGGGTTGCTGCGGAGCTTGTGCTCCTTGAACTTGGGGCCCAGCAGGCCACGCGCCAGGGTCGAGGCGTAGACGGGCACGCCGGGGAACTCGGGCAGGATGTAGGGCAGCCCGCCCACGTGATCCTCGTGGGCGTGGGTGATGACGAAGGCCTTGACGCGCTCGCGCTTGTCGCGCAGGTAGTCGATGTCCGGCACCACGAGGTCGATGCCGTACATCTCCTCCTCGGGGAACATCAGGCCACAGTCGACGATGATGATCTGGTCGGCGAACTCGAAGACCGTCATGTTCTTGCCGATCTCACCGATGCCGCCCAGCGGGATGATCCGCAGGACCTCCTTCGACGAGGCCGGGGCGCGCGTGACGGCCATCTAGAAGAGTCCCAGTTGGTCGTCGGGAATGGTGGTGCTCATGTCAGGTGCTGACTCCGCTGGTTCGATGGCAGGGGTGGACAAGATGGCCTGGGGCACGGCCGGGGCTGCGGCTTGCAGCCGCGGGTCCTCCGGGATCGCGGCCTCGGCTGGTGCGCCCTCGGGGAGTGCGGCCCCCGGCCCCGAAGACGTGGCGCGGCCTTCCCTGGCGTGGATGAGCGCCTCCGGGATGGCGGCCATGTCGCGCTCCATCGTTTCCCGAAGAGCGGTCTGGCGCAGGGCAGCGGCAGGGTGGTACATGGCGTATCCGGTGGCTGCCCGCGCGCCGGTCGCCGGGTCGATGGGCCGTGTCGTGCCGTGCACACGACTGATGGTGTCACCGGGCATGAACGTTTGCAGGCTGAATCGGCCGAGCGTGACCACGAGGGCCGGGTCGAGGATCTCCATCTGGCGGCGCAGGAACGGCGCGCAGGCAGCCATCTCGTCTGGCTCGGGGTCGCGGTTGTTGGGGGGCCGGCACTTCACGACGTTGGTGATGAAGACCTCGTCACGGCGCCAGCCCACCATCGCCAGGAGTCCCTCGAGCATGCTGCCCGCCGCACCCACGAAGGGGCGCCCGAGCCGGTCCTCGTTCTGGCCGGGCCCCTCCCCCACGAAGACGACCTCGGTGTCCGGGTGTCCCTCACCCGGTACGGCCTGGGTGCGTTGCTCTGACAGACGGCAGCGCCGGCAGGCCCGGACCTCGCTGGCGATGGCGTCGAGAGCGGCCTTGCGTTCTCCGCTCGTCACGCGGCCCCGACGGCTCGGCGCGACGCCGCCGCCAGCCAGTCGTTGTGGGCCAGGACTCAGCGATCTCGACGGCGTTCGTGGCAGCGCCCTTGCGGAGGTTGTCCGAGACGACCCAGAAGGCCAGCCCGCGGCCATCCGGCACGGAGGGATCCTGGCGGATGCGACCCACGTAGACCTCGTCATGGCCGGCCGCCTCGATGGCCAGCGGGTAGACGTTGGCGGCCGGATCGTCTCGCACCACGACCCCGGGAACGGACGCGAAGACTCTCGCGCCTGCTGGGCGGTCATGGGCCGCTGGAGTTCCACGTGGACGGCTTCCGAGTGCGAGCTCACGACCGGCACGCGCGCGGCCGTGCACGAGACGCGCAGGTCGGGCAGGTGCAGGATCTTGCGCGACTCGACGATGACCTTCCACTCCTCCTTGGTGTAGCCGTCCTCGCGGAAGACATCGATGTGGGGCAGGACGTTGAAGGCGATCTGATGGGGGTAGACCGTGTGTTCCAGCGGCTCGCCGGCGACGTGGGCCTTGACCTGCTGCTCCAGCTCCATGACGGCCTTGTTGCCGGTGCCGCTGACGGCCTGGTAGGTGTCCACCACGACGCGCTCGATGCCAGCGCTGTCGCGTAGGGCGGCCAGGACGGGCATCAGCTGCATCGTGGAGCAGTTGGGGTTGGCCACGATGCCCTCGTGAGCGGCCGCGTCGGCGTCGTTGACGCCGGCCACCACGAGCGGCACGCCGGGCTCCATGCGCCACTGCGAGGAGTTGTCCACGACCACCGCTCCGCGCGCCGCGGCCTCCGGGGCGAAGACCTTGGAGGCGCCGCCGCCGGCCGAGAAGATGGCGACGTCCACGCCGTCGAAGGAGGCTGGGGTGGTCGTCCGGACCGGCCATGAACGACCGCCGAACTCCACGCTGCGACCGCCGTCGTGAGAGGCCAGCGGGCGGAGCTCCCCCACGGGGAATTCACGCTCAGCGAGGATGGCGATCATGGTCCGGCCGACAAGGCCGGTGGCGCCGACGACGGCGACGGTGAGGGGACGGCTGGGGGACTCGCTGGGCATGTCGAACTTCCTATGGGGCTTCAACCTTGGGCACGGGCCGATGATAGCGCCTCGCGCTCGCTGACCGGACTGCGCTACCGTGGTAGGCCATCACGCTGCCGATGACGGAGGTCGGGCACCCGGTGAGACACGCCGCCACGCGCGTCGCCATCCTCATCAACAACACCTACGAAGCTGACGCCCGCGCCTGGAAGACGGCCGTGTCGTTGGGCCGGGCGGGTTACCACGTGACCGTCATCGCACGTTGGGGGCCGGGCCTCGCCACGACCGAGCAGCTCGATCACCACACCGTCACCCGCGTGCGCCAGCCGCAGCCGTTGACCTGGCTGCCCGTGCCCAGCCTGCCGGAGACGGGCGAGGTGCGGCCTGGGACCCGGGGGGCCATGCGCCGCCGCGTTCGCGAGACCATGGGCCGCACGGCACAGGCGACGCGTTACCTCTTCATGTCACGCGCCTGGGCGCGCCTCATCGCCGAGCAGGTGGAGCCTGCGGACGTGTGGCAGGCCGAGTCGGTCATCACCCTTTCTCTCGCGGTCGCACTGCGAAAGCGCTTCGGAGGCCTCGTCATCTACGACGCCAACGACATCGACAGCGAGGCCGGCCGCATGGCCCGCCTGCCGGGCCCATGGAAGCAGCTCCTGCGGCGCCACGAGCGCCGCCTGGCACGGGCCGCCGACGCCGTCGTCACGGTCAGTGATCCCTACGCACAGGTGCTCGGCAACGTCCTGGGCCGACCCGTGGACGCCGTCGTGCGCAACGCTGCCATGGTCGACGGTGGAGAAGCGGACCCGACACCGGCCGAGGTCGCCCGGAGCGATCGCTTCCACCGGCAGTTCAGCCTGCCGCCGGATCGGCGCATCGTCCTCTACATCGGCCAGATCATGCGCGGCCGAGGCCTGCGCCAACTCTTCGAGGCCATCGCCCACGTCGAGGCTGCCGACCTGGTGGTAGCCGGCTTCGGTCCCGACTATGAGCGCTACCGGGAGATGGCGGCGGCCCTGCCCCATGCCGACAGCATCCACTTCTGTGGCTCCGTCCCGCCCGCCGAGATCGCCGATTGGTCGCGCGGGGCGGACGTGGCCGCCATGCCCGTCCAGCCGGACACGCTCAACCACCGGCTCAACACGCCCACCAAACTCTATGACGCCATCGGCGTCGGGGTGCCCGTCGTGGCCAGCGACCTGCCCGGCATCGCCCCGATCGTCCGCGAGACCGGTTGCGGCGTCCTCTGCGACCCCACCGATCCGGCCGACATCGCCCGCGCCATCCGCCTGGTCGTGGACGCCCCGGCGGACGAGCGCACTGCGTTGCGCCTGCGCTGCCTCGGCGCGGCTCGCACCCGCTACTCGTGGCAGCACCAGGCCCGCGAACTGCTGCGCGTCTACGCCGGCCTGGGCGTGTAGGGTCCGGGTCGCGACCCGTGGCACGGCCCATGCGCGTGCTCTTCCTGCCCGACTACTCGGCTGCCAACGCCTACCAGCGGGAGCTGGCGGGCGGGCTGCGCGACCTGGGGGTGGACGTGCGCGCGGACGCCACGCATTCGCGCCGCGTGGCGCCGGTGCTCGAAGCGCTCCGTGGCAGCGGCCGTCCGGATGTCATCCACCTCCACTGGACGGAGCCATATATCGCCAGAGGGCCGCGCGTCAGCGGCCTCAAGGCCAAGCGGACCCTGCTGGAGTTGCGCCTGGCCCGGCGGGCCGGCATGCGCATCGTCTGGACGGCCCACGACCTCTTCCGCCACGACCGTGCCGAGGAGCCCGCGGAACGCGCCTTCATGCGCGGCCTGTTCGACCTGGCGGATGCGGTCATCGTCCACTGCGGCAGCGCGGCCGACGGGCTGTTGACGGCGCTGGGCCTCGAGACCACGACTCGCGCCGGCGCGCCCGCGGCGCGGGACCGGATCCGGGTCATCCCCCACGGCCACTATCGGGGTGCCTACCCGGACAGCATCTCGCGGGCGGAGGCGCGCCGACGCCTGGACCTGCCGGCCGCGGCCCGGGTCGTGGCCTTCACCGGCTGGCTGCGCCCCTACAAGGGCGTGGCGGAGCTCGTGCAGGCCTTCGCGGGGCTCCCGGAACCCTACGCGCGCCTGGTCATCGCGGGACAAGCTCTCGACGCCGGATATGCGGCCCGCCTGGGGCGGCTGGCCGCGACCGACCCGCGCGTGCGCCTCGACCTGGGCTTCGTGCCGGACGAGGAGCTGCAGGTCTACCTTCGAGCCGCGGACGTGGTGGCCTGCCCCTTCCTGGAGATCTTCACCACCGGGTCGGTGCTGCTGGCGATGTCTTTCGAACGGGCCGTCATCGCACCCCGGCGCGGCTGCGTGCCCGAGGCGCTCGATGACGAGGGCGGCATCCTCTACGACGCCGACGACCCGCAGGGCCTCGAGGGCGCACTGCGGGCCGCTATGAAGGTCGACCTGGCATCCATGGGCCGCCACAACGGCGCGCGCCTGGAACGATTCGATTGGAGCCACGTGGCGGAGGCGACGCTGGAAACCTACCGAGAGGTCATCGAACACCCGCGACGCTGAGCGAGCCAAGCCGGGAAGCGATGGATGGCGCCCTCCCGGCGCGACCACTCCACTCGGACATGCGGGCGCCGGCCGGGATGGCGCGGCGCCCTCGGCCTGGGACTAGGCCTCGCCGGCTTTGGCCAGGTGCCGCTGCATGGCGGCCTTGCGGGAAAGGTTGACGCGGCCCTGGCGATCGACCTCGATGACCACGACCATGATCTCGTCACCGACCTGCACGACGTCCTCGACGGTGGGCACGTGGTAGTCGGCGAGTTCGCCGATGCGCACGAGACCCTCCTTGCCGGGCAGGATCTCGACGAAGGCGCCGAAGCCCATGATGCGCGTCACCTTGCCCAGGTACAGGCCGCCGACCTCCACCTCACGCGTGAGCGACTCGATCCACTGGATGGCCCGCGAGGAGTTCTCCGAGCTGACGGCCGCGATCTCGACGCTGCCGTCGTCCTCGACGTTGATCTCCGTGCCAGTCTCTTCCTGGATCTTGCGGATCATGGCGCCGCCCTTGCCGATGATGTCGCGGATCTTCTCGGGGTTGATCTTGATGGTGATGATGCGTGGCGCGAAGGCGCTCACGTCGCCGCGTGCCGAGGGGATGACCTCGGTCATCTTGTCGAGGATGAAGAGACGCGCCGCGTAGGCCTTGGCGAGGCCGGTGCGGATGATGTCCTCATTGATGCCCTGCACCTTGATGTCCATCTGGAGGGCCGTGATGCCCTCCGTGGTGCCGGTGACCTTGAAGTCCATGTCACCGAAGAAATCCTCCTTGCCCAGGATGTCGGTGAGGACCGTGAAGCGCTCACCGTCGGTGACGAGGCCCATGGCCGCGCCGGCCACCGGCGCCTTGATGGGCACCCCGGCGTCCATCAGGGCCAGGGTCGAACCGCACGTGGAGGCCATGGAGGTGGAGCCGTTGGAGGTGACGCATTCGCTGACGAGGCGGATGACGTAGGGGAAGTCCTCCTGGTCGGGCAGGACGGGGATCAGGGCCCGCTCAGCGAGGGCGCCGTGGCCGATCTCGCGTCGGCCGGGGCCGCGCATGAACTTGTTCTCGCCGGTGCTGTAGGGCGGCATGTTGTAGTGGTGGAGGTAGCGCTTGGACTCCTCCGGGCTGATGGTGTCGATGCGCTGCACGTCGCTGGAGGGACCCAGCGTGGCCACGGTCAGCGCCTGCGTCTCACCACGTGTGAAGAGGCCGGAGCCGTGAGCGCGCGGCAGGAGGCCGACCTCCACTGAGATGGGACGGATGGTGTCCGCGTCACGACCGTCGATGCGGATGCCCTCGGCCAGGACCATCTCGCGCACGGTCTTCTTGTGCAGCAGGGTCGTGAAGCTCTTCGAGAGACCGGCCTGCAGGACGGCTGCCTCGAAGACCGCGTCCGCGGCAGCGGCATCGCCGCCACCCTTGCGCATGCGGATGGAGTCCGCCACGCCCTTCTTGAAGGCAGAGACACGCCCGGGCAGGTCACTCGCCAGCCGCAGCAGCAGGGCAGCCGTGGCCTCGGCATCACCCAGGGCGCGGTGGGCGGGCACGGTGCCCAGCTCGAAGAACTCGACCAGATCCGCCAGCTTGTGGGCGTCCAGGTCCGGGTAGGCAGCGCGGGCCAGGACGAGCGTGTCCAGGTAGCGCCCCACGTCAAGACGCGTGCCGTCGGCCAGGGCGGCCTCCAGGAAGGTGATGTCGAAGCCCACATTGTGGCCGACGATGATGTCGTCACCGGCCCAGGCCATGAACTGGCGGGCCGCCTCGACCGGGCTCGGCGCACCTGCCACGTCCGCGGCCGTGATGCCGTGGATCTGCTTGCCGATGATGCCGCGGCTGGGCTTCGCGAGCGTCGAGAAACGGTCGCTGATGGTGCCGCCGCTGACACGCACGGCCCCGATCTCAACCAGTTCGCCGAACTTGACGTCCCGGCTGGTCGTCTCGGTGTCGAAGACGACGAAGGAACGGCCCGCCTCCACGGCGGCCACGAAGTCGACGACGGAGCTGACATCCGGCTCGATGAAGGGCAGGCGCTTGGCCTTGCCGACCTGCGCCTGGAGCTGCTCCTGGAGCTCGAGGACCGGCTGCAGTGAGCGGTGACCGAACATGATGGCGTCGGCCATGACCGACTCGGGCAGGATCTTGGCGCCCGCCTCCACCATCATGATGGCGTCACGTGTGCCGGAGACGACGAGATCGAGCTCCGACTGCTCGAGCTGGCTGGTGGTGGGGTTGATGACGAACTCGCCGTCGATACGGCCGATGCGCACGGCCGCGACCGGGCCCAGGAAGGGGACCTCGCTGATGGTCAGCGCCGCCGAGGCGGCGATGGTGCCCAGCACGTCCGGGTCATTCTCCTGGTCCGTGGAGAGCACGGTCAGGACGCACTGCACGTCATCCTTGTAGCCCGCCGGGAAGAGGGGGCGGATGGGCCGGTCGGTGAGGCGCGCCGCCAGGATGGCGCCCTCCGAGGGCCGCGCCTCTCGCTTGATGAAGCCACCGGGGATCTTGCCCGCGGCGTACATTCGCTCCTCGAAGTCGATCGTGAGCGGGAAGAAGTCGAGCCCGGGGCGCGGTTCGGCGCGGTTGGCCGTCCCCAGCACCACGGTGTCTCCGTAGCGCACGGTCACGGCGCCGCCTGCCAGGCGCGCGAGCTTGCCGGTCTCGATGGTCAGCGTGCGACCACCGAACTCGGTCGAAAGAGTGGTTACCGTCATGTGTCCTCCGATGGGACGGGCGACGGACCGGGGCGCGTTGGGTATTGGTACGCGGACCCCACCCTGGGGTCCTTGGCGCATGCGATGAGCAGGTATCGGGTGCGGGCCTCGCCCGCCGGGGCCGCTGCGCCTAGCGGCGCAGGCCGAGCCGTTCGATGACGGACTGGTACCTCGTCGAGTCCTTGCGCATCAGGTACGCCAGGAGTCGCCGTCGCGTGCCAACGAGCTTGAGCAAGCCGCGGCGCGAGTGATGATCCTTTGGGTAGCGTCGCAGATGCTCGGTCAGCCCGCCGATGCGCTCGGTGAGGAGCGCGATCTGTACCTCTGGTGACCCTGTGTCACCTTCCTTGGTGGCGTACCCCGTGACGACGCTTGCCTTCGTTTCCCGCGTGAGCGGCAACTGGTCCTCCAGCCTATCCATGTCCTCTTGGTTACAGCGCGGCAGCATACCACAGCGCCCCGCGCGGACACGCCGGCCGCTCGGGTGGTCGCGAAGCCCCAGGCCGATCCGGGGTCGCCGGCGCGGGTCGGTCGCACGCTACCCTATGGAACGAAGGAGGGTCGGCATGGTGGTCGCGAGCGGTCCACGACTGGTACGGGCACCCCGGGGCAGCCATGTGTCCTGCCGCGGCTGGGGCCAGGAGGCCGCCCTGCGCATGCTCATGAACAACCTCGACCCAGAGGTGGCCGAGCGCCCCGACGACCTCGTCGTCTACGGCGGCACGGGCCGGGCGGCACGCTCCTGGGCCGCCTTCGACGCCATCGTGCGCGAGCTCCGCGCCCTGGCCGACGACGAGACGCTGCTGGTCGCCTCGGGCAAGCCCGTGGCCGTCTTCCGCACGCACGAGTGGGCACCGCGCGTGCTCATCGCCAACAGCAACCTGGTGGGCCGCTGGGCCACCTGGGAGACGTTCCGGGAGCTGGAGCGGGCAGGTCTCACGATGTATGGCCAGATGACGGCCGGCTCCTGGATCTACATCGGCAGCCAGGGCATCCTGCAGGGCACCTACGAGACCTTCGCCGAGCTGGCCCGCCAGCGCTTCGGGGGTTCGCTGCGCGGTCGCCTCGTGCTCACGGCCGGCCTCGGCGGCATGGGTGGCGCGCAGCCGCTGGCGGTGACCATGAACGATGGCGTGGCCATCTGCATCGAGGTGGACCCAGAGCGAGTGCGGCGACGCCTCGAGACGCAGTACGTGGACCGCGTCAGCCACGACCTCGACGAGGCGCTGGAGTGGGCGCACGCGGCCGCAGCCGGGGGACGTGCGGAGTCCATCGCCCTGGTGGGCAACGCGGCCGAGCTGGAGCCCGAGCTGGTGCGGCGCGGCGAGCGCTTCGACGCGGTCACCGACCAGACGTCTGCGCACGACGCGCTCAACGGGTATGTGCCCGCCGGCCTGTCGCTCGAGGCGGCCAACGACCTGCGCCGCTCCGACCCGGACGACTACGTGAGCCGGGCCGTGGCATCCATGGCCGACCACGTTCGCGCCATGCTGGCGCTCAAGGCAGCCGGTGCCATCACCTTCGACTACGGCAACAACATCCGCGCCCAGGCGCAGGCCGGCGGCGTCGCCGATGCCTTCGACATCCCGGGCTTCGTGCCGTCCTTCATCCGGCCGCAGTTCTGCGAGGGCCGCGGACCGTTCCGCTGGGCGGCCCTGTCCGGCGACCCGGCCGACATCGCTCGCACGGACGAAGCCGTCCTCGACCTCTTTCCGGCGGATGCCTCGCTGCACCGCTGGGTGCGGGCCGCGCAGGAGCGCGTCGCCTACCAGGGCCTCCCGGCGCGCATCTGCTGGCTCGGCTACGGGGAGCGGGCGCGGGCCGGCCTGGCCTTCAACGAGCTCGTGCGCAGCGGCGCCGTGAGCGCGCCCATCGTCATCGGCCGTGACCACCTCGACGCCGGGTCTGTGGCCTCCCCCAACCGCGAGACGGAGGCCATGCGCGACGGATCGGATGCCATCGCCGACTGGCCCATGCTCAACGCGCTCGTCAACACCGCTGCCGGCGCCACCTGGGTGAGCATCCACCACGGTGGTGGCACGGGGATCGGCTATAGCCAGCATGCCGGCATGGTCGTCGTCGCCGATGGCACCGACCTGGCCGCGGCCAAGCTGGAGCGCGTCCTGACGACCGACCCGGGCATGGGCGTCGTGCGCCATGTCGACGCCGGCTACGAGCGCGCCATCGACATCTCGCGGGAGCGCGGCGTGCACATCCCCATGCTGGACGCGTGAACCGCGCCGCGGACGCGCCGCGGACCGACGCGGCCTACCCGGACGCGGCGGTCGTCCTGACCGGCGCGGAGCTCACCATCGCCGACGTCGAGTCGGTGGCCCTCGGCCGGCGCAGCGCTCGGCTCGACCCAGGGGCTCGCGAGCGCGTCCTGGAGGCCCGCGCCGTCATCGACCGGCTCGTCGCTTCCGGCGAGGTCGTCTATGGCGTGACCACCGGCTTCGGCTCGCTGGCCACGACCTTCGTGCCTCCCGATCGGGCCAGGGAGCTCCAGGAGCGGCTACTGCTCAGCCACGCCGCCGGCGTCGGTGAGCCGCTGCCCACACCCATCGTGCGGGCCATGCTGCTGCTGCGCGCCAACACACTGGCCCTTGGCCACTCGGGCTGCCGCCCGGAGATCATCGAACGGCTCTGCCGGATGCTCGAGCTGGGGCTGCATCCGGTCGTGCCATCGCAGGGCAGCGTGGGTGCCTCGGGTGACCTGGCTCCCCTCGCCCACCTGGCCTTGCCGCTCATCGGACATGGCCGGGTGGAGTTGGAGGGACGCGAGCAGCCCGCCGCCGAGGCCCTGGCAGCTCTGGGCTGGGACCCGCTCGTCCTGGAGCCCAAGGAGGGCCTCGCCCTGCTCAACGGCACGCAGATGATGACTGCCATCGGCGCCATCGTCCTGGCTCGCGCGGAGCGCCTGGCCCGCACGGCGAGCGTAGCGGCGGCCATGAGCACGGAGGCGCTGCGTGGCACGGAGGTGGCCTTCAGCGCCGCCTACCAGTCCACCCGTCCCCATCCCGGTCAGGTGCGCACCGCGGCCGAGCTGCGCTGGCTGCTGCGCGACAGCGAGGTGCAGCGCTCCCACCACGCCGACAGCCACCGCGTCCAGGACCCCTACTCGATCCGCTGCGTGCCCCAGGTCCACGGCGCGGCCCGGGACGCCCTGGCCTACCTGCACGGCGTCCTCGACATCGAGATGAACTCGGCCACGGACAACCCGCTCGTCTTCCCGGAGGGCGGTCACGTGCCGCAGGACGCCCTGGCGACCGGTCACGGCCTCGTCATCAGCGGTGGCAATTTCCACGGCGAGCCGGTGGCCCTGGCGCTCGACCTGGCCAAGCTGGCCATCGCGGAGCTGGGAGCCATCAGCGAGCGGCGAGTGGCGCTGCTCCTCGACCCGCGCCTCAACGACGGATTGCCGGCCTTCCTGGGTGCGTCGTCCGGCCTCGACTCCGGGCTCATGATCCTGCAATACACGGCAGCCGCCCTGGCCTCCGAATCGAAGGTGCTGACGCACCCGGCGTCCGCGGACTCCATCCCCACCTCGGCCAACCAGGAGGATCACGTCTCGATGGGGTCGGTGGCGGCGCTCCACCTGCGCCGCGTCCTCGAGCACACCGAACGCATCCTGGGCATCGAGCTGATCTGTGCCGCCCAGGGCCTGGACCTGCGCGGCGACCTGCTTCGCGGTGCCCGGCCGGGTCGGGGCGTGGAGGAGGCACACGCACGCGTGCGCGCCCTGATCCCGAGGCTCGAGCATGACCGCGAGCCCGGCCCGGACCTGGCAGCCGCAGGGCGCTTGGTCGAGGATGGCCTGCTGGCGGACCTGGCAGCACCGCCGGACGCTCCCGAGACCTCCTGGCTGCGCCTCGACACCCCGTGAACCGCTCGGCCATCGTCGGCCACGGCCGGCTGCTGCCCATGACCGGTCGGCGGACCGGCGCCACCGCCACCATCGAGGGCCCCTGGGTCGTCCTGCTCGCTGAAGGGCGGATACTCGAGGTGCGCGCCGGTGCCCTGCGGCCGGGCGACCCGGACGACGTCAACGACGTGGGTGGGGCGCTCGTGACGCCTGGCCTGGTGGACCCGCACACCCATCTGGTCTTCGCCGGTGATCGCAGCGACGAAGCGGCGGCCCGCAGCCGCGGCGAGCGCTACTCCGGTGGCGGCATCCTGCGCACCGTGCGGGCCACGGCGGCAGCCAGCGACGAGGAGCTCGTGACCGCCGCCCGGGCGCGCCTCCGGTCAGCGGCAGCCTCGGGTACCACGACCATCGAGGTCAAGTCGGGATATGGACTGGACGCGGACGCTGAGGCGCGGCTGCTCCGGATCATCTCCGAGGCTGCGGCGCCGCTCCCCCTGCGGGTGCTGCGGACGTTCCTGGGCGCCCACGCCGTGCCCGAGGGTTCGACGCCTCCCGACCAGGCCGAGGTGGTCATCGCGGCCCTGCCGGAGGTCGCCCCGCAGGCCGACTTCATCGACGTCTTCTGCGAACCCGGCATCTTCGACCTCGGGCTGACGCGCCGCATCCTGGAGGCTGGCCGGCGGCACGGCCTGGGCATGCGTCTCCATGCCGACCAGCTCGAGCGCTCGGGCGGGGCGCGCCTCGGAGTGGACCTGGGCGCACTGTCGGTCGATCATCTCGAGCACGCTGACGAGGGCGATGCCCGAGCCCTGGCCGCGAGCGGCACGGTGGCCACCATCCTGCCGGGGCCGGCCCTCCTGCTGCGGAGCGGCAGCCCGCCCGTGCGAGCCCTGCTGGACGCTGGCGCCTGCGTGGCCATCGGCAGCGATGCCAACGCCGGCACCTACGGCTCGCCATCTATGCCCCTCGCCATCGGCCTCGCCGTGGCGCTCGGCTTCTCGATCGACGAGGCGCTCTGGGCGGCCACCGCCGGCGGCGCACGATCGCTCGGCCTGGACGGCCGCGTCGGCAGGCTGCAGCCAGGGGGAGCTGCGGACCTGGTGGCCTGGGACGCCGCGCACGAGGGCGACTTCGCGCTCCGTGTCGGGCTCGTGCACCCGCTGCGGACGTGGGTCGGGGGCGAGGCCGCGACCTGACCGGGCCGCGTGGCTGGAGGTCGCGCGCCGGGTCTCGCCGCCGACCCGCTCGAGTCGGCCCTACGCCGTGGTCGTGGCGGCGCCCGGCGAACCCTTCAGCTCCGGCGAACCCTTCGAGCAGGACCGTGCGTGCATGCGCCAGGTCGCGACCCATCTGCGCGATGAGCTCGTCCGCGCTGTCGTAGCGGCGCTGTCCGCGCAACCAGCCCGCGAACTCCACGCGCAGGCGCTTGCCGTAGAGGTCCACGTCGCGGTCCAGGAGGTGCACCTCGAAGAGGCGCACGCGACCCCCGAAGGTGGGCTGTGTGCCCAGCGAGATGACCGCGTCGGCTCGATCGAGGGGTGACAGGATGGCCTCTCCGCCCCAGGTCGCCCGTGCCGCGTAGATGCCGTCCGGCGGCAGGCAGGCGGGCCCGGAGAAGCTCAGGTTCGCCGTCGGGAAGCCCAGCTCACGGCCGCGCTGCTCGCCGTGGACGACAGTGCCCACCAGGGCGAACGGGCGACCCAGCAGGGTGGCGGCCGTGTCCAGCTGGCCGCTGGCCACCAGCTCGCGGGTGCGCGCGCTGGACACCCGGGCGCCGCCGGAGTCCAGCGTCGGCGCCTCGACCAGCTCCCAGCCGCGCTCCAGCCCCATCTGGCGCAGGACCGGGAGGGTCCCGGCGCGGTCGCGCCCGAAGGCCGAGACGTGCGTCATGACGAGAGCCGCGAGGTTGCGACCGCCGCCGAGGCGGGTCATGAACTCCTCGGCGCTCGTGCGACGGAAGGCCTCGTCGAAACGCTGCACGACGACGATGCCAGCTACCAGCGCGGCGATGCGCTCCAGGCGCTCGCGCGGATCCATCAGCAGGTCCGGCGCCTGACCCTGGGTGACCGCGTCCGGATGCGGGTCGAAGGTCACGGCCACGGGCATGGCCGCCAGCCGTCGCGCCGTCTGGTCGAGGACCCGGAAGACCTGCTGGTGGCCGCGATGGACGCCATCGAAGACGCCCACCGTCACAGCGAGGCGCGTGTCGTCAGGCAGCTGGTCGATGCTTCGGATGATGGGCATGCTCAGGGCTCGGGGGTGATGAAGACCTTGTCAGGGTACAGGCGACCCGACCGCACGTGCCCCATGGCCAGCAGCCGGCCGGATCCGTCCGTGACCCGCACGAGGCGGCCTGATCTCGCACCCGCGGCTGCCACCGGTTCCGCGGCGTGCCCCGGGTCCGCGGGTGCCACCGGCCCGGCGTGCCGCGGGCTCCGGCATCGCGGGCTCCCGCACCCGGACGACCTGGCCGCGGCCGAGCGCCTCGCGGTCGCGCACGCCGATGCGCAGCTCAGGGATGGCGGCCAGTCCTGCGTCCATGGGCAGCAGCAGCGATCCTGTGTCGCCGGCGGCGAGCACCTCGCGGACGTGGTCCAGCGGGTGGGCATCGTCCAGGCGGAAGGGGCCGCTGGCGGTCCGCGTCAGGGCACCCAGGTAGGCGCCACAGCCGAGCCGCTCTCCGAGGTCGCGGGCCAGCGAGCGCACGTAGGTGCCGGCGCTGCAGCGCACCTCCAGGACGGCCACCGGTCGGTCCGGGTCGGCCGCGTCCCACTCCGTCAGCTCGAGGGCGTGGATGGTCACCTCGCGCGGCGTCAGCTGCAGCCGCTCACCCTCGCGCGCCAGCTGGTAGGCGCGGCGGCCCTCGACGTGCACGGCCGAGTGGTCGGGCGGGACCTGCGTGATGGGCCCCCGGAACGCGTCCAGGGCCGACACCACGGCCTCGCGCCCAGGCGCGGCCGACTCGCCGGGCGTCATCTGGCCATCGATGTCGTCGGTCGAGGAACGCGCCCCCAGGACGACCGAGGCGCGGTAGGCCTTCGCATCGCCGAGGTGGTACTCGACCATGCGCGTGGCATGGCCCAGGAAGACCGGCAGCACGCCCATCGCGAACGGGTCCAGCGTGCCGCCGTGGCCGACCCGTCGCACCCCGGTGAGGCGGCGAACAAGGGCCACCACGTCGTGGGAGGTGGGTCCGGACGGCTTGGCCACCACGAGGATGCCATCGATGCGCGGGCCGTCAGCCCGATGTGCGGCCGTCACCGCTGCGGCAGCTCCCCGGTGAGCCGTGCCGCCAGCTCCAGCACGGCCGTCCGGGCCGGCTCCAGCGTCTCCTCGATCGTGGCACCCGCCGCCCGTGCGTGCCCGCCGCCTCCGAAGGCGCCCGTCAGCGCCGTGGCGTCCACACCGCCGTCGCGCGTGCGCACCGAGATGCGCGTGCGGTCGCCATTGTCCTTGAAGAGGATGGCCACCTCCGCGCTCTCCGACTGCGCCAGCAGGTCGATGAGACCCTCCGACATCTGGGGACCGGCGCCACTGGCCGCCAGGTCGTCGTCGGCCATGACCGACCAGACGATGCGGCCGTCAGCCGAGGTCTCCAGCCGTGCCAGCACGCGCCCGAAGAGTCGCAGCTGGGCGTTGGGCTTGGTGCGGTAGATGCGCCGCGCGATCATGGGCAGCTCGGCGCCGGCGGCCAGGAGCTCGCTGGCCACCCGCAACGTGCGCGGCGTCGTGTTGGGATGCTGGAAGTTGGCCGTGTCGATGACCAGGCCGGCCATCAGGTCCGCCGCGATGTCGCCGCCCAGCGCATCGAAGCCCAGGCCCAGGTGCGGCAGCAGCAGCGAGACCTGCTCGCAGGTCGCGGCCGCCGTGGGGTCCACCCAGTCGATGACGCCGAAACGCGGGTTGGAGAGATGGTGGTCGATGTCCACGATGGGCACGCGCTCGAAGAGATCGGCGTGGTCGGTCAGCACGCGACCCACGCGTTGCAGGTCGCCGCAGTCGCAGACGACGATGAGGTCCGGGTCGAGGTCCGGCTCCGGCGACGTCCGGAAGCGCTCGATCTGCGGCATGAAGTCGTACATGGCCGGCACAGGATCCGCGCAGACGGCGTTGACGCGTGCGCCACGGGTCTCCAGGGCAAGCGCGACCGCCAGGGCCGAGCCGAGCGCGTCCGCCTCCGGGTCCCGGTGGCAGACGGTCATGACGCGCCGCGCGGCCAGCAGCCGTGGTGGGCAGCTCGGCCGGCACCGCGTCCAGGTCCGCCTGGAGCAGTGAGGTCATGGCGTCAGCGGCCACGGCGCTCGCGGGCCTTGCGCAGGGCGACCCGGTCCACCCGGCGACGATAGCCAGCCGGGAGCGGCTCCTCCGTCTCGTCGGCGGCGATGCTCCCCGGGTCGTTCAGGGAATGTGGCGTGGGCAGCTCGGGTGGCCCGGCGACGTCCTGCAAATCGAGCACGGAGTCCTCCGGTCCGGCCGTCTCGATCTGCTCGAGCAGCTGCATGACGCGCGTGCCGCGCTCCGCCGTGTCGTCCTCGCGGAGGTGCAACTCCGGGATCCGCCGCAAGCGCAGGGGACCCAGCTGATGGCGCACGAAGGGCATGGCCCGTCCCAGCACCTGCAGGCTGGCGCGCCGCTCCTTGGCGTCTCCGATGACCGACGCCCAGACGGTGGCGTGGCGCAGGTCGGGCGTGACGTCCACACCGGTGATGGTCACGAAGCCCACGCGCGGGTCGTGGAGCTCGCGACCGATGATGGCGCTGATCTCCTCCCGAAGGAGGTGGTCGACGCGCCGCGTGCGCTCGCTCATGGGCTACCTCGTGACGGCCCGAGCGATGGTCTCCGTGGTGAACGATTCGATGACGTCGAGCTCCTCGAAGGCGTGGAAGCTCGACAGCGCGATACCGCACTCGTAGCCGGACGCGACCTCACGGACGTCGTCCTTGAAGCGCCGCACGGAGCTGATGCGGTCGGTGGCCACGAGCTGGCCGTTGCGATAGACGCGCGCTCCGCCGCGCACGATGCGCCCGTCCGTGACGTAGCTGCCGGCGATGGCCTGGCCACGGCCGACGCGGAAGACCTGCCGCACCTCGGCCCGACCCTGGATCGTCTCCACGACCTCCGGCTCGAGCATGCCGGCCAGGGCCGCCTCCATGTCCTCGGTGAGCTTGTAGATGATGTCGTAGAGGCGGATCTCGACGCTCTCCGACTCGGCCGCCCTGCGGGCGGTGCTGGCCACGCGCACGTTGAAGCCCACCACGACGGCGTCCGAGGCGGCCGCCAGGTTGACGTCGTTGTCGGTGATGTCGCCCGTGCCCTGCAACAGGAAGTTGAAGCGCACTTCGTCGGTCTGGACCTGCTCGAGGGCGTGGACGACTGCCCCCAGGGAGCCCTGCACGTCCGACTTGAGGACGATGCGCAGCTCCTTGGTCTGGCCGGCCTGCACCTGGCGGTAGAGATCCTCCAGGGTGGCGTGACCGGTGGCCTCGGACTTGGCGACCGTGGCCGCGACGCGCTCCTCCACGAGCACCCGGGCGACCTTCTCGTTCTCCACGACGCGCAGGACGTCACCCGCCTCGGGTACGTCCGCAAGGCCCAGGATGACCACGGCCGAGGCCGGGCCGGACTTGCGGATGCGCTTGCCGGTGCTGTCCTCGAGGGCGCGGGCCCGACCGTAGGTATTGCCCACCACGACCGCGTCGCCTTGGCGCAGGGTGCCCGTCTGGATGAGCACGCTGGCCACGGGACCACGGGCCCGATCCAGCTCCGCCTCCACGACCGTGCCCACGGCCGGCCGGTCGGGGTTGGCCTTGGGCTCCACCGTGGCGTCGGAGGTCAGCAAGATCGTCTCGAGCAGGTCGTCGATGCCCTGCCCGGTCTTGGCGCTGACGGGCACCAGCGGCACGTCGCCGCCGTACTCCTCGATGATGACGCCGCGCTCCGAGAGCTCCGTCTTGATGCGATCGGGCTTGCTGTCGACGAGGTCGATCTTGTTGAGGGCCACGATGATGGGCACGCCGGCGGCCCGGGCATGGTCGATGGCCTCGACGGTCTGGGGCATGACGCCATCGTCCGCGGCCACCACGAGCACGGCGATATCCGTGACCCTGGCGCCGCGAGCGCGCATCGAGGTGAAGGCCTCGTGGCCCGGCGTGTCCAGGAAGACGATGCGTCGGCCGTCATGGACGGCCTCGCTGGCACCGATGCGCTGGGTGATGCCACCGCGCTCGCCGGCCGCCACGGTCAATTCCCGGATGCGGTCCAGGAGGCTCGTCTTGCCGTGGTCGACGTGTCCCATGACGGTCACGATGGGGGCGCGCTCGACGAGCTGGTCCGGCTCGTCCTCCTCGTAGAGCGAGACCTTGCTGGCAGGAGCTGGGTGCCGCCTCACGCCTCCGCCTCGCGAGCCTCGGCGGGACGGACATCGGACACCTCGAAGCCGAGCTCCTCCGTGACGAGGGCGGCCGTGTCGCGGTCGATGGTCTGGTTGATGGTGGCGAAGATGCCGCTGCGGATGAGCTCGCGGATGACGTCCGCCGAGTTGATGCCGATGAGCTCGGCGAGCTCCTTGACGGTGATCGAATCGGGGATCTCGACGGCTCCGCGCGTGGCCGGGTCGGCGACGCGGACCGCGCTCTCGCCGCCCTCGGTCCACTTGCGAGGCTTCTTGGGCCCCCGCCGTCCGCGGGTGCCGCTGCGACTACGTGCCATCGGTGCCTCCCAGCATCATCTGCGGAGCCCGGCGGCCGGTCGTGACTGGGCCAGGAGCCGCGTCACCTTGCTCCAATCGGATCTTCAGGTCATCGGGCAGCGCGCTGCGCAAGGCTCGCTGCAGGGCGGATCGCCGCAGGGCCAGGGTCCAGCAGGTGCTGTCCGTGCAGAGGTAGGCGCCTCGGCCCTCGATCCGGCCGTCGCGGTCGAACACGACGCGGCCATCGGGCCGGCGCACGACCCGCAGCAGGGCGGACTTGTCGCGGCGCGTCCGGCAGGCGACACAGGTCCGAGCGGGGACGTGTCGCGTCCCGGCGACCGCTGCGCCGGCTACGGCAGCACCTCCGTGGCTTCCGCACCCGTCTCGTCGTGGCCTGGCGCGGGCATCAGCGACCTGGTCGGGCGCGGCTGTCAGCGACCTGGTCGGGCGCGGCCTCGGCGCCTGCTCCGCCTCCGGCTCGGCGACCTGGGCGGACGCGACGTCGGACTCGGCAGGTCGCGCGCCGGCTCGGTGACGACCTGTGGCGTGCCTTCCGGCGCGCCATCCTCCGCGACGGGGCCGTTCTCCGATCGGATGTCGATGCGCCAGCCAGTCAGCTTGGCGGCCAGTCGCGCGTTCTGGCCCTCGCGTCCGATGGCCAGCGAGAGCATGCGCTCGGGCACCGTGACCGCGGCGATGCGGTTGGGCTCGTCGATCTTGACGCCCACGACCTGGGCCGGGCTGAGGGCGTTGGCGACGAAGACGTCCGGGTCGTCCGCCCAGGGGATGATGTCGATCTTCTCGCCGCCCAGCTCCGCCACGACGGCCTGCACGCGGCCGCCGCGCTGGCCGACGGTGGCACCGACCGGGTCGAGGCCCTTCCTGCCGGCTGGAGACGGCCATCTTGCTGCGGCTACCCGCCTCGCGTGCGATGGCCCGGATCTCCACGGTGCCAGCCTGGATCTCCGGCACCTCCAGCTCGAAGAGCCGACGCAGGAAAGCCTTGTGGGTGCGGCTGACGTAGATGAGCGGACCGCGTGGCGTGCGACGAACCTCCAGGACGTAGGCCTTGACGTGCTGGCCGATGCGGTAATGCTCGGACGCCGACTGGTCCGTGGTGCGCAGGATGGCCTCCGCCTTGCCCAGGTCGAGGATGATGCCAGAGGGCTCCACTCGACTCACGCTGCCGGTGATGATCTCGCCCTCGCGATGGGCGAACTCGTCGAAGAGGGTCTCACGCTCCGCTTCACGCAGGCGTTGGCGCACGACCTGCCCGGCGACCTGGGCACCGACACGACCGAAGTGCGTGGGCTCCAGTTGCTCGTACTCGACGAGGTCGCCGAGGACAGCCCCAGGGTCATGCTCCTGGGCTTCCACGATGGACCACTGCGTCGTCTCGTCCTCGACCTCCGAGACGACGATGCGCGCGCGGAAGATGCGCATCTCGCCGGTCTCCGTGTCCAGCTTGACGTAGACGTCCTCATACCCGGGCGCGACGCGTCGATAGGCGCTCTGGATGGCGTCCTCCACGGTGCGCACGAGTTGCTCGCGCGGGAGGCCCTTCTCCGCGTTCAACTGCAGGAGCGCGCCGATGAAGTCCCGGCTCATGCGTCGCCTCCTTTCGTTCGCTCGTTGCGCCCGTGGTCACAATAAAACGTGGGGGTCACCCACGTTTCAGGCGGCCGGACGTGCAGTCGCCGAGTATAGCACCCGGTCTCCGCGCTCAGCCTGTTGGCAGGCCTCAGCCCGCGAACGAATAGCCGTGTTGGCTCAGTTCGCGGGCATAGGCGTGGCTCACGATGGCTCGTGCGCGCTCGGTGTAGACCTGACGGTAGTCGCGGTCGGCTCGGGACGTGGTCGGGTTGCGGTGCGGCAGGCGGTGGGGCTCCATGACGCCGACTCGGCGCAGGGCCGCGTCAAGGTCGTCCTGCATGCGCTCGAAGCGGATGGGGTGGTCGGAGCCGGCCGTCCAGTCGGTCGGAACGAAGGGCCGCCGACCGACCAGGCGGAAGAACCAGCCGGGCTCGTAGCGGCGCTGCACGAAGCGCTCGAAGTCGCGCGGGCTGAAGTCGGGGCTGGCGCCGGGCAGGCGGCGCAGAAGGCGCTGCGGGGCGGAGATGCTGCCGGCATCGCGATTGCGCGCGTACTCGGTCAGGACCAGGTCGAAGGGATTGCGGATACCGACCACCACCAGCAGGTTCGCCCGCTGCTCGGGCGTGACGAGGCCGGCGTCCATGAGCTGCGCCAGCGTCTGGTGCTTCTGGCGCAGCACGATGCGGCCGCGGGCGTCACGGACACGCTCTTCCACCAGCATCTCGCCACCCAGCTCGGTACGCAGGAGGGTGCCCAGCGACGTGGAGCCCGTGTGTGGCGCCTGGAGCAGCAGCAGGCCGATGTCGCGGCAGAGGATGGCCATCGACGGCTCGCGGTCCCTGAAGGGCCGTCCTAGTAGGCGCGGGCGAAGAGGACGCGGCGCTCGCTCGGCCGGCCGTCCACGACGCAAGCGCCGGCCTCATCGGGCGAGTCGAAGGGGATGACGCGGATAGTGGCACCATTCTGCGCCGAGACGGCCTTCTCGCACTCTCCCGAGCCGCACCACGGCGCCAACATGAAGCCGCCGCCGGCATCGAGGATCTCGCCCATCTCGCCCAGCGTGTTCACGCTGTGCGTGTGCTGCTCACGGAAATCGATGGCGCGCTGCAGGACGGCCGCCTGGTAGTCCATCAGGCGACGGGGCAGCTCGTCGACCAGGCCCGCCAGGGGCAGGGCTTCCTTGGCCCGATCGAAACGGCGCACCACGACGGCCTGACCGGCAGCCACGTCGCGCGGGCCGATCTCGAGCCGCAGCGGCACGCCGCGCAGCTCCCAGTGGTTGTACTTGAAGCCAGGCGTCTCCTCTCGCCAGTCGACCCTGAGGCGCAGCGGACCGGAGACGGTCTGCACGTCCTCGAGTGCCGCCTCCAACGATCCGATGGCGCCGGCCACCGCGCGACGGTCGTCCTCGCTGCGGAAGATGGGCACGACGACGACCTGTGTCGGGGCCACGTTGGGCGGCAGGACCAGTCCATGGTCATCGCCGTGGGCCATGATCGTGGCGCCCACCATGCGCGTGGAGAAACCCCAGGAGGTGCCATAGGGGTGCTTGCGCTGGTTGTCACGGTCCAGGAACTGGATGTCCGCGGCCTTCGCGAAGTTCTGGCCGAGCATGTGGCTGGTGCCCGCCTGGAGCGCCTTGCGGTCGCGCATCATGGCCTCGATGGCGTGCGTGTAGACGGCTCCCGGGAACGTCTCGGCGGGCGACTTCCGACCCCGGATGACGGGGATGGCCAGCCACTCCTCGGCCACGGCACGGTAGGCCTCCAGACCCGTGGCGACCTCCTCGGCGGCCTCTTCCTCGCTGGCGTGGAAGGTGTGGGCCTCCTGCCACAGGAACTCCGTCGTGCGCAGGAAGAGCCGCGTGCGCAGCTCCCAACGAACGACGTTGTTCCAGAGGTTCATGAGCAGGGGAAGGTCCCGGTAGGATTGGATCCAGTCCTTCACGACCTCGGCGATGATGGCCTCGCTGGTCGGGCGGATGGCCAGGGGCTCGGCGAGCTCTTCGCCCCCGGCACGCGTGACCCAGGCCACCTGCGGATCGAAGCCCTCGACATGCTCTGCCTCTCGTTCCAGAAGCGACTTGGGCACGAAGAGGGGGAAGTACACGTTGCTGTGACCGGTGCGCTTGATGTGGCGATCGAGCTCGTCGCGCATCGACTCCCAGATGGCGAAGCCGTAGGGGCGGATGATCATGCAGCCCCGCACCGGCGAGTAGCTGGCCAGTTCCGCTTTCAGGACCAGGTCGTTGTACCAGCCGGGGAAGTCCTCGGACTGACGGGTCAGGTCGCTGACGAAACCGGCGTTGGACACGTGGCCTCCTGGGACGGTCTGAGGATCGGGCTGACGTAGTGGCGCCGGCATCGTAGCGCACCCCGGCTTGGCGTCGGAGCGGCCCCGCGGGGCCGCTCGTCCCAGTCATCCTGCCCATCGACTCCCGTCATCAAGCCCGTTTGACTGGCAGTGCCTACGGAAACCCGGGAACACCGGTCGCGGCTCGTGTGAGCGGCATCGCAGCGCCGACCATGTGGCCGTCAGATCGGTCGATGACGTCATCGGCAGTCAGGCGCCAGCCGCGCTGCATGGCCCTGGGGATGCGTGACTCACGGGCTGCCGATGTAGCCAAGAGGCTACCTGGCTCCGAGCGGCCCCAGCGTGGCCGGGTCGCCGTAGCGACGCTCCACGTACCCCTCGAGGAGTCCGATGAAGTCCTCCACGAGGCCCTCGCCGCGCAGCGTCGCGTGCAACGCGCCGTCCACGAAGACGGGCGCCACGGGCTCTTCGAAGGTGCCCGGAAGGCTGATGCCGATGTCCGCCTGCTTCAATTCGCCGGGCCCGTTGACGACGCAGCCCATGACCGCTACGTGCATGTCCTCGACGCCGGGATAGCGGCCCGCCCACTCGGGCATGCGTTCAGAGATGTGTCGCTCGATGCGCTGGGCCATCTCCTGGAAGAACGCGCTCGTGGTGCGGCCGCAGCCGGGACAGGCGCTGACCTGCGGCCGGAACGAGCGCAGGCCCAGCGATTGCAGGACCTGCATGGCGACCTGGACTTCCTCCGTGCGATCGCCCCCCGGCGCCGGCGTGAGCGAGACGCGGATGGTGTCGCCGATGCCCTCGTCAAGCAGGATGGCCAGCCCCGCGGCCGAGGCCACCGTGCCCTTCATGCCCATGCCGGCTTCCGTGAGGCCGACATGCAGCGGGTAGTCGCAACGGCCCGCCAGCCCCCGGTAGGTGTCGACGAGGTCGCGGACGGCGCTCACCTTGGCGCTGAGGATGATGCGGTCATGCGCCAGGCCCGTGGCCTCCGCCAGCTCCGCCGAGCGCAGGGCCGAAGCCAGCATGGCCTCCACGAGCACGTCGCGGGCTGCCAGTGGCGCCGACGACCGGGCGTTGGCCTCCATGAGCTCGGTCAGCAGGTCCTGGTCGAGCGAGCCCCAGTTGACCCCGATGCGGACGGGCTTGTCGTGCTCGATGGCGACTCGGACGATGGTGGCGAAGTGCTCGTCGCGCCGCTTGCCGCCCACGTTGCCGGGATTGATGCGGTACTTGGCCAGGGCGGCCGCGGCCGCCGGATGCGAGCGCAGCAACTGGTGCCCGTTGTAGTGGAAGTCGCCCACAAGCGGCACGCCGATGCCCAGGTCGTCAAGCTTGCGCCGGAGGACCGGCACGGCTGCCGCGGCAGCGTCGTTGTTGACGGTGATGCGCACCAGCTCGCTGCCGGCATGGGCGAGCGCGGCCACCTGCAGGGCCGTGGTGTCCGCGTCGGCGGTGTCCGTGTTGGTCATCGACTGCACGACGATGGGTGCTTCGGACCCCACCGCCACGCCGCCCACGTCCACGGTCGGGGTCCGGCGGCGGGCACGCCCAGCCGGCGCGCTCACGAGGTCATGCGCTGGATGTCCGACCACGTCACGAGTACGAGCAGCGTCATGAGCATGACGAAGCCGGCCAGGTAGACGAAGCGCTCCGTCGCGGGGCTGACGCGATTGCGGCTGGCCGCCTGCACGAGGGCCATGGCCACGCGACCGCCATCCATGGGCGGGAAGGGCAGGATGTTGAAGACCGCCAGGTTGGCTGAGAGCAGACCGACCAGCCACAGCAGGATGACCGGCGGTGCCGACTCGCGCACTCCGCCCACGAGGTCGGCGACGCCGAGCGGGCCAGCCACGGGCAGGGCTGCACCGGGGCCCTGGAGGAGGGAAGAGATGAGCTCGCCCACTCCCCGCAGGATCAGCGTCGACGCCTCCACGGTCCGCTGCAGGCCGATAGCCATCGATTCGAGGACGCCGTTCTGCCGCGAGCCATACTCGTTGCCGGGCAGGAAGCCGAGGGCCCCCAGGCCGGCTGCGACCTCCTCCGGCGTTCGCAGCGTCACCTCCACGTCCTCGCGGGTGCCGTCAGCGTGGATCACGCTCAGCACGACGGATTCCCCGGCACGCGCCGCCAGGTAGCGCAGCGGACCGCTGCGAGGGTCGGAGGGGTCGTTGGCGATGTCGTCGAAGACGGGGAAACGGCGTCCATCGACGGCGACCAGCAGGTCGCCCGAATCGTCGTAGATGGGCAGCCGCCGCGTCTCACCCGTGGGCTGACCCTCGGCATCGATGAGCTCGATCGGCTCCGTGTACCCGACGACGCGGCTGGCCACCAGCCCGACGCGCTGCGCGGGTGAGTCGGGCACGACCTCGTTGATGCGCACATCCCAGACCGGCTCGGCGAAGAGTGCGATGAGCGTGAAGATGAGCCAGGCGATGCCGAAGTTGACGACCACGCCGGCCAGCAGGATACGCAGGCGCGTGCCCAGTCGCTGGTTGACGAAGGCCCGCGGGTCGAGCGACTCGCCCTCCTCCCCTTCCAGTCGCACGAAGCCGCCGATGGGCAGCCAATTGAGCGAGTAGATGGTGTCCTTGCCGCGGCGGAGGATGGCCGCCCGGGGCGGGAAGCCGATGCCGAACTCGTGGACGGTGACGCCGGCGCGGCGGGCCGTCACGAAGTGGCCCAGTTCGTGGGCAAGCACGAGGGGCACGATGATGACCAGCAGGAGGAGGATGTTGACGGCGAAGTCCATCAGGCTGCCCGCCCGCCACCGGGCTCCGACTGACGGACCCAGGCGCGCACCTCGGTATCGATGGCTTCCAGCCCATCCAGGTCCGGCGCTGCCGCCACGCTGAAACGTGCCACGGCCTCCTCCACGAGGCGCACGATACCGTCGAAGGTGAGGGTGCCGGCCAGGAAGCGCTCGACGGCCGCGTCGTCGGCGGCGATGAGGGCGGCTGTGGCACCGGGACCAGCGAGGCCGGCCGCGCGGGCCACGGGCAGGGCCCGGAAGCGCACTTCATCGACCGGCGCGAACGTCATGCGGTCGTGGACGTGGACGTCCAGCCGCGGCGCCGGGCCAGGTCGCCGGTTGGGATGGTCGATGGCGTACTGGATGGGGATGCGCATGTCCGGGAGCCCCAACTGGGCCTTCAGCGAGCCGTCCACGAACTCGACGAACGAGTGGACCAGGCTCTGGGGGTGGATGACGACCTCGATGTGCTCGTAGGGCACATCGTAGAGCCAGTGGGCCTCGATGACCTCCAGGCCCTTGTTCATGAGCGTGGCCGAGTCGATCGTGATCTTGGAGCCCATCGTCCAGTTAGGGTGCGCCAGTGCGTCGGCGGGGGTGGCGTCGGCCATGCGTTCCGCCGGCCACTCGCGGAAGGGACCGCCAGAGGCGGTCAGGATGAGTCGTGCCACGCTGGCCAGGTCCTCCCCGGCCAGGCACTGCCAGATGGCCGAGTGCTCCGAGTCGATGGGCCGCAGCCAGGCCAGTGGAGAGGCCAGAGGGGATGACGGGTCGGTCGAGCGCACCGAATCTGCGCGAGCCCTCGCCAGGGGCATCACGAGATGGCCCGCGCTGACGAGCGTCTCCTTGTTGGCGGTGGCCACGATCTTGCCGGCTCCCAGCGCAGCCAGCACCGGGCGCAGGCTGACGACGCCGCCGGTGGCGATGATCACGAGGTCCACATCGTCGCGTGTGGCCATGTCCAGGAGGGCTGACCTCCCGTCGGCGAGTAACGTGCCAGGGGGCAGGCTCAGGTGTGCGGCGGCATCGCGGTCGGCCATCGAGACGACCTTGGGGCGCAGCTGCTGCACCTGGCCATCGAGCGTCTCCACATCCCGGCCGGCGGCCAGGGCCACCACCTCGAAGGCCCCCGGACCGGCAGCCGTCAGCACGTCGACGGTCTGCCGGCCGATGGATCCGGTCGATCCGAGTAGCGCCACGCGGACGGGGGCACCGCGCGTGGGCGGCGCTGCCGCCGGCGGCAGCGCCGCGTGCGCCGTTTCATTCGCCATCAGGAACCCACGATGACCAGGTAACCGAAGACGACCGGCGCTGCGAAGAGGAACGAATTGACCCGGTCCAGGATCCCGCCATGTCCGGGGATGAGGTGGCCCGAGTCCTTGACGCCGGCGGTGCGCTTGAGCATCGACTCGGCGACGTCCCCGGCCTGTCCGGCGACAGCCACCAGGAAACCCATGAGGAGGCCGCCGGGAAGCCACTGGCCAGCCGCAGTGGCCAGCAGGCCGCCCACGATGACGGCCGCGACGGTGCCGCCGATGACCCCGCTCCAGGTCTTGTTGGGCGAGATGTGATTGAGGAAGCGACCCTTCTTGAAGGTGCGCCCCGAGAGGTAGGCGAAGGTGTCGAAGGACCACACCGTCAGCACGAGGACCAGCAGCCAGGCGCGGCCGGCATCCACGGTGCCACCCAGCAGGGCGTCATCGGGTACCGCGGGGGCCACCACGAGGATGGCCGCCAGGAAAGCCAGCAGTGACGCGTAGAGGGCACCGAAGCTGCCGCCCATCCAGACCAGGAAGCCGTCGCGGACTTCGAGGCGGCGGAAGGCGTCCATGGCCAGGGTGACGAGGATGAGCGCCACGAACAGAGGCACCCAGGCGCCGGTCCCGTCGAGCCAGCCGGCAGCCAGCACGGCCAGCGGCGCGAAGACGACGCCGGGCAGCGCCTGCACAGGGAAGCCGGCGGGCGGCAGCAGGCGGAAGACCTCAAGCGACGCCAGCGAGGCCAGTGCCGCGATGCCCAGCGTCAGCCAGGGCTGGCCGGCCAGGAAGACGACGATGACGACGGCAGCGATGGCGACGGCCGAGATGGCCCGTTCTCGCACGACCGAGGCCCGGTCTAGCGCCCGAACCGCCGCGCGCGGCGGGCGAACTCGGCGATGGCAGCGTCGAGGTCGGCGGGACCGAAGTCCGGCCAGAACTGGTCACAGAAGTAGAGCTCGGCGTAGGCCGCCTGCCAGAGCAGGAAGTTGCTGATGCGCTGATCCCCGCCGGTGCGGATGAGCAAGTCGGGGTCGGGCAGGTCCGCCGTGTAGAGATACGCCGCCAGGCCCTCCTCGTCCAGCTGGGCGAGACTGTTGCCGTCGTCCACGAAGGCATGCACGGCGTCCACGATCTCCGAGCGCGACGAGTAGTTGAAGGCCACGTTGAGGGTCATGCGAGCCCCACCGGCCGTGCGCAGGATGGCCTGTTCGATGGAAGCGCGGGTCTCGGCGGGCAACTCCTCGAGGCGGCCTGCCAGGCGGACGCGCACTCCCTGCTCGACGAGGCGCGGCGTCTCGTCGCGGATCGGTGGCGTCCAGGAGTGCGATGAGGGTCTCGACCTCGGCGCTGGAACGCCGCCAGTTCTCACGGCTGAAGGCATAGATGGTGAGCACCTCGATGCCACGTCCGGCGGCGTGCTCGACGATGGGGCGGATGGCTTCCACGCCGGCCGCGTGGCCCTGCGCCTCGGGGACACCCTGGGCGCGTGCCCAGCGTCGGTTGCCATCCATGATGATGGCCACGTGACGGGGCAGCCGCTCCTCTCCGGCGACGGCGGCCGGCTCGTCGTCAGCGCCTCGTCTCACGGCCGGTGCGGTCACCTAGACCTCCAGGACCTCCTGTTCCTTGGCCTTGCCGACCCGGTCGACCTCGTCGGTCCAGCGGTGCGTGGCCTTCTCGATGGCCTCCAGCTCCCGGCGGGCCTCGTCGGCACCGATCTCGCCGTCCTTCTCGCGCTTCTTGGTGGCATCGACCGCGTCCCGACGGTGATTGCGGATCTCGACCTTGGCCTCCTCCATACGCTTGTGGACGAGCTTCACGAGATCGCGGCGGCGCTCCTCGGTGAGCGGCGGGATGTTGAGGCGCACGACCATGCCATCGACGTTGGGCGTGATGCCGATGTCCGACTTCAGGATGGCCCGTTCGATGGGCTGCAGCGCGTTTCGGTCCCAGGGCTGGATGACCACCGTCGTCGCCTCGGGCACGCTGATACCGGCCAGCTGATTGAGCGCGGTCGGGGTGCCGTAGTAGTCCACCTGCAGCCGCTCCACGAGCGAGGTCGAGGCACGACCGGTGCGGATGTGGTTGAAGTCGCGGTCCATGGCCTCTACCGCATCCGCCATGCGCGCGTCGATCGACTGACCGTGAGCGTCGCTCATGCGTCCCTCCCTCCATGGATGAGCGTCCCGACCGGCTCGCCGAGCGCGGCACGGGCGATGTTGTCCTCGTGGTTGATGTCGAAGACGAGGATCGGAAGGTCATTGTCCATGCACAGGCTGACCGCCGTCGAGTCGAGCACGGCGAGTCGCTTGGCGAGCACGTCCGTGTAGGTCAGCTCCTCGTGGCGGACGGCCTGGGGGTCGAGGACCGGATCAGCACTGTAGACGCCGTCGACCTTGGTGGCCTTGAGCAGGACCTGGGCACCGATCTCGACGGCGCGCAGGGCCGCTGCCGTGTCCGTCGTGAAGTAGGGGTTCCCGGTGCCGGCGGCCAGGATGATCACGCGACCCTTCTCCAGGTGACGCACGGCGCGCCGACGGATGTACGGCTCCGCGACCTCGTTCATGCCGATGGCGGTCATGACGCGCGACTCGACGCCTGAGGTCTCCAGGGCGTCCTGCAGGGCCAGGGCGTTCATGACGGTGGCCAGCATGCCCATGTAGTCACCGGTGGCCCGGTCCATGCCCTTGGCCGCCGCGGCCAGGCCGCGGAAGATGTTGCCGCCGCCGACCACGATGGCGACCTCCACGCCACGCTCGCGGACGGTCCGGACCTGGGCCGCGATGTCGAGGCACATCGACGGGTCCACGCCGTACTGGCGCGAGCCCAGCAGAGCCTCACCGGAGAGCTTCAGCAGGATACGGCCATAACGGGCGCCCGTGGCAGGCGACCCGCTGGCGGCGGCTCGAGGGGAGCCGTCCGTCACAGCGCCTCCCCGAGCTCGAAGCGCACGAAGCGGCGCACCTTGATGTTCTCGCCGATGCGCGCGATGGCGTCGGTGATGAGCTCACCGACGGTCTGCTCCGTGTCGCGGAAGGTCTGCTCGTAGAGCACGACCTCCTTGTACCACTTGGCGAGCTGGCCTTCCACGATCTTTTCGCGGATCTCGGCCGGCTTCTTCTGCGTGGTCTCGTCAGCGAGCAGCGCGGCCTTGCGGGCATCCACGACGTCAACCGGGATGGACTCGATGGTCGGGTACGTGGGGCGGAAGCCAGCGACCTGCATGGCCAGCTCACGGACGAGCTTCTGGAAGTCGTCGGTGCGGGCCACGAAGTCGGTCTCGCAGTTGACCTCGATGAGGACACCCAGGCGACCGCCGGCGTGGATGTAGGAGGCAACCTGGCCCTCGCGCGCGTCGCGCCCGGCCTTGCCCGCTGCCGCCGCCTGGCCCTTGGCCTTCAGGTAGGCGGTGGCGGCTTCCAGGTCACCGCCGGTCTCCGTGAGGGCCTTCTTGCAGTCCATGAAGCCAGCGCCGGTCCGGTCGCGCAGGTCCTTGACCAGCGCCGGGCTGATCGTCTTCTCCGTCATGCTCCTGATGTTCCTTCCTGTGCCTGGGCCGCATCGCCGGCATGCGTGGGCGCCGGCACATCGTCAGCGTGGTGGTTTGGTCCTCAGGCCTCGCTGGCCTCGGTCACAGCTGTCTCGATGGCAGCCGCGTCACCGGGCTCGTTGGCGACCTCGGCGGGCTCACCCGCGTCGGCCTCGACGCGCGCGGCGGCAGGCTTGCGGGTCCGTGTTCGGGTGGCGCGAGGCAGCTCCGCCTCGACCTCCTCGGCCACCCCCTGGACCTCTGCGGCCGGCATGGCCTCCTCGGCCGCCCCCTGGACCTCTGCGGCCGGCATGGCCTCAGGGGCCGGCACGACCTCCGCAGGGACCTCCGTCAGCAGGTCGATCTCACCGGGCAGCACCGATTCGTCCTCGTCCGGGTCGGGCGCGAAGCTGTAGGTGCCGCCCGCCGCGATGGCCGCCATGACCTCGTCGCTGGCTTCCTCGGCCTCGCCGATGTCGGCACTCAGGGCAGAGTCGGCGGCGCCACGTGTGGCGCGCTGGGCGAGACCCTCGATGGCGGCGTCGGAGACGAGCCGGCAGAGCAGCCGGATGGCCCGGATGGCATCGTCGTTGGCGGGGATGATGTAGTCGATCTGATCCGGGTCGACGTTCGTGTCGCCGGTGCCGATGACCGGGATCTCCAGCCTGCGTGCCTCCGTGACCGCGATGTGCTCACGCTGCGGGTCGACGACGAAGATGGCGCCTGGCAGGCGGCGCATCTTGCGGATGCCCCCGATCTTGAGCTGCAGGCGGGCCATCTCCTCGAGGATGCCGGAGGCCTCCTTCTTGGAGCGCCGATCCAGGTCGCCGCTGGCCTGCATGGCCTCGATCTGGTCGAGCCGGCCGATGCGCTTGCGGATGGTCACGAAGTTGGTGAGCATGCCGCCAAGCCAGCGGTGGTTGACCCAGGGCATCTCCGCCCGGGCGGCCTCTTCTGCGATGGGCTCCTGGGCCTGCTTCTTGGTGCCCACGAAGAGCACGTAGTCGCCATTGGCGACCGTCTCGGTGACGAACGCGAGCGCGGCGTCCAGGCGGCTGACCGTCTGGGCCAGGTCGATGATGTGGATGCCATTGCGCTCGGCGAAGATGAAGGGCTTCATCTTGGGGTTCCAGCGGCGAGTCTGGTGCCCGAAGTGGACTCCGGCCTCCAGCAGCTGGCGCATCGAGACGGACGACATGGGGTGGGGACCTCCTGTACGGTTGTGCCTCCGCGCGCCTCGTCATCCGCAGACCGGCGACCGATGGTCGCACGGCACCCCTGCGGGGAGCGGCACGCGTGTGTGATACGCAGCCACACGCTGCGCTCGTCGGCTCATGGCAGAGCCTGCCGGAGTCTAGCACGAGGGGCACACGGGGCGCCCCCGGCCCCGCTGGCCGCCTATCGCGGTGGCTCGATGTCCCGCACGTGCCGTGTGACCCGCCAGGGACAGGTCGGGCCATCCCGTTCCATGGTCATCAGGTCGATGCGCCAATCGACAGGCGGGAGACGTGGGCCATCCGGCAGGCGACCCGCCCGCCGCAGCCGCCAGGCAGCCTGGTAGAGACGCTCCACCTTGGCACGGTCGACCGACTCGACCGGGGCTCCGAAGCCCGGCCCGCTCCGTGAACGCACCTCCATGATCACCAGGACGCCCGGCTCCGATGGGTCGCGGGCCACGATGTCCAGCTCGCTGCGGCCCACGCGCACATTGCGAGCCAGGATGGTCCAGCCGAGCCTGAAGAGATGGCGGACGGCAGCCTCCTCAGCCTGGTCACCGGCCACGCGGCGGCTCGTCCGCCGATCGACCGGCTGAACATCGCCCGCAACCTTCACCAGGAGACCGTACGGAAGGTCACTTCGCGCCCGCTTACTTGGGATGCGTCGCGGGATGACGCAGCAGGACCGGATGGGCCCAGGCTCAGTCGTCCGGGTCGATCGAGGCCAGCGACCCATCGCGCTACCAGGTCGCCCTCGAGGTCGAGGGCCAGCTGGTCGCCGGCCAGGATGGCGCGGATGCGCTGGTACGTGCGACGGTGGAACGGCGTGACGCCCATCTCGTGAAGGCCGGCCACGTGGTCTGGCGTCGCGTAGCCGGCATTGTGTTCCCAGCCGTAGCCCGGATAGCGTAAGGCGAGGCGTGCCATGAGCCGGTCGCGCGTGACCTTGGCGATGACCGAGGCACAGGCGATGGCGTAGGACGAGGCATCCCCCTTCACGATCGAGGTGTAGGGCCCGATGTGTTCCTCCATGCGGGCGATCTTCTGGCCGTCCACGAGCACGTGGTCGTAGGGCGGCAGCCGACGCAGGGCGCGGCGCATCGCGAGGTGAGCGGCGTTGCGCACGTTGAGTTGCTCGATCTCACGCACGGAGGCGGCGCCCACACCCCAGGCCAGGCTGCGCGCCTTGATCTCGTCCACGAGCCGCTCGCGCTGGCGGAGGCTCAGCGTCTTGGAATCCCGGACCCCGACGATCTTGCGAGTGTGCGGCCTGACAAGCACGGCTGCCGCGACGACGGGCGCGCAGAGAGCACCGGTGCCGACCTCATCGACGCCCACGACACGACGCTTGCCCTGGAGCCACAGGGCATGCTCGGCGCGGAGGTGTGGTTGGCGGGGAGGCACACGGCCATCCTAGCCCCAGCTCGATCGTGCCACGTTCGTGGCGGCGCCTCGTACCTATGCTGACCAGCGAGCTCGGCAGGGGACCTCGACGGCCGCCCCTTGGAGGAGCTAGGCGCGGCGCTCCCGCAGCGTGGCAGCCTTGCCGACGCGCTTGCGCAGGAAGTAGAGCTGCTTGCGGCGCACGACGCCGTGGCGCACCACGTCGATCCGCTCGATGCGCGGGGAGTTCACCTTGAAGGTCCGCTCCACGCCCACGCCGCTGCGCAACGCCCGCACCGTGATGGAGCGCGTGATGCCGCCACCGCGCATGCGCATGACCGTGCCCTCGAAGACCTGGATGCGCTCGCGGTTGCCTTCCTTCACCTTCACCGAGACACGCACGGTGTCACCGGGGGCGATGTCTGGCAGGTCGGTTCTGATCTGGTCGGCGACGATCTCGTCGAGGACGGTCACTGGGTCACTTCCTGGTGCTGCGCCGTGGCCGCGGTCAGCGGCGGGCATACGTGGGCAGGGCGCTACCTGACTGGGTCGATGGCGGAGTATAGCAGCCCCCCGGGCCGCGGGCTCCGAACGGCGCGGCTCATTCGGTGGCCGGGGCGTCCCCGCCATCGCGGCGCGCCAGCAGGTCCGGTCGTCGACGCCGCGTGCGCTCGAGGGCTTGCTCATGCCGCCACGCGGCCACAGCGCCATGGTGGCCGCTCGTCAGGATGGGCGGCACGGCCATCTCCCGGAACAGCGGCGGTCGCGTGTACTGCGGATACTCGAGCAGGCCGTGCGAGAACGATTCCTCGACCGTCGAGGCCTCGTCGATGGCACCTGGCAGCAGTCGCAAGACGGCGTCGATGACCGCCAAGGCCGGGATCTCGCCACCCGATGCCACATAGTCGCCCACCGAGAGCTCCAGGTCCACCAGGCTGCGGACGCGCTCGTCGATGCCCTCGTAGCGGGGGCAGACCAGGACGAGGTGGGGGCGCCCGGAGAGATCGACCGCGCGGGCCTGTGAGAACGGCTCGCCGCCCGGATCGAGCAGGATCCTGAAGGCGTCGGAGCCCTGCGGCGCCAGCGCGTCAAGCGCGGCGGCGACCGGCTCCGGCCGCAGCACCATGCCGGCGCCTCCTCCGTAGGGATAGTCGTCGACCGAGCGGTGACGACCGAGGCCCCACTCGCGCAGGTCGTGCGCATGCAGCTCGGCGAGGCCGCGCTCCAGGGCCCGTCCGGGGATGGATTCGGCGAGCGGGCCGGGGAAGATGCCCGGGAAGAGCGTGATGATGTCGATGCGCATCATCCCGGCGCTGGCGCTTCCTCGGGGCCAGGCACCGTCGGCTGGTCAGGCTCGGTCAGGGACGGCTGGTCGGGCTCGGGCGCCTCGCCAGGGACCGACTCTGCTTCAGTGGACGGACGTTCCTGGGCCTGCTTCCTGAGCACGGGGAGGTCGAGAACGCCCGCATCGACCACGAGACGGCCCTCCGCGGGTGCCAGCTCCTTCACGACGCTGCGCACGGCCGGGACGAGCACCTCGCCCCGCGGGCCCCCTGTGATGACGTAGACCTCACCGGCGCCGGCTCGGAAGACCTCACTGACGGTACCCAGCGACTCACCGTCGGTGGTCTGCGCCTCCAGGCCCACGATCTCGTGCCAGTACCAGGAGCCGGCAGGCAGCGGCGCCTCCGGCACGATCTCCAGGTAGCGGTCACGCAGCGGCTCGGCCGCCTCGCGGCTGGTGATCTCGGCGAAGTGCACCAGCAGGCCCGGTTTCGATGGCCCTGTCCAGTCCACCGTCAAGGGCGTCTCCTGACCCTCGACGAAGAGGACGGAACCCGACTCGAAACGGTCCGCCGTGTCCGTCAGGACCTCCAGGCGAACGGCGCCTCGCAGGCCGTGCAAGCCGCGGACGAGCGCCACGGCGACACGCGCATCGGGCGAGGCAGACACGACCGGCTAGACGATCTCCAGCGAGATCGACTGCCCCTCGCGCGCGGCGACGACCTTGAGCAGCGTGCGCAGGGCCTTCGCCACCGACCCGTTACGGCCGATGACCTTGCCCATGTCATCTTCGGCCACCGTCAATTCGATGACCTGGGTCCCATCTTCCTCGTGGGCCTCGACGCGCACGGCATCGGGGTCGTCCACAAGGATCTGGCCACGAATTCGACCAACTCGACGGCAGCCATGGCTAGCCGAGGTCGGGCAGGATGCCGACGCGGCGGAAGAGGCGCTCCACCGTGTGGGTGGGCTTGGCGCCCTTCGCCAGCCACTGGGTGGCCTTCTCGGCGTCGACGTGGATCTCGATGGGCTCGCTACGCGGGTTGTAGTGACCGAGCGTATCGAGCGAGCGTCCGTCACGGGCGCTGCGGCTGTCGGCGACGACGAAGCGGTAGCTGGGCTGCTTGGTCGCACCGACTCGGGTAAGGCGGATTCGGACTGCCAAGGGACTCTGGAGACCTCCTGTGGGGCGTGGCGCTGGGCGACGCCGGCTGTGGTGCCGGGCGTCAGATCGCCGGGCACCGCACGACGGTGCCCGGCGAATGGTACAGCCTCGCTCGACTATGGCGCGACGATGACCGACATGCGGGCGCTGATGACCTCCTCGTCCACCGTCCCGACCGCGATGAAGCGGTCGAGCGCCGTGGCGTAGGGAGCGATGTCAGCCCACTCGGGAGCCATCGTGGCCAGGAGCGGATCCAGGACAGACAGCAGCGACCCGACGTTGACGTAGAGGACACCGCTGTTGCTGGTGTCCTCGCCCAGGGCGTCCACATAGCCCGGGCTGGCCGCCAGCGAATCGGTCTCCGCCCCGGTCAGGGCGTTCTCGACGAAGTCGCCCAAGCCGATGAGCAGGGTGCCGTCGTCGACGGCGATGCTGAGCGTGTCGGGGATGGTCACGGGGAGTTGGCCACCGGTGACCTCGTCGATGGGCAGGGTCACGGTGGTCACGGTCGTGCCGTCGATGGTCGTCTCGTCCACGCTGATCTGGGGGGCGTCCTCGCCGCCCATGCCAGCGCCCAGGAGACGCACGATGGAGAGGATGCGCTCCACGCGGTCCGTGGCGATCGCTTCATCCGAGACCTCCCCGGCCATGCCCAGCCAGAGGCCGTCAGAGCTGAGGGCGGCGCCCAGGCTGGCATCGGAGACGAAGTCGAGCAGTTCTGGCAGGGGCACCCCGAACATGTCCTCCAGGGGAGCCATCTGGGCGGCCGTCTCCTCGTCCATGGTCTCCAGCAACCCGCCGAGGGCGGTCTGTAGCATGGCGCCCAGCTCGCGGGTCTCAAGGTAGATCTGCGTGTCAGCCGGGAAGCGCGCCGCCAGGTCGGACTCGCCGAGGGCCATGGCCGGCGTCTCGTCGCCAGGCGTGATGTAGGCCTGCAGTGTCATGCGGTCGGCTTCGGCCGACAGATACATGACCATGTCCTGGGGCAGCTGGGCGGCCACCTGCGAGAGGTCCATGGCCATGCCCGTCTCGCCCTCGGCTGCCGACATCGCCATGTCCATGAGCGGGCCGAACGATTCGAAGTCCATGTAGGCCGCCACGACATGCGCGGCCGGCACGCGCGACCACGAGGCACTGAAGTCGGGATCGTCGGCCAGGCTGGGCAGGTCACCGGAGAGCGTGTCGATGCCGGCCTTGACCAGGTCGACGGTGGGCGCCATCAGGATCCAATCGTCAACGACCGCCAGCGCCATGCCGCCGAGCGGATCGCTCAGGATGGAAGTGCCCCCGTAGGGCTCCTCCACGACGTCGGCGCCGCTGCTGAGCTGCTCGTCGATGAAGGCATCCGCGGCCTCGGCATCACTGACAGCCGCACCCACGAGCACGTCGGGGTCACCCTCGCCCGCGAGCATTCCGGCGAAGTCCATCACGCCGAGCCCGATCTCGCCGGTCAGGAAGGGCGCCAGGTCCTCGCTGTAGGAGATGGATCCGCCGGTCGTGTCCGAGACCAGGCCGTCGAGGGCTCCACCCAGGATGGTCATGAAGCTGCCCGTGTCGGCGAAGCCAGGGAAGGCAGAAAGGAATCCGGCCATGGCGTCCGCCTGGCCGTCCGGCATGTCGAGCCTGCCTTCGACGTAGACGCTGGTCTCGGCGGGCAGGAAGACGGGGCCGCGGCTTGCGCCGGCGCCGCTTTGGGCGAAGGCCACCAGGCCGGAGCCGACGACCACCATGAGCACGGTCGCCAGCAGGGCGACCGACCAGCGCCACAGGCTGCGGCGGGACGAAGGCTCGGTCGGGGGAAGGCTTGACATGGTCACCTCCGTGGATCCTGATGCGTGGCTGAGGTCATAGACCCGTGCATTGTCTCACTCGCAGGGCGATCATCGGACGCTACGGACGGCCCATGGGCAGTCCGGGCAGTCGCCCGCCGCGGCCGCGCATCATCTTCATGACGCGCTGCATCTCGCCGAACTGCTTCACCAGTCGGTTGACCTCCGGCAGGCTGGTCCCGGAGCCGCGGGCGATGCGACGCCGGCGCGAGGCGTTGAGGATGGCGGGTTCGTTGCGCTCCTCGCGCGTCATGGAGCGGATGATGGCCTCGACACGTGCCAGCTCGCCGCGGTCGATGGCCGCCTGCGCTTGCTTGGCGGCGCCGCCGAAGCCCGGGATCATCTCCATCAGGGATCCCAGCGGACCCATCTTCTTGACCTGCTGCATCTGGTCCAGGAAGTCGTCCAGGGTGAAGCTGTTCTTGCGCAGCTTCTCAGCCAGGCGCTCGGCCTCCTTGGCATCGTAGGTCTCCTGGGCGCGCTCCACGAGGCTCACCACGTCACCCATGCCCAGGATGCGTCCCGCCAGGCGGTCCGGGTGGAAGACCTCCAGAGCGTCGGTCTTCTCACCCGTGCCCATGAACTTGACGGCCACGCCGCTGACGGCGGAGATGGAGAGGGCCGCGCCGCCGCGGGCATCGCCGTCGATCTTGGTGAGCACGAGCCCGCTCACCGGGGTGGCGCCATGGAAGGCCTCGGCGACGGCGACGGCCTCCTGACCGACCATGGCATCCACCACCAGCAAGGTCTCCGTGGGCGCGACGGCAGTGGCCAGGGCGCGGATCTCGGCCATGAGGGCGTCGTCCACCTGCAGCCGACCGGCGGTGTCGACGATGACCACGTCGCGTCCCGTCTGGCGCGCCTGGCTGACGGCAGCGGTGGCGATGTCCACGACGGGCGTGCCCGGTGGAGCGCTGTAGACCGGGATGCCCAGACCCGTGCCCAGCGTCACCAGCTGGTCCACGGCCGCCGGCCGATAGGGGTCGGCGGCCACCAGCAGCGGCTGCCGTCCCTGGCGCACGATCCAGCGCGCCAGCTTGGCTGAGGAAGTCGTCTTTCCGGAACCCTGCAGGCCGACCATGAGGATGGTGGCCGGCGAGCCGTTGAGGCGGAAGGTGCGGTCGCCCGCGCCCAGGATGGCCGTCAGCTCCTCATGGACGATCTTGACGACCATCTGGCCGGCGTTGATGCTCTCGATGACGTCCTGGCCGATGGCGCGGGCCTTGACGCGCGCCACGAAGTCCTTGACGACCTTGTAGTTGACGTCCGCCTCCAGGAGCGCCAGGCGCACCTCGCGCATGGCGAGGTTGACGTCTTCCTCGGTGATGCGGCCGTGCCCTGTCAGGCCGGCGAGTGCGTGGCGAAGGCGGTCGGAGAGAGCGTCGAACATGGAGGGCAGTCTAGCGGCGCTCGGGCACACGCCCGGGCACAGCGCCTAATCGACGGCGAAGAGGGCGGCCACGAAGGCGTTGGGATCGAAGTCGCGCAGGTCGCCGACCTTCTCGCCGAGGCCCACGAAGAGGACCGGGACGCTCGTCTGGCGCTCGATGGCGAAGGCCACGCCGCCCTTGCTCGTCGAGTCCAGCTTGGTAAGGGCGATGGCCGTCAGCCCGGACGACTCGTGGAAGGCCCTGGCCTGCAGCAGGCCGTTCTGGCCGGTCGTGGCGTCCAGCACGAAGAGCACCTCCGGCTGAGCCTCCGGCAAGCGCTTGGTGATGGTGCGACGGATCTTGGCCAGCTCGTCCATGAGATTGGACTTGGTGTGCAGCCGGCCCGCGGTGTCGATGATGAGTACGTCCATGGCGCGCGCCTTGGCGGCATCGACGGCATCGAAGACGACGGCTGAAGGGTCGGCACCGGCCGCGTGGGCGATGACGGGGACGTCGATGCGCTGGGCCCAGGTGGTGAGCTGCTCGATGGCCGCGGCGCGGAACGTGTCCGCCGCCGCCAGGAGGACTCGTGCTCCCAGCGACTTGAAGCGATAGGCGAGCTTGGCGATCGAGGTCGTCTTGCCGGTACCGTTGACGCCGACCACGAGGATGACGGCCGGGATGCCGGGTCCCGGGATGCGCGGCCAGGGCCGTGGCTCCCGCGTCGCGAAGAGATGCAGGAGCTCCAGCTGCAGGGCCTTCTGGGGCGGTACGTCACGACGGGCGCGGGCTCGGTCGCAGACCTCGATGGCCAGCTCCGCCCCAAGGTCGGCGGAGATGAGCGCCTCCTCGACCTCCTCCCACGTCTCGTCGTCGGGCTGGCCCGCGCCGAGCAGGTTGCGCACGCGCTCGGCGAACCCCAGGCGCGACGGTCGCAGCGCATCCTGGAGGAGGATGCGGGTCGCTGCCGCGCCGCCTTGGGACTCGTTCATCCTCGCGCTCGCCCGAGTGCCGGGTCCGCGGCCGAAGCGTCCGCCAGCCGCAGCGAGATGACGCGACTCACGGCATCCTCCCCCACGGTCACGCCGTAGAGCGCGTCGGCGGCCTCGATGGTGCCACGGTTGTGGGTGATGACCACGAACTGGATGGTCTCCGCGAGCGACCGCAGGGCCGTCGAGAAGCGGCCGATATTGGCCTCGTCGAGCGCAGCGTCCACCTCGTCGAGGACGCAGAAGGGGACCGGGCGCACCTCCAGCATGGCCATCAGGAGTGCCACGGCAGTGAGCGCCCGCTCCCCACCGGAGAGCATCGCCAGCGGCTGGCGGCGCTTGCCCGGCGGCCGGGCGGTCGATCTCCACGCCAGTGGTCGCCAGGTCGCTCGGGTCGGTCAGCGAGAGCTGCGCCTCCCCTCCCCCGAAGAGCTGCTGGAAGCGCCGGGCGAAGGCATCCTCGAGCGCTCCGAAGGTGTCGCGGAACTGAACGGTCATGAGCTCGTCGAGCCGGATCATCATCTCGCGAGTGTCGCGGATGGCCCGTTCAAGGTCGTCACGCTGCAGCTCCAGCGAGTCCAGGCGGCCCTTGACCTCGGCCAACTCCTGGGCGGCGAAGGGGTTGCCGGCGCCGACCTCGTTGAAGCGTCGCCGCAGGGCCGCGATGCGCGCCCGGGATGGGGGTTCGGTCGGGGGTTCATCGGTCGGGTCAGACTCGCTCACGACCAGGCGCCAGTGTTCGAGAGCCAGCTCGAGCGCGCCCTCGAGCAATTCGGGCAGTTCATCGGCCTGCGGCGGGGCCTCGGGAGCGGGTCGCCCGAGCTGGTCGAGCAGCGCCGTCAGGCCGTCCGGACCGATGGAGGCCAGCTCCACGAGCAATCCCTCGCGTGCTGCGTCCATCTGCAGGCGCGCTTCCATCTCCGCCACCTCCGAGGCGCGGCTGCGCTGTTCGGCCAGGCGGAGCTGCTCGCGGGCGAACCCCGAGGCTGCCTCCGCTGCCAGCAGGGCCTCGCGCTCCGCTCGAGCGGAGGCCACCGATTCGTCGAAGGCGGCCGCCGCCTCGCGCTGCCCTGCCTGCGCACTCGCCAGGGCCGCTGACGATCGTTCCCGCTGCGCAGCCAGGTCTGCCTCGCGCCCGCTCAGGGTCATCTCGTCGCGGTCGAGCTCCTCGAGGCGTGCCTCTGCCAGCCCCAGGCCGATCTCTGCCCGCCGTCGCGCCTCGAGCGCTCGATCCCGTGCGGCCCGTGCCTCACCTGCACTGTGAGCCAGCCGGTCACGCTCGGCCCGGAGCAGGGCCGCCCGTGCCTCGAGGGCCGCCAGCGCGGCGCTGTCCGTGGCGTCCGGGCGCTCCCCTGTCCTGGCCTCATCCAGGGCCTGAAGCTCCGCTCCGCGGAGCGTCGACTCCTCGGCCGCCGCGGCTGCCTCGGCCTGGGCGCGTCCCAGGAGGGCCTCCTGCCAGGCACGCTCGCGAGCGGCGTTCTCGGCCCCGGAGGCCGCCGAGCGATCCGTCTCGTCAGCCAGGCGGCGCGCGCGACGTGCCGCGTCGAGGGTGTCCCGAGCTGCCACCACTCGAGCATCGGCCGCGCTGCGTGCGGCCGCCGTTGCGGCGACGCTGATCGAGGCCGCCTCGAGGTCGGCAGCGACCCGGGTCAGCCGGCGCGTCATCTCCTCGAGTGCCGCCCGGCGCTCCAGTGTGGAGACCCCCGGCGCCGGGCGAACCACGGCCAGGTCGTCGATCACCACCCCTGCGCGAGTCACGAGACGCCAGCCGACCGGCAGGTGGGTCCGGACCGCGAGGGCGGCCTCCAGGTCCGGGACCCAGGCACAGCGTGCCAGCAGGCGGGCGGCGTGGCCTTCTGGGTCGAGCCGCAGGGCCCCGGCCAGCCAGCCTCCGCCGGCAGCGAAGACCGCCTCCTCGAGGCGCGCGGCGGCCCGCTCGGCGGCACGATCGCCCCGCTCGCGGGCGTCACCATCGTCGCGGAGCACCAGCACGGCGGCCGCTTCGGCCAGGGAGCGGGCATCCTGGACGTCCAGCACGAGCCCGGCGAGGACGTCGCCCAGGGCGGCCTCCACGGCCAGCCGGAAATCCGGCTCGACCTCCAGCCCATCGCTGAAGCGGCGCCCGCCTCGGGCTCGAAGCGAGCGCACGACGCGCTCATCGGTCCCGTCCCGAAGCTGTTGTTCGAGCGCCTCCCTGCGAGCCGCGAGGCCCTCCTGCTCGGCGCGCAGACGCGAGTGGGCCTCGGCTGCCGTGGCAGCCGAGGCTGTGGCCTCGCCGGCTGCCATGCGAGCCTCTGCAGCTTCCTGCTCGGCGGCCTGCTCGGCGGCGTGCGCCGCTTCCCGGGCCGCAGCCGCGACCGTGGCCCGTTGAGCAGCCTGGTCTGCAGCCTCCCTCGCGGCGACAGCCAGGTCCTCCTGCGCCTGCAGGCGGCGGGATGCCTCGGTCGCACGACGCATGGCGCGGTCCGCGTCGGCGGCGATGCGTTGGTGGGCTGCCCGCTGGACCGCGGCTCGCTCCTCGCCGGCCCGCCCGGCCTGGCGCAGCCGGTCGGCATCGCCCAGGACGTCCGCCAGTCGACGCTCGGCGCCCTCGAGTGCCTCCTCGACAGCCGCTTCGGGTCCCGGTAGCACCGCGGCGATGCTCCGACGGGCATCCTCCATGCGCGCTGCGGCCGAGGCCCGCTCCGTGGCGACGCGCGAACGCTCACGCACGAGCGCCTCACTCTCGCTGGCGATGCGGGCCCGGGCGAGTTCCACCTGCTGGACGTCGCCACGGGCGGCGTCCAGTCGCCCTCGCAAGCTGCTGCTCGGTGTCAGCACGATCGGCCAGCGCACGCGTCAGCGACGCCGCGGACTCTTCCGAGTCGCGCAGGGCCGCCATGGCCGCGTCGGCCGCCTGCCGGGAACTCGAGAGGGCCTCCGCGTGGCGTCGTGATTCGACCTCGGCCGATCCGAGGCGCGCCCGGGCCGCCTCCACGAGCGCGGCCGCTAGCTCCGCCCCGGCGGCCGTGCGGGCCTCCTGCTGCTCCGCCTGCGCGGCCAGGCGACGGACCTGCGGTCGGAGCTCTCCGAGAAGGTCGCGCACCCGCTCGAGGTTCGACTCTGCTTCCGTCAGCTCCGCCTCGGCCTTGCTTCGGCGGCGCTGGTGTTTGCGGATGCCGGCCGCCTCCTCGAACAGCGGGCGCCGTTCCTCGGGTCGCAGAGCCAACGCCTGGTCGACCATGCCCTGGCCGATGAAGAGGAAGGCATTGTCGGCCAGGTTGGCGTCGTCGAGCAGGTCCACCAGGTCGCGCAGGCGGATGCGCTGCCGATTGAGGAGGTACTCGTTCTCACCCGAGCGAAAGAGCCGACGCGAGAGCTCCACCTCCCCGAAGTCGACCGCGAGCAGGCGATCCGCGTTGTCGATGACGAGGCTCACATCAGCCATGCCCACGGCCCGGCGATTGGCGCTGCCCGCGAAGATGAGGTCCTCCGCCCGGCGACTGCGGAGGGCGCGGCCCTGCTCGCCGAGAGCCCAGCGGAGGGCGTCGGCGAGGTTCGACTTGCCGCTGCCGTTGGGACCGACGACCGCGGAGATGCCCGGGCCGAACTCCACCACGGTCCGCTCGGCGAAGGACTTGAAGCCGACCATGCGCAGCTCGCGAAGGCGGGCGAGGCTCACTCGGCGTCCAGCGTGACGAGGGCGGCCTCCGCAGCCATCGTCTCTGCCTCGCGGCGGCTGCCACCCTCGCCCCTGCCGAGCTCGCGACCGTCCATGGAGGCCTCCACGACGAAGTGTCGGTCGTGATCGGGGCCTTCGCAACTGATGATCCGGTAACTGGGCGCGTGACCGGTGAGGGCGATGACACGTTCCTGGAAGCGGCTCTTGGGTGCCTTCAAGGTATCCGCCGACTGCGCGGCCTCCATCTCCGGGGCGGCCGCGGACAGGATGAAGTCGCGGGCGGCGCTCAGGCCGGCGTCGAGGAAGACGGCCGCCACGATGGCCTCGAAGAGACCCGCCAGTACCGAGCTGCGACCCCGCTCACCGGAGTTCTGGGCGCCCTGTCCCAGGACCAGCGCCTCACCGAGGCCGAGGCGCCGCGCGATGCGTGCCAGGCCCCGCGTGGAGACGATGGCGGCCCGCCGGGTGGTGAGCACGCCCTCATGCTCGTCCCGGTGACGTCGGAAGAGGGCCTCGGAGATGACCAGGGAAAGCACGGCATCCCCGAGGAACTCGAGGCGCTCGTTGGAGTCGGTCGGGCTCTCGAGGTGCTCGTTGACGTAGCTGCTGTGGACGAGCGCCTCGGCGAGGAGCGAGGGGTCGTGGAATTCCAGGCCCAGCCGGCTGGCAAGCTCGACGGCGCTGGTCGGCATCGACCCCTGTCGGGGACTACTGGTTGAGGCGTTCGTCGACGTAGTCGACGGCGTCCTGGACGGTCCGGATGCGCTCGGCGTCCTCGTCGGAGATCTCCGTCCCGAACTCCTCCTCGAGGCTCATGACAAGCTCGACGAGATCGAGTGAGTCGGCGTTCAGGTCATCCACGAACGACGCCTCGGGCTTGACGTCGGCCTCGTCCACACCGAGCTGCTCGACGACGATCTTGCTGAGTCGCTCGTAGGTCGAAGCGGTCACTCTGCTGGTCCCTCCGTATGGCTTGTGGCCTCTGTGTCCATCTCGCCCTGCGGGCCTGACGGGGCATCGTCCCGTTGGGCCTCGGTCACGTCCTTCGCGACTCGCCCGAGAGCGCCGTTCATGAGCCGGCGTGTCGGCTCTCCGCTGTATATGCGAGCCAGCTCGACCCACTCGGAGATGGCCACCTTGGCCGGCGTCGTCCGGCAGTGTAGCAGTTCACCCATGCCACAACGCAGCAGTGCACGGTCGATGCGGGCCAGTTGCACGACCGGGTAAGTGGGCGCCACGACCTCGATCCGGGCGTCGATGCTGTCGCGGTGAGCGACCACCAGATCCACCAGGCGGCGGGCATGTGCGGCCGCCCGATCCCCGATGTCTCCCTCATCCAGGCGGCGAGCCAGGATGGCGCTGGCCGTACGAAGGCCGAACTCGGCCTCGAAGACGGCGGCCAGGGCGACCTGGCGGCCCTCGCGTTCCGGACCGTGCATGCCGGCCCCATGGTGGTCCGCGCCGCTCGCCCTCGAGCGTCGATCGGGGCCGTCGGCCTCAACCACCCGTGGCGGCCTCGACCTCCTCGCCCGCGGCGCTGCCGTCGCCAGGCGTGGCAACGTCGGGCGTGACGTCCTCGCGGTTGGCAGCGACATCGCCAGGGGCGGCGTCAGGGTGCAGGGCGGCCGCCCGGCGCAGCGCCGTAGAGCGGTCCGCACCTTCGGAAACGAGCGTGGCCGTGATGCGCTCCGGGATGCGCGCCCGGGCGGCCAGCGCCGTGACCTCCACTGCATACCCGATCATGCGGCGCCGTGCGCCGCCGTGGGTGATGAGCACGGTGCCGTTGACGCCGAGCAGGGGTGCCCCACCCAGCTTCTCGTAGTCGAAGCGGGCCCGGATGCGGCCGATGCCCGGGCGCATGAAGAAGTAGCCGATGGGGCCCCAGGGCGGCCGCTTGAACTCCTTGCGCAGCATGTCGAACATGACCGTCGAGAGTCCCTCGAAGAACTTCATGATGACGTTGCCCACCGAGGCGTCGCAGACGACCACGTCGGCCGGATGGTGCGGCACGTCGCGGCCTTCGACGTTGCCGATGAAGCGCAGGTGGCTGTCCTTGAGCAGAGCCGTGGCATCCTGGACGCGCTGCTCGCCCTTGCCCGATTCCTCGCCGATGGAGAGCAGCGCGACAGTGGGTTCCTGGACGCCCAGCACGCGCTCGCTGAACAGGGAGCCCATGTGTGCGTACTGGGCCAGGTTGACCCCCGTCGAGTCGGTCGTGGCGCCGATGTCCAGCAGGATGAGCGGCCCGCTGTCGGTGATCATCTGGACGGCCAGGGCCGGGCGGTCCACGCCCGGCAGGCGCTTCAGGTTCAGGATCGCGGAGGCCACGCCGGCACCGGTGTGGCCGGCCGTGACCACGGCGTCCGCCTCACCGTCGCGCACAAGACGCATGGCCACGTTGATGCTGGCATCCCGCTTGCGGCGCACGGCGACGGCGGGCTGCTCTCCCATGCCCACGGTCTCCGAAGCCTGCACGATGCGGACGTGCGACGGCAGTGGCTCCTCGATGAAGGGCCGCATGCGAGCCTCGTCGCCGACGAGGATGACCTCGACGTCCTTGTGCCGGCGAGCCCAATCCACGGCACCGCGCACGACCTCTTCGGGCGCGTGGTCGCCGCCCATGGCATCCACGGCGACCCGCGGACGCTCCAGATGGCCGACCTCGGCGCCCCGGCTGAGAGCCTCGACGTCCACGTCCTACCCAGCTCGACGGAGGGCCGGGCGCCTCAGGCGCCCTGCTCGGAGGGCTTCTTCTCGCGGATCTTCACGGCCTCACGGCCGCCATACCAGCCGCAGTTGGGGCAGGCGTGATGCGGGCGCTTGGGCTGATGGCAGTGCGAGCACGCCTCCAGGCTCGGGACCGTCAAGGCATGGTGGGAGCGGCGCTCCCGCTTGCGAGTGCTCGAGACGCGCCGCTTGGGGACTCCCATGGGTGACCTCTACTCCTTGGTTTCGTGGCTGCTTGTCGGGCGGGCGCGCCGGGCGCCGCTTACTGAAGATGCTCGCGCAGGTCGGCCAGGACGGCCAGCCGCGGATCGACGTCGTCGGGGTGAGCGTGATCGGGTGCCGTGGCCAGGTCTTGGCCGCAGATCTTGCAGAGACCCGGGCAGTCGGGACGGCACAGCGGGGCGATAGGCTCGGCGAGTGAGATGGCATCGCGGATGACCGGTTCGAGATCGAGCTCGTGGTGGTCGGTGAGGCGCACGACGTCTGGCTCCTCGCTGGTGTCCAGCGGCAGACCCGTGGCCAGGTCGAGCGACGGCAGAGCCTCTTCGTCGAGGTCCACCTCCAGGCGGGCCTCCGCGGGTCGCAGACAGCGCGAGCACTGCTCGGCCAGGGCCGTCTCCAGGTGCCCCCGCACCAGGATGCCCCGCCCGGAGTGGGAGAGCCGCACCTGGCCGCGCACGGGGCGCGTCAGCACCAGGTCCTCGGCGACGGCCAGGCTCGGCTCGTCGATGGCGAGACGCTCGCTCGTGCCCGGGGCGGCGCGCAGCAGGTCCGCGACGTTATAGCTGAGCATGGGTCCGCTCGGCCGCGGCGGACTCCGCGGTCTCCGCACCATCTGGCGGGAAGCGCTCGTCCAGTGCGGACAGCCCACGGCGGATGGACTGCAAGGCCTTGACGACCTCGCCCTCGAGCTTGACGAGCACGCTGGCGGCGTAGGCGTCCGCGCCCTGCTGGATCTCCTGGGCCTCGGCCTTCGCCTCATCGATGATCTCGGCCGAACGCTGCTCAGCGGCGCGGGTCAGCTCTCGTTCCTCGATGAGGAAGGCGGCCTGTTCCTGGGCTCGCGCCACGATGCGCTCAGCCTCGTCCTGGGCGCGTTCCACGAGTCGAGACGATTCCTCGTTGATGCGCTTGGCCTGGCGGACCTCCTCGGGCACGGCGACGCGGAGCTGCTCGATGAGGTCGGTGGCGGCCACCTTGTCGACCATCACGGCATTGCTCATGGGCACGCGGCGGCCCTGCTCGATCAGAGCGTCGAGCCGCTCGATGAGGAACATGAGGTCTATGGCACGGGCTCCTGTGGACGGCAAGGACGACTCGGCATTGTAGCCCAAGCGAGCATCTGTCGAGGTGCACGGCCCGGTGCGCCGGTCAGCGCGGCGTCTCGCTCTCCGTCGTGGCAGGCCTGAAGCTGCGCACCACGGCTCCCGGCACCATGGCGCTGATGTCGCCGCCGAAGGAGGCGACCTCGCGCACCAGGCTGGAGCTGAGATAGGCGTGTTCCACGCCGGTCATGAAGAAGACCGTGTCCACCTCCGGCGCCAGCTTGCGATTGAGGTGGGCGATGGCCAGCTCGTTCTCGAAATCACTGAGCGCGCGCAGGCCGCGCACGATGGCCATGGCCCCGTGCTGGCGCGCCAGATCCACGGTGAGCCCCTCGAAGGCCAGCACCTCGACCGTTGCGCCCAGGGCGCCGAGCTCCTCGTCGATGGCCGCCCGAAGGATGGCGGCGCGCTCGTCGGCGGACCGGCTGGGCGACTTGCGCGTGTTGACCAGGACGGCCACGAGCAGCCGGTCGAACAGGCGGCTGGCACGCTCGATGACGTCGAGATGGCCGAAGGTGGTGGGGTCGAAGGACCCCGGGTAGACGGCCAGGCGCATCAGCTCTCTCCAGCAGCGGTCTCGCTGGCACGACGATACACGCTCAGGGCCGTCTCGCCGAAGCGCCGTTCACGGATGCGCACCAGGCTCCCGGTCCGCTCGGGGAGCGCGTCCTTCCAGAAGTGTTTGGCGACCACGAGGGCGGTCGGGTCCAGCCACCCCGCGGCTGGGTCCCCGAGACGCTCGAGGCTCGCCCGCAGGTCGTCGGATCGGGCATAGGGAGGATCGACGAAGACGCAGCCGAAGGGCGCCTCCGCGAAGACAGCCGACCCGCTGGCGAGGACGGCCGAGACGTCGCGAGGCACGACCCGCGCCCGGGCGCTGAGCCTGGTGTGCTCGAGATTGCGCTCCACGATGGCAGCGGCGCGCCCGTCACGCTCCACGAGAACGGCGCGCGGCGCGCCCCGGCTGAGCGCCTCGATGCCGGCCGCGCCCGAGCCCGCGAAGAGGTCCAGGAAGGGCCGCCCCCAGACATCCGGGCGCTCCGCTTCCAACAGCGAGAAGAGGGCCTGCTTGACGCGGTCGCTGAGTGGCCGCGTGCCCGGCCCCGGCGCTTCCAGGCGCAGACCACCGGCACTGCCCGTGATGACCCGCCCGGCCTCAGGCACGTCCTGCCTGGCTCGCTGCCTGGCTAGGCACCGACGGCCTCGTCGGTGGCTCCCTCGCCGGCCGCCACGGCGGCCAGCCAGCCTCCTGCCAGCTCTGCGCCGAAGGCTGCGTAAGCGGGCAGCAGCCGTCCATCCGCGTCGAGCATCATCTCCGCCACAGCGCGACACTCGACGGCCAGGGCCTGGTCCTCGCTGCGGGCCAGCGAGGCCAGCCGGAGGCGCGGCAAGCCACTCTGAGCGAACCCCAGCACGTCCCCCTCCCGTCGCAGCTGCCAGTCCTGCTCCGCCAGCGCGAAGCCGTCGGTCGTTGCGCGCACGGCCGCCAGGCGTGCCGCTGCCACGCTGTCATCCGGCACGTCCGCCACGAGCACGCAGAACGACTCGGCGCTGCCGCGGCCGACGCGCCCGCGCAGCTGGTGCAGCTGGGACAACCCGAAGTGGTCGGCGTTGAGGACGATCATCATCGTCGCCTCCGGCACGTCCACCCCGACCTCCACGACGGTGGTGCCCACCAGCACGTCCAGCTCGCCATCGCGGAAGCGCGACATCTCCGCGTCGCGATCATCGGCCCGCAGGCGGCCGTGGACCAGGCCCACCCGCAGCGGCGCCAGGAGGACCTGGAGATGCGTGGCCACCTCCTCCGCGCCCGTGGCCGCGTCCACGTCGCCCTGCGCCGGGAGCGAGATCGGGAGCGCCGGGTCACCATCGCCGGCGGCCGCAGCGTCACCCTCGTCGGAGCCCAGGGGATCGATGTGGGGCACGACGACGAAGGCGCGGTGGCCAGCCGTGGCCTCCTGGCGGACCCGCTCCCAGGTCGGCCCCAGGTCGAGTGGGCGGCGGATGCCGGTCCGGGTCCCGGCCCGACCGGCCGGTGCGGCGCGCAGGTCCGTGACGTCCAGGTCTGCGTAGAGCACCTGCCCCAGCGTGCGCGGGATGGGCGTGGCGGTCATGAGCAGGACATGGGGCGACTGGCCCTTGGCCGCCAGGGCCTCCCGCTGCGCCACCCCGAAGCGATGCTGCTCGTCCACGACGACGAGTTCCAGGCGCGCATACGAAACGGACTCCTGGAGCAGGGCGTGGGTGCCCACCACCACGGACGCCTGCCCAGTGGCGACGGCCTCCTGCGCGGCGCGGCGGCCCGCGGCGCTCAGCGAGCCCGTGAGCAGGGTGACGGGGATGCCGGCCTCCGCAAGGAGCGCGTCCACGGTGCCGGCGAGCTGTCGTGCCAGCAGGTCGGTGGGCGCCAGCAGGGCGGCCTGCCCGCCGTGCCTCGCGGTCAGCGCCAGTGCGTAGGCCGCCACTGCCGTCTTGCCGGAGCCGACATCGCCCTGGATGAGGCGCAGCATGGGCACGCTCATGGCCACGTCCGCCCGGACCGCGTCCATGGCACGCTGCTGGTCGTCGGTCAGCTCGACGGGCATGCCCACGCGCCGCGTGAGGCCAGCCCTGATGGCCGCACGGAGGCCAGCGTCCACGTCGGTGCTGACCTCGATGACGGACGGCCGCTGCTCGCGCCGCTGGCGCCGGCGGACGACCATGCCGACCTGCAGGGCCAGCAGTTCGTCGTGGGCCAGGCGCCGCACGGCGGCGTCGCGCTGGGCGAAGTCGTCCGGATAGTGGGCCGCGGCGACGGCCACGCCGATGGACGGGTGTCCCTGGCGGATGTCCGGGGGCAGGTACTCCGGATAGGGTCCGAAACGATCCAGGCCGCCTCGGATGGCCTGGCGCAGCGTCCGCGCCTGGACGCCACGCGTGAGCCGATAGACCGGCACGATGCGCCCGACGTGGAGCAGTGGTCCGCCGTCGTCGCGCTGGAAGTCGGGATTGTCCAGCTGTGCGTGCCAGCCCTGGACCTTGACCTTGCCGCTGGCGACCACGGCGTCGCCCAGCCTGATCTGCCGCTCGATGAAGCGGCGCCCGAACCAGATCGCCTCGACCTGGCCGCTGCCGTCCTCCAGGACGGCCGTCGTCAGCCAGAGCCGCCGCCTGTGGGTCCGCTCGACCCGGATCGAGCGGACGGTGGCACGGACCGTGACCACCGTCCCGGGGGCTTCCTGATCGAGCCGGCCCAGTGGCACGACGTCGCGACGGTCGAGGTAGTGATGGGGGAAGGTGGTGAGCAGGTCGCGCACCGTGTGGATGCCCAGCCGGCGACCGTGTCGCCGCAAGATCGTCGCGCCTGGCAGCCCGGACGCGCCGATGGGCGTCTCCAGCCCGCCGACCAGCTTTCCCGCGCCATCGCCAGGTGCGGCCGCGGTCACTCCTACTCGACCGCGACCAGGAGGTGGTCGTGCCGCTGACCGCCCGGCACCATCTCGACCTCCGCATCGCCGCCTTGCTTCACGATGGCGCGCCGAAGCGAGTCCACGTCGGCGGCGGGCAGGCCGGCCCCGCAGTGGCACGTCACCAGGTCGTACCCCTTGAGCTGTGCCAGCGCCCCCAGCGTGGCCGCCTCGATGCCCGTGTCGCGGGCCAGCAGTCGCTTGTCGGCGTCGATGGCGACGACATCACCTCGGCGTACCGACTGGCCGTCGACCACCGAATCACGGGCAGCCGTGAAGACCGTGAAGGTGCGCAGGGCCTCCGACTCCCCGGTCATGCGGGACAGGTTCACCTCCAGCGACGCACCGGAGTCGAAGGCCATGACGGCTGCGATGCCCTCCGCGGCATTGCGCGTGGCGATGATCTCGACCCTGACGAGCGGCGTCAGCTCGGCCGCGTGGCGGGCGGCCAGCAGGACATCCCGGTCATTGGGCAGCACGATGACCTGGTTCGAGCCGGCGGCCAGGATGGCCTCCGCGATCTCGCCCACGGACGGCCGCGACCCATGCGACGGCCGGACGATCCGGGCACCCAGCGAGGCGAGGGTACGCGCCAGCCCCGCGGCGTTGGCCACCGCGACGATGCCGATGGGCGGCGCCGTACGCGCCACGGCCGATCGCGGTGGCCACGGTCGACCGACCGGCTGCGTATCTGGCGTGACGCCGGGGGAGGCTTCGGTCGGGGCGCCGGCGCCATGGACGTGGGCGACCTGGTCGTCAAGGTCGCGGATGGCCACCTGCGAGAGGCGCCCGAAGCGCAGGCCGGCCGCGATGGCGTCGTCCGGGTCGCTCCCCGTGTACGTGCACCCGCGCCAGCCACGCGTCGCCGGCCACCACCACCGAGTCGCCCGTCCCGGCGATCGCCCGGCGCAGCTCCGTGATGTCGATGCGCCCGTCCACCGAGGCCAGCATGTACTCCGTCTCGTAGCCGTGGGCCACGCCCTCGTGCCCCTCGAGCGGGGCCCGCCCAGGGGCGACCAGCGACGCAAAGGGCGCGTCCCTTGCGGCCGACGGCTGCGCTTCCGCCTCCATCGGCTTGACCTGCAGGGCACCTTCCAGGATGCGGTACAGACCCTGGCCCCCGGAATCGACGACGCCCGCGTCCTCGAGCACGGGCAGCAGCGTCGGGGTGCGCTGCACGGAACTGGCGGCCGCAGCGATGACGTCGGCCAGCACGGCCTCCACGTGAGGCTGGCGGCCGGCAGCCGCCTCGGCAGCCTCCGCGGCGTCACGGATGACCGTGAGCATGGTGCCCTCGACGGGTGTCAGCACCGCGTCGTAGGCGACCTCGGAACCCATGCGCAAGCGCTCGGCCAGGTCCAACCCGTTGGCGCGGCGCCGACCCTCCGCGCCGTAGGTCATACCCCGGATGATCTGGGAGAGGATGACCCCGCTGTTGCCACGCGCGCCGGTGAGCGCGCCGCGGCTGAGCGCCTCCGCCACGCTGTCCAGGTCACGGCCGTCCTCCGGAAGCCGCTCCGCCTCCGCGAGCGCGGCTCGCATGGTGGCCAGCATGTTGGAACCGGTGTCCCCGTCCGGCACGGGGAAGACGTTGAGGGCGTCGACCTCCTCGACGTGCGCCTCGAGGTTGGCCACGGCGGCCGTGACCGCCCGGATGACGGTCGGCCCATCGACGAAGAGTCGTGTCATCGGTGCAGGCTCGACCTCCGGAGCACGCGTCCCACCAGTGCCTGTCCAGGGCCCCGCATCCGCGCCTTCCTCCGTGCGCTCGGAGCCGATGGTCTATAGTACGCGGTCGTGTGGCCAGTCTCACTGGCGCACGCCTCGTCAGACACCACACCCCAGAGGGACATCCATGGCACGCTCCTGCGCCTCGTGCGGCAAGACCTCGATGGGCGGTTTCAACCCCCAGTCGATCGGGATGAACCGCGTCCGCGCCCACCGCCGGTATGGCGTCAACCTCCAGCGACTCAAGGTCCAGGATGGCGGCAAGGTCACGCGCACGCTCATCTGCACACGTTGCCGCCGGACCCTCATGAAGGCCGCCTCCTAGCGACCTGCCCGGGCGGCCCGTGCGGCCCGTCCTGGAAGGGCCCGCCTCGTCCGGCTTGGCGAACGCGTCCTTCGCCCGGCCACGCCAGAGACGACCCGGGACCTCTCAGCTCTCGTACCCCAGGTCGCGCAGCCGTGGCCCGCACAGACGCTCCACCTCCTGCTGCTCGGAGGCGTTCAGGTCGCGCCGCCAGCGGCCCACCGAGGCCGCGGTCACGGCCCCCTCGTAGTCGGGCCGGGCTGCGCCTCGGACAGCCTCGCTCCTGTCAGCGACCTCCGCCAGCCACGCCGCATCGCCCGGGACGCCCACGTGCTCGCAGATGGTGCGCAGCGCGATCGCCGGGTCGGCCACGAGATCCTCGTAGCGGACCTCCAGGTATCGGCCGTCCTGGCGCCGCGCCATGCCAGCCGCCGTGTCCTCCACCCAGCGCTCGGCGTACCAGGCCAGCGGCCGGGGGACCAGGACCCTCTGCCACCTGCCGTCCACCCAGCGCCAGTCAGGGTGCTCACGCATCGAGCAGACCACGTCCCGGCCGTCGCGGATGACGTGGATGACCGAGGCGGCCGGGAAGCGATCGAGGATCCAGTCCAGGTGGCGGATGTTCTGGGGCGTCTTCTCCGCCCAGCGGGCCCTGGCGGCGGCGGCGCGCACCCGGGCGGCGAAGGCGTCGATGAAGCCGGCCTGCGAGGAGGACGCTCGTCGCATCTCCTCGAGCTCCTCGAGCCGGATGGAGTAGGACTCGGCCAGCCATGCCAGGTTGAAGGCGGCGGGCACGAAGAGCTTCGTCTCCGCCCCGGCGCAGATGTCCGGATGCCGATCGAGGAGCCGGCGCAGCAGCGTGGTGCCGCTGCGAGGAGCGCCGCCCATGACGATGTGCCGCTCGACAGAGCGGTAGGGCGCCATGCGCCAGCGGTGCTGTCGGGCGCGCTGGGCACGATTGCGGATGCGGCCCAGCAGCGGGCTGCCGGCCACGCTCAGGCGTCGCTGTCGAGCCAGATGGTCATGGGCCCGTCGTTGACGAGGGAGACCTCCATCTCTGCCCCGAACTCGCCGCGGCCCACCGAGAGGCCGCGTCCCTCCACCGTCGCGGCGAAGTCCTCCACGAGCTGCGCCGCCAGCTCCGGTTCGGCGGCATCGATGAAGGAGGGGCGCCGTCCCTTGCGCGTGTCTCCGTAGAGCGTGAACTGGCTGACCACCAGCATGGCTCCGCCCACGTCGATGAGCGAACGGTTCGTGCGACCCTCCGCGTCGCGGAAGATGCGCAGGTCGACCGACTTGTCGGCCATGGCCCGCGCCACCTGGACGTTGTCTCGAGGGCCGACACCGACGAACGCCAGCAGGCCCTGGCCGATGGCCCCACGCTCCGCGCTGGAGACCGTCACGCGAGCCTCGCTGACCCGCTGCAGGAGGATGCGCACCGCCTCAGCCCCGGAAGGTTGCCGAAGCGGCACCCGGAGCCAGGGAACCGACCGACCGGGGCACCCGCGTGAGCGCCCGCAGTCAGCTCCGGGCCGGTGCGGAAGAAGGCCTCGTGGCCGCGGCGCACGCCCTCGCGCACGAGCTCGACCTCCTCCGAGGCATCTCGACCGCGCTGGAAGAGCGCCGAGCCGACGACGCAGACGTCGATGCCGTAGCGGCCCACTATCTCCGCCGTCTTGTGGCTGATGCCGCCGTCGACATGGACGAGACCGTCACGACCGGCGGCTGCCAGGAGCGAGCGAGCGCGACCGCGAAGAGAGACCCGACCACCGCGACTAGCCATAGCTTCTTCATGGACTCAAGCTCCTTGCGTTCACTGGCCGGAACGGCCGCGGGCAACTGCGATCGCCGCGTGGCCCGTGCCCGGTGGGTTGCCTTGCCGTGGGGACGAGTAGACAGCGGACCCTGATCCCGGGAATCCGTGTCGTGCCCTAGCCGCCCCCTGCTGCACTATCGAAGCGGCGAACCGGATCCCCTCACCCGCTCCGCGGGATGACACCCGACGCGGGGATCGGCGGCTGCTATCATCGCGTGTGGGCTCCGCACATCCCGCGACAGTCTGCGAGTGAACCGCCTCCTTCGCCTCCCGCTGTCGCTCCTGGCGTGCTGGACCGCAGCCTCTGCTTGCCCGGGCGCAGGGGCGGGCCCCACGAGGTCCGCGGCGCCAACTCTCGAGCAATGCGACGCTCGCGTGTGCGGCGCGCGCCGCGCGACTCGGATTCGTACCGTTGCTACGTCGCCGCGGCCCGAGGGAGTGGGCGGCACGCCGAAGCCGCACGTCGTCTCGACGCGCTGGCCCGCCGAGGGCTGGCGGCGGCACTGCTCAACCTAGCCATCCTCGAGCAGGATCGCGGCCGAGGACGGGCGGAAGCGCTCTGTCGTTCCGCCATCGAGCGGGCATCCGAGACGGGGGATGCTCGGAGCGAGATCCTGGCGCGCGCCGGGCTCGGCGGAGAGCTCAATCGCCTCGGCAGACCAAGCGAAGCGGACGCCGAGATGGAGCGAGCCCATGCGGCGGCGGAGGCGACGGGGGACCCGGTGACGCGCGCCTGGGTGTGGGTCGAGATCGCCGGCCAGGCCCTCGCACGTGCCGAGTATGGGAGGGCGCGCGAGCTGCTGGTCCGGTCGGAGGCTGTCGCGATCCCGGACGGCCCGCCGGACCTTCAGGCTCGAGTCCTGTTCGGGCTCGGCTACTTGAGCTGGGTTCAGGGCGACCTCCCGGAAGCCCTGAGGTTCTACCGGCGGCAGCTCGCAGCCATCCAGCAATCGGGGGACCTCTACAACGAGGCCGAGGCCCGCCTCAACATCAACCTGATCGTCGACGACCATTCCAGCTACGAGAAGACCCGCACCCTCCTCCGCGAGGCCCTCGCGGCGGCGGTTCGGGGTAACAACCGCGGGGCTGAGGCCATGGCGCACATCGCCGTGGGGCAGTGGAGCGTTGCCGCCAGGGTCTACATGGGCACCGGGCGGTACTGGCGCAGCGACGAGCCGATAGCACATCTGCGCAAAGGCCTCGAGCTCGCAACCACGAGCGACACGCGGCTCTACGCGATGCGGTGCCTCGGTTGGGCCGAGTTCTTCTGGGTCCCGAGCATCGGGCGGAGGCTTCGCGCTGGATCGACCGTACCCTGAAGGAGGCCCGCTCGCTCGGCAACCGCGTCGTGTTCGCTCATGCCTGCGTGGATCGGGCCTCACACGCCGTCGAGCTCCATGAGCCGCGCGAGGAGATGATTCGGGCCTACCTGCGGTCGTTCGAGGCGGTCGAAGCGATCCGCGACCTGCCAGCCCGAGGGCCTTCTGCGCAGCCGCGTCTTCCGCCAGTGGGCCTTCCCTACTACCGCTTCGCCGGGCGCCTGCTGAAGGCCCTGGACCAGTCGACCGACCCGGAAGGCGACTTGGAGCAGGCCTTTGTCGCGAGCGAGCGGCTGCGCGCCCGCGTCGCTGCTCGACGAGTGCGACGCGGCGGGCGCATCACAGTCGTCGGGCGAAGCGCAGCCGCTGCACCAGGAGCGCGGCAGGTCCTCGAGGACTCGTGCGGCTGCAGCGAGAGCTGATGGGCGCGACGATCTCGCCCGGGCCGCGGCGGCAGCAGGCCCTCGCTGGAGCTCGAGCGGCTGGAGCGGGAGGAAGCCGTGCTCCGGGACCGCATCGCCCGCGTCGACATGCGTTTCGCGGCGTTGCGGGCGCCGGCGATCGCGACGCCACGTCAGGTGCAGGGGCCCTCCATACAACGAGGCGTTTCTCACCTACCAGGTCTGGCACGAGCCTCCCGCTGGCCGCCAGCGTCGGAGCGAGGTCCTGGCTCTTCCTCATCACCCGCGACACGGTCCGGGTGTTTCCCATCCGGCCGACGCGAGACCGCTCGACGAGCAGGTCGCCGTCTTCGACGGCCTGTTCGAGGCCCGCGACGGCTCGGAGGCGCTGCCGGCGGCGGCCCTCTACCACGACCTGCTGGAGGCGGCCCTGCGGGAGCTGCCGGCCGCCATCGACCCGGCACCTCATCATCGTCCCTGACGGCGCCCTCTACCGTCTGCCTTTGCGGTCTTGCGCCCCGGCCCCGACGCCGCCCGCTCGCGACGCGCTATGACATCAGCTACGCGCCCTCCGCCACGTTGTGGCTGCGATGGCGGACCGTCGATGGCGCCGCCCCACCTCAACGCGCCCTGGCCCTCGCCGATCCCGCGCCTCCGGGCGACGGCGGGACCGCGGTCGAGCGCGCCAGCCGATGCCTGGCGGAGGGCCTCATGGAGTCGCCTGCCGTTCGCCCGAGGGAGGCGCGGGTGCTCGTGCGGGGCCTCGGCGGCGGCTCCCTCCGTAGCAGCGCGGACGCGAGCGAGAGCGACCTCAAGCAGGCCGACCTCAGTCGTTCGGCAGCCTCGTCCTCGCGACGCATGCCGTCGTCGACGACGAGAAGCCCGAGCGTTCCGCGGTGGTGCTCGCCCCTGGCGGCCCGAGCGCGAGGACGGCCTGCTGCAGTTCCGAGAGATCGTCGACTTGGACCTGGAGGACCGGGTCGTGATCCTCTCGACCTGCCGAAGCGCCGTGGGCGCCGACCTCGTCGGCGAGGGCAGCATGGGTCTCGCCCACGCCTTCTCTCCAGGCCGGCGCCCGTACCGTGGTCGCCTCGCTCTGGAGGCTGCGAGACGACGAGCAGGCGGAGCTGGCGAGACGGCTCGCCGACGAGCTCGCCCTGGGACGGAGCCTGAGCGACGGCCTTCACCGCCGCACAGCGATCACTCCTTCGCGACGGGTCGCCGGCAGTCGCCTGGGCGGGACTCGTCGTGCTCGGCGACGGGGGACGGGTGCCCTCGCCGGGCGCCCCGGGCCAAGCCGCGCCATCGGGTGGTGGATTGCGGCCGGGCTCTCCGGCGCGGCTGCGCTCATGCTGCGTTGGCGGCGGGGGGCACCAGCGCTCGCGCGTCTAGTCGACACGAGCTGCCTCGTGTCGCTCGGTTCGTCGCGGTCGTTCACCATGCGAGAATCGTCTTCCCATGCGCTCGAGAGGGGTCTTCCTCGCCCTGATCCTGCTGGCCGGCGCGCTTCGCTTTCCCGGCCTCGGGGCGCGGCCGATGCACGCCGACGAGGCCGTCCACGCCGACAAGTTCGGGACCCTGCTCGAGGGCGGGGGCTACGTCTACGATCCCTCCGACTACCACGGGCCTTCGCTCTACTACCTGACGCTGCCCTCCGCATGGCTCCAGGGCGCAACGGCGGTACGCCGAGCTCGACGAGGTCACGCTGCGCGCGGTGCCCGCGGCGACGCGGGGTGGCGCTCGTCGCCGCCCACCTCGGAGCCTGCGCGTTCCTGGGCGCTGTCCGGCGCCTTCGGTCGCGGCCCTGCTCGCCGCGATCTCGCCCGCGCATGGTCTTCTACAGCCGCTACTACATCCACGAGACCCCGCTCGTCCTCTTCAGCTTCGGCGCGCTGCTCGCCGGGTGCGCGTACCTCAGGAGGCCGGGCGCTGTCCCGGCCCTGCTCACGGGCGCGAGCGTCGGGCTCATGCACGCGACCAAGGAGACGGCGTCCCTCGCGGTGGGCTCGATGGTCGGGGCGCTCGCGCTCACGCTGGCTCGTGGACCGCTGGCGGGGACGGCCTCTGCCGGACGCTCGCGCCGCCGTGCGGGGCCGCGACGTGCTGCTCGCCCTGCTCGCGGCCGTCCTCGTCTCGTGCCTGCTCTTCTCGTCGTTCCTCAGCCACCCCGACGGGCGTCGTGGATTCGCTCCGTGCCTACGCGCTCTACGCGAAGCGGGCGGCCGCCGGTCCTGGCACTTCCACCCCTGGGACTACTACCTGCGCCTGCTGGTCCACTTCCCGGCGACCGGGACGCCGTTCTGGACCGAGGGCCTGATCCTCGGTACTGGCGGTCGTCGGGGGCACCGCCGGCTGGAGCAGCCGGGGGCGTATCCCGGAGCGGACGCGAGGGTCCTGCGCTTCCTTCTCGCTCTACACGCTGCTGATGCTCGTCCTCTACTCCTCGATTCCCTACAAGACCCCGTGGTGCCTGCTGGGGTTCCTGCACGGGATGATCCTCCTGGCTGGTGCCGGCGCCGTCGTCCTGGTGCGGGCGCTGCCGCGGCCCGGGCAAGGCCCTGGTCTGCGCGCTGCTGATCGTGGCCGCGGCGCATCTCGGCTGGCAGGCGTGGGCCGCGAGCTTCCGCTTCGCGTCCGATCCTCGGAACCCGTATGTCTACGCCCACACCGGGACCGGATGTGTTCGAGATCGCCGGGCGCGCTGAAGGACCTCGCGCGAGCCCACCCGGACGGCCTCGCCATGCCCGTCCAGGTCATCGGCCGCGAGAACCTCTGGCCCCTGCCCTGGTACCTGCGCGGGTTCACCCGGGTCGCCTGGTGGAACGGCGTCTCGAGGCGGCGCCGAGCGCGCCGGTGATCCTCGCGACGCCGGACATGGAGGGGGCGCTCATGAGGAAGCTCTACGACCTCCCGCCGCCTGGCGAGCGGGAGCTCTACGTCAGCGATCTTCGAGCGGCCCGTCGAGCTGCGCCCCGCAGGTCGAGCTGCGCGGCTACGCGACCGCGAGCCTCTGGGACGCGTACCGTCGACGCGCGGGCAGCGCCGCGGTTCCGCGACCCCGGCCATGACGTGGCGGCACCCGGCCCGAGCCTCGGCCTCGGCGAAGCCCGACCGGGCGGAGCTCGCCGCTTCTCCCACGCGGCGATGGCCACCGTCTTCGAGATCCACTGCGTCCACGCCCGACGCCCGGTACTGCCGCGCAGGCCGCGCAGGCCGCCTTCGCCCTCGTCGATCAGCTCGAGCAACTGCTGAGCCGCTTCAGGCGAGAACAGCGACATCTCGCGCATCAACCGCCTGGCCGCGGGCGAAACCACCCGGGTGAGCCCGTCGACGATGGAGTGCCTGGAGATCGCGTGGCGCGTCCACGAGCTGACGGGCGGCCCCTTCGACGTCTCGATCGGATCGGGGCTGGAGCGGCTCGAGCTTCACCCGGACGAGCTCACGCGTCTACGCGCGACGACGGCCGGGCCCAGCTCGACCTGGGCGGCATCGGCAAGGGCTACGCCGTCGATCGCGTCGCCGAGCTGCTGGAAGAGTGGGAGGTCCGGCACGCCCTCGTGCACGGAGGGTTCAGCTCCGTCCTGGCGCTGGAGCCGCCTCCTGAGCGGGACGGGTGGCCCCTGACCCTGAGCGCGCCGGCTCCCCCCGGTCCGGGCAGCAGCCAGAGAGGAACCGGGTCCTGGCGCGCTTCTCGGCTCGACGGAAGGCCTGGAGCGCGTCGGGCATCCGCAAGGGGGACCACATCGTGGACACGCGGACCGGCCTGCCCGGCGCACGCCGGCGAGCGGCGGCCTGGGCGGCGGTCCCCTGGAGGGACGGGAGAGAAGTCGGCGACGTTCGCCGATGCCCTCTCGACCGCGTTCATGCTGCAGCCCGTCGAGGAGATCGCCGCTCTCTGTCGGGCCTGCCCCGGCCTGGAGGCCTGGATCGTGCCGGACCCGCAGGAGGCGGGCGGAGAAGCTCCGGCCGTGCGTTCACCTGGGCGAGCCGGTCGCTGAGTCGATGACCCCTCGTCAGAGGGGGCCAGAAAGAGCATAATCGCGCGCATGAGTAGAGACACCGCCCGACATCACCGTCGCCGCGGCCCTCGGCCTGGCCGCGCTCGCTTCCCTCGTGCCTCCTCCCCGGCACGCTCGCGGCCCAGGCCCCGGCGCCTGCGGCCGGCGGCGACAGCTCGTGCCGCTCCCCATCCAGCTCCCGAAGCCGATGTTCGAGGGGACTCCTTCGAACCTGAAGGTCCCCAACCTGCAGAAGCCGCTCGGCCGCCCGCGCGATCCCTTCCTCGCCCCGTCCGGCGTCGTCGAACGTGGCCAAGGGCAAGAAGGTCACCAGCAGCGACATGGAGCCGGTGATCGGCGAGCTCGAGCAGGTCACAGACGGCGACAAGAAGGGCGTCGAGGGCAGCTTCGTCGAGCTGGGCCCCGGGCTGCAGCACGTCACCATCGACCTGGGCGCGCCGCACGAGGTGTTCGCCGTCCTGTTCTGGCACTTCCACAAGTCGCCGCGCGTCTACTTCGACGTCGTCGTGCAGCTCGCCGACGATGCGGCCTTCAAGAAGAACGTCCGCACCTTCTTCAACAACGACCACGACAACACCTCCGGGCTGGGCGCAGGCACAGGACATGAACTACGTCGAGACGGCGGAGGGCAAGCTCGTGGACGCCAAGGGCTCGCGGGCCCGCTACGTGCGGCTGTACAGCAAGGGCAACAACGCGAACGAGCTGAACCACTACGTCGAGGTCGAGGTCTTCGGCCGCCCGGCGAAGTAGGTCGACGCATGGCTGCGGAAGACCAGAAGGGCCGAGGGACGGCGCCGGCAAGCCCGCCGAGGAGAAGGCGGCCGGGAAGGTCCTCGATCGGCGCGACGTGCTGCTGGGCCTCTCGACCGTCCCGGCCCTGGGCCTCTTCGGCGACGCCTGGCGAAAGCAGCGTCAGTACGAGCAGAGACAGCGAGAGGCGACGCGGGCGCCAGACGGCCGCCACCGCGAAGGACGTCGCCGAGGTCAACGTCGCGCTGCTCGGGGCCGGCGCCCAGGGACAGGTGCTGCTCAACGCGATGCTCCGGATCCCGGGCCTCCGGTTCCGGGCCGTGTGCGACATCTGGACGGAGTACAACCAGAAGCGAGCCGTCAACCTGCTCCGCAAGTACAAGCATGACGCCAACGGATACGAAGACTACCAGGAGATGCTCGACAAGGAGAAGGACCTCGACGCGGTCGTCATCGCGACGCCCGACTTCTGGCACGCGCCGCACACCGTCGACTGCCTCGAAGGCCGGCCTGCACGTGTACTGCGAGAAGGAGATGTCGAACACGCTCGAGGGCGCCCGCCGCATGGTCCTGGCCGCCCGCGAGACCGGAAAGCTGCTCCAGATCGGTCACCAGCGGCGGAGCAATCCCGCGCTACATCCACTGCTACGAGAAGCTGCTCCAGGAGGCGAAGCTGCTCGGACGGATCGTCACCGTGAACGGTCAGTGGAACCGCGCCGTCGCAGCCGGACATCGGCTGGCCGGAGCGCTACGCGATCCCGGCGGAGCGGCTGACACAGTACGGCTTCAAGTCCATGGACCAGTTCCGCAACTGGCGCTGGTACAAGGGGCTGGGCGGCGGCCCGATCGTCGACCTCGGCTCGCATCAGATCGACATCTACAACTGGTTCCTCGGCGGCAGCGCCCGCGCACGTCATGGCCAGCGGTGGCATCGACTACTACGACCCGCGAGACGCACGAGTGGTACGACACCGTGATGGCCGTCTACGAGTACGAGACGCCGGCGGGGACGGCCCGCGCCTTCTACCAGACCCAGACGACCAACGGCAGCCAGGGCTACTTCGAGAACTTCATGGGCGACCAGGGAACGCTCGTGATCTCCGAGTCCGAAGCGAACACCGCGGCGCCGTCTACCGCGACCCGCAACGCCCCCGCCTGGGACGAGTGGGTGCGAAGGGCTACATCGACGGCGCCGAAGCTCCGAGACCAACGAGCCGGAGACGAGGCGGTGCTCGACGTGCGCGAAACCGTGTCGCCGGACCTCCATCGGCGTGCCGGTCGAATTCAGCGAGACCCCTACCACCAGCCGCACCTCGAGAACTTCTTCGACGCCGTGCGCGGCGGGGCCCACTGAACTGCCCCGCCGAAGTCGGTTACGAGTCGGCAGTCACCGTCTTGAAGGTCAACGAGGCGATCGACGCGAAGCAGCGCGTGTCCTTCCGGCCCGAGGAGTTCAGGATCTAGCGCGAGCCCGGCGAATTGCAGGATTGTGCATGGAACGACACGAGCTCTCCCGCGCTGCAGATGACGACAATCGTGATCCTGCGCGTCCTGGTCGGCTGGCACTTCCTCTACGAGGGGATCGCCAAGCTGGCACGCCGGGCTGGTCGGCGGCAGGCTTCCTGCGGCAAGCGCGCGGCCCGCTGGCCGACGTCTTCCACGGGATGGCCGGAAACGCGAGCGTGCTGGAGATCGTCAACCCGCTGAACGCGTGGGGGCTCACGCTCATTGGACTCGGCCTGATCCTCGGCTGCTTCACCCGCCTCGCCGCCGGCTCCGGCATCCTGATCATGCTCCTCTACTACCTGTGCAATCCTCCTTTCGTGGGCTACTTCTACTCGATCCCCACGGAGGGGAGCTACCTGATCGTCAACAAGAACCTGGTGGAGATGGCGGCGCTCGGTGTCGTCCTGGTCACGGGAAGCGGCCGGATCGCGGGGCTCGACCGTTTCATCCATCGGCTGCTTCACGAAGAGGAAGGCCACGAAATGAGAAGGCCCACGCCACTCGACCCGCCGCCCGCCGCAGAAGACGGCAGGCGGGAGCAGACCGCAGGACCTTCCTGGCGAGCGCTGCCGCAGCCACGGCGGGATTCACCATCGTGCCGCGGCACGTGCTGGGCGGCCAGGCGACCCCGGCCCCGAGCGACAAGCTCAACATCGCGTGCGTCGGCGTCGGCGGGATGGGCAAGACCAACCTCGACAGGTGCGAGACCGAGAACATCGTCGCCCTGTGCGACGTCGACTTCGGCCTGGCGGACCCGGTCTTCAAGAAGTACCCGAGCGCCACGGCAGTACAAGGACTTCCGCGTCATGCTGGACGAGCAGAAGGACATCGACGCGGTCATCGTCGCGACGCCCGATCACAGCCACGCCGTGATCGCCATGGCCGCCATGGAGCGCAAGAAGCACGTCTACGTGCAGAAGCCGCTGACCCATTCCGTCTCCGAAGCCCGGCTGCTGACCGAGACCGCCCGCAAGTACGGGGTCGCGACCCAGATGGGCAACCAGGGGCATTCGGGAGAAGGCGCCCGCCTGCTGTGCGAGTGGGTCTGGGACGGCGCCATCGGCCACGTGCGCGAGGCGCACGCCTGGACCAACCGCCCCGTCTGGCCGTCCGGCATCGAGCTGGACCGGCCCACGGAGACGCCGGACGTTCCCGCCGGGCTCGACTGGGACCTCTGGCTCGGCCCCGCCGCCGTCTCGGCCGTATCACCCGACCTATCACCCGGCCAAGTGGCGCGCCTGGTGGGACTTCGGCACCGGCTCGCTCGGCGACATGGCGTGCCACATCATCGATCCGCTGTTCTGGGCGCTGCGAGCTCAAGTACCCGGTCAGCGTGGAGGCGAACATCTCCAAGTACTGGCACGCCTTCTTCGAGCAGACCGAGGCGAAGAACGAGACCTTCCCGCTGCTCGACGATCGTGCGCTTCAAGTTCCCCGCGCGCGGAAAGATGCCCGAGGTCGACGTGACCTGGTGGGACGGGGGCCTGATGCCGGCGCGCCCCGCCGGGCTCGAACCGGATCGGCGCCTGGGCGACAGCGACGGCGGGATCCTGCTGATCGGCGACGAGGGCGTCATCATGGCCGGCTGCTACGGCGAGTCGCCGCGGCTCGTTCCGGAATCCGCGGATGAAGAAGTACAAGCGGCCGCGACGGACGCTGGAACGGATCCCGGACGGCCCCGACGGCCACGAGCAGGACTGGATCCGCGCCTGCAAGGGAGGCAAGCCCGCCTGCTCCAACTTCGACTACTCCGGCCCCTTGTCCGAGGCGATCCTGATGGGCAACCTCGCGATCCGCTTCCCCGACCGGCTGCTGTTCTGGGACGGCGAGGCCATGGAGGTGACCAACGACAAGGATGCCGACGCCTACGTCCGGCGGCAGTACCGCGACGGCTGGCACGTCTAGGTCTGCTTCAGGCGCCTGATCCCGGCTTGATGGCGTCGAGGGGAGGATAGCAGGTGGGCTCCGACTGAATGTCCCTGTCTGCAGGAAGATCCGACACTGCCTGTGCACCCGTCAGCAATCGATGATACGTCCGCAGTGCTGCCATCACTCCGTTCGGCTGAATGACGGTGGCAACGAGCTTCCCGGTGTCGACCAGCGCCTTGCCGAACGGGGTTCCGTCCAGACCGACGACCGGGATCTGCCCTCCCCCTCTCCGGACCAGCCCCGCCTTCATCCCCGCTGCCATGCTGTCATTCTGGGCAATCGCCGCATCGACCGCTTCCGTCTTGCCATCCCATCCAACGACGGCCTCTTCCGCGCCAAGGCCTTCCCAGTTGCTCTCGATCAGGCCGAGTATGCTGTATCCCTTCGGCTCCAGGAACTCCCTGGCCCCGCGCAGCCGGAATCTCGTCGGATAGCTCCGTGAAGGGCCGACCATGTACAGCACCTTGCCCGGTGCGGGGTGCACCCGATGCACGACCTCTCCCTGCATCCTGCCCATCAGCAGCTGGCTGGGTGTGGCGCTGAAGAGCCTCTGGCGGCCGTACCGCTGTATGGCAGCAGGGCTCAGTGGCTCGAGGAAGATGCAGACCGCGAGCTTCTCGCGGGTGGCATCTGCGTCCAGCGTGAAGAGGGATTGCAGGTAGGAATCGACGAACCCGGTGGCCGTGGGCGAGATGCCTATGAAGTCCTCACTGTCGGGAGGCAGCTCTCTTCCCAGCCGATCGACCTGCTCCTTCTGTTTGTCACGATTGCCCCTGGATTCCATCACCTCGAACTGGAAGCCGTCCCCCGACCTGTTGGCCTGCTCGACCCATGTCTTCGCGTCGTGCGCCATCTCCTGATGGAAGGGTTGGCCTCCCTGAGGGGAGATGTTGTCCAGGAGAAAGTGGATCGTCTGCTGTTTCACGGCGAATGCCTATGGAAGGATTGGAGCCGCCCCTGACTGCGGGACCAGCCTATGCCCGGCGACGGGTGTCGTCAAGAACGAGCGGCGCGCCGCGCACGCGCCGCCTCGTTCTTGCCACCGCTCCGCCGCTCAGCCGCGGCCGACGCTGCCGAAGACGGCCATCCGTTGCGTCACCACCGTGCGGACGGCCTCGCGCACGGCGCTCGTCATCGCGGGGTAGTCGTGGTAGCGGCCGCTGCGGCCGGCGAGGAAGAACGTCACCGCCGCCAGGGCGGCCTGAGACATCTCCGTGTAGACGTTGATCTTGGCGATCCCCAGACCGATGGCGCGGCGCAGCTCTTCGTCCGGGATCCCGGAGCCGCCGTGCAGGACGAGCGGGATCCGTGCCGCCGTCAC
>CAWDUR010000008.1:0-27327 GCA_963805585.1 uncultured Chloroflexia bacterium | reverse complement strand
ATCTCCAGGGTCCGCAGTAGCCCGGTCAGGCCGCCGCGGCTGGTGGTCGAAGGGCTGGATGCGGCGACTGCGGGTTCGGTCATCGGGCAGACCCCCGGGTGAGGCCGGATAGGTTAGTGCCCCGTGCCACGGCGCTCGGCCATGGCACGGGGCACAGGTTCACGTCGCTGAAGCGATCGAGTCGCTTACGGGCAGGCTGCCACAGCGCCGGGCTCGACGCCCTGGCAGAGCTCTTCCTGCGTGATGACGTTGCCGTCGATCACGACCTGCAGGTTCTCCTGGGTGACCGGGGTGGGCTCCAGGAAGATGGAAGTCATGTCGTTGCCACCCGGGCTCATGAACTGCACGACACCCGGGACGTCCGCCGGGGCGGCGCCGCCGGCCAGGGCCACAGCGGCCTCACCGGCTGCCTTGCCCAGGTTGCGGGAGTCCTTCCAGACAGAAACGGTCTGCGTGCCGAGGGCGACGCGGTTCAGAGCGGCCTTGTCGCCGTCCTGCCCGGACACCGGGATCGTGCCAGCCATCCCCTGCGCGTCAAGCGCTGCGACCACGCCGCCGGCCATGCCGTCGTTCTCGGAGAGGACCGCGTCGATCTCGTTGTTGGTCGAGGTCAGGCACTGCTCCATGTTGGCCTGGGCGTTGGCCGGATCCCAGTTGTCGGTGTAGGTCTCGCACTGGATGACGATGTCACCCGCCGCCACGGCATCGCCGATGACCTCTTCCATGCCGGCGCGGAGGAAGTCCGCGTTGGCGTCTGCCTGGTTGCCCTTGATGATGGCGTAGTTACCCTCGGGCACGAGCCCGGAGATGATCTCCGCCATGATCCGGCCGACACCGATGTTGTCGAAGGTGATGTAGAGGGCGCCCGGGTCCTCGATGAGGCGGTCATACGCGATGACCGGGATGCCCTGGTCGAGAGCGCTCTGGACGGCCGGCAGGATGGCCGTGCCGTCCTGAGCGAGGATGATGAGCGCATCCGCGCCCTGCGTGATGAGCTGCTCGACGTCAGCGAGCTGCTGCGCTGCATCGGAAGCTGCGTCGGTGCTGATGTACGAGGCACCCGCTGCCTCAAGGGCTGCCTTGATCGCCGGCTCGTCGTCTCGCGCCCAGCGCTCTTCCTGGAAGTTGTTCCAGGACACGCCCACGATGAGCTCGTCGTCCTGAGCGGCGACGATGCCCGCGTTGGCCACGATGCCTGCGCCAACGACGGTCAGCGTCAGCAGGGCAGTCGTGCCCTTCTTGAGATTCCGCATGCGCGGTCCTCCTCCTTGTGTGGGATGGGGAAACGCTCCCACCTCCATGGGGATGCCACCCCGGGGCCGGGGCGGCTCACTCCTCCGAGGCGAGATTACCGCACTACGGGCCACCGGTTGTCAAGGAAAGTGCTAGACAGGTCTAGATACTTCGGCGCACCAGCACGCGGTCCGGCCGCAACAGGAAGGGCGGCAGGAAGGCGGGCAGGTTGCGAGAAGGGCAGGACGTCGGGGTGCAGCTCGATGCCCAGGGCCTCGCGCATGAAGCCACGTCGTGCCTGGATGCGCCCCCAGGCCTCCGGGAAGCGCGCCTCGAAGTCGGCTTGGAGGGCCTCGTCCGCGATAGCCAGTCCGCCCTCGATGTTGGTCGTGAAGTAGTCCGTGCCGGTGGCCGGGATGACGTCCACCTGGAGAGCCATGCCTGACCGCAGGGGAATCGCGGACCCCGGCGAGATCGGCGAGTTGACCCACTCGTCGAGCCCCAGCAGGTGGCCCGGGTTCAGGAAGATGCCGAAGAAGGGGTCGCCCAGGTGGCGATCGATGATGGCCTGCAGGGCGCCGCCCGTCTGGCCCACGTGAAGGGCCTCCAGCCACTCAGCGATGGCCAGGAAGTAGGGCGCCACGAGCCGCTCCACGTAGTCGGCGATAGGCGGTGGCAGCTCGGTGGCGTCCTCCACCACGAAGCCTGCCCGACAATCGAGGGCGCCCCAGATGCCGAAGGCGGTCGTGAAGCGATCGCCGTGCCCGATGATCCGGTCGCTCGGACTGAGCATACCCAGCGACGCGCGCGGACCCGCCGATAGCATGAAGTGGCAGGAGAGCGGGTCGCCGCCCCAGCCGGCGAGGCGCGCAGCCTCGTGTTCGGTCATGCCCGGTCGCAGGCCGCGGAGGATGCGCTTGACCCCCTCCGAGGTCTGGCAGGCGGCCCACTCGAAGGCAGCCAGCTGTTCGACCTCGTTCGTGGCACGCAGGCCGTCCGTGGCATTCACGAAGAGGTCGTTGGCGTTCTCCACGAGGCCGTCCGCTCCCACGGCGGCACGTAGGGCATCCACGAGGTACGCGGGGACCTCGAGCCAGCTGCGATCAGCGAAGGGCTTCCAGCCGGCGACCCCGACACGCGCCCCCCGCTCGATGCCCTCCGAGGCCAGGATCTCGGCCAGTAGCCGCGATCGGTCGCGGGGCTGCCCCGGCAGGCTGAGGTCTTGGAAGAGCTCTACGCGCATGGCCAGGGGAGCGACCGCGGCCAAGCCTTGGCACTCGTTGCCGACCAGGATGAGCGGGTCCCCGTCGTGTGCCACGGGCAGGACGAGCACGGCCTCCTCGAAGCGTGGGTCGAAGCCGGTCAGATGGCTCAGGTTGGCGCTGTGCTCGCGGTCGGCGTACACGACCAGACTGTCGTAGCCGCGCTCAGCGGCGCGCGCCCGTGCGCGCTCCGTGCGCACCGTGTACAGCTCGTCCGGCAGCGTCGGCATGGTGCTGGGCATGCCAAAGTCGGGCAAGTCGACGGTCTGCAGGTGTGCCGTGGCCATGGTCATCCCTCCGGGTCCGCCAGCAGGACCGGCTGGTCCATGCCCCGCTCGATGCGCAGCCTTTGGTCGGCGGCCACGTCCACCCACTCGCTGACCTCGCCATCCGGCCAGGTGACGCGCACCCGGGCCGCGTCCGCGGAACCAAGGCCGACGTGGATGGGGCCCTGCTCTCCGCCAGCGTGTCCCCCACCGATGGTGGCCTCGCGCAGCAGCCGTCCGCCGTCCCACTCGGCCTCCAGCCAGGCCCCCACGGCATCCACGTTGGGAGCCGGCTGTGCCAGCTCGATGGAGAGCCAGTGGCCCATGGCCCTGGGCTTCCCAGCCGTCCCGGCGCCGACGTTGCGCCAGAGACGCACGGGCTCGCGTCGGTTGACCTCCACGAGGTCGAGGAGGCCGTCCAGGTTGAGGTCGGCGAGAGCGGCACCCCGGGTGCGGTCGAAGTGCTGGATCCCGGCGGCCTTGGCGGCCCGCTCGAAGGTTCCATCGCGACCCTGGAGCAACAGCTCGCTGGGGTCCTTCATGGCGTGGTCGGGCATGGCCTCCACGTTGCCCTTGGCCACGTACAGGTCCAGGGCTCCGTCGTTGTTGACGTCGTCGAACTCGGCATGCCAGGAGGTAGAGGGGAGGCGCTCCCCCCCTGCGTACGGCTGGGCGGCGGTCACCCCGCGGTCGAGGGCGATATTCTCGAAGTCGGGACGGCCCGGTCCTTGGGCGAGTGTCATGAGCTTGTTGTCGGCCATGCTCGAGAGGTAGTACTCGGGGTAGTCGTCGCCGGTGAGCTCAGCCGTGGCGATGCTCATGCCCTCCAGTCGCACTGGCTGCCAGCCCTCCTCGTGCGTCCAGGCCGACGGCGCCTCGCCCGGCTCGACGCGCCAGAGCTGCTCCTCGCCCTCCTGGGGCGGGTAGTACTGGCGATCGTTGCTGACGCGCAGGTCGCGGCGCCCGGCGCGGTCCCAATCGCTGAAGAGGAGTGAGAGCGGGCAGTAGCCGGGCAGGAGCTCCTCCGGTACGCCATACCGGTCGCCTTCGGCAGTGGGCCGGTGGAGAGACACGCCCGCGCAGTCGGGCACCTCCGGATACTCGACGATGGTCAGGTAGTCGCCCGTGGCCAGCGTCGGCAGGGCGGCCCCGGGATCCCACTTGGCGCTGAAGGAGACCGTCCAGCCATCGCCTCCTTCGAAGCCCCAGGCTTCGTTGGCCCGCTCGAAGGCACAGTCTCCAAGTCCCCGGAGCAGGACATTCTCGCCCCGCCGCAGCACGGCCAGGTCCACGATGTCGTCGCTGTCGATGTCGATGGGGTAGGCGCCCGTGACCTCCGTCAGGTCCGTCGCCTCGGCTGCGACCTGGCTGAAGGCCAGCGTCCCGCCGACCGCACTCTCGTTGCGATACAGGCCGGCCGGCTCGGCACCGCCAGCGATGAAGAGGTCCGGGCGAGCGTCGTCATCGCAGTCGAGTACGGCCACGCCGCCACCGGTGAAGAACTGGTACTCGCCGTCATAGCGGTGATCGAGGCCGGACGTGGCGGTCTCCTCCACGAAGGTCGGGACCCTCGGCTGGCCCTTCAAGGGCTTGGCCGCGACCGCCGCGCCGGGCATGGCCAGCGACACGATCAGGAGAGTCACGACAAGGGCAGGTCGGAGTTGACGCATGATGGAAGGCAGTCTAGCCGTGCCCTCGCCAGGCGACGGAGGGCAGAGTAGGATGCCGCGCATGAACAGGCCGAACGACCACCGACGCCTCGGAGCCTCTCTTCTCGTCGCCCTGACCATGGCCACAAGCCTCGTCGTCTCCACCGCATCCGCCAGCCTGGCCGCGGCCGAGCCGGCCTGTGTGCCCAGCGTTGACCGCAGCCATTCCGTGGCGCGCCTCTGGGACGATGCGCTGCTGGATGCCATCCGGCGTGACACGCCGCGCCCCACGGTCCATGCCCGCAACCTGTATCACGCCTCCGCCGCGATGTGGGACGCCTGGGCTGCCTACGACCCTGTCGCGGACGGCGTCTTCGTCGACGAGAAGGTCAACCTGGATGACCCGGCTGCCGTCAGCGCGGCCCGCGAGGAAGCCATCAGCTACGCGGCCTACCGGGTCCTCAGTCATCGTTACGAGGAGTCCCAGGGCGGCCGGCAGAGCCTTCGCGAGTTCGATCGACTGATGGGCGCCCTGTGCTACCCGGTCTCGCGAACGGCCACGAAGGGCTCCTCGCCGGCTGCACTCGGGAACCGCATCGCCGAGACCATCATCCGCACCACGCTCAAGGACGGCTCGCTCGAGCGCAAGGACTACCAGTCGGGCTACCGAGCGGTCAACCGCCCACTCATCGTGGAGTTGCCCGGAACCGTCATGAAGGATCCCAACCGCTGGCAGCCACTCGCGCTGGACGTCTCCTTGGCGCAGAACGGGCTGCCACTCCCGAAGGGTCCACAGAAGGCCGTCACCACACACTGGGGGAACGTCACCGCCTTCGCCCTGCCTCCGTCAGCTGAGCCAGGCCTGCCCATCGACCCAGGAACGCCGCCCTTGCTGGGCGACCCGGTGGAGGATGCCGAGTACAAGGAAGGCGCGCTCGGCGTGATCCGCTATAGCGCCATGCTCGACCCGAGGGACGGCGAGATGGTGGACATCTCGCCGGCCGTGCTGGGTGCCAACCCGCTGGGCACCAACGATGGCACGGGTCATGCGCTGAACCCGGTCACGGGCCAACCGTACGAGCCCGACGTCGTGCCGCGGGCGGATTTCGCGCGGGTCCTGGCGGAGTTCTGGGCCGACGGTCCGAACAGCGAGACCCCACCGGGCCACTGGAACACGATCGCCAACAGCGTCACCGACTCGCCGGGCTTCGAGCGTCGTCTCGGCGGCCAGGGCGAGGTCGTTGATCCACTGGAGTGGGACGTCAAGACCTACCTGGCTCTCAACGGCGCGCTGCACGATGCGGCTGTGGCCGCCTGGGGCTGCAAGGGCCACTACGACACCGCGCGGCCCATCTCGATGATCCGATACATGGGTGGCCTGGGCCAGTCGAGCGACCCGGCAGGGCCCTCGTACCATCCCGACGGCCTGCCCCTGGAGCCTGGCCTCGTGGAGGTGGTCACCGAGGAGAGCGCGGCACCCGGACAGCGCCACGAGCATCTCGCCGACCACGTCGGGGAGATCGCCATCCGGACCTGGACGGGCAACCCGGACGACCCCGAGACGGGCCTCGGCGGCGTCGACTGGATCCGCGCCGTGGAATGGGTGCCCTACCAGCTGCCGACCTTCGTGACGCCGGCGTTCCCCGGCTATGTGTCCGGTCACTCCACCTTCAGTCGTGCCGCGGCAGAGGTGCTCACGGCCATGACGGGCTCGGAGTACTTCCCCGGCGGGCTCGGCTCCTGGACCATCCCTGCCGGCGACCTCGAGTTCGAGGCCGGCCCCAGCCAGGACGTGCAGCTCCAGTGGGCGACCTACTACGACGCAGCCGACCAGGCCGGCCTGTCGCGGCTCTACGGCGGCATCCACATCGCCGCCGATGATGTGCGCGGCCGGGTCATGGGCTCAGCGTGCGGCAAGGACGCCTGGCAAATGGCCAACCGATACTGGGACGGCTCCGCCCGCGCCTGACATCAGCACATCGGTATCGCATCGGCGTGCTGATGGCGGCTCGTCCGTGGGGTAGCCTGCGGACGTGGTCGTCATCCGCGTCCTCCAGGCCCATGTCGATGCGGTCGTCGCGGTGGTGCTCGCGGCCGTGTACCTCGTCGAGGCGGCGGTCTTCTCTCGTCCGACCTCCGGCGAGCCCATCATCTCGGGCCTCCGCGTAGCCGATGGCGCCGGGCTGGCCGCCGGGACGGCCTTCCTCCTCTCGCTGTCCGTCCGCACGCGCCTGCCGCTGGTGCCCCTCGGCCTGGCCTTCGTGGCGCTCGGGCTGGCTGGGCACCTCGCGCTGGCAGCATCCTGGAGTCTCCTGGCGGGGGTCCTGCTGGCCGTCTACTCGGTGGGCGCCTGGGCGGGCGGTCGAGCCGGACAGGTCGGCACGCTGGGTGTGGGCGCCCTGGCTGGCCTCGCCGTGCTGCGGACCCCAGGGCCCCGGCTCGAGGCGCGCGAGGTGGCCGTTCCGGTGTTCGCCCTGGTCGGCGCCTGGCTGCTTGGCCTGGCGGTGCGCAGCCTGCGGGTCGGGCGCGGGGACGCGCGGATCGTCGGCCCCGCGGACTGGGAGAGGGCGGCCGGAACGCCCGACTCGGCAGGTCGAGACGACACCGTGCGCGAGCTCCGCGACGTCATCGAGCGCTCCATGAGCGCGGTCGTGCTGCAGGCGCGCAGCGCGCGCCGGACGATGGCGGGAGATCCGGCGCAAGCGACGCGAGCCCTGGCCATCATCGAGGCCGCCGGCAGCGAGGCACTGGAGGAGACGCAGCGCCTCACCGGGCTTCTGCTCTCCCCGGACGGCACGCCGTTGCCCGAGCCGCGTCCGGGTCTCACGGACCTGGACTACCTGGCTGTCGAGGTCACGGAGGCCGGCCTGCCCGTGGCCATGCGCGTCGAGGGTCAGCCCGTGCCCCTGACGCCTGACCTTGATGCGGTCGCCTATCGCGTCGTCCACGAGGCCCTGATGAACACACTGCATACCTGCCCGGGCGCTCGCTCCGACGTCGTCGTCCGCTACCTGGCCGACGAGCTCCAGGTGGAGGTCACGGACGACGGACTGAGCACCGAGGATGTCGACGCGTCGGAGGAGACGGTCGGCCTCATCGCCGTGCGGGACGAGGTCGCCGCCCTGGGCGGCACGCTGGATGCCGGTCCGGGTAAGGCGCGAGGCTACTGGGTGCTGGCGCGCCTGCCCTATGAGCCCGACTGGCTCTGAACAGTCGCTTCCCGCCCGGCTCGCTTGGAGCTAGGCTATCGACGCTCCGAGCCCCCAAGGAGGACCATCGCCATGAACGGTAGCGGCACGCAGGCCGACCCATGGAACCTGGTGACGGCGCCAGGGACATCCACGTACACGATGTACCGCGACGACACAGCGGAGCCAGCCGTGCTGGTCTGCCAGGTCGGCTCCACCCGGCTCACGTACCTGGCGCGCTGCATCGAGGATCTCCACGCCATGCTCGTGGCGCACGGCGACTGGATGGACCTTGGCGCCACGGACGAGGGCAAGGAGCCGCCCGCTGGCAGTGTCGAGGCCTGGGGCCGCGCCGAGGACAACCCGGTCGGCGGCTGGTACGGGCAGCGGAAGGGCTACCGAGGGCGGTTCGGCATGTATGTGCCGCCGCTCCTGGAGGTGCTCGGGTTGGCCGAACTCACGCACGAGAAGCGCGGCAACCGCATGCGAGCCGTGTAGGACAAGCCTCGGAATCGAGGAGGCCGCCTGGTCACCCAGGCGGCCTCCTGTATGAGCGATCGCTCGTCGGGCGTCAGGACGCCGGCGACTCGACGGCCTCGGCGACCACGGATTCGACGGCCTCCTCGGCCTCGGCGGCCACGGACTCGACGGCCTCGGCGGCCACGGACTCGACGGCCTCGGCCGCCGTGGACTCGACGGCCGCAGGAGCCTCCGTCGCCGGAGCTTCGGTGGCCTTGTCGTTGTTGCCGCAGCCGACGACGAAGAGGCTAAGGGCGAGCGCGCCAGCGACGATGGTCTTCTTCACGGATCGTTCCCCTTGTGTTCACGACTGGTGCCAAACGGCACGTATCGTAATCGACAGCGCAAGTATGTGCGAAATAGCGGCCCGTCGGTGTCGTCGTTACCATCGTTGCGCGTCCCATCACGCGCCGGAGCCCGTCCGACCGTGACCCGTGGCGCGACGTCCATGAGGAGACCGCCGACCATGCCCATCGAGTGGCGTCCGCAGACGCGCCAGCTGCACCTGCACAACGGCTCCCTCAGCTACCTCATGGCGGTGCTCGAGTCGGGCAGCGCTGGCGCATCTCCACTTCGGTGCGCCCCTGGCGGTCGGTCGCGACTATGGACACCTCGTCCGCCAGGCGTTCGTGGCGCACCAGAACCAGGTGCTCGACCCGGTCGGCGTGGAGGTGCCCACGAACGGGCGTGGGCGACCTCCGCGCTCCCGCCCTGACCGTGCGCCACCCCGACGGCAGCTCCATCCTCGACCTCGCCTACCGCGAGCATCGCCTGCTGCCCGGCAAGCCGCGCCGTGGAAGGCTTGCCGGCGACCTACGTCGAGGACGAAGCTGAGGCGGACAGCGTCGAGGTCGTCCTCGACGATGCGCCATCCGGCCTCGCTGGTCCGCCTGCTGCTGACCATCTATCGCGGCCGCCCGGTCATCGCGCGCAGCATGCGCGTCGCCAACGAGGGCCGCCAGCCGGTGGAGCTCACGACTGCCATCAGCGCCAGCCTGGACCTGCCCGACGCCGACTGGCACCTGGCCCAGCTCACCGGGGCCTGGGGCCGCGAGTGCCACGTCACCGATGCGCCGCTCATGCGCGGCCGACGCGCCCTGGCCAGCCGGCACGGTGCGTCGAGCCACTACCAGAACCCCTTCCTGCTGCTGCGTCGCCCGGCCACCACGGAGGACAGCGGCGAGGCCATCGGTCTCTCGCTCGTCTACTCGGGCAACTTCCTGGCCGAGGTCGAGGTCGACCCCTTCGACTACGGTCCGCGCGCGCCTCGGCCTGGACCCCGAGACGTTCTGCTGGCAGCTGGCAGCCGGGCGCGGTCTTCCAGGCGCCCGAGGCCGTGCTGGCCTGGAGTGAGGAGGGCGTGGGTGGCGTCTCGGAGGCCTACCACCGGCTCTACCGCGAGCGCCTCGTGCGCGGCCCCTGGCGGGACCGCCCGCGTCCCGTCCTCCTCAACAGCTGGGAAGGGGTCTACTACGACTTCGACGAGGACCGGCTGGTCGAGATGGCCGCCGCCGCGAAGGACCTCGGCGTCGAGCTCTTCGTCCTCGATGACGGCTGGTTCGGCCAGCGCGACGACGACACCTCCTCGCTCGGCGACTGGACCGTCGATGCTCGCAAGCTGCCCTCCGGCCTGCCCGCGCTCGTGCGGCGCATCAACGACCTGGCCTGGCCTTCGGGATCTGGATCGAGCCGGAGATGGTCAACCCCCGCAGCCGCCTCTTCGAGGCCCACCCCGAGTGGGCCGTCGGCATCCCTGGCCGGACCCGCTCGGAGCTGCGCAACCAGTACGTGCTGGACCTCTCGAACCCAGCAGGTCGTCGATCACCTCGAGCAGGCCGTGGGCGAGATCCTGGCCAGCGCGCCGATCGCCTACGTCAAGTGGGACATGAACCGCATCATCACGGAGCCCTACGGAGCCAGCCTGCCAGCCGCGCAGCAGGGCGAGTTCTTCCACCGCTACATGCTCGGCCTGTATGACCTCTACGAGCGTCTCACGCGACGCTTCCCTGACATCCTCTTCGAGTCCTGTGCCAGCGGAGGCGGGCGCTTCGACCCGGGCCTGCTGGCCTTCGCGCCGCAGGCCTGGACGAGCGACGACACCGACGCCGTCGAGCGCTTGCGCATCCAGTACGGCACGCTCGCTCGTCTACCCGGTCAGCTCCATGAGCGCCCACGTCTCGGCTGTGCCCAACCACCAGGTCGGCCGCCTGACCTCGCTCGACATGCGGGCCGCGGTGGCCTTCTTCGGCAACCTGGGCTACGAGCTCGATCCGCGCCGCCTGACTGAGGACGAGCGCTCCCGGGTCCGTGCCCAGATCGCCTGGTATCGGCAGCGGCGCGACCTCCTTCACGGTGGCCGCTTCCTGCGCCTCGTCAGCCCCTTTGCCGGTGACGGCAACGAGACGGCCTGGATGGTCGCCTCCGACGATGGCCGGCGTGCCATCGTGGGCTGGTACCGAGTGCTCTCGCACGCCGTGCCCGGTCCGGGTCTGCTGAGGCTGCGCGGCCTGGATGCCGCGACGCGCTACCGGGTCACCGTCTGGCCGGAGTCCGAGGATGCCCTGGCGCGCGCCAACGAACTGGAGCGAGGCGGCGACGAGCTGATGAGCATCGGCCTCTTCCTCGATGACCGGGCCTGGGAATCCCAGGCCCGCGGGGACTTCCAGGCCCGCCTCTTCGAGCTGGAGGCGTGGCGCCATGAATCCGGAGGTCCGCACACCGGGTCGCCCACTGGCGACGATCTGGCCGTCGGCGCGCCGTTCCGAGTCGGCGTCAACTACTGGCCCCGCCGCAAGGCCATGGGCTGGTGGAAGCGCTTCGACCGTGGGGAGGTGGCCGACGAGTTCGATGTCGTGGCCGGCCTCGGGCTGCGACTCGTGCGCATCTTCCTGCTCTGGGAGGACTTCCAGCCCACGCCGACGACGGTCTCGGAGAGCGCCATGGCCGACCTCGAGTCCGTCTGCGACGTGGCCGCCCAGCGCGGACTGGGCCTCGACGTGACCTTCTTCACCGGCCACATGAGCGGACCCAACTGGGCTCCGCCCTGGCTGCTGGGCGGCAGCGAACCCGTCCCCGAAGGCCGACAGGTCGTGAGTGGTGCGAACGAGGAAGCCGGCAGCTATCGCAACCCGTTCATCGACCCCGTGGCGCTGGCGGCGGCCGAGTTGCAGCTGCGCACAGTGGTGGGTCGCCTGCGCGAGCATCCCGCCATCTGGGCCTGGAACCTGGGCAATGAGCCGGACCTCTTCGCGCTTCCACCGAACGAGACCGCCGGCCCCGACTGGGCGAAGCGGCTCTTCGCGGCCATCCGCGACCTGGACGGCCAGCACCACGTCACCGTCGGTCTGCACGCTCCCTCGCTGAGCAGTCACAACGGCCTGCGCGTCGACCGCCTCTTCGCGCCGGCCGACCTCGCCGTCATGCATGCCTATCCGATCTACGCCAACTTCGGGGCGGCGCCGCTCGACCCTGATGCGGTGCCCTTCGCCACGGCCCTCACGGCAGCGCTCTCAGGCCGGCCGACCGTCATGGAGGAATTCGGCGCCTGCACGGCCCCCCCGGGCGAGGACACCACGACCTGGGAGTGGCAGGCCCTCGGCCGGACGTGGAGCCAGGTCATGCTCTCCGAGGAGGTATTGGCGGAGCATCTGGCGGACGTGCTGCCCCGTCTCGTGGAGGTCGGCGCTGGCGGTGCGCTGCTGTGGTGCTTCGCCGACTATCACGAGGACATCTGGGATCAGGCACCCTGCGACACCAAGCTCCACGAACGGCACTTCGGGCTGATCCGCCCGGATGGCTCGCTCAAGCCGCACGCTGAGGCCGTGCGCCGCTTCGTGGAGTCCCGACCCCTCATCTCGGCGCCCAGCGACCGGGCGCGCATGTCCGTTGATGCGCCCGCCTTCTACGCGGACCCGGCCGGCGAGTCGGCGCGTCTCTTCGAGGCCTTCCGGAACGCGCCATGAGCGAGGAGCGGCCCATGAGCGAGGAGCGCCCCACGAGCGATGAGCTCCCGTCCGGCGAGCCTGGCCACATCCCGACCGACCGATCGGCTCTCCACCTCGCCGACGTGGAGGAACGCCAACGCTACGAGGCCCGTCTGGGTGATGGAGGCCCTTTGGCGGCCCTCATCAGCTATGAGCGATCGGCGACCTGGGTGAAGTTGCTGCACACGGAGGTCCAGGAGGGCTTCGAGGGCCAGGGCATCTCGAGCCAACTCGTGGCCTGGGTCATCAGCGACGCTCGCGCGCGAGGCGTGGCGGTCATCCCGCGCTGCCCCTTCGTGATCCGCTGGCTGGAACGGCACCCGGACCAACAGGACGTCCTCTCCCATCCACTCCCCGCGCCGGAGCCGGACGCATCCGACCAGCCGCCGGAGCCAGCCTGAACCTGTGGCTGCCCATGGGGAGCCGCCTGTCTATCAGGGTTGCCTGCCGACCATCCGCCTGACGTGCTCGGGCACCTCGATGCCGTGGGCCAGGCGAGGGTCCGGCTCCGGCACTCCGAAGGCGGTCGTCAGCGGCAGCAGCCCGGCCCAGATGGGCAGATCGTAGTCGGCCTCGTCATCGGCCGGAGGGCCGCTACGCAGCTTGGCGGAGGCCTTCTCCAGCGAGACCCGCAGCACCGTGGTCTGCCTCACCTCGGCATCGGCGGTCGGGCGCAGCGTGGCCTGCCGACCAGGCACGAGCCGCTCCATGAGCGCCTCCAGCGCGTGCCTGCGCTCGTCCTCGCCGTCCACCACCTCCGCCCTGCCCAGTACGACGACGGAGCGGTAGTTGAGCGAGTGGTGGAAGGCGGACCTTGCCAGCACCAGGCCGTCGAGGACGGTCAGCGTCACGCAGATCTCCTGGTCCCGGGCCCGCAGCATGGTGCCTGCGGCTGGTGAGCCGTGCAGGAGCAACCAGTCGCCGTCGCGTCGGCAGAGCATGGGGATGACGACGGGCAGGCCGTCCCGCACCGTGCCGACGTGAGCGATGAGCACGGCGTCCACGATGGCGTCGATCGTCTGGCGGTCGTATCGGGCCCGCTTGGCGCTGCGCCGGATGCGCAGATCCGGGTGCGCTGGTTGGGAGAGCTCGGGAGGCTGGCGGTCCATGGATGGCGAGGGTACCGTGTCGGACGTGGGACCATCGATGGCAGACATGCAGACACCGAAGACCTCGCCGCGACACCCTGCTGCCGGGCGCGCCGCCGGCGCGGGCCGCACCCGTGCCTGAGCTGGAGGCCAATGGCCTGCGCATCGCCTACCGCACCGAGGGTGAGGGCCCGCCACTCGTGCTGCTGCACGCGGCGACCTCCTCGGCGAGCGCGGACTGGGCCGCCCAGCGGCCGCTGCTGCGCCAGCACTTCACGCTCTACCTTCCGGATGCCCGTGGTCACGCCGGGACACGCTGGGATACCGACCAGGGCTGGAGCCACGGGATGCTCGTGGATGACCTCGTGGCCCTGGCGGACGGCCTGGGCCTGGAGCGCTTCCACGTGGCGGGCCTTTCGATGGGCGCCGGCACCGCGCTCGCCTTCGCCATCCTGCATCCCGAACGTCTCCGTTCGGCCGTGCTGGCGGCCGTGGGCGTCGAACCGGAGCCCCGTAACAGCGTTGCCCGCCGCCTCATGGACCCGGAGCGACTCGAGCGCGACGACCCGGCCTGGGCAGCACGGCTGGCGCGCCAGCACGACCCCATCCAGGGAGAGGGCGCCTGGCGGAAGCTGCTGCGCGGCGATCCGCAGCGACATCCTCGCGCAGCGCCACCCGCGGCCAGAGGAGCTGCTGCGCGCCCGCCTGCCGATCCTGCTTGCCTTCGGGGACCGCGACCCCTGGGTGCCCCTCGAGCAGGCCGTGCGCCTGCACCGCCAGCTGCCCGAGGCGAGCCTCTTCGTGGCGCCGGGCGTGGGCCACGTCCTGACGGCCGAGCGCCCCTCGCTCTTCAACCCGGCCATGCTGCAGTTCCTGAGGGCATCGGAGGTTGGTCGTGGCTGAGGCAGCCCAGGCGGGCGACGCGACGAACCTGATCGCCCAGCGGGTGTCGGCCGTCCCTATTTCGTCGAGGCCGTGCGCATGCTGGAGGCTGGGCAGGGGAGCGTGGCGGACATCGATGGGGCGCTCGAGTCGGCCGGCTACGTCCGCGGGCCGCTGCGAGCCATCGACGACGCGGGTTTGGATGTGGACCTGGCCATCGGCGACGCGCTTGTCGAGATGTGGGGCGAAGTGCGCTTCGCCTCGCCCCAGCTGCAGCGGGACCTGGTGGCCACCGGCCGCACCGGTCGTCCCGCGGGCCGCGGCTTCTATCGCCACGGTACCGACGGGCCAGCGGTCCCGGACGTGGTGCGGCCGCCGACCGAGCTGCTCACGCCGGCGCGCATCGTGGAGCGGCTCGAGCTGGCCGTCGTCAACGAGGCCTACCGGGCCGTGGCTGACGGGCTGGGCGCACCACCGGACATCGACGAGGCCATGCGGGCCGCCGCCGGGTTCCCCAGGGGCCCCTTCGAGATCGTCGATCGGATCGGCCTGCGGACCGTCATCGGGCGCCTGCGGGTCCTCGACCAGGAGACCGACCAGTCCGCGGGAGACCAGTACCAGGTCGCGGCCCTGCTCTGGCAGATGGCCACCGTCTGAGCGCGTCCCGACGCCCTCGCGTGCGCGGTAGCATCGGGCGCATGACTCGCGACCTGCATCGCCCGACTCCGGGAAGCTTGGATCGTGAGCGCCGTGCGCACGCCGATCGGTCGCCACGGCGGGGCGCTGCGCTCCGTGCGCCCGGACGACCTGGCCGCCCTGGTCGTCCGCGCGGCGGTCGAGCGTAGCGGCATCGACCCGGCCCTCATCGACGACGTCGTGCTGGGCAATGCCAACGGCGCCGGCGAGGAGAACCGCAACGTGGCGCGGATGGCCGCGCTGCTTGCGGGCCTGCCGGTGCAGGTGGCCGGCCAGACCATCAACCGCCTCTGCGGCTCCGGCCTGCAGGCCGTCAACAGCGCAGCCCACGCCATCATGGTGGGGGACGGGGACGTCATGGTGGCCGGCGGCGTCGAGTCCATGACCAGGGCACCCATCGTCCAGCTCAAGGCGGAAGTACCCTTCCCGCGCGGTACCCCGCAGGTGGCAGACACCACGCTCGGCTGGCGCTTCGTCAACCCGCGCCTGGACGAGCGCTACCCAGCCATCCCGCTGGGCGAGACCGCGGAGTTGGTGGCCGAGCGCTGGGGCGTCAGCCGGGAGGACCAGGACGCCTTCGCGCTGGCCAGCCAGCAGCGCGCCGCCGAGGCCATCGCCAGTCGGTCGCTTCGCAGAGCAGCTCGTGCCCGTCGCCGATCCCGCAGCGCGGCGGGGCGCCCATCCTCGTCGACCGCGATGAGCACCCCCGGGACACCGACGCAGAGGCCCTGGCGGCCTTGACAGCCGGCCTTCCGGGAGGGCGGCAGCGTGACCGCGGGCAACTCGTCAGGCATCAACGACGGGGCGGCCGCGCTCGTGCTCGTGGAGGCCGACCGTGCCCGCGATCTGGGCCTGCTGCCGATGGCCCGGGTCGTGAGCACCGCGGTCGCGGGCGTGGATCCATCGGTCATGGGCATGGGCCCCGTGCCGGCCACGCGCAAGGCACTCGAGCGAGCCGGCCTCAGTGTCGCAGACCTCGACCTCGTCGAGATCAACGAGGCCTTCGCCAGCCAGTCCGTGGCCTGCATGCGAGAGTTGGAGCTCGACCCGTCACGCGTCAACGTCAACGGCGGGGCCATCGCCCTGGGGCATCCGCTGGGCATGAGCGGCGCTCGACTGGCCACCATGCTGGTTCACGAGCTGCGGGTGCGTGGCGGTCGCTATGGCCTGGCCACCATGTGCATCGGCGTCGGCCAGGGCATCGCCACGATCGTCGAGGCTCTCGAGGCGCCGCCGCCCCGGCTAGGGCTCAGCCGCCGTAGAAGTCGAATACCACCGTGGTCCGGCCCGCCACGGTAGCCACGCCGATGCCCACGCTTCGGTACGCCGGCTCCTTCATGTTGCGCCAATGCCAGCCGTCGTAGGCCTGCTCGGCCTGCATCAGTCGATGGACGGTGATGACGACGTCCCGCGGCGGCGTGTCGCTCCACCAGCAGCCCACATTCTCAGCGAAGGAGGCACCCAGGAAGCCGGCCGTGGCCAGGCGCACCTGGAGGACCGGCTGTCCCGGGATGACATGGCCGCACGACCTGGCCTTGAGCAGCTCGCTCGCCCAGCCGAAGGCGACCAGGCTGCTGATGCCCTCGTGCAGCCGTAGCGGACGCAGGTATGGTGAGTAGGTGCCGCTCGCCCGAGCCTTGCAGGTGCCGTCGACGCGGACCCAACCGCCCGTGCGCGTACAGTTCAGCAGCCGCAGCGCGAGCAGCTCCGCCTCCGTGTCGCGCTGGGGCAGGAGCACCTCGGGTTCAGGTGAGGCGGGCACCCCGTCGCCGAGATGCGCACGGGCGGCCGGTCGGTGGAGGCTCCCGGCGGCGACCGGGCCCACGCTCAGGAGGCAGGTCGCCACGGCCAGCAGGGCTGGCAGGATAGCCTGACGCCTGCGGCCGCTCGACATGCGCTGCACATTGGTCCGCCGGGGCCGGCCGACCCATCACCCCTGGGTACGGCGAGGGTCGTCCCAATCGTCCCGGTGCGCCGCGGCTCGCAGGCTTCTGCGCTCACGCGGAGCCTGCCTGGGGACCCCGTCGCTGCGCCCTTGCCTAATCCTTAGTGCGGACGTAGGATTTAGGTCGCGGCGATCCTCGCGCCCGCAGCCATGCAGAAGACTCCGGAGGTCCCGACTCGATGATCGAGCCGCAGCAGTCAGTCATCCAGCCCATCCCGACGCTCGAGCCGGAGGCCACGCCCCTCGTGACGCTGACAGAGGCCGCTGTCGCGAAGCTCACCGAGCTGACCCGTGCCGAGGCGGACCCCGGCGTCGGCCTGCGTGTCTACGTCTACAGCGGCGGCTGCAGCGGGTATCGCTACGGGATGATGCTGGAGGATCAGCCCACCGCGGAGGACGTGAAGGTCAGCTGCGAGGGCATCAACGTCTACGTGGACCCGCAGTCCACGGCACTCCTGCAGGGCTCGCAGATCGACTACGTGGACACGCTGATGGGCGCCGGCTTCACCGTCAACAACCCCAACGCCGTGGCCGGCTGCGGCTGCGGCAGCAGCTTCCGCACGGCTGAGTCGGCCGGGTCGCCCGGCGCCTGCGGCCACTGACAGGGACCCGCACGGACGTCTGGCGCTGCCGGCGGACCCGCACCGCGGATCGGACGAGCCGGCTCGACCAGCCGGCGCGGCTCGCCCGGGTGGATGATGGTGACGTGACCCGGATCCCGCTGTTCCCGCTGCGCTCCGTGCTCTGCCCGGGCGTGGCGCTGCCGCTCCACATCTTCGAGGAGCGCTATCGCCGCATGGTCGATCGCTGCCTGGCGCGCGGCGAGCCCTTCGGGGTGGTGCTACTCCGGACCGGGCACGAGGTCGGCCCGTTCAGCGGTGCCATCGCACAGGTCGGCACCACGGCCGCCATCCGCCGCGCCGGACGCTACCCGGACGGCCGCTTCGACATCCTCACCGTCGGCCAGCAGCGCTTCCAGCTGGAGGCCATCGACAGCGTCTCGGAGCCGTACCTGGTGGGGCGGGTCCGCTTCCTCGATGAGCCCGTGGGCTCCCACGACGTGGCGCAGCGTCACGCCGAGCGGGTGGGCCAGCGGTTCCTCGAGTACCTCCGCCTGCTCCAGCCGGCGGATGACGAGGGCCCGGAGATCGAGATCGAGTTCGAGATCGAGATGGACGATGACGAGGCCGCACCCGGCGCGGGATCCCTCGACCCCGCCCATCGCGCCGAGCCGGCCACGGGCGCCGAGGCGGCTCCCTCCGAGCGTGGCGGGTCAACCGCAGCCGAGGAGGGCCCGGGCGAGGCCCTGGCACGGGCGGACGGGTCGCTGCCCTTCGACCTCGACGAGCCGCTCCTCGCCAGCGAGGACGCTGCCGACCTCACGCCGGAGCAGCGACGCGAGCTGCTCATGGCTGCGGCGCAGCGCCTCCTGGCCACGGACGACCCGACGGCGCTCTCCTACGTGCTGACGGCCCTCGTCCAGGTCGACCTGGCCGCACGCCAGGCGCTCCTCGAGGCGCCCACGACGACGGCAAGGCTGCTGGACCTGGAGCGGCTCCTGGTCCGTGAGACCTGGTTCCTGCGGCAGGGCCTGCGGCCCATCATCGTGGACGGCGCGGGCCTCGGGCGGACGGGTCGGCTGAGGCCGACCCGCCGTCAGCCCTGCGGCATCACGTCAGCCCCGCCGCAGGGTCCTTTAGCCTCGCCACGCCTCGTCAGCCCTGAGGCAGGTTCGTCAGCCCTGCGGCCAGCCGGCCGGCGGGCCACCCTGCTCGGGCGGCCAGTAGCCCTGCTGTGGAGGCGGTGCATAGGGCGGCTGCTGCGGAGGCGCGTAGGGCGGCTGGCCGTACGGGGGCTGGCCGTACTGGGGCTGCCCGTAGACGGGCTGACCGTAGGGTGGAGGCACCTGCCAGGTCTGGCCGTAGGGGCCACCCGATCCGGCCGCCATCGGAGGCGTGCCACCAGCGCGCAGGGTCCGCCAGCCCGCCAGCGTGACCGCCCCCAGGCCGAACCACATCGCGAGCGGGGACACGAGCGGGACCCAGCTCAGGAGCATGAGGATGAGCACGCCGACGAACGCGGCACCGTAGGGTCGCGCAGCCGTACGGCTCCGCGAGAGGATGCGCTCGCCGATCCAGAGACCCACCACGAGGTAGCCCAGGAAGGCCACGAGGCCCCACATGAGGGCCAGGCCGACGGCCAGCGGGATGCCCACGATGGTGACGGCGAGAAGGCCGATGACGATCCAGGGCACGATGAGCATGAGCAGGCCGACGACCAGAGTCTTGAGCACGTCGCCGCCGATGTTGGCGGCTGCCCGTCGGGCCTGGTCCGTCCCGAAGGCGACCAGCAGCAGGGCGGCGATGAGGACGGCCAGCAACCAGCCGATGAAGACGAAGAAGACGATGACGGCCAGGGCGGCGATGAGGAAGCCGGCGAACTCGGCGAGATCCGTCTCGATGTTGGTGATCTCTCCGGTGACGGTGGCCGTCGGTGCGATGGTCGGCGTGGTGCCGATGTAGGCGAGGTCGTTGACCGTGGCCCCGTCGGCCAGATCCAGCGTGCCGCCGATGGCCAGGACGCTCTCCACGGACGCACCGGCGCCGCTGATGGTGACGTCCGAGTCGATCGCCACCACGGCCTTCGCGGATCCCTCGATGCGAGCCGTGCCGTCGACGACGAAGACGGCATCGGACTCCTCGCCGGCGGCGAGTGCCACGTCGTTCTGGATGCCGACCATGACGCTGCTGTCGATCGAGCCGAGCGGCGGCTGATCGTCGGTCTGGGCGACGGCCGTAACGGTACCGAGCATGAGCGCGACGCACGCCAGCAGCAGTGCGCGCAACAGGGAACGTGGCATGCCTGTCCTCCTCATCCGCCGGTCATCGGCGGTTCGTATGACACAAGACTAGCGCGCCGGCAGCCAGAGGACCGCGCTGCATCGTCGCTCGTCCCACGGCGGACGCAACGTCAGCGTTGCCCGCGCGTCGGCGCTGGCCACGTCGTGACTGCTCACCCGCTCCACGGGGGGCCTGTTGGCCCTGCCGACGCGATCGGCCGCTGCGCACACTGAGGGTGGCCCGCGGCCTCCCCTTTGGTCGCGGGATGAACCTGACCCGACTCCACCCATGAGACCGGGTGACGCAAGGCAAGCACTGCAAGGAGGCCCGGCACATGGCCCAGAGATGGGAGTGCCTCGACGGCAACGAGGCCGCCGCCCGCATCGCATACCAGCTCAGCGAAGTCATCTCCATCTACCCCATCACGCCGGCCTCGCCGATGGCCGAGCACGCGGATGACTGGGCTGCGGCGAAGAAGCCCAACCTGTGGGGCGTCGTCCCCGACGTCGTGGAGATGCAGTCGGAGGCGGGCGCCGCCGGCGCGCTGCACGGCGCGCTCCAGAAGGGCGCCCTGGGCAGCACCTTCACGGCCTCGCAGGGCCTGCTGCTCATGTTCCCCAACATGTTCAAGATCGCCGGCGAGCTGACGCCGTCGGTCATCCACGTCTCGGCGCGCACCGTCGCCACCCACGCGCTCTCGATCTTCGGCGATCACAGCGACGTCATGGCGGCCCGCTCGACGGGCTGGGCGATGCTGGCCGCGGCCTCCGTCCAGGAGGCGCACGACCTGGCGCTCGTAGCCCACGTGGCCACGCTGCGCTCGCGCATCCCCTTCCTGCACTTCTTCGACGGCTTCCGCACCTCGCACGAGGTGGACAAGATCGCCGTCCTCGACCAGGACGACCTGCGCGCGCTGGTGCGCGAGGAGGACGTGCTGGCCTTCCGCGGCCGCGGCATGACGCCGGAGTCGCCGGTGGTGCGAGGCACCGCCCAGAACCCGGACGTCTTCTTCCAGGCGCGCGAGGCGGCCAACCCCTACATGCTCGCCGTCCCGGGCATCGTCAGGGAGGTCATGGCCGAGCTGGGCGAGCGCACCGGTCGTCGCCTACGACCTGGTGACCTACAGCGGCGCGCCGGATGCCGAGCGCGTCATCCTCATCATGGGCTCCGGCACCGGCGCCGCGCAGGAGACGGTGGAGACGCTCGTTGCCCGCGGCGAGAAGGTGGGCATGGTCCAGGTCCGGCTCTTCCAGCCCTTCCCGGCCCAGGAGCTGGTGGCGGCCCTGCCGTCCACCGTGAAGTCCATCGCCGTGCTCGACCGCTGCAAGGAGCCGGGCGCCGTCGGCGAGCCGTTCTACCTGGAGACCGTGGCCGCCATCGACGAGGCCATGGACAGCGGCGACGGCAGCCTTCGGCACCCGACCGCGCATCATCGGCGGTCGCTACGGCCTCTCCTCCAAGGAGTTCACGCCGTCGATGGTCAAGCCCATCTTCGACGAGCTCGCCGCGGACAAGCCGAAGCGCCACTTCACGGTCGGCATCTACGACGACGTCACCAACCTGAGCCTGCCCATCGACCACGACTTCGTGCACCCGCGCCCGGAGGGCGAGGTGCAGGCCATGTTCTTCGGCCTCGGCTCCGACGGCACCGTGGGCGCCAACAAGGCCTCGGTCAAGATCATCGGCGAGGGCACGGACCTCTTCAGCCAGGGCCACTTCGTGTACGACTCCAAGAAGTCGGGCGCCGTGACCGTGTCGCACCTGCGCTTCGGCCCCAAGGAGATCCGCTCCACCTACGAGATCGGCGCCGCGGACTTCGTGGCCTGCCACCAGTTCGGCCTGCTGGCCAAGATGCCGGTCCTCGACCGCGCCCGCACGGGTGCCACGTTCCTGCTCAACTCGCCCTACGGCCCCGACGAGGTCTGGGAGCAGCTGCCCGGCAAGGTGCAGCAGCAGATCGTCGAGAAGGAGATCGACTTCTACGTCATCGACGCCTTCGCCGTGGCCGACGAGGTGGGCATGGGCAATCGCGTCAACACCGTGATGCAGCCCTGCTTCTTCAAGCTCTCCGGCGTGCTGCCGGAGGCGCAGGCCATCACCGCCATCAAGCAATTCGTCGAGAAGACGTACGGCAAGCGCGGCGAGAAGGTGGTGCAGCGCAACTACGCGGCCATCGACCTCTCGCTGGAGCGGCTCCACAGGGTGCCGGCCCGCCCCATCAGCAACGACGTGGCGGTGGCGGCGCTGGTGCCTGACGAGGCGCCCGACTTCGTGAAGGACGTCACGGCGCGCATCATGGCCGGCCAGGGCGACCTGCTGCCGGTCAGCGCCATGCCCGTGGACGGCACCTTCCTGACGGCCACCACCAGGTGGGAGAAGCGCGCCATCGCGCAGCAGATCCCCATCTGGGACGAGGCCATCTGCATCGATTGCGGCAAGTGCGCCATCGTCTGCCCGCACGCTGCCATCCGCATGAAGGTCTACCCGGCAGCGGAGGCCGCGCGCTTCCCGACCGACTTCCTCTCCAAGGAGTTCAAGTCGCGCGAGCTGCCCGACCACCTCATCACCATCCAGGTGGCCCCGGACGACTGCACCGGCTGCGGTGTCTGCGTGGACGTCTGCCCGGCCAAGGACAAGACCGAAGTCAGGCACAAGGCCATCAACATGGCGCCCTACCTCGAGCACCGCGACCTCGAGCGCACGCGCTGGGACCACTTCCTGGCCATCCCCGACCTCGACCGCAGCCTGCTGCCGCGCGACACCATCAAGGGTTCGCAGGTGCTGCAGCCGCTCTTCGAGTTCTCGGGGGCCTGCTCGGGCTGCGGTGAGACGCCCTACGTCAAGCTCGTCAGCCAGCTCTTCGGCGACCGCATGGTCGTTGCCAACGCCACCGGCTGTTCGTCGATCTACGGCGGCAACCTGCCCACCACGCCGTGGGCGGTCAACGGCGAGGGCCGCGGTCCGGCCTGGAACAACTCGCTCTTCGAGGACAACGCGGAGTTCGGCCTGGGCATGCGCCTGGCGCTGGACGTCCAGCGTGAACAGGCCCGGGCGCTGCTCGCGAAGCTCGCCGGCGCCATCGGCCAGGAGCTCGTGACAGAGCTGCTGGAGAACCCCCAGGACGGTGAAGCGGCCATCGCGCGCCAGCGTGAGCTGGTTGCGGAGCTTCGAGAGAAGCTGGCCGGCGTCAGCGGCGATCAGGCCGCCGATGCCCGTTCGTTGCTGTCGCTCTCGGGCGACCTCGTGCGCACCGGCGTCTGGATCATGGGCGGTGACGGCTGGGCCTACGACATCGGCTTCGGCGGCCTGGACCAGGCGCTGAGCTCAGGTCGCGACGTCAACATCCTCGTGCTGGACACGCAGGTCTATTCGAACACGGGCGGCCAGGCCTCCAAGGCCACGCCGCGCGGCGCGGTGGCCAAGTTCGCGGCTGCCGGCAAGGGCACGGGACGCAAGGACCTGGGCGCCATCGCACGGGCCTACGGCAACGTCTACGTTGCCCAGATCGCCCTTGGTGCCAACGATGCCCAGACCAACAAGGCCATCCTCGAGGCAGAGGCGTGGCCGGGCCCCTCGCTCATCATCGCCTACAGCACCTGCATCGCCCACGGCATCGACATGTCGACCTCGATGAGCCACCAGCGCGACGCCGTCAAGAGCGGCTTCTGGCCGCTCTACCGCTATCAGCCCAGCGAGGCGGAGGGCCAGCCCTTCAAGCTGGACTCCAAGGAGCCCTCGATGCCCATCAAGGACTTCGTGGCGGCGGAGACCCGTTTCGCCATCCTGCAGCGCACCGACCCTGAGCGAGCCGCCATGCTGGCCGAGCTCTCGCAGGCCGATGCCAACGAGCGCTGGCGCTACTACAGCCAGCTGGCCCAGGTGGAACGCAGCATCCCGCACCTCGAGCATGAGCCGGCAGCGGCTCCACTCGACGGTGCCGGCGTCGAGGCCAGCAACGGGAAGGGAGACCTCCAGTGACCGTCGATCTGAGCACTCGATACCTGGGGCTGGAACTGCGATCGCCCGTCATCGCTTCCGCTTCGCCGCTGACCCGCGACCCGGACATGACGGCGCGGCTGGAAGCCGCCGGGGCCGGAGCCATCGTCATGCCCTCGCTCTTCGAGGAGGAGATCGAGAACGAGGAGATCGAGCTCTCGAACTCCCTTGAGGCCGGTTCGGAGGGCTTCGCCGAGGCGCTCGACTACTTCCCGGAGGTCGAGACCTTCATCGGCGAGGGCGACCGCTACCTGCGCACCCTGGAGCGCATCAAGGCCAAGGCGCAGATCCCGGTCATCGCCAGCCTCAACGCCAACTCGGTGGGCGGCTGGGTGCGCTTCGCGCGGCTCATGGCCGATGCCGGCGCGGATGCCCTCGAGCTCAACCTCTACCGCATCAGCGTCGACCGCACGCGCACGTCGGCGGACATCGAGGACGAGGACCTCGAGCTCATCGCGGCCGTTCGCGCGGCCGTCAACCTGCCCCTGGCCGTGAAGCTCAGTCCCTTCTACACGGCGCTGGCGAACTTCGCCGGCAAGGCCGTGGAGGCGGGTGCCAACGGTCTCGTGCTCTTCAACCGCTTCTACCAGCCGGACATCGACCTCGATGAGCTGGCGGTCGTGCCGCGGGTCAGCCTCAGCCACCCCACCGAGCTGCGCCTGCCCATGCGCTGGACGGCCATCCTCCGGCCGCAGCTGGGCCCGGAGGTCGGCATCGCCGCCACCTCCGGTATCCACAGCGGCAAGGACGCCATCAAGGCCCTCATGGTCGGGGCGGACGTGGTGGCCCTGGCCTCTGCGCTGCTGCGCGACGGGCCCGGCAAGATCGCCGACGTGGAAGCGGAGATGCGCGCCTGGCTCGTCGAGAACGAGTACCAATCGGTCGGGCAGCTGCGCGGCAGTGCCAGCCAGGGCAAGGTGGGTGACCCGGGCGCCTTCGAGCGCGCCCAGTACATCCGAACCCTGCACTCCTGGACCACGCCAGCGAGCTTCACCGCGACCGCCTGATACCTTTCGAGGACGGCGGCACGACCGCTGCCGCATCCCGCCGCCGCATCATGAGTGCCCCGCCATCGGCCGGGCACTCATCCATGTCGCGGACGCGAGGATCCGATCCAGGGGCGCCGCGCCAACCCTTGGTCGTCGATCGCTAGGCGCCGAATGTGAAGCGGATGGATTCCCAATTCATGGATAGGTCCCACAGGCCGGCGGCGATGAGCAGAACGCCGGAAAGGATCTCGATCTGACGGTGATGGCGGGCCAGGAACCGCACCGTGCTGTCCTGCCGGGCGCGCGTAAGCAGCGACAGCAGCACCAGCGGCAGGCCGAAGCCGAGGCCAAAGGCGAAGAAGGTCGCCAGGGCGCCGACCGTCTCGGCGGCGCCTACCGAGACAGCCAGGAGCGCCACCAGGAACGGGCCGGCACAAGGCATCGCGATGGGGCCCAGGAACATGCCGTAGACGAACGCCTGTGACAGCGGTCCGCGGGCGCCCGGCACACGGATCGTCCGCATCCGCATGAAGGGATTGCGGCCGGCCAGCAGCATGATGCCGAGCCCGATCAGCAATAGGTCGATGAATGGGATGGCGAAGACGAGGATCCGGCCCATCGGCACCGCGACGGCGAAGACGACGATCCCGATGAGCATCATCGAGGTCAGGAGGCCCAGCAACACCGCCAGGCCAAGGAAGCCTGAGACGCGCCGAGCCTCGCTGCTGCCGGCCGCTACCCCGGAGGTGCTGGTCAGATAAGCCAGGAAGGCCGGGTAGAGGGGCAGCAGGCACGGGCTGGCCGCCGCGGCGAGCCCCGCTCCGAAAGCGACCACGAGTGCGTCCATCGGCCGTCAGCCGACCGTCTGCGGCCCGACGCCGGCTCGCAGCCCGCACACGGTCACGCTCGTCGGCCGGGCGTGTCGAGCGACCTGTCCGATGCGCCTCCGAACATCCCGACGCCGGTCAGGTGACGGTTCGGCTGCTCTCGCGCACGATGAGCTTCGGCTGCAGGCGGGTCGTCCGGGGTTCCAGAGACTCGGGGAAGCTGCGGCGTCGTGCGAGGCGCCGGATCGCGTCATCGATGCTTTCGACGGCCAGCAAGCCGGCATCGCCAAGCGGCTGGTGGACCGTCGTCAAGGGCGGCCAGAAATGGGAGCCCTCGGGGATGTCATCCACGCCGATCACGGACAGGTCCTGGGGAACACGGCGTCCCAGCGAGTGGGCGGCGTGGAGCACACCAAGGGCCATCTGGTCGTTGCTGGCGAACACGGCGTCCAGGGTGGGGCACGCCGCAAGCAGGCGATGAAGGCCCGCCTCGCCGCTGGCCGCCGTCCAGTCACCCTCGACGACCGGTCCGGCGACGTCGCCAAACACGCTCGACGTCGCCATCTCTCGCCAGCCCGCCTCTCGTTCCCGCGCTTCCCACCAGCTCAGCGGCCCGGTCGATCAGGCCGATGTGTCGTGCGCCGCCAGCCAGTAGGTGCTCGGTGGCCATTCGACCGATGGCCCGATTGTCGATGCCGATGGAGGGCAGCGTCGCCTCACCCGCCATGCCGCCCACGAGCACGACAGGCACGGGCAGGTGTTGTGCGCGATGGTGCGACCAGTCCAGGTTGCTGCCGACCTGCGGGATAGCCCAGATCACGCCGTCCACCTGGCGCGCGGTGAGGCCGCTCAAGATCCCCTGGACGTCATCCGTTTCGGGTCGGTGGATGAGGTTGAGCGAGATGGCGTAACCCATCTCGGCAGCCTGCTGATCGATGCCCGTGAGCACGCGCGATGGCCCGAAGTAGTCGAGCCCGAAGGCCACCACGCCGAGGACGTGGCTGCGGCCCTGTGTCAGGCCGCGGGCGAGCATGTTGGGGGCGTAGCCGACCTCGTCGATGATGCGCTGGACCCGGTCGTACGTGTCCGGCGCGACGTCTGGGCGGTTGTTCAGCACCCGCGAGACGGTCTGCGTGGACACGCCCGCAGCCTCTGCCACCTCCCTGATGGTCAAACGCCCGCGATGCGACATGAGTCCTCCTCAGCCGACAGTGAACGGCCCTCCGAACGAGACAGCGGAGCCGACCGGCTCAGCCTTGCCAGTCGGCCTGACCCCAACGGCACCCTCCGATCGCTCAGGATCAAGATGCGCTCGGCCGGAGCGCAGGCTGCCTGGCAGTCTCCTGCGAGGGCGACAGGGGATCGCCGACGCATCCCGTTGTTAGCGTTCCCGTTAGCGGTAACATCAACGGTAGCAGAGACTCGGCGGCCGGCGCAAGTGGGCGGTGCACGGTGTGGGCGAACCGGACACAGGGAGGCGCTGGCATGCTTTTCGTGTTGACGGCCCGCCCGCGACGGTGCTAGGTTGTTAGCGTTTCCGTTAGCGGTAACGGAGAAACGCAGGTCCAAGTTCGATCCCCGGGTGATCTCGGCCCCAAGCCGGGCGAAGGCCGCTTCCGCAGGTGAGGTGCCGAGTGCCACAGGAGCGGTCGTGCCCGTTGGAGGCGGGTGCTGCACCGGCAGGATGCGGGGATACGTCACCGCAGCATCGTGTCACGAGGAGGAGCCGATGGTGTCGTGAACGCCTGTCGACCCAGTCTCAGGCTGGCAGCAGGCGGATCAGTGCCGGTGGCGTCCAACATGGCTCGCCGCCATCGCAAGGTGCCCTCACGGGCCGACCTTCAAGAGTGTTTCAGGGAGGAAACCAGGTAATGACGACGAATCATTCGCTCGCGCCGGGATGGCGTTGCTGACAGTGGCCGCGGTAGGTGCCGCGTGGTCGGCGAACGTCGCAGCACAGGAAC
>CAWDUR010000007.1:0-11292 GCA_963805585.1 uncultured Chloroflexia bacterium | reverse complement strand
GACGTCGACGCCGTGGCGTGCCAGCAGCTCGGCCTCGTCCGGGAACTCGTCCAGGCCAGCCGCATGGGCCTCCGCTGCCGCCAAGAGGAGGTCGCGCCTGGCCGCCTGCGGTGTCTGGGCGCGCACCAGGCCGGTCCGCTCGGCGGCGGCACTGATGCGGCCGTCCTCGACGCGCTTGAGGGCGTCGACGACGGGCAGCGCAGGGATGACGGCCCCATGACGCTGAGCACCCTCCACGACGCGCGCGACGAGCGCTGGCGAGATGAAGGGCCGTGCCGCGTCGTGCACGAGCACGATGTCGGCTCGCGCAGCCCTCACCCCTGCCGCCACCGAATCCTGGCGACGTCGGCCGCCGACAACGACACGGGCTCCCAGGCGGCGCAGCCAGTCCACCTCGCGCAGGTCCGCCTCGCGATGGGCGGGCGCGACCACGATGACGTCCGCGACCTCCGGCGCGGCAGCCAGCGATTCCACGGACCAGCGCAGGACCGAGCGGCCTGCCACGAGAGCCGCCAGCTTGTCTGCGCCGCCCATGCGTCGGCTGCTGCCCGCCGCCACCACGACGGCGTCAGCCACTCGGTGTCCTGTCACCCCGCAAGTGTGCCCTGCGCCGGGCTTCCCTGCCGTAGGGCACCGCGCCAGCCGGGCAGTGGCCGATCCTGCGGCGGCCCTCCCGCGTCACGAGGCGGCGGCCATCTCCGCGAAGATCGATGCGGCCGGCGACGGTCTGGAGGATGCGCGTGACGGTCACGTCCAGCTCTCCTTCGAGGTGCCGGCTACCGCCCTCCACGACCACCATGGTGCCGTCGTCGAGGAAGGCCACGCCCTGGCCGGGCTCCTTGCCCTCCTGCACGACCTTGACGCGCAGTGCCTCGCCCGGCAGGAAGGATGGCTTGAGCGCGTTAGCCAGCTGGTTCAGGTTCATGACGCGCACACCCTGCAGCTGGGCGACGCGGTTGAGGTTGTAGTCGGTCGTCAGGATGGCGGCGTCCCGCTTCTGGGCCAGGGCCACGAGCTTGCCGTCCACCGTGGAGACGCCCGGCTCATCATCCGTGCTCACCTCGATGCCGATGCGATGGTCCTTCTGGAGCACGGCCAGGACGTCCAGCCCGCGACGACCCCGGTTGCGGCGACCCGGATGGGTGTCGTCGGCGATGTGCTGCAACTCCCCGAGCACGAACCGGGGCACCACCAGCAGGCCGCTCAGGAAGCCAGCCGCCACGACGTCGACGATGCGGCCGTCGATGATGGCACTGGTATCCAGGTAGGTGACCAGGACGGGAGGCCCAGCCGGAGCCGAGGCTGGAGCCGCCGAGCGCCGCAGACCGAGGCTCTCGAGCGCGGCGCGCAGGTCGTGCCGCTTGGCGACGGTGAGGCCCATCATGCCCAGCGCAAGGACGATGGAGACGCTGATCGAAGGATCAGGCCCTGCCGGCGACGGCAGGCTCGTAAGGGGCAGGCCCAGCAGGAAGCCCATCAGGAGTCCCACGAGCAGGCCGGCCACGGCGGCGATGAACTCGTCGGTAGACATGTCCGTGACGGCCCGCAGCAGCCAGCGAGCCGGGACGATGGTCAGGTAGGGCGCGATGACGAAGCCGACCACGCCCCACGCGGCGATCCAGACCAGCAGCAGAAGACGTCCCTCGAGCGATGGCTCGAGGAACGCCGCGGATGTCGCATCGAAGCCCACAAGGGCGATGGCCAGGATGACCCCCAGGGCGCCGCCGAACAGGCGGATGAACCTCAGCATGGCACGGGAACGCTACCAGAACGGCCGGGTGTGCGGCCCGTCACCCAGAGGTACCGGTCAGCTCGAGCGCCAGGTCGAGGGCCTGCCGCAGAGTCGCCACGCGCTTGACCTCGAGGCCCACGGCCGCAGCCTGCCTGACACCCAGGCCTGAGCCATCGGGAACAAGGGCGCGGCGGAAGCCCGCGCGGGCGGCCTCTCTCAGTCGGCGCTCGAGTCCGGGTACCGGCCGGACTTCCCCCAGCAGCGAGACTTCCCCACAGGCCAGCAGGTCGCCGGAGATGGCGTGGTCGCGGTGCGACGCGGCGACGGCCAGGGCGAGCGGCAGGTCAAGGGCCGGCTCGGTGACGGTGATGCCACCGGTCAGGCTGGCGTAGACATCGCGACTCACGACGTCGATACCGCCGCGCCTGGCCAGCACGGCGATGAGCAACACGAGGCGGTTGACGTCGAGGCCGGCCACAGTGCGGCGAGGTGGGCCGAAGCCGGCCGGAGCCACCAGCGCCTGCACCTCCACCAGCAACGTACGACTGCCCTCCAGGATGGCCGCCACCGACACCCCCGGCGCCGTGCGCGATCCGTGCCCCAGGAAGGCGGCCGCGGCGTCCTGCACCTCGCGGAGGCCGTCAGGTGTCATCTCCATGACGCCCACCTCCTCGGTCGAGCCGTGACGGTTCTTGAGGGCGCGCAGGAGACGCAGCGATGCATAGCGGTCCCCGTCGAGCATGAGCACGGCGTCCACGAGATGCTCGAGGGTCCGCGGTCCCGCCAGGGTGCCGTCCTTGGTGACATGTCCGACGAGCAGGACCGGCACCGCCTGGTCCCGGGCGAAGGACCCCAGCCGAGCGGCCAATTCGCGCACCTGGCCGACCGAGCCGGGCGGCCCGTCGAGGTCGTCGATCGCGACCGTCTGGATGGAGTCGACCACCAGTAGCGACGGCCGGAGCGCGGTGGCGGCCGCGATGATGGCATCCACGTCCGTGCTGGCGAGGACCGACAGGGCCGAGCTGGCCGGACCTGCGGTCAGGCCCAGGCGGGAGGCACGCAGATGTAGCTGACCCGCCAATTCCTCAGCGCTGGCGTAGAGCACTCCGCCAGCCTCCATAGCGGCGCCGTGGCCGGACATGCCGCCCTGGCCAGAGGCGGCGGCACCTGCAGCCAACGCTCCGGCCACCTGGAGCACGAGGGTGGACTTGCCGATACCCGGTTCGCCACCCAGCAGCAGGAGTGATCCGGGCACCAGACCGCCACCCAGCAGGCGGTCCACCTCGGCAACCCCAGTCGGCAGGCGGACGGTAGCCGCCACGTCGAGGGAGCCCAGCGTTCGCGGCTCCACGACTCGAGCGAGGCCCGCCGAACGCCTTCCCTCGGACCCAGCAGGGCGGCGATTGGCCGGGCGCACAAGCGTCTCGACGAGCGAGTTCCAGGCTCCGCAGCCGCGGCACTGACCCTCCCACCTCGGATGTGTCGCCGCGCAGGCCTGGCAGACGTATGCGCTGGCGCCGCGGGTGCGCGCCATGGGCCTAGACGGCCTCGACGGGGGCCTTCTCCGCGGCCGGCTCGATGGTCAGGCCGGCGTCCTCCGAGCGATCCACGAGGACCGTGTCCCCGGCCGTGAAACGACCCACCAGGAGAGCCTCGGCCAGGGGGTCCTCGATCATGTTCTGGATGACGCGACGCAGGGGTCGGGCACCGTAGTCGATGTCATAGCCGAGCTTGATGACGTGGTCCTTGGCGGCCTGGCTGACCTCGAGGTCGATCTGCTGTGCCTTCAGCTGTGTCCGGACGCGCGCCAAGAGGAGGTCCACGATCTCCCGGATCTCGTCGACGGTCAGCGAACGGAAGACCACCTGCGAGTCGACGCGGTTGAGGAACTCGGGCCGGAAGGTCGTCTTGAGCTGCTCGAGCACCTTGACCTTCATGCGCTCGTACTGCGCCTCACGTTCGCGATCCTCGTTGGGCGAAACCGGCCGGAAGCCCAGCGAGGTGTCCTTGAGGAGATCCTTGGCACCCACGTTGCTGGTCATGATGATGACCGTGTTGCGGAAGTCCACGCGGCGGCCCTTGGCGTCCGTGAGCTGACCGTCCTCGAGGATCTGGAGGAGCATGTTGAAGACCTCCGGGTGCGCCTTCTCGATCTCGTCGAGGAGGACCACGGAGTACGACTTGCGGCGCACGGCCTCGGTGAGCTGGCCGCCCTCCTCGAAGCCCACGTAGCCTGGCGGGGCTCCGACCAGGCGGCTCACGTTGTGGCGCTCCATGAACTCGCTCATGTCGATCTTGATGAGCGAGTCCTCGCTGCCGAACATGAACTCCGCGAGGGCCTTGGCCAACTCGGTCTTGCCCACGCCGGTGGGACCCAGGAAGATGAAGGAGCCGATGGGCCGCTTGGGGTCCTTGAGTCCGGCGCGAGCCCGCCGCACGGCGCGCGAGACGGTGTCGATGGCCTCCTGCTGGCCGATGACGCGCTTGTGCAGCGCGTCCTCCATCTCCAGCAGGCGCTTCAATTCCTCCTGCGCGATACGCGTCACCGGGATGCCCGTCCAGAGGGCCACGACCTGCGCGATGTCCTCCTCCGTCACCTCCGGCGTCTCCGCCGCAAGGGCCGCCTGCCAGTCGCTGCGCAGCTGGTCGGCCCGGGCCTTGGCCGCCGACTCCGCATCACGCAGCTCCTGAGCGCGCTCGTAGTCCTGGTCGTTGACGGCCTCTTCCTTCTCCTTGGCGATGCGCTCCAGCTCCTTCTGGGTAGCCTTGAGTTCGACGGGCGTGGAGCTGTGGCGCAGACGGACGCGACTGGCGGCCTCGTCGATAAGGTCGATGGCCTTGTCCGGGAGGTGGCGGTCGGTGATGTAGCGGATGGAGAGGTCTGCCGCGGCGCGGGCCGCGTCGTCGGTGATCCTGACCCGGTGGTGACGCTCGAAGCCCTCACGGATGCCGAAGAGGATCTCGACGGTCTGCTCCAGGGTGGGCTCCTCGATCATGACCGGCTGGAAGCGACGCTCGAGGGCGGCGTCCTTCTCGATGTACTTGCGGAACTCGTCGAGCGTGGTCGCACCGATGCACTGCAGCTCGCCACGGGCCAATGGCGGCTTGAGGATGTTGGCAGCGTCGATGGCACCCTCGGCCGCGCCAGCACCCACGAGTGTGTGCAACTCGTCGATGAAGAGGATGGCGTCGTTGGTGCTGCGCAGCTCCTCGATGATCTTCTTGAGGCGCTCCTCGAACTCACCGCGGTACTTCGTGCCGGCCACGAGGGAGCCGATGTCCAGGGTCAGGACGCGCTTGTCGGCCAGGCTCTCCGGGATGTCTCCGCTGACGATGCGGTGTGCCAGGCCCTCGGCGATGGCCGTCTTGCCGACACCAGGCTCACCGATGAGGGCCGGGTTGTTCTTGCGCCTTCGCGACAGGATCTGGACGACGCGCTCGATCTCCTTCTCACGGCCGATGACCGGGTCCAGCTTGCCGGTGCGGGCGGCCTCGGTGAGGTTGATGCCGAGCTGATCCACCGTTGGCGTCTTGCTGCTGCTGCGCTTCGTCTCGGCCGGGCTGGGGCCGGACGCGCTCGACTGGCTGAGGACCCGGATGACCTCGTGGCGAACCTTGTCGAGATTGACACCGAGCAATTCGAGCACGCCGGCGGCGATGCCCTCGCCCTCGCGCACGAGTCCCAGGAGGAGATGCTCCGTGCCGATGTAGTTGTGCCCCAGACGGCGAGCCTCGTCGATGGCCAGCTCGATGACACGCTTGGCGCGCGGGGTCAGGCCGACCTCGCCGACGACCGGGCGGTCGCCACGTCCGATGATGAACTCGACCGCGGTGCGCACCTTGGGCAGCTCGACATTCATGTTCTCGAGCACGCGGGCAGCCACGCCCTCCCCTTCCCGGACGAGGCCGAGGAGAAGGTGCTCCGTGCCGATGTAGTTGTGGTTGAAACGCTGGGCCTCATCCTGCGCCAGGGTGAGGACCTTGCGCGCGCGGTCGGTGAACTTGTCGAACCGGTCCATGGGGGCTAGTGACGACTCCCGGTGCAGGCGACCCCTTGACGGCCGCCCGGCCATGCTACCACCGCCCCCGCCGCCCCAGGCAGAAGGTGCGGCCAGCTCGGGCTGCGAGGAGTAGGCGGACACTCGTCGAGGGCACCCAGCAGGCGCCCTCGACATCCGGACCCCAGAACGGGGAGCTACGCCTTGTCGGTCACGTCGGCCGTGTCGTCGACCTCGGCAGGCTCCACGAGATCGACTTCGACGGACTCGGCCGCCTCATCCACCTCACCCACCTCCGCATCGACCTCGGCGACGACCTCGGCGGCGCCGGCCGCGCCTTCGACTTCGGCAGGCTCGACTTCGACTTCGGCCTCGGGGGCGGCTGAGTCGATCGCATCAGCGAACTCGACGGCCTCGGCCACCTGCTCGACCTCGGCTGTGTCGGCCAGGGCCTCTGGCTCGGCGATGGGCTCCGCGAAAGCCTCGGGCTCGGCGGCGTCTGAGTCGATCGCGTCAGCGACCTCGACGGCCTCAGCCACCTGCTCGGGCTCGGCTGCATCCTGCTCGGCGATCTGCAGGCGAACCTGCGCGAACGCCGCGGCCAGGGTGTTGTCGATGCCGCCCTCGGGCTCCTGGATGGCTTGCGAGCGGTCGTATCCGGCACGCTCCGTGCGCGGCCGCCGCTCACGCGGTGGTCGGGCCGGGGCTTCCTCAGCCTGCTTGAGGCTGAGGCCCAGGCGATGACGCTCGGAGTCCAAAGAGATGATCTTGAGCTGCAGCGTCTGGCCCTCGTGGACCACGTCACCGGGGTGGGCGACACGCTGGTGCGACAGCTCGCTGATGTGGATGAGTCCTTCCAGGCCGTCCTTGACGCGAACGAAGGCGCCGAAGTTCACGATCTTGGTGACCGTGCCATCGACGAGGTCGCCCACCTTGAGGTCGCCGACCGTGGACTGCCAGGATCCGGCTGCATGCGCCGGATGGAGAGGCTGATACGACCCCGCTCGTGGTTGATGTCGATGACCTCGGCCTCGACCTCGTCCCCGACCTCGTGCGCACCCTCCGGATTGTTGACCTTGTTCCAGGAGAGCTCGGATTTGTGCACGAGCCCGTCGATGCCGCCCAGGTCGATGAAGATGCCGAAGGGTGCGATGGAGCGCACCGTGCCCTTGACCTGCTGGCCGACCTGGAGGCTGCTGAAGAGCTCGTCGCGCTTCTCGCGGCGCTCTTCGTAGAGGGCCACCTTCTCGGAGAGGATGAGGCGGTTGGCCTTGCGGTTGACCTCCAGGATCTTGAGGCGCAGGCGGCGACCCACGTAGGGTTGCAGTTTCTCGGCGATCTCCTGGGCCGCATCGCGGGGCTGGTCGTTCTGCGGGCGCCGGGGGAAGTCGACGATCTGGCTGATGGGCACGAAGCCGCGGATGCCGCAGTCGACGATGAGGCCGCCCTTGTTGTGATCGATGACCGGAGCGTCGATGATGTCACCAGCGTCGAACTGCTCCTGCATGGATCGCCACTTGCGCTCCAGGCCAGCGCGCCGCAGGGACAGCACGGCGTGGCCGTCCGTCGACTCCGGCTGCAGGACGTAGACCAGGACCGTGTCCCCGACATTGAGTTCCGGCTGACTCTCGGCGTTGCGGCCATAGAGCTCGCGATTGCTGACCACGCCCTCGGACTTGGCGCCGACGTCGACGAGCATCTCGTCCTTGTCGATGCGGACGATGGTGCCCTCGACCACGTCGCCGTGCTTGAGGCTTGGGATGTCGCCGGACTGCTGCGCCAGCAACTCCTCCATCGTGGTGGGCTCGGGACGATCGGCAAGCGGCTCAGCGTCGGCAGCCGGCGCGGCGGCCAACTCGTGTTCTGCTATCGATTCGGGCTCCGCGACCGCCTCGACCTTGGCGACAGCCTCCGGCTCGGTTTCAGCGACGGGCTCGACGTCGGCGGCCAACTCGTCTTCTGTTACGGGTTCGGGCTCCGCGACGGTCTCGACCTGGGCGACGGCCTCAGGCGCTGGTTCCGCGGCGGGTTCGACCTCGGCGGCGGGTTCGACCTCCGCGACGAGCTCGACGTCCGCGGCGGGTTCGACCTCGGCGACGGCCTCCGGCTCGACTGGTACCGCGGCCTCGAGTGCCGCCTCCGCCTCGACGGCGGCAGCCGTGTCACCGATCGCCGGCTCGACCTCGGGTGCGGCCTCGACAGGTGCGACGTCCGTGGCGGCGGCCTCGGAGGTGGCGGTCGCTGTCTCGGTCTCGGTCCCGGTGTCCTCCGGGCTGGCCGTGACGCTCTCGGCGTTGGTGATCTGCGGCTCTTCTACGGTCAATGATCTGGTCTCCTTGGTGGCTGGGCTCCTATCCTCCGAGATGACGACAGCCCGGGTGCGAGCCCGGGCTGCTGGTGCATCGGGTGTGTCGTCCGTGTCCTGCGGGGCGGGATGACTCCTCCGGTACCGGGCCTGCATGGCCTGCGTATTCTCGTTCGACAGGGCCCGCGCATCCTATCACGGGCACGGTCGCGCAACAATGGCCTGGTGCCAGAGCTACCCGACCTTCGCATCCTCGCCGAGGCCTTCACGGCCGCCCTGGCCGGGCGACCCTTGTTGCACGCCAGCGTGCCTCAGCCGCTCGTCCTGCGTGGCACGGCTGCCGAGTTGGGCGGCTTTGAGGGTCGCCGCCTGGATGGCGTCGCGCAGCGGGGCAAGTTCCTGACGCTCGGCTTCGAAGGCGACGCGCGGATCGTCGTCAATGCCATGCTTACCGGTCGCCTCGGGCTGGCGGTGCCGGGCAGCAAGCCCTTCACTTCCACCGCTGCGACCTTCACCTTCGGGCCCCAAACCGTCGCACCAGGGGCACGCCGGCGGGCCGCCTGGACCCGCATGGCCGACTGGTTGCCACCGAAGGCGGAGTCCGTCGAGCTGCGCTATCGCGATCCCCGCCGGATGGGCAAGGTCTACGTGCTGCCGGCGGGGATAGAGCGGCCAGTCGCGGGCTGGGAGGCGCTCGGGCCAGACGCCGATGATCCAAGACTGGACTTTGCCACATGGCAGGCGCGCATCAGCCGGCATGACGGCGAGCTCCACAACCTACTCAAGAACCAGGCCTTCGTGGCCGGCATCGGCAATGCCTACAGCGACGAGGTGCTCTGGCAGGCACGGCTTGGGCCCTTCCGGAGGCGCGCATCGCTCGCCGAGGAAGAGTCCGCTCGGCTCTGGCGGGCCAGTCGCGAGGTGATGGCCTGGGCGGTCAGGGAGCTGCGGACGCGGGTCCCGCCGCACTTCGAGCAGCAGGCTCGAGACTTCCTCAACGTGCATCTCAAGGGTGGCCAGCCGTGCCCCCGATGTGGTGCGACGCTCGCGGAGGTCTCTCCAGGGGGCTTCGTGACCACGTGGTGTCGCTCCTGCCAGACGTGATACCGGGCAGTAAGTCCAAGTAGCGCACGAACCCGATCACCGGGCAGCTACTCCACGAAGCGCACGAAGCCGGGGACGGCCTCGATGTCCGCCTCCGCCATGTCTGCCGCGACAGGCACGATGATGAGGTCGCCGGGTTCCGTGTAGGGCCGTTGCTCGGCCATCTCCGGGTTGGCCAGCAGGATCTCGCGGCGACTGGTCCCGAACGCAGCGGCGATGGCGATGAGCGCCTCGCCTTCCTGCACCTCGTACTCGATGCGAGGGCCGTCGATGACGGGTGCATCACTGGGCCCCGGACTGGCGCCGGTCGTGGGCTGGGCGGCCGTCGGCTCGGGGGTCGTCGCCGGCGTAGCGACCGGCATGACCGTCGAGCGCCGACGACGCCTGCGGTGACGGGCTGGTGACGGGTCCGGGACCGGGCCCACCACCACCAGTGACCAACAGCACGATGACGAAGGCGAGGATGGCCAGAACGAGGATGGCGACGCCAGCCGCGATGAGAGGGCGGCGCGAATCGCGACCCCGGCTCGAGTCGCTGCTGCTCGACGGCCCAAGGGCCAGGGGGACGGACCGTACCGATGGTCTGAAGCGAGCCGTCCGCACCTGCTCGGCGGGGATACCCTCCCGGTCGAAGGCGGCCGCGCGAGCCGCCTGGGCGACCTTGAACATCTCACAGCGCAGGTGCCGCTCCGAGAGGCAATAGCGCTCCTGGAACGCCATCGGCAGGGAACTCGGTGGATCCTGTGCCGTGCAGCGATGCCCGGCGTCGGGCTGGCTGGAGCGGTAGGTACCGTCCTCGGACAGAAGGTATGGACAGATCCGGTCCAGCCAGTCGTCCGACCGTGGAGCGGACGCAGCCGGATCGGGTTCGATCGCACTGGCGCTATCCGAATCGGCTGCTGGCAACGGCCCGGCCGACCGGTCGGCTGTCGCTGGTGGCTTGGCCGGCATCGGCATAGGCGCAGTGGCCCTGGGCCCGGGCGGCGGAGCTGCGGTCGCTGACGGGAACGAGACCAGCGGGACGGCGGCTGGCGGGGGTGATGCCATCGGTGGCGGCCCTGGAGGAGCCGGGAATGTGGGGCCGACAGGAGGCGGCGCCCGGGGTCCGGGAAGGAGCACCCTCACCCGGAAGGGGCCCGGACATCCCACCGCCAGGGCCGCTGACGGGCTGCGCATGACCGTCCGGCATCGGCATCTGCTGACGGTCAGGATCCGGCTGCACACCCTGATGATACGGTGTCACCGCTCGCGGGACCGCACGACGCGGCCGGGCGAACGCTGCCAGGGCCCTCGGTGAGTGTCGCATTCGCCCGGACAACGCAAGAGACCCCGGCGACGGCCTATTTTCCCGAGGGGCTGCCCCCTGAGTATCTTCGGCGCTGGAGAGCTTAACTTCCGTGTTCGGGATGGGAACGGGTGTGGCCTCTCCGCTTGAGTCACCAGGATCTCGTGCGTATGGTCATATCGTGAATACGTGATCAGACGGCAGGCCGATCGACCTGCCTTGAGTCGTGTGAACCTCGATCCCTGCCGCGGTGGCGACGTGCCGTCGCCGACGACGCGGTGATGATGCCGGCTATCCCTTCAGCTGCCCATGGGTGGGTTGCTGAAAAAGGTCAAGCCCTCGACCATTAGTACGGCTCAGCTTCACTGGTTACCCAGCTTCCACATGCCGCCTATCAAGCAGGTGGTCTCCCTGCGGTCTTACCCGGTTGACCCGGTGGGGAACCTCATCTTGAGACTGGCTTCGCACTTAGATGCTTTCAGCGCTTATCCAAACCGAACATAGCTACCCAGCGGCGCCCTTGGCAGGACGACTGGCACACCAGCGGTTCGTCCACTCCGGTCCTCTCGTACTAAGAGCAGCTTCTCTCAAGTTCCCTACGCCCACGATGGATAGAGACCGAACTGTCTCACGACGTTCTGAACCCAGCTCACGTACCGCTTTAATTGGCGAACAGCCAAACCCTTGGGACGTACTACCGCCCCAGGATGCGACGAGCCGACATCGAGGTGCCAAACAGGGCCGTCGATGTGAACTCTTGGGCCCTATAAGCCTGTTATCCCCGGGGTAGCTTTTATCCGTTGAGTGATACCCCTTCCACTCGGAGGTACCAGATCACTAAGCCCGACTTTCGTCTCTGCTCGACTTG
>CAWDUR010000006.1:0-26463 GCA_963805585.1 uncultured Chloroflexia bacterium | reverse complement strand
TCGTCCATTGACGGTGATGGAACCGGTACACGGCCGCAGTCCGGTGATGACCTCAGCGAGCTCCGACTGGCCGTTGCCGGCCACACCGGCCAGACCGACGATCTCGCCCGAGCGGACCTGCAGCGTAACGCCGTCCAGGGCGCGAAGTCCACGATCGCTGGTGGAGCTGACGTCGGAGAGCTGCAGCACGACCGGGCCGGCCTCGTGGGCGGACCTTCTCGACGACCTCCAGGAGCTCGCGCCCGACCATGAGCTGGGCGAGGTCGCGCTTGGTCATGCCGGCCGCCGGCACGCCAGCGGCGGTCACCTTGCCGCGACGCATGACGGTGATGCGGTCGGCGATGCGCAGCACCTCGTCGAGCTTGTGGCTGATGAAGATGATCGAGTCGCCGCGGGCCGTCATGCCGCGCAGGGTGCCGAACAGCTCGTCGATCTCCTGCGGCGCCAGCACGGCCGTCGGCTCGTCCATGATCGAGATCGTGGCGCCGCGATAGAGCATCTTGAGGATCTCCACGCGCTGCTGCTCACCGACCGACAGCTGCCAGATCTTGGCGCGTGGATCGACGGCCAGGCCGGTCTGCGCGGCCAGCTCGCCGACCTTCGCGTCGGTGCGGGCCAGGTCCAGGCGGAAGCGAGGCTCGCGCAGGCCCGAGCAGGATGTTCTCCGTCACCGTCAGCGAGGGCACCAGCGTGAAATGCTGGTGGATCATGCCGATGCCCGCTTCGATGGCGTCACGCGGCGAGCCGAAGGCGACGGCCCGGCCGTGCACCGCTGATCGTCCCGGCATCGGCCTGGTACAGGCCGGCCAGGATGTTCATGAGCGTGGACTTGCCGGCGCCGTTCTCGCCGAGCAGCGCGTGGATCTCGCCGTGGCGCAGGTCGAAATCGACCTCGTCGTTGGCGACGACGCCGGGGAAGCGCTTGACGATGCCCCGCATCTCGACGGCGACGGGCTGATCGTTCATGGGCGGCAAACGATGCCTCGGGGATCCGAGCGCGGCCCCCGAGGCATCGATCCAGGTCGGTTAGGGCAGGGCGGCTTCGATGCCGTCAGCCCACCAGTACATGCAGGTCTCGCAGTTGTCGCCGGCCTCGTTGGGGAACTGGTCGAGGTCCGACTGCTCGAGCGACTCGCCCTCAGCGAGAACCTCGTTGCCCTGGTTGTCCGTGATGGGGCCCGCGAAGACGTCGAAGCGGTCGAACTCGCCGGCCAGCATGGCCGCCAAGGTGTCCTTGACGAGCTGGACGTCCTCGGCCGGCAGATCGGCGATGCCGGGCTGTGGCGTTTCGCCCTCCATGAAGCCGAAGAGTCCCATGGCTGCGGCATCGGCGTCGAAGTACTCGTAGCCCGCGGTGTACGTGCCGGCCTTGACCTCCTCAGCGATGCGCGCGTACTCCGGTCCCCAGATCCAATAGGGGGCCGTCAAGCAGGCCGGGCTGCTGCAGGAGCCGGGATGGTCGTAGGTGACGCCCCACTTGCCCTTCTCCTCGGCGACCTGCGCCACGGCCGGAGTGTCTGCGCCGGTGAAGACGACCTGGGCACCGGCGTCGAACAGGGACGCCGCACCCTCACGCTCGAGCGTCGGGTCGTGCCACGTGTTGATGAAGCGCACGTCCATGGTGCACTCGGGGCAGGTCTGCTTGGCGCCCAGCATGATGGCGTTGCCGAGCCGCAACTCCTCGGGGATGGGGAAGGTGGCCATGTATCCCAACTTGGGATTGCCATCGACTTTGGCTCGCGACCCGGCCAGCATGCCGGCCAGGTACTTGAAGTCCTCGATGGCACCGAAGAAGTTGCCGAAGTTGGTGCCGTTGGACTTGTAGCCGGTGAGGTGCAGGAAGGTACTGTCGGGGAACTCCTCGGCCACGATCTCCATGGGATCCATGTATCCGAATGAGGTCCCGACGATGAAGTCGAAGCCCTTTCGCGCCAGGCTCCGGAAGGTCTGCTCCGAGTCTGCACCCTCGGGCACGTTCTCGATGTAGGCCACGTGGACACCGTCGACGTTCTCGCACACGTACTGCAGGCCCTCGAAGTGAGCCTGGCTCCAGCCGCCGTCGTTGTGAGGTCCGATGAGGACCATGGCCACGTTGAACTTGCCCTCGACGGCGTCGGGGATCTGCATCGCGCCGCCGGCGATCGCCGAGCAATCCTCCTCTTCCTGCGCTGTGACGACCGAGGCGCCACTCGCGCCGATGGCAGCGGTGAGCAGTGCACCGGCGGCCAGGATCCGCGCCAGCGTGCTCAAGGGTCGCGTTCTCATCCGATAGGTCCCTCCATGCGCCTGATCCGGAGACCATCCACCCCGCCCCCGGCATCCCGCACGATACGCTAGCCGGGAGGCCCCGTGGCGGCCCGTTCGTCACCGCAGGGTGCCGCTTCGGCTACGCGTCGGCAGCGCTTGCGAAACGGCGCGGGGCGGCCGCACCGACGGCGGGGCATACTCGGTCGGACCGTTGGTGCACGGGCCCGGACCAGGCACGAGGAGGGTTCCCAGATGACGAGCGAGCGAGCTGGTCAGCCAGCCGACCCAGCCGGCCTGGTGGACCTGCAGGCACTGCTGGACGCCTACTACGACCAGCAGCCCGATGCGGACGACCCCGGCCAGCGAGTGGCCTTCGGGACCTCCGGCCATCGCGGCTCGTCGCTGCGCACGTCGTTCAACGAGGCGCACATCGTGGCCACCACCGCGGCCATCTGCGCCCATCGTCGGTCACAGGGCATCCTGGGGCCGCTCTTCATGGGGCGTGACACGCACGCCCTTTCTGAGCCGGCCTTCCAGACGGCTCTGGAAGTGCTTGTGGCCGACGGCGTGGACGTCCGGGTGGACGACGCGGACGGCTACACGCCCACGCCCGCTCTGTCACATGCCATCCTGGCCTGGAACCGCGAGCACCCCGATGCGCTGGCCGACGGCATCGTCGTCACGCCCTCTCATAACCCGCCGGCGGATGGCGGCTTCAAGTACAACCCGCCCAGCGGCGGCCCTGCCGACTCCGGGGTGACGCGCGCCATCGAGGACGCCGCCAACGAGCTGCTGCGCCGCGGACTCGAGCAGGTGCCCCGCGTGCCTTTCAGGCGGGCCCAGGAGGCAGCCGCTGGCTACGACTTCCTCGGCCGTTACGTCGATGACCTCCCGAACGTCATCGACCTGGCCGTCATCGCTGGGTCTGGCCTGCGTATCGGCGTCGATCCCCTGGGTGGCGCGGCCGTGGCCTACTGGCCGGCCATCGCCGAGCGCCACGGCATCGGACTAGTCGTCACCAACGAGCGCGTCGATCCCACGTTCGGGTTCATGACGCTCGACTGGGACGGTCAGATCCGCATGGACCCCTCGTCGCCGCACGCCATGGCCCGCCTCATCGCGCTTCGCGGAGATTTCGATCTGGCGCTCGGCAACGACGCCGACGCCGACCGCTTCGGTGTGGTGACGCCCGCTGCGGGGCTCCTGTCGCCCAACCACGTCCTCGCGACAGGGGTCTGGCACCTCTTCGGCGGCGCCCGCGCCTGGGGTCCGGAAGCGGCCATCGGCAAGACGCTGGTGTCATCCAGCCTCCAGGACCGCATCGCGACCGCCCTCGGTCGCCGACTCTACGAGGTCCCCGTGGGCTTCAAGTGGTTCGTCAGCGGCCTGCTCGATGGCTCCGTGGCCTTCGGGGGGGAGGAGAGCGCCGGCATGTCCTTCCTGAGATACGACGGCCGGCCCTGGTCCACGGACAAGGACGGCATCATCGCCTGTCTGCTGGCGGCGGAGATGACGGCTCGCACGGGCCACGACCCCGGCGTCGCCTACGAGCGACTCACGGATCGGCTCGGCGCGCCGCTTTACCGGCGCATCGACGCGCGCGCCACGCCGGCCCAGAAGGCTGCCCTGGGGCGCCTCTCGGCGACCGACGTGACGGCCACCGAGCTGGCCGGCGATGCCGTCGAGGCGCGACTCACGGAGGCCCCGGGAAACGGGGCACCCATCGGCGGCCTGAAAGTGGTCACGGCACGCGGCTGGTTCGCCGCACGACCGTCCGGCACGGAGGACGTCACCAAGCTGTACGCCGAGTCGTTCGTGGACGATGATCACTTGGCCCGCATCATCGAGGAGGCACAAGTGATCATCGCGCAGGCCACGGGGACGTGAGGGCCGACCACCGCCCGGCATCGGTCGGCGCTGGCTGTGGCGTGCCAGGATCGTCACCGTGAGCTGGTCCCGACACGCCAAGATCGCCTTCATCGGCTCGCACGGCATCCGCAAGACGACCGCTGCGTTGGCCTTCGCCAGCGTCATCCAGCGCGCCGGCAGGTCCGTCGAGTTCGCCCGGGAGGTGGTGCGCGACAATCCGCTCGGCATCAATGAGTCCGCCACCTGCGAGGCTCAGCTCTGGGTCTTGATGTCGCAGGTGCGGCGCGAGCTGGAACTCTCGCAGAAGGCCGAGTGTGTCGTCACCGACCGCGGCGTGATGGACAACTTCGCCTACTACCTGCGCGCCTGCAGCAGCCAGGACCCCTTCGACGTGGAGCCGCTGGTGCGCGCCTGGTCGCGAACCTACGACCTCGTGGTACGCCTCACGCCTGACGTCGAGATCCGGGCCGATGGTGTGCGCTCCACGAGCGACCGCTTCCGCGACGAGGTCGAAGCCATCCTGGACGCTCGGCTGCCACGCCTGGTGCCGCGAGGCCGGCTCATCCTGCAGCCGGCCTCGCAGATCGACCGAGAACCACGACTGGTGGCCGCTGGCCGAGCAGCTGGCAGCGCATGTGGGAGAGCCGCTCCTGGCCTCTGGTGTCAGCCGCCCCGCGCGCCCGGCTCAGCCGGCCGCCCCACGCCAGAAGACCGGCCGGCCAGTCTCGGAGGACCAGTTGGCGCTCGACCTCGGCCGCTGACCATCCAGCGGCGATCGGCAGGCTGGAGGTCGCCGGCCGTCTCTGACCGCTGGCGTCCGCGGGGTCGGGTCACAGGGAGTCTCCGGCCACTTCTCGCCGAGCCGGGTACAGTCAGGAGGTGACTGGACCGGCGACCCCGGGCTGGGGTGGCGACCCAGCCGCCCCCCTCATCCGTGATGCGGGCCGCGCTGGCCCGCTGGACAGTGATGTCGCGGTGGGCCTGCTACAGCGTGCCCAGGCGCTGGCCGACCAGGGTGACTGGGACCTGGCGGCGGGGACCTTTTCGCGGGTCGTTGGCAGCCCGGACCCGGCGCTCCACACCGCCGCGCTCCTGGGCCTGGCTGAGTGTCGCTACCGCCTGGATGACGAGCCAGCCGCCCTGCAGGCCTGGATCGCGGCCACGCAGGCCCCGGAGAACCCGCTCACCTGGCGCGCCTGGAAGGCGCTCGCGGCGGCGCGTGTGCGCTCCAACGACGTGGCCGGCGCCGCGCGCGCCTACCGTGAAGCCGCAAGAAGGGCCCCGGCGTCGGAGCAGCCCGAGCTGCAATCGCGCATCGGCTGGCTGAGCAAGGAGCTGGGCGACGACCGAACGGCGCAGCGCGCCTTCGGCCACTCGCGCACGAGCAGCGCGCCTCAGCCCGTGGTGACCTACGGACTGTTGGCCATCACCAGCGTCATCAGCCTGCTGATCCTGCTGGGTGGGCAGTCGGAGCTCGAATCGTGGCTGCTGCTCGACAAGTTCGCGGTCCACTTCCAGGCCGAGTACTGGCGCCTGCTGACGGTGGCTCTCGTCCACGGCAGCTTCATCCATCTCATGTTCAACATGTATGCGCTGTGGATCATCGGCCCCATCGTGGAGGCGCTCTACGGCCCTTGGCGCTACCTGGGCATCTACGCTCTCTGCGCCGTGGCCGGCTCCGTGGCCAGCTATGCCACCTCGCCCACCCCGGCTGTCGGCGCCAGCGGCGCGGTCTTCGGGCTCTTCGGGGCCCTCCTCGTGGCGGACCGCGTGCACAAGCCCGCCCTGACCCGCAACGCGCGCAACCTGACGGCGCAGATCGGCGTCCTCATCGTCGTCAACCTGTTCATCGGCTTCAGCGTGAGCAGCATCGACAATGCCGCCCACATCGGCGGCTTGCTGGCGGGCGCGTGGCTTGGCCTGGTGCTCGTGCCACGGGGAGCCCGCCTGGAGTCGTTCTGGTCCCGGCCGCCCTCGCCGGGCACGATCCCTGAGAGTGGCGCGACCCCCGTGAGAAGCGGGTCGGGCGGGTCCGGGCGGTCGCCGGCCTTACGTCAGGTCGCCGGGGTGGCTCTCCTCGTGGGCGTCCTCGCGACCATCATGGCGATCGGGCCCCTGACCTGGCAGCCCAGTGACTACCTCACCGGCAGCGTGGAGGGCGGGTCGATCGCGGAAGCGCTCGGCGATGCGATAGGCGTCGCGCCGGCCCGGTCGGGAGCGCTCGAGGCGGGCATCGTCAACGTCCTCGGGACCTTCGCCCAGCGGTAGTGGCACCGTGACGGCCCGTCGCGGCGGTGCGTCGGCGCCGTTGTCGCGCAGGAGCAGGCTCAGCCACGTGGCGACGCTGCCGGGCAGGGCCAGGCGGTCATCGACGGGCTCACGCGCGAGCGCGTCCTGTCGCCGGAAGGCGTAGCAGCCCTCGCCCACGACGGTGACGTCACCGCTGGCAGGCTCGTAGTGCCAGAGGTCGGCGGAGAGGCTCCCGTCGACTCCCGCGATGGCGACGCTGGGATCGCCAAGCGCGTCCCGCAGCGGCGTGACGACATCCAAAGCGGGCGCTCGATGAGGCGACGCCACGACGATCAGCTCGCCGACGGCGCGTCGGAGTCCGGCTCGGAGGGCCGCTCCAGCCGTGAAAGGTGTCGCGGTCCAGACGACCTCTGAAGCGTCGGCCACCTCGGATCGGCTGGTCTCGCGAGGAGCGACCACGAGGAGCCAGGTGCCGACCGGAGCATGGCGCCGCCAGGCGGCGAGCGTGGCGGCCATCGAGCCGGCCATCGAGCCGGTCGACGCGGAAGCTGTCACGAGGACGGTGGCGCCGGCCTCGTCTGCCTCCTGCATTCGCGAGGGCACCGCATCCGGGGCGCCATAGCACCAGCGTCCAGCGTCCTCGATATCCGGGGGCAGGGCTGGCGACAGCCGGAATGACAGGCCGCGATCGACGACCCGCCAGCCGGCGGCCTCGATGCTGCCCTTCAGTGAGTCGGCCCGCGACCAATCGCGGGCCGCACGGGCCCGCGAGCGTTCCTGTGCGGTAGCCAGGACCTCAGGGGGAACGGGATGCTCTGCCACGAGCAGCAGGATATCGCCTCGGGGAGCGGCTACCCTGTCGGCAGCCATGGAGCGCAGCGTCTGGGCGGTCACCTTCGCGACCTTCACGCTCCGGTTCGCCACTGGTCTCACCGGTGCACTGCTGGTCTTCTACCTGGCCGACCTGCCCCAGCACGGCGGGCCGCCCGTGGGGCCCTTCGTGGTGGCGGCCATGACGGCGCTCTTCTTCCTGGCCGAGCTCATCCTGTCGCCACCGTTCGGCATCCTGGCGGACCGGGTCGGCCATCACCGAGTCATGCAGGTCGGCCCGCTCTTCGGCCTGGCTGCCGTCATCCTCACGGCCGTGACGGCCGAGCTGCACCTGCCCGGCTCGGTGGTCATCGCGCTTCCGGTGCTGGTGGGCTCACTGCCACTCCTGGGGCTGACGCGCATCCTGGAAGGCGCCTCGACCGCGGCCAGCGTGCCCTCCGTGCTGGGCTTCCTGGCCTGGGTCACGAGCGGTGACGAGGCACTGCGTGGGCGCGCCTCGGCGCGCTTCGAGGCGGCCACCATCGCCGGGCTGGCAGGTGGCTTCGCGGCCGCCGGGCCAGTCTGGACAGTGCTGGGTCCGACCGGCTTCCTGGCCAATGCGTTCGTCTACGTGGCGGCCCTGCTGCTCTACCGCTACACGATCCCACGGGACCAGGCTGCAGCGCCCGGACAGCGGCGAACACTGGGCTGGGCTCACTACCGCCGCATCCTCGGACGATCGCGTGTCTGGCTGCTGGCGCCCACGTGGATCGCCCTCAACGCGGCGCTCGGCCTGTACACCTCGCAAACGCTGTTCCAGCTCATCCGGACGCCGGATGCCGGCGTATCCGATCAGGCTCTCGTGGGTGGTCTGGACGCCTGGCAGGTGACGGCGGCTTTCGTGTTCGGAGGCATCGTCTTCTTCGTCGGCCTGTGGTATTGGGGCGGCCGCTTCGTGTCCACGCGGCGTACCACCATCATCTTCTACGGCGTGCTGGGAGGGACCCTCTTCGTGGTCTCGGCGCTGCTCCTGAACCACGCCGGGGACGCCAGCTTGTGGCTTCGCGCGTCACTGCTGGTCGGCCTTGGGGCAGGTCTCTTCCTCATCGCCGGTGCCACGCCCGCCGCGCTCGGGCTGCTGGCTGACATCTCGGAGTCCTTCCCGCTCGACCGCGGGGCCATCATGGGTCTCTACAGCGTCTTCCTGGCCCTCGGTCAGATCATCGGCGCCTTCGTCGGTGCGGCGGCGGCCGAGGCCTGGGCGCTCGACGGCATCCTGGCGGCCACGCTGTTGCTCATGACCGTCGCCCTGTTGCCCCTGGCACGCCTACGCCGTTTCGAGCTGCAGATCGATGCCACCCTCGCGCTGGCGCGGCCGCCGGAACCAGGGGTGCCAGCCCAGGCGGAGACGGTCGTACTTGCCGAAGATGTCCTGCCAGAAGGGTCGACGCCGGGCAGGGGAGGGTAGTCCGGCGTCAGAGCGTCATGCGGCGTCAGCCAGCCGGCTCCTCGGCAGGCACGGGGCCCACCTGGGCGGGCAGGAACCGGACGAGCGGTCGGGTCCCGGCGAAGAGACGGAGGTCCTCCGGTCGCACGATGAAGCTGTCCGCCGACTGCAGCAGGTCCAGGTAGGCTCGCTCCTGGATACAGAGCGGTGTCGAGGCGCGCCGCCCGGCGCAGGCACGACCGAACGGCGCGGCGCCACTCGATCTGGATCTGCGCCGCGCCCGGCGTCACGTAGTTGGCAAGGAAGTCGTTCATGCCGGTCTGACCCTGCACGAAACCGATCTCGACGTCCTCGAAGACGGCTGTCAGGGGCACGTCGCCCTTGGGGGCCTTGAGCTTCGGTTTGCGTGCACCGGGAGCGATATCCAGCTCGGCTACCACCCACGTGGGTCCGACCAGCTCGGACTGCGGAACGAGGCGCATGAGTGGCTTTCCCTCGACGTCCATGAGCTCCAGCTCCGAGCCGCGCAGGGCGTGAGAGGCGGTGCTGGCGAGCGCGCCCAGGAAGGCATCCTCGACGCCCTGGCCGCTGATCGCCTGGCCCTCTACCGGCTTGGGGCAGAAGCCGGTCCCGGGGGTCAGGTCGAAGGCGCTCAGGGCGAGCCCGGAGCGCAGGCTGCCACCCTCGAATTGTCGGCACAGGCTGCGGCCATCGGCGACGCCGCCTGCGAAGCGGACCGCCGACGTGTTGAGGCGATCGGTGCCCAGGACGACCGCTCCGGTGGGGTCCAGGATCTCGACCGGGGTCCACGTCCGGCGTCCCAGGTCGATGGCTGGCACGAGGGCCATCCGGGTCGTGCCGGCCGAGTCCTCGAGGACGAGGCCCGCGGGCAGGACCTCGAAGTCGGTGATCTCGGACAGGGTGGTGAGGATCTGGTCAGCCTGCTGCTGGACGGCATCCGTGCACCCGGTGAGGCGAGCGTCCACGTCACGGATGGCCATGGTGCTGTCGTTGGTGCTGTATGAGCCCACGAATGAACCGCAGCCGGTACTACCCACGATGCGGCCCCCGCGCAGGAACTCCATCCAGGGCTCGGCGCCCTGGATGATCGGCGCGATGGAACCGTCGGCCGCACCCAGGCGCGCGAGGTCCCAGCGAGCGATCGTCGGATCGGCCGGCAGCTTCGCCCGTGTGAGGGTCATGACGACGTCGTCCACCTCGTCGCGGAGCGTCAGGATGGAACTCCTCGTCGACCACTTCCGGGTATCCGCGAGACCCTGATAGAAGGCCTCGTCGATGGTCTGCGAGGCCTCGTCGCAGCCGCGCGTCTCGAGGGCCGGAGTGTCGACGAGGAAGGTGTCCTGGGCGAGCGTGTAGGTGGCCTCGAAGTCGCTGCAGGCCGCCTGGCCCTTGATCTTGCCGCGGAAGGGCAGCGCGGTGACGCCGATGCCGGGCGGCACCAGTTGCAGCTCCCCGTTGGCGTCGCGGTACTCGAGCAGCTGCCACTCACGCTCGAGGTTGCGCGGATCGCTGGTGTCCTGGGCGGCCGCGATCCCGGGCAGGGCGCTCGCGACCACGATGGCGACGAAGAGGCCGACGACGGCGCTGCGGGGTCGCGGGCGGGACAGGCTGGGATGTCGGCTCATGTGTCCTCTGGCTTCTACGCTACGGCCGCTGCGCGACGGGCGGCCTCCAGCTCGGCGCGCAGGGCTCGGTCAAGCATATTGGCTTCCGAGGTGAGGGCGAAGAATTGATACCCGAAGGGCGTGTAGCGGGCCACGTCGTCAGGCCGCCAGACCATGACGCCGGCGGCCTTGCCAGCGTCCGCGCAGGCCCGTCCCACCCGCTCCGCCGCCGCCACGTAGGCCGGGATGGTCGATGTCGCCCGGGATGCCCAGCGCGTGGGACAGGTCCGTGGGGCCCACGAAGAGGACGTCCACGCCCTCGACCGCGAGCGATAGCCTCCACCTCGTCCAGGGCGGTCTGGGATTCGATCTGCACGATGGTGAGCAGCTCCTCGTGACGCCCTGTGGCGCCCTCGTGACCGGCGCTCCCGAAGTCCATGCCGCGCGTGAACAGCGCGATGCCGCGCTCCCCGGCCGGCTGCGTCCGCAGCCAGCGGACGACCCGATGGGCCTGATCGGCCGTGTGCACCTGCGGGACCATGACGCCGGCCGCTCCCAGGTCCAGGGCGCGGCCGACTCGGATGCGCTCGCCTGCCTCGACGCGCACCAGCGGCGTGGCCGTGGTGAGTCCGGCAGCCATGAGCAGGGGCAGGAGGTCCGACTCACCGGCGGTGCCGTGCTCGAGGTCGATGAGCACCCAGTCGAGGCCCGTCCGACCGGCGACCTCGACGAGGAGCGGGGCCGTCCCGAAGATGAACGTGCCGAAGAGGGTCTCCCCGGACAGGACTCGGCGGCGCAGCGATCCAGACGTATCCGATCCCTCCAGCGCGCGGTGGCGGCCACTCCGCGCGGCATTTGCTACAGTGTCGACTGGCACGGGCCGCTAGCTCAACGGTAGAGCAAGGGACTCTTAATCCCTAGGTTGAAGGTTCGAATCCTTCGCGGCTCACCATCCGCGCTCTGCTTCGACCCCTCTGCACATGGTGCGGAGGGGTCGAGTGTCGTTCAGGGCGGTGGATCGGCACACCCACGCGAAGGTACTACCGCGTCACGTGGGCAGAAAAGCAACAGCCCGCCGGATCCCGCACCCCGTTCCGCCAAGGGAGTGACGGATCGGTCGATGGAGCGGAGCCCGACGGGCTGTCAGACGTCAGGATCGAGGTCCGGCGGAGGAGGAGGGAGGAGACCGGTCCCCGATCGTGACGCGTATCTAGTTGGCGGCTGGAAGCTCGCATGATCATCCGCCGCGTATGGCTGAATGACGTCAGCCGGGCCACGAGTCCAGCCAGGCCGGTCTTCTCGGTGGCCTGTGCGGCGCACTCCAGCCAGACTTCCTCGTCCCTTGCCACGGCCAGCATGTGCGAACCGCAGAGGCAGTAGGGTGACGAGCGCTCCGCCGACTCGATGAGTTCGACGGCTCGCTGATTTTCGTGCTCGCTGAGGAACGCGGGTGGCCGGGTCGCGAACCCGGTGGCCTGTGACTGTGTCATCAGTGACCTCCAGGGTGTTGTCTGTCTTGGTTCAGGTCCGCCTCGGCTTCTCGAAGGGAATTCCGAGGCGACTCGTATCGTAACTCACATCGCCGCGTATTGCAAGACGTGCCGTCTCGCTATACAGCCGAGAACCCCTTGCACTAGAGACGGGACGTTTCGTATCATGGGAGGTCATGGGGGTTGCAAGCGTTGTGGTCGCCGGGGACATCGCTCAGTCGGACTCGGGTGTCCCGGTGGATGCCTCGCTGGACGAGGTCATCGCCCGCGAGACACCACCGCCCCGGGCGCCCGGTCGCCCTGGTCGCCCGCGTAGCGATCGCGCCCGGCGCGACATCTGTGATGCCTTCCGGCACATCCTCATCGAGGAGGGCTTCGACAAGCTGCGCATGGAGCACGTGGCGGCTCGTGCCGGGGTCGGGAAGGCCACCATCTATCGGTACTGGCCATCCAAGCAGGCGCTCGCGCACGACGTGCTGCTCGAGCTGGCCACGCCTTTCCTGGCGGTCCCGGACGTGGGCGACACGCGTGCCGAATTGCTGGCGACGGTCGTGGCGCCGATGCGGGCCGTTACGGAGACCGACTTCGGCCCGGTCATCCGGGCGCTGCTGTCCGAGATCTCGCGTGACCCGGTGCTGGGCGATCCGTTCCGTGCCTCCGTGGTGCAGGTGCGGCGTGACGAGGTCGCACGCGTGGTGGCGCGTGGCATCCGGCGTGGTGACCTGCGCCCGGACGTGCACCCGGACGTGGCCGTCGAGATGCTCGTGGGACCCGTCTACTTCCGACTCATGTTCGGTGGCGAACTGGAAGCCGACTTCGCGGAGCGCATCGTGGACGAGGTCCTGCAGGGTTGGTCGATGCGTGGCTGGGGAGAGGTCGCCACGAACTGGCTGTAGCCATCCACTACCGGCTTGCGTGGCGAGACCCGGCGTCCCACTCAGTCACCCAGGGGAAGCTTCTCCAGGAGCACCAGGAACGGCCTGGTGGGCAGCAACAGGGGCTCGCTGACACGCAGCCTCAGCCAGTCGTCGCCGGCCGGGCCAGGGTGCCAGCGGCCATCGAGCCGACGAACCGAGACGGCCGACAGGCCCAGAGAGGCTGCGGCCCGGGCGAGGGTCACGCCTTCGCCGACAAGACCCCGACTCAGGGCGCAGACCGGCACATCCGGCATGAGTGCAGCGAGCCGCCTCCGCCGCTCCACGAATGGAAGCCGGGCCACCGAGCGCCCCTCGAGGTAGGCCAGGTCCGTGGCCACGAAGGCCCCGTCGATGCCCTCCCCAGGGGCGGCACCGGCTAGCTGGCGGCGCAACAGGCGTGGATCGGGACGGCCCTCGGCGTCGAGCGCCATGAGGGTGCCTTCTACGATGACGCCGTCTGCGGCCAACAGCGAGGCCATCGAGCGGAGCGCCGGAAAGACGGCCAGAGGGTCGCTGAGGTGCTCGGTGCGCAGCTCGACGCGGTCGCCCTCGCGGCGCAGCAGGGCCAAGGCGCCCGGCCACCAGGGTTCGAAGAAGCGCTCGTCGTCATCGAACGGCTGGCCGCCCTCCGTCGGGACGGGGAAGCCCAGGCGTGCCGGCAGGGCGGGCAGCGATGCATCCATCGCGCCTCCGAGCGGGAACGAGAGCTGACGGTCGACCACGACGGGGATGAGGCGTGCGTCAAGCGGTCTTGCGGCGCTTGGCCGGCGAGCTGCTCGTGGACGACGAAGTCCGCGCGGGTCGCCCAGCTGGCTTGGCCGCCCGGCGACGGACGGCCGGCGCCTCCGCCGGCTCGACATCCTCGTCGTCGTCGGCCGCCGAGGCGCGCCGAGCCTCTTCCCGTGCCGCGGTCACGCTGGCCTCGAGGACGGCCATGAGGTCCGTCAGCTTGCTCTCGACGGGCTCCGAGGGTGGCGCTTCGACCGGCATCCCGGCCGCCTTTGCCTCGATGACCGACAGGAGTGCCTCGCGGTAGTCGTCGCGGTAGCGTGAGGCGTCGAACTCACCGGTCAGCGTGTCGACCAGCTGCCGGGCCATGTCCAGCTCGGCAGGCTTGAACTCCACTTCGACCTCCGGCAACTGGAGCTCAGTGACGTCGCGCACCTCATCCGGCCAGTAGAGCGTGGAGAGCAGCATGGTGGGCCCGAACGGGTCCAACGCGGCCAGGTGCTCGCGATCCTTCAGGGCGATCTTGCAGACGGCCTGCAGATCGCGCTCGGCGAGGACGGCCTTCAACAGGGCGAATGCCTTCTGACCGAGCGGCTCCGGCTCGAGGTAGTAGGACTGCTTGACGAAGACCGGCTGGCGTGGCTGTCGCCCGGCCGGCACGAATTGCTCGATCTCGATGGCGCGAACGGTGGGCAGGGGCACCGCGTCGAAGTCGCTGTCCTCGATGACGATGTAGCGGTCCTTCGACCACTCGTAGCCGCGCACGGTCTCGGAGCGTGCGATCTCGCCGTGTTCAGGGCAGTGGACGCGCATCTGGATGCGTCGCTGGTCTGGTGCGTGCAGCAGGTTGAAGGAGAGCCCCCCTCGCGACTCCGTGGCCAGGTAGAGCCGGACGGGGATGGTCACCAGGCCGAACTGGATGGCGCCGCGCCACATCGAGCGTGGCATGATCGGACTCCTCCGTGTGGGGGGATGGGTGACACGAGCATAGCGACGTCGCGCAAGAGGGCCGCAGACGGAGATGGCTGCCTGGGCCTCCGGCCGCAGCGCACGCTATCCTGCGCATCCGAGAGTGAGAAGCTACCTGGCCCTGACGACCGCCGCCGTGCTGGCCCTGGCCGGGTGCTCGCTGTCGGGCTCGGAGGCGGGCGTCGACGCTGCCACCAACGGCGGTCATGTCGGCCAGTCCCGTCAGCCCGGCACCCAGCGCTGCCGACGGAGACGGAAGCCCTTCGGCTGGTGACCCTGGGCGACGGCTACACGGCCGGTACCGATACGGCGGCCGCCAGACGCGACAGCTGGCCGGCACAGCTCGCTGCGGCCATGGATCACGGCGACCTGCGCCTGCGCCTGGTTGATAACCTGGCCGAGAGTGGCCACACGAGCGCGGACGTGGAGCGCGTCCAATTGCCCCAGGTGGAGACACTCGAGCCGGACATCGTCACGCTGCAGGTCGGTGTCAACGACATCATCGCCAGGGACATCAGCCTTGCAGGACTACGAGGTCAACCTGACCCGCATCCTCGATGCCCTGCTGGCCATCGTACCGGCAGACCACCTGTTCCTTATCACCACGCCCGACCACACGCTCACCGTGCGCGGTGGTGACTATGGCTCCCGCGAGGCCGGCCAGGCGGACGTCGCGCGGGCCAATGCCATCCTCACGACCCTGGCCGACCAGCGGGACATCCCGGTCATCGACATCTCGGCGGTCAACCGTCGTGTCGCCGATGACCCCAGCCTGGTGGTGGGCGAGGGGCCCTATCCCAGCGCCAAGCAATACGCCGGCTGGGTCGAGATCATCGGTCCACAGATGCGCCGGGTGCTCCTGGACGAGGAGCCGTAGTACGCTTGCGCCACTTGTCCGGCCGGTCACCTGAGGCCGGTATCCCGGTCCCGTGCGGCCAGCAGGGAGGTCGACTGAGCATGTCCCCGCTCTCCGCGGGCGGAGTCCACGGTCAGCCTGCGACCGCGCCGAGCGAGGCCTCCCTGCGGCCACCGCTGCCCCTGCCCGCGGAGGCCGTGGTCGACCCCCGCATCGGCAGCAGCGGGCCTTGCCTGCTGGCGCTCGAGGATGGCGTGGTCTACCGGGGCCTGGCCTTCGGTGCGCCGGTCGCCAGTGGGGGTGACCTCGTGGTCAACACTTCCCAGACCGGCTACCAGGAGGTCTGCACCGACCCCAGCTACGCGGGTCAGGTGGTGGTCATGACCTTCCCGCTCATCGGGAATCACGGCCGTTTCGCCGACGACGATCAATCGGAGCGGCCCTGGCTGCGCGGCCTGGTCGTCGGGCACGCCACGGCCGGCGTGCTTGGGCGAGCTCGCCAGATCGTGCACCTTCTGCGATCGGCCGGCGTGCCGGCCATGGCCGGTCTGGACACGCGGACACTGGCGCGACACCTGCGACAGAGCGGTTCGCTGCGCGGCATCATCACCGCTCCCGGCGACGTGGACGTGGAGGCGGCCGTGGCAGCGGCTCGTGCGGTCCCGCCCTGGGAGACACAGGACTTCGTGGCACGCGTGTCGGCCGACGCGCCCTACGAGGTGGGTGACCGCGGGCCGGTGGTCGCCATCGTGGACCTTGGTCTCAAGACCAACATCATCCGTGCCCTGCACCGGCGTGGCGCGCGCGTGCGCGTGCTGCCACACACGGCGACGTCCGCGCAGGTGCTGGCGACCGACGTGGACGGCGTGGTCTTCTCCCCGGGCCCCGGCGATCCGGCGCTCCTGGCCGGTCCGGTGGGCCTGGCGCAGGAGGTCATCGCCGACGGTCGGCCGCTGCTGGGCATCTGCCTGGGGCATCAGATCGTGGCGCGCGCCGCGGGTGCCGGCACGCGCCGGCTGCGCTTCGGCCATCACGCCGCCAACCACCCGGTGCGGGACGAGGGCAGCGGGCGCGTCACGGTCACGGCCCAGAACCACGAGGTCGAGGTCATCGCGGAGTCGCTGCCTGCAGGGTCGCGCTTCTACGTCAGCCAGCGCAACCTCAACGACGGTTCGGTCGAGGGCCTGCGCCACCATGAGCTGCCCATCGAGACGGTCCAGTATCACCCTGAGGGCTCGCCCGGTCCGCTGGATGCGGCCGAGGTCTTCGACCGCTTCCTCGGGCACGTGCACGCCCGCCGGCCGACGAGCCATCGACGTGACGGCCGCACGCCCGGCCTCCATCCTCATCCTGGGTTCCGGGCCGGTCATCATCGGCCAGGCCGCGGAGTTCGACTACGCGGGCACCCAGGCTTGCCGGGCGCTTCGCGAAGAGGGCATCCGCACCGTCCTGCTCAACTCCAACCCGGCCACCATCATGACCGACCCGGGTGTCGCCGACGTCGTCTACCTGGAGCCGCTGACCGCGGCCTCCGTGGAGCGCATCCTCGAGATGGAGCGTCCGGAAGGCCTGCTCGCCAGCCTGGGCGGTCAGACCGGCCTCAACCTGGCCATGGAGCTGGCGCGGGCCGGCATCCTGGCGCGCACGGGCACGCGGCTCCTGGGTACGCCGATCGAGGCCATCGAGATGGCCGAGGACCGGGAACGCTTCCGCGATCTGTTGGACCGCATCGGTCAGCCCTATGCACCGTCGGTCATCGTCGAAGGCCGAGACGATGCCGAGCGAGCGGCCGCCGCGGAGCGTGCCCTGGAGGCCATCGGCCTGCCCGCGATCGTCCGACCGGCGTTCACGCTGGGCGGGACCGGCGGCGGCATCGTGGCCACGCCGCAGGCGTATCGCGGAGCGGGTGCGGGCCGGGCTGCGCCTGAGTCCTATCGGCCAGGTCATGGTGGAACGCTACCTGTCAGGCTGGCAAGAGATCGAGTACGAGGTCATGCGCGACGCGGCGGACACCTGCATCGCGGTCTGCTCCATGGAGAACGTCGATCCGCTCGGGGTCCACACCGGCGATTCGATCGTCGTGGCGCCGGTCCAGACCCTGCCCGACCCCGTGCACCAGCGGCTAGCGCACGGCTGCCCTGGACATCATCCGCGCCTTGGGCGTCGAGGGCGGCTGCAACGTGCAGTTCGCGCTCAGCCCGGACTGCCTCGGAGTACGCCGTCATCGAGGTCAACCCCCGCGTCAGCCGCTCCTCTGCGCTGGCATCCAAGGCGACCGGCTATCCCATCGCCCGGGTGGCGGCGCAGATCGCCATCGGTCGGCGCCTGGACGAGATCCCCAATGCCGTCACCGGCACCACGGTGGCGGCCTTCGAGCCGGCCCTCGACTACGTCGTCGTCAAGCTGCCTCGCTTCCCCTTCGACAAGTTCCCGGCGGCCGACCGGACGCTGGGCTCGCAGATGAAGGCCACCGGTGAGGTCATGGCCATCGACCGGACCTTCGGCGCGGCCCTCAACAAGGCGCTCCGCGGTCTTGAGCAGGCAGGGGCTGGCTTCCTGGCCGAGGACCCGGCCTGGGGCCCCACACTGGAGGTGCTGGCCGGCTGGGTCTCCGGCGGACGGCAGGGCGACCCGGCCCCCATCCCCCTGGACGCGGAACGGCCGGACCCCCTCAGTGAGCTCTTCATGGATGCCTCGGGGCTCCTCAGCGACGGCGGCCCTGGGGCATTCCCCACCTCACGCGCCGGGCTGTTGCAGCGCCTTCCTGCAGCCCTCGGACTCGCGTCTCTGGCGCCTCTTCGCACTCCTTCGCCGGGGGGCCGCTGCGGGCGAGCTGCAACGGGTCACCGGCATCGCCCCGTGGTTCCTGTCCGAGATGGAGCGGCTGGCGGCGCTGGAGCGACGCATGCGCGAGGCCGGCGGCGGACTGCCCGACGCGCTGCTCGTGGCGGCCAAGCGGGCCTCCTTCAGCGATCGTGACATCGGTACGCTGACCGGGCTGGCTGAGGATGAGCTGCGCCGCCGCCGGCACGCCATGGGCTTGCGCCCGGGCTTCGCCATGGTCGACACGTGCGCCGCCGAGTTCGCCGCTGAGACGCCCTACTTCTACGCCACCTATGCCGCCGCGGGTTCCCCGCCGGAGGCCGCGCCGGTGCCTCGCCCGGCGGCACTCGTCATCGGCTCAGGCCCGGTCCGCATCGGCCAAGGCATCGAATTCGACTACTGCGCGGTGCAGGCGGCGCAGACGCTGCGTGCCGACGGCCAGGCGGCCGTCATGGTCAACTCCAACCCGGAGACGGTCTCGACCGACTTCGACGCCTCATCGCGCCTCTACTTCGAACCGCTGGATGCGGAGAGCGTCCTGGAGGTCATCGACGCGGAGTCCCTGGGCGCGGCGGAGCGGCTGCCGGCACTCGTGCAGTTCGGGGGACAGACGCCGCTGAACCTGGCGGCTGCCCTCTCGGCCGCCGGCGTGCGGCTGCCGGGCCTCGATCTGGAGGCCATCGAGCGGACGGAGGAACGGACCCGCTTCGCAGAGATGGTCGAACAGCTGGGCATCCCGCAGCCGCGGGGTGGCATGGCGTCCTCCCTGCCGGAGGCACTCGCCGTGGCGGACAAGGTCGGCTACCCGGTGCTGGTTCGGCCGTCCTTCGTCATCGGCGGGCTGGCGATCGACTTCTGTCACGGGCCGCAGGATCTCGAGCGGCAGCTGGCGACGGCCACCATCGTGAGCCCCGAGCGGCCAGTGCGTATCGATGCCTACCTCGAGGGCCTGGAGGTCGATGTCGATGCCGTGACCGACGGTCGGGACGTGCTCATCCCGGGGCTCATGGCCCACGTCGAGCGCGCCGGCGTCCACTCCGGCGACAGCGTGGCGGTCTTCCCGCCCCAGCAGCTGTCGAGCACGGACCAGGGACTCATCGTGGCGGCCATGCGCCGGATCTGTCTCGAGATCGGTGTGCGCGGCCTCGTCAACGGCCAGTTCATCGTTCGCGAGGATGGCGTCTACGTGCTGGAGGTCAACCCGCGGGCCAGCCGGAGCGTGCCATTCCTGTCCAAGGTCACCGGCGTGCCGATGGTGGCCCTGGCCACACGCGTCGGTCAAGGCGCTTGGCTGGCCGACCTGGGCTGGCGCGACGGGCTGATGTCGCCGCCGCGATTCGTGGCGGTCAAGGCGCCCGTCTTCTCGACGGCCAAACTGCGCGGGGTGGACCCCAGTGTCGGTCCGGGCATGCAGTCCACCGGCGAGGTCATCGGTCTGCACGCCGATGCCGACGTGGCCATGGCCAAGGCACTCCTGGCGGCGTCCCTGCGGCCGCCGCTGCCGGGCACGGTCGGTGCCGCCGCCCTCATCTCCGTGGCCCCGCGGGACATGGGTCGGCTGGCTGAGCTGGCCGCTGCCCTCGCCCGCGTCGGGTACCACTTCGTGGCCACCCCTGGCACGGCTGCCGGCCTACGTGAGCTGGGCCACGAGGTGCAGGAAGCGGCGCTCCTGGGTTCCGACACGGACGGGCTGCCCTCCATCCTGGACGTCATCGCCGGCGGCACGGTGTCGCTCGTCGTCAACACACCCGCACCACGCGCGGGCGCCGTGCTCGATGCGGCCGCCATCCGACACGCCGCTGTCGCTGAGGGCATCCTCTGTCTGACCGACATCGACACGGCTGTGGCTGCGGCACGCTCGCTGGACCCGTCGGTCCAGGCCCAGGTCACCGACGTGCGCTCGCTGGCTGCCTGGCTGACCGGAGGGGACGGGCGCTGACGGTGCGCACGAGGCTCCGACCAGGTGCGTCGCGCGGCCAGCCGCGTCGTCGGCGCGCCTGATGCGGCGCCCCGCTAGGATGGGCGGATGCCCTACGCCCCGAAGATGTGCGCGTCATGAGTGACAGCCCCTACGTGCGCTTCAGCCAGCACACCCTGCCTAACGGCCTGCGAGTCATCGTGGCGCCCGACAGGGTGGCGCCCGTGGTGGCCGTCAACCTCTGGTACGACGTCGGCTCCAAGCATGAGCAGCCCGGCAAGACCGGCTTCGCCCATCTCTTCGAGCACTTCATGTTCCAGGGCAGCCGGCACGTGGGCAAAGCGGAACACCTGGGTATCGTCCAGGGTGTCGGCGGCGTCTGCAACGCCACGACCTACTTCGATCGCACCAACTACTTCGAGACGCTGCCCTCGCACCAGGTGGAGCTGGGCCTCTGGCTGGAGGCTGACCGCATGGCCACGCTTCTGGACGCCATGAGCCAGGAGAACCTCGACAACCAGCGTGACGTGGTCAAGAACGAGAAGCGTCAGTCGTACGACAACCGCCCCTACGGTTCCTTCTACGAGAAGCTCATGGCGGCCGTCTTCCCGCCTGGTCATCCGTACCATCACACGCCGATCGGCTCGATGGAGGATCTCGACGCTGCCAGCCTGGATGACGTGGAGTCATTCTTCCGAACCTGGTACGTCCCCAACAACGCGGTCCTGACGGTCGCCGGCGATGTCGACGAGCGGCCGGTCCTGGACATGGTGGAGCGCTATTTCGGTGCCATCGAGCCGAACCCGGCCCTGCCCGCCTGGCGCTCCCGTGACCCGGGTCCACTGCTCGGGATCCGAGAGATGGTGCCGGATGCGGTGCCGCTCGAGCGCGTCCACGTGGGCTACCGCTGTCCCGCCTTCGGCACGCGCGGATTCGACGCGCTCGAGGTGGCGACGCAGATCCTGGCCGGCGGCCGCGGCAGCCGGCTCCACAAGCGCCTGGTCCGGGACGAGCAGGTGGCGCAGGACGTCGCCCTCTTCGCGCTGCCGCTGGTGGCCGGCTCGTCCATCGCAGCTGGCTGGGTGACGGCACGGCCCGAGTCGGACGCCGCCACCGTCGAGCGGATCCTGGACGAGGAACTGCAGCGCATGACCCACGAATCGGTGACCGACGATGAGCTCATCCGGGCCGGGGCGCTCATCGAGTCGTCTGAGCTGGCGGCGCTCTCACGGATGGACGAGGTGGCCGACCGGCTCTCCATGTACGCCACCTACTTCGACCGGCCGGAGCTGGTCAACGAGCAGCTGGCGCGCTACCTGGCCGTGGACGCGGAGGCTGTCCGCGACGTCTGCGCCGAGGTCTTCGGTTCGGGCAGCCGGGCCGTCCTGACCTACGTTCCCCAGGTCGTCGCGGAGGCGGCCGCGTGACCGATCTGCTCGGTACTGGAACAGCGTCCTGGACCAGGCCGGCCGCGGGCCTACGACTTCCCGGACTTCGAGCGCACGCTCCTGCCCAACGGGCTCACGCTCATCCGCGCCCACGTGCCCGGGTCGCCCGCTGCTGCAGGCGCAGGTCGTCGTGCGAGGGGACTCGGGCGGTGGTGCCACCACGGAGGCGCCGGGGCAGGCCGGTGTGACCATGCTGGCGGCACGGGCCATGTCGGAAGGCACGATGCGGCGGGACGCCGTGGCCTTCGTGGAGGCTTCCGAGCGGCTGGGTGCCAGTCTCGCGGCGAGTGCCGGCTGGGATAGCCTGGCCGTCCAGGTCGAGGTGCCGCGGACGCGGCTCCGACCGGCCATGGAGCTGCTGGCGGAGATGACGCTCACACCCAGCTTCCCGGAGCGCGAGGTCGAGCGGCTGCGCGAGGAGCGCCTCAACGACCTCCGGCAGACGATGGCTGACGCTCGCCGCCGGGTCGACCGCCTCTTCCCGGCCGTCATCTACGCGGATGGTGTCGCCTACGGTCGGCTCCTGTCCGGATCCGAAGAGACGGTACCAGGTCTCGACCGCGAGGTTCTCGCGGCACGCCACGCTCGCCTCCTGCGACCGGAGGCCTGCACCGTCATCGTCTGCGGGGATCTCGAGGCGGTGCCCATCGACGACATCGTGGCGTCGTCGTTCGCCGCGTGGCCGGATGCAGCGGACAGCGTCCCTGACGCATCCGGGGCCGAGAGGCGCCAGTCATGCGGCTCCCGACAGCCCGCGACCCGGCCGGCGCGTCGTGGTCGTGGATCGACCCGGCGCTCCGCAGTCGGAGGTCCGCATCGGTCACGTCGGCACCGCCCGGCGGATCGATGACTTCCACGCCCTGGTCGTCATGAACGCCCTGCTCGGCGGACTCTTCAACTCGCGGCTCAACCGGCTCCTGCGCGAGGAACGCGGCTACACCTATGGCGTCCACTCGGACTTCGACATGCGCCGCGGCGCGGGCCCGTTCTCCGTCCGATGCGCGGTCGAGACGGACGTCACCGCGCCGGCCGTCATCGACATCATGGCTGAGCTGGCCCGCATCCGGGAGACCGCCCGTCGCCCAGGATGAGCTGGAGACCGCCCGCGACTACCTGGTCGGCGTCTTCCCGCTGCGCTTCGAGACGTCCGCGCAGGTGGCCGGGGCCCTGACCGGCCTGGTCATCCATGAACTCCCCGACGACGAGCTGGACCGTTATCGGCCCGCGGTCGCGGCTGTCAGCACGGAGGACGTGCTCTCGGCCGCCGGTGTCTACCTCGATCCTGATCGCGCCTCGATCGTCGTGGTGGGGGACGCTGCGAGGTTCCGCAGCGACCTTGAGGCGGCCGGCTTTGGAGCGGTGGAGGTCATGGTCGGACGAGGACGTCACCAGTGCGCCCTAGCGACTCACGAGGCAGGCCGGCGCAGGCATGATCGTCGTCCTCGGCCGGCCCCGGGTCTACCGGCCCGAGCCGGATGGCGAGCTGGCGCCCGGTGGCCTCGGTGTCGAGATCGCGCTGGCCCTTGGCCGGGCCGGCGTGGCGCGTCGAGCTGGTGGGCAGCATCGGTGACGACCCGGAGGGCGACCGTGTCGTGGTCGCCCTTGGCCAGGCCGGCGTCGGGCACGCGGCGCTGCTGCGTGACCCGTCGATGCGCACGCCCCCGCTGGGTGAGGCGGAGGCCGCGCAAGGACTGCCACGTCTCGAGGCTGCCGATGTCGAGCTTGGGCTGCGCTACGTGGGCGATTGCCGCGTCCTCGTCATCGCGGAGGACCTCGACCCGGCCGCGCGCCGGGCAGCGCTGGCGGCCGGCGACTTCCATGGTGCCGCCGTCGATCCTGATCGCCTCGGCGGACAGCGTGGACCCCGATGCGCTCGGGGCGGCTGTCACCCTGCTCGAGCGGCCGGCACTGGCCATGGCGGACGAGGACGGAGGCGAGATGGACGTGCCGGCGGACGCTCGGACCGTGGCGGCACAGGAGGCCGCCTTCGCCGGACTGGTGGCCGACTACGCCCGGCGTCTCGATCGGGGCGAGGCGCCGGCGGAGGCGTTCAGGGCGGCGCTGGAGGGAGGCGCCTGGGAGCCGTCCGCTGACTGATCCGCACGAGCAGCCCATCCTCGTCTGGAGCGAGGCCCTGCGTGAGTACGACTTCGGGCCTGGCCATCCCCTGACGCCACGGCGCTTCGGACCGGGCATCGACCTGCTCCGTGCCTTCGGCGCGCAGCGGCTGGTCGCCCCGGAAGCGGCTAGCGACGCGGACCTCGCGCGGCTCCACGCGCCGCACTTCATCGAGCAGGTGCGTTCCTTCAGCGACCATCCCTGGCAGCCGCCGGCCATGGGTGTGGGCACCCCGGACGTGCCGGCCTTCCACGGCATGCACGAGGTCGCGGCGCTTGTCGCCGGCGGCGCCATCGGCGCCATCGACCGCATCCTGGCCGGGGAGGCGAGCCATGCCTTCTCGCCGGCCGGCGGGCTGCACCACGCCATGCGCACGCGTGCGGCGGGCTTCTGCATCTACAACGACGTCGCGCTGGCGGTGGCACGGGCACGCGATGCCGGCCACCGAGTCCTCTCCGTGGACCTTGACGTCCATCACGGCGATGGCACCCAGACGCTCTTCTGGGATGACCCGCCGTGCTCACGGTCTCCATCCACGAGAACGGGCATCATCTCTTCCCGGGCACGGGGATCGATCGACGAGACGGGCGGGGACCACGCCCCGGGCACGGCTGTCAACGTGCCGCTGGAGGCGGGCGCGGGCGACGACGCCTGGTGGCCGATCGTGGCGCATGTCATCCCAGCGCTGGCGGAGGTCTTCCGCCCGACCTTCCTCGTCACACAGCACGGCTGCGATGGTCATGCCCTGGATCCGCTGGCACACCTGCGTCTCACGACGGCGGCCTACGCACGTGCCTGCCGCCTCCTCGACGAGGTCGCCCATCGCTGGTGCGAGGGTCGCTGGCTGGCCACGGGCGGTGGCGGCTACGACGCCTACCGCGTGGTGCCGCGTTCGTGGGCCATCGTCTGGCTGGCGCAGGCGCATCGTGAGCTGCCCGGCCAGACGCCGCCCGAGTGGCGGACACGCTGGGCGGAGGAGGCGCGTGCCTTCGGCCAGGGACCGCCACCCATCGACCTCGTGGATGCGCCCGGGACGGTGTCGCCGGACTCGGATGCCAGCGTCGCGAGACATCTCGAGCAGGCCGAGGCGTCCGTGGCGCAGTCGCTCGCGTTGCTCCGTCGCGGGTCGATGGCTGAGGACGGTGCAGGAGCCTAGGTCTGGCCCTCGTGCCGGCGGCGCATCCGGTCGGGCGCATCGATGGTGGGGATGCGCACGAGGCGCGCACGATCGAAGGAGCCATCGCCATCCAGGCCGAGCAGCGTCAGCTCCTGGACGGCCCCGCTCGGCATGCGCGGATTGCCCACCGCGTTCGTGTCGATGCCCAGTGAGTGGCCCTCGTGGAAGAGGGTCGGCCCCTTCCACTGTGGCGTGTGGCCGAAGACGACACGCTCCACGCCGGATGCTCGATAGCCATCGAACCCGGGGTCATCCCACGGCGTATCGAAGAACCCGGAGCGGATCCAGAGGTGCTCGTCGGTCGTGACGCCCAGGTCGGGCAGGCGGTGGCCGGGGGGCAAGCCGCCGTGGACGAAGAGCACATCTCGCCAGCGGACCGCGTGGGGCAGCCCGTCCAGCCAGGCGAAGAGGCCGGGCGCGCTGGTCTCGAGGTGCGAGACCATCCGGCGCGCGTTCGTGGCCGTGCCGGCCGGCTAGTCGAGGAGGCCATGGTGGCATCGCCGCCGTATTCCAGCCATGTCTCCAGCCACTCGTGGGCGCCGCTGACGAACGATGAGTGGCATGGTCGCATGGTTGCCACGCGCCAGCAGGACCCTGCCACCACGGTCGCGGCCTCGCGCCCCAATCGGAGGAGCAGGGTGACCGGTCCGCGGACGTCGACGCCCCGGTCGAGGTAGTCGTCGCAGCCGACAAGGGCGGTCCGCGCCGCGCCATCGAGTGGAGCGACTCGATCGATGAGCCCCGCCGCGCGGGGGCCTTGAACAGGCCGGACGTCACGCCGTGCGTGTCGCTGAAGGCCCAGACCGTCCAGTCATCCGGCACACGAGCGATGCGGGGGAGGGGCATGGCCTCAGTATCACCGGGGATGGCTCATGCCTGCCGACCCACGGGGCTGCTGCGACGGCCGGCCTGGCCAGCCGGGGCGTCGGCCCTCGACCGGCTGACTCGGCGAGTGGAGACTGGCGCCATCGGCCGGGCCGCCAGGCGCGCGCCGGCCTCGACCGAAGCATGCAGGGTGGACGGCGTCTGGAGAGTGCGGCGGGCACCGAGTCCACGCCGGGGCCACCCATGATGCGCCACCCGCATCCCGACGTGGCTGGCCGTGGCCATCACGGTGGTCGTGAGCCTGCCCTCGGCTGATGGCTGGGACGCACGCTTCGCCGCTGGGCAGCCTTCATCGTCTGGGCCGAGCATCGTCCTGGGTGCCCGGCTGGTAGGCGCTGCGCCTCATCATCCCGGCCTTCTTCGTGGGCATCCTGGGCGGCGCCGCCATCACCACCGCCAACGTCATCCTGCAGCGGCTCCTCGCCGACATGCAGCTGATGGCCGAGGAAGCGGCCGCCTTCGTGGCCTTCTTCGTGGGCTTCTGCGTCTTCCTCGACGCCATCGCTGGCGTGCCTGGCCGCTGGAGACCATGGCCACGGTCCTGTTCCTCAACGGCGTCTCGCTGATGCTCGGGCTCTACTTCATGGACGTCTTCCTGGCCGCCGCACCGGAGGGCACCGACGCGGGGTTCGAGCTGCTGGAGCCCGCCATCGGCGCCATGCTCGGCCTGCCTGCTGGGCTGTCTCCTGGGACGGGTTCAACGTGCCATCCTCTTCGGGACGCCGTACTCGCTCGAGCGGCGGACGCCTGAGCAGGGCGATGGTGGAAGGAGCCAGCAGGCACAGTACTGGCCCGACCGGGGTCCATGCCCTCTGCTGGCCGGGGCCTACGACCTCGACGAGCACGACCAGTTCGGTTGGCGCCGAGACGCTCCTACATGGTGCT
>CAWDUR010000005.1:0-13182 GCA_963805585.1 uncultured Chloroflexia bacterium | reverse complement strand
AGTGGCGGACGCGGACCTGGCGACTCTGCCAGGAGACGATGAGCGGGTCGGATAGCTTCACCGGGTGAGCGTAGCCAGGCGGTCGTGCCACCTCTGATGGCCCCTCTGGACAGCGCCCTTCGCGGTTCGTATCATCCCGCGCCATCAGGGTCGCGCCGGGCGGTGTCGATGACCGCCATGACGACCCACGGGAGGGAAGAGGGAGGTCTCCCCGTGGAGCGGTCGAATCCGTGTCGGTAGCGGTCTCGGCTTCGGAGACACCCAGCGCTGGCCGGGTGGCCACCCATGACGACGCCCCTCGCCCTCGACGTGGCCGACATCCGCTACTCCGTCTGCGGTCCCTCCGACCTTCCTGCCATGAGCCGCCTGCTGGCCGAGACCTTCACCCGAAGCGACCCGCCCGCCGTCGCGGTCGGCCTCACCCCCGACGAGTTCGAGGACTTCGCCACGCTCGTCTCGCGCCCCGAGACGACGCAGGGCTTGACCATCATCGCGAGGGATGGCCGGTCGGGGATCATGGCGGGGGCGCACTGAGCGAGGATGCCGCGTCGTCACCACCGGACGGGCTGGCGGGGCTGTCCGACAAGTTCGAGCCTATCTTCGAGCTCTTCGGACAGCTCGAGGCGCAGATCGAAGAGCCTCCCATCACCGCACCTGGTGAGGCCCTGCATCTCTCCTGCCGGGGGTCGATGAGCGCTTCGCAGGGCGCGGCATCGGGCACCAGCTCGTGAAGGTGGCCCTCGCCCACGGCGCGGCCTCAGGCTTCCGGGTCGCCGTGGCGGAGGCCACGAACCGCACCTCGCAGCACATCTTCACCAAGCTCGGCTTCGGCCTGCCGCGCAGAGGTCGCCTACGCCAACTATCGACGTGATGGTGTCCCGGTCTTCGGGTCGATCGCAGCCCACCGGGGCCGATGGCGATCGATCCGGGACCTCCAGGACGCCCAGCTATCCCCATCCACAGTCCGATGACGCTGCCGTCGTCGGCCACGCGCACGGTGTAGCGGTCACCGAGCGCCGTCACGAGATAGACCCGCGCCCTGCACATCAACAGCTCGGCTGCCCTCATCGGGCGGAGCGCGTCGGCTGGGCTGGGGGATGCCCGGCCCGACGCGGATGGAGGAGGGGAGGACGTCGGTCCACCTCCCCGGTCCACGGGGCGGTCAGGCAGGCGTCAAGCGAGGGACAGACGGGTGTGCGGGAAGTCGAATGGAAGTGATCGAGTGAGTCAGTAAGGGGCGCCCGAAAAAGGGGCGCCCGAAAGCCCAGCCCTACACGGTCTCGTCGAGGAGGGCCACCGCCCTGCGACAGATGGCTGTGACGACGCCGGACTCGATCGCGCCCGCGAGGTTGCCCTCCACGAACCGGTCGCCGCGGACGATGGCCGTCACGAGGCGGGCGAGGTCCGTCGAGCTCGCTCCTGCGATCGCGGCGGGGGCGGACGAGAGTGCCACACCGTGAGGCGTCTGGAGCCAGGTCATCCAGTCGAACCCCATGACGATGAGGCTCTCGCCCTCACAGCCCCCGGCCAGCCCAGGACCTGAACGTCGTACTCGAACCATGGCATCTGGATGAGGCCCTGCGCGTCAGGCTCGCCGCCCTGCCAGCGGCCAGCGCTGAAGCCGGGAGCCTCCAGGATGGGAAGCCAGTCGGCGAGGCAGCGGAGCTGGGCGCGGGTCACGGCGTGGTATGGGCATCGCACTACGAGGGTACGCGGCCAGAGCGGGGCCATGAGACACGCTGACGACCCGGACGGCGAAGGAGCGCCAGTCGGCCTTCCAGCTGCACCTGCGGTCGACCGTCGTAGGCTATGCGCGTGACACCAGAGACGCGCTACGCGCGGCGGGGCGACCTCCACCTCGCCTACCAGGTCCTCGGGGACGGTCCCATCGACCTCTTGCTGGTCGACCAGTGGTTCAGCCACATGGAGGCCCAGTGGGACGTCCAGCCGCTCGCGACCCTGCGGCAGCGGTTGGCTTCGTTCGGCCGGCTCATCATGTTCGACAAGCGCGGCACGGGCCTTTCCGATCCGGTCGCGCTATCCGCCCTTCCGACGATCGGCGAGTGGATGGACGACGTCTCGGTGATCCTGGACGAGGTCGGTTCCGAACGAGCTGCCCTCATCACCAACATCGGTGGCGGCCTCATGTCGATGGCGTACGCCGCCGCTCAGCCGGAGCGCGTGTCCCACCTCGTGCTCGTCGACTGCTTCGCCCGCTTCCTCGCCGCGCCCGACTTCTCGATCGGCGCGCCAGCCGAGGCCCTGGAGCAGGCCCTCGTGGAAGCGGACGAAGGGACCGGGCGCGGATCGATGATCGACCTGTTCGCCCCCAGTCTCGCCGCCGATGCGCGGCTGCGCCAGGCGTGGTCGCGCTACGAGCGCCAAGCGACCAGTCCCGGGAGCGCGGTCGCGATCGTCAAGCTGATCTACGAGAGCGACCTTCGCGCGACCCTCCCGACCATCAAGGTCCCCACGCTGGTGATCCACCGGACCCATGCGACCGGGTTCCGCGTCGAGCACGGACGCTATCTCGCCGGTCACATCGACGGGGCGGTCTTCGTCGAGCTCCCCGGCACCGACAACCTCATCTGGGCCGGGGACCAGGACGCCGTCGTGGCAGAGATCCAGTCCTTCGTGACAGGCGTCCGCCCGCTGCCGCAGCCCGACCGGGTCCTCGCGACGATCCTGTTCACCGACATCGTGGGCTCGACACGCCTGGCGGCCCAGCTGGGCGACGCGGCCTGGCGTTCACTCCTCGCGGACCATCACGAGACCACACGACGGCAGCTGGAGCGCTACGGCGGACGGGAGGTCAAGACGACGGGCGATGGCGTCGTGGCGACCTTCGATGGTCCGGGACGCGCGATCCGCTGCGCGCTCGCCCTCCGGGATCAGCGCGCGGGCTCGGACTGGAGATCCGGGCCGGCCTCCACATCGGAGAGATCGAGCTCCAGGGTGATGACATCTCCGGCCTCGCGGTCCACATCGCCGCACGCGTCGGAGCGCTCGCCGGCGACGGCGAGGTCGTCGTCTCTCGAACGCTCAAGGACCTCGTCGTAGGCTCCGGCCTCGCGTTCCGCGACCGCGGCGAGCATCCTCTCAAGGGCGTGCCGGGGCAGTGGCAGCTCTTCGCCGTGGACGCGTGAACGCCGCCGGCCGTTTCGGGTGCGTTCGTGGCGTGAGGGTCCAGCAGGTACGCGGGGATCGTACGGAGATGCGATGGCTCAGTCCACCACGATCACCGCGCAGCAGCCGGCACTCGCCTGTCGCACCGCCCACCACCGCGCCCGACGCGTCACAGCAGGGCGCGCACTGCGAGTCGCGCATCGCGAGTGCACGACCAGGACGCACAAGATGCCGTTCGAGCGTCGAGAGGCGCGCGTCGAGCGCCTGAAGAGCCGCGATCCGCGTTCAGATAGCCCGTTCGCCGATACAGCCCCGAGAGGTGCTGGCTTGCTGTCGACTCTGTGATACCGAGCTCGTAGGCCGCAGCTGCGGCGGAGCCGGCCCTGATGTCGGCGCGCAGGACCTCGACCTAGTGCCGGGTCAAGACGCACTGGCAGCGGGACGCCGAGGCGGACCTCACACCTTGTCGGTGAAGCGTGCCCGTTCCGGCTTGGGCGGGAAGGGCGAGCCGAAGTACTCGGTCGAGGCCCTCACCAGACCGTCGCGCAGCTCGAAGACCCCGACGTAGTGCACGTCCCCCGCAACCGCGTACCGGAGGGGCATCATCACGACCCACGTGTCACCGCCGCCCACGATCCGGGGCTCGCCCGTCGGTGTCGGGACGTCGTCCTGGATCGAGAGCGCCCCGAGGGCATCCTCTCGACCCCGGAACCGCTCGCCCGACTGGGGCCACGTCATCGTGAAGTCGTCCGTCACCAGCGCTGCGAGCGCCGCCTCGTCGCGGCGATCCATGGCCTCGAAGAGCGCCATGATGGTCGCCTCGCCCGAACGCGTCTCTGCCACGACCTGCCCTCCCTTCTCCCCCGCCTCTGTCGATCACGCCACACCGGCGCGATGGTGCTCCGCGGAGGATGCCCGCGCGGGGCGCGTCCGACAGTGATCACAGGCCGCCGAGGCTGTATACGGCATCGGGATAGGTGCGCGCCCAAGGGTGCGTCATGACGACCCGGCCATCGGCCTCTTGCTCGAGTGTCGCGAGCGCCCGAAGGATCAGCGTCAGGTCAGAGAACCTGCTCGACATCGGGCTGCCCCATCGGTCTCGCCAAGCCCGAGTCAGTACGCCGCGTGCGCGGGCCAGGTGCGACCCGTGCTCCCAGCTCGGTCTCGGCCTGCCGATGGGCGGCGACGATCTCGTCGAGGCTCACCCAGCCGGTCGGCGTGGCCTTGGCCAACGCCCTCGCCGAGCGGCCGGACCTCGCCATGCTCGGACCCGACGCCGAGAACGAGAGCCCGGCTGGGGCCCACCTCGCCGCTGCGGTCATCTACCCGACACTGTACGACCGCAGCCCTGAAGGGCTGCCCTCCCACCACTGGGCCTTCTCGACGGACGATGCAGCCTACCTCCAGCGCGTGGCTTGGGAGACCGTCGAGGCCTGGCGCCAGAGGGAGAGCCAGCCGATTAGCCATGGCGTCACCATGCCGCCCAGGCCCCTGCCGCCGACGACGACCACCGGCTCCACTCCCGCGGGACCGAGTGGGACCGCCGCGGCTGGCAGCGTGGCTGGCAGCCCCTGATGGACCACCTGCAAGACAACCAGTCAGATGGCTGGATCGGCTCCGCGACTCGCCCCCCGATCACATCGGCCGTCGGCCCGAGGCGACGAGCGTCACGGCCGGGATCAGATACCCGAGGCGGCCCGCCCGCCAGGGCTCCAGGGACGTCCGCAGTCGACCCCGGACGCCCTCGGAGTCGGTCGTCGGGAGCGAACGGAGGAAGTCCTCGTACGGCCCGGCGACAAGCGCCTCCTCATCCCAGTAGGCGTCGAAGTCGTCGTAACCCCATCGCAGGGCGATCTCGTCCACGATGATGGGATCGAACCCTACCTCAGCCATCAGTGCGCGAAGCCGTACCGGGTCGGCCAGGGAGAACATGCGGCCTGGCTCCCGGCGATCGGCCGGGGTCACGTGACCGGTCGCACGGAGCGCGTCGTCGACGAGGCCGATCCACGGGTTACGTTCCGGTTCGGCCCAGACCGCGAGGCGGAGCTCGCCGCCCCGACGAAGGACCCGGAACGCTTCGGCGAAGGCCTGCTCCGGAGGGACCGGCAGCATGAAGCCCCAGCGACAGACGATCGCATCCACGCGTTCGTCCGCGAGGTCAAGGCGGAGCATGTCGAGGACCCGGACGTCCACATCGCCGAGGCCGGCCTCGTGGACGCGTCGACGCGTGGCCTCCACTCGCTCTGGGCGCAGGTCGGAACAGATCGTCGACCCTCCAGGGCGGACGCGCTCCGCCAGAGCAAGGCACATCGCCCCGAAGCCCGAAGCGAGCTCGAGCACGGTGCCACCGGGTCCGACCCCGTCGCGAGCGAGGAGCCACCGTTCCAGCTCAGGTCCGTAGAGGCGACGTCCGGGCTCGACCTCGCTCGGTCCGTCGTCATCGACTTCCACGCATCCATCGCGGTCCATGCGCGCCATGGTATCGACTCAACAGGGCCCATGCCATGCGCCGCGCAGTGCCCGGGCGGAGGCATCTCGGGTGGGCGGCAGAGCCTGTCAAGTCCCGCACCACGCGGCATTCTGCCTGCTCCATTTCGGCACCTTGATGGACCGGGCCCGGAGACCCGCAGCGTCGGCGCTCGCCCGATGGCCGCACCTACACGTGCATCGGGAGCGGTGGCTACGAAGGCCTCTCGGCCGTCCTCGTCAGCACGCCGGCTGAGGGATTCTCTGACGAGTTCGTGGGACCGATCTTCCCTGGCGACCTCCCACCGCTCCCGGAGGCACCGGCGGCCGAGTAGGGCTGCCAGCACTAGTCGCCATTCGAACATCGGCTCCCTCGGTCTTTGGGCTGGGGCACCCGCTTATCGGCGGCTCTCTGCCTGGGCGCCGATGGAGACCCGTGGAGTCCCGTGGTTTGCTGTGGTTTACACGGCCCGTGACACGCCCGGTGACACGCCCGCGGGAGCCGCGCTGCTACCCCTGGCTCGGCCGGGCTGACCTGCCGACGCGCCCACGAGCCCTCTGACCCCTGGCAATCGGGCCGTGCAGGCCTCATCATCTCGCCACCACGGTCGGACCGAAGCGGTGTCGGATGGCCGACGGCAACGACCGACCCACGGGGGAGCAAGAGGGAGTCTCCCCATGCGGCATTCTCGCGTCATCCTCGTCGCGGTCCTCTTGGTCAACCTGATCCCGGCTTCGTCTGTCGGTGCAGCAAGCGAAGCACCCGCCTCCCCAGCCCAGGAGCGCCCATCGCGGGACGGTTCGACATCGGAGGGCGCTCCCTGGCCCTCGCCTGTCAGGGGACTGGGACGCCGACGGTAATCCTGGAGGCCGGCGCCAACATGGGCGCGAGCACGTGGGAGGGCCTGATGCCCGACCTCGCCACTCTCGGCGGGGTCTGCGCCTACGACCGGGCAAACACCGGGGCCAGCGATGGGGTCGAGACACCGCGGAGCCTGTCAGAGGCCGTGACCGACCTGCGCGCCCTCCTGGTGTCGGCCGGCGTCGCGCCACCCTACGTGCTCGTGGGCCATTCGTTCGGTGGCCTCCTCGTCCGACTCTACGCGGCCATCCATCCCGACGAGGTGGCGGGCATCGTCCTCGTAGACGGGACCCCCATCGACATCATCGACCCCGAGCTGGCCTGCTCTGGACTCTCGGAGGCAGCTTGTTCCGCGGTGCGCTCGCAGATACGATCAGAACCCCGAGGGCGTCGTGCCCTCTGACGAGGAGATCGTGCTGATGGCGGAATCCATCCCGGCTGTGCCGGCACGCATCCTCGTGGCCACCGACCACTCCTTCCCGCCCGCCATCGATGTCGAGCTGGAGGCGCAGGCATCCCGGCTGCAGGAGGCGCTGGCGGACGAGTGGCCTACGGCCGAGCTGGTCGTGGCCGAGGGCAGCGGTCACTTCATCCAGTACGACCGTCCGGCCGTGGTCGTTCAGGCGATCACCGATGTCCTCGAGGCCGCACGAGAGGCAGACCTCATGACTGAGGGGTAGCCGTCGAAACCGCCATGAACTGACCTTGACGAGGCGGGTATGTTGGCGGAGCTGGAGGCCCCCATGACGGTGCATCAATCGATTGGGGACGAGCCTGTCGGGGGAGGGCCGGCCCCGACCGGAAGCTTTGCCAGCCGACCCACGTTCGTGGGTCGGGAAGACGAGCTCGAGCTGCTGGTGCGCGGACTCGACGAGGCCCACGACGGGAACGCGCGCCTCTTCATACTCGTGGGCGAGGCCGGCATCGGCAAGACCCGGTTGGCCGACACGTTCGCCAGCCATGCACGCGCGACCGGGGCCCGCGTCATGTGGGGCCGCTGCTGGGAGGCGGGCGGTGCGCCCGAGTACTGGCCATGGGTGCAGGTCCTGCGCGCCTGTTTCCGGGACGCGCCGACGGAGGAGAGCCTGGGAGCCGTCCTCGACCACCTCCGACCACTGGTCGCTGACCCCATCGTTGCCCCAGACGGCCCGCTGACGAGCGACCCAGCCAGGGACCGCTTCAGGATCTTCGACGCCGTCGCGACCATACTGCGTGTCACCGCCGCCCGCGTGCCGATCGTCATCATCCTGGACGATCTGCACGCAGCGGATGAGCCGTCTCTGCTGCTCCTCCGCTTCCTCGTGGGCGAGCTCGCCGAAGCGCGCCTCGTCGTAGTCGCGATCCACCGCGAGCCCGAGCTCGATACCGACGATCCCCGCAGCGAGCTCCTCTCGGTGCTGGCTCGCGAGCCGACCGCACGGCGCATCGAGCCACCACGTCTGACGGAATCCCAGATCGGCGAGGTCATCCGCGCCACGACCGGGAGCGTGCCACGCGATGAGGTCGTGCGCTCGATCGTCGAGCGTACGGAGGGCAATCCGCTGTTCGTGTCCGAGATGTCGCGCCTGCTTGCCGACGGCGGCGTCGACGACGCGACATCGTCGATCCCGGCAAGCGTCAAGCAGGTGATCGGCCGCCGGCTGGAGCGGCTGTCGGGCGAGCACCGTTCGACCCTCCAGCTGGCTGCGGTCGTCGGTCGCGAGTTCGATGCCGACCTCATCGCCGAGCTGGGGGTCTCGCCGCCGGACGTCCTCGCCGCTCTCGGCGACGCGACGACCGCAGCGATCGTCCATGAAGCACGCGGCGGTGTCGGTCGCTGGCGCTTCTCGCACGCCCTGATCCGAGACGTGTTGTACGAGTCGCTGGCGCTGCCTGTGCGTAAGGCGGTCCATGATCGCGTGGGCAGGGCGATCGAACGGCTGGCCGGTGATCACCTCAGCGAACTCGCGTATCACGCGATGCTGGCGCTGCCGGGCGGCGACAGCGAGCGTGCGCGGCGCTTCTCGTCGCTCGCGGGGCGGCACGCGAGCGCGTCAGCGGCGCACGAGGAGGCCGTCAGACACCACGCGAACGCACTGGCGACACTCGAGCGGGACCCAGGCGCAGACGATGCGCTGCGTTGCCGGCTCCTCATCGACCTCGGTGCTGCGCAGCGCCGCGCCGGTCAAGCGGACGTTGCTGCCCGGACACTGCTTGCCGCGGGCGCGATCGCGGAGCGGATGGAGCTCTCGGACGAGCTCGCGCGCGCCGCAATCGCATACGGCGGCACGATGGCGTGGCTGCGCGCGGGTCTCGACCAGGACCTAGTCCCGTTCCTTGAGCGCGCGCTCGCTGCCAGGACGGGCCACGATGACGAGCTGCGCGTCCGGCTACTGGCGCGACTTGCCGGCGCGCTGCGTGGCGAGCTTGACGTGACCCGCCGGACGGAGCTGAGCGCCGAGGCCGTTGCCATCGCCCGTCGGCTTGGCGACCCGGCGACGCTCGTGCTGGCGCTCGTCGCTCGCCAGATGGCCATCGCCGGGCCTGACTCACTCGCCGAGATGCAGCGTCTGACAGAGGAGATGACCGCCCTCGCCCCAGCTACACGCGACCAAGAGCTCGTTGCGGATGTTGTCGGCTGGAGCCGGGTCAGCTGGCTGACGACGCACGGGCCCCCGCTCGATGTCATGGAGCGCCTGCTGGCTCGGACAGGTGACGTGGTGGAGCCACTACGACTGCGGGCGAAGTCCTGGTACGTCGCCATGATGCGCAACGTGCTGTTGCTGGCCACGGGGCGATTTGACGGCATCGAGGCGAGCATCGAGCAGATCCACGATGTGGACGACCGGAGCATGGCCTGGGACGCCGAAGTCTCGTACCGTCTGGCGCGCTATGCGTTGGCTCGGGAACGCGGCGGACTCGACGCCGTCCTGCCGCTGCTGACAGGCACCGCGGACGAGCTACCGGGCTACTGGCTCTTCGACGCCGCACATGTATACGCGGAGGCGGAGACCGGGCGCATCGAGGACGCGAAGACCCATCTCGACGGATACGTTCGCAGCCTGGGAGACATGCCACGCGATAGCCAGTGGCTCTGGGCGCTCGTGCAACTCGCTGACGCGGCGACGCTCCTCTCGGATCGCGAGGCAGCGATGCAGCTGCTGGACCTGCTTCTGCCCTACTCGTCGCTGGCGGCGACGGCCGCCTTCGAGGTGGTCGGCGGGCCCGTCGGTCGCGCCGTCGGAGCGCTGGCCGACCTGCTCGGTCGAGCAGAGGTCGCTGAGGGAGGCTACCGGGCGGCGCTCGCGCTGACGGAGCGAACGTCCTGGCGACCATGGGAAGCCTGGACCCGCTACGGCTACGCGACGTTCCTGTCGCGGTCCCAAGCTGCCACGGACGCTGCGCACGCCGGCGAACAGTTGCGTCTTGCAGCGGGTATCGCCCGCGAGCTCGGCATGCCTGTACTGACGCGACGGATCGAAACCGTGGGCACTAACGTCGACGCGCCAACGCCTGCTCAGGTGATTGCGGGTACCGCCGCCGCCTCGAACGCCTCGATGTGGCGTGAGGGCGACGTCTGGGCGATCACCTTCGAGGGCCGTACGTTCCGGATGCGCAACGCCAAGGGTCTGGTGCACCTCGCCCACATTCTCCAGGTTCCGGGTCGCGTAGTGGCCGCGATCGACCTCGCTTCGGTCGAATCCGCGATGGCGTGGAATGGGCCCGCGACGCCCGAACCCGAGCTTGGTCGGGTGCGCGCAAGCGCGGACCACATCCTCGACGCGACCGCGCGCGCCGAATACCGGGCCCGCATCATCGAGCTCCAGAGCGATATCGACGAGGCGCTGTTGTTCGGGGATGCCGAGCGTGCCGGACGCGCCCGCGCCGAAGTCGACTTCCTGGGGCGTGAGCTCGCCACCGCGGTCGGACTCGGCGGACGACCACGCACCCACACGACCGATGCCGAACGCGCCCGACAGAGCGTCGCGAAGGCGATCAAAGCGTCGATCGAACGGATAGCAGGTCACCATCGCGGCCTTGCTGATCACCTCGTCCATGCCGTCCACACTGGTGCCCTCTGCTCGTACTCGCCCGATCCACGGGCCCCCATCAGGTGGCTGGTGACATGGGACGGAGCGAGCGGCCAGCCACCGGGGATCGACGGAGGACCGCCTGCCGCAGAGGATCGCCGGGCACACCCAAGTCGCGGCGTGCGCGATGCCAACAGGCGTGGGTACCTTGGCCAAGCATCCACGGTCTCTCCCAGGAGGAGGTGAGCATCCCCACAGAGTTCGGAGGGGAGTCGTGGCGGTCAGCCTGGGAGCGTCGGCAGCGACCTGGGGGCGGTGAGTGCTTAGCATCCGGATCGGTCAAGGACGGTCATCCCTATCGACTGACGTGACCTCACCTCGGAAGTACTCCCACGGTCCATCGTCGCGATCGTACGTCGCAGTCACTGACGATGGGATTCGCACACCCCCGAAGTCGCGCGGGTCGCCGAAGTCACAATGCCAGGGAGCCTCGGCGTAGCCACCGGGGACATCGTAGGGTCGGGCACGACTCGACGCGCGGATGACATCGCCGTGGTCGTCGATCTCGAACCGGACCGTGACTTCTCGCTCGCCGGCCGGTCGGCTGATCCCGAAGGCGCGCTCGCCCGCATCGCTCCAGCGCAGGGTCGGTTCCGCTCGAGCCAGATCGGGCACCCAGGCCAGCTCGGCGAGGTTGCGAATGACCTGCGTCACGAGCACCTCGGGCCCGGTGCGCTGCCCCATCGACTTGATCCCGTAGAGCCAGGCACCTCCCCAGCCCTCGCCCTCTGAGTAGCCGTCCTTCACCAGGGCCCAGACACCCAGCATCAGCCTGAGGCGTGCTCGCCATTCATACGACAGGGGCCGCGCCTCATACGTCCCGGTGCCCGTGAACGAGAGCCAGCGGCCATCGGCATCCATGGAGCCCCGCTGGCCGACCCATACCCGTGAACGATCGGGAACGCCCGAAGGGACCGCAGCGTCCAGCCAGCGGCGAGCCGCGAGCGGAAGCTCGACGGGCTGGGCTGCTCCGACGGTGCGGGGATCCTTGCGACTGACGGTCCGCTCCTCGTGGCGAATGGTGGCGGCGTCGTCGGGACAGCGGCATCGGCCATGGCCCACGACGGGTGGCAGTATGCCCGATGCGGGGGCTGGCACCCCCAAGATCGCCGGCAGTCCCTTTCATACCGACCCTGGCGCGCGCAGCCGCCTGGCTCCGAGCCTCGTTGGGCGCGCCCTCCTGAGGAGCGAGGGCGCCGGTCCATGACTCACCTCTTGTTGCGCGCAGGCACCCGTTCCATACTCACCGCTCGATCCCCTTCCCCCAAGGAGAGCCCGACATGTCGACCGAGCAGAACAAGGCCGTCGTCCGGCGGTTCATCACCGAAGTCCTTCAGGGCGGTGACCTCGACGTCCTCGATGCGGTGCTGGCCCCGGACTACGTGAACCCCGCCATGGGGAACGCCGACCGGGCCGGCTTCCGGGCGATCCTGAGCCAGCTGCGTGGCGGGGTCGCCATGCACCTCGAGGACCTTGAGCTCGTGGCCGAGGGCGATGCGGTGGTCGCCCGCTTCAGGCTCGAGGTCACGCCGACCGGCGGAGAGAAGCTGGTCGCCCAGGGTCTCACCTACTACCGCCTCGCTGATGGCCGGATCACCTTGGATGACCCGTTCACGAGGCCGGACCTCGCGCAGCTGCTCGGCGTGGCGCCGCCCGCCGCCTGAGGAGAGGGGGACGACGACTCCCCCACCTGGGATTGGCGTCCACTTGGTCGTACGGCGATGCTAGATGTCGGTACCGCAGTGCTACCCTCGTCATCACGATGATGGCCTCGGGGCACGATGCGGATGCATCGATGACCGTCCGAGCGCTGATGCGGCAACCGACGGGGTACCTGCCAGTAGCGATGTCCGTTGGTGCGCTCGCGATGATCATCTGGTTCGTGGCAGTGCACGGTGTCGTACACCAGTCTGACGAGGGCGCTCAGGCCCATCTGTGGCAGCTCCTCGTCGCAGGTCAGATTCCGCTTATCGCGTACTTCGCCTTCAGGTGGCTTCCGAGGGCGAGGCGCTCGGCGCTCATGGTGCTCGGCCTGCAGACCGCCGCCGTCATGTTGTTGGCAGTCGCCCCCCTGTGGGCGCTCGGCGGCCTATAACGCTTACGGTTCACGAGTCTGCTCGACCTCGGCCCTTACACAGCCCCGTGCCGGGTCACCCCGTGATAGAACGGGCCGTGGCACCAGGCCGAACCTCCGGTCGAGCCCTGCCGTCTTCACCCGGTGATGGCGAGCGCAGAGGCTCTGGAGGTTGGCGGGCTCGTCCCCGCCACCGTGGACCTTGGGCACGACGTGGTCGACGTCCGTGGCGGGACGGCCACACGGAGCGCCATGCTCGACCCACTCGCACGTCGGATGAGCCCGTAGCTGCTGCGCCCGTCGCTTCCGCCATCCAGCTCCGTACCCGCGCTGCGTCGTCGTCCCGCCCCCGCAGGCGACACAGCGTCCCGGCCGGGAGGTGACCCGCAGGCAGCCCGGACAGGGATGCGCTTTCACGACTCGTCCGACTCGTCGGGCTGGAGGAGGTCGCGGACCGTGTCGGGGGCGAAGACGCCGGCCCGGATGTTGCGCCTAGGACGAACCAACGAATACCCGCGATCGCCTGACGCCGCGCGCTTCACTCCGCGGTCCGCAGGGCACCGACCGGTGCCGATGTCGATCCC
>CAWDUR010000004.1:0-11551 GCA_963805585.1 uncultured Chloroflexia bacterium | reverse complement strand
GGCCGCGCGTACACGAGATACGCGGCGTCTACGGCGCCGAAGGCATCCGCCATTGGGTACCCCACCCCCCGGGTGGCCTGATGTCCGCCTTCGAGCCCGAGCTTTCCTCCAGCGGAGGAGCGTGCGGTAGGCCTCGCGGCGGCCCGGGGCCGCGTCGTAGACTGCGGGCCGGGGACCGCTCAAAGGGGGATCGCTCGTGTCGCGTCACATGGTCTCGCGCTACGGGTTCGCGGTGCTCGTCGTCGCGGTGGCGGTGACCGTCCGCCTCGCGCTCACGCCGCTGCTGTCGGACCGTGCGCCGTATCTCGTCCTCGCCTTCGCGGTGACGGTCATCGCCTGGTATGCGGGCTTCTGGCCCGGCGTGTTCGGAGTGCTCCTCAGCGCGTTGGCCGTCCTCCTCGTGCTCGTCCCGCCGGTCGGCTCGTTCTCCCTTCCAGGGTCCGCGGATCTGGTCGCTGCGGTCCACTACGTGATCGTCGGGCTGGGCATCGTCCTCGTCGCCGACCAGGCGCGGCGGCGAGGCGAGGCGCTGCGAGCCCGCAACCGGGAGCTCGAGCGACTGCTCGAGGACAACCGGGCCCTGCTCGCCCTGCGCGATGGCTTCTCGGGGATGCTGAGCCACGAGCTGCGCACGCCCCTCACGGTCATCCTCGGCAACGCCGAGCTGCTGCGACGCTGGAGCGTCGCCGCCGGGGACGAGCGCGGTACTGGCGTGGCCGAGGACCTGTGTGATGAGGCGCAGCACCTCGCGCGGCTCGTCGAGGACCTGCTCGTCGTGAGTCGTGGCGACGGGGAGGTGCCCGCCGGGACAGAGCCGGTCCTGCTCCAGCATCTCCTCCCGTCGGTGGTCGCGCGCGCGACGCGCCACTACCCTCGACTCACGGTGCACCACGAACTCCCGCCGAACCTCCCGGCCGTCGCCGCCGACGCGGTGCTCGTGGAACAGGCCCTCGTCAACCTCCTGTCGAACGCCGCGAAGTACGCTGGTCCGACCGCCACCGTCTGGCTGCGCGCCCGCGCGACGGGCACGAGCGTCGCCCTCGAAGTCACCGACGATGGTCCCGGCTTCCCGCAGGAAGCGCTCGGCCGCGTCTTCGACGCCTTCTACCGCGCACCGGGCACCGCGCGCGAGATCGGTGGCGCCGGGGTCGGGCTGTACGTCGTTCGCCGCGCCATCGAGGCGATGGGCGGGAATGTGGCGGCGAGCAACGCCGCGGACGGCGGGGCCGTCGTGACCATCCGGCTGCCCGTCATCGGGACGGAGGCTGAGCCCTCGATCCTGGCTCCGTCCGGTATCCCACTCGAGGTCCTCGAGCATCCAGGCTAGGCGCTCCATCCGGCGGCAGCCCGGTCGCGGATGCCGGGCCGACCCGTCCGCAGGGTGCCACCCTTCGCTCCCCTCGCCGAATTGCACGAGCGGCAGCGCACGAGGATGCCATCGCGCTCGGTCCGACCCCTGGAGCGGGGTACGACGTGGTCGCCGGTGAGGTCAGACGTGGCGCGGCAGTCGACGCAGACGGGCGAGCGGGCGATGGCCGCCTTGGAGGCCCGGACCCAGGAGCGCGGATAGCGACGCGACCCGGAGAGAGCGCACAACGGGCACCGCCCGAAGACGATGCGGAGGCAACTCTGGCAGACGCGGGCATGGAGACCCGTGGAGTCCTGTGGCTTAATCGTGGCCTACACGGCCCATGACACGCCCGGCGCTGCTACGGGCGGAAGCGCTCGATCGGTCGGGGGTCCAAATCAAGCGCGACCTGGTCAGCGAAGCGAGCGAGCCGATCCCCTGTGCCCACGCCTCGATGGCATCCCAGTCACGCCAATCGCCATCGGAGAGGAACCGCCGCACGACGGTCCGCTCCACCAACCCGAGCCCGCTGAAGTCGGCGGTCGCCCGGTCGAAGGAACCCGCGAACACCCGATGGTCCCTGGCGCCGATCGAGCCGCGGACCTTGGTCACCTCCTTGGGGTCCGGCTGCGTGCCCGCGACCCCGCGATCACCGACCGGACCGCTGCTGAAGAGCCACACCGGCCGAGAGGCGAGACTGGATCGATGTCGGTCGAGGTAGGCGGCTGCGCCCTTCAGCCAGTGGCCGGCGTGGACGGCGCTGCCCACGACCGCGGCACCGAAGGCCGATGGATCGGGCGCCTGGTCGACGGCGGCCACGGTGCTCTCATGCCCCTCCTGGCGAAGGACCTGCGCGATGCGCTCCGCGATCTGGGCGGTCGAGCCGAACTGGCTGCCGTATGCCACGAGGACCTTCATCGTCCATCCCTTCTTCGCATCCGAACCGGTCCGGTCATCCCTCTGGGGCCGTCCCTGGCGCTCACATCAACGAGCCGGAGAGCAGCAGACAGGATCGAGATCAGTGCTCCCGCGAGCCCGATCACCATGGGGACGCCGTAGGAGCACGCGGGTCCGAGTCGGCCAGCACCCAGCCGAGGCTGTTCAGCGAGGTGTAGCTGAGCGCGCCGAGCGCGAGCGGAACGACCCACGACCACTCGGTCGAGGTCCATCCCAGCACGAGACCGAGCCCGCCGACGAGGCAGAGGAGCGCTGTGGCGTACTCGGCGATCCAGTGCGGAAGCATCACGCTGCCTGCGCGATCACGCGACCGTACGAATCCTCGGCTCCGGTCGATCTCCGGGTTCCGCGCGATATCGATCGTCCAGATGCCCGCGATGCCGATCCCCATCGCGATCAGGAAGATGCCGACCATGAGCTGCATACGGGGATCGTCCAAAGGAGGCGCTGCGGGTGCGAGGGCCGAACGTCACGTCGCGGCACGCCCAAGAGCAGCACCCAAGATGGACGGGGAACCCTCACTGCGATGCCGGCCCGTCCATGGCTTCCATCGGCCTCGTTGCGTGGCCGCGACGCCACGATCAGGCGGTCGTCCGTCGGCTGAACGGCCAGTTGTGCGTCGCGAACCGCGTCCCGATGTCGGCGATGACACCGCCGATGATGCCGCCGAGGAGCGCCTCGTCCACCGACAGCCCGTCGACGATGGGTTCCAGGTCCAGCGTCGGGTCGGCCCAGAGGGCCTCGCTCGCGATGAGCCCGCCGATGAAGCCGATGGCGGCCACGAGCCACTGCCAGCGGAAGGCGTGCAGTTGCGGCATATCAACCGGCGATCCATGGACGCAGCAGGGCCCTCGATTGTCCGGGCCCTCGATGCCCTGTAGTGCCCACGCGCGACACGTCGTGTCCGATCGACCTGTCGGCCGCACCTTTCAGCCTCATGGCGGCCTGATGGACATCACAGGAGCGTTCAGTCACGACTGATTGGGACCATCGCTGCCAGCCGTGGTCCGGCGGGCCGCCGGTCAGTGCGGCGCGATGAAGCGGTAGCCCGAGACCCCGCTCGGTGCGGATGTAGCGGGGCTCGTCGGCGTCATCACCGAGCTTGTCGCGGAGCCGGCGGATGTAGACGCGCAGGTAGTCCACCTCGTCGACGTACTCGCGCCCCCAGACCTTGGCCAGCAGCGTGCCGTGCTGGAGGACGTGGCCGGCGTTGCGCACGAGGTGATAGAGCAGCTTGTACTCCGTCGGCGTCAGGTCCAGGCGCTCGCCACGCAGGCGCGCCTCCTGCGCGGCGAAGTCCACCTCAAGCTCGCCCGCCCGGAACGAGGGTGCCCGGCTGGCTGGCCCGGGCATGTCGAGGCGACGCAGGACGGCCCGGATGCGGGCGCTGAGCTCGAGGTGGTTGAAGGGCTTCGTCACGTAGTCATCGGCACCCAGTTCCAGGCCCTTCACCTTGTCGATGGCGTCATCGCGGGCCGTGAGCATGACGACCGCCACATCCGAGAAGGCGCGCAGCTGGCGCAGCACCTCGAATCCGTCCATGTCTGGGAGCCCGATGTCGAGCAGGAGGATGTCGGGGTGCTCCTCCTCCACGAGCCGCAGCGCCGCCTCCCCGTCAGCGGCGCCCAGCACCTCGATGTCACGCCATTGGAGCGTGAAGCCGATGCGCAGGGCCTCGACGACGTCGGGCTCGTCATCGACGACGAGGATGCGCGTCACTCCTCCTCCTCCGGGCCGTCCGTGGGTACGACGAGCGTGAAGGTGCTGCCCTCACCGGGCTGGCTCTCGACCTCGATGCCGCCTCCATGGGCCTGGGCGATGGCCAGGGCCGTGGGCAGGCCGAGGCCCACGCCCTCGCGCGAGCCGTGCAGGTCGTTGCGTCCGACGAAGAAGCGTTCGAACAGGCGCGCGCGGTCCTCCCTGGGGATGCCGGGTCCCTCGTCGCGCACCGACCAGCATGTCTCCGTTCCACGCGTGGTGACGCTGACGAGCACGCTGCCGGCCGGCGGCGGCGCGTAGCGGACCGCGTTCGAGATGAGGTTCACGAGGGCCTGCTCGAGCCGGCGGCGGTCCCCGTAGACCCGTGGAGCATCCTCCACGCCGACGACTTCCAGGACGGCGTCGCGTTCGCGGGCCAGCGGAGCCAGCGAGACGGCCGCCAACTGGGCCAGCTCGAACGGGTCGAAGCGCCGGAGCTGCAGACGGATGCCACCAGCGCGGAACCGTGCCAGGTCCAGGATGTCGCCCACGACGCGCTGCATCCGCTCGGCGTTCCGCTCGATGGCCTCGAGGAGCACCCGCGACTGTTCCGGTGTGGGCTCGCTGCCGGGTTCCAGCAACAGCCCCACGCTCGTGCGCACCGCGGTGAGCGGCGTGCGTAGCTCGTGGGCGATCGTCGAGAGCAGGTCGGTCCGCAGGCGCTCGAGCTCGGACAGGCGATCGGCGTGGCCGGCGGCCAGCGAGTCGCGCAGCGCCTGCTGTCCGATGGAGGTGAGCACGAAGCGGCGCTGCTCGCCGCTGCCCCGCGCCACCCGCACGAGCCCGAGGGCGGCCAGCTCGGCCAGCAGGCGTGCCGCCACGCCCCTCCTCGAGCCGTGCTCCGGCCTCCGCGAAGCGGGCATCGACCTCGGTCGCATCGGCCCCCGGGCCGATGACCGCCAGGGCCGCGGCTGTGAGCGGAGAGTACGAGGTGCCAGCCGTCACGACACAGCCACTATAGAAGGCCGCTGCTGCTCCAAGGCCGGCGTCACCGGCCAGCGGTCCGGCAGCCCGACCGATCGGCGACGGCACGGCTCCCCCCTGATGGCGAGCGCGCCCACCTAGAGCCCGTCCCACCGATCGGTGGGTGACGGCGAGGCAGCGCGCTCGGCCAGAGCATCCGTCACGTGCGTGACGAGCGACGGGAACGTCCGTTAACGGCGACGTGAAGGACCGTCGCTCACCGCGCGCGCTTGGCCCGCCGTTCACGCGACCTTCACGTACATCCACGTAGCGTTCATGAGGATGCAGGTCCTGTTCACGGATGTCGAGCAGGTCCTTCGCGCGCGTGGTCCAAGGTGGGGCTCATCGACCCGCAGCCCCAGGTGACGCCAATGACCATCTCGCCAGCGCAGCCAGCTCTCATGGCGGGGCTCGCGCCAGAGACCCGCGAGGACCTCGTCCCGAAGATGTCGCCGTCCTCCGCGCTCGACGCGGCGCTCTCCCAGTTCGGCGCCGCGGCCGATCACCTTGCCCTCGAGCAGGGCATGCGCGGCCTCCTCTCGGTGTGCCAGCGCGAGTGGACCGTGCACTTCCCGGTGCGGCGTGATGACGGCCGCATCGAGGTCTTCACCGGCTACCGCGTCCAGCACAGCACGGCGCGCGGGCCGGCCAAGGGCGGCCTTCGCTTCCACCCTCGGACGGACCTCGATGACGTGCGCGCCCTGGCCATGTGGATGACCTGGAAGTGCGCCCTCGTCGACGTGCCCTTCGGCGGCGCCAAGGGCGGCGTCACGTGTGACCCCAGCGCGCTCACCACCCGCGAGCTCGAGGCGCTCACGCGGCGTTTCGCGACGGAGATGGAAGGCATCGTGGGCACGGACCGCGACATCCCGGCACCCGACGTGGGCACCAACGCCCAGGTCATGGCCTGGATCATGGACACGCTGTCCATGCATCGCGGCTACTCGGATCCCGGTGTCGTGACCGGCAAGCCCGTGGCCATCGGCGGTTCGGTCGGCCGAGCCGACGCGACCGGCCAGGGCCTCGTCTACTGCGTGGCTGATGCGTGCCGGCGGACCGGCCTCCGGCTGCAGGGCGCGCGCGTGGCCGTGCAGGGCTTCGGGAACGTGGGGGAGGCGGCCGCTCGCCTGCTGGAGACCGAGGGCGCTCGCGTCGTGGCTGTCGCCGACGTCGGTGGTGGGGCTCAACGAGTGACCGGCCTCGACCTGCGGGCACTGGCGCGGTACGCGGCGGAGCATGGGACCGTGGCCGGCTTCCCGGGCGGAAGCCCGATCGGCAACGCTGAACTCATCGGGCTCGACGTGGACATCCTCGTCCTGGCGGCCATCGAAAGCCAGGTGACGGCGGCCAACGCCGCGGACGTCCGCGCACGGATCGTCGCCGAGGGCGCCAACGGGCCCGTGACCCCGGACGCCGACCCCATCCTGCGCCGCCAACGGCGTGGCGGTCGTCCCCGACATCCTGTGCAACGCCGGCGGCGTCATCGTCAGCTACTTCGAATGGGCCCAGAACCGGGCCGCGCTGGCATGGACCCTCCACGAGGTCAACAGGCGCCTGCGCTGGCAGATCCTGGAGGCCATGGATTCCGTGTGGGCACGGGCCCAGGACGACGGCATCCCGTATCGGTTGGCTGCCCACGCCATCGCCGTGGAACGGGTCGTCGAGGCTCTCAGTCTCCGGGGACTGTACCCATGAGCCGCGTCACCCACCGGTCGGCGACCGAGCGGTCCGACCGCTCTGCCGTGCCCCTCGACCCAGGCCGAGCTCAGGAGGTCCCCATGTCGACCATGCTCGATCCGAGCCCATTCCATTGCGCCAACTGTGAGGCCTCGATCCCTGGCCACGCCACGTTCTTCGTGGGCCTCGCCTTCTGCTGCCCCGGGTGCGTCGCCGGGGGACCCTGCGCGTGCTCCTACGATCCCGAACCGCCGGCGAGCGCCGCGACCGGACGGGCCGACGAGGAGGCCCGCGTCCCTCGTCGGGAAACCCCGAACGATGAGGCGGGGAGGGCCTCGGTCCTCGTCACGGCGGGTCCACGACATGCTTCGCCGTAGCAGTCAGCCGTGGCTGTCAGCGTTGGTGGCACTCTTCGCACGTGCAAGAGATAAGGGCGCACTCGCGCCGTCCTCAATAGCCTTGTCGGACCCGATGATCGGGTGATAGCGTGACACGCATGGGTTCGCCACGGTACGGACCTCGGATGCGGAGGGGAGAGGCATGTCGCTTTGGCGCGAATACAAGGAGTTCCTGACCCAGTCGAACGCGCTGGCCCTGGCGGTCGGCATCATCATCGGCGTCGCGCTGGGGGCCGTGGTCACCTCCCTCGTCGGTGACATCATCATGCCCGTCGTGGGCTACGTGCTCGGTGGCGTCGACTTCTCGCAGCTCGCGATCGTGTTGTCTCCGGCGACCGCGGACGAGGAGGAGGTGGCCATCCGCTATGGCCAGTTCATCAACGTCGTCATCGCGTTCGTCGTCATCGCGTTCGTCGCGTTCGCACTGACGAAGGTGCTCCTGCCCAAGCCGGTCCCAGGCCCTGCCACCAAGGCGTGCACCTCCTGCGACGAGGAGATCCTGGCCAGCGCGAAGCGCTGCAAGTACTGCACGAGCGAGCAGCCTGCCTGAACCTAACGCCCATTCCGAGGTCAGCTCGGCTGGGTTGGCGTCCTTGCATGTCCGCTGGCTGATTCCGCCCAAGGGGTCAGGGCTCGTCGGTTGATGCCCATCCACCAGGCGTGGCTGTCATCGCGGCTCATCGACGAAAGAGAAAGACGCAGGAGCAACAGCCAACATCCGCTTCGAGGGCCGAGCGGAGCCCCTCCATGGCCCGGCTGATCCTCGACTTGACGGTCCCCACAGGGACCTCGAGCGCGTCGGCCACCTGCTCGACGGGGAGGTCCAGCAGATGGTGGAGGACGACCACGGCACGATGGTCGATGGAGACCAGCCCCCGAAGCGAGCGTGATCGCGCAGCTTGCGCAGGTCGCGCCAGATGACCACCAACGCGACCTGGGTGGCGTCCTCGGCGACGTGGATGTCGCGCACGATGCCGACCGCGGCCCGCTGGAGGCGGGCGTAGTGCCGCTCCGCGAGCCGAGAACAACCTACTGATTGCGTTCGCGTCGACCTTCGGGACCTACGGCGGCCGCGATCGAGCCGGCGGCGATGTAGGCACGGAGCACCTCGAGCTGGCGCCGGGCGGGACGATGGCACGTTCTCATGACGCAATCCGGTAGTCGGGCCAGACATTCGGCGGCCCAGTGACGTTCTTGAGCACGAAGACCGGTGAAGGACGTCCCTGAGTCAACAAGGGGCCACCCACTCGCCCCAGCGAGACTCACCGACTCCGAGTCCTAGGACCTCGTGTAGCACTTGGTGGACCTCGAACTCGACAGCCTTGGTCGAAGGAGGGGTGACGTGGGGCCACCTCTGGCCGGTCAGCCCTCCCGTCGGAGCGGAATCGCGACCCGACGGTCGCTCAGCCGACCTGGAAGGCTCGCTTGGAGAGACCCCACCAGAAGCCCTCGATGGTGGTCGTGGGGCCCTCGTCGAGCTTCGACGAGGCACCGAGCGTGACGAAGAGCGGCGCGAAGTGCTCGACCGTCGGATGCGCGTACGGCATGCCGGGCGCGCGCTCCTCGAAGGCGAGCAGCTCGTCGAGATCACCGCGCTCGAGGGCCTCGGCGGCCCAGCGGTCGAACTCCACCGACCAGCTCGGCGCGTCATGCGTGTGGCCCATGTAGTCGTGGATGAACGGCAGGCCGTGCGTCATGAAGCCCGATCCGATGATGAGCGTTCCCTCGTCCCTGAGCGGTGCCAGCCGACGTCCGAGTCCCAGGAGGTGGGCCGGGTCGAGGTCCGGCAGGGACATCTGCAGCACGGGGATGTCCGCGTCGGGGTACATCGCCTTGAGCGGCACCCAGGCGCCGTGGTCGAGGCCACGATCCTCGAGCTCGAGCATGGGCTCACCATCAGGCAGGAGTGCTCGGACGTCAGCGGCGAGTTCGGGCGCACCGGGAGCTGCATAGGTGATGTGGTAGTAGCGCTCGGGGAACCCGTAGAAGTCGTAGACGAGCGGGACACGACGGGTCGAGCTGATAGCCAACGGGGCGCTCTGCCAGTGGGCCGACACGATGAGGATCCGCTTCGGTCGCGGGAGCTGTTCAGCCCAGCTCCGGAGCTCCGCCATCCATCCCTCATCCTCGAGGAGAGGCGGCGCACCGTGGCCGAGGTACAAGGAGGGGAGTGGGCTCGACGTCGGCTCGGTCGCGTTCGGCTCGTTCATCCCGTGATGGTAGTTGCGTGCGCAAGTAGCGTCCATTGCGGTGCGCCGAGGCCTGGCCGAGCGGCTCTGACCGCATTGAGGTGTGACGGCCGAGGCGCTCAACTCTGCGTGTCTCACCGACGCTCTAAGACTCCTGCTTGGGCCATCCTTCTCGATGCGTACGGCCAGCGCGCCAGTGTCATCCTCGTGGCTAAGGCCATCTGCGTCGTGGAGGGCGGCGGCGTCCCGCAGACCGGTGCGGTGGGGGTGGGGCCGTGCGTGGCACTACGCAGCCGGTGGACCGTCGAACCGCTTGCGGGCCGAAGGTCGAGGCACCAGGGTCAGGCCCACGCAGTACCTGTGGCGGCCACCTGGCAGATCCTCGGGGGACATGGATGTCGTACTTCCTGATCGGCGAGACGCTTGCCGCTGATGGCCCGCTCTTCGTCCTCTGGACGCGCGACCCGTCGGGTGTGCGGGTCCTGCCGGTCGGCTCCCACGATCGGCGCGACATGCAGATCGTCGGCCGTCGCCTCGTCGAGGTCGCGACAGCGGATGGTGATCCGGACGAGACGCTCGAGCAGGTCATGGCCGACCCCGCGTGGCGCGCGAACGGACTGCCGCTCCGACTGGTCGACCTCGACGACCTCACCCGGGAAGCGATCGAGCGGTCGATCGCGAGCGACATCGACTAGAGCGAACAGGCCGAACTCGCGGCGGCGGTGTGACCGTCGGCCCCCTCCGGCGGTGCCGCGGTCCCGTCGCGCCCGAGGGCGCGACGTCCGGGTCAGCGACCGGAGAGGTGCCCCTCGACGGCCTCGATCGCCTCGTCGTAGGTGAGCCAGCGCAGGTCACGGCTGACGCCGACCGGCTGCAGGTAGAACCCCAGGTCCGGGCCGAAGAGCGCATAGCGCCGACCGGATGATCGCACCTCGATGCCCAGTGGCACAGCCTTGCGGGTCAGTCGCGCGGTACGAGCGTGCTCGAAGTCGATCATGGCGTAAAGGATAGGTCGAGAGCTACCGATCGTGCGGCAACGGGAACAGATGGCACTCGAGTCCGGTGCTTGCGCCCTTCCCTGATCTCGGTGGTCAGCCCGCGACGACCGGATCGATCGGATAGTCGACCAGGATCTCGGGGCCCGACTCGGTCAGCCGGTAGACGTCCTCGAAGCGGACGCCGCCGAAGCCCGGGATGGCCAGCACCGTGTGACCGATGGTCACGGCCATGCCCTCGACCAGGGGCAGGTTCCGGTGGGGCGGGATGATCGTCGAGGCCGGCGGCTCCTCGAAGCGCAGCCCGATGCCGTGGCCGATGCCGTAGACCTGGTACTCGGCCAGGCCGTGGCGGGCGCAGGCCTCCCTGGCCGTGCCGTCCAGCTGGGCCGTGGTGACCCCGGGACGCATGGCCGCGCGCACGTCGGCGACGATCTCGCGGTAGGTGGCGAGCAGCTCGGCCTGGCGAGCATCCGGCTCGCCCAGGACGAACGTCCGGGCGAGGTTGGCGCAGTAGCCCTCCACCTGCGGTGTCAGGTCGATGACGGCCAGCTCGCCGTGCTGCAGCGGAGCCGGGCTGAGTCGGCCGTGGAGCATGCAGGTCTCGATGCCGAAGGTGACGAAGAGCGGCGTGCTCGTCGCCTCGGCGCCGGCTCGCATCATGGCGTAGGTCACCTCGGTGGCGACCTCCTGCGCCGTGACGCCCGGACGGAGCAGCTCACGGGCCCGGTCCATCCCGATGCCGGCGATGCGCTGTGCCTCGGTCAGGAGGCTGATCTCCCCGGCGTCCTTGACCATCCGCAGCGGGTCCATGACCGGATCCGAGGAGACGACCTCGACCTCGGGGTTGACCTGGCGGAAGAGGTCCACCAGGAAGGCCGGGGTGTGGAACCACATCTGGATGCCGACCCGCGGCCGGCCGGAGGCGCCGGGCGGGATGCCCGCCTCCGCGCCCTCGGCGACCAGCTCGCGGAGGCGGCCCACGATGTCGTTGATCTGGCCGCCGACGCTGCCGAAGACCCGCACGCGACCGTCGGCCAGGGCCGCCCGCAGCTCGGGTTCCTCACCCGTGAAGGCGATGAGCTCCGGCGGACCCTGGAACGGGATGAGCGCCCGGGGCTGCCAGCGATCCTCGCCGAAGAGATAGCGGTAGTCGTCGTGGTTGAGGATGACGATGGCGATGAGGCCCTGCTCGCGCATGCCCTGCTGGACGCGAGCGATGCGCTCGTACTGGACGTTCATCGGGACCGGCCTCCGTTCGAGTCC
>CAWDUR010000003.1:0-17812 GCA_963805585.1 uncultured Chloroflexia bacterium | reverse complement strand
AGGGTCCCGGCCTCCCAGGCGTCGACGATACGGTCGCGTCGCTGAGCCAGGTCTCGCAGCGCACGCTCGTGGCCCTGCAGCACCTCGACTCGCTCCGGCGTGCGGAGCCTGGCTGCCTCATTCATGACCCACGGAAGCATCTTGCGCTCGCTGATGTAGCGTGGCCCGTGGCCGTCCACGGAGTAGGCGTGCGCACAGCCGTAGCGTGGGGTCCCCTCGCTGCTCATCATCCCCGTGAGGAGGCGGCCGTCGTAGGGGCACTTGAGCAGCCGCGCGAGCCTGAACGGTGCCACCGTGACAGCCCCCCGTGTCGTCTTGGGCGGCACAAGGTCGGGTGCCTCGCGGACGAGGATGTTGCGGATGGTGGGCGCCATCCACGGACGACCCGATCGGCTGGGGATCCCGCGGCGGTTCAGTTCGATGGCCGTGCGCCGGTAACTCCCCGTCTCGCGGAAGATGCTGATGAGCGCGGCCACATCCTCACCGGGTTGTCGGCCGTAGCGCTGGCCCGTGAAGTCATCGCCCGGACGACATCGCCTGACATCTCCCTCATCAGCGGCAGGCACGGTGCTCCCCTCCCGTGTCTGCCGCTGCTACTTCGTGCCCGCCCGGGCGTGCTTGACCTCGTGCCGGCGCCAGCTTCGCGAGGATCGCTGCCAGCGCATCGAGCTTGCCAGCACGAGCGGCCCCCCATGCCAGGGTCCCGGCGGACGTACAGCACGGGCACCGTCGGCTGGCGCGGTGCGACGGGCGACATTCGCGACTCGACCGGATACGTCCGGCAAGATAGGATGGCGCCATGGCCGCTCCTCAGGGGGGCACGACGCGGCGCGGGCGTCGGCGCTCGCGCGGTCGGGACGGCCACGGCATCGACGCGGTCGACCGCTTTCCGGATGACAACCCGAACGCGGTCATGCGCTACGACAGCGGCGGCCGCCTGGTCTATGCCAATCGGTCGAGTCAGCCCATCCTGGCGTCGCTCGGGACCGAGGTGGGTGAGTCGCTTCCCCGGGAGCTGCTGGGCCGATTGGCGGCGGTCATCCCGCGACGCGGCTCCGTCGAGCTCGTGGCGGCCTCCCGGACGTACGCGCTGTGGCCGGTCGCCATCCCGGAGCTCGAGGCCACGAACCTCTACTCCACCGACGTGACCGCCGAGCGTGCGGTCGTCAAGTTCCCGGACCAGAACCCCAACCCGGTCCTGCGCTTCGACGCGCGCGGCACGCTGATCTATGCCAATCCGGCCAGCGCGCGGCTCCGGCGCGGCCTGGGGTTGCGGGTCGGCCGGCGCATGCCGCGCGCGCTCCACGAGGAACTCCTCGCGCGGAGCCGGGCCGAGCCCTGGCTCTCCGCTCGAGGTGGAGGCCAGCGGCGCGTACTACACGCTGCTGCCCGTCGACGTCCCGGAGTTCGGCTTCGTGAACGTCTACGGCACCGATGTCACCGCTGTTCGCGAGCGGGAGCGCCTCGCGGCCGAGAACGAGCGCCTGCTCCTCAACATCCTCCCAGAGCCCATCGCTCGCCGACTGCGGGCGGGTGAGCCACTCATCGCCGACCGCCACGACGACGTGACCCTCCTCTTCGCCGACATCGTCGGGTTCACCCGACTATCCGCGGCGATGCCGGCCGCCGAGCTCGTGGCCGTCCTCAACGAGGTCTTCGGTGTCTTCGACGGGCTGGTCGACGCGCACGGCCTCGAGAAGGTCAAGACCATCGGCGACGCCTACATGGTGGTCGGTGGCATGCCCATCTGGACGCCGGACCACACGGCCCGCATGGCCGACATGGCACTCGAGCTGGCCGCGGCGCTGGACCGTATCGAAACGGCACGGCGCCTCGGGGTGGCCTTCCGCATCGGCATGCACCACGGACCGGTCGTCGCGGGCGTCATCGGCCGCCGCAAGTTCATCTACGACGTCTGGGGCGACACCGTGAACATGGCCAGCCGCATGGAGTCGACGGGCGTCCCGGGCCGGATCCAGGTCACCCGCCAGGTGGCCGATCGCCTCGGCTCCGGGTTCCGCTGCGAGCGGCGAGGCACCATCGAGGTGAAGGGCGTGGGGCCGACCCCGACCTGGTTCCTCGTCGGGAGGGTGCCGTCCGCCGAGTCGCGTCCGCGACCGGCCCGTCATCGGCATGACGCCGAGCGCCACCCGACCGGACGCATCGACCGTGACGGCCTTCCTGGCCGTCGCCGTCCTCGGGGGTCTCAACGCCATCGCCGTGAAGCAGACGGTGGTCGAGCTGGCGCCCCTCTGGAGTGCGGGCCTGCGCTTCCTGCTGGCCGGCCTGCTCCTCGTCGGGTACATCCTCGTCGCTCGCCGGGCCTTCCCACGCGGGCGCAGCCTCTCGGGCGCCGTCCTGTATGGCGTGGTGGCCTTCGCCGGCAGCTACGCCCTGCTCTACACGGCCCTCCAGGAGGTGCCGGCCGGGACGGCCATGATCTTCCTCGCGCTCGTGCCGCTCGAGACGTTCGGCCTCGCTGTCGTCCAACGTCAGGAGCCCTTCCACGCTCAGGGCCTCCTAGGTGCCCTCATCGCCCTCGGCGGCGTGCTCGTCGTCGTGGCCGATCAGTTGGGCCAGGACGTCCCGCTTGCTGCCCATGCTGCTGGCCATCCTGGGCACGCTCTTCATCGCCCAGGGCGGCATCCTCGTCAAGGCCATCCCGAGGAGCGACCCGTTCGCGACCAACGGGCTGGCCATGCTGGCTGGGTCGCTCGTCCTCCTGCCGCTCTCGCTCCTCGCCGGCGAGTCCTGGACCCTGCCCGTCGCAGCCGGAGACCTGGGCAGCGCTCGGATACCTCGTGCTCCTCGGTTCGATCGCGCTCTTCGGGCTCTACCTGTACGCCCTGCAGCGCTGGACGGCGTCGGCGATGTCCTACGTGACGCTGCTCATGCCGCTGGTCACGATCCCGCTGGCCGCAGCGATCTTCTCCGAGCCCATCTCCCCGGCCTTCCTGGTCGGCGGCGCGATCGCCCTGGTGGGCGTGTACGTGGGCGCGTTCCTTCACATCCGTCCGCGGCGGACGTCGTCACCGGCGCTGCCCGAGTGCCTGCCGGTGGACGCCTGCGCGGAGCCTGTCCCTGCCGCCTCGGTGCCTCGCCGTCGCGTCCCTAGGGGCCACCGAGGTGCGCTCTCGACGTGGGTAGGGGCACAGGCGTCGCCGGCTGCAGTCAACTCTCCTCGCGGACCGTCGCGAAGAGCTCGCGGCGAGGCAGGCCCGTCTCCGCAGCCACCTGGCGGGCCGCTTCCGGGCGGCGCATGCCGCCGGCCACGAGTGCCGCCACGCGCGCGCGACCAGCCGCCAGGCCGCCCGCTTGGTCGGCCGGCGCCGCCTCGTCGGGGGTAGACGTGGAACCGGACACCACGAGTGTCACCTCACCCCTGACCGGCCGCGCAGCGGCGGCTGCGCACAGCTCAGCGAGCGAGCCGCGAAGGACCTCCTCGTAGCGCTTGGTGAGCTCGCGGCAGAGCGCTGCCCGGCGCTCATCCCCACAGGCTGCCGCCAGATCGCGCAGGGTCGCAGCGGTCCGGCCGGGCGCCTCGAAGAGCACCGTGGCGCGCTCGTCGGCGGCGATGCGGGCCAAACGCTCGCGGCGCTCCCGGCCCTTGCGCGGCAGGAAGCCCTCGAATGTCCAGCGCGGGGCGGAGATGCCGCTGGCCACCAGGGCCGCCAGCACGGCCGAGGGACCCGGGATGGGCACGACCGTGCCGCTCTCAGCGGTCCAGCGGGCCACGAGGTCGTCGCCCGGATCGCTGACCAGCGGCGTGCCGGCGTCCGTGACGAGGGCCACGTCGTCACCCGCGGCCAGGCGGGCCAGGAGCTCGCGCGTGCGGGCCGAGTCGCTGTGGGCGTGGAAGCTCACGAGTGGCGTTTCGATGCCGTGGCGGGCCCACAGCCGCCGGGTCAGACGCGTGTCCTCCGCAGCCACGACGGCTACCGAGCGAAGCACGTCCAGGGCACGCAGCGTGATGTCCCCCAGGTTGCCGATGGGCGTGGCCACCACGTAGAGCGTGCCCGCCATCCGGGGCGACTCAGCCACGCGTGGAGCGCGGGCGCCGGCGCGGGTAGAGATAGTCGATGCCCGCGGTGCGTGGCCCGATCTTGGCGATGGGAGGCACCTGGCGCTTGAACTCCGCGCCCGCCACCATACGGTCGATGCGCTCCACCAGCTCGGGGGCGAAGCCGTCGGCCACGACCTCGTCCGGCGTGAGCCGGCGATCCACCAGTCGGAAGAGGATGCGGTCCATCTCCGCGTACGAGAAGCCCACCTCCGCCTCGTCCGTCTGGCCCGGCCAAAGGTCGGCTGAGGGCGCCTTGCGGATGATCGCCTCAGGCACGCCCAGGGCCCACGAGAGCTGTCGGATCTGTGATTTGTAGAGGTCGCCGATGGGGTTGAAAGCGCTGGCGCTGTCACCCCACAGCGTGCTGTAACCGATGAGCGTCTCCGTCTTGTTGCCGGTGCCCACGACCAGGCCGTTCCACGTCACGGAGTGGTCGTAGAGGACCATCATGCGGGCGCGGGCCATGAGGTTGCCGCGACGGAGGGGCGTGGCATCGACCCGCTCCGGCATCTCGAAGTAGGCATCCACCATGGCGCTGATGTCGACCAACTGGCTTTGGCAGCCCAGCCGCCGCACGACCTCTTCCGCGTCCGCCCGCGACTCGGGGGATGACGTCCGATAGGGCATCAATACCGCCAGCAGATCTGCGGGGCCGATGGCATCCGCGACGAGATAGGCCACGAGCGCCGAATCCACCCCGCCTGAGAGGCCCAGCAGGGCTCTCGCGAAGCCTGCCTGGCGCAGCTGGGCGCGGATGAACTCACGGATGATGCGCTGCGCAGCAGCCGTGTCGATGGCCAGCTCTGGCGGCAATTCGAAAGGCATGGCGCCAAGAGTGGACGGGGTCGTCACGGCATCTCCGACGGTTCGGCGGAGCGGGCGTGGCGGTCACGCATGATCTCGTCGAGCTGGCGCAGCACGACCTCCGGCCGCTCGTCCCGCAGGAGAGGCGTGGCGATGCGCTCCCGGCGGATGGCCACCGGGTCCAGCCGCGCCAGGAAGAGCCCCTCGTCGTGGACCGGCGCCGCGAAGACGCCCTGCCCAGTAGGCGAGACGACCTCGCTGCCGCCCCAGAAGGTGATGGATTCATCGACCCCCACGCGGTTGACGAAGATGACGTAGCTGGTCGTGAGCTGCGCGTACGTCCGATTCAGTGTCCGCCACGAGGTCGCGGTGCCCAGGCCGGTCTCGTTGATGGCGGCCACGTCCCGGCCTGGCGAGGAGGAGACGTTGATGAGGACCTGGGCGCCGTCCAGGGCCAGCAGCTGGGGCGTGGCCATGTGCCAGAAGTCCTCGCAGATGCTGAGGCCGAGGCGCAGTCCGAGGCGCTCCGAGGTGACAGCGCGCAGCCTTGAGCCCGGTGCGAAGAAGCGGCGCTCGTCGAAGAGGCCGTAGGTGGGCAGGAAGACCTTGCGGTGGACATGGCGGACGGCGCCTGCCTCCAGCAGGGCCGCAGCGATGAAGAGGCGGTGGTCCTCCAATTCCTCGACGAAGGAAACGATGGCCGACACTCCGTCGGCGGCGTGCGCAAGCGCCACGAGACGAGGATCGTCCCGGCGCATGGCCACCTCCGCGTTGAGGTCCTGCAGCAGATAGCCGGTCAGGCCGAGCTCCGGGAAGATGACCAGGTCAGCCCCGTCCTCGCGGGCCTGCCCGATCGAGCGCGTGATGTCGCTCCAGGTTCTCGTCGAGCGCACCCAGCCGGGGCGCCATCTGGGCCAGGGCGACGGTGACGGCCTTCGGTCGGCTCATGCCGCTGCGGCTGCCACGAGGTCGGGGTCCAGGTCGATCGGCGTCTGCTTCCGCATGACGGGAGTATGCGCATGAAGCTGGGGCCCTGGCATGCAGATGTGTCATCCACCTCGAACGTGGCCCCGCCGTGGCTCAATACGTCTCGATGCGGACGGGGGTGAGCGCGAAGTGCTTGACGTTGCGCGTCAGGACCGCGGCACCGATGCCATCCGCGGCTGCCGCGACGAGCGCATCGGCCAGGCTGAGATGGAAACCCCGCCGGCGCGCCAAGTCGCGCCAGGCGCCGGCCTGAAGTGCCGCATCCGGGCCCGGAGCGATGAACTCGAGCGGCTCCAGGAGAGCCTGCAAGCCAGGCAGGTCAGCCGGGCTCGTGCCAGCTCGAACCTCGCACACGACGATCTCATCGATGTACGGTTCGTCACCCGCCTCGAACAGGACCCGAAAGCGATCGACGGCCTCCGGCAGGCCGCGCATGTGATCGATGACGAATGCGGAGTCCAGCATGAGCTTCACGGCTCGACCTCGGTCGTCGTCTCCTCCGCTCGCATCTCCTCGACCCAGCCGGACGACGTCCTCAGAGGTGCGCCAATGGGGATAGTCCTCCGCCCTGAGCGAATCCGGCGGTCCGCTCGATGGCGAGGCGCAGCTTCTCGCGCTTGATGGCGCGGCGCAGGGCCTCCTCCGCGAAGGTGCTGCGGTTGCGCGGGCCGGCCACCTCGTCCAGCTGCCGAACGAGTTCCGCCGGCAGGCTCATGTTCACGGGGATGCGCTGACTGGACAGAGGTCCGGGCGTCGCCCCCGACGATGCCTGGTGTCATGCGCACAGCCATGCGCAGACTATCGCGCATAGCGGACAACGGGTCAAGCCGTGCAGGCTCGCGGCGATGACAGCGGCCGCGGCGCGGTGCTAGGCTTCGCGCACGCCGCGGAGGGTGCGAGCGCACGTCGTGTTGCGCACCTGCGGGTGGTTTGGGGTGGAGTCGGTCCGAGCGTCCCAGGGGCACCGCCACGTGGGCCCGCTCGGCCGCGACCGTCCTGGAGTGCCGCCCGTCGCCGTCGCGGAGAGCAAGAGGAGATGAGAGATGACCCGACGACCCAGATGGTTGGCAGCGGCCGCCATCGGCGGCGCCATCGCCATCATGGCCATGAGCGTCCCGGCGTTCGCGCAGGACGCGGCCGCGCCCGCGGCGCCGCCGGCGGGTGGCTACGCGGTCTACCCGGACTATGCCGATGTCGCCCTGCGACGGCACCTTCAACGGCGTGCCCTACACGGGCAACATCGCCAAGATCGAGGCCACGGACGCCTCCACCGTCGTCTTCACGCTCTGCAACCCTGACCCGGCCTTCCTGCCCAAGGTGGCCTTCTCGCCCTTCGCCATCAACGACGCCGACTACCTCATCGCCCACGGCCCCTGACGGCAGCATCGTGGACAACCCGAATGGCACAGGTCCCTTCGTGCTCGAGGAATGGCGCCGCGGCAGCGAGGTCATCTTCGCGGCCAACCCGGACTACTGGGGCGAGGCGCCCATGAACAGCCGGTCCATCCTGCGCTGGTCATCGGAACCCGGACAGAAGCTCATCGAGCTGCAGTCCGGCACCGTGGACGGCATCGACAACCCGAGCGTCGACGACCTCGGGTGCCATCGAGGCCGATCCCGCCCTGGCCGTCATCCCGCGCGAAGGCCTCAACGTCTTCTACCTCGGGCATGAACAACACCTACGAGCCCTTCACCAACGAGAAGGTCCGCCAGGCCATCGCCATGGGCATCGACAAGCAGCGCATCGTGGACCAGCTTCTACAGCCCGGGTTCCTCGGTCGCCGACTACTTCACGCCCTGCTCCATCCCCTTCGCCTGCGACGGCGACGCGTTCCCGGCCTTCGACCCGAGGCCGCCAAGGCGCTCCTTGCCGAGGGCCTGGCCGAGCTCGGTCTCGACGCGTTCCCCGAGGTGCCCCTCTCCCTGCGCGTCGTGGACCGCGCCTACCTGCCCTTCCCGGAGCAGGTCGCGGTGGACCTCCAGGACCAGCTCCAGGCGAACCTGGGCATCACGACGACCATCGACGTCCAGGAATCGGGCACCTTCATCGACAACTCCGACGCCGGCAACCTGCCGGGCTTCCACCTGCTGGGCTGGAATGCCGACTACCCGGATGCCACCAACTTCCTCGACTACCACTTCGGTCCCGGCGCCAGCCCCCAGTTCGGCGAAGGCTTCCCGGACATCCACGCGGCCCTGACGGCCGGCGGCACGACGGCCGACCAGGCCGCCCGCGAGGCAGCCTACGCCGAGGCCAACACCCTGCTCGCGCAGCACGTGCCCATGGTGCCCATCGCTCGCGGTGGCTCGTCCACGGCCTGGCGTGCCGACGTGGAAGGCGCGCACTCGTCGCCGCTGGGCAACGAGGAGTTCGCGGCCGTCGGCCCGGGTGCCGACGACCAGATGGTCTTCATGCAGAACGCCGAGCCGATCGGCATGTACTGCGCCGACGAGACCGACGGCGAGTCGCTGCGCGCCTGCGAGCAGGTCATGGAGCCGCTCTACGCCTTCGAGGTCGGCGGCACGGCCACCGAGCCGCGCCTCGCCGAGGAGTGCACCGCCAACGAGGACCTCTCGGTCTGGACCTGCGCGCTTCGCGAGGGCGTGACCTTCCACGACGGCGCCGCCCTCGATGCCAACGACGTCGTGACGTCGTACGCCGTCCAGTGGGACGCCGCCAACCCGCTGCACGTCGGTCGCGACGGCAGCTTCACGTACTTCCCGGCCTCTGGGGCGGTTTCCTGAACCCGCCTCCGGCTGAGGAGTAGATTTCGTCCTCGATCCATCACGGAGAGGGGCGCCGCCAGGCACGGTGGCGCCCCTCTCCCACGACCGCCGGGCCGTATTCAGCACCCGGCGATCCTCGTAGCGGGGTGGGATGACCCAGTACATCGTCCGGCGGGTGCTCCTCAGCATCCCCACGCTGCTCGGCATCATCGCCATCGTCTTCATCATCGCCCGACTGCTGCCCGGCGACCCCTGCCTGGCGGCGCTCGGCGAGCGTGCCACCGATGCCATCTGCAACGCCTTCAACGAGCGCTACGGCCTCAACGAGCCCATCCACGTCCAGTTCCTGCTCTACATCCAACAGGTCCTCACGGGGGACCTCGGAGAGTCCATCCGCTACGGCCGGCCCGTGACGGCCATCCTCATCGAGCGCCTGCCCACGACCATCGAGCTGGCCGTCTACTCGCTCCTCTTCGCCTCCGTGGTCGGCGTCCTGCTGGGCCTGCTCTCCGCGCTGCGGCGCAACTCCAGGACGGACGTGACCACGATGTTCGGCGCCATCCTGGGCGTCTCCGATCCCGATCTTCGTGCTCGCGCTGCTCCTCCAGTTCGCCTTCGCCGTGGCCCTGCCCACGTTCACCAGGATCTCTTGGCGTGCGCATCGGGCTGCCGCCGTCGGGCCGCCTGTCGCCCGGCCTGGAGTTCCAGACCATCCCGGAGGCCTGGGGCCTTGAGGACGTGCAGGGCCTGGCGCGCGCCATGCTGGACTTCCTGTCCGGCATCTACACCTTCAGCTTCTTCATCACCTTCCAGTGGACGCAGCTGGTCGATGCCTGGCAGCACCTCATCCTGCCCGTCATCGCCCTGGGCACGATCTCGCTGGCCATCATCGCGCGCATCACGCGCTCGTCGCTGCTGGAGGTCCTGGGCCTGGACTACATCCGCACCGCGCGGGCCAAGGGCGTCCCGGACCGCAGCGTCCTGCGCAAGCACGCCTTCCGCAACGCCATGCTGCCGGTCGTCACCATCATCGGCCTGCAGCTGGGCCTGCTTGCTGGCCGGCGCCGTGCTCACGGAGACCGTCTTCAACCTCACCGGCGTGGGTCGCACGCATCTACGACGCCATCGTGGGCCGCGACTACATCGTGGTGCAGGCCATGACCCTGATCATCGCCATCATCTACCTGACCGTGAACCTGATCGTGGACATCTCCTATGCCTTCCTCGACCCACGGATCCGACTGCGATGAGTGGATCGCCATGACCTCCGATCTGGGCACACCACCGGCTGTCGTGGCGGGTCACTCAGCGCAGACGTCGGGCTCCGGGCGTGGCGCCCGCCTCGGGAGACGGGGCGCAACGTCCTCGCCCAGCGCTCGGCCCAGGTCGGGCTTGTCCTGCTCATCCTGCTCTCCCTGATGGCCATCTTCGCCGACGTCATCGCGCCCTATGACCCGCTCGACAACCTCAATGGGCCGGGCGAGCCGGGGCGGCGGGCCGAGCCCTGCATCCACGCCCTCTACGAGGTGCCGATCCTAGGCGCCTGGGGCTGCCCGCCGGACCAGCCGGAGACCTATCTCGGGACCGACGGCAACAGCCGTGACATCTTCAGCCGCGTCGTGTTCGGGGCCCGCATCTCGATGCCCATCGGCCCTGTGGTGGTGGGGGTCGCCATCCTCATCGGGGCCCTCATCGGGGCCATCGCCGGCTTCGCGGGTGGCTGGTCGGACAACATCCTCATGCGCACGATGGACATGTTGCTGGCCTTCCCGGCGCTCGTGCTGGCCATCGCCATCGTCACGCTCGTCGGGCCCGGACTGATCAACGCCGTGGCTGCCGTCATCATCGTCAGCATCCCGCTGTACGCGCGCCTGACGCGCTCGGCCGTACTCTCCACCCGCGAGCAGGATTACGTCACGGCCTCACGGGCGCTGGGTGAATCGAGCCGCGGCATCCTGACCCGGCGCATCATCCCCAACTCCATCACGCCACTCATCGTGGCCGGGTCGCTGGGCATCGCCACGGCCGTCCTGGAGGTGGCTGCGCTTTCCTTCCTGGGCCTCGGCATCGCTGAGCCGGTGCCCGAATGGGGCGCCATGATCGGGCGCGACTTCAACTCCATCTTCACCCGGCCCCTCCTCGTGCTGGCGCCGGCCTTCGCGCTGACCCTCATGGTGCTGGGCTTCAACCTGCTGGGTGACGGCATCCGCGACGCCCTCGATCCGAGGCTCAACAGGTGACGGACGCCGGGGCCGGCGAGGTCAGCTCGCCCCCATCCTGGAGGTCCGTGGCCTGCGCACCTCCTTCTACACGCGCGCCGGCGTCATCCGCGCCGTCACGGGCGTGGACTTCAGCGTCGCCCGCAACGAGGTCCTGGGCCTCGTCGGCGAGTCGGGCTGCGGCAAGTCCGTGACCTCGCTGTCCATCCTGGGCCTCGTCACGGCGCCCGGGCGCGTGGAGGCCGGCGAGGTCATCTTCGACGGACGGGACCTGCTGACGCTGCCCGCGACGAGATGCGCAAGATCCGCGGCGACCGCATCGCCATGATCTTCCAGCAGCCGCAGTCGTCGCTGAACCCGGTCATGAAGGTGGGCACGCCAGATCAGCGAGGCGCTGGAGGTGCACCGCGGCATCGACGAGAAGGCCGCCCGGACACGCAGCCTGGAGCTCATGGACATGGTGGGCATCCCGGATGCGGCAAGCGTCGCTACGAAGCCTATCCGCACGAGATGTCCGGTGGCATGGCGCAGCGCGTCATGATCGCCATCGCCCTCGCCTGCGAGCCGGAGCTGCTCATCGCCGACGAGCCCACGACCGCGCTGGACGTGACCATCCAGGCCCAGATCCTGGACCTCATGCGCACGCTCCAGCGGGAGACCGGCACGGCCATCATCCTCATCACCCACGACCTCGGCGTGGTCGCCGAGATGTGCGACCGGGCCGCCGTCATGTACGCCGGCGAGATCGTCGAGCAGACCGACGTGCGCACGCTCTTCGCGGAGCCCCGGCACCCCTACACCCGTGGTCTCATCGGCGCCGTGCCGGTGCCGGGAGAGATCCGCGACGAGCTGGCCACCATCCCGGGGTCGGTGCCCAACCTCATCGAGCTGCCCGAGGGCTGCCGCTTCGCGCCGCGCTGCCTGACCAGGATCGAGACCGGCAACGTGCTCGCCGAGCGCGTGCACCCGGAGCTGCGCAGCGTTGCTGACGACCACCTCGTGCGCTGCTGGCTCTACCACCACGAGGACGGCAGCCCGCGTCGCGACCCGCGCTCCTGGCCGGAAGCAGAGCCGCCCATGAGCGACCCGCTCGTCCGACTCGAGGGCCTCAAGAAGGCCTTCCCCATCAAGGCCGGCGATCCTGCAGCGCACCGTCGCGGAGGTGCGGGCCGTGGACGGCGTGGACCTCGAGATCCGCCGCGGCGAGACGCTGGGCCTGGTGGGCGAGTCGGGCTGCGGCAAGACGACCATCGGCCGGCTGCTGCTGCGACTCATCGAGCCCACGGCCGGGCGCATCGTCTTCGACGGCACGGACATCACGACGCTCAGTGGCAAGGCCCTGCAGCCGTACCGGCGGCGCATGCAGATCGTCTTCCAGGATCCCTTCGCCTCGCTGGACCCGCGCCAGCTGGTCGGCGACAGCATCGGCGAGGGCCTGCGCATCCACCAGGTCGGCACCGCTACCGAACGGCGGAAGAAGGTCGCCGACATCATGGACCTCGTCGGCCTAGCGCCCTATCACGCGGACCGCTACCCGCACGAGTTCAGCGGCGGTCAGCGGCAACGCATCGGCATCGCCCGGGCGCTCGTCCTGGAGCCGGACCTCATCGTCTGCGACGAGCCCGTCTCCGCGCTGGACGTCTCCATCCAGGCCCAGGTCCTGAACCTCCTCAAGTCGCTGCAGAAGGAGTTCGGGCTGACCTACCTCTTCATCGCCCACAACCTGGGCGTCGTGGAGCACATCAGCGACCGCGTGGCCGTCATGTACCTGGGCCGCGTGGCCGAGTTGACCAACCGGGAGCAGCTCTACCGTGACCCTCGCCACCCCTACACGATGGCGCTCATGTCCGCCATCCCGCTGCCCGACCCGACGCATCACGCGCAAGCGCATCATCCTCAGCGGCGACGTTCCCAGCCCAGTGAACCCGCCGGCCGGCTGCAACTTCCACCCGCGCTGCTGGCTGCGCGGACACCTCGGTGCAGCCGGCGCATCTGCGCAGCGGAGGTCCCCGCCCTCCTGGACCCCATGCCCGACGATGGCGAGGAGCAGCTGGTGGCCTGCCACTACCGCGAGTCAAGTGCCGCTGAGCTGCATGCGAGCGACCAGGTCGGAGGAGGTCGTCAGCTAGCCAGTGCCGCCTCCGGGCCGACTGATGCCGGAGTCAGGCGCGGGGCACGACGGGCGTACGTGGACCCACCTCGTGCGCGGCCGCGGCCACGGTATGCGGGGTGATGCGCTCCGGGAAATGACAAGAGACCTCGTGGCCGGGCGAGACGGCCCGCAGCTCCGGGGAGATGGTCTGGCACTCCTCCGGGTTGCCCAGCTGCTCGCGCAGCCAGCAGCGCGTGTGGAAGCGGCAGCCTTCCGGCGGCGCCGCCGGCGAGGGCAGGTCTCCCTTGAGGATGATGCGCCGTCCTCGTTTCGTGGGATCGGGTTCCGGCACGGCTGTGAGGAGCGCCACCGTGTAGGGGTGGCGGGGGTCCTCGTACAACACGTCCACGGGCGCCAGCTCTACGAGCCGACCCAGGTACATGACGCCGACCCGGTCGCTGACGTACTGCACGACCGAGAGGTTGTGGGCGATGAACAGGTAGGTCAGGTCGAACTCGGCGCGCAGGTCCAGCAGCAGGTTGAGGATCTGGCTCTGGATGGAGACGTCCAGCGCGGAGACGGGCTCGTCGCAGACGATGAAGTCCGGTTCCAGGACGAGCGCCCTGGCGATCCCGATGCGCTGCCGCTGACCGCCGCTGAACTCGTGCGGGTAGCGGCGCGCGTAGTCGCGGCGCAGGCCCACCGCCTCCAGGTACTTGCCGATGCGTTCCTCACGGACGCTGCGCTTGGCCCAGCCGTTCTCCTTGTCGGCCTGCGCAAGGAGGCCCTCGCCGATGATGTCGTTGACGGGCATGCGGGGATTGAGCGACCCGTAGGGGTCCTGGAAGATGATCTGCAGCTTGCGCCGCAGCTTGCGGAGCTCCGGGCCGCTGCGGTCGCTGACGTCCTCGCCCCGATAGCGGATGGTGCCGGCCGTAGCCGGCAGCAGGCGCAACAGTGTCCGGCCGAGTGTCGACTTGCCACAGCCGGACTCGCCGACCAGTCCCAGCACCTCACCCTTTGCCACCGCGAACGTCACGTCATCGACGGCCTTCACGTCGCCCACCTTGCGGCGCAGCACGCCGGCACTGATGGGGTAGTACTTGACGAGGCGATCAACGGCGATGAGTTCTTCGTCCGTGGCCGTCAGGGAGCGGACGGCACGCGCCTCGGCCACCGCCGCAACAGTCGCGCTCACGAAGCGGCGTCCTCCGCTGCTTCGGGAGCGGCTACCGGCGGGGCGGCAGGCACCGCGCTGGCCACATCGTCGGCCGGCGGGTCCATCCACAGCCAGCAGGCGACCCGCGAGCCACCGTCCTCGTCGGGATCGCCCAACAGGGGGTCATGCTTGGCGCAGGGGCCGAAGCGGCTTGGACAGCGAGGCGCGAAGTTGCAGCCCGGTGGCATGTTGAAGGGGTTGGGGACGGAGCCCTTGATGACCCGAAGGCGCTCGCCGCGACGAGAGCGCGAGGGCATGGACTCCAGCAGCCCTTGCGTGTAGGGGTGCTTGGGAGAGAGGAAGACCTCGTTCACGGTCCCCGATTCCACGATGCGGCCGGCGTACATGACGGCCACCTCGTCGACCATCTCGGCCACGACACCGAGATCGTGCGTGATGAGCATCAGGGCCATGCCCAGCTCGGCCTGTACCGCACGGATGAGGTCCAGGATCTGGGCCTGCACGGTGACGTCCAGGGCCGTGGTGGGTTCGTCGGCGATCAGCATCTTGGGCTGGCAGGAGAGACCCATAGCGATCATGGCCCGCTGCCGCATGCCGCCCGACAGCTCGTGCGGATACTGCTTGACGCGGCGCTCGGGGGAGCTCATGCCGACCCGCGCCAGCGCGGCGATGGCGCGCTCGCGAGCCTCCGACTTGGAGACCTTGAGGTGCTCGATGACCGCCTCGCCGATCTGGTCCCCGATGGTGAAGACCGGATTGAGGCTGGTCATGGGCTCCTGGAAGATCATGGCGATCTCACCGCCGCGGACCTTGCGCATCTCGTCGTCGGACAGCGACAAGACGTCCTTGCCATCCAGCCTGATCGAGCCGCTCGGGATCCTGGCCGGCGGCATCTCGAGCAGGCGCATGACGGTCAGCGCCGTCACCGACTTGCCGCAGCCGGATTCGCCCACGATGCCGATGGACCCGCCGCGGTGTACGCCGAAGCTGACGCCATCGACGGCCCGCACGGTGCCGTCCATGACGTCGAAGTAGGTGCGCAGATCATGCACCGCAACGAGCCGGTCATCCTCCTGGGCGACCGTCGCGCGGACCCGGCGGTCGTCGCGGACACGGCGGCCCCGGAAGTGGCCTGGTCGGTCACCAGCGGCTCCGTCATTCGTGCGCTCGGGGATCGAAGGCGTCGCGAAGACCGTCGCCCATGAAGCTGATGCCGGTGACCATGAGAGCGATGGCCAGGCCGGGGAAGAATGCCCACCACCAGTTGCCCAGGATGAGCTGCCCCTGCGAGGCCGTGAGGGCCGTGCCCCAGCTGATGTCGGTGGAGCGTACGCCGAACCCGAGGTAGCTGACGAAGGCCTCCAGGATGATGGCGTTGGCCACCACCAGCGTGGCGGAGACGATGATCGGCCCGAGAGCGTTGGGCAGGATGTGCCGGAAGGCGATGCGCCGGTCGAGTACACCAACGGCACGCGCAGCGTCCACGTACTCCTGTTCGCGCAGGGACAGGTAGAGGGCCCGCGTCAGCCGGGCAAGGACCGGCCACGACAGCAGCCCGAAGATGAGCATCAGCATGAGCGGATCTCCGCCGCCGAAGAAGCTGGCGGCGACGAGGATGATGAAGAGGAAGGGGATGGCCAACATGAGGTCGACCAGGCGCATCAGCACGCCGTCCACCCAGCCGCCGAAGAAACCGGCGATGACGCCGACCGTGACTCCCACGCCCACGGCGATGACCATCGTGACCAGGCCGAAGGACACCGACAAGCGCGCCCCGTTCACCACCAGCTCATAGACGCTGCGCCCCAGGTAATCCGTGCCGAAGATGTTCTGCAGCGACGGTGGATCCCGCCGGGCCGGCTCGATCTTGGCCAGGTCGAGGGCGTCGTATGGCCACAGGATGGGCCCGAAAACGGCGATGAAGACCATGATCCCGACCATGACGCTGCCCACCAGGGCCAGGCGATGCTTCTTGAAGCGACGCCACGCCAGCTGCCATTGGGTCAGGGGGACGAGCGAGACCTCGTAGTCGTCCTCCATCGACGCGGCCAGATAGTCCTGCACGTCTTGACGTGCCAAGAAGGCGTCGGTGGGCGTGTCGAGGCTGCCGGCCTTCTGTGCCACGTCGGCGAGGCCCCGGTCCTTCTGGTCCCGGGACGTGTCGAAGAGGCCCTGCGGGCCCGTCATGAGGGACTCAATAGCGGATCCGCGGATCGATGATGGCGTAGATGACATCCGCGGCGAGATTGGCCACCAGGATGGCGAACGAGGTCATCATGATGAGGGCCATCAGGACATAGTAGTCGCGCTCCCCGACGGATTCGATGAAGAGGCGACCGATGCCCGGCCAGCTGAAGATGGTCTCCGTCACGATGGCGCCTGAGAGCAGGAATGGGATCTCCAGGGCGATGTTCGTGGTCACTGGCAGCATGGCGTTGCGGAAGGCGTGGCGATAGATGACGCGCCGTGCCGCCAGGCCCTTGGCACGAGCCGTGCGCACGAAATCCGCACTCAGCGTCTCGAGCATGGACGCGCGCACGAAGCGGCTGTCGGCGGCGATATTGACGGCCACCAGCGTCACCACGGGCAGGATGAGGTGCGTGCCCATGTCCAGGAAGGCGTTCAGAGGTCCTGACCGGCCGACGCCCAGAACTGGGGTGAACCGAAGGCGGGCCAGTCGCGCGCGTTGACCACGCCGCCGGTAGGTAGCAGGTGGAGCATCGGGCCGAAGAGGAAGATGAGCATGAGGCCCAGCCAGAAGGTGGGCAGCGAGTAGAGGATGTAGCTGAAGAAGGTGAGACCCTGGTCGTAGACCGAGTAGCGCCTCACGGCCGCGAAGACCCCCAGCACGATGGCCAGGGTGACCCAGATGACGAGCGCCGTCATCGCCAGCATGACGGTCGCCGCCAGGCGCTCCCAGACCATGTCCACGACGGGTCGGCCCGTGTCCAGGCTGTTGCCCAGGTCGCCGTGGAGGAAGCCGTTGTCACCGCCGCCCAGGAAGGCGGGCAGGAAGTTGGGGCCGCCCTGCTCGGAGAAGAGGGCGTCCACGCCATCCCTCTCGCAGTTCAGGATGCCCGACCAGCCGCCGAACATGCGCAGGATCGCGGCCGGGTCCTTGGAGTCTTCAAGGCACCAGCGATCCAGCCACTTCTCCTTCATCTCCAGGGTCATCCGCGGGTTCGCGGTGATGCTGCCGGCCGGTCCGCCGGGAGCTGCCAGGAGCAGGACGTAGCTGATGATGACGACGCCGATGAAGAGCGGGATGAGACCCAGTGCTCGGCGGATGATGTAGCTGATCACGAAGGGGAAGGACCTCGGGGTTGGTCAGCCAAGTGAGCGACCGTGATGCGCAGCTGACCGTGACTCTGGGGGAGGTGCGCCGGCTCGGGCGGGCCCAGCAGGGCCTACCCGAGCCGGCGTTCGATACCGGCTCTGACGCCGGCGCCGTCGCGCTCTGGGCGCTACGCCGCCGCGTCTTCCTTGAGGAACCAGTCACCGATGTTCCACATGTCGGAACCGGTGCCCGGGTTCTGCAGGTAGTTGGCGATCTTGGGGTTCACGCCGCGGACGTTGCTCCGGTAGTAGAGCACGACCTCCGGCTGCTGCTCGGTGTGGATCTGCTGGAAGGTGACCGCCAGTTTCATGGCCTCCGCCTGGTCGGTCGCTCCGTAGAGCGAGTCGAGGGCTTCATCCATGCGGGGGTCGTTGAGGCGCACGAAGTTGGCGCCGGCGCCGCC
>CAWDUR010000002.1:0-31286 GCA_963805585.1 uncultured Chloroflexia bacterium | reverse complement strand
TCCTCCAGCCCGCGCGCCAAGGCGTCCCCCCCAGGGGACCCGGCGCTGGCCAGCTCCGTCACAAGTCGATTGTGACACTGCCGCGAGCATGCGTGAAGTGGCGTTCGGGGCGAACGTGGCGCAAGGGCGCCATCTTGAACGGCGCTGGGGCGCCTGATAGCATCGCGTGACCTGGGGGGTCGACCGCACCCGAGGGCCCGCCCATGTTCGACCCTTCTCCGTCGACTGACAGCTGGCGCATCGATCGCCGCACCTTCCTGAAGCTCATGGGGATCAGTGGGGCGGGGCTGCTTGCCACCGGTTCGCTCGGCGCGTTCCTCGACCCGCTCGGGACCTCCCCGGTGGCCGCGGCGACGGGGCCCATCGACGACCTGGCTCTGGCCCTCGAGTTCGACACCGAGCGCATCTTCCGCTTCGTCTCGGAGCAGATCCGCTACGAGCCGTACGCGGGCGTCCTGCGGGGCGCCGAGGGCACGCTCATGGCACGGGCGGGCAATGCCGCCGACCAGGCGGCCCTGCTGGCGACATTGCTGAAGGCTTCGGGCGTCGAAACGCGCTTCGCCTGGGGAGCCATCGACCCCGCGACTTCGGACGTGTTGCTGCGTTCGGGCATCACCGACGTCGCCACCGGGCGCGTCCAGCTCATCGAGACCCTGAGCGGGATGGGGGACGGGGGACGGCCTCTGCCGGCTCTCGAACTCGATGCGGAGACCAGCGCTCGTCTCGAAGAAGCAATCGCGCGCGCGCCCTCGGTCGTCGAGTGGGCGAACGGGCAGACCACGGCGACCGTCGGGGAGCTCGAGTCAGCGCTGAGATCCGCGGGCATCGTGCTCCCTTCGGGGTTCCCGGCCGTTCCGACCATGGAACGCGACCGGCACCTCTGGGTCCAGATGATGGTGGGCCCGGGTTGGCTCGACCTCGACCCGAGCATCCCCGGCGCGCTCCCGGGGGACGCGGCTGCCGAGCCCGCCGAGGTCGTTGATGCCATCCCTGACGACCTCCGCCACACGATCCGATTGAGGGTAATCGAGGAGACCGCATCTGGCGGCGCGGTCGGCGAACGCACCCTGCTTGAGGTCAGTGACTTCGCGGACGCGGCGGGCGGCCTGCCCGTGAGCGTCTTTAACCTCGACTTCGTCGGGGCCAAAGCCATCGGCGTGAACATCATGGGGCTGCTCGAGGGCGGCACCTCGTACATCCCGGGCGTCTCCATCGGTGAGTCGGTCTTCGTTGGGCCGGGCTGGTTCCGCGTCGGCTCCAGCGAGGCGCCGGGGCCGTTCGATGAGCCAGCCACGCCGGCCGACGTGTTCGGAGGCACCGCCGGGGAGATCACCGCCGAGTGGATCGAGGCGACCGTCTCCTCCCCCGCGGCCGAACCGGTCACCATCCGACGCCCCATGTTCGATCGTACCGGGCCAGCCGCACGGTCCGCCGGCCCAGTGGACCTTGGGTCAGTCGCTCCGGCCACGCTGGTCCAACTCGACCCTGACGGGCCGTTCGATTACCTGCCCGCCCTGCGGGTCCATGTGCTCACCGTCCACAACGGGATCGTCGGCGGCGAGACGCTGGGCGCGGCCCTTCGGCCGACGGGCACGGATGCTTCCCTCGCCGGTGTGGTACATGCCTACCACGTCGTCCGCGAGGGCACGGGTGTCGAGGTGGCCACGCCCGAGGGCGTTCGCCCATTCGTCGACGCTCCGAACCTCGTATCGCTGACGGTGGCCCCCGAGATGGACGCAGACGGCTCACTCGCATTCCGATCCATGCTCGATATATGGCATCGCAGCTTCGGGACCCTACCCGTGGCGGCCACGGCGCCGACCACCACACCGCTCGTCGTCGCCGGCGTCACTTCGCACGTCGCAGAGAGGCTCGTCTTCGGTGAGGCAGTGCCGGGCGATGCGGGCACAGCCGAGGTCGTCTCGGTCGGCGCCATCTTCGACGCGGCACGCCGCGAAGGCGTGCCTCTCCGGGTCGTGCAGGATCTCGACGATGTCGCCTCGCTGCCTTACGCGCCTGACACGCTGGCGCGCCTGCGCGAGTCGATCGCGACCGGTCGGGTGGCCGTAGCCCCGGAGAGACCGCTGCCCATCGCCGGGGCAGACCGAGCGGGCTGGTGGCTCATCGATCCGGCCACGGGCGTGACCACCGACCAGCTGGACGACGGGCGCGGGGCGACCGCCACGGAGGACACCGTCATCATCGTTCGCCGCGCCGAAGACGCCTCGACGCTGAAGCGACTGGGACTGTGTACGTTCTTCATGGTCTCCGTCGCGGTGGGCATGTTCGAGGTGTATGCGGCCATCGACAATGCGGCCAAGGGCGGCCCCCTGGCGGCCTCGGCGATGCTGGGGATGACGGGGGCCAAGTCGGCCACCGGGGGCGGCGTCGTTGGGCTCCCGGGCTGTGCCGCGTGACCGTGCCGCGTGACACCAGTGCGGCGTGACACCCCTGGCACGTGATGCGCGTGCCTGCCGCGATGCTCGCGGCGCTCGTGACGGTATCCGGCGTGGGCTTAACGATCGCGCCATCTGCCACTGCCCAGGAGTGCGCCGCCGAGATCGAGCCCAACGACACGCCGGAGATGGCCACTCCCGTCGGGGCGCCTGGCTGCGTAACGGGCGAACTCGAGAGCGCGGATGACTTCACCGACCAATTCCTCTGGACCGTCGGTCCGGAACAGGCCGACCAGCGCTGGACGACGAGCCTCACCAGCCCGGAGGGCCTGCCCGCCGTCTTGACGCTGACCAGCGTCGCGCCCGGATCCGGCGACGGTGACCTTGGGCACGGTGATCGCCTCGATCCGGGCGGAGGAGGCCGACGCCCAGGTGCAGACCACGGAGTTGCTGCTGGCCCCGGGGCGGTACCTGGTCAGCGTGACGCCCGGCGCGCCGTGGAGCGGCTCGCCCACGTCGTACCGCCTGGACATCGAGCCCGGCACTCCGATGCCGCCGCCAGCGGACCAGGAGCCCAACGATGACCCCGGCACGGCCGTATCCGGTCGAGGGGGCCTTCGAGCTGAGCGGTGACGCAGCCGGCTCGCTCGACCACTTCGCCTGGAAGGTGGGCGAGAACAGCGCGCCAGGGCTCTGGACCATCGAGGCCCAGGGCGCCATCGGCACGGTGATCCCGCTCACGCTCACGAACGCGGATGGCGAGGTCGTGGGTGACGTCCTGCCGGAGGCCGACGGTACGGCACGCCTGCCCGACCTCGACCTGGCCCCTGGGGCCTACACCATCCGACTGGCCGGCCCCGTGGACGGAAGAGCGCCCTACATCCTGCGAGCTGCCTACCAGGACCGAACGGGGGCGGATCCCGAGCCCAACGACGACGCGGCACGGGCGCTGGCCCTGGAGCCCGGACAGCTCATGGCCGGGCGCCTGGCTCGCACGAGCGACCAGGACAGCTATCGACTCAGCGTGGACGAGGCGTTGGGGTCGCTCCTCCTCGATGCCAGGCTCATCGTGAGATCGGGACCTGCCAGGCGCCTCTGCCTCCTGCGTCTGCCTGACTCGGGGGACGCGAACCCCAACCCGCGAGAGCTCTCCTGTTCCGACGGCGCGGAGGTCGCGAAGCTGACCGGCCTGCTGCTCCAGCCCGCCGACTACCTGCTCACGGTCTCCGGCATCCCGAGCCCCGACGACCCCTACTACCTGCGGGTAGACACCTCGGTGGCACCCGTGGCCGGCTACGAGACCGAGCCCAATGACACGCCAGACCTGGCAACGGTCATGTCGCCCGACACGAGCCTCAGCGGTCGACTGGACAACACGGATCACGTCCGCGTGCACATCGATGGCGAGCCGCAGCTCTGGCAGGTCGAGGCCCGTGGGCCGGAGGTCCGGCTACTGTGGGAACGCACGGACGGCGTCGGCCTGGGGGTCGGCACGGACCCGGATGGGAGCGGAGGACGAAGCGTCCTCACCGACGTCTACCTCATCCCGGGCGACCACTGGTTCCGCCTCGACGGCACCGGCGAGTACACGCTCGACCTCGTGCCGCTCGGACCGCCGGTGCCCGGCGGAGAGCTGGAGTCAAACGACGAGCTCTCCGATCGCCGAACCGCTGCCCATGGACGGCTCGGTCACGGGCCGCATCGGAACAGCCGCGGACACCGACGTCTTCGGCTTCTCGCTGGCCGCGACCGAGCATGTCCGGTCCGACTCGAACCGCCACCGGGTGCCATGCTGTGGCTGTATCCCGAGGGCGATACCGCGTCGATCGCCTCGGCTCGGGCGACCCCATCGGCCGGCGAGCCCATCGACCTCGATCTCGTGCTGCCGGCTGGCAGTCACGCCGTACGGGTCGTCGGCCCACCGACGCAGGAGCGCTACCGGCTCTCGCTCAGTCGAGAGGACCCCTTCGACCTGGCCGTCGACCAGGAGCCCAATGATGAGCCAGGGATGGCCGGCCGGCTGCCCGCGGACTTGCGCGTCGAGGGCTCGGTCGAGACCGGTGACGAGGGAGACTGGTATCGACTCGACCCACTGCCGGCGGCCGGGGAACTGACGTTCCGCGCCCAGGGGATCATCCGCTCGCTCATCCTGGACGATGGCATCAGCACGCTGCCGCTGTCCGCCGATGCCGAGGGCCTCTATCGATCGCCTCCCCTGCCGGCGGGCGCAAGCCTGGCCCTGGGCGTCGTGGCGGATGGCGCATACAGCGTGACGCTGGACCCGGGGACCACCGGCCTTGACTCCAGGGCCGGGAGGCGCGAGCGCCGCGCTGCCCGTGGAACTGTCGCTCGCCGCGACCACGACGGAGGTCGCTGCCTTCGAGACGCTGGGCCAAGAGGTGCCGGCGCGCCTGTCCATGACCAACACGGGGGCACTTCCGCTGGACCTGCACCTCGACGCGGCGACCAGTCACCCTGACTGGCGGGTCGACTTCGAGACCACGGAGGTCTCACTGGCGCCGGGCGAGTCCACGGAGGTCCCGGTGACCATCGAGGTCCCGACCCAGGCCTGGTCCGACCACCCCGTGCGGGTCACGGTCAGGGCTCGCGACGGCACGGGCCAGGCGACGACGTTCGCCGAGGTCACGCCGCGGGCTGGAGCGGCGCTCGTGGCGCCCGTGCGTTCCTGGCCCATCCCCGACGAGCTGCTCGGCGGCCTGGACGCCGCTGCAACGGGCCTCGGGGCCGTGCCACTCGTCTCGATCGACCCGACGGCGGAGGCTGCGCTGCACGACGGAGTCATCGCCCTCGGTGGCGGCATGGACCTGCTCCTGCCACCGCCCGTGACATTGAGCGTGGACCTGGCTGGCGAGGACCCGGTGCCCGTGGCCGGGACGATCCTCGACCCATCCGCCGGTCCCGGCGTCGTGGCGGGCACCCCCAGGGACTTCGAGTTGGCGCTCTCAGAGGACGGCGTGACCTACCAGACGGTGCTGTCGGGGCAGCTGTCCGGCGCCCTCGGCGAGCAATCCTTCGTGCTGCCGGAACCGGTCCCGGCGCGGTTCGCGCAGCTGCGCATCACCTCGGTGCAGCCCGGCATCGACCACCTCCGTCTCGGGGAGTGGAAGGTCGTGGCCACCCCTGGCTGGCAGCCGGGCGACGCGCCGCTGGACTCTCGCCGAACCGGCCCTCGGCGGGCACGTCGCCTGGGTCGATCCGCAGCCCTCCAGCCTCGTCTCGCTCGACGGCATGCTCGATGAGGACGCGTCGATCGCCGACTGGCTCATCTACGACCCCGAGCGGACGGACCGCGTCTCCTGGGTGCTGGGCTTCCAGGACGGTCGGGCGGCGCAGGTGACCGAGCTGCAATGGCAGGTCCCGGCCGGGAGCAGTCTGAACGCCCATCTGAAACGGCTGGAGGTGGCCACCAGCATGGAGGGTCCTCTGGGCCCCTGGACGCCGCTCGGCTCCTGGGATGTCGAGGCGGACACCAGCGGTTCGGTGGCGCCGTTCACGCTGGAGGCCCCCACCTGGGCACGCTACATCCGCATGAGCGGCGCGATCCCGAACCGCCGCTCCTCGGTCGCCGTCGAGCTTACCGGGCGCGCTCAGAGTGCTGGAGCGCGCGCCATCCGGGGACTATCGATCGGTGGCCGGCGAGTGGGGCAGCGGCTCATCGGCAGGTCCGTTGGAGTGGCAGCAGCCCGTGGACGCCGACAGTGACCGCGTCGGTGTCATGGACGACGTGGCCAGCCAGCCTGCCCAGGACGTCGAGCTCGAGGCGGGGATCCCCGTCGACGGGCGCGTGGCGCGCGGCGACGACCCCGCCAGCTACGTCTTCACGGTGCCTGAAGGCCAGCATATGGCCCGCATCGCCGTGTCTGGTCGACCGACGGTCGGGGTCGGCCTGACGCTCCTCGACGAGAGCGGGGCTGAGGTGCCCATGGTCTTCGGGCCGGGACGGCAGCCGGGCACCGTTGACCACGAGGCGCCGGTCGTCCCCGGTCAGACATACCGGCTGCTCGTGGAACAGCCGCCCTTCTCGGTCGTCGTGGTCTACGACACGAGCGCCAGCATCAGCGGCTACGTGCCCATCATGGCTGCGGCACTGCGCTCCTACACGCGGGGCATCGTGTCCGGCGAGGAGGCCGTCCAGATCATCGACCTTGAGGCCGATGCGTTCCCTGAGGAGTTCAGCGACGACCCGTGGCTCATCCAGAGCCAGCTGGCGGCGCACGCCGGATCGCAGACCGGTTCCAGCAGCGTGGAGATCGGGCTCATCGACGCACTGGACCTCCTGCTCGCGGCTCGCGAGGGTGCCCGAGCCATCTTCCTGTCCACGGACGCAGAGACCAGCTCGTTCAATGACAACACCGAGCTGTGGCACTGGCTCGAGCTGATCCGGCCGCAGATCTTCGCGACGCACGTCGGGGGATCATCGACGCCCCTCAGCAACCAGGCGCTCATGCAGGACTGGGCCGCGTCGGGCGGCGGCTACTACGAGTACGTGCGCTCCTCGGGGACCATGGAACAGGCCTTCGACCGCATGGCGACCTGGCTGCGACGACCCGCCGACTACGGGCTCGTTCTCGACTTCTCGGAAGAGCCGCCGCCGCCAGCCGAGCCCGGGAGACTGAGTGTCATCAGCGACCCGGACGCTGCGAGCCTTGGCGGTCCGTCGGGCGCGGGGACCGCCGGATCCGCGGCAGCGTCCAACGTCGCCATCGAGCTGGTGCTCGACACGTCGGGCAGCATGCGCGAGAAGCTGGGACGCCAGCGCCGCATCGACGCGGCCAAGGGCGTCCTGGCGCGCCTCGTGGCCGAGCAGCTCGCCCCCGGCACGCCGGTGGCCCTGCGCACCTTCCGGCCGGAGCCGCGTTCCTGCGAGTCGGACCTCGTGGTCCCGCTCAGCCCCCTGGACCCCGTGGCCATGGGCACGACCATCGACGCCCTGGAAGCTGTCAAGACGGTGCAGACGCCGCTGGCGGCGGCGATCGCGTCGGTGGCAGAGGACCTTGCGACGGCCGACGGGCCGCGCGTGGTCGTCGTCGTCTCCGACGGGCGCGAGACGTGCGGCGGCGACCCGCAAGCCGCCGTCCAGTCGCTCGTGGACCAGGGCTTCGACGTCTCGGTCAACGTCGTCGGCCTGGGCCTCGACCGGAAGTCGCGCCGAGAGGTCGCCCGACTCGCCAAGATCGGGCAGGGCACCTACTACGACGCCAGCGACGCGGAGGGCCTGGCGGCGGCGATGAAGCGCGCCACGGGCGCTCCGTTCATCGTGCTGGACGCCGCGGGCGCTGAGGTCGGCCGCGGCACCGTGGACGGCCCGCGGATCGAACTCCCGCCCGGCACCTACCGAGTGGCTCTCCTGGGCGCCCCCTCCTCGTTGGACGTCGTCGTCATCGAGAGCAGCGAGCAGGTGACGGTCACGGTCGCTCCGTAGCCTCCACGAAGGCCTTGAAGTTCTCCAGCGAGTGGCGCAGGTCGCGCTCGACCGAACGCTGGACGAAGAGCTTGTCGGCCGCCTTGCCGAACAGGCCGGCCGGGCAGCTGGTAGTCGACCTGGAGCTCGGCGTCCGTGCCCGTCTCGGTCGGCGAGAAGTGGTAGGCGGTCGTGACCGTTCCGCCCGAGCCGCTGCCGTCGATCTTCAGGAGCCGGGGTCGCTCGACCTCGGTGACCTCGCCCCAACCCTCCAGCTTCCGACCCAGGAGCTTCATGACCCCGTGCATCTTCGAGCCGACCTGGTCGGGCGGGCCGACGACCTCCTTGACCTCCTCGTACGAGGTGTTCCACTCGGGGTAGCGCTTGTAATCGACGGCCAGCTCGAAGACGTCCTCGATGGGCGCCTCGTAGTGGGTCGTCATCCGCAGGTGTGCCATGGCCATCCCTCCCCGCGGGCCGGGTCCGCCAGTGGCTCAGCGCGGTCTGGGGCGGCCAGGGCAGCGGCCGCGCCTCTTCGCCTCCCGCGTACCCGATGATTCTGCACCCGGACGCAAGGGGCTCGGACGAGGTTCCCAGGTTGGTGCGCTGCGATACTTGTATTGCGCGCCGCGCATGATGGTTCAGGCAGGAGGGCTCTGATGAGTGGGACGCTCGCGCTCAGGCTTCCGATCGAGATCGTGGAGCGCCTCTCCGCTCTCTCCAAGCGGACCGGGCGTACGAAGTCGTTCTATGCCAGGGAAGCCATCCTCGCGCACCTCGATGATCTTGAGGACTCGTACCTCGCGGAAGAAGCGCTGGCGGAGCATCTGCGGTCGGGCGATCGAGCGATCTCGACCGAGGAGCTGCTCGAACGGTACGCGTGAGTGTTCCGCGTCGAGTGGTCAGAGCGAGCCGTTCGGCGACTCGACCGGCTTGAGCGCCAGGTGGCGCGAGCGATCGTGCGCTACATGGCAGAGCGGGTCCAGACGGCCGAGAGTCCGCGCTCGCTGGGGCGGCCGCTCCGCGGCGAGGGCCTGTGGCGGTATCGGGTCGGCGACTACCGAGTCCTGTGTCAGATCCGCGACGACGTCATGATCGTGCTCGTCATCGAGATCGGCCATCGGCGCGACGTCTATCGCTGAGCGCAGGACTCGAGGAGATCCGCATGCCCAGTGCCCTGTTCAGAGTCCAGGTTCCCGGGGCGGGCGTGCGCCTCGCGCGCGGAACGATCGAGGGCGGCCCGGCTGACCTGCTGGACCCCGACCTGCGCATCGATGCCCTGCTGTCCGCCGACGCGGAGGCCATCAGCCTGGCCCTCCGCGACGAGCCCTCGCATGGCGACTGCCCGGCAGACGCGCGGATCCTGGCCCCCATCGAGAACCAGGAGGTGTGGTGCACGGGCCTCACGTACGAGCGCACCTATGAGCGCCCGACTGGCCGGCTCGGGCGAGCCGTCCATCTACTCCGACCTGTACGACGCCGAGCGGCCGGAGCTCTTCTTCAAGGCGCCGGGCTGGCGGGTGCGGGGCCCGGGTGAGCCCGTAGCCGTGCGCGCCGATTCGGAGTGGGACATGGCGGAGCCTGAGCTGGGACTCGTCATCGCGGCGGACGGCGGCGTCGCGGGCTACCTCATCGGCGATGACGTCACCTCGCGCAGCCTGGAGGCGGCCAATCCGCTCTACCTGCCGCAGGCCAAGGTGTACGACGGCAGCTGCGCCCTGGGACCGGCCATCGTGCCCGCCGATGAGGTGAGCGGTGCGCTGCCGATCCGCATGCTCATCCGTCGCGACGGCACCGTGGTCTTCCAGGGCGAGACCAGCACGGCCCGCCTGCGTCGACCGCTGGACGATATCGTTCGGCACCTCTTCCGGGCCCTCACCTTCCCTGCCGGCGTCGTCCTCCTGAGCGGCAATGGCGTCGTCCCGGACCCGTCGCTGCGGCTGCTCCCGGGCGACATCGTGCGCATCGAGATGGGTCCCCTCGGCGTCTTGGAGAACCCGGTGCAGTCTGTCGGCTGAGGCTCGGCCCCGCCGGTGGTTGCCCTCTGGACGACGGTACCCGCCGCGTCGATATCATCTGCTGGCAGGACGGTCGCGCACAGCGACGAGACAGCCGCTGGTGTGACCACAAGCGGGGGGAGCAGGGAGGCCCCTCGTGAGAGTCATCACGTCCGCGGCCCTCGTGGCCGGTTCCCTCATCGTGGCTCGCGTCGTTTCCCACGACCGCGGCCGACGAGAGCCCTCCGCGACAGCCTGCGGAGACGTGCGAGCCGATCGCCATCCCGTTCGACGCCGAGGACATCCGGCTCACCGGCCGCTGGATCGCCAGCGATGGCGGCATCTACTACGTCCGCCAGGTCGGTGACACGGTCTGGTGGCTCGGCATGAGCGACGTCGCCCAGAAGTACGACGAGATCGGCCGCGACGTCACCAACGTGGGCCGCGGCACGCTCAGCGACGGGGTGGTGCGCGCCGAGTTCGCCGATGTCCCGCGCGGCAACATCCGGGGCAACGGCGACCTCACGCTGAAGCTCGAGGCCGATGGAGAGGGCAACCTCCAGGCGCGTCCCCTCGGTGGCGACGTCGGTCCCGGCATCTTCCGGCCCTGCGCGCCGGAGACGCCGCTCGTCGCGGAGTTCGCGCGCCCCTTCACCTACCAGGTGCCATTCGGGATGGGCTCATTCACGTGGCCGGGCACGCCCGACCAGAAGGTCGTGATCTCGGCAGACGAGCCCAGCGCCGGGCTGACGGTCTGGGTCGTGGGTCCCGGCTGGGCCACGGTCTGCTCGGTGCCGCCCGGGACGGCCATCCCGACCGACCATTCGCCGCAAGGCGTGCTCGAGTACCTGCGGGCCCATCCCGACCTCGTGGTGAGCGAAGCGACCGAGACGACCGTCGACGGACGGCCCGCCGTCGCCGTCGACATCACCACCGCCGAGGGTGCCACAGGCTGTGACGGAGACGGCTACGTCCGCTTCTGGAAGCAGTCCGGCAATGAGGGCGGCATCGACGTCGGCGGCTCGAGCCACCTCGTCCTGGTCGACGTGGACGGGGCGACCGTCGCCTTCGAGGTCTGGGGCAGTCGCGACCCCGAGTGGCGGGCGCGCGCGCAGGAGATGATCGATTCGGTCCGCTTCCAGGGCGAGGGTGCCACGGCGGCCGCGGCCATCGGGGAGCCCGCTGACGACGGCGCACGCGTCGTTCGCGTGGATGTGGTCGATGAGAGGACGCGGGACCTGACCGTCGAGTCGCCCAGCGTCGGCTACGCACGCGTCCGCGTCCTGCTGCCAGACGGCTTCGAGGAGGGCTCGGCGGCTTCCTGGCCGACGCTGTATCTGTTGCACGGCGCGGATGATGACTACACGAGCTGGACGCGCGAGACGGATGTCGCGTCCATCCCTGAGCTTCGGAACGTCCTCGTGGTCATGCCGGACGCCGGGCGCTCGGGCTGGTACACCGACTGGTCGAACAACGGGGACGGCGGCCAACCGGCTTGGGAGACATTCCACACCGAAGAGCTGCCCCAGCTCGTCGAACGCAACTGGGGCGCGAGTCCGAACCGCGTCGTGGCCGGGCTCTCGATGGGAGGCTTCGGGGCACTGTCATACGCCGCTCGACACCCGGGCTTCTTCAAGGCCGCGGCGTCCTTCAGTGGGGTCGCAGACACGGTGGGCTCGGATTTCCAGGCCGACCCGCTGATGTGGGGTGACAAGCAGGCGGATGCCGAGACCTGGGAGGCACACGACCCACTCAGCCTGGCGGAGGCGCTGTCTGGCACGCCCCTCTATCTCTCGTATGGCGACGGCGATCCTGGGCCCCTGGACGCCCCGGGCGCAGAGGTGGACGGCCTGGAGCGCTGGCTCGCGTCACAGAACGACGCGTTCGCCGCTCGCCTCGAGGAGCTCGGCATCCCGGCCACGGTGGACGCCTACGGAGATGGCACGCACTCGTGGCCGTACTGGGAGCGCGGGCTGCACGACTCGCTGCCGGTACTCCTGGGTGCGCTGGGGGAGTGAGGCGAGAGCCTCGCGTCGAGCTGATTCGCGGTCGGACGCTCTAAGCATCAATGCGTCCGAAACGGCACGAAGCCTTCGTGCAGGGCGCCCGGCCCTTGGCAGGCCAGCGCCGGCGCGGGACAATACGCGCCCAGGGGGCAAGGAGGAAGACATGTCGAAGACCCGCTCGGCCACCGCGATCCTGCTCATCGCGCTGGTCCTCACCATCGCCATGGCGCTGGTCGCCTCGGCAGCACCGCCAAGCGGCATCCACAGCGGCCGGCCGTTGGCCGCCACCCTGACTGGCGCGGCCGAGGTTCCCGGGCCCGGCGATCCCGACGGGCCGGCATCGCCAAGCTCCGCCTCAACCAGGGCCAGCGGACGATCTGCTACCGCACTCACGGTGACCGGGATCGTCGCCCGCCGCAGCAGCGCACATCCACCGCGGCGCCGCCGGCGTCGCCGGCCCGATCGTCGTGACGCTCAGTCACACCACGCGAACGGCACCGCGGAGGGCTGCGTCAGCGACGTCGACCGCTCGCTCATCAAGGCCATCCGCAAGGATCCCGCCAACTACTACGTGAACGTGCACAACGCCGACTTCCCCGCCGGCGCGGTCCGCGGCCAGCTCGCCAAGTGGGCACCCGGTCAGTAGAACGTCGCCTTTCGCGTGGCAGGCTATGGACAGAGAGCGCCGATCGGGATGACCCAGACACCGTCGTGGCGTGTCGCGGCACCCCATCCGGTGATGACTGCCAGGACGGCTGGCCCTCCATGCGTCGCCGTGTCGATCCGGTCAGCAAGCGTCAGCAGGTTCTTGGCGGCCTCATCGAGAGCGGACTGTCCGAGCTTCGCCTCGAAGGCCGCCCAGCGACCGTCACGCTGTTGGATGATGGCGGCCTCGAGTTGTCCCTGTCTGCCGCGAGGTGCCGACCAGGCGCGCGGGGTACTGCAACCAGTGTTCGGGTTCTGATAACCCTCTCCGCAGCCGACAACGAACCCGCAGTCGCGCATCCTCGAGCCGTAGTTCATCGCCGACGGCCTCGTCACCAGCATCGGATCGGTCGTAGCCGCGCTGCTGGCCGGAGGCCGCCGCTGACTGCGGCCCTACGGCGTGCCGAGGTTGCAGTCGTTGGGGCTGTTGCCGTAGACGTTGGCGTAGGTGCCCGGGCCGCAGCTGACGCCGGTGAGGGTGCCGCGGGTGCGGACCAGGCCGCCACCGCTCTGGAGGGCAGTATTGGCGCTGATGGAGCTGGTGCCGCTCATCTTGAAGATGCCGCCGCGCACGGAGACGCCGCCACCGGGCCCCGACTCCGCCTTGTTGCCGCGGATGGAGCTGGCGTCCCGCATCGTGAACGTGCCCTGGCCCCAGGTGTCCACGCCGCCGCCGGAGGGCGCCGTGTTGTCGTTGATGGTGGCCACGTCGTTCATCCGCACGATGCCGCCCTCGTTGGCCACGCCGCCGCCACCGGCGGCCACGCTGGTGTTGCCGCGGATGGCGCTCTCGCCGTTCATGGTGAGGGTGGCATTGCGCCCGTTGTAGACGCCGCCGCCCGGCCCGCGGAGCCCGCCGGAATTGCCGCTGATGGTGCTCGAGCCGCCCATCGTGAGGGTGCCGAGGTTCGTCACGCCGCCGGCGTCCTCTCCCCCGTTGGTGCGGATGGAGCTGGAGCCGCTCATGGTGAGGGTGCCCTCGTTGTAGACGCCGCCGCCGCTCTCCGCGCCGTTGGCGCTGATGGCGGCCGAGCCCTTCATGAGGAGCGTGCCGCTGTTGTAGACGCCGCCGCCGTCGGGTGCGAAGTTGCCGCTGATGCGGGTGGTGCCCCGCAGGGTGAGGGTGCCCGTGTTGTAGACGCCGCCCCCGCCTCCCCTGCCCGACTGCCCGGCCGTGTTGCGGCCCACCTCGACATCGACGAGGGTCAGCTTGCCCCGGTTGGCGATGCCGCCGCCATACCCGGCCCTGCCGCGGTTGACGAGCATCTTGCCGCGCAGGATGGCGAGGTCCTGCACCTTGACGCGGATGCCCGGCTCGACGCGGAGCACCCGGCCCTTCCCGGCGCCCGACAGGATGGGCCGACCGAGCTCCTGGCTGGGGACGCCCACGATGGCCAGCTTGCGGTCCACGATCGTGCTGCCGCGGCAGGTGCCCCGGACGGTGAGCTTGTCACCCCGCCGGGCGGCCTCGACGGCCGGCTGCAGGCGCTTGTAGGCGCGGTCCGTACGGCCGTTCCGCACGACGCAGTCGCCGGGCGTGCCGGCAGAGGTGGGGGCGGCGCCCAGCATCATGCCGACCACCAGGACGACGATGGTCGCGATGGTGATGCGGGATCGTCCCTGGATGCGGCGCGTGACCAGGTGGTGCGTGGCCATCGGTCGTGCGTCCATGTCTCCGCTCCCCTGCCCCAGCTTCACCCCAACGACCAGCGTAGCGGACGCAGGGCTCGATGAAGCGGCGGGCTCGGCCGTCGGTGCGTGCTGCTTCGTACGGGGCCGGTCGCCACAGTTGGCTTCGCGCACCGGAGACTCAGGTCCGCGACTCGTCCGCGACTGCGCAGGGCTGGGTCCGGACCTCGCCCGTGGACGCTGTTGACGCCTGTGCGTATCCTCACCGCTCTGGGGGAACGCAGCGGAGGTGGCACATGTCCGGTCACGAGACGTTCCCCGATCGCATCCGGGAGCACTACGACGGGCTCCTCGCCGGCGACGAGGCAGCCTATGCAGCCATGGTCCACGAGGACTTCGTGCAGGACTGGCCGCAGTCGGGTGAGCGCGTGCGTGGCAAGACGGCCTGCCTGAACATCGCGCGCAACTACCCCGGTGGGCCACCCCAGGTCATCATGAAGCGCATCAGCGGAGCGGGTGATCACTGGGTCGTGGAAGGCACCAGCCGCTACCCCGACGGCACCGACTGGCACATCGTCGCCGTCCTCGAACTGCGCGACGGCAAGATCGCCCGGGAGACCGACTACTTCGGCCCGTCCTTCCCGGCGCCCGAGTGGCGCAGCCAGTGGGTGAGCCGATCAGCGCCTGACATCGCTGGTGCCAGCTCAGGGCCGCGGCGGTGGCACTCTCACGTGACAGCCACGCCTCAAGGCGCCGATCAGGTTCGGAGGCGTGACTGGAGCCAGCGCTCCGCCTTCGCGGCGAACGCGGGGATGACACGGTCCCGGGGTAACACGTCGAAGCGCTGCTGGAGCACTTCCATGTCGAGTAGTCCGGCATCGAGGAGTGCGTCCACGAACTCGTAGTCCTTCGCGCGGCCGGCGACAAGCTTCGAGACGGCGAGGTCATGGCGCTCCAGGCACCAGCCGCGGCCTGGCTGCGTGCCCTCGGTCTCGAACAGGACGAGACGCTCGCGCCAGCCAGCCGGCACGACGGCGGTGCTCAGGTCGACGCCGTCCGCGAAGTAGCCGTAGGTCTCGTGGAACATCGAGCCAGAGCCCAGCGACCCCTCGATCGCCATGCTCTGGCTGCCGTCGGAGTCCTCGAAGGGAGCGAGGTCCGCCTCATCTGACCGCGTCGCTGCCAGCGGCAGGGCGTCTTCGTCGAACGTCCCGAGGATCGCTGCAGAGCCAACCACGAGCAGGTCACGATCGCCGATGATCTGGGATGCCGCGCGGAGCACGTGCTCGAGCTGGCCGCGCCTCACGGCTGCGGATCTCGGGCGCGGCGCGCTCCTTCGGGTTGCTCCGCTCGAAGGCTGCGATGGTAGTGGTCCGTTCGGTGGCGGTCAGCAGGCTCAGCCATGGAGAGTTCTGACGCAGCTCCCGCGCCTCTGGGTCGGTGCCAACCATCCTCCGCATGACCGCCTCCGGGCCGTCCCACAGGAGCGCCTCCCAGTCCGACAGCCAGCGACGTCCCTGAGGGTCCCCTGCCAGGAGAGCCTTCAACCTGCCACGAGCCCTGGCGAGCGACTTCTCCGGCGCCCGTGCGACGTGCCCTGCCGCCACGCGATGGAGCCACAGCGAACGGATCTGATCACGCGTCATCGGTCCGCCCCGATCCGCCGCCACGCGCCCACCCAGCGCGAGGACGTCCCGTCGACGCACCCGCCGGTGCGACCCGGCCATCCCGTACGGCAGCACGCCGCGCGAGCAGAGGTCCACGATGTGCTGACGGGTCACGCCGAGGAGCTTCGCAGCCTCCCCAGTCGAGAGCATCTCGCTATCCAGGTCTGACATCAGCCTATCCACAAGAATCACAACGGTTACCGGGATGGTAGGACCCAAGACTGTCTCCGTCAACATGCTTGTCATCCACAACAATCACAACAGTCCTCCCAAGTCAGCCGGACTGGTCCCCGAGAGATGGTCCTCCGTGCCATGGAGGAAGTCGCCATGGCCCACGTCAAGGACCTGGGGCAATCTCCGAAGTGCCGTCGACCTTGAAGTCGGCAGCGGCCCTGAGGCGTCGACCACCGGGCCCCTTGCGTACCGCGATCTTCGGTCAAGAGGTGGCGCTGCAGATGCTCCGGACTCCGGAACAAGCTCGCACCCTGAGGAGCGGCGGCGGCGGGTCACGAGTCGAGTAACTGGATATGACCGGCTGACTCCGGGCTCCAGCAGGCTGAGAGGAAGCGACGGCGCCATCATCGATCTCGTTCATCACCGAGTAGGCCGCACGGTAGTCGTCCGGACACCGTGCGGCCGGCATGGATGGTGCGCGGAAAGCGGTTGACGCCCCGGCCGTCCATCGCCACCATCCGCGGATGGAGCGACCCACGCGGCCGAACCATGAACGGGAGCTGCCGGCCGGCACGCTCACCTTCGTGTTCAGCGACATCGAGGGCTCGACCCACCTGCTTCAGTCGCTCGGACGATCGTACGACGCGCTGCTCGAGACGCACGACCGCATCATCCGCTCGGCCGCCGAGGCGGAGGGTGGTCGAGCCTTCGGATCGGAGGGTGACGCCCAGCACCTCGTCTTCGTCGAGGTCGGCGCAGCCATCCGCGCCGCGCTGGCGGCCCAGCGGGCGCTGGCGACACAGGCCTGGCCGGAGGGCGTCACCGTCCGGGTGCGCATGGGCATCCACACCGGCGAGGTCCGCCGGCTCGGCGACGACTACGTGGGCCTGTCGCTGCACGAGACGGCCCGCATCGCCGCGGCGGGACATGGCGGCCAGGTACTGCTCTCAGCCGCCACGGCGGAGCTGGCACGTGACGGGCTGCCGGAGGGGATCAGCCTCGACGACCTGGGCGAGCACCGCCTGAAGGACCTGATGCGTCCGGTGCGCCTCTTCCAGCTGGCCGGCGGTGGGCTCCAGGCCACCTTCCCGGCGCTGCGCACCCTGGAGGCGGTGGGTGCCCGTCTGCCGACCCAGCTGACCTCCTTCGTGGGGCGCACGGAGGTGGAGGCAGTGTCGCGCCTCCTCGCGAGCGCCCGCCTCGTTACGTTGACCGGCCCCGGCGGTACCGGCAAGACGCGGCTCTCCATCGAGGTCGCGGCGGCCGTCGCGTCGCGCTTCGATGGCGGGGTCTTCTTCGTACCCCTTGACACGGTGAGCGACCCGGAGCTCGTGGCCTCCGAGGTCGCGACCGTGGTCGGTGCCGCCGGCGGGACGGACGACCCGCTGGAGCGTCTCGTGGCCCACCTGCGCGACCGGGCGGTGCTCCTCGTGCTCGACAACCTCGAGCAGGTCGTCGAGGCGCGGACGACCGTCTCACGCCTGCTCACGGACTGCCCCAAGCTGACCGTGCTGGCGACCAGCCGCATCCCGCTGAGCGTCTACGGCGAGCACGAGTTCCAGGTCCCGACGCTGTCCCTGCCGCGGGTCGGATCGGAGGCGGTCTCCGACGTGGCCGCCTCGGAGGCGGTCCGCCTCTTCGTCGAGCGAGCCATGGCCGCGCGGCCCGACTTCACCCTGACGGACGCCAACGCGCCAGCGGTCGCGGAGATCGTGGCCAGGCTGGACGGGCTGCCGCTGGCCATCGAGCTGGCCGCCGCACGACTGCGCATCCTGCCCGTGGAGGCCCTGCGGGACCGGCTCGGGGATCGCCTCGCGCTGCTCACGAGCGGCGCGCGCGACCTGCCCGAGCGCCAGCGCACCCTGAGGGGCGCCATCGAGTGGAGCCACGACCTCCTCGACGACCCCGACCGCCGACTCTTCGCTCGCTTCGCGGTCATGGCCGGCGGCGCGACCCTGGAGCACGCCGAGCGAGTCTGCGGTCCCGCGTCGGAGCTGGGTCGCGAGGTCTTCGACGGCATCGACTCGCTCTCGCAGCAGAGTCTGCTCATGCTCGGCGACGATGCGGGCTCACCCCGCTGCACCATGCTCGTGACGATCCGCGAGTACGCCGCCGAGCGACTGGCTGCGTCTGGCGAGGCCGACACGGTTGAGCGTCGCCACGCTGAGACGTATCTGGCCCTCATCGAGGAGGCCGCCCCGCACCTCCTGGGGCCGGAGGGTCAGACCTGGAACGACCGCATCGAGCACGAGCACGACAACCTTCGCAGCGCGCTGCACTGGATCGTGCGCTCGGACGAGGGTGAGCTCGGGCTGCGCATGATCGCGGCGATGTGGCGCTTCTGGCAGGTCCGGGGGCACCTCCTCGAAGGCCACGAGCTGGCGCACGCGGTGCTCGACCTTCCGTCGGTGCCTGCCCAGGATGCCTCGCTGCGATCACGGGCGGAGGCCGCCGGCGGCGGCATCTCCTACTGGCTCGGGCGGCCGGAGTCCACGCACCGCCACTACAGTGCCGCCCTCGCGGCGGCGCGGGAGGCCGGCGATCGCAAGCTCCTGGCCGATGCGCTCTACGACTTCGGCTTCGCGGCATCGCCCGACACGGGCAGTCAGCTCAAGCGCTACCGGCAGGGACGCCCCTGGTTCGAGGAGAGCCTGGGCCTCTATCGAGAGCTTGACGATCGACCCGGGATCGCCAGCGCGACATGGGCCCTCTCGATGGCGCTGGCCGCCGACGGAGACCAGGAGGCAGCCGCCCGCATGGCCGAGCAGAGCCTCGACCTGAGCCGGGAGCTGGGCGATCCATTCCGGACGGGCTGGGCAGCGCACCTGGTCGGCCTGATCCGCATCGCCATGGGCGAACCCGACGAGGCTCCTGCCTACCTCCGTGAGTCGCTGGACATCTTCCGCAGCACGGGTGACGAGAGCGGCACGCTGCTGATGCTGATCGACGTGGCGGCCCTGGCCGAAGCGCGAGGAGACCGCGAGCGGCAATGGCGCCACATCGGTGCCGCCGCGCGGGCCCGCGACGACACTGGGGTCAACCTCGTCGACGAGCTGTCGACCGCGGATTTCCTCGGCGTCGAAGTGCGCATCAACCCGGAAACGGACGAGGAGCGGGCCTGGTTCGAAGCCGGTCGGGCCCTGACCCACGAGGAGGCCCTCCGCGCGGCCCAGGAGGACCTGGACCGCTACTCGGTTCGGTAGGCCCCGCGTGCGGGGGGCCTCAGCGGGTGGGGCCGCTCTTCATCGGGGGTGGCGGCGGGTCGTATTCCGGGTGAGGTGCGTAGACGGAGGGCGGTACGTAGGCCGGGGGTCTGAGGCTCGGTCGCTCCAGCTGCTCTGCCGTGAGGATGCTCTGTCCTGACAGGGCATCGACGAGTCCTCCCAGTCGGATGTAGATCCCGATGGCCGCGATGGCCAGGACGACCAGCAGGTAGGCGATCGCCAGCAAGAGCCAGGTCTGCTCGTGGATCGCATCGTCGGCGTTGGAGAGGGCCCAGATCGGGAGGGCGATGAGGACGAGGATGAACGCATAGACCGCCCACTTCCGCGCACTGGACATCGCCTTCAGCTCCCCTCTTGCTGTGCCGCTCAGGGGTAGAGGGTACGCCCGGCAACTCGGGTCGATGTCCGGCTTCGGCCGATGGGGCGGTTCGCAAGGCGCGCGACATGCCCCTGTAGCACTGCCACCGTGCCGTAGGGAGCCGGCGTCATCACGGCCTTGGGACCATCGCGCTCAGGAAGGGCGCCCTGCCCGAAACCATGAACGAACGCGGAGGTCGGTATGAACGTGCGCGCAACCACCTTGGCAGCCACGCTGGCTGTGCTCGCCCTCACCGGTGTCATGGCTGTCCAGGCACAGGACGCCTCGCCGGCGCCGGAAGGTTCGCCGATGCCGGTCGAATCCCCGGGTGTCCCGGCCGAGTCCCCCGGCATGTCACCGGGCGCGGAGGCTTCGCCCGGCGCACCCGCGTCTCCGGGCGCGGAGGCTTCGCCCGCCACCGACGGGTCGACGGAGGGGGCGACTGCAGGCGACGGTCCTCATCCTGCTCATATCCACACGGGTGCGTGCCCGGAGCCCGGCGACGTCGTCGAGCCCCTCGCGGACGTCATGCAGCCCACCACCGAGATGGTCGGCGAGGGTGCCGAGCAGGTCCCAATCGAGCTCAGCACCACGGTGGTCGGCCTGGCGCTGCAGGACATCCTGGGCGGCGAGCATGCCATCAACGTGCACCAGTCGGCAGAGGCGAGCGACGTCTACATCGCCTGCGGCGACATCGGCAGTGAGATGACCGGTGCGGACAGCACCGCCATCGTCTTGAAGGAGCAAAACGGGTCTGGTCACAGCGGCTTCGCCTGGCTGACCGACCAGGGCGACGGCTCGACGCGCGTGGACATCATCATGACCATGGCCGCAGCAGGCACCACGGACGGAACCACCGACGGCGGAGCTCAGGAGAGTCCGGCCGCCGGGACCGACACGGGCGCCGAAGGCAGCCCCGACGCCGTCATGACCCTGGCGCCTGAGGCGAGCCCCGCCGCAGAGGGCTAGGCGACCGGTCCGCACGGTGACGTGACGGCCGACGCACACGAAAAGATCGGGCTCGGTCCGGCGACCGGGCCCGATCGCTTGTCCGAAGACCCGTATCCCGGCTGATATGCACAGGGCCACGTTGAGGATGCGACTGATAAGGCCACTTCGGCCACCGTGTTCCCGCCGGCCAGCCGGCCGCGCCCACCCGACGGAGGACTCGATGGACACCAAGAGGAAGCTGCTGGCCGGGCTCGTCATGGTCGTATTCGCGGTCGCGGCGTGCGACGACGGATCGTCGCCCACGTCACCACCCGCGCCGCTTCCCGAGACGCTCGCGCCGGCCGACGCCGCCGCTTCGCCCGCGGCGGTCGATGCCGCCTCCCCTGCACCGGATGCCGTGGAGAGCCCAGCGGCATAGTCCACCTGCGCCTATCAGACTCCCCGGACAACGAACGAAGCCCTCCACAGACGCGGAGGGCTTCATCTTGTCCCTGCACCGTGACGGGCCCGTGCCGCATGGGCCCGTGGACCTAGACCTGCGAGACGGGGAGGCCGGGAGAGGGAGGCGACTCCTCGTCGCGGATCGAGAGCGCGCCGGTGCCGGGGTCCATGCCGTCGGCGGCGCACTGGCCGTCGGCGGCGCACTGGCCGAGAACTGAGCGGCCCCAATCACGCCCGTTGGTACCGGAGCCGGCCCTCCAGGGCCGACTCCAGTGGTTGCTGCGAGCTCCTCAGGCCACGTGCGCGAGGAGCTGAGCGGTGTGATAGGCACGATTGCGCTCGCTTCTCACGAACTCCACCGTGGCCTCGTCAGGGTCGTCCCCGGCACAGATGGCCAAAGCGGCGACACTCACGGCTTCCTCGAACAGCGGGTCGAAGATGACCGACCCGCGATCTGGCTTGGCGTGGCGACGCGCCACGATGATGGCCTCCTCCAGGATCGGGTGGCGCGTGACGCACCAGCCGTTGTCGCCGCTCCGCTGAAGTAGACGCGCTCTGGCGCGCACCCGTTGGGCTCGGCGGTCCCCGTGGTGCTTCTGTGCCTTGCGTCCCGTGGGAGGGCGACCCGTTCGGTTAGGCTCCCTGCCGGCCGAGATGGCCACGGCTGCGCGCTTGCGTTGCTGCCACTCGGTCTTGGCATGCCGACTCATGGGCATGATGCAAACCCCTTGTTGCGGACTCCACGCGTCGCAGGCTGGGGCCCACGCCAGGAGTCTCGATGACTGGTCTCGCGATTCAGGCCATAGGCAGACTACCTCCGAGCAGACGAGGGGCGACATTGGCGGCGAGCTGGGGCTCGCGGCGTGTCGACGCAAAGCGTCGGGACCGCGCGACGACACCGTTCGACGGTCGTGCGGAGAGTCGTACCCTGCGGCCCGCCGTGGGGGAGCTAGGGGCCCTTGGTCCCCGAGCCGTGGGCCGGATGTCCCCGATGCACCAACTTCCAGTCGGCCGTGACGACTGCGGACCCCCGTCGCGTCTCGGGCTGTCGCAGCAGCACTCGCCCGAACATGGAGCTGGAGGCGACGAGCAGATCCGAACCGCTGAATGGAGGAATTGCCGACCAGTCCCTGACGTCCACCAGCGTCTATCCACGCTCAGGACGGGCCTGCTGGGAGGGCCCGTATGAGTCCGTCAACCGGCATCGCGCCCGCCAGTGCGCTCAGGAGCCCGCGACGCAGCCCATGTGGTCACGGGCGTCAGGGCCCGATGTCGCCGTGCGTTGGTGCGGCGTCGACCAGAGTTGCTCGCCGTCGTCACCGCAGGCGATCGCATCGACACGCGATCCCGACTGGTCTGGATGCGGGGGCGACCTCGGCCTGCAGGCCTGGCTCCGGCACCGAGGTGGCGGCCGGAGCCAGGCTCCCCTGTGACACCCCCGGTCAGTCCGGGTCTGCCAGCTACTGCTCTGGAATGGACGGCTCGATCAGCGGCAGACCACCCTCGAAGATGACACCCCAGACGTCGACGCCGCAGCCGTAGGCCGCGTTGAAGACGACATCGTAGATAGCGGTGAGGCCCTCATAGCCACCTTCGCCGGGAGCACGTAGGTCTCCCGTGCCCCGGACGAGGTGTTCGGGGGTTCGCCGGGCGCGATCCAACGTGACCATCGTGCCCTGCCAGGCGCCCCCCTCGTTCTCGATGCGTTGCGTCGCCCAGCTGACGGTCGACGCCTGGGGCTCGTCCGGTCCTCGGCCGACATACGTGTTCGTCAGCCGGCTGTGGTAGTGATCGCCCTCGAGACGGGGGTCGCTCATCGTGGCGGTCTGGTGCCATGTTGGCGTGTCCGCGTCCGCAAGGACCAAGGGACCGCAGATGATCAGGTACATTGGCGAGTTCGATGTACGGGGCGCGGTCCGGGGTCCTACGGAGACGCTATCGGGGTCCCGCTCCGTGTCCATTCCGTGTTGACGTCACCGTGGGACGGCCGTACAGTCCGCGCTCAGGCCGCGTCCGAGGCAGCCTCGAGAAGCCTGTTGGCGTCGGCCCACCGGGGGGGCGGAGGTAACGGGATGGACCTGTTCGATCTGGCTATCTACCTGCTGGTGGCGACCTCCCTCGTCGCGCTCTACGGCCGGATCATCGTCCAAGGAGCCGAGGACCACGAGCAGGTCGGGCGTCAGCTTGGGCGTCGCCGCTGGCGGTAGAGGCACCCTGGGTCGAGGCGGAGCCTCCATCGTCGACGCCGCGAACGGCGCGCACACAGCCAGTCAGACGCCCCCGGCGCTCACAGGCGCCATAGGCCCACCGTGCAGCCGTTGTCGCTCACCCGGACGTGGTAACAGCAGAACCACCAGATCGAGCATCCCCGTCCTCCGTGTACGCGTGCAGGGGCCTGCTGCCACGAGGCTCTCGTCGCATTGAGGAGTGGCGCCTACGGGTCGGGCTGGCCCCCGAGGCCTTGCATCCGCGCCCGGGAGATCGTCACCTCGTGCTGTGCCGAAGCCAGCAACCGGCGCCGATCCGGTCTACGCCGGCACCACGCGAGCCCTTCGCTCGCGCGCTCGCGAACGCAGTGCGGTCAGCCACGGGTCGGCGCGGTCCCGCCCGTCCATGGCGTCCGCGTGGCACTCGTCGCACCAGCCGCGTCGCAGATAGCCGTGGTCGCACAGCACGTACTCTGGGTCAGTGGCGGCCCTGCCCGGCTGGGGCAGTCCGTCGTCGGTCAGCACGGCAACTCGAGCTACGCCACTCGAGGCGTGGCCCTTCGGACGGATCACGGATGGCGTCTCCTCGTCGACAGTCCACTCAGGGACGTGGCGGGCTGGGGCTCGCCGCTTCCTCGGCCAACGTCGTCATGGGCGCGTCGGAGGAGGTCCCCAGGGTCTGCGGTGACTACAGCCGCCGGGCCAGGTGCGGTTAAGGGCCATCGGTCACGGTCTGGTGGGGTCCGATGGGGTCACCGGCGTGGCAGCGATGGCTCGGGCGGGTCAGGTGCTCTGGTGGGCAGAGACGGACTGACCAGCGACGTCACTCCGGCAAGGCCGGGGGCCTCGCCGGGATCGCGTTGGTGACATCGAACACCGCGGATGGCGCTCGATGCCTTGACCGTACTCTTGTCCTGGGTCAGGCTGGTACTTCCGGGCACCTCCGAGGGGGCGCATCCGAGCCGGTCACCTCGCAGCTGACAGCGGGAGCCTGCTCGCCATGGAACCTTCCCGGGACTGGTCGGAATCCGGGACCTTCGTCGCCCGGTTCGAGCGTGGACCGCGCCATGGCGCGGTGACCGTCGTCCTGGGCCTCGAGTCGGGCCAGCCGCCTGATCTGCTCCTCGCCCCCGGCCACTTCGACGGGATCTATGTGCTCGCGGGAGGTGCGCATCCGGACGGCAGCCTGCCCTACTGGTGGATGTCCCGGAAGAGACTTGCTGCCCTCCGAGCCCTCGGCGACCGCCCTCCCACTGACCGCAGCGCGAACACCTCATGAGGGGCACCTTCGGTGGCCCAGGAGGGACCGCTGGGGTGCCCCGTCCAACCTCGCCACGGTCCGCGCTGGCCCGAGCGCGTATCGCGGTGTCCCCACGCCGCCACAGCCTGATGACGCTCCCCTCATCGGTGGCACGCACGAGGCAGCGATCATCGATACGCGGCCAACGATTCGGCACGTGCACCGGACTGGGACTATCTGCCCATATCCGCCGACAGGTGCGAGCGGGCAGGGTACGCCCTCGACGTCCTACTGCCACGGCCCCCCGGCGACAACGGCTAGCCGGGGGGTTCGTGCGTCCGACCCGGTCCACGACCCGACCGGGCGCCCGTCGTGGTTCGCCCGGCCGCGGTAGGCGGTCACCCACGGTCGAGATCAGCGTGAGGCGCAGTCCATCGACGTCGGACGCCGGCCCGACCGAGTCCGTCTACTTGCGTCGCGCCCGGGCCATGACTCGGTCAGTCTTCTCGTAGGCGGCGCTGCGGTCGGGGAATTCCTCGAAGGCCTCCCAGAGTGCGCGCTCGCGGGCCACACCGCAGCGGTGGCACTCGCGCACGGCCGGGGCTTGCCCACCCCCAGCCGGGGCGGGAGCGTAGTCCCGCCTATCGCGCAGATGGACCGCGTCCACACGCATGGTGCGGCACGTCGGGCACCAGAACGCGGAGGCGCTCATCAGACACGCGAACCGTAGACGCTCATGGGTCTACATCCCCCCAAGCCCGGCGAGGAGCCCTCTCGGCGGACGCTACGGGTGGTAGCTGCACACGGCTGCATTGAAACGCCAGACTGCTACCACCGACCAAGGTCAGTCTAGCGGCCATGGGAAGAGCCAGCCGCAAGCGCCTGATGGTGCTCCCGTCTTCGCTCACCCGGACGCGGTAGCGGTCGCCCAGGGTGGACGCCAGCACGAGTCGGAGCCCGTCAACGTCCGATGCCAGCTCGACGGCGGAGCCGATGACGGCACCACGGAGCGTGTAGGGGCCGCGGCGCGGATCATCGTGCGACGCGTGGCCCTGCATGTCGCAGCGTTTCGTGCGGATCGACGGCGTGCTCACCTCCGGCATCCAGTGGCTCTACCAACACCCCGCCCTACCGTGCTTCCAAGAGCAGCAGCAGATGGTCACCAAGGTGTTCCAGGAACTCCGTGGTGGCTACCGCCAGATGACCGGACGCGAGGGACGGCGTGCAGTCACACCACGTCCTGGGACTTGACCCCCGCCAAGGAGCCATCCTGAGCGTGGGATTGGAGGCGACGAGCGGATTCGAACCGCTGAATAGAGGTTTTGCAGACCTCCGCCTTAACCACTTGGCTACGTCGCCCCGTATGCGGTCGGGTATGCCCGGCCGCGATGTCTGGCTGCCCCTCGAGGATTTCGAACCTCGGTTCACGGATCCAAAGTCCGGCGTCCTACCACTGAACGAAGGGGCAACGTGACCCACGACAGTCTACGAGGTAGGGCGAGAGGGAGTGGAGCGGAAGACGGGACTCGAACCCGCGACCCTCACCTTGGCAAGGTGATGCTCTACCAACTGAGCCACTTCCGCCCGATCCTGACGAGCAACCGACCGGCACCGTAATGTGGTGCCGAGAGCCAGATTCGAACTGGCGACACCGCGATTTTCAGTCGCGTGCTCTACCAACTGAGCTATCTCGGCCCGCCGGTGCGGTCGCGATATTAGACCACAACCGAGCCACCTCGCACAACTGCGTCCCGGCCGTCACCCGGGAGCCCACGGGCCCGTGTCGGCCACCCCGTAACGGAATCTTCACGGCCTGGGCCTTCCGGTGGACCGCCCGGGCTGTTACATTGGGGACGGCCGAACCTCCGCGCTGCGGAGGACGGGGACCAGTGACTCCCAGGACCGCACCACCGCGCAGCCGCGTCGGGTTACGCAGGTGAACGGCCCATCCAGCTCACCTCGCAGGCCCAGTCGTCGAACCTGCTTGGAGGTGTCCTTGAACTGGCGTCCCATCCCGCTGCCGGACAGCAGTGGGATCGCCCATGCCCTGGCGGCGCGGCCCAGCACCCTGCAGCGCAATCTCCTGCTGGACCTCTCCGCCGCCGTCGGGCTGGGTGCCGGATTGGCCGTCGTCGGCTCACTCCTGCCCTCCATGGCACGCCAGCAGGGCCTCGGCTCCCTGGGCCTGGCGGCGTTCGCGGCCATCCCCTTCCTGACCAGCCTGATCGGCCTGCTGGCCGGCCGCATCGGCCCGCGCACGCCCAGGCATCTCTCCGTCTTTCGAGCCCTCGGCGCCGCCGGCCTCCTGCTCGTCCTCGTCGCGCCGCAGCCGCTCTTCATGGGCCTGGCCATGCTGGGCTTCTGGCTGGCCTGGTCGCTCGGCGCTCCCATGCAGCAGCGCATCTGGAGCGGCATCTATCCCTCCGCGAGCCGCGGTCGCCTGCTGGGCATCGTCGGCTCCGGACGATCGCTGGCGACGATGACCGCGCTGCTGGCCGTCACCTTCGCGGCTGCCGGGGCCGGCTGGCTGGCCATCGTGGCCGTCGTCGCCATCGTCGGCATCGTCTCCGGCCTGGCACCCAGCCGGCTGACGCTGGACACCGACCAGGAGATCCCCGGTTACGGTGCCGTGGAATCCGTCCGCACCGTCCTGCGCCGGCCCATGCTGCGCCGCATCACCGCTGCCCAGCTCATCTTCGGCAGCGGCATGGTGGCCCTGCCAGCGCTCATCGCCATGGTCCAGGTGGACCGCCTGGGCCTGTCCATCGCTGACATCGCAGTCGCCGGCTTCACGGGTGCCGCCGTCACCGTCGTGACCTTCAGTGCCTGGGGGCGCCTGGCCAGCCGCACCAGCGGCCTGGTGAGCATGACCTCCGGGACCATCCTGGGCACCCTGGCCATGGCCACCTTCGCGCTCGCGCCCGACTTCTCCGTGCTGCTCCTGGCCAGCGCCCTGCTGGGCGCCGCCAACGCCGCGATCGACGTGTCGTGGCCGTTGCTCATCGCCGACCATGCCGCCCGTGACGAGCAGGCGGCTGCAGCAGCCGGACTTGGCGCCATCATGGGCCTGCGCGGCCTGATCATGCCCTTCGTCATCGTGCTGCCCATCCAGCTTGGTCTCGTGGACGTCACCGGAGCGCTGCTGTTCTGCGTGATCGCCGGCGTGACGGGGACGACGCTGTACCTGCGCATCTCCGGCCTGTACCGCCTCCCGGTGCGCGTCGCCAACCGTGCCGCCGGGCTCGCGGCCGCCGGACTGCGGGGCCTGTCGGCCTGAGGTGGGACCCAGAGATCGAAGTGCGACCCCGCGGCCTGAGGGCTGCCCGGGGCCTGCGGGCGACCCAGGGTCTGACGCGGTCCACCTCCGTTGGAGGCCGCGCCGGGACCAAGATCAGTCGAGGCCGGCCAGGGCTCGGATGCTGTTGGTGTCCAGCTCCGGCTCACCGGTCATGCGGCGGAGCCGATTGATGCGGTCGACGATGGCCGGGTGCGTGCTGAAAAGCCCTCTGGCGCTGGCGTCGAGCTTCTTGACGGGGTTCACCACGTAGAGGTGCTGGGTCGCCCGGTTGGCGACCTCGAGTGGCTCCTGGTCGGTGGCCAGCTTGGCCAGGGCGCGTTCCAGTCCGTAGGGGTTGCGCGTCAACTCGACGCTCGTCGCATCCGCCAGGTACTCGCGCTGGCGGTTGACGGCCATCTGCACGAGCCGCGCGAAGATCGGCGCCAGGATGGCCACCAGCAGACCGAGGAAGAAGATGAACACGGCTGCGCCATTGCTGCTGCTGCCTCCCCCGCGCCGTGAGCCGCGACCGGCATGCCACCCCAGATGGTCATGCGCGCCAGCACGTCCGACAGCAGCGCGATGGAGCCCACCAGGACACCCACGAGCAGACTGAAGCGGATGTCGTAGTTGGCCACGTGCGCCAGCTCGTGGCCGATGACGCCCTGCAGTTCCTCGCGGTCGAGCTTCTGCAGCAGCCCGATGGTAACGGCCACGCTGGCGTGCTCCGGGTCGCGGCCGGTGGCGAAGGCATTGGGCGCCGTGTCGTCGATGAGATAGACCTTCGGCATCGGCACATTCGCCGCCAGGCTCAGCTCGCGCACGACATTCATGAGCTGCGGCTGGTCCTGCTCCGTGACTTGCCGCGCCTGCGAGCGCGGCCAGGACGAGGCTATCGCCGCCGAAGAAAGCGCCCGCGCTGAGGAGCGCAGCGAAGCCCATCGCGAACGGCACGAAGATGAGGGCGCTCGCGGGGTCACCTGCGAAGTAGAAGCCCATGAAGTAGCCGAGCGCGCCGAGGATGGCCACGATGACCAGCATCAGCAGGATCGAACGGGACTTGTTCTGCCGGATCTGCTTGTGGAAGGTCTCGCGAACGACCGTCATCGCACTGCTGTCCGTGGTGGCCCGTGCCCCGGGGCACCGGGGCACGCGCGGTCACTGCCGGGGTGGGCCGGGCGGGGGCTGATAGCCAGGGAGGCGGCTGGTACCCGGGGTGGGGGCTGCTGCGGTGGATAGCCCTGCTGTGGCGGATAGCCGGCTGCTGCGGTGGGTAGCCCTGGGGGCGGCGCCTGCTGGGTGGGTAGCCCTGCGGCGGAGGTGGCGGAGGTGGCGGTGCGGCAGGTCGTGGCTGGGGGGCGCGAGTTCCCCCAGCGCCGCCGGAGGGCCGGTCGTCATCCCCACCGAAGCCGAGGTCCACGTCCGGGACCTGCGACGCTTCTGGCTCGGCATCGAAGAAGTCGCGCTTCCTGAAGCCCAGAGGGCCGGCGATGATGACGGCGGGGATGGTGGCGATGGAGCTGTTGTAGTCGAGCACGGTGGCGTTGTAGTGCTGCCGCGCGAAGCTGATCTGATTCTCCGTCGTGGTCAGCTGCTCCTGCAGCTCCAGCACGTTCTGGTTGGACTTGAGCTCCGGGTAATTCTCCACGGTCGCGAAGAGCGATCGCAGCGAGGAAGTCAGGGCATTCTCCGCCTGGGCCTGCACGGCCGGACCCTGGGCGCCCACGGCGACGGCGTTGGCGCGCGCCTCCGTCACGTCGGTGAGGACCTTCTGCTCGAAGCCCATGTAGCCCTTGACGGCATCCACGAGGTTGGGGATGAGGTCCCAGCGCCGCTTCAGCTGCACCTCGATCTGGGCATAGGCCTCGTCGATGCGCAGGCGCTTCTGCACCAAGCCGTTGTAGATGAGGATCCCCACAGCAACGATGACGACTGCGATGATCCCGATGATCAACCAGGTCTCCATCCAGGCCCTCCGCTCAGCGACGTGTTCACACCACAGGGTACTCGGTTCGTGCGATCGCCTCGCGCCAGCACCTCGCCGATTCGACGAGGTCTGAGAGCACGTCGGCATCGGGCGCCTCGAAAGCTGGGATCACCTCCAGGACGAGGGGTGCCTTGACGTCCGGCCCCAGGGCCACAAGCACCCTGTCGGGATCGATCCTGCCCACGTCGGCATACCGCGCCGTAAACGGCCAGTGGCGGTCCCCTTCCGTGTCGCCCTGCTGGATCTGGATCACTGAGGCCCGCCCACCCATCCGACGAAGCCACGCATACGGATCGCGCTCCTCGCCCTCCGTGTCGGGCACGCACATGTGCCCCACGTCCAGGCACAGCTGGATGGGGACGCGCTCCGAGTCTCCGGCCGTGATGAGCGACTCGATGTCGGGCATGGTCGATGGCTCACGCCGGGCGGCGAGGTTCTCGATGAGAAGACCGTCGAGCCCGCGGCGGCGCGCGACCCCGGCGAGCCGTCCGAGACGGACCCTGAGCTCCTCCCACAGCTGTCCTCGGCGCGCGGGGTCGCTCCAGTCAGCGACGCTGAACGCCCCCACGTGGCCGCCCACCGATGCCGCACCCACACGGGCCGCGAAGTCGATGGCGCGCTCATACCAGCGCTCGGCGGCATCGCGTTCGCGCTCGCTCGGGTGGAGCAGCAGGTTCGACGAATACCCGGCCAGACCGGTGAAGGCTGAATGAAGCCGGATGCCGTAGCGGGCCGCCGCCTCGAGGTGCTCGTCGACGTCTTGTGCGAGCGAGTCAGCATCCCGGGTCACATCCACGAGATCCAACGACACTTGGACGAGGTCAAGGCCCAGTTCGTCGCGCACGATCGGCGCCCAGTCGAGCGGCCGGGGCCAGCGCTTCACCGCGAAACACGTGTTGATGCCGAGCTGCGTCATCGTGCGAGCCTCCGAGTGCCGATCAGGAGGTGGTCTTCGGACATGCGTCCAACTTGAAGGGTAGGTCGGAGCGGGACGCCTTCAGAGTCGATCATGGGGTGAGCTCGTCGGGCCACCAGGCGCGGGCTGCGCGGGACGACTGACGGCACCACGATGACGCATCGGCGAGCGGTTTGCCAGCCCCTTGTACTCGACCGCCAGGCTGTCCTCAGCGGTCCGACCCCACGCGGGTGCGCAGCCAGCTGATGCCGATGGCCAGCACGATCAGCCCACCGAAGGCGATCTCCTGGAGGAAGGGGTTGATGCGCAGCATGTTCAGCATGTTGGAGATCACGCCCAGCAGGAGCACACCGAAGAAGGTGCCCACGACGCCGCCGCGCCCGCCCGTGATGGGCACGCCGCCGATGACCACCGCGCCGATGGCCCGCAGCTCGAGGCCGGCACCCGTGGACGGCAGGGCCGACCCGATGCGCGAGATGAGCATGATGGCTGCCACGCCCACGAGGATGCCGTTGATGGCGAAGAGCACGATCGTCGTGCGCGAGACGTCGATGCCGGCCAGGTAGGCCGCCCGGGGGTTGTCGCCGACGGCATAGGTGCGCCGGCCGAGGCGCGTGTAGCGCAGCAGGCAGCCCACGGCCACGTAGCCCAGCAGGCTGATGAGGAAGATGAGGGGCAGGTTGCCGCCC
>CAWDUR010000001.1:0-25894 GCA_963805585.1 uncultured Chloroflexia bacterium | reverse complement strand
ATGCTGGCCACCGGCGTTCTGCGCGCGAAGCTTGGCGAAGATGGCGCGCTGCCGCCAGAAGTCGAGCGTGCGGTGCTCTTGGGCGGCCAGGTCAGGCTGGGCCACGACAGCCGGAAAGGGGCTCTCTGACATCGACCTCGCAGTCTAGCCGAGCACCGGGGCCGCCGAGCCCGGGGCACCAGCCGCCTGCGAAAGCCGGGCAGACCGACTACGATGCCGCCCGATGGCCTCCACCGACGTAGCCGTGCGTCCTCGGCGCAGCGCCTTCGCGGCGGCATTCCTGTCCTTCATCTTCCCGGGCCTCGGTCATGCCTACCTGGGACGATGGCTGCGTGCCCTGCTTTGGGCTGCGCTGCCCATCCTGGTCATCGCCGCAGGCGGCGGCCTGGCCCTCAGCCCGGACCGCAATGAGACCCTCACCAACCTGGCCGATCCGGCGGTCCTGCAGTGGGTGCTGGTGGCCCTCGTCGTGGACCTCGTCTACCGGCTGCTCGCGGTGATCGACGCCTGGCGCCTGGCCCGCGACCCGAGCGTCGGTACGACCGGCACGCGCCTGCTCTCCGCGGCCGGCCTGGTGGCCCTCGTCATCGTGCTGATGGCCAGCCACGTGGCCGTCGCCCAGCCGGTCCTCATCGCTCGCGACACCATCAACGACATCACCGAGAACGCCGGCGACGACTCGGAGATCGCGGACCTCGAGGCCCTGGCCGCGCAGGACGACTCCTTCGTCCTGAATTTCGAGGAGCTCGAGCCGCAGGTCTCGCTGGACCCCAACGCCTCCCCGGGGGCGTCCGCGGAGGCCACGTCGGTCCCGGCGCCCGGAGAGACCGACGAAGCGGAGCCCTCCGGCGAGCCCACGCCCAACGTGGCGGACTGGGACGGAAAGAAGCGTCTCAACATCCTGCTCGTCGGCGCTGACGGGGGCCGCGCCGGGATCTCCAGCTACCTGACCGACACCATGATCGTGGTCAGCATCGACCCCGCCACGGGACGTGTGGCCTTCATCTCGCTCCCCAGGGACACGGCTGGCATCCCCCTGCCTCGCAGCTGGCCGGCCTACAGCGAGTTCGGTGGCGCCTACAACAACAAGATCAACACGCTGTATACGGTGGCCCGGGGACGCGCGGACCTCTTCCCAGGCAGTGACAGCCAGCGTGGCTTCAATGCCCTGATGGGCGCGCTCGGCGAGCTCTACGGCCTCGATATCGACTACTACGTGGCCGTCGACCTCAACAGCTTCCGCAGCGTGGTGAACACGCTCGGCGGGGTCGTCGTGGACGTCCAGCTGCCCGTCTACGACACGGGCTATCCCTCCGACGACGGCCGCGGCAAGCTGAAGCTCTATATCCCGCCCGGCATGACGCGCATGAACGGCCAGCAGGCGCTCGCCTACGCCCGCTCCCGACATGCCACCAACGACTTCGACCGATCGGCGCGGCAACAGCGTGTCATCACCTCCGTGCGCGACCAGACGGACCTCTCGTCCATCCTGCAGCCGGGTGTGCTCGGCGAGCTCATCAAGCAGTTCCGCAAGGACGTCAAGACGAACATCCCGCCCAAGCTCGTGCCGGCCATGCTCTCGTTGGCGCAGGACGTCGACCTCGACCGGCGTGAGAACCTCGTGCTCTCCGATGCGGCCGGCTACAGCAGCATCTGCTACCCCTGCGGCTCCTCGGGCCTGTGGATGCTGAAGGCCCGGCCGGCGCTCATGCGCGAGGCTGCCCAGAACGTCTTCGCCAACAGCAAGCAGCAGGCACGCGCCATCAACCAGCTCGAGGAGGAGGGCGCCATCGTCCACGTGCTCAATGGCCAGGGCGGCGCCAACACCAAGGCCCTCAACATCGCCGCCTTCCTGGCCAAGGCCGGCATGGATGCCGTCGTCCCGCCCGTGGCGGACGGCAAGGCCGACTCGAAGGACTACGTCGACACGCTCATCACCGTCTACAACGGCGCCGATGAGGTCATGCCCGAGACGGTCAGCCGTCTCAAGCGCGTCTTCAAGGACAAGGGCGCGGAGCTCGTCTTCGCGGACGACCCCGATCAGGCCGCGGACATCGTCGTCATCGTCGGCCAGGAGACCGAGCAACTCAAGCCTTGACGGTCTCGGGGCGCGCTCCGCGATCCGCGCGGCGGCACGACCGCGGGCCTACACGACCGCGGGCCTAGTAGACCGGGGTCACCCAGTGGCGGAAGGTCTCCGAGCGGCCACGCACGGCGTCGAAGTAGGCACGCATGATCTGGCCGGTGATCGGCCCGATCTGGCCGCTGCCGACCGGTCGATGGTCGATCGATGAGACCGGGGAGACCTGGGCACCGGTGCCGCACAGGAAGACCTCGTCAGCCACGTAGAGCTCGCTGCGGTCGATGCTGCGCACCTCGCACTCGAGTCCCAACTCCTGGCGCGCCAGCTCGATGATGCCGGCCCGGGTGATGCCCTCCAGGATGTCCGAGTGAACGTCAGGCGTCACGAGGCGCCCGCGGCGGACCATGAAGAGGTTCTCCGCGCTGCCCTCTGAGACCTTGCCATCGTGGGTCAGCACGATGGCCTCCTCGTAGCCGTTGAGCACTGCCTCCGTCTTGGAGAAGGCCGGGTTGACGTAGGAGCCCACGACCTTGGCCCGCGAGGGGATGCTGAGGTCGCTGGTGCGCCGCCAGGAGACGGTGCCGCAGGCGATGGGGCGGTCCGTGGCGATGTAGTCGCCGAAGGGGATGGACAGCAGGTTCAGGCGCGCCTGAAGGTCGTGTAGCTTGACCCCGATGGCCTCGTCGCTCTTGTACGTGGTGGCGCGGACGTAGCAGTCCTCGCGGTAGGCATTGCGCCGAAGCAGCTCGATGGTGAGAGCCACCATCTCGTCGACGCTGTAGCCCGGGTCCATCATCAGGATCTTCGAGGAGTCCACGATGCGCTCGAAGTGCTCGCGCGCCTTGAGCAGGTAGAGCTGCTCGTCATCGGCGTTCCAGTAGGCGCGGATGCCCTCGAAGACGGCCGTCCCGTAGAGGAACGAGTGGGTCATGATGCTGACCTTGGCCTCGGCCAGGGCGGTCCACTGACCTTCGAACCAGCAGACCGTGGCGTCCTGCGGACGGGCGCCCTTGCGCTGGGCGTGCGGGTCGGACGAAGGGACGGCGGAGGGCGGCTTCTGGGTCAGCATGGGCGCGAGTATAGACGGCCCCCGGCGGCCGCCGGAGCGGGCCCGATCGACCACCTGGGCGGGCAGGTCGACCCACACCCAGGCGGGTCTATCGATCCCCGGACACACGTCGAGGGCCACCCGGCGGATCGGGCAGCCCTCGGGGCGCGGGGCTGCTGACTATGGGCGCAGATGCTGCGGCGCGTAGGGCAGCAGGGCGACGTGCCGTGCGCGCTTGAGGGCCACCGACAGGGCGCGCTGGTGCTGGGCGCAGGTGCCCGTCTTGCGGCGGGGCTCGATCTTGGCGCGCTCGGAGAGGTAGCGGCGGAGGCGGTTGACCTCCTTGTAGTCGATGACGCGCGACTGGTCGGCGCAGAAGGCGCACACCTTGCGGCGGCGCCGATCGCTGAAGTGGTCATCCCGGCGCTTGTAGGCCATCGTTTCGATCCTTCCTGGTGTTGTCGAGTGTTCGAGAGGGCGGTGTGCGTGCTAGAAGGGCAGGTCGTCGAAGTCCTGGGCGGAGCTGGCCGGCGCGCCTGACGCGGGCGCCTCCTGGCTGGTGCCGCCGCCGTACGAGCCGCCCGGTTCGGCGAAGCCGCCTGGGCCATCCTCGCGCTCGCGTCGCTCGAGCGAGCTGACGCGATCAGCGATGAGTTCCGTCGTGTAACGCTTGTTGCCGCTCTGGTCTTCCCACTGGCGGGTCTGGATGCGACCCTCCACGTAGACCTTGTGGCCCTTGCGCAGGTTCTCCGCTGCCCGCTCCGCCTGGTCACGCCAGACGACGACGCGGAACCATTCGGTCTCCTCCTGCCACTCGCCCTGCTGGTCGCGCCAACGGCGGTTCGTGGCCACGGTGAACTGCGTCACCGCCTGGCCGCTTGGCGTGTAGCGCATCTCCGGGTCACGACCGAGGTTGCCGATGATCATGCACTTGTTCAGGGACATGACTGACCCTCCTTCGACCGTCGATTCAGTCGATGGCGCGGGGAGCGGCCTCGCTCTCCGACTCGTCGATGACCGCGATAGCTTCGTCCTCTTCCTCGTCGGGGTACGGTCCGTCGTAGACGTCGACCTCGTCGACCGCCTCTTCCAGGCTCTCGCCCTCGCCCTTGGCACCACCGCGGCGAGTGGACGTGGGGCGCTCGATGTGCGTCACGAGGTGGCGCATGATCTCCTCGGTGATGTTCAGGCTCCGCTCCAGCTCTTCGATGGCCGTACTGGGCGCCTCGAAGACGACGATGAAGTAGGAGCCCTCGCGCTGTCCGGAGATCGGATAGGCGAGACGGCGGCGACCCCAGGGGCTGACCTTGATCGATCTGCCCATCGCTGCCGGCGATGCCGCGGGTGGTGCGGTCAAGGATCTGCTGGACGCGGTCATCGGCGGTGTCCGGCCGCAGGACCAGCATGAGCTCGTAACGACGCATACGGGTATCGACTCCTCCCAACGGGTCTGCTCCGCTCGCGGTTCCCTGAGGCGTGGTCGCCTCTGCGGCGGGGCTGAAAGGACCGCCGGAGGATAGCACAGCACCCGATGGACCCCGCTTGGCGCCTGTTGACTGGACGCACCACCGGCCTGTTGACAGGACGCACCACCGCGGGATCTGGCCGGGCGCCTCGTGACCGGGGCGGTCCGCTGCGGGCCGATCAGGCCAGCTCGACCTCTTCGCGCCAGGCTGGGCGATACGGTGAAAGGTCCATGGCTCGCACCTTCGGCTCCAACGCGTCGAGGGCTTCGGGGTCACCGTGCACGAGGAACACGGTCCGCGGCCGGCGCTTCCCCGCCGCGAGTTGCCCCAGCCAGCCGAGCAGCTCTGACTCGTCGGCGTGCGCTGAGAAGCCGCTGATAGACCGCACACCGCAGCGCACCTGGCGCTCCTGGCCATCAAGGTGGACCTGTCGCGCGCCGGCCTGGAGGTGCGCCCCCAGGGTCCCCTCTCCCTGGTAGCCCACGAAGAGCAGGAGCGCGTCGGGGTCGTCGATGAGCTCCCGAAGATGGAAGACGACGCGGCCCCCCGTCAGCATGCCGCTGGAGGCCACGATGATCATCGGCCGTGGCGCCTGCTCGATGGCCCGCGAACTCTCCGGGCTCGTGGTGGCCTGCGCACCCGGGAAGTCGAGGGGTGTCTCCCCAGCCTGCAGCAGGGCGAACGTTTCCTCGTCGTAGTAGCCGGGGTAGCGATGGTAGATGTCGCTCGCCAGCGAGGCCATGGGCGAGTCGAGATACAGCGGCAGGTGCGGGATCTGGCCAGCCGTCAGCAGGCGGTCGAGGTGCCAGACGATCTCCTGGGTGCGACCGATGGCGAAGGCCGGGATGAGCAGCACGCCCCGGTGCGAAGCGGTCTCGCGCACGATCTCCGCCAGCAGCCGGATGGCCTCCTCGGCAGGCTCGTGTTCGCGGCCCCCGTAGGTCGACTCCATGATCACGTAGTCGGCGCCGTCGTCGATGGCGGTCGGGTCGCACAGGATGGGCGTGCCGGGACGGCCCAGGTCTCCGGAGAAGACGAGGCGACGCGGAGGCCGGTCGCCCTCCTCGACATCGAGGACGATGATGGCCGAGCCCAGGATGTGGCCGGCATCGCGGAAGGTGGCCACGATGCCGGGCGCGACCTCGTGGGGCTGGTCGTACTCCAGGGGCCGCAAGAGGGCCACTGCCGACGCCACGTCGTCCTCGTCATAGAGTGGCTGGAGGTCCTCCGTGCGGATGGCCGGCGGCTGCGCCCGCAGGTTCGCCTCGGGGTCGTCGACCTCCTGGGCAGCGGCGAGCGCCCCATCACCGGCCGGCTGCACCTCCAGGTAGGCGGCTGCCTGCCTGGCACGCCGACGAGCTCGCTGCTGGCGTCGCTCGGCCTGCTCCTTCTGGATCTTGGCGCTGTCGAAGAGGACCAACTCCACCAACTCCGCCGTGGCGCGCGTGAGGACCACGGGCCCCGAGAAGCCCTCGCGCACGACCACGGGAAGCAGACCGCAATGGTCCAGGTGCGCATGCGTCAGGAGCACCGCGTCTACCTCCGCTGGGTCATACGCGAGCGGCACGCGGCTGCGCTCGGATTCCGCGGGCGAGCCCTGGAAGAGTCCGCAGTCGATGACGACGCGGGCACGCTCCGTGGTGAGCAGGAACTGCGAGCCGGTCACCGTGGTGGCCGCTCCCAGGAAGCGCAGCCTCATGGCCGGACCTTCCGCCGGGTCGGGGTGCGCATCGGACGCTCCATCACGCCCCATCGTACGCGCCTGACCGAGGGCGCGATCGACGCTGTCTCGACGTAGGCGGACCCTGCCCTGCTCGGCCGGCGTTGTACACACGTGCGTCAAATGAGCGCTACGCAGCGTGCACGATGCAATACCATGCGCGTAGCAGGGCGCCTCCGGTGCCAGGGGCGAGATCAGCTGCGTCACGAACCGCATGGAGGATCAGATACCGTATGAAGCGACCCATTGGCGTTACCCTCCTCGCTCTCCTGTCCTGGCTGGCTGCCGCAGCCAACCTGTGGCGGGTCGGCGTCTACATGGGCTGGTTCGAGTTCGAGATCTTCGGCGACAAGGGCGTGCAGCTTCAGGATCCGAACTGGGGCGCTGCACTCTGGGCGCTGCTCCTCGCGGCCATCTGGGTCTGGGTCGGTCTCCAGTTCTGGAACGTCCGCGCGGCTGGCTGGCAGTTCGGCGTGTTCGTCAGCCTGTTCACGCTGATCTGGGGCTTCTTCGCCCTCCTCTTCGGGTCGACCGTCCAGTACGAGTCGCTCCCGATGCTCCTGGCCCTCATCATCTACGTCTACCTGATGTGGCCAGGTGTCAAGGAAGCCTTCGCCAAGTCGGAGATGGACCGTCTGACCCCAGAGCAGAAGGCCGCGTACGAGCAGCTGGCAGAGGCCAACTCCAAGGCCGGGCAGACCCCGCCCCCGGGCATGTAGCCTCCTGCGAGTGATCGCACGACTGACGCCGGCCGGGATCCCCCGGCCGGCGTTTCGCGTACCCGGGTCGGCTGACGCTCGCTACCATGGCTGCGTGGCGACCTTCGACCCAGGGCTGATGTAGGCGCGTCTGGTCGCGGACTCCACTCCTCTGAAGCAGGCGTCCCCGATCCTGCGCCCCGCCCCACGACGTCGCATCCAGGGAGCCCGTATGACCGACCACGAACCGCTCCACACCATGGGCCAACAGCATGGCCGCCGCTCCTGGGCCGAGCCCTGGAAGATCAAGATGGTGGAGCCGCTGACCGTCACCGACCGGCCCACGCGCGAGCGAGCCCTGGCCGAGGCCGGCTACAACACCTTCCTGCTCCACTCGGACGACGTCTACATCGACCTCCTGACCGACTCGGGCACCTCGGCCATGTCCGACCGACAGTGGGCCGGCATGCTGCTGGGCGACGAGGCCTACGCCGGCAGCCGCAACTACTACCACCTCGAGGAAGCCGTCCGCCGCGCCTACGGCTACCGATTCCTGGTGCCCACCCACCAGGGCCGCGGCGCCGAGCATCTCATCAGCCAGACGCTCATCAAGCCCGGCGACCACGTGCCCGGGAACATGTACTTCACGACGACGCGCTTGCACCAGGAGCTGGCCGGCGCCACCTTCCATGACGTCATCATCGACGAGGCCCACGACCCGACCTCCCTGCACCCCTTCAAGGGCGACGTGGACCTGGCCAAGCTCGAGGCGCTCATCGCCGAGGTCGGGGCGGAGCGCATCCCCTACGTCTCGCTGGCGGGCACCGTGAACATGGCCGGCGGCCAGCCCGTCTCGATGGCGAACGTGCGCGCACTGCGCGATCTCTGCGACCAACACGGCATCCGCCTGCTGCTGGACGCCACGCGCATGGTGGAGAACGCGCTCTTCATCCAGGAGCGTGAGGACGGCTACGCCGAGCGCCCCATCGCGGCCATCCTCCTGGAGTTCTGCTCGTACACCGACGGCGCCTGGATGTCGGCCAAGAAGGACAACCTCGTCAATATCGGCGGCTGGCTGGCCGTCAATGACGAGACCGTCTTCGAGGAGCTGCGCAACCTCGTCGTGGTCTACGAGGGCCTGCACACCTACGGTGGCATGGCCGGTCGCGACATGGAGGCCCTCGCCATCGGCATCGAGGAGGCGGTACAGGACGAGCACGTGCGCTCCCGCGTCGGCCAGGTGCGTTACCTCGGCGAGCTGCTCACGGAGTGGCACATCCCCATCGTGCTGCCCGTCGGCGGGCACGCCATCTTCCTCGACGCGCGGCGCTTCTACCCACACCTGCCGCAGGACCTCTTCCCGGCCCAGACGCTGGCCGCGGAGCTCTACCTCGACTCGGGCATCCGCTCCATGGAGCGTGGCATCGTCTCGGCTGGACGCGACCCGGTCACGGGTGACCACAAGCGACCCAAGCTTGAGCTCACCCGCTTGACGATCCCGCGGCGCGTCTATACCCAGGCGCACATGGATGTCGTGGCCGAGTCGGTCAAGGCCTGCTTCGACGCCCGCGAGTCCACGCGCGGATTGCGCATGGTCTACGAGCCCACCTACCTGCGCTTCTTCCAGGCGCGTTTCGAGCCCATCTGATCCCCGGCTACCTCGAGGACCCCTGATCGGCCCGCGACCGCTTCAGCGCTGGATCAGGTACGGCGCGCGCTCGAGGCGTTCCGACCCGTCCCGGGTGACAAGGTAGCCGCTCTCCACGCGCAGCCCGCCCCAGTCGGTGTCGAACATGGGGATGTCGATGGAGATGACCATGCCCGGCTGAAGCATGGCTGGGCTGCTGGGGCCGAAGATGGGCGGCTCGAACTCGATGACCCCGACGCTGTGCAGCCCCGAGTACAGGAAGGCCTCGCCCAGACCCCCCTCCGCCACGATGCGCCGTCCCTCCGCCTCGACGACCCGACCCTCGACCCCGGGCCGCAGCAGCGCCGCGCAGGCAGCCTGGGCCCGGATGGCCACCTCCAATGCCTCCCGGACCCTTGGTCCAGGGTCGCCCACGAGCACGAGGCGCCCGATGGCGGCGTGGTAGCCCTCGACGCGCGGCGCGACGGTGAGTAGCACCATGTCATGGGGCTCGATGGAGCGGAACGTGGAGCGCGCCAGGATCGGCCGCGTGTTCGGCCCGGAGGCCACGATGGTGTCGATACCGGTGCCCTCGGCGCCGGCTCGGCGCATGGCCGCCTCGATCTCGGCGGCCACTGCCCGCTCCGTGACGCCCGGCCGGATGGCCTCGATGGCGGCCACGATGCCCAGGTCCGCGATGCGGTAGGCCTCGCGGATGACCGCGACCTCCGCCGCCGACTTCACGGCCCGCAGGTCGCAGATCGCGTTCTCCACGTCGACCCACTCGACGCCCGGCAGCGCCGCCTCGAAGGCCCGCAGCGTATCCGCACCGATGAGGCCGCGGCCGGCCAGGCCCACCCGCCGCAGCGACCGCGGATCAAGCCCGAGGTCATCGACGATCTCGCCCAGACCCTGGATGACGCTGAAGGGATAGTCCTCGTCGGGGTGGGTCAGCTCGCGCAGGACGCGCACGTCGGCGATGCGACCGCGGAGCCGCGCGTACTCGTCGCTCTCCGGGCCCACGAGCATGACCGGCGGCCCCTGGCGCGGGACCAGGATGCAGGCGGGCTCGAAGTGGACCGGGAAGTCGGCCAGCCAGCGGGCATGCGCCGCCCCGAACGTGGCCCGGTCGTCCGCGTAGGCGACCAGCAGGTCCAGGTCCTGCTCGTCCAGCATCGCCTGCACGCGGCGCCAGCGCTCGGCGTACTCATGGGGCGGGATGGTCGGTCGCGTCAGCTCCTGGGTCGTCATCGGTCCCTCCTTCCAGGCGCCATCATGCCCGGCCAGCCTCGCAGGTGTGCCCAGGGTGCCACCCGATCCGGTGATGCGCTGGGGCTACGCCCGTGTGAAGGAACCTTCAGTCCTGCCCGGAAACGAAGGATGACCCCCTTCGACGCTTGCATCCCGGCGTGGCGCGGTCCATCCTCCCTGCCTAGGTCGCCGTCCTGGCGTTCTCGATCACGGGGGGTGGTCCGAGATGAGGCGATGGGTGATCGCGCTCGTGGCGTCCGCGCTCGTGTCGGCCGCGACGGCGGCCGTGCCGTGGCCGGCGGCTGCAACGGACGCCGGCGAGTGGAGCAGCGTCGTCCTGACTCAGACGGAAGAGGTCCCGGGGCTGGCGACGGGCGTCGCTACGGGGCCGTCAGGCATGGTCGCCATCGGCGGCCGGGCCTGCGAGCGCACAGCCAGCGATGACATCGGGCACTGCTGGGGACAGCCCTGGCTGAGCACGGACGGCAACACCTGGAAGGCCGTCGATGCCCACGCGTCAGGGCTCGACCTGGGCCGTTTCACGGCCACCCTGAGCGGACCTGAGGTAGGCATCGATGGCATCGGCCACGGGCCGGGCGGCTTCGTGGCCTTTGGGTGGGCCGCGACGGAGCCGGACAGTCAGCTGGGCACGGGGCCGTTTGGCGTGGCTGCCGCGCTCTGGAGATCGGACGATGGGATGACGTGGGAACGGCTGCCGACCCCGGACAGCTTCACGGCCGAGGGACCGGGACTCTCCGGCGCCTGGCCGCGGGCCATCGTCGGCACGGAGAAGGGCTATCTCCTGGCCGGGACCATCTACTCGTCGCCGGCACCGCGGGCGGCCATCTGGAGCAGCCCGGACGGGGAGACTTGGACGCTGGCGGGGCCGCAGGATGCTTTCGACATCGGCGGCTACGTGGACACCATGGAGATGCCCGGCGCGGGCGGGATCGTGGCCGTCGCCGTGGCGCCAGTGGACGGCCCGCGCGCCGGCAGAGCCATCGCGGTCGGAGAGGCCTGCCCGGGACCCGACGAAGGCGCGGCTCCCAAGGGCAGCTGGGCGACGGCGTTCGACTGGACGCCCGGTGACTGCACCGCGCGACTGTGGCGCTCGGAGGACGGTCAGACGTGGGAGATGGACCGCTTCAGGGCGACGGAGGGCGGCTCCCTCCGGCGTGAGCCGTACTGGTCGCGGACGGTGGCCACGACCGGGGAGCGGGACGTGGCCGGCGTGGAGCCGCACAAGATGCTGGTCTCGGCAGATGACAGCACGTGGGATATCGCCCGCGGCGGGCCCCTGGGTCGGCACCTGGCGCTGGCCGCGCTCGATGGCCGCTTCTACGCGCTCCTGCCAGAATGCACCACGGCAAGTGCGCGCGGAAGAGCCTGGCGCTCTGGTCATCCGAGGACGGCACAGCCTGGAGTCGTCACGCCTCGCAACCGCCGATGCCAGCCGACCCCCAGGACTTCATCGACGTGGACATGGCGACGGCAGGCGACCGACTCGTGGTGACGGCCGGCTACTTCTCCGCGCCCTACGGTGAGCTGGCGTCCATGGCGCTGGTCAGCCCGCCGCTGACCGAGGTGGCCGCGGTCGATCCCGACACTTCCCTGCCGCTTGATGTGTCGCCGGCGCCGATCGTCCATCTGCCCCCGCCAGACGCCGCACCCCTGCCGGCATCTGCGTCGCTCCCGACCGGCTCGCGGATCGCCTACGTGCGCGACGCGGACACCGACGAGGCCACGGTGCACGTCATCGCCGCGGACGGGACGGCTGACGTGGCGGTGGCGCGCGGCAACCGGCCGAGCTGGGCGCAGGATGGTCAGCACCTCGCCTACGACTGCCGGCCCCGCAGCGGAGCGGGCTTCCCGGGCTCCATCTGCGTGGCCGACGTCGACGCCGGGGGCAGCAGGGCCGTCCTGCGACGCGCGTGGCGACCCCGTTGGTCACCGGTCGACGTCTCGATCGCCTTCAGCCGCTCCGTCGTGGACCTGGGCGACGCATGGCTACTCGACCTCCGGACCGGTGCCAGGACCCAGCTGCCCGGTGGGATTCCAAGTGGTCCCCGACAGGCGACCGGCTCCTCGTCACGGAGATGTTCGAGGGCGACCTGACGGTCGCTGCGGAGGCGGTGCGGCCCGATGGCACCGACCGGCGCATCCTCGGCTCTGCCTGGAACGCGACCTGGTCCCCGGATGGCACGCGCGTCGCGGCCACCCACTGTGATGTCAGGTCCTGCCGGGTGACCGCCACCGATGTGTCGAGCGGCGTGACCGAGACCCTCTTCGAAACGGACGCGCCCATCAGAGGCCTGCTCTGGCTTCCGGGTGACGGCCTGGCCATGGTCATCGGGAGCAGCACGCCTGAGCTGGCCGGCGACCTCTACGTGGTCGAACTCTCGGATGGCGCGGTGCGATCCCTGACCTCCGGGCTGGCGGTCGCGCCGGAGCTGACGGTCTCACCCGATGGCACATGGCTTGCCTTCGCCGCCACCGCCGAGGGTCACACGGACATCTACCTCGCCTCGCGCGCGGGCGGGTGGGCACCCGTCACGAAGAGCGGCGACGCCACGGCACCGTCCTGGGGGCCGCAGACTGCTCGATGAAGCCTGAACATCAGTAGGCGGATACGCGGTGGTCGACCCGCGCTACCGATCGTCGTGGCGCGAGCAGGTCAGCATGCGGATGCCGCCCCCGGGCAGTCGTTCGAACGTCATCCGTAACTCCTGCGAGGCTGAGGCCGACCAGGAGCCCTCACGGTCCAGATGGCGCCGCTCAGAACATCGAGACACACCAGGGTGTGCGCTCGGTCGCGAAGAGGGCCTCGGCGCGGCGGAGAGCGCCGGGTGCGCGCTCATCGATGCGGCCGGCATCGGCCAGCACGGTCGGCCGGACGCCGCCCAGGTAGATGGCGGCCAGGTCCGTCGTGTCGAGCACGAGATCGGGCAGCGCGTCCGTGCGCTCGACCTGCGCGACCGCTCCAAACGGCTCGCCAGCCGTCTCGAGCCGCCAGCGGCCGGCGTTCCAAGGGCAGAAGCCGTCTGCTACCTCCAGGACCAGCGAGTCGGTCGTGCCGTAGCGGCGGCCGGCCAGCGAGGCCGGCAGGTCCACCAGACGCACCCAGAGCCCGTCGTTGGCCACCAGTCCCAGGGCGCGCGGCTCGAGGAGGATGTGCTGGAGCGGGTTGGGTACGGGGACGCGCAGGGCTTTCACGGTGCGCACCAGGTCCACCTCGAAGAGATAGCGCCACAGCTCGCGGAGGGCTCGCGGCGTGGTGGTGACCGCTTCCTTGACCTCCAGGACGCTCTTCGGCCCGCGATGGTCCCAGTCGTCCTTGATCCGGTAGATGGCATAGCCCTCGGCCTGCCCGTGCGCCTCGTAGACGACGCGATACTTGTGACTGGCGCCCCGGCGGCTGTACTCGGGGTCGCTGATGGGACCCGTCTGCCACCAGGGCGTGGTGCGCGAGATGGCTCCCGGGGTCACGGCCCGCATGGCGTCGTAGACGGACGGGATGAGTGTCAGCGCCTCGTCCTCACTGACGATACGCACGCGACCCTCCGGCGGCACCGAACGCGCATAGGCGGTGCGCACGGTGGCCGCCTCGAAGAAGCCGTCCATGGCCGCCATGCCGTAGCCGAAGCGCTGATAGATGGCGCCTTCCGAAGCCCACAACACGGCGACGGGCTCCCCGCGCCGGCGGACGTCGTCGAGCTGGTGCCGCATGAGCGCGCGCAGGATGCCGCGTCGGTGGTGATCGGGCCGGGTCCCCACGCCGGTAACCGCCGCCGCACCGACCTCCCCTCCTGGGACGGTCAGCCGGACCGTGTAGGCAGAGGCCGCGCCTAAGGCGACGTCGCTGGCCGGATCCTCGAAGGCGCCGAGCCACCGATCCGGTTCGCACATCTTGAGCCAGTCGTCGATCTCGCGATCCGAGAAGTCCTCTGCGAAGGCCTCACGAAGCGGCGCCATGAAGGTACGCATCTCGTCCGGACCCGGAGCCCGGATATGCCACTCGGGCGCAGCACGAACCACATCTTTGCTCATAGCGGCATCGTGCCACGGTGGGTCGCGGGATTTCCTGCCATCCCCGTGGCCAAGACGATCTTCAGGAAGCGGGCGACGCCTCTTCTGTCGGCTCGGGGGCCATCGATTCGCCTGCCGCCACGTCACAGGTGGAAAGCGCCGCCAGGATGTTGAACGGAGACCCCCTGAAGCCGCCGGAGGGGTCGGTGGATTCCGCGTAGGCGATGGGGTGACGCGCGAAGAGCTCGGCGTCCATCTCGTTCACCATCGGGCCGAGCGCTTCGAGCGAGGCACCGGCGGCCAACTCGGTCGCGAGCTGTCCCGTGAGCTCGGTGGACGACGCCCAGTACGTGAGCAGCTCTGCGTGCGCCTCGGCGTAGCAGTCCTCGGGCACCACGGCGGCCAGGCGTTCCTGCTCCACCGTCGCTCTGGCGACCAGCGTCTCGAATGCGACCACGAGCTCGTCCGTGGTCGGGTTCTCGCTGACACCGGCGAACGGATCGCTGGCCGTGAACGCCTTGAGGGCGGCCACGTACTCCACGTAGGGCAACGGGTCCGTCGTGTCCGCGGACACCACCGTCGCGGCAGGGCTCGGCGACGCGTCCTGGGCCAGCGTGGCCGATGTCAGCTGGGCGATCGCAACGAGCGTGATGAGCGAACCGGTGACCAGGCGCCGCATGTGCCCTCCCCTTGACCTGAAAGCCGGCCGAGCGTGGCCGGAGTCGGTGGAGTATGCCTCAACGGCTTAGCAAGGGCTGGTCGTCACCGCATCGCGGTATCTTGCCCGGGACGCGGGCGTGAGGAGGCGGGATCGATGACCGGAACGTTGCGCTTCAGAGGTGTGATCGAAGCAGCGCGGGGTGGTGGGGCTGTCATCCTGGTACCAGCAGAGATCGCCACGCCGCTGGGCGGCAACCGGCAGATGCGCGTCACTGGGACGCTCAACGGCGCCGAGTTCCGCAGCAGCACGATGCCCTACCGCGGCGGCCTCTACATGGGCGTACACAAGGCCATACGGGCAGCCGCGGGCGTCGCGATCGGCGATGACGTCGAGGTCGCCGTGACGCGCGACGACACACCGCGGACCCTCGAGCTGGCACCTGAGCTGGAGGCTGCCCTGGCCGCCGAGCCCGACCTTCGGGCGAGGTTCGACGCGCTCTCCTTCTCGCGCCGGCGGGAGCTCGCGGACCCGGTCGCGGGAGCCAAGCGCCCGGAGACCCGCGCCCGACGTCTCGAGTGGACCCTCGACCGCCTTCGGGACGCCGACTGACCCGGCGTCCGCCGGACGTATCATCGGAACGAGATGAGCACGAGCCGACCGGATGACGCAGCATTGGCCATGGAGGTCGATCGCCTGGTAGATGAGCAGCGAGTCACCTGCCTGTGGTTCCTGCGGCCCGGATCCCGGCCCACGACCACGGACGCGAGGATCCGCGTGCTCGAGCAGATCGAGCGGCACGGCGACCTCGCATCCTTCCGCCGGGCTGGCACACTGAGACGATGGCTCTCACAGACCTCCAGCGACGCATCTGCCGACTCATAGCCGCGAACCGCATCTCATCTGGCGAGAGCTACGTGGCGGGCGGCGCCGCGCTCAACGAGTTGCTGGACACGTCGCGAATCTCGAGCGATGTGGACATCTTCCACGACACCGAGGTGCGGCCGCCGTCGACCCGGAGCTGCCACTCGACCTCAGGCGGCCTCTCGCGTAGAGTCGCCGGCACGATGACCATCGACCGACTGCGCCGCTTCTTCGACGCCTGGAACGAACACGACGTCGAGTTGATCGTCAGCTTCTTCACCCCTGATGGCGCCTACTACGCCTCGATCGGACCTGACGATGAGGGCACGGCCTTCCGCGGTACCGATGAGGTCCGTCGCGGGGTGGCTGCCTTCCTCAGCACCTACGGCGACGTCCACTACACGGACCTCGTCATCGGCATGGACGGCGACCGCGGCTTCGCCAGCTGGACCTTCCACGCCAGCAGGCCGGACGGCGAGCAGGTCACCTATCGGGGCGTGGACCTCTTCACCTTCGAGGGCGACCTCATCGCGCTCAAGGATGCCTACCGCAAGGAGAGGTCCCGACCCATCGGCGGGTAGACCCGGCGAGGCGCGTAGCTCGACCCCGCCCCGCACATCTGCGAAGCTCGCCGTATCGGGCCAACAAGGGTCGTGGCGGTGCTCAGGGCTGGACGGGCACCTACCCCTGACGTACCTCTCCCTCGCCTCACGGTCGCACGCGTGCGGCGATCACCCGCAGCCTGTCGGTGACGACCACGGTGGGGGGCGAAGGGAGAGGTCCGTGAGGAAGCACCTGCTGGCGTTGCCCGCCCTGGTCGCCCTGCTGGCTGGGTCGGCGGTCGGGGTGACGGCACAGGACGAGTCAGGCCCTGCCGGCCTCGTGACCGAGGAGGTGGAGCCTGGCGTCGAACGCATCATCAGCGACGACGCGGGCCACGACCTCGACGAGAAGCACCCGACGTACCGCTATGACATGGACAGCATCTTCATCACGCCGGACGGCACCGTCTGGCTCTCGACCACGTACAGCCGCTCCGACAACGAGGCCAATCCTCCGGGCCCCCTCCTGTGGGCGCTCGGGCAGCCCGGGACGTCCCAGTATTCCGCGGAAACCTACTGCGGGACGCCCGGCATCGGTGTTAGGTGCTGGGACGAAGCCACCGATACGGAGACCACCTATCTCGCTGGCACGCCCATCAACCAGGTGGCTGTCGCACCGGACGGCACGATCTGGGCCGTGGGTGGCTACGACGGCGACAACGGCGGCCTGTATCGCATCACGCCCGACTGACGCACATCGCGCCGCATCGGCACGAGCGAGGTCCGTCCCTATCGTGGTTTCCGGGTCGAGCGGGCCCGGTGGTCCATTGGTCAAGCCAGCCAGCCCGGCGGATCCTTGCCAGTCCGCTCGGTCCGCTGCGGCCGAACCTGCGCCCAGAGGCGACTGAGGCCGCCCGTCGTGCGGACGTGATGCCTCGGCGCGCTAGCTCCCTGTGCGGTAGTGGCCCTCCGCTCGCTGCTGGGCCGCCTTGTGAGCCTCGTGCGCCGTGCGTTCGGCCTCGAGCGCATCCTGTTCGACCGCTCGCCTCGCGGTGATATCCAATTGGGTGGCGCCCAGGACCCTCTGGCAGCCTCGGCCGTCGCTTCCGCAGCCCGGGATGCCTGACCGGCCGCGAGTTCAGCGGCCTGCGCGGCGTCGGCGGTGGCCCGGGCGGCTTCCTCCGCCAGTTCAGCCGCTTCGACCGCCTCCTCGGCAGCTTCGCGCTGGGCGGTGGCACGGACAGCCTGGCGTTCCGCCTCCCGCCACGTGGTGAGAGCCTCCGCCATCGTCGGCTCCCGAATCGGCTCCGCGCTCACGACGCTCCGCCCACTCGGTGTAACCGCTCACCCACGAAGGCCAGCAACTCAGCGGCGTGATGGAAGGCCTCGGGCGGGATCGGCGAGGACCCGTGGCTCGTCGGCCGGTCGGTGCGGGACGATGACGAGGGTGGCCGGTCGGTCGGTCTCGATGTCGTATTGGATGCGCCGCAAGCCCTCATAAGGGAGGTCGAGCAACACGGTGCCTCCACTCAGGAGGAGGAGTCGCCGATCGGTCACGCGCAGCTCGTAGTCCCTCGCGTCCAGCGGAGCTCGACACGTTCGCCGGGCTGGAGCAGGTGCAGGACCTCCGTGCACCGTACGGGAGCCTCCTGACGGTCCACGGCACACAGGATATCCAAGGGTGGGACCTTCGTAAAGACAGTCCTTACGAGTCCCGGGATCCCTTGCGCTGGCGCACCAGAGCTGCCGTGAAAGCACGGCTCGTCGGTCCCCGCCGGGCGCTGTGGAAGGGGCTGGCTGCGTGGCTCCATCATCGACCGGAGGGCAAGTGGTCGGGGTCGCAGGGGTAGGTCCGCTTCCAAGGCAGCCAACCGGCACGGGAGGCCAGTCCCGAGGGCAGTAGGACACGTTGACAAGGAGTTGGCATGTACAACTCCTTCGATGCCTGACCACGTCGAGGGCATGGTCGCGGAACCTCGGCCTCGCGGGCAGCCAGATCGGCGAAGCACTTCCCCTGCTCGGCCTGGACGACGATGAGCGAGTGGGCGTGGTCATCGGGCCAAGGTCCCTCGCACGCTCTGGATGGTGACGCCATCGCGGCGTCAGGCGAAGGTCGAGCGCCACCGGCGGCGGTCCAGAGGAGCGGCGACTTGGCTATCATCCCGCGAGTGGAGTGGGCCATCCGGGACGCAAGGATCGAGCGTACCTCGTATCGCTCAACCACGTCTACCGACGGTCGGCCTTGTCGAACGACGATGATCGGGCGCTGTTGCTCGCCCACCCCGAGGTGTTGGAGCTGACGGCCGACTCACTGACGACCGGACGGACGCGGGTCGTGGCCGTCGAGGAGTCCGTCGTCGGCTTCGCCACGACGAGCCTCCACGACGACCGCCTCGAGCTGGACGACCTCTTCGTGGACCCCGACTGGTGGCGTCGGGGCATCGCCAGGGACCTGGTATCGGATGCGTCTGCCATCGCCCGGGCGAGCGGCGTGGACCACATCGAGGTCACCGCGAACGACCACGCGGCCGGCTTCTACGAACGAACGGGCTTCGTGAAGATCGGCGTCGCCAGCACGCCGCTCGGGGTGCCTGCCGCTCGGCTTCGCAGACCAGCCAGCCTCGGCTGACCTCACTCCATCCTCCGAGCGCCGGTAGGCGGGTCAAGGGCTGCCCCGGCCCGGCGCGGGTGGCGGCATCGCGATGTTGCTTGATGGCAGGGTCGCGTAAGCGACCCGTATCGAGAGCGTCCGAGGGTCACGGCCCACTGATGACGCGGCAACCAGCGGCCCCACCCAGGACCGCGACGGTGCTAACGCTGTGAGCGAAAGCGCAGGGTCCGGCAGATGGACGGCGGCGGATGCCCATGCCCGCCTCGGATCCCGATCGAGTGTGCCGGAGGGGCCTGGCCCTGTGGATCGCACGGTCGGATGTGGTGCCGAAGGTGGGATTCGAACTCACACGGGATTGCTCCCAGCGGTGTTTAAGACCGCAGCGTCTGCCATTCCGCCACTTCGGCCCTGATCGGACGCCGGAGCGTCAGGGTGGACTGTAGCGCCGCCAAGCGAGGCTCCGCTACGGCGCTGCTGCTGGCAAGGCCAGCGAGGCCTGCTTGCCCGGCGCCACGACGACCGCGTCGAAACGGACCGTGGGATTGGTGAGCGCCACCACGTTGTAGGTACCCGGGGGCACCTTCACGGCCGCACCGCCCACCGTCCCGGCGGCGACCTCGTTGCCGTTGGCATCGAGGACCCGGAACGGCGCGCTGACGGCGTCGGCGATGGCACGGGTGAGCTGCGCGCTGTCCTTGGCGTCGAAGTAGCTGCCGTTCCCGAGGCGAGCCCAGCCCTGCATCGACTTCTTGAGCCGCTTGTCGGAGAGTCCGAAGCCCACGATGCTGACGCGAGCATCGATGCCCTTCGCCTTGAGCGCACGGATGGCCGCCGGCGGATCGCCTCCACAGGTCTCCTCGCCATCCGTGATGAGCACCAGGACGTGCGTCCCACTCGAGTCAGCGAGGTCGCCTGGGACCTCGCGGAGGGCGGCGCCGATGGGCGTGTTGGTCTCCTGCACGACGTCGAGCGCGGCGATCCGGCTGGCCAGCGCGTCGGGGTCGAGGGGCGACAGCGGCACCGCGAGTGTCGTCCCACAGGGGTCGCCGCCGGCCCCACCTGCGCCGAAGATGCGGAACGCGACCGGGGCGCCGGCAGGCAGTCGTCGCGTGACGAGGTCGATCAGGACCTTGCGGGCTACGTCGATCCTGCGCTTCGAACCGAGGCGTTCGAGCATGCTGCCCGACGTATCCAGGATGATCTCCGTGCTGACGCCGATCGAGGTCGGCCCGGATGCGGCCTCGCGAGGATCCATGGTCACCGAGATCGACCCGGGCTTGATGGTCACCCGAGGCGGCTCCTCGTAGCGGGCCGTCCAAGCCAGGCCGTAGTTGGCCGGTCGCCGCAGGCGGGTCGCCAGGCGGTCGAAGGCGCGGTCCATCTCGCCGTGGGTCCGCGTGTATTGGTAGAAGCCGCCGGCCGAAGCCGCCCAGTCACGCATCACGTCACCCGCGGCTCGTCCCACGAGCCCTTCAGGGCTCGGGGTCGAAGCTCCCACGTGGACCGCAAAAATCAGCGGTCGAACGGACCCCAGCACCGCCCAGAGTTCGGGAGTCCGCTCGTAGGAGGTCGTCTCCGCGTCCGTGACGAGCAGGATGGCCCTCGCCCCCTCGCGTGCCGACAGGGCGGTCGCGGCGTCGATGAGGGCCGTCTCCGCGCTACTCGAACCATCGCCGATGGCGTAGGCGCGCACCGCGTTCTGGAGCACGTAGGGCTGGTCGCTCCAGTCGGGCAGGAGGGACTCCTCCTCGAAGGGCGTGATGAGCACGGCCTCCCGGCCGGGCGTCACGCCGCCCGCGAACGTCCGCAGCGCCTGCAGGACGAAGGCCAGGTAGTTGCCCATGCTGCCGCTCGTGTCGAAGGCGAAGACGACCGACGAGGGCGGCTGCCCGACCTCCACGCGGATAGGTCGCGCCCGGCTCCACGGTCGCCGTGTAGCTCACGGTCCCCGGGTCATCGCCCGGAGCAACGACTGTCGGGACGACGGTGCGAGCCGCGTCCGTGAGTGTCAGGCCCACACCCACGGTCGGTCGACCAGAGACGATCAGCGCGAGCGTATTCTGCCCTTCCGGCACCGTGACGGCATACCAGTCGACGTCCTCGCCGGTATGTACCCGGCCGCTGGCACGCTCTCCGGCGGGCAGGGGGACGGCCTGCGTCCGATCGTCCGGCTCGTCACCGACGACAGGGCTGAAGAGATCTGGGGGCTGGAGCCACTCGTACGGCCCCTCAGTGCTGTCCACACCCCACTCGCCAAGGATGCTGCGGTAGTCGGCGTCCGTCGCCCGCTCGATGACCCGCAGCGTGGCCGGCATGTCCCAGGTGTACTCCGACTTGGTCCCGCCGACAGCTGAGAAGCGCAGGTAGCGCGCCCAGGTAGGCTCGTCGAGCAACAGCGGTGTGACGCTGCCGTCCGCCCCCGGTCCAGCTGCCACGTCCCGAGGTCATGCCACGGCCCGAACGGGCCGGCCAGGCTGGACGCGACATCGACGCTGGCGAAGCGCGACCGCGGCATCGACTCGGGCCCATCGACCCACTGCAGCTCCGTGATCTGCGCCGCGCGATCGGAGCGGAAGGCCACCAGCCAGTCGACCGTCGTGCGGGGGTCGAGCGGGATGCGCGTGTTGGAGGCGTCCTCGCTCGAGCAGCCCCTCCGCGAAGGCGGGGTCAGACTGCTGGGGCTGCATCCAGACGACGTGGCCGCCGCGCAGCGGATCCGCGATGTTCAGGGCTGCCGGCGTGGACGGCGTCCCGGGGCGCGCCACGACCTTCCACTCGCCCAGCGCGACCCGATCACTCGGGGCGCCGTAGCTCGAGAGGATGACAAGCTGCGCCCAGCGCGCCTCGACGGGCTCGTCGAGTACGAAGGACTGGTCGAGCATGAGCGGCTCCAGGGTGCCCTGAAGCACGGTCTGGTAGTCGCTGCCATCGCTCGAGAGCCGCAGCTCGAAGTCACGCGGCGTGCCCGCCAGCGTCGAAGCGGCGATCCGTGAGTAGTTCCCGAGCAGCTTGCCCTCGCCGCAGCCGAGGTCGAGCACCCGCTTTGCACCGCGGCCCGCAGCGCCGCCAGGACCGCCCCGATCCGCTGCTCGTTCAAGCTGAGCGGCTTCTCCAAGACCGCTTCGACTTCGTCGCCGGGACGCTCGTCGGCGTCCGCCTCGAGCGGCTGTCGTCCACTTCCGACAGCCGCGCGAGTGCCGTGCGGAACAGGCTGGGTCGGAATTTCAGGTACCGGCGGGCGATCTCTCCTTCTCGGGATGATTGGCTAGCCAACCCTCCCCCTTCTTGAGCAGCTTCTCCAGCTCGTCGTCGCCGACGAAGTAGTGCTTCTGGTTGTCGAACACCGGCATCAGCACGTAGAGATGGGTCAGCAGGTCGCGACAGCGTCGTCGTCTTGCGGATCGTCACCGAGAAGTACGGGCTCTCGCCCCACTCGGGAAACCGCTCGTCGAGCGGGTGCCCGCGTCGCCTCGACCTCGTAGCCCAGCGGCTCGAACACCGCCTGCAGGAACTGCTCGCCGCCGCGCACCGGCAGCACGTCGATCCGGGCCGTCGAGCGGCAGCGGCGTTTCCGCCAGCTCCGGCCGCGCATCGCAGCGCCCCGCGAGCGCCGAGCCGAAGACCTGCGAGATCGCCACGCTCATAAACGACGAGGCGGCATAGGGCCGGTCGTTGACGTACTGCGCAGCAAGACCTTCTGGTTCGCATCCCTTGCCCCGCACCATGCCGACCGGGTCCACGTCGAGCAGCAGGCAGGCCGGCGCAGCGAATCCTCGGCCACCTCTGGGTAAAAGACGTGGCGCCTGCCCGAAGCTGAGGTCGAACGACTGAAACCGCTCCGGGTGCTTGTGCAGCAGGTAGCCCAGGTCGCCGGCGGGCCGATGCGTGGTGGTGATGGTGAGGAGCATAGCTACAGTTGCATGGGCGAAAGGCGGCCGCAATCCAGGCAGGACACAGATCGGTCACTGGCGGTTCACAACAAGGCGTAACGCAACAAGGAAAGCAAACCCGAAAATCGAGACCTTAGATCGAAGTAGTGTCGGACGACCAGATTGCAACGTAAGTTGGGTGTACGCAATAGCAGGAGTACCGAGGCACGCAGGCCGTCGTTGCGGTTAGATGCACGGCGAAAAATACGGCGACGGCTTGATCGAAGATGGCCCGACCTGGCATCGTCCCGGCTGGCGGACAGGGCTCCGGAACGTCGGCCCTTGGTTCAGGCCAAACCAGCGTGGAGGCCTTATGGTAAGTTCCGGCGGGAAATGCCATCGCAGTGAAAACCTGAACTTCCGCCGCGTCCGGGGTTTGTGGTAAAAAGCCCCCCGCAATAGGGTGCTGCGTTGCCCCTCTTTGCGTTTTGGAATTTGGCCTTCTTATGGATGTGGAGGCTCCGATGCGGCGGTCACGGATGTGCTGGTGATCGCGCTTTTCGGGAGCCTGTTACTCGCCCTCGGCTTGGGTTGCACTCAGCAGACCCACAATGAGACGGCCTCTGCGAACAGAAGTTCCGGCAAACCGCCGCTCTTCTGCTACTCAAAGCGACCGCCAATCCCGCGGTCGCGGTGCGCAGAGTCGGCACAAGCCAGACCGCCCGATGCTGCCCGCAAGCCACCCCGTCCATCGCGCATTCGTCCAACAAGACATGACGGCCGGATATTCGGTGGCACTCGACGACCGCACGGTAATGGGTGAGAGTTTGCCCGGAACCGTCCAGGAACGTTGGCGGACGGAAATCGGCTCGCTCATTGGCCAAAGTTCGTTGATCGAGCGTGGTCGATCCGGCCGAGGCAGACTGGTTGGTCCAGGTTGCAGCGATCGAGCGAACGGACATCCTCTACCTGGCGCCAGCGGCGCGAAGCTCGGAGCAAGTCGACGACGACTCGCTCATCATGTTGCCGCCAGGTCAGCCGGTGTCGGCAGCACTCGAGGCGCAATTGGAAAGCATCGCTCGGACAGCGAATCTGGTCGACGTCGCTGAGCAGGACCAAAGACCCCGATGGTCAAATCAAACTTGACGTCGAGCTGCGACGACTTGCCAATAGCACGATCAAACCGGCGAGAAGGTCGATCTCGTCCGATGCGAGCCTCTACGAAGGAACATCGATCGGATTTCAAGTAAAGAATCCAAATCCTTTCCCCGTTTGCGTCACCGCGCTATTTGTCGACGTCTCGCCGTTGATCCACGCACTCTTTCCGTCGGCGAATGGACCGACCGGGCGCCTCGAAGCAAACGGAAGAAGGGCGACGCATGCATGGCGGTGCGGGGAACTGTCGACGCGGACTCCAAGGGACTGGAGCGGCTGATTGTGCTGGGCGTCAAACAGCAGCCGCAAAGCACGTTACCGATTTCACCTTTCTGGCCCCGATCGGTGCCGCCCGCGGAGCGATATTCAGAGTCGGTTGCAGCAGCGGCGACGGCAGCCGTCTTCCGAGGCGGCGACCGCGAAGCGTCGAATAACAACGTAGAATACAGCAGCCGGTGGAAGCCGCACGTGTTCCGCGTCATCGGTTGGCCTGCGGCCGCTAAACAAGCGAAGCGACCCGGGGTGCGTTGGGATTCTTTCGCGAAGGTTCCGCCGAGGACCTCAAGGCGGAAATCGTCAACGAGCAAAGCGGCGTCTACCACACGCCAAACCGAACCCAGGCCTTGCTGGGCACCTACGGAAAAATGGTGAAGGGCAACAAAGTACTCGGGCGGCTGCACCGATTCGAACATCGCGGTCTGATCCGTCAATCGATCGAGTGCGCGATTCACGACCGTGCAGCGCCGTGGGCGAGACGACCGGCAAGGATTTTCTTTCATTCGTCGGAAACCGCCTGGCATGGCAGTTCGTCGATCTGGCAGGCAAGATCTCCGGCGGCGGGCGTCAGGAGGTCGAGTTCGAATTGATCGGCACTCGCTTGGATCAAAGCGACGTGATCAGGGCCTTAAATGCCGATACCGAGGCGCTAAACTATTTCAACTACCTGCGGGAGAACGGCGAGATCCCCTGTGTCGTGCTGGAAAATATCGTGATGGCCAACTACGCCGCTTCCCGCGGCTCGCAACTCAATCTACAGGGCAATGCTAAGATCGCCATTACCTCCGAGGGAGTGGAGGGCCAGTTCGACCGTCAACGCGAGTCATCGATGCAACTGCTTTCGCCCGTCGTTCGTTGCTATCAGATGTACGAGGTAAAGCAGTACCAAAATCAGGTCGTGGAATTGTTGGCTCGGTGCCGTAGGCGGCGCAGGTCCCGCTGCGGAAGGCCAAGTGGTGGAGTTGATTTTTCGCGGTCCTTCGGCTGACGAATCGACGGCGCTTGCCGACGATGAACTCGAGTTGCAGCCGATCGGAGGCCCGGATCGCTCCGGCCGACATCTGGCGGAGCATGTCCTCGACAGCGGTCCCTCGAGCTTCAGGCAGGGACGCGGGCCGATCCGCAAGATCATCGTCCGCTTGCATCCGACGTTGGACGATCTCTTGGCGGCCAGTTTCGTGCGTCGGATCTTGGAAGGCCGGCCGCTTCCCGATTCGGCCAGGGCATTTGCTCAATATGCCGGGCTGGCGCGCGAGGGACTGCGGCCCAGCGAGCTCCCGTTAGAGACGTCGCTCGAGGGCATCTTCCTGGCGATCTTGAATCTTTCCGGCAGCGACCTGTCCGATCCTGACGTCGCGAAAAAGTTCACCGCCGACTGGTGGCGGATGTCGGAGCGAATTCTCGCAGCCATCGATACGAGATGTCGATCCGGTAACCACGCCGCTGTTTGCCGAAGGCCTTGGAATTTGGCCGCGAGCGGGCGTTTCTTCTCCACGATCACGAAGTGTTTCAGCAGGACGTCGCGCGAGGCGAGCGTTGGCACGTGCGCATTCCCGGCGGTCCGCCAGTCGTCGGCTGCCATCTTGCTGCGCGAGCCCAAAAGCCTGCTATTCAAGTACTACTGCCGCTCGGCCAAAGACGTGCCGGGAGGAAGCGCTTTTGAATTTGTGGCCGTGCACTGGCAAAGGGGTCGCTGGACGTTTACGACCGATCCCGTCCATCGGCTATCGCTACTAGAGCTCCATCAGCGGTTGCAGGCTGCCGAAGCGTCTCAAGATCGCGAGCGGGCGATCGCCGATCCCTGGTTCGACGGAAAACCGTTTGACCACACGCTGGTCGCCGCTCCCAAACGCCGACAGCCTCCTGCCGGATCGAACCGTGCTGCGCATCGTCAAGCGCTGGTGCTCTCCGCGGTGGAATACGCAGCCGTCGTTTGCTGCCGGCCGCGTTCGCTTGTGCTGCACTGTGTCTCGTGGGCCTTGGAGTCTTTAAGTTTCGGC